>NZ_BAAILK010000023.1:69732-102086 GCF_054589475.1 Rhodococcus sp. no. 34
CGAGTCGATCGGTGCGAAGACGGTGAACTCGCCACCGTTGAGGGTGTCGACCAGGTTGACGTCCGGGTTGAGCTGGCCGGAGACTGCCGCGGTCAAGGTGGTGAGCAACGGATTGTTGGATGCCGCTGTGGCAACCGGATCCTGGGCCATTCCGCTGACCGATCCGGCGCCGCTCGGCACTGCAGCTGCGTAGTCGGCACAACCTGCACCGACCAGATCAGAAGCGGGCTCTGCCATCGCGCTGCTGGGAGACATGCTCGATCCCATGGCAGAAGACGTCATGGCGGCGCTGGACGTGTCGGTCGACGAATCGTTGTCGTCCGAGGAGCAACCGACCACGCCGAAGACGGCGAAAGAGGCTGCTGCGGTGACTGCCAGAACTCGAGTAGAGGTGTTCATGGGTCTGCCTTCCTGAAGGGATGTGCTGAGGTGCACTGTCAGAAGGCATTCGGAGGCGGGCGTCGGTCGGATGGGTCGTGTCGGGAATTCTTTTCGACGGTGTCCCGTCCACACGCATTTTCGACGGTGTCCCGTCCACACGCAAAAGCCCCCGAAAACTCTCGGGGGCTTAGTGCGCTCTACCTACGTGTATCAGGAAGCTATGCGGGTGGTGCGACGGTGGCGCGCGTGTAGTTCACGTTCGGTTTCCGACATTCCTCCCCAGATGCCGTACGGCTCGGCGACGGTCAGCGCGTGGCTGCGGCACTGCATCAGGACCGGGCACTGACGGCACATCTCTTTTGCGCGGGTTTCGCGCTGGGCACGTGCTCTACCGCGTTCGCCATCGGGATGGAAGAACATGGAGGAGTCGACTCCGCGGCACAGACCGTGCATCTGCCAGTCCCAGATGTCTGCGTTGGGGCCTGGAAGGTGATTCGGTGCAGGCATGTTGACTCCTTACTGCAAGCTCGCGTTGATCAACGAGCGGACCAAGTTGCCCGGAGGTTATCCGGGCCTTCTGAATCGTTCACGCTTGCTAACCGTAAGGGTGCTGAGTAAATCGCGTCAATAGGCTCGTTCAGTGGCGATCGGCATATATCGAAATGCGAGAGTTAACGAAGTATATATTTACATTTCGGGCCCCTCGTGCGTTGTTCTGCGCCGATGTCGAAATTGGGTCGATCGAGGTGGCGGCCGGCAAGCCTGGCTGCTCGAGATGCGAAACCCACAGATCAGGGATATGTTCGAGGCTGATCGCCCGGCGAAACCACTCAGTCATTCGGCTCGGTTTGCGTCATTTGTCCGATATTGCGTGGGCGGGGTTGCGCTCCATTTCGGGACTTAGTGCCCAATTTTCAACTAGGACATCCGTCCAATAAGTAATGCGCAGTTAACGTCACGGATATATGCCCGTTAAATATCATTACGAGTACATTTGGCAAATCTCAGTTGAATATCTGATTAACTCCGACAAACTTGCCTTTTCGTGTTTCGTGCGACTTTTGGCATCGTTGGTGTGACGCCGGTCGTGCGAATGTCTGCTCGTGCTGCTGCGATGATCAACCTGTGTCGACACCTGCGCGCCCTCAATCACCTGTGCCCAACGAAACAACTGCACTTCCAGGGTCCCTCGAGTCTGCCGCGTTCGGTGCGGATCCGGATCTCGCCCGCCTCCCGGCGCCTTGCTCTACCCGAGATTGGTGGACAACGGCAGTAGTGCTGGGTGGTCAGGGCCACTACGCAAGAGCGCGGGCTGCATTGGATGTCCTCGATCGGCTCACGGCCGGGTTCTCGACGCACTCGGATCGAGTTCTTGCCTCTCTGTCTGCCAGCACGAGGGCGTCGTTTCTTCGCCAGAGCGGACGCCATGCACTCGCGTCCACGTGGGACGGGCGCGCACTGGCGATCGTCGGCGGCCTGCCAGGTGATCCAGAGGCTGCCTGTGACGCTCTGACCGGTCTGGCCGCAGACGCCCTCGGCTGTGGCAGGCTCCCGCTCGGCTGGCGCCTGCTGGCGCAATGTCGGGCGCGTCTGGATGTCGAGGGCGGGCTGTGGCGGCAGGAAATTCGGATCGAATGGGTCTCCGCAGAATTGGCGTTGGCGGGAGGCGACTTCGCTCGTGCCCGCAGACACGCAGAACGCGCCGTCGAATTGTCAGCGGAATCGGAGTCTGTGCGGCACCGCGTGAAGTCGGATCTGCTGCGTAGCGCCGCGCTGACCGGAACAGACGCGAGCGCAGCCGTGAAGATGGCAGCAGATGTGTTCGCGCGGTGCCGGCAATACGGCCTGCTGCCCCTGGCCTGGGCGTCGTCTCTGTTGATCGAAGGTGTCAGCGGTGAGAGAACCTCACCGAGTGCCCGGGAGATCGGCGATCTGATTGCGATGCGTGGTGGATCACTCCTACCTTTGTCGTAACCACTCCACCGAAGTCTCCGGAGAACATTCCAGAAGGAGCTGTATCGATATCGCGACTGCTGGGCAGGTATGCGGAGACCAGTCGGTCCGGATGGTTACTCTTAGAGGGTTCCGCTGAGAGCGGGAGCACACCCGCTCGGGAGGTGCCACTGTAACGCCAGGATTTTCGCTGACGATGACAAATACGAGCGATGAGTTGGACACCGCGGTCGCCGCTGCTGCGCAGGGCGACCGTACAGCTCTAGCTTTGGTTCTGGAGAACATCCGACCGATGGTGGTGCGCTACTGCCGCGGTCGAGTGGGTGCGGCCGAGAGAGGACACCTGTCCGCTGACGACGTCGCACAGGAAGTCTGTCTGGCCGTGATGACCGCGCTGCCGCGATATCAGGACCAGGGACGCCCGTTCATGGCCTTTGTGTACGGAATTGCCGCTCACAAGGTTGCGGACGCACATCGAAGCTCCGCCCGTAACAAGTCGGAGCCCGTTTCCGAAGTACCGGATGTAATAGCACTGGATGATGGTCCCGAACAGCGAGCTCTCGATTCGGAGTCCAGCAGACAGATGCACGAACTTCTCGGCACACTTCCGGAGAAGCATCGAGAAATCTTGATACTTCGCCTGGTGGTCGGGATGTCGGCCGAGGAAACGGCCGTCGCCGTCGGTAGTACCGCCGGAGCTGTACGAGTCGCTCAGCACAGAGCGATCGCGAAACTGAAAAAAGAAGTGACGAAAGCAGGTGAGAGCTTTGGCTAGAGACGAGGGGCATGACGCTTCGAATCTCGGTGATCTCGCCGACGACGGTACGCCAGTGGATTTGGCTGCGGTTCGGCGTGACGATGCGCTGATCGAATCCATTTCGAATGGTGGGCCGGTAGCAACCGATAGCACCGAACAGTACGAACTTGCGTTGATCCTCTCGCAATGGCGTGACGATGTCGTTGCGACTCCGATGCCCGAGGGTCCGTTGTTGGACGATGTCATCGCTGCAATCACAGCGACGCCGTCCGGCTTCTCCGATCGTCAGCGTTCACGTTCCCGTTCTCGATTGCGTGTGGTTCGTCCGATCGCCGCCGCTGCAGCTGTTGCAGCAGTGGTCTTCGGTGGCGCGACGGCGATGGCGTACGACGCCCAGCCCGGCGATGCCCTGTGGGGTGTCAAGCAGGTCGTCTTCGCCGACGAGGCCAACTCGACAGTTGCGAAGATCGACACGACTTCCGAGCTGGAAAAGGCCGAGCGGCTGTTGGCTGCCGGAGACATTCCTGCGGCAAAGATGGTGCTGGACAACGCAGCTCACCGTGCCGATGCGGTCAAGGACTCGCAGGACAAGACCGACCTCGTCGAGCGTTGGGGCAAGTTGATGACGCAGGTCCAGGAGACCACGTCACCTGTAGCGCCGCCGCCGACGAGTGGTCAGCCGGCCGGCCCGACCACTTCGATCACGGCAATTCCGGGCTCCTCGGTCAAACCGCTCAATCCTCAGGGACCTGGCGAACCGACAAGTTCGACCAAACCAGATCCGGGAGTGCAGCTGCAGTTGCCGCCGACGTCGGCTTCCTCGACGCCTCCGACCTCGTTGCCGACGACAACCACGACGACAACGACCACCACCACGACGACGACGTCTCTGGCGCCTGCCTCGTCGCCGTCCGGTGATTTCTCGTCACCGCCGCCCTGAGACCCGCTCTGATCGGCATCGTTCCGATCTGAATTCATACGAAAGTGGCCGACAAGCAATTGCTTGTCGGCCACTTTCGTATGAGCTTGGGTGAGGTTTCGCTCAGCTGTCGAAACCGTCGCCGTGCATTGCCTCGTTCATCGACGCGTCGGCGTATCCACGGCAGTAGTCCCACGTGACATATGCCTCAGGCATCGGGTCGTAGGCAGGCTCGTGAGGGCGGACGGTTCCGTCCACGAGCAGCTGCAGCAGGTTTGCGCGCAGCATGTCCCAGTCGTGGTAATGATCCTGTTGGCAGTCCTCGCAGCAGACTACGAGACCGCGGATACCGCGGTGAGCGAGGAGTGCCTCGTAAACAGCGAGGTCAGCGAGATCCTCCTCGACCGCTTGGCGTTCGTGGGGGTCGAGTGGTTGGCCCGGCTCGATGGCATCGAGAGCCGCGGAGGGGTCAGCTGGGTCGCCGGCGAAGGGATCTGGCGGCAGACCGGGGGGCAGTTGATCACGCACAGCACCACGGTACGCAGGTCAGGGGGGTCAGCGCCACTTGTTACGCGTACACGCAGCGTGGGTGGGATGGTTCGGACCTTTGAGTGAGCCGATACCATGGTGTGCAACGCCGGGAAAAGGTGCCAGGAATTTCTTTCCGTGCAGGCGCCTTCTATCCGATATCCAGCTTTCGTAATCCGTTTCGAGGCGGCTGCTACAGCGGTCGCCCTGGGCGAATCTAGGTCCATGGAGGGTCCTGACCGCATGAGTAGTTCTGCAGGACATGTACACACCGGAGGAGACGACCCCAACAAGGTCGCGATGCTGGGACTGACATACGACGACGTGCTGCTGTTGCCTGCTGCGTCCGACGTCATCCCGAGCCAGGTCGACACGTCCAGTCAACTGACCCGCGACATCCGTCTGCGGATTCCGTTGGTCAGTTCTGCGATGGACACCGTCACCGAGTCGCGCATGGCAATTGCGATGGCACGCGCCGGCGGCATGGGTGTTCTGCACCGCAACTCGTCGGTTGAGGTCCAGGCAGGACAGGTCGAGACGGTCAAGCGTTCCGAGGCCGGCATGGTGACCGATCCCGTCACGTGTAAGCCGACCGACACGATGGGTGAGGTCGATGCGAAGTGCGCTCGTTTCCGCATCTCGGGTCTGCCTGTCACCGACGACGCCGGCCAGCTGGTTGGCATCGTCACCAACCGGGACATGCGTTTCGAGGTCGACCAGAACCGCCCGGTCGCGGAGATCATGACCAAGATGCCCCTGATCACCGCTCAGGAAGGCGTCACCGCTGACGTGGCACTGGGTCTTCTTCGTCGGCACAAGATCGAGAAGCTGCCGATCGTCGACGGCAACGGCAAGCTCACCGGTCTGATCACGGTCAAGGACTTCGTCAAGACCGAGCAGCATCCCGACGCCACCAAGGACCGTGACGGTCGACTGCTCGTCGGCGCTGCAGTCGGTGCCGGCGATGACGCCTTCCAGCGCGCGATGGCGCTCACCGATGCCGGTGTGGACGTACTCGTGGTGGACAGTGCGCACGGGCATTCGTCCAACGTTCTCGACATGATCGCCAAGCTCAAGCGTGAACTGGGCGAGCGGGTTCAGATCATCGGTGGCAACGTCGCTACGCGCGCGGGTGCTCTGGCACTGGTCGAAGCCGGCGTCGACGCCGTCAAGGTCGGAGTCGGCCCTGGTTCCATCTGCACCACCCGCGTCATCGCCGGTGTCGGTGCCCCTCAGGTCACGGCCATCCTGGAAGCGGTTGCCGCGTGCAAGCCTCTCGGTGTGCCCGTCATCGCCGACGGTGGACTCCAGTTCTCCGGTGACATTGCGAAGGCTCTTGCCGCAGGTGCGTCGACGGCCATGCTGGGTTCACTCCTGGCCGGTACCGCTGAATCGCCCGGCGAACTGATTCTGGTCGGCGGCAAGCAGTTCAAGAGCTACCGCGGAATGGGTTCGCTCGGCGCGATGCAGTCGCGTGGCGAGGCCAAGTCGTACTCCAAGGACCGGTACTTCCAGGACGACGTACTTTCCGAGGACAAGTTGGTTCCGGAAGGCATCGAAGGACGTGTTCCGTTCCGTGGCCCGCTCTCGCAGGTGACGCACCAGCTCACCGGTGGTCTGCGCGCTGCCATGGGATACACGGGGTCGGCGACGATCGAGCACCTGCAGAACGCTCAGTTCGTCCAGATCACGGCGGCCGGTTTGAAGGAAAGCCATCCGCACGACATCACGATGACTGTCGAAGCACCCAACTACACCGCTCGTTAGCAACCAGTACACGAGAAAGGGGCGCGCGTGCGCGACCTCGTTGAGATCGGCATGGGTCGAACGGCCCGACGTACCTACGAGTTGGACGATGTGAACATCGTTCCCTCCCGGCGAACTCGTTCGTCGAAGGAGGTGTCGACTGCTTGGCAGCTCGACGCTTACAGGTTCGACATTCCTGTCCTCGCACATCCCACCGACGCGTTGGTCTCGCCGACTTTCGCGATCGAGTTGGGTAAGCGCGGCGGCCTCGGTGTCATCAACGGTGAAGGCCTGTGGGGCCGTCACCCCGATGTCGAGGAGAAGCTCCGGCGTCTCGTCGAGATCGCCGAGAAGGACGGTGGCGTCGACGCGGCCATCCGCTACCTGCAGGAGCTGCATGCGGCTCCGCTGCAGGCCGGTCTTCTGGCAGCTGCGGTGGCGCAGGTCCGTGATTCGGGGGTCACCACTGCCGTTCGCGTCAGCCCGCAGAATGCGCGCGCACTGACGCCGGAGCTGATCAAGGCGGGAATCGACCTCCTGGTCGTCCACGGCACGATCATCTCGGCCGAGCACGTCGTGCACACCGAGCAGGAACCGCTCAACCTCAAGACGTTCATCTCGGAACTCGACGTTCCGGTTGTCGCGGGTGGGGTCAGTGACCACCGCACCGCGCTGCACCTGATGCGTACCGGCGCTGCCGGTGTCATCGTCGGGTACGGGTCTACCGAGGGTGCAACCACCACCGGTGAGGTCCTGGGCATCGGCGTTCCGATGGCCACGGCCATTGCCGATGCTGCAGCAGCCAGGCGCGACTACCTCGACGAGACGGGTGGACGCTACGTCCACGTCATCGCCGACGGTGACATCGCAACTTCGGGTGATCTGGCGAAGGCCATCGCCTGCGGTGCCGACGCTGCCGTTCTGGGCACGCCGCTGGCCGTGTCCGCCGAGGCGCCGGGTGGTGGCTGGTACTGGCCGTCCGCTGCGGCTCATCCTTCGGTTCCGCGTGGAGCACTTCTTCCGGTTTCCTATGGTGAGCGTCCGAGTCTGGACCAGGTTCTGAGCGGCCCTTCGGACGATCCGTACGGTTCGCTGAACTTCGTCGGTGGTCTCCGTCGGTCGATGGCGAAGGCCGGATACTCCGATCTCAAGGAGTTCCAGAAGGTCGGGCTGACAGTCCGCGCGTAGTTTGTACCTTTCTGTGGCCCCGGTTCTTCGTGAACCGGGGCCACAGTTCGTTGTGCAGGACTTTCTTCCGTTCCTGATACTTGCGGTTACGCTTATGGGGCCCCTTGTGGTGGTAGTCACAAGGGATAGGTGCATACTGGCGGGTAACTACGGTTCACGGTGGAGGTGTCCTGATGGGCAAGCAACGGGCAACGGACTACGACGTACTGATCGTCGGATCCGGGTTCGGCGGAAGCGTGAGCGCGCTTCGTCTCGTGGAGAAGGGCTACAAGGTCGGCGTCATCGAAGCCGGCCGACGGTATGCCGACGAAGATTTCGCGAAGACCAGTTGGGATCTCAAGAAGTTCCTCTGGGCTCCGAAGCTGGGGTGCTTCGGCATTCAGCGCGTGCACCTGTTGCGCGACTGCCTCATTCTCGCGGGCGCAGGCGTCGGCGGCGGGTCGTTGAACTACGCCAACACGCTGTACCAGCCGCCGGAGCCGTTCTTCCAGGACAAGCAGTGGGCGCACATCACTGACTGGCGAAGCGAGCTCACCCCGTACTACGAGCAGGCTCAGAAGATGCTCGGCGTCGTGCAGAATCCGCACATGACGCCCGCTGACGAGATCATGAAGTCCGTCGCCGACGACATGGGCGTCGGCGACACGTTCATCCAGACCCCTGTCGGCGTCTACTTCGGTGAGCCGGGCAAGAAAGCGAAGGACCCGTACTTCGGCGGCGTCGGACCCGAGCGCACCGGTTGCATCGAGTGTGGCGAGTGCATGACGGGCTGCCGTCACGGAGCGAAGAACACGCTCCTCAAGAACTATCTGGGCCTTGCCGAGACAGCCGGCGCCGAGATCATTCCGATGACCACCGTGTCCGGGCTTCGTGAGGCTCGCGACGGTTCGTGGGACGTGTTCACCGAGCGAACCGGTGCATTCGGACGAAAGAACCGCCGCACCTACACGGCTGCGAACGTCATTCTCGCGGCCGGAACGTGGGGCACTCAGCATCTGCTCTTCGACATGAAGGACACCGGAGCGCTGCCCAAGCTCTCCGACAAGCTCGGCGAGCTGACTCGAACGAACTCCGAATCCATTGTCGGCGCAGGCAAGTACAAGGTCGATCCCGCACTCGACCTGACCCGCGGAGTGGCGATCACCTCGTCGTTCCACCCGAGCAGCGACACCCACATCGAGCCGGTCCGCTACGGCAAGGGATCGAACGCGATGGGCCTGTTGCAGACCTTGATGACGGACGGCGGCGGCAAGACGCCCCGATGGATCAAGTTCCTCGGTGTGGTTGCGAAGAATCCGTACCAGATGTTGCGCATGTTGACGGTCAAGGACTGGAGTGAGCGCACGATCATCGCGTTGGTCATGCAGAACCTCGACAACTCCATCACCACGTACACGAAGAAGGGCCTGTTCGGTCGACGCAAGGTCACCAGCAAGCAGGGCCACGGTCAGCCGAACCCGACGTGGATCCCGGAGGGCAACGAGGCGACGCGTCGAGTTGCCGAGAAGATCGACGGCGTCGCGGGCGGCACGTGGGGCGAGATCTTCAACGTTCCACTGACGGCGCACTTCCTCGGCGGTTGCGCTATCGCGTCGGATTCCGATCACGGCGTCATCGATCCGTACCACCGCGTGTACGGCTACCCGACGCTCAGCGTCGTCGACGGCGCAGCGGTCTCGGCCAACCTCGGCGTGAATCCGTCGCTGACCATTGCCGCTCAGGCCGAGCGCTCGGCCTCGCTGTGGCCGAACAAGGGGGAGACCGACCTGCGTCCCGCCCAGGGCAGCGGCTACGAGCGTTTGGCTCCGATTGCACCCAAGTCGCCTGTGGTGCCGGCGTCGGCTCCGGCCGCGCTGGTCCTGCCGATCGTGAAGATCACCGGAGGCAAGACAGCTACCGCTGTTCCGGCGGAGCCGGCAGCCGGATAGTTCGCCGCGAACGAAGATGGGGCGTGTCGTCGAGGATTCGACGACACGCCCCATCTCTGTTTCAGAGTGTCAGCCTCCTAGCGACCCGAACAGAGTGCCGAGGTCGAGGCTGCCCGTCCCGCCTCCGGGCCCGCCGTCCGTATCGCCGGGGACGGTCAGGGTCTGCGGCGCGGATGCGGAGGCCGTGTAGCCCGAAGCGCCCACGAATTCGGCGGTGACACTGTAGGTCCCGGAGTTGTAGAAGGTGGCCGGTACCGTTGCGACACCGTTGACCACGTCGACCGGTCCACCGATGAGGGTGTCACCGACCTTGAACTGGACCTTGCCCGTGGCGCCGGACGGATCGACCGTTGCCTTGAGCGTCACCGGGGTGTTCTTCTGAACAGTTCCGACAGCGTCGAGAACCGTGGTTGTCTCGACGTCGGCCGGAGCCGGCGTCGTCACACTGACCGGGAATGCCGGGGCAGCGGACGGCGCGAATCCTGGTGAGCCCGTGAACTTCGCGACAACCTTGTGCGTTCCGGTCGAGGTGAAGGTGTACGGAGCGACGGCAACTCCGTCGGTTCCGACCGGAGCACTGACCGTTTCGGTGCCGTCGACGATGAAGTCGACGGTGCCGCCGGTACCCTGCGGATCGACCTTGGCAGTCAGGTTGACGTCCTGTCCGACCTTCGCGGTCGACGGCGACACCGTGGCGGTAGTGGTCACGGCGTCCGGCGGTGCATCGGTCGTGACGGTCACGATCTTGGCCGACGCCGACGTCGACGCCAGGAACCCGGGGGCTCCGCTGTAGCTCGCGGTGATGGAGTGCGGTCCGTCCTCGGTGAAGGTCGGGGAGATGCTGGCCGACCCTCCGGTTACCGGCACGGCGTCCTCGAGTGGGTTGTCGCCGTCGAAGAACTGGACGGTTCCACCGTTTGCGCCGCCGCTCACGTTGGCTGACAGGGTGACGGGAGTTCCGTTCTTGGCGTTGGCCGGTCCGACGACTGTGGTGGTGGTTGCCTTGTCCGCCTCGATGATCCGCGTCGTGGCGAGGGGGCCTGCGCCGCTGTTGAGCGGACCGTTCTCGGCGTCACGCGGGGTGCATCGCGTGGGTGCCCAGGCGGTGATGACCAGGGTGGCCTTGGGGAGGAACGTGAGGAAGTTACGATCGTTGTTCCACGCTCCCGCGCTGCCGCCGGTGCGTACCTTCATCGCGACGTCCCCTGAATCGCCGGCCTTGAGAACTGCCTTGACCTGGGGGAGCTGGAACTGCGTGTAGCCGTCGGCATTGTTGGAACCGTCGACGTTCTTGCCGGTCGCCTTGACAACGATGCCGCCCTCGGAGTTGATGCTCGAGCTGGGGCTGTTTCCGATGACCTGGTTGTTTCCGGAGAGGCGCAGAATCGTTCCGTTGGGATCGACGTTGCCGTTCTCGTTGACGCGCAGGATGTTCGGCGCGACACCGCTGAGCCCCGCCGAGGTGCCGGGGACGATGGTGGCTTCCACCAGGGTGGCGTTCGCAGGAACGTCGACGTCGACCTTGATGCGGGAGACGTTCTGGACGGTCGCCCCGGAAGCGGAGCCGGGAAAGGCGATGGGGCCGGGTTGGATGGTGACCTCGAAGGTCTCACCGGCGCCGATGGATTCCGGTGCGTCGACGATGACCGAGCCGGACTGTGACTGCGTGGTCGGACCGGCGACAGCGGACGGGGTTGCCAGGCAACTCGTGCCGAAGGTTGTTGTCACGGGGGCCGCTGATGCGGGGATTCCCGCGAGGATGACGCCACTGGCGAGTGCCGTGGCGGCGATCGGCGCCGCGATGCGACGTCTGGAGTACACGAACATGGATTCTCCTGAGCTGGGTACGGGAGTGGTGTCCAAAGCTGATGTGGGGGACTAGCTTCCGAAGAGCGGGATGAGGCCGCTGAGCGAACCGGTGTCCACGCTTCCGGTGCCGCCGCCGTCGGTCGGTGCGGTGCCGACCTGCACGACCGTCGGGCCGGAGACGGAGTTCTTCCAACCGGCGTCGCCGACGAAGTTGGCAGTGAGGCCGAACGTTCCCTCGTCGTCGAAGGTGTGCGTGAGTGTCGCGACGCCGTTGACGACGGCAACGGGTGCGCCGATGGGCGTCGTGCCGGACTTGAACTGGATCATTCCGTTTGCTGTTCCGGGTGCGACGGTGGCCTTGAGCTGCAATGCCTTTCCGACCTGAGCCGAGCCGCTGACGGTCAGAGACGTCGTGGTGTCGGCGCGGGCGGGTACGGGATCGGTGACGTTCACAGTGAACGACGTGGACGTGGAGCCGATGAATCCGGTTCCGCCGGAGAACTCTGCCGTCACGGCTGCAGCGCCCGCTGATGCGAAGGTGTGCGGGAGGATCGCGACGCCGTCACCCGTGCCGACCGGTGCGGTACCGACCTCGGCGCCGTCGACCTTGAACGTCACGGTTCCGCTGCTCGGGATGGGGGAGACGGTGGCCGAGAGGTTGGTCGGTTCACCGACAACAGCGGTGAGTGGTTCGACAACGGTGGTCGTGGTTCCCCAGTCGGGATCGCTGACGTCGAGTTGGGTTGCGGTGGAGACGGAATCGCCGTAGCCGGCCTCGCCGGTGAACACTGCGGTGAAGCTGTGGGTGCCCGAAGCGTCGTAGCTGCGGGTCAGGGAAGCCGTCCCGTTGACTACAGCCACCGGTGCGCCGAGGTTGGTCTCGCCGTCTTTGAACTGCACCGTGCCCACGGCGTTTGCCGGTGTGACGACAGCGCTCACGGTGATGCTGTCACCTACCAGCGCGGCGTTCGGGGCCGAGATCGTGGTGGTGGTGTCCGCGGAGACGTCGACGGTCTGGACTCCGGAGGTCGAGCTGTGGAATCCCGGACCGGCGTTGTACGCGGCGGTGATGTCGTGGGCGCCGACGCTGTCGAAAGTGTGGGAGAGGGTGGCGCTACCGCCCGAAACCGGGACCGGTGAGCCGATGTCGTTGCCGCCGTCCTTGAACTGGACGGTGCCGCTCGCGTCGGACGGCGCAACTGTCGCGGTCAGGTCGACCGGCGTGCCGACCTTCGCCGTTGCCGGTGCAACCAGTGTGGTTCCGGTGGCGACAGACGGGTCGACTACCTGGACGTTGACGTTGATCGGGTTGAGACCCTGCTGTGTGCTGAAGGCGTTGACGTCGAAGAGCATGCCGCTGTCGTACGTCCCGAATGCTGTGCCGACGGGGACCGTGTAGGTCGCTTCCAGTGTGACGGGTTGGTTCTTCTTGACGACGAATCCACCGACCAGGAAGGTGCAGCCGCTCGAGCACTTCGCGGAAACTCCGCCGTCTGATTCGTTGCTGATCGTGGCCCGGTTGGTCACACCCAGGTAGGTGGCCTTGGCGCTGCCCGGCACGAGGACGAATCCTGCGGGCGGGATGTCACGGATCTTTGCGATCGACCGTTCGATGCCGCTTTCGTTGTGCTTGATCTCGGTCTTGTACGTGACGGTGTCGCCTGGGTGAACTGCCGCGTTCCCGATGACACTCTTGGTGAAGATCAGGTTGTCGGTCGTGCCGGTGAAAGTGGTCGGCGGGGCTTCGTCAGCGGTGGCCGGCGTGCCGAGGACTAGAAGTCCGGCGGCAGCCGTCACAGCCGCGACAGGTATGGCGAGTCGTCGTATGAATCGACGCACAGGTCCTCCTCGAGGTGAGCGCCGTTCGGCGGCGCCGGCCGTTTGCGATCGTGATCCTGATCACTTGACGGGCGAGATTACCTTTACTGGACGTTTGGTTCAGGCGAATCGGTCAAACGTCCAGAAAATTCACCCTTCGTCCATTTCGGGCTCTGGCCTGCGATGATGCTGCCGAATTGATTGCCGAAGCTAAGGTGCGGGTGATTGGGGCGCCGTTGACCTGGACGGTGGTCTAGATCCGCGCGAGGTCGCCGCGCAGTTCTGAGGGGCGGCCTTTGTAGTGACGTACCTCGCGCTCGCTCGGCCGAGTAGCGGGCTGAGTCCATGCATGCGCAGAAGCGCTGGCTGCGGCGATTAGACTGCACCTGTGGCAGATATCGAGCAGCAGAGACCAGTTCTTGTCGTCGACTTCGGGGCGCAGTACGCGCAGTTGATCGCACGGCGAGTTCGCGAAGCCAAGGTCTACTCGGAGGTGATTCCGCACACCACGACCGTCGAGGAGATCGTGGCCAAGAACCCCTTGGCTGTTGTGCTCTCGGGTGGGCCCTCGAGTGTCTACGCAGACGGTGCTCCCAAGCTTGATCCCGCACTGTTCGATCACGACATTCCGGTTTTCGGAATCTGCTACGGATTCCAGGCAATGGCAGGCGCCCTGGGCGGCACCGTCGCCGAGACCGGTACCCGCGAATACGGCCGTACCGACATCGCGGTATCCGGCGGATTGCTCCACGACGGTCTTCCCTCGACGCAGCCGGTGTGGATGAGCCACGGTGACGCCGTCACCGAAGCGCCTTCCGGCTTCGAGGTGACCGCGACCAGCGACGGTGCTCCCGTCGCGGCGTTCGAGGACCGCGCCCGCAAGCTCGCCGGTGTGCAGTACCACCCTGAGGTTCTGCATTCCCCGCACGGTCAGCAGGTCCTGAGCCGCTTCCTGCACGAGATTGCCGGTATTCCGGCAGCGTGGACGGCGTCGAACATCGCCGATGCGCTGATCGAGCAGGTTCGCGAGCAGGTCGGAGACGGACACGCCATCTGCGGTCTGTCCGGAGGCGTCGACTCCGCTGTCGCTGCGGCTTTGGTTCAGCGCGCAATCGGCGACCGGTTGACATGCGTCTTCGTCGATCACGGTTTGATGCGAGCCGGTGAGCGCACGCAGGTCGAGCAGGATTTTGTCGCGGCAACCGGCGCTCGTCTGATCACCGTGGATGCCGCGGACACCTTCATCGGTGAGCTGGCAGGCGTCACCGATCCCGAGACCAAGCGCAAGATCATCGGCCGCGAGTTCATCCGCAGCTTCGAAGGCGCAGTCAGTGATGTTCTGGGCGAGAACGCATCTCATGGTGCGACCGTCGACTTCCTCGTCCAGGGCACGCTCTACCCGGACGTCGTGGAGTCGGGCGGCGGCACGGGAACTGCAAACATCAAGAGCCACCACAATGTCGGCGGGCTGCCGGAAGACCTGCAGTTCAAGTTGGTCGAACCGTTGCGTCTGCTGTTCAAGGACGAGGTCCGTGCAGTGGGCCGCGAACTCGGCCTGCCGGAAGAGATCGTCGGACGCCAGCCGTTCCCCGGTCCCGGACTCGGTATCCGCATCATCGGTGAGGTCACCCGCGATCGCCTCGAGATCCTGCGTCAGGCAGATTCCATTGCGCGCGAAGAGCTTACGTCTGCAGGCTTGGACGGAACTATCTGGCAGTGCCCGGTAGTTCTCCTCGCCGACGTCCGAAGCGTGGGCGTGCAGGGTGACGGACGGACGTACGGTCATCCGATCGTGCTGCGTCCGGTCTCGAGTGAAGACGCGATGACCGCGGACTGGACGCGTCTGCCGTACGAGACCCTCGAGCGCATCTCGACTCGAATCACCAACGAGGTTGCGGACGTGAACCGCGTAGTCCTCGACGTGACGAGCAAGCCACCGGGAACTATCGAGTGGGAGTAAAAACAACTGTGCGCCTTTATTAACCCCCCGCGGTTAATAAAGGCGCACAGCAGTTTTACTTCCGGTTGCGCCGATTCGGCAGAATCACCAGCAGTAGTCCTGCCACGACGGCGGCACCGACGAACAGCCAACGGAATTGAATGTTCGCTGCCGGCGCCAGAGAGAACGGCCCGACCAACGCCCACACGCTGACCAGTAGTGCGGCCAGTCCGGCGATCAGCAGAAGTGCCGAGGGGCGCTTGGATTCTCGGGTCTCGTCGTGCTCTGTGGTCTCGTCGTAGTCGCTCATGATTGCGTCACCTTCAGACTGCCGAACGTAGCTTTGGCGTTGATGGTCAGTGTGGGCGAATCCGGTGTCACATCACGGCCCGGGTGTATTCCGCCGTCGAGGCAACCGGATCCGTCACCCATGACGACGGTGCAGCTGTTCTTGACGTTGACGGTTGGTGGCACCATGACGACGAACTCACCGAACGACGCCGCGACGTCGATGGTCTTGTCCTCGGTGAACTTGACCCCGTTGAGGTCGAGAGTGAACCTTCCGAAGGCTCCCGAGTACGACGGCTCCAACTCGGAAGCGGTTGCCGGAGTCCATCTTTGCTCACCCGAGGCGTCGAAATCGATCGGGTAGACCAACGAGGCGAGAAGCACGAAACCCACGAGCGGTCCGGTGACGACCAGCAGGCCGTACCCCTTGCGGAAGAATGCCCCGAGGATCAGGCCGAGCGCGATGACGGCGAGTCCGACAGCACCGACTCGGCCGGGAGTGAACCACTCGTTGCCGGTTGCCGCGCCCGCTGCCCCGGTGACGGCGGCGACGATGATCGCGAGTCCGAGCACTGTCAGCGTCCATCGCGAGCGACGCTTACGTGGTGGCAAAGGCAGCAGCGGCGTGGCTTTGACTGCCGGGTCCGGGAGATCCCAGGCGAACGGAGCGACGCCGAGCGGATCCCAGGAGGGCGGTGTGATGGCGGCCTCGCCGATCACCTCGGTCGGATTGGCGGCGGCTGAAGCGCTCGGGTCCTTCGACAGGTTGATCGTCGGATGATCGGCCTGAGATTGCGGTGACTGTTCGGCCGGCCGTTCCTCGGGCACGTAGCTGTCGGGGAGTTTTGTGTACGGCGTGTACACGGGCGGCTGATTGGGTGCGAAGTATCCGGGAGTGAACGGCCCGGGCGTGAATCCCGTGCCTGGATACGCGGTACCCGCGCCGACGTACGGTGACGTGCTCTGTGGCAGTGCAGGCGGGACCGGCGCTCGTTGGTAGAGCAGCCACAGGCCTCCGACCATCAGAATCAGCCC
The DNA here is from genome assembly GCF_054589475.1 of Rhodococcus sp. no. 34. Taxonomy (NCBI): domain Bacteria; kingdom Bacillati; phylum Actinomycetota; class Actinomycetes; order Mycobacteriales; family Nocardiaceae; genus Rhodococcus; species Rhodococcus sp. no. 34. Next base: position 86,022 of record NZ_BAAILK010000023.1, read on the forward strand.
GATCAGACCGGAACCACCCAGGCCGACGCCGACAGGCCCGACGGTCGTAGCCGCGATGGCGAGAGCCACCAACAAGACGATGGTCTTGGTACTGGAATCGGAGCTGTGTCCGCGGCCCATCAACGACTGTGCGGGGGACGATCCGTCACCGGCGCGGGCGAGCACCAACCACCCGGCGAGGTAGAGAAGGATGCCTGAGCCGCCGAAAATAGTGGAGGCCACAAACGCGACACGTACCAGAATGGGGTCGATGCCGTACCGGTATCCGATTCCGGCGCATACCCCGGCCACGTGACCTTGTGCCGGCAGACGCACGGGGCGGGTCCGCCACAGATCCTGGATCTGTTCTTGGAAAGTCGGATTGTTCATGAATCAATCCTGGCTTCCGGGGCGGCCTCCGCGCATCAGGGCCAACCCTGATCTTTGTGACGATCGGGGCCAGGGGCGCCGCCCTGATTCAGGGTTGGACCCTGATGTGACTGCGAGTGGTTCGTGCCAGTATCGACTATGTGCAATATCTGTCAGATCCGCCGTTCGTGAGCGGTCCCGCTCCCGGGTTCACGGGAGGCCCGCCCGTCAACGGGGTACCGGTGCATGCCGTACCCATGAAGAAGGGTGTGCCCATTCCAGGCGGTGTTCCATTGCGAAAGCTGGAGCGGCGCTCCGGCGGTCGCATCGTCGCCGGTGTTGCAGGCGGTATCGCCGATCATCTCGGGATCGACGTCCTGAAGGTTCGAGTCGCCTTCGCGATTCTGGCGGCGATGGCCGGATCCGGCATCGTGATTTACGGCGCCCTCTGGATCTTCACCTCAGCCGGCACGGACACCCAGAAGCCGTCCGCGGCCGAGCGGCAGCGGGCGTACGGATTGATCGCACTCGGATTGGGCGGCGCAGCCGCGTTGTCCTGGCTGTTCAGCGGCACAGCGGGTTCGGTGCTCGCACCGTTCTTCGTCGTCGCGATCGGTGCCGCTTTGGTGTGGCGCGAGTTCGACTCCGACGGTCCCCGGACCGTCATCGGCTTGCCGCAGCGGCCTACCGTTCTCACGTGGGCGCGGGTGGTCGGGGGAGCGACCTTGATCATCTTGGGTCTCGGCGTCGTCGTCCTCGCTCAGGTCGACCTCGAAGCACTGCGCTCGTCCCTGCTGGCCGTGGTGGTGACGCTGATCGGTGTCGGATTGTTGACGGTGCCGCTGTGGCTGCGGATGTGGCGGGCTCTCGGCGCCGAGCGTGCGGCCCGAATTCGCAACGACGAACGTGAAGAGATCGCCTCGCATCTGCACGACTCCGTACTTCAGACGTTGGCGCTGATTCAGAAGCAGTCCGACAATCCGCAAGAGGTGGCGCGCCTGGCCCGTGGTCAGGAACGCGAGCTGCGCAAGTGGTTGTTCAGCGGCGGGGATATCGACCACACGAGCCTGACCGAAGGTCTGAAGATCATCGCCGGTGAAGTGGAGGACCAGCATGGCGTCACGGTCCGCCCCGTCACGGTCGGCGACGTACAACTCGAAGGCGAAGGCGTCGAGAACGGTCTGCCCAAGGAAGCGTTCACCGCGCTCCTCGGTGCGACGCGTGAAGCTCTCGTGAACTCGGCAAAGCACTCGGGGGAGAAGGAAATCAATCTTTTCGCCGAGGTCGAGGGCGACCAGGTCAGTGTGTTCGTTCGTGATCGCGGAGTCGGATTCGACGTCAATGCGGTGCCGGAGGACCGTCAGGGTTTGGCCAAGTCGATTCGTGGTCGCATCGAGCGACGGGGTGGCCGCGTCGTGGTTCGATCCGACATCGGAAAGGGCACCGAGATCCGCGTGCACATGCCGCTCGGTGACTCTGCTCTAAAGTGGGACCAGACTGCTGACCGTGTCGACAACCCCGAGGAACAGCCCCAGTGACTTCGCTTGCGCCGCCCCCGTACCGCGTATTTCTTGTCGACGATCATGCAGTGTTCCGCTCCGGGGTGAGGGCGGAACTCTCGCGCGAGGCAGACATGGACGTAGTCGGTGAAGCCGGTGGCGTCGCTGAGGCGATCGCGGGTATCAACTCGACGAAACCGCATGTCGTTCTGCTCGATGTCCACATGCCTGACGGTGGTGGAGTGGCAGTTCTGCGCGGAATCGATTCCGGCCCGGTGTGCTTGGCGCTCAGCGTTTCCGATGCGGCCGAGGATGTGATCGCGGTGATCCGCGGCGGTGCGCGCGGGTACGTGACCAAGACGATCTCGGGATCCGAACTGGCCGAGGGTGTACGACGCGTTGCCGGTGGTGACGCAGTGTTCGGGCCTCGCCTGGCAGGCTTCGTACTGGACTCCTTCACCGGGCGTTCCAACGCACCCGAGCCGCAACTCGATCCGGAACTCGACTCGCTGACTCCGCGAGAACTCGAAGTGCTCAGATTGCTGGCACGTGGGTACACTTACCGTGAAATCGCCGAGGACCTGGTGATTTCCGTGAAGACGGTCGAGACTCACGCATCGAACGTCCTGCGAAAGACTCAGCAGTCCAATCGCAATGCGTTGACGCGTTGGGCACATCGTCGCCAGATCGACTGAATTCCCGCGCGCTCTTTCGCGATTGCGTGTGAAGGCGCACCATGGACCGATGACGGAACCACTGGCGCTCGCGTCGAAGCGTGGGCGTTGGGTTGTCGCCGCCACCGTTCTCGGCTCGAGCATGGCTCTCCTCGACGGCACCGTCGTCAACATTGCTCTTCCTCACATCGGTGAAGAACTGGGTTCCGGTGTCGCCGGACTGCAGTGGACGCTCAGCGGTTACACCTTGGCCTTGGCGTCGCTGATTCTGCTCGGGGGAGCCCTCGGTGATCGTTGGGGTCGGCGACGGGTATTCGTGTGGGGGACGGTCTGGTTCGCGGTCGCGTCGTTGCTCTGCGGAATTGCACCGGACATCACGTTTCTGGTGATTGCACGAATCCTGCAGGGAGTGGGAGCTGCGCTCTTGACACCTGGCAGCCTTGCCATCATCTCCGCGTCACTTCGTGAGGAGGACCGCGGCGCGGCAATCGGATTGTGGTCGGGTTTAGGTGGTGTTGCCGGCGCCATCGGACCGCTTTTCGGTGGTTGGCTGGTGGAAGTGGCGGGATGGCGATCGGTATTCCTGCTCAATATCCCGCTGGCGATCGTCGTGGTGTGGGCAGCGGTGCGCCATGTACCGGAGAGCCGCGACCCGCATCCGCCCGAGCACCTGGACGTGGTCGGATCTGCCTGCGCAGTAGTCGGTCTCGGCGCACTGACGTACGGGCTGATCGAGGTCAACCCGATAGTCGGGCTGATCGGAGTGATTGCGCTCTGCCTGTTCGTTGTGGTGGAACGACGCTCACCGAGTGCCCTTGTGCCGCCGTCCCTGTTCCGCTCGCGGATGTTCGTCGCGGCCAATCTGGTGACCCTTGCGGTCTATGCGGCGCTGGGCGGTGTGTTCTTCCTGCTCGTGCTGCAACTGCAATTGGTTGCCGGGTACTCGCCGGTGGCTGCCGGCGTCGCAACGGTACCGATCACCTTGGCATTGCTGCTGTTGTCTTCGCGCGCGGGCAGTTACGCGCAGACGCACGGACCGCGGTTGCCGATGACGGTCGGGCCCGCCGTTGCCGCGGTGGGGTTGGTGTTGATGACGCGGATCGGCCCGGATGCGTCGTACCTGACCGTCGTGCTGCCGGGAGTTCTGGTGTTCGGGCTCGGCCTGGCGGTGATGGTCGCGCCTTTGACCGCCGCGGTGCTTGGTTCGGTACCGGTGGAGCAGTCCGGAATCGCATCCGGTGTGAACAATGCCGTTGCTCGCACGAGCCAACTTCTTGCCGTCGCGGCCTTGCCTGCCCTCGTGGGTATCGACGCCGAAAGTCTGGTCGATCCGACGAGTTTCTCCGACGGGTTCCGGTACGCGATGTACATCTGTGTGGCACTGCTGTTGGTCGGTGCAGCGATCGCCGCGACGCTGATCCGAACTCCGACAGTAGAGCCTGTTCAGGAAGCGGATTCGGTTGCCTGCAAGCCGCATTGTGATCTGACGGGACCTGCAGTGCAACCGAATCCGATGAGGGACTAGACGCTGATGTCGCGATCGCGGCTGGGCACCAAGGGAATTGCTGCGGCGGGAAATGCCGCGACTATCGCGAAGGCGAGCGGGTAGCCGACCGCGCCGATCAGCGCACCGACCACCGGGCCCACTGCTGACGCGGCAATGAACTGCCCGGTGTTCTGTGCGCCCAATGCTTTTCCTTGCCATTTCGGCCCGGCAGCTTCGGCGACGGAAGTGAATGCCAAACCGTTGTCGGCGACGCTGATAGTGGTTGCCAGCAGCAGGATCAAGGCGGGAACGCCCCAAGGCGCTGCGCCGGCTGCCGCCATTGCCAACATGACCGCAGACGCGGAGACGGCAACCAACCGCAGCGGGCCTACTCTGCTTCCGGCGCGATCACTCCAGATGCCGACAACGATGCGTCCGAGTGCACCCACGAACTGGGAGATCCCGATCAGGAGCCCAGCGGGCGCAGCGTCCCATCCTTGCTCGCTGATCAGCCAGACCAGACCGAATGTCGAGAGGGTGAACTGCGGAAACACCAGCAGTGCCGAGACGACGTGAATGCGCCACAGGAACCAGTTCGAGCGATAAGGGTTGATCGTCTCGACCGGGATGTCTGTGGGCCGCGCCGCCGGCCGCGGGGGATTGATCAATGCGACGGCGCAGATCAGGGCGAGAACGCCGTTGAGAGCTACCGACAGTCCGACGGCCGAACCGATTCCTACGTTCGCAGCGAGAGTCGGGATGGTCAGCGACGCGATGGTCACGCCCAGGGGCTGTGACATCTGCCGGATTCCCATCGCGAGGCCGCGCCGATCCTTGGGAAACCAGCCGACCACAACACGTCCACTGGCAGCGTTGGTGCTCGCCGCAGCCATTCCGCCCAGCAGAAATGCGATCCCGAGGAGGGTGTAGTTGTCGGTGGTGGTCGCGGCCAGCGCGGCGATCGCCGTCAGGCCGAGCCCGATGGAGATGACCCATTTCTCGCCGAATCTGTCAGCCATCGCTCCCCACGCCACCAGCGTGAGAACCATGCCGAAAGTGGGTGCAGCGGCCAGAGTTCCGGCCTGCGTCAACGAGAGGCCGTGCTCGGAATGCAGAAGCGGGATCAAAAAGGCGGGGGTGCTGACGAAGACGGTGCCTGCGGCCTGGGCTGCGACGCCGATTCCGAGCATCGTCCACGCCTTCGGGGAGACGGCCGTCTTTTCCAGCCGCGACGCCTGCGTCATGGTGCCCTCCGATCTCTACGCTGTTCGACGATGCCGACGCTACTCGCGTGGTTTCACATGTTGAAACCAAAATCCCACTATTTGGTCGAACGCGGACGGTTCAGGGTGCGAAGTGCCCACCCCTTTTCGAGCGAACGGTACGACGATCGCCTTGGGTGCGCCGAAAGGTACGTTCGCTCGGGAAGGGGTCAGCGACGGGGCAGGCGAACCGTGAAGACCGTGCGACCATCCACCTGGTCGACGCCGATGGTGCCGCCGTGCAAGTGCACGTTCTCGACGGCGAGCGAGAGCCCGAGTCCGCTGCCCTCGCTGCGTCCGCGCGCGGTGTCGACCTTGTAGAACCGCCGAAAAATCGCCTGCCGGTCTTCGGGTGAGATGCCGGGGCCGTGGTCGACGACGGTGATGACGGAGAAACCGGATTCGACGCTCAACTCGACGCGAACCGGAGGCGCTCCGTGGCGCAGTGCATTGCCGACGAGGTTGGCGACGACAATGTCGATTCGACGCGAATCCACTCTGGCGCTGACACTTTCGGGTGCGCGCAGTTCGACGGTGTCTGTCCATCCGCGGCTCTCGAGTGTGCGCTCGGTCAATTCGACGAGGTCGACGTCGTCGAGGACGAGGTGCGCTTGCTGAGAGTCGTGGCGAGACATTTCGATGAGGTCTTCGACAAGCCGAGTGAGCTTGCCGATCTCACTGCTCACGATGCGCGCGGCAGCGGCGGCGTCGGGCGGAAGATTGGGGATCTCTTCACGGAGGATCTCACTGACCGGCACCAGTGCTGCGAGCGGCGTCCGGAGCTCGTGGGAGACGTCTGCGACAAACCTTCTCGACTGCTCTTCCGATTCTTCCAGACCTCGGATGACCGCTTCGTTGCGAGCGACCATGTTGTTGAACGTTGTTGTGACCTGGGCGAGTTCGGCTACTCCGTCTTCGGGGAGTCGGACGCTGAGGTCGCCGTCGGCAGCGCGGGCGGCCGCCTTGTCCAGGCGTTTGAGCGGACGGACAAGCGTCGACGCGATCCACAGCCCGAGTAGTCCGCTCACCAACACACCGGCGGCGAGGGTGAGGCCGACAGCTCGAAGCAGGTCGTCGAACTTGTCCTGCACTCCTACCAGCGGCCGGATGGTGACGGCTTTGACCAATGTCTCGTTGTCGTAGCTGTCGCCCGCGCTCATGTCCACGACATTGACGGACATTCCCAACATGATGCGCTGGGAGTCGAGCCTCTCGAAACGGATCAGCTTCGGACTGTCCAAACCTTCGTCGAAGCTGGGCGGAATGGTCGCCGCATCCACGGATCCTTGACGGATGACTTCGCCGTCGACGATCAGCGTCATGTCGGACTGGAAGATCTGTTGGAGGTTGGCAGGCGTCAACTCCTCTACCGGTGTTCCGTTGACGTATTGCAGTTCGTCGCGAAATTGTGCGGTCGCGACATCCTGAGCGTTGGAATAGATCCACGACCGCGCCATGAACGAGACGACACCCGCGGTTGCCCCGGCGATGATCACGACGATTGCGATGAACACGAGCACGAGCCTGGTTCGCAGACCGTCGACCTGAAGCCAGGTCGGTCTCATCGGGCTGGGCTGGTGTTGAAGCGATACCCGAACCCGCGCACCGTTTCGATGACGGTCGGTGCGGCCGGGTCGTCCTCGATCTTTCCGCGCAGCCGCTGCACTGCTGCATCGACGATTCTGGAATCACCCAGATACTCCTGGTCCCAGGCTGCGGACAACAACTGTCGGCGGCTCAGGACCTGTCCGGGGTTCTCGGTCAGCGCCAGGATCAGTCGGAGTTCGGTCGGGGTGAGGGTCAGCAGCATCCCGGCCTTGCGGACCTGCAGCGACGACCGATCCAATTCCAGGTCGCCGAACGTCTCTGCACCCGGCGTCGCATCCGGGCGCGTCGTTGCCGGTGCCGAGCGCCGCACGACGGCTTTGATACGAGCGTCGAGGACGCGCGGACTGGCCGGTTTGACGACGTAGTCGTCGGCACCGGCTTCCAGGCCGGCGACGGTGTCGATGTCGTCGGATCGAGCGGTCAGAATGATGATCGGGATCGAACTTCGGGTGCGGATACGTCGGCAGATCTCGTAACCGTCGGCACCCGGCAGCCCGAGGTCGAGCAGGACGAGGTCCGTGGCACCCAGGGCGTCGTCGAAATCACCGTTACCGTCGGGGCGATGGCTGACGTTGTGCCCGAGTCGGTTCAGTCCCAACGTGATTGCCTCGGCCACGGCTGGATCGTCTTCTATGAAAAGAATGCTCACCATGAGCTCACCTTGGACTCGCCATGATCAGGGGCCTTCTGCGGTCGGAGAAATCTCGGTCAGCCAAGGGTACAGGGGTCACACTCGCGAGAGTCGCTCGTTGCCTGAGTCTGCCAGCACCGCATGCCGGGCGACGCTGGTGTTCAACGGAAATGCCGACACAGCGAGGGTGTAGCAGCCGACGAGCAGTAGTGCACCGATCACGTCGCTCGGGCGGTGCCATTGCAGCACGACTACCGAGATCGCGGTTCCGATGGTGATCAGCGCACCGTTGACCGCAACGACCGCCCGCCACCTCGAGGGCGTGACGATCACGATCGCGCAGACCAGAGCAGCTATGGCCGTCAAAGTGCCGCTGGGGAAGGAATTGTGCATCACCAGACCGTTCAGGTCCGGTCGATCCAGCGATTGTTTGAGAACCCAGGCTGTCGTGATGGGGCCGAGGGTCACGACGACGACGCGTAAAGCTAGCGCAATCGGGTTGTTGCGCAATGTGATCATGAGCGCCACGAGCACTCCTCCCACTATCAGTATCGGGGTGACGAGGCCGATGAACTCGGCGGAGAACACGCTGAGGCGTTCGGAGGTGGCCGCGCCCACCATGAGTTGTTGGTCGACGATCTGACCACCGGTCGTGTTGACCGCCAATTCGAATTCGACGACTCCGAGGATCAAGACTGCCAGTGCGGCAATCAGTCTCGCTGGTTTGACTCGTGTCATGATCAGCCTTCCGCTCTCTCGTCCGAGGGGTTGCTCAGTTGTGGCGGGCATTCCCCGCCAGGAGTGGTTGCCAATTCGAAATGCCACATCTCGTTGGCGTAGGTCTGGCAGAGGCCGTAATCGCTGCCGTGCTGAATGAGCCAGTCGTCGGCGTCGGTCGGTCCGATGTCGACGGCCTGTCCACTGACATGCTTGGACAGGCTCGGCGAGTGCACCCACTTGGACGCTTCGTCCACGCTGCCGTACTTGACGACGGCTTCGTCGAACAGTCGCTGTTGGTATGCCGCGGACCGCCAACCCGACGTGACGTGCATGTCCACGCCGGATGCCTGTGCGTCGGCCGCTGCCGACTGGAGCGCCGCGAGCAGTGCGGAATCGAGACGGGCAAGCGCGGGCACATGAGTGTCCTGCAAGCTGATGCCGTCCTCGATCTCGCCGCCTGAAGGTCCTGAATCAGGCTGAGTGGCAAGGTAGTTACCGCTCTTCGGTTGTGCTTCTTCTGTGTACGAGCAGGAGCTGAGCGCGACCGCACCGAGCACGACTGCACCGAGTGCGACGAAGCGGATGATTCCGCGGTGGCTGGGCATACAACAGAGACTTCTCGGTCAGTGTCACCGGCAGGTGGTCACCGTTCGTCGACGGTGTCACGGTCTGCAACAGCTCTGTAACAGGACGGAACGGGGCTGGTGAGCGCGCGCTACGCGGGGCGCGGGATCGACGCGAAAGTCGACAGCTCGAACCACGAAGGCAGGCTACGACGCAACGCAGTAGGCCCAGAAATGGTGACGTCACCGGACCGTATGGCGTCCGACCAGGTCAGGTTACCTCGCCAGATCTCGGTCATCTGTCGCAAGCCCGCAGAGACCGACACTGCAACGTCGAAACCCGGATCGATATCGCACATGTCCACCTCACCGGAATTGATGACGAGCCACCAGTTCCGCGAATGTCCACGTACTCCGGAGAATGCGAAGTGCACCACGGTCTTGCCTTCAGGCACCACGGAATGATCCACGCGGCGATGCATGTCCCACAGCAGCAGCTTCGGATCCAGATCTTCGTCGCCCAGTTCACCGATCCACCTGGTACCCCAGATGCCGAGAGCTTCGACCACAGGGCGCAGTTCGCGGCCGGCGTCGGTCAGACGATAGCTGACGACACAGTCGGTTTCTTCTCGCTCCACGATGCCGGCGACCGCGAGTTGGTGAAGCCGGGTCGAGAGCAGAGTCGGTGACATTCGCGGGAGCCCGCGGCGGAGATCGTTGAAATGTTCGCTTCCCATGATCAGTTCGCGGAGGAGAAGCAGTGTCCACCGCTCGTCGAGTAGCTCCATCGCCTTGGCGACGGGGCAGAACTGGTGGTACGAGGACCCCATCTCTCGATCGTAGGCCTCCGGGGTGCTCCGGTACAGATTTCGTACTGGAGAGGAGCGAACCGTCGTCGTAGCGTCGGAGTAACGGCATGAACGCTGTCGGGCTCCGAGTACGAAAATTATTGAAGGAGAACGGTAATGAGTGAATCAACGGGGACTCTCGGGTTGGACCGGGAGCTGAAGGCCAAGCACCGGGCAATGTGGGGGCTCGGTAACTATCCGGCGGTGGCGACGCAGGTCATCGCGGAACTCGGACCTGTATTGGTGCGTGAATGCGGCGTGCAGAAAGGAGATCGGGTGCTCGACGTCGCGGCGGGGTCCGGCAACGCCGCCATTCCGGCGGCTGCGCTGGGTGCGCAGGTGATCGCCACCGACCTGGCTCCCGAACTGTTCGTGGCAGGACGGGAGGCCGCGGCGCTCGCGGGTGTCGAACTCGATTGGCAGGAGGCCGATGCCGAGGCTCTTCCGTTCGGCGACAACGAGTTCGACGTAGTGCTCTCGTGCGTCGGTGTGATGTTTGCCCCGCATCATCAGCGCGCCGCGGACGAACTTTTGCGAGTATGCCGACCCGGCGGAAAGATCGGAGTGCTGAGTTGGACTCCGACGGGGTTCATCGGCGAGATGTTCAAAACGATGAAGCCGTATGCACCGCCGCCGCCTCCTGGTTCGCAGCCGGCGCCTTTGTGGGGCGACGAGAACCATGTTCGTGATCTGCTCGGCGATGTTGCCGCAAGGAAAGACGTACTTCGTGTGGACACATTCAGCGGGCCGGAAGATTTCCGCGATTTCTTCAAGGAGAATTACGGCCCGACCATCGCGGTGTACCGGAACATCGCCGACGATCCTGACCGCACACAGGCGCTCGATCGCGATCTGCTCGAGTTGGCAAAGAAGTACGGCAGCGGAAGCGAGCCGTTCGTGATGGAGTGGGAATACCTGCTTCTCACCGCGACACCCGACGAGGGCGGTGCATGATGACGACGGTCGAGTTCGCGCCACTGAAATCGGCGATCACGGGTTCTGTGTTCAGCCCCCGAGATCCGGAGTACGACGACGCCAGGTCGATCTGGAACGGGCAGATCGATCATCGTCCGGCGGTGATCGCCAGGTGCCGGTCGGCGTCGGATGTGTCTGTGGCACTTGCATTTGCCAGAGCCCATTCGTTGGAGGTTTCGGTCAGAGGTGGTGGGCATTCCTACCGAGGTACATCGGTGTGTGAAGGCGGTGTGATGATCGATCTCAGTGCGATCAACGTAGTCAGTGTCGCCCCGTCCGCGAAGCGAGCCAGGGTCGGTGGTGGTGCGACGATTGCCGACCTCGACGCCGCGACGCAGGAACACGGATTGGCAGTGACCGGTGGAGTGATCAGTGATACCGGCGTCGGTGGCCTGACCCTCGGCGGTGGCATGGGGTGGTTGACGCGCACGCTCGGCCTGGCGATCGACAATCTGGTGTCGGCAGAGGTGGTGCTCGCCGACGGTTCGATCGTGCGGGCCTCCGAGAACGATCACAGCGACTTGTTCTGGGCACTGCGCGGCGGCGGTGGAAACTTCGGAGTGGTCACCGAGTTCGAGTACCGTCTGAGCGAGATCGGTCCGGAAGTGCATCTGGGACTGTTCTTCTGGGGGATGGAGGACGGACCCGCAGCGCTTCGTCTGTGCCGCGAAGTGGTGCCTGCCCTGCCGAGAAATGCCGGAGCGATGGTTGCCGTCGGTTTGTCCGCGCCTCCGGCACCGTTTGTTCCGGATCAGTTTCACCTGCTGCCCGGATACGCGTTGCTGGTAGCCGGTTTCGGATCGGAAGAGGAACACTCGAACGCGATTGCGCCGATTCGAGAGGGCGTGCCGACGCTGTTCGAGTTCGTCACCCCGCTCCCGTACATCGGTTTACAGTCGATGCTCGACGAATCGGAACCATGGGGTGCATACGCCTATGAGAAGGCCTTGGACCTGGTGGATTTCTCCGACGACGTGATCGATGTTCTGACCGAGCAAGCGGGCAAGAAATCGTCGCCGATGTCCTTCATGCCGATCTTTCCGCTGCAGGGAGCTTTCACCTCCGTCGGCGAGGACGACACTGCGTTCGGTGGTTCTCGCACACCACATTACGTGTGCAACATGACGGCTACGGCCACCGATGCCGGGACACTGGAATTGGATCGATCGTGGGTGCGTGAGACCTGGGAAGCCTTGCGTCCGTTCTCGTCCAATCAAGGCGGGTACGTCAACTTCATGACCGATGTCGACGAGGACCGAGTGCGAGCGTCCTACGGTGCGGCGAAGTACGCGCGATTGTCCGCCGTCAAGGCGAAGTACGACCCGGACAACGTGTTTCACCTCAACGCAAACATTCTGCCCGCGTAGAGCGTCCGGTCAGGCCGTGAATACCAGGATGACGACGATCAGTGCGGCCAAGATGATGACGGCAACCATGCCTGTCATGGCGAGGGGAGCCCAGGCCACTACCTTGTCGCGGGTGCTGGCATCGGCGGGGCCGGTCGGTATCCGCGGCGGCCAGGAGAACATGTCCATGGGGCTGGGGACGTTCCGCAGTGGCGTGTTCTGTTGCACTGCAGGCAGTCCGGTGATCGTGGAGCCGGTCAGGCGATTGCGGCGGTGTGGGTCGGCGAGTTGTGTGGTGCGGTGAGCCCACGCCGGCACGGCGCCTTCGGACGAGTAGACGGGAGCGTCGATCAACTGCTCGATCGTGCCACCGCCCGTCGCGGCTGCAGCGAGCGCGTCGCGTGCCTGAGCCATCGTCGGCCGACGGGTGGGGTCCGGCTCGAGGAGCTGAAGGAGAACGTCGGTGAGCGGTCCGGACTTGGTGGGTCGGTAGATCTCGGCCTTGGCGACACGATGCAGTAGAGCGATGGCGTCCGAGTCGATGCCGAAGGGCGGTTGACCCTCGATCACCGTGTAGAGCGTCGACCCGAGTGAGAAGACGTCACTGGCCTCGGTGGGATCGTCGCCGCGGGCAACTTCGGGTGCAAAGTACGCGGGAGTGCCGGTGATGACCTCGTCCTGGGTGTCGGATACGTCGCTCTTTGCGCGGGCGATGCCGAAGTCACTGATCTTGACGGTGCCGAGAGACTTGCCTCGGTCGGCGATCAGGATGTTGCCGGGCTTGATGTCGCGGTGGACGATGCCGGCGGCGTGCGCCTCGGTGAGCGCCGCAGCGATCTGCGCGCCGATCTGCGCGACCTCCAGCGGTGGCAACGTGTCGGCCAGGTTCATCGCCTGGGCGAGGCTGCGGGCGGGGAAGTACTCCATGACCAACCACGGTTCACCGGACTCGATCGCGACGTCGTACATGGCGATGGAGTGGGGGTGGGTGAGCTTTGCGGCGTTCCTGCCTTCGCGCAATGTACGTTCACGGACCTCTTCGGCCGTTTCGGTGTCGAGGCCTTCCGTGCTTGTGACCTGTTTCACCGCGACGTCACGGCTGAGGAGGGTGTCGCGGGCCAGCCAGACGGCGCCCATGCCTCCGTCGCCGATCTTGGAGCGGAGTCGGTACCGCCCCGCCAGCAGGTATTCGGGCCCGATGCCCCTCCCGGTCTGCTCCTGAGCTGTCACATCTCAAGGTTAATGGATTGATGCCACTGTGACGCTCGAGGCTCCTGTGAACTGGGTTTTTTGCTCTGCTTGACGTGTCGGGGGTGACACGGTTTACTGAAAACAGTTCGAAAATATGTTCGAAATTGCTGTTCGTTGGATGCATGTCAGACCCGACTTCCCCGCGGTTTGCCGGCTGGTTGTGGATTGCTGCCGAGTGAGTTTTTCCGGTGTTCCGGAGGATGGGGATGACCGAGGTGACCGAGTTGGTGGAGCTGTCGGCAGATGCGGCGGGGTTGTCCCGTCAGGATCGGCTGGCACAGCTCCGCCGACAGATCGCGTCCATTCCCTCTCGCGGTGATACGTCGTTTTCGGGACCGAGTGTTTCCGTGGCTGGTGTTTCCGGGACAAGTGCAGCAGCCTTCGAGAGTGTTGCCGACCGGGAAATACCGGTCGTGGACCGCGCGCACAAGGCTGGTGTTCTCCCAGTGCCGGAAGGTATCGGGGCATTGCTACCGCAGGGCGGTTTGGTGCGCGGAACCGTGGTGTCCGTCGAGGGCGCTGCTTCCTTGCTCTTGGGATTGGTCGCGTCCGTGACGGCGTCCGGGGGGCATGTGGCAGTCATCGGGCAACCTCGACTGGGATTGCTGGCGGCGTACGAGATGGGTGCGCAACTGGAACGTCTGGCGCTCATTCCGGCGCCTGGGCCGGATCCGGTCGAGATCGCTGCTGTGCTGCTCGACGGTATGGATCTGGTGATTCTGGGATTGGCGGGTGCGTCGGTATCCCCGTCGCGTGCGCGAGCGGTGGTGGCGCGCGCCCGGAGCAAGGGCTCGACTCTTGTTGTCACCGAAGGTCACTGGGACGGGGCCGAAGTTCGGTTGGACGCTCGGGTTCATGGTTACGGTGGGTTCGGTCAGGGCCGTGAGTTGGGGCGTGGTCGGCTCAGTTCCCTGAGCCTCGCGGTTCGTGCTCGGGGGCGCTCGTTCCAGCCCCGGATCACGCGTCTGGACATCTGTAGTGCAGCCGGGCGGGTCGAGTGGGTACCTTCCCGGCCGGTCGAGGCCGTGTCGGAGCAGGTGGTGTCGTCGCGGGTGGTGTCACTGTGAGCAGAGTTCTGGCGTTGTGGTGCCCGGACTGGCCGGCGGTGGCAGCGGCAGCGCTTGCCGATCTTCCTGCCACGCATCCTGTCGCAGTCACCTCGGGTAATCGGGTGATCGCATGTTCGGCGACGGCCCGCGCGGAGGGAGTGCGACGAGGCCTGCGCCGACGCGAGTCGCAGGCCCGCTGCCCGGAACTGTATGTGGCGATGGCAGATCCGGAACGCGACGCCAGATTGTTCGAGCCGGTCGCCGCGGCCATCGATGCGGTGGCACCGGGCGTCGAGGTACTTCGTCCTGGTTTGTTGGTGCTCAGTGCGCGAGGTGTCAGTCGGTACTTCGGTTCGGAGGAAGCCGCGGCGGAACGATTGGTGGATCAGGCATCTGCTGCGGGCGTCGAGAGTCAGGTGGGTGTGGCGGATCAACTGTCCACAGCGGTCATTGCCGCGCGCCGGGCAGCGCTGGTGCCGCCGGGGGAGGGGGCACGGTTTCTGGCGCCGCTACCCATGCCGGAGTTGGCGGCCGAGCCCAGTCTGTCTGCGCCGCATCGCGGGGAGTTGGTGGATCTGCTGCGCAGGCTCGGGATCAGAACCATCGGTGCTTTCGCGGATTTACCGGCAGTGGACGTCGCTTCGCGTTTCGGGGCCGATGCGGTGCTCGCGCATCGTGCGGCGCGCGGTGAACCCGAGCGGCCACCGTCGGCGCGGACGCTTCCGCCGGATCTGGAAGTGGAGCAGCATTACGATCCGTCGATCGAGCGGGTGGATGCCGCAGCGTTTGCCGGGCGCGCCTTGGCGAGTCTCCTGCACGACAAATTGTCGGCTGCCGCAGTGGCGTGCACCCGTCTGTCGATTTCGGCCAGCACGGGTAACGGTGAAAATCTTTCTCGGACTTGGCGTTGCGCCGAACCTCTGACACCGGAGGGAACGGCCGATCGAGTGCGATGGCAACTGGACGGCTGGCTCACCGGGCGCAGTGAGACCCGGCCGACCGCAGGCATAGCGGTGTTACGTCTGGAACCGGTGGAGGTGGTCAGTGCCGGCGCTTTGCAGTTAGGGCTGTGGGGCGGTGTCGGCGACGAGGAGGAGCGGGCCAGGCGAGCATTGGTGCGCGTGCAAGGTCTTCTGGGCGGCGAATCGGTTCAGGTCGGTGTCCTGAGCGGTGGTCGAGGGCCCTCGGAGCGAATTACCCTGTTGCCCTTGGGTGACGAGCGGGTAGCTGCTCATGATCCGACAGCCCCGTGGCCTGGTCGTCTGCCGCAGCCGTCTCCGGGGTCGATCTTCGTCGACAATCCCAAGGTATGGCTGGAGGATGTGGCCGGCAACGCCGTGTACGTCACTGAGCGCGGTGTCTTCAGCTCGCAGCCGGGAAGGCTGAAGTGGGGGAGCAAGGAATGGGCAGTGCAGGGATGGGCCGGGCCCTGGCCGGTGGACGAGCGATGGTGGGACGCAGCCTCGGCGCGCACGGCCGCGCGGGCTCAGGTGCTGTTGGAAGAATCGCGGGCGTTGCTGATGATCTGTGAAGGCGGTGGATGGTCGGTGGAGGGCGTGTACGAATGAGCTCGTAGGTACAGCCAGCTGTACCGGACATGGTCGAGTCGACTGTACGAACAGTAGGGGCGCTGGCGCCATCGCACCGACGCCATCGGGCGCCTAGCGTTGATGACATTCAAAAACTCACTGTTGCAATGATTCTCGTCGTTGCAACTCTTCGCGAGGAGTGTCATGAAAACGGCGGGTCGAGCTGACGTTTCCGGAAACGATCGACTTCACTACGAGCCGATGGAGCTACGCGAC
>NZ_BAAILK010000023.1:102158-194623 GCF_054589475.1 Rhodococcus sp. no. 34
TCTGGCGTACGACGAGACCGGTGAAGGCCGGATCGTGGAGGTGTTCGGCGATGTCGCCACCGCCGAGCACATCATGATCTTCGTGCCGGGCAACGACAACGGACTGGGAAACTACTTCGACGAGAACCGTCCGACAGGACCACGCGCGAGCGGATGGACACTGGGAAGGATGCTCCGGTCGCTCGGGCCGAGCGACCGCGTCGCGGTGATCGTGTGGGTCGGTTATCGGACGCCGTGGGGATTTCTCGAGTCGTTCTCCCGGACACTTGCAGAACTTGGTGCGATAGATCTGGCGCGGTTGACTCGTATCCTGCCGCGATCGGCGCATGTGACGCTCGTCGGACACAGCTACGGGGCCGTGGTGTGCGGACTCGCTCTCCCGTCGGCGCGAGTGGACGATTGCGTGGTGCTGGGTAGTCCGGGGATGGGGACCAGTTCGCGCGAAGACCTGTGCTTTGCCGGAAATCTCTGGGCTGCGCTTGGTCCGTCGGACTGGATCCGCTATTTCCCACGCGTGAAGATCGGCCGCCTCGGGCACGGCCCGTCTCCAGTTCGGGCGCAGCACGGAGCCATTGTTTTCGGTACCGGTGCCGTTCGAGGGCATTGCGGCTACTTCGCCGATGCAAGCGAGTCGCTGCGAAACATCGCGAGGATCGGACTCGGTCGCTACGACGAGGTCACGCGACCAGGGGAGTTGCAGCCTCGGCTGACCGCGTCAGCAATCCGCGAGGACGGGTCTATCCTGGGAACTCGTGAGTGTCGCTAACGTACGAAGTGCCGGCGGGGTCCAGATCAGCTACCGCGATTCCGGCTCGCATCCCAGTGTGGCCGATCTGCCTCCGGTAGTCCTCGTGCACGGGATGGGCGGCGACAGCGGTACCTGGGACAAGTTCGCGCGGACCTTGCGATCACGCAACCGGCGAGTTGTCTCGGTCGACCTTCGCGGCCACGGCCGGAGCGCTCGTGCGTCGTCGTATCTGTTCGAGGAGTTCGCGGACGACGTCATGGACGTGTGTGATCATCTCGAACTCGAGCAGGTGGATCTGGTCGGCCACTCGCTCGGCGGGCACGCGGCGTCGTTGATCGCGCAGAAACGTCCCACTGCGGTGCGGAAGTTGGTCATCGAGGAAGCGCCGTTACCACTACGTGCGGGTGACCCGGAACAGGTGTTCGCGAGGAAATTGCCGAGTGTCCCAGAACTGTGGCACGCCACAACAAGTTTGGTGCGGCATCCGCGAGCCGCGTTGACGTTCGATCGCTCGATGACACGGTCCGCGCTCGAGCAGTTCCGCCGACCGGATCCGCAGTGGTGGGATCGGTTGCCGCTCATCGAGGCTGACATGTTGTTCCTGCGTGGAGGTCTGGGCGGGATGGTGGATCCTCTTCGCCTCGACGCTGTTGCAGCCACCGTTGCACGCTGCGAATTGGTCTCTTTCCGTACCGGCCACAGTGTCCACCGCGACGGTCATCGCCAATTCGAATCCGTTGTGTTGCCGTTCATTTCCTGAAAGCGCAATACTCGATCGGTGATGCCACGAACCCATCCGAAACGTGCGTGGCACCGAATGTACTTCTATGCATACCAACGGCAACGACTGGTCCGCACACGAATACGTCGACGCGGTAGCACGGTCCGTTCACGGTGAGACAGTTCGATGGCCGCAGGGGCCGAGCATGGATGCGGTGATCGTCCTTCCCGTTCATGCCAGGCACCATCCGGGGAAGAACGCAGTTCTGCTCTGGAATCACGACTTCGGTTGGTCGTGGGGCGTCGAGGAGGCTGATGTGCGAAGGACGATTTCGATAGTCGACACCCTCGGTATCGGCCGGACACCGGATCCGCTGCGCTGTGCGGATCGGGTTATCGAACTGATCAGCGCACGGGCAGTTTGCTCGAGCATGTGTAGCGAAGAGTGATTCGGTCAACTCTGGGGCGACAACGCCTCCGAGAGGACGACGCCCGTGAACCCAGAGAACGTTCCAGCTCCGCATTGTCATTCACTGCCGCGCCGGACGTTCCTCGGTGGCGTCGGTGCCCTTGTCCTCGCGGGAGTGGCAGACGTCGCGGCCGGCGCGGTGAGCGCGGCGCCGGTACAAGCAGCACCCGCCGATCGGTTTCCGCAGAAACCCAACATCGTTGTCATCATCACCGATCAGGAACGCCGGCCGATGTACTGGCCACAAGGCTGGGCTGAACAGAATCTGCCCAACCGCAAGAGGATTGCCGATCACGGGCTGAGTTTCGACCAGGCAGTGTGCAACACCGCGATGTGCTCGCCCAGTCGCAGTACGTTCTTCACCGGCCTCTACCCCGCGCAGCACGGGGTCACCAGAACGCTCACCGAAGGTGGCACTGTCTCACCCACCGAGCCACAGTTGCAGGTCTCCGAACAGAACATGGCAAAGCTGCTGGCGTCGGCCGGCTACAACGTCCAGTACCGGGGGAAATGGCATCTGAGCAAAGGCGTCGAGGGTGGTGATCCGACAAGCGAGGACGTGGCAGGATTCGGCTTCGAGGGGTGGATTCCGCCGGACGCGGGCCAGGACACCAATCCGGATCACTTCGGTGGCGGGTGCGCAGACCATGATCGCCGTGTCGCCGAGGAAGCTGTCGAGTTCCTCTCCGGACCCGCAGTCACATCCGGACAGCCTTGGGCGCTGATCGTCTCGTTCGTGAACCCGCACGATGTCCTCGCGTACCCCCAGACGTGGAACGCGATGAACGGCACGTGCGACAACTACGGATCGGACGCGCCGGGCGCCTTCGAGCAGGGTATCGACTTGCCGCCCACCTTCGACGAGATCCTGGCGCTCAATCACAAACCGACAGCCCAGGTTCAGTCGGAACTGCTGTTGGCAGCCGGGCTCGGGCCGCTGCTCGGACCCGATCAGGCGCGTAACTACATCAACTTCTACGCCTATATGCACAAGGTGGTCGACGAACACATCGGCAGCGTGCTCGACGCGATCGAAGCCACTCCACAGATGCTCGACGACACGGTGATCGTTCGGATGTCCGATCACGGGGAGATGGGGATGAGCCACGGAGGTTTGCGGCAGAAAGTGTTCAACGCCTACGAGGAAACACTGCGCGTTCCACTGGTCATCAGCAACCCCTTGCTGTTTCCCGAACCCGTTCGCACCGACGCCCTGGCGTCGTTGATCGACGTGATGCCCACTCTCGCCACGCTCGCCCAAGCGCCTGCGCGTCAATCGTGGAACTTCCTGGGTACCGATCTGACACCGGTCATCGTCGACGCTGCCGCTTATCCGCAAAGTCCCAGCGCGCAGGTTCAGGACACGATTCTGTTCACCTACGACGATCAGAACTGTGCGACGCCCGACGGTCAGAACATCGTCACGCAGCCCAACCACATTCGGTGCATACGCGAGAGTCGCTGGAAGTACACGATGTATTTCGATCCTGCGGGAGTTGCTGCGCCGCAATACGAACTGTACGACTTACAAGCCGACCCCTTGGAACTGAACAATCTAGCCAATCCGCTCAACATCGGCTCGTATCGGCCGGATCTGGCAGCTCAGATGAACGCCAAGCTCTTCGCAGTGATGGAGACCAAGGGTGTTTCCCTGAAGGAATAGATCGAATTTCGTCAAAACTGATTCACGTTTCAGTTCTGCGGGCATGCTGGTGGGGCATCTGTCTTCGGTTCGGGAAGAAGGAATGTCATGACTGTCACCTCGCCGGGGCGAGAAGGTTTCAGTTCTCTTCGGTCGGGAGGGTTGAACTGGGATTCGTTCCCACTCCGATTGTTCACCAAGGGAAATGCCAAATTCTGGAACCCAACCGACCTCGATTTTTCGCAGGATGCCCGTGACTGGCAGGAGCTGACCAGCGAACAACAGCGCAGCGCCACCTTCCTGTGTGCGCAGTTCATCGCCGGTGAAGAAGCCGTCACCGAAGACATTCAACCGTTCATGAAAGCAATGTCGACCGAGGGACGATTCGGCGACGAGATGTACTTGACGCAGTTCTGTTTCGAGGAAGCCAAGCACACCCAGGTGTTTCGGCTGTGGATGGACGAAGTGGGATTGACCAGTGACCTGCATTCCTACGTCGCTGACAATCCGTACTACCGGCAACTGTTCTACGAGGAGCTGCCGTCGTCGCTACGCATTCTCGAAACAGACCCCAGCCCGGTCAACCAGGTGCGTGCCAGCGTCACGTACAACCACGTCATCGAGGGCAGTCTGGCGT
Source organism: Rhodococcus sp. no. 34 (assembly GCF_054589475.1). Classification (NCBI taxonomy): domain Bacteria; kingdom Bacillati; phylum Actinomycetota; class Actinomycetes; order Mycobacteriales; family Nocardiaceae; genus Rhodococcus; species Rhodococcus sp. no. 34. The sequence continues at coordinate 106,375 of NZ_BAAILK010000023.1, forward strand.
TGACGGGTTACTACGCCTGGCAGAAAGTTTGTGCGACGCGCGGAATCCTCCCTGGCATGCAGCAATTGGTGCGAAAGATCGGTGACGACGAACGACGGCACATGGCTTGGGGAACGTTCACCTGCCGAAGGCACGTCGCCGCCGACGATCACAACTGGGACGTCGTCCAGCAGCGGATGGGTGAACTCATGCCCATGGCCCTCGGAATGATCAACTGGGTCAACGATCAATTCGAGGTGCAGCCGTTCGGTTTGGACAATCAGGAGTTCCTCGAGTATGCCGCAGACCGTGCGCAGCGCCGACTTTCGGCGATCGAGTCTGCACGCGGGCGCGACGTCGCCGAGATCGACCTCGACTATTCGCCGGAGACCCTCGAGGAAAAGTTCGGGGCAGAAGATGCCGCTGCGATGAGTGAGGCGGCCAAATGACTGCGAATTCTATTGGGGCCAAGCCGAGTTCTGGATGACCTCGACAAAATCGATGTGCCGAAATCCCGGCACAAAATGTTCGAGTACGTCAGCGTTCACCGTCCCGAACGTACTTTCGGGACGGTGCTTGAAGCCGTCGGTGAAGGCCTTCAAGATCTGATTCTTGAAATCCGGACGGGGGTGGGCCGCGGTGACGGCGTCGATGTCGGCCTGGTCGAGTTCGCTGTATCCGATTCCGAGTACATCGGTCTCCACACCCGCTGTCACCAAGGCGATTTCGGGCTCCAGCCGCGAGGGGACCTCGGGCGTCGTATGTAGCGCGATGCCTTCCCACACTTTGCGGATTTCGGTTTCGTCGACTTCGTAGCCGGTGAGGAATCGCCGCGCTTCGTCCGCGCTGTCCAATTCGAATCGCGCCGTACTGTCCCGGAATTTCTCGGTGAGCCCCAGGTCGTGAAACATGGCGCCGACGTAGAGCAATTCAGGGTCGGCGTGCAGTCCCAAACGCGCGCCTTGCAGCGATCCGAAGAGGAAGACGCGTCGCGAGTGGTGAAACAGTAACTCGGACGCCGTATCTCGGACGAGTTCGGTGGCGTCGGCAGCCATCTTCGAATCGGGGATTTTCACACCGGCAATGATCGTGTTCATCGGTACCTGCTCTGCTCGTCGCTGCTGCGAATTTCTCGGTCTGTCCCAGTGTCGGTCGAGCACGCACGCGGGCGCACCCTGATCTCGGCCATACTGTCCACAGATCAGGACGAAGGGGAGCGATCGTGACCGCAGTGCATCGAGTTGCCGTCCTGGTGTTCGACGGCGTCAAACTGCTCGACGTCGCAGGTCCGAGTGAGGTGTTCGCAGAGGCCAATCGCGGCGGAGCGAACTACGAGTTGGTGATCTGCTCGGTAGGTGGACACGATGTCGACTCGTCGACCGGCATGCGCATTCCGGTCGACTGTGACGTCGCAGATTCCGGTTCCTTCGACACGTTGCTGGTCATGGGTGGCGACGTGTTCCCGTCGATGCCGGTGAGTCCGGAACTGCGTGACGCAGCGAGCGATCTGGCGGGACGTTCGGGTCGGGTTGCATCGATCTGTACCGGGACTTTCATCCTGGCGGCGAGTGGACTGCTCGACGGACGCCGCGCAACGACGCATTGGCAACACACGGCAACGCTGGCGCGCGCCTATCCGCAGATCACGGTAGTTCCCGACGCCATTTTCATCCAGGACGGCACGGTGTTCTCGTCTGCGGGTGTGACCGCCGGGATCGATCTCGCGCTCGCATTGCTCGAGCGAGATCATGGTGCAGAAATGGCCCGACGCGTCGCACAGCTTCTGGTGGTATTTCTCCAGCGTCCAGGTGGGCAGTCACAGTTCTCGCCGTCGTTGAGCGGGCCGCGGCCCCGGGTGCCCGCGCTTCGCGCAGTGGTCGAGGCGGTGGCCGCCGATCCGGCGGGGGAGTACTCGGTCGACGAACTGGCTGCCCTGGCTCACCTGAGCCCACGGCATCTGACGAGGCTCTTTCGGGAAGAACTCGGTACGACGCCGGCCAAATACGTCGAGTTGATCCGTTTCGACTCCGCGAAAGCGCTCCTCGATGCCGGCCACTCGGTGACCGAAGCCGCGCAATTGGCGGGATTCGGCAGTTCGGAATCCCTACGACGAGCATTTTCGACGCATCTCGGAATCTCGCCGCAGGTGTACCGCCGTCGTTTTCAAGCTTTCGGCTGAGACTGACTTTCGTGCTTGCCTTGCGGCGGGCTCATGCCCTGCTTGTCGAGCCAGGCAAGGCTGTAGTCCGCGATCTCACGCCAGCCGTGGTCGATGGTCAGCGAGCGACCTCGATCGCCGAAGACCTTGTATTCGTTGATCGTCGGGGCCTTGGCGTACTTCTTGAACGAGCTGTCCGAACTGGCTTTCGGGACTGTGCGATCCTTGCCGCCGCCGATCATCAGGAGTGGCCCGCGGCGAGCGTTGAAATCTACTGCAGCGGGGCTGTGGGGCGCGAAGTTGGCGAGTGCTGCCTCGAACAACGGCCGACCAGGGGCGGGAATCGCATACTGCTCGAACAATGCGTCGGACTCGTCTTTGGACACGGCACTGGCGAAGGACTTGTGGAACGACTCTCTGTTGTGTGAGTACGCCTTCCGGTAGTTCCCGGGGTTGGACAGGACCGGGAAAACACTGCCCAGTTGAACGAGGGGAAGTTTCAACACCCCTTTGGGCTGAGCCGGGTCGATGGCAATTGCCGCGGTCGCCAGCTTCTGGCCCAGAAGTTTCTGCGCGATCAAACCTCCGAACGAATGCCCCACCACGATCGGTGGTTCGTCGAGATCGGCTATCACCTTGGCGTAGTGATCCGTCACGTCCTCGATGCCGTGTCCCGCGATGTCTTCCGGGTGTTCACGCGTCTCACCCACGGTCGACGCGTCCCCTGGCCATCCCGGCGCCATCGTGGGGTATCCCTGCGCGTTGAAAACCTGCGCCCAGGGGTCCCAGGTGGTCGGGTGCATCCAAAGTCCGTGGATGAACAGAACAGTCGGGTTGGACTTGGGCGACATGCGCGCTCCCCGCTATCGGACCGATGATCGATACGGAATGCCCGCTTTTTACAACCTCATTCACATTTTCGGCGAGCTCTTCCGTCGGGCCGTTCCGTTCTGTTGTGCGAAGATGGCACGATCGTGGCATGGCACCAACTGGACCTGCGAAGGCGATGGCACTGTGGACCACCGCTTTTGTTGCCTCACAAGCGAATATTGCTCGCCTACTCGGGCCGGTGGCTCCCAAAGTATTGGAAGTGCAGACGGCGTTCTCCGCTCGCCGGTACGTCGAGATCTTGGACTCCATGGACGAAGAGGCCACGGCACGATTTCGTAGTCACTACTACCCCGACTTCGTACATCCCGCGATCTACGCGATGGCTTTGCGGTCAGCGGGCACGAGGCTCGGGGAGCGGGTTCCCCTTTCCCCGGCAACTCGGCGCGCCCTTGCCGTAGTGCCGGTACTGTCGGCGGCCGGCGACTACGTCGAGAACGTGGTCGGACTCCATTTCCTCGATCATCGCGACAGGATCACCGACTCGAGGGTTCGCGCCGCTTCGACCGTCAGTATTGCCAAATGGGTGCTCGCACTCGGAACTCTCGGATATTTGTCGCAGGGTTTTGTCAGAGTATGGGTATCGCGAAAATGAGGAGCACTGATGGCAGTCGAACTCGGCACCGAATACTTCGCTGACGGAGCAGAGTTCCGTCGATGGCTGTCCGAGAACCACGAGGTGGTCCCCGGCCTTTGGCTGAAAATGGCCAAGAAGACCTCGTCGCACAGTTCGATCGACTACGACCAAGCGTTGGACGTTGCCCTGTGCTTCGGCTGGATCGACAGCCTCGCACGGCGAATCGACGACGATTTCTTCGTACAGAAGTTTTCGCGACGCACCGCGCGGAGTCCGTGGTCCAAACGCAACGTCGAGATAGTCGCCCGCCTCGACGCTGCGGGACTTCTCGAGCCTTCCGGCATCGCCGAGATCGAGAAGGCCAAGGCCGACGGTCGATGGGATCGCGCGTACGAGGGATCAGCCAAGGCCGAGGTCCCGAAAGACTTTCTCGATGCGCTCGCGGAAAACCCGAAGGCTCGTGAGTTCTACGCGACGCTCAATTCCACCAACCGATTCACCATCGCGTACCGACTGCAGGAGGCAAAGCGTCCGGAGACGCGAGCCAAGCGGATCGAGAAGTTCGTGAACCAGCTTGCGGAGGGCAAGAAGTTCTACTGAGCTGCCGCGTCACTGGCCACAGGGACTTGCGAATCGACACCCAGCGAGGCTGACACAATGGGCCTCGTGATCGAAGCCGAAACCTGTTCCGCGCTGTCTGCTGTCGATGAACCGCTGGCAGGCAGCGCTGCCGTCGTGCAGGGCTGGGTATGCCTCGAATTCAATGCCGCGTGGGGTCGTGACGTGTTGGACGGTACGGCCTTGGGGGAGGAGCTTGCCGCCGAGCTGAGCCGCCGAGCCGATGCAGCGAACGTACGAATCATGTTCGTTCGGCGACCCGGGCGCACCGATCCGATGACTGATGGACACACCGTCCTGCTTGCGCGCTCCGATCCGAGCGACTCATGGTGTGAAAGGTTGCACATCGATTCGCCGATGGAATTACTCGACGTCGATTTCTTCTTGTTGGATGGGCCGCCACCAGGACTGGGCGAGCAAGTGACCGAGCCAGTCGTATTGGTTTGCGCACACGGCAAGCGCGACCAGTGCTGCGCTGTATTCGGCAGGCCGATCGCCGCAGCGCTGATGTCGTCCTTCGGACCCCAGGTGTGGGAGTGTTCGCATACCGGCGGGCACCGATTCGCGCCGTCGATGATCCTGTTGCCGAGCGGCAATACGTACGGCCGTCTGTCCGCAAGTGAGAGTGTCACGGCCGTGGAGGTGGCTTCCCGAGATCAGGTCCATTTGCCAGGCCTGCGTGGACGGAGTTGCTGGTCTCCTGCGGGGCAGGCTTCGGAAATTGCTGTGCGACAGCAAATAACCTGCGGAATCGACGGCTTGGCTGTCATCGAGCAGGCGAGTGACGGGACATGCGTCGTCGCACATGTGGACGGCCGGCGATGGGCGGTGGAGACGGCACTCTCCGAACTCGCGCCGCGTCCACCGAGTTGCGGCGCGGCGCCCAAGCCGGTCAGGCCAGTTGTGGTCACGTCGATTCGAGACCTGTGATTTCATCGTCGGTATTCTACGATCAGTCTCGATGAACTCGGGTGTGGGTCATCGCTACTGCAACAGGAGCGCAATGACTGCGGGCGGTAATTGACGTTGTCCGAGAAGGTTTACGCGTTGGCATCCGTCGAGTTCGACTGCCATCCGCGTGCCGCCCGATCCGTCGGGACGAAGTACGTCGATCGAAGCGATGTGATGGGCGACGAGATCGCATGGGCCTGCAGGTGGCGCGGTGGATGCAACCTCCATCAGATCAGTACTCTGCTGGCGTGACAAGCGGATTCGGGACTCGGGCAGCGGCGGTTCGGTGGAATAGCGGCACACCCGTAGTCTGCCGACGTCGGAAATCGGTGTAGCCAAAGCTGTTTCCGTCAGTGGGCGCGCGTGAGTGTCTTCGTGTTCTGCCATGCGACTCATGTCAGCTTCAGTGGTCGTCGCGAACGGTTGTCCGATCGACTCCGCGCAGGTTCCGGCGTCATCGGAGGAGATGCCGTCGACCGGATGCTGCGCGCGGCTGATCTCATGTAGTTGGCTCAGGGCTGCGTGTGGTTTCTCTTGCAGTCCGCAGGGCGCGGTCGGCCAGGTAGGGCGTATGGCTGCTCCTGCTTCGTCTACCAGCCACAAACCGGCTGGCGGGACGAGACGGTACGCGCAGTCGGCCCGGACGTTGGCAGGAAATCGACGAGACTGTTCGCGGAATGCATCGTCCACCGCGTGGATGTCCCCCTCGAGGCGTATGGAGTCGATGGTCAACCCACCGTCGGACGTTTCTCCGCGTTCGCATCGAACAACGGCAACGGGGCTGAAATCAGGAGGCGGGTAACCACTTCCCTCGGGGCGAAGTGCGATGCTGCTGTCGCGTGCCTCGGGGGCTACGAGCGCGGCGGTGATATCAGGGGCGAGGCAGTCTGCCCGATCGACCGCCATCGCGACCGGTGGAGTGAAAGATTCATAGTCTCGAACGCCGGTCCAAACCAACGCAACGGCGACGACACTGACGACGACGATAAAGACCCCAGCTGTGAATCGTCCACTCATACATCGACACTATGTGCTTTTGCGATGGATTGAGGCGAAGTCTCGACCATTGCGGGTGCGACGTAGCATCGCTGCTATGACAGTCGATTTGGTTGCGCCTGACGAGGCCTTGTGGGTGTCCTGGTTGGAGTCGCGTGACGAGTGGGGTGGACCGCAGGCGGATCAGCCCGGTTCGGCGTTGGGAGTTGCGCAACGTCTGGATCTCGACCTTGCATCACGCGATGGATTCGGGCACTGGGTGCAGGAGTTGTTGGCGCAGCCCGAGGCGTTGCCGGGGCCCGACATTGTCCCGGCAACCAACTGGTGGATCGTGCGAGACGGCAGGTATCTCGGTGCTATCCAGTTGCGACACAGCTTGAATGAGTTCTTGGCTGATCTTGGTGGTCATATCGGCTACGGGATTCGGCCGTCGGAACGGCGGAAAGGGATAGCGTCGGCTGCTCTGCGGGAAGTGCTCACGTATGCCGGCGACCCGGTGGGCTCAGTGGAGTCCTGATTACGTGCGACGAGACCAACGCGGGTTCGCGTAGGGCAATCGAAGCGTGCGGGGGACTTCTCGATAGCGTGCGCCCAGCTGATCAGTTATCGCGCAACCTCGGCCATTCGGGAGACACGCTTCGCTACTGGGCGGCCACGGGCCGGTCAAGCGCCAGTTGACCGTTTTTGACCGTCAACGGGAAGTCGCGGTCGCAGGGTAGGCGACACGGGACGCGATGCTTTCGCTGAGGTCGTGGATTTCTGCGGCGAGGACGTCTCGGCTCTTCGTGTCCGACTCGTGAACGAAGGTTGTCGATCCCAGTGTGGCACCGCAATATTCGATGATTCCGCGTTCGATCTGTGTCCGGAAGGCCTCGTACACGCCGTGTCGGTCGAAACTCTCGGCGTCGTCACCTGCGACTGGAATCAGGTGGACGGTGAGTCGGTCCAGTTTCTTCACGAATTCGCTTCCCGGGGTGAATTCGTACGCCCATCCGCTGACGAAGACTCGATCGATCCAACCTTTGAGTAGTGCGGGCATCGACCACCAGTACATCGGAAACACGAGAATCAGATCGTCTGCACGATCGATTCGGTCCTGCTCGGCTACAACGTCGGCCGGGGGAGTCCCTTTGCCGCGGAACAGGTTCACATCGGCTTCGGCGAATCGGGGATCGAAATTCTCGGCATGTAGGTCCGCGAAGTCGACGTCGCCGCCCAGGTCGCGGATCGCGTCGGCGGTAGAACGGGCGACATGCTGGGTAAGTGACTGAGGATCGGAGTGGGAGACTACGACGAGTGTGGTCATGAGCGTCCTTCGGTAGATGGTGCGCTTATGTACCAAGAGTAGGTTACTATTGGTATATAGCGCAAGGAGGTGTCCGATGGCACGTACGAGACTGTCGCGAGCCGGCAGGTACGAACAACTCGTGGAGGTGTCGTGGGCATTGGTGCGAGAGGAGGGTGCGGACGCGCTGACCCTTGGTCGGTTGGCTGAACGTGCCGGCGTTGCAAAGCCAGTTGTATACAGCCATTTCGCCTCTCGCGCCGCGTTGTTGGCAGCCCTCTTCAAGGAATTCGACGATCGTCAGACGGTGATGCTCGAGGAGTATCTCGATGCCGCGGATGAGTCTCTGAACGGACGCGCGAATGCCATCGCCGACTCCTACGTCGGATGTTCGCTGGCGCAGGGGCGTGAACTGACGGGTGTGCTTGCAGCGCTGGAGGGTTCGCCCGAGCTGGAGCGGGTCAAGCGTGAATCGGAACACGCCTATTCCGAACGATGTCGGGAGGTGCTGACTCCCTTTGGTGCGGGCGGAGGACTTGCGCAACCTTCGATGACCGCAATATTCGGTGCTGCAGAGGCACTCTCGCATGCGGCGGTAGCGGGAGCGCTCTCGCCCGACGATGCTCGAAGCGAACTTGCCGCACTGATAGTCGCGGTGGTCGGCCGGACCTGAGGTCACCGGTTATCTTGGTGCCCATCCAATTCGACGCGCTCACGCATGGATTCGGATATCGCTGTCAGAGTTCTGACGAACGCGTCGATCGCGGGAGCAAATGGAGGTTTGCCGTAGGTTGCGACGGAGACAGTGCGTCGCTCGCCGGGAATGCGGTGTGCGCGGATACTCGGGTTCTGATGTGCCTGGAGGGCGAGGGCCGGAAGGGTGCTTACCCCGCTTCCGGAGGCGACCAGGGCTTGGACGGCGACGTAGTCGTCGGTCTCGAACTCGATCCGCGGAATGAATCCAGCTCGATTGCAAGCGGTGAGGAGGTGGGCTCGGCAGCTCGGGCAACCGGCAATCCAGGTCTCACCGGCGTAGTCCGTGATCTCGTTGGTGGCATCTGCATTCCGTGCAGAGGTGATCAGGTACAACGGATCTTCCAGTAAAGCCGTCTGCGCGACATGCTTGAGCCCGACTTCAGGGGTGTCCTCGTGTGCGAAGACAACAGCTACATCGACATCGTTGTTACGGAGCAGTGCAAGTGCTTTGGGTGGTTCTGCATCAACGAGGCTGATGGACACATCGGGGTACTGGGACGTGAACGCTGCCATCGCCTGCGGAATCAAACTCGCCAGGGCTGACGGGAATGCGGCCAGTCGTAGTCGCCCGGTCCTCAGTCCGACGTACGTCTGGACTTCGGCTACCGCTGCGTCGACGTGGCCGAGGATCTCGGTGGCTCGCCGAACCAGCACTGCGCCGGCGTCCGTCAGGCGCAGTCCACGACCCGCTCGCTGGAACAGTGGAACCCCGACTTCCGATTCGAGCTGTCGAAGGTGGTGACTGATGGAGGGCTGCGCGTAACCGAGATAATCGGCGGCGGCTGTCACCGATCCTTCCTGTGCAACAGCGACCAGGACCCTCAGCCGAATTAGATCGAGCATGCCAAAATCATAGAAGATTTCGATGCTTTGGACGAAAACACGTATTGGATCTATGAATCGGTGTTTGGCAGGGTGAATCACATGGCACCGGCATCTGATCTCACGGCATCAAACCAGCTACATCCACCCGTATGGGCAGACATCGAGCGTGCCAGTCAGGTCGTCCGACGGCGTCTACCGGTCACGCCCCTGATATCGCACCCGACCTTGGGTGCGGGCTCGTGCAGCCAATTGTTCGTCAAACACGAGAACGTGCACCCCACGGGTGCGTTCAAGGTTCGCGGCGGACTGAACCTGGTGGCAGGACTGGATGAGGCGACGCGGGCGCGGGGGATTGTCGGCTACTCGACCGGAAACCATGCTCAGTCCTTGGCGTATGCCGCAGCGGGTGTGGGCGTGCGGTGTGTGATCGTCATGCCGGTTGGGGCGAATCCAGTCAAGGCTCACGCTGTCCGCATGCTCGGAGCCGAGCTCATCGAGCACGGTGTGAACTTCGACGAAGCACGTGCTCACGCCGATTTCATCAGCGAACGTGACGGCCTGCGTCTCGTGAGCGCCGCCAATGAGCCGGCAATCCTCGCCGGTGTTGCAACGGCCTACGTCGAACTCCTCGAACAACAACCTGATCTGGACGCGGTGGTGGTCCCAGTCGGTGGCGGCAGCGGCGCCGCGGCGGCGTGTCTCGTCGCCAGTGCGCTTGCACCGCACCTCGAGGTGTTCGCAGTGCAGTCTGAGGCCGCACGAGCCGCACATGACTCGTGGAGTTCCGGCACGTGCGTCGAGCGCCCGAACACCACCCGTGTCGAAGGGCTTGCGACCGGTGCCGGGTTCGCGCTGACTCAACGTGTCTTGCGTGAACGCCTCGGGGGATTCCTGCTCGTCACTGACGACGACATCACCCTCGCACAGCGGGCGTTGCTCTACGACGCTCACACTTTGAGCGAAGGCGCCGGTGCGGCCGCACTCGCTGCGGTCTATGCGCATCCGAACACCTTCGCTGACAAGCGCGTTGCTGTTGTCTGCACGGGCGCCAATGCCTCCGAGAATGAGATCCGCAGGATCGTCGGCTAACCGGTGGCATGACCGGAACCATGGGCCAGTTTGGTAGGGCGGCACCAATTTTGCATCGCGTATGTGTGTCTGGAACAAGATTTCGCTTCCACGATTGAGCAGAGTGAACAGGGTCGCATCTCGCGACAGCAAGGCCACCGTGGAGGAGACGTGATGCTGCCGACAATCGTCGTTCGGGACGGGACTGTGCTCGATGGTAGAGGGAGCCCGCCCAGGAAAGCGGATGTTGCGATCTCCGGTGACACAATCGTGGAAGTCGGAACGATGGGTGCTGTGCCGGGGGCGATCGACATCGATGCTCGCGGTTGTATGGTGGCTCCCGGTTTTGTGAATGTGCTCAGCCATAGTTACCTCACGCTGCAGCAAGACCCACGAGGATTGTCGGACTTGTATCAGGGGGTCACAACCCAGGTCTTCGGTGAAGGCGTGTCTCTCGGACCGGTCACGGGTTCTATGACTCCGGCGATGCTCGGATTGGGTGCGATTCCACTTGGGGTGCAATCACATTGGCCGAGGTTGCACGATTTTCTCGAATCATTGGAGACGAACGGCGTCGGTTTCAACGTGGCGAGCTTCGTCGGCGCAGCGAATCTGCGCATGGTGGTTGCGGGTGTGGACGATCGTCTGTTGAGTGAACAAGAGCTGGCCGAAGCGTGTGCCCTGCTCGACGAGGAGCTTGAAAATGGAGCTCTCGGAGTGGGTTCGGCTCTGATCTATCCACCCGGAAGCTATGCCGATATCGGCGAGTTGCGAGCATTTTCGCAGGTGCTCGCCAGACATGATGCCGTCCATATCTGCCATCTCCGAAGCGAAGGGCAGAGGCTTCTCGAAAGCATCGAGGAACTGATCGACATCGCTCGAACGACAGGAGCGCGCGGGGAGATCTACCACCTCAAGGTTGCTGGTAAGTCGCACTGGCACAAAATGTCAGAGGCCCTGCAATTGGTTGAGTCGGCTCGCGAGGACGGCGTGCGAATCACCGCGGACGTATATCCGTACGAGGCGGGGAACACGCTGCTCAGTGCCGCGTTGCCACCGGAGTTTCGGTGTCGTGACACCACGGCCGGGCGCACGCACCTGAACTCGAGCGGTGTCCGAGACCAGATCCGCGAGAGGATCCATCGTGAGGACGAGGACTGGGAGAATCTCTATGCTGCGTCCGGAGGTGCCGATGGGGTGACGATCTTGTCCGAGGTACCGGCACTCGGGATCCGAGCGGGGGAAGATCTGGGATCTATTGCTCGGAGGATGGGGCATCACGACCCGGTGGACACCATACTGGCTGTTCTCGACGCTCTCCCCACAGCCGAAGCTGCCTATTTCATTGCGTTGGAGGACAACACGCGAATTGCCTTCGAGCGTCCCTGGGTTTCGGTTGGTTCCGATGCCGATGCTCAAAGCACGGAGACCCTTTTCGCGGGGCAACCCGTCCACCCCCGTTCATTCGGAACTTTCGCCCGTATTCTGAGCCGCTACACCCGCGGCACCAGCGGGCAATCAGTCGAGGAATGCGTTCGCCGAATGACCAGCCTTCCTGCTGAAAACTTCGGTTTGGCGAAGCGGGGCTACATTGCGCCAGGGGGATACGCCGATCTGGCGATCTTCGACCCCTCGCAGGTAGAGGATCTCGCGACATACGACAACCCAAGAGTGTATGCGACCGGAATGCGGCACGTTGTGGTCAATGGGCAACCGGCACTGTCGGACGGGGTGCCGACGGGGAAGCTTGCAGGGCGCGCACTTCGGCGCTCGCGCAACGGGTTCGATGCAGTGAGGTGACGAGCTGGCACCGGGGTCAGCTCCGGATCGGCGAAGCGGCCACTGCCGGGAACGACCCTTCAGCGGCCACTTCGCCGGACCACGTGAGAGCCCTCAGAATTTCGCCGGGGTTTGCGGAACGATCATGGCCACCAAAGCCGCCGCAGCCGTCGCGCCGACCAGGACTCCGAACGCGGCCATGTACGAGAACTGGTCCACCATCCATCCCATCACGAGGGGGGTGATGAAACCGGCGAGCTGTCCACAACCGTTGATCAAACCCATTCCGGAACCGAGGAATTCGGCAGGCAATGCCCGCAACGGGAGGGCGAAGATCGACATCGAGCACAGTCCGCTGACGCCCATCGCGAGGGTTTGATAGAACGTGAACATCGCGACGGTATCGGTGGTAGTCATCAAGAACAGCAGAATGGCGGAGGTGGCCATGCACGGAACGAGCAGAATGCGCGCGCTGTCGTGAAAGTACTTGTCCACCAGACGTCCACCGACGACGATGGCCAATGCCGTGACGATGAACGGGATCGCCGCGAAGATTCCCGTATCGATCAGCGAGAGCCCCTTTTCGTTGAGGAGGTAGCTCGGCACCCAGGTCAACAGCCCATATCCGGCCATGTTGGCCAGGCAGAACAGAAGTGCGAACTTCCAGACCGAAACGGACTTGAATACCGCGGCGCGTGAGTGTTCACTGGCGAGCGGTTGCAGTGCGGCCTCCGGATCTTCCGTGATCTCTGTGTCCAACGGCGCCGGGAGCACCAACCAGACGACTGTGCCGATCACGGCGCCGACTATGGCCACCAGCCAAAATGCGTCCCGCCAACCGGCGGCCATGAGAACTGGGGCGATGATCAATGGTGCGATGCCGGGGCCCAGGTTGTTTGCACCGATCATGAAGCCCATGGCCGTGGCGCGAGTTTTCGGACGGGTTCGCTCAGCCAGAGCTTTGAACGACGCTGCTGGGAAGAGACCCTGGCTGAGCCCGAACATCGCACGCATGACCATCAGCGAGACGAGTCCCCAGGCGAATCCTGTCAGTGCGGTGAACACCGACCACAGGATCAACGCAACGATCAACAGTGGCCGGGGTCCGAATCGGTCGGCCAGCATGCCGCCGGGGACCTGCCCGAGCATGTAAAAGATGGCGAAGATCGACACGACTCCGCCCAATTGCGTATTACTGAGGGAGAATTCGTCTCCGATCATCGGCAGTGCAAGCCCGATCATCACGCGATCTATCATGTCGATCATCCAGATCGTACTGAGCAGCCCAACAGTCATAGTCGTTGTTCGACGAATTGACTTGTTGTCCAATATGTTTTGTATCGACTTGCCGCCGCTATGCGAGGGTTCCTCAACTGTGGCGCGTTCCGACTTCATCATGCCTCCTGAATTGCGTTGTGCCGCATGGACTGATGAAGTGTGGCAGCGGACACGTTGGCCGCATTGGTCCGTTCGGCCAATAACCGACCGAATGTTTCGTCGGGCGGTACAGCGTCACTCGGGTGAGATTCCGGGTGACGCTGTCACCAGAGCCTTAACTGCACAAAGCTCTGTCCACGGTGTCTACGACGTGTTGCGTGGCGGACGCAGTCGTGGGAAGAGCAGTCACCGCAAGGTTTACGGCGCGCCCGTTGTCGGTGATGCCGCCGCGGGTCTCGTAGCCGACTATGTCGCCGCCATGGCCCCAGTAGACCCCGCCGCACGAGAGAGTCCTGCTGGTGAGGCCGAGGCCGTACTCGAGTCCGGTGGGCCCGCCGACGTGGACGGTGGTACGCATCTGGTCGAGTTCGGCTGCGGGGAGCAGTCGTCCGTCGAGTAGCGCGTAGAGGAACTGGTTGAGGTCCGACGTGGTGGAGATCAGCTGCCCTGCGGCCCATCCCCACGACGGGTCCATCTCTGTGACGTAACTCAGTGGGCTGTCTGGTGCGGTGCGGTGGTATCCCTTGGGATGGGGACCCCGGATGGTCATGTCTCCCGGGGATGGGAAGTAGGTGTCGCGCAGGCCGATCGGCGCGAAGATACGTCGATTCATCTCCTCGGCGAGGGGGCGGCCGGTAACCTTCTGTACGAGTAGGCCGGCCAGAATGTAGTTGGTGTTGCTGTACCCCCAACTCGTTCCGGGCGGTGCGTCGGCGGGGTGTTGGAACGCGACGTCGAGCAAATCGTGGGGGTCGGCGTAGCGGTATCTGATCTCTTCGTCATTGACGTGTATTCCGTAATCGGGGAGTCCGCTGGTGTGTTGGAGGAGTTGGCGGATGGTGATGTTGTGGCCGTCGATCCCGTCTCCGCGGACGAGTCCGGGTAGGTAGGTCTCGATGGGGGTGTCGAGTTCGATCTTTCCTTCGGCGACCAGTTGCAGGACCACTACTGCGGTGAAGGTTTTGGTGTTGCTGCCGATTCGTATCTGGCCGTTGGGGGGTACCTCTGATCCGGTGGTCAGATCACCGACTCCTGCGGTGTAGTTGCGGGAGTTGCCGTTTCGGTCTTGGATGCTTGCGAGGGCGGCGGGTAGTCCGTCCTCGCTCACCAGCGCGTCGAGGGAGCGTTGAACCGCGTCGGACTCGGTGGAGGAAGAACCGACGGTATCGGGACTGAGGGCGGATGACGGCGAGCAGGACGCCAGCGTCATGGCACCGAGGGCCGCCGCGGCAACGACCGAAAAGGTCCGGTGCCGTTTGCGGTCCTGCCGGCGATCTGAGGAAGGGAAGCCCTTTCGAATATTGTTACGCATCAGTAGAACTCCTGAGGATTGGTAGGGTTCGGGACATCGTTCGCTCGGGAAGAATTGTTGTTCGATGTTGCGTGCGAAGTCGTGCACGAACATGTTTCCTTCACTCCTCGCACATCGCTGCGTCGACAACTCGCTGTGCTGCTACGAAGGCGTCCTCGCTCATCGGGATGTGATTGAGCGTGAGAGTCACAGCGCGTCCTGTGGTATCGACTCCGCCCGAGGTGCCGAAGCCGGGAATTCCGCCGCCGTGACCCCAGATCTCCTTCCCGCAGGAGTTGTTCACGCGGACTAGTCCGAGTCCGTAGCTGTCCTGCGGGCTCCTGTCGAACGGCACGGTGTGTTTCATCTCGGCGAGCCTGTCATTCGAGACGAGATCGCCGCGTAGCAAAGCCGTGAAGAAAGTGTTGAGGTCGGCGCCCGTTGCGACCATCGCACCTGCGGTGTCGGCCCACGACACGTCGCCATCGGTGACATCGACCTGAATGCCGTCAATCGGGTGATAGCCCTGTGCATGAGAACCGCGGATCTGTGTCTCGCGGGAGGCGGGAAAATAGGTGTCCATCAGTCCGAGCGGATCGATTATGCGGGTGGTGATCTCCTGCGCGGCAGGGCGTCCTGTGACCTTCTCGATGAGCATCCCGAGCAGAATGTAGTTCGTGTTCGAATAGACAGCCTTGTCTTTGGCTGCCGGGCCGGGTGGAAGAGACATTGCGATATCGACCAGTTCAGTGGGGGAGAAGTGCTCCGATGGTTGTGCGCTTGTCCCCACCAGCAGCTGGCCGGGCTTGATGTCTTCCGGCCGTGCTCCGCCGGCGGCGAGGTAGTCCGTCAGTCCACTGTTGTGCTGCAAGAGATCTCGAATGGTGACTCGGTTGCCGTCGTTCCCGTTGCCTACGATCGTTCCGGGCAGGTAATGCTCGATGCTCATATCGAGGTCGAGCAGTCCGTCGTCGACGAGTTGCATGACGACGGTCGAGACGAAGGCCTTTGTGTTGCTGCCGATTCGGACCCGCGCATCATCGGGGATAGGCTCGCCGGTGGCGGTGTTTCCCATTCCTGCACGAATGATGCGAGTGCCCCGCGACGGGTCGGAGATCACGAGTTGTGCGCCGGGGATCCCCTGCTCGATGACGCCGTCGAGCGCCTGTTGCACGGCAGCGTCGCTTTGCCGAGTGGAATCAGTGGAGTCAGTGGTGTCACCACATCCGCTCACGCCCAATATGAGGGCTGCAGCGGTGACTGCCGGAAGCACGGTGAGCAGGGGGCGACGTCGAAGAGTGGTCATTGGTTGTGGTCTCCTGTTCGTCGAATCTCGTGGTGAGTTCCACATGCAGAGAACAGTATTGACGTGCATACGCGTCCTCCATGGTGCGAAGTGCAGTCTCTCGGTGGTGCGTGCCGGAGCGTACGGGGTGTAGCTGGCTGCACCTCGGAGTCCCGCGTCTCGCGGCCGATACTGTCGGTTTGACGAGCTATTTCGGAGTAGGCGGCCTTTGGTGATTGACAGGAGGCCTCAGCGACAAAGGGCGATATCCACCGCGTGTTCGAGTTTTCTCCGGGTGGCGTCGTCGACTACTTGCATGCTGACCGCGATGTTCGCTTCGCGTCCGTCGTCGGTAGCGCCCCCGCGTGTCTCGTATCCAGGGAAACTGCCGCCGTGGCTCCAGGACAGGCCGCCACACGGTAGCGGACGGCTGACCAATCCAAGTCCGTAGCGGGCATCGGGTCCGAAGGTTTCCTCCGCGGGGACGGTTGTGCGCATCTGGTCGAGTTGGGCTGCGGGGAGCAGTCGTCCGTCGAGGAGTGCGTGGAGAAACTGGTTGAGGTCCGAGGTGGTGGAGATCAATTGCCCTGCGGCCCATCCCCACGAGGGGTCTATCTCTGTGATGTCGACGGGAGGCGCGTCCGATGACTCCCGGTAGTAGCCGCGGGGGTGAAGTTCCGAGATCTTCTCGTCGTATGGTTCAGGAAAGTATGTGTGCTGCAGATCGATCGGCGCGAAGATTCGCCGGTTCATCTCCTCGGCGAGGGGTTTTTCAGTGATCTTCTGTACGAGTAGGCCGGCGAGAACGTAGTTGGTGTTGCTGTACTTCCAACTCGTTCCGGGGGCGAAGTCGGCAGGATGTTCGAGCGCGATGTCGAGAAGTTCGCGTGGGTCGTAATATCGGACTTCGTCTTCCAGGTAGTTGCTGTAGTTGGGGAGTCCGCTGGTGTGTTGGAGGAGTTGGCGGATGGTGATGTTGTGGCCGTCGATCCCGTCTCCGCGGACGAGTCCGGGTAGGTAGGTCTCGATGGGGGTGTCGAGTTCGATCTTTCCTTCGGCGACCAGTTGCAGGACCACTACTGCGGTGAAGGTTTTGGTGTTGCTGCCGATTCGTATCTGGCCGTTGGGGGGTACCTCTGATCCGGTGGTCAGGTCACCGACTCCTGCGGTGTAGTTGTGGGAGTTGCCGTTTCGGTCTTGGATGCTTGCGAGGGCGGCGGGTAGTCCGTCCTCGCTCACCAGTGCGTCGAGTGAGTGTTGAACCGCATCGTGCCGCGCAGCGACGGTATCGGCGGACGACGAGCACGCACCGAGGGTGACCACGCTGAGAGTCATTGCGACGGAACAGAGGGCGCGGTGCCGTTTCCGGCTTTGTCTTTGGGGTGAGGGAGGTTGGCCCTGTCGACTGTGGCGGCGCATCAGTAGAACTCCTTGGAGAGATTGATCGGTCTGGACACGATCCTGTCTGCTGGAGGATTGGTCGCGCATCGCTCCGACGCGGGAAAACCATCTCCCTCGATCGGGGGAGGCCATCGCCGAGCGGCCCAGTCATACTTGTCGAATCATGATCACAGGACTACGACCGCTGATGCGAGGCTCTACATACTCAGCTGTACTTTTCGCCTTTTGTGGTGTGTTGGCAAGCCTGCCACTTCTGGTGGTTGCGATGTTGCCTGCTCTCGCGTGGCAATCCGCACCCGAGTTCGTCCGGGTGCTTTCGGTCCTGCTCATATGGGTGACTTTGGTAGGAGCACTCGGCCTGGTGCATCCTGTGCGACGCGCGCTCATCGTTTCTGCCCGCCGACTGCTGCAGGTGTCGCTGCCGAGTCCAGCGCTCGGACACCGTACTCCTAACCTCTCGGACATTGATCGCTGGCGGGCCCCGCTCTGGATTGTCCTGCATGTCATGGTGGGTTGGCTGGCGGCGCTCGCGACCAGCGTCCTTTTCATCATGGGTATTTCGCTCCCGGGGAACTGGCTCGGCGGCACGGCGCGAATCAGTCTGTTCGATACGTCGGTTGACGTGACGGGTGGATGGACCTGGGTCGTGGCGGCCGGCTGCCTCCTGCTTGCGGCAGGAATTTGTGTCCTGGTGGCAACACTGCTGAGATGGCTGGCGCCACGACTGTTGGGGCCGTCCACGGCCGAACGGCTCGCGCTGGCGGAAGAACGTGAACTGCAACTGGCCGAACGTAATCGGGTCGCTCACGAGTTGCACGACTCGATCGGACACACGCTCACCGCCGCCACGATCCAGGCGGCGGTGGCCGGCGAGGTGCTTGCCTCCGATCCTGCCGCAGCGAGGGCCGCCATGCGTAGCATCGAGGAGTCGACACGGGCAGCGCTCGAGGACCTGGACTACGTACTGGGTGTACTTCGCGAGGAGAGGCCTGGGGCTGTACCTTCTCGGACGCTGTCGGACTTGCCTGCGTTAATTGATCGGTTGCGGCATGCGGGGGCGGTTGTGGAGGTGAACCTTTCGGGTGACCTTTCACAGATCCAGGGGACACTCTCTCGCGCGGCGTACCGGATCCTGCAAGAGGGGACGACCAATGCTCTGCGGCACGGGGACAGCGGGCCGATCGAAATCACGGTGGCAGTCGGCTCGGAGAGCGTCGAGCTCAGAGTGGTCAACAGCACCGGGGCAGTGACCGGGGGAAAGGCAGACGTAGTTCGAAGATCAGGGCGCGGCCTGGCAGGTTTGTCCGAGCGCGTGCGACTCTTGAACGGTGAGTTCAAGGCTGGACCGGACGGAGCCCAGGGCTGGCGATTGAGTGTTCAGTTGCCGGTACGGGTGGCACGATGACCGAAGCCAATTGGAGTGAGGACGCCGCCAACCCTGCAAGCATGCCAGTCACCCTGCTGATTGCGGATGACGACGACGTTACCCGCAGCGGCCTGCGTATGCTGCTCGCAGCTCAGCCCGGGATTGTGGTCGTCGGCGAGGCTTCCGACGGTATCGAAGCAGTGGAGCTTTCGCGGCAACTTCGTCCGGATGTGGTGCTGATGGACGTGCGGATGCCGCTGCGCAACGGAATAGAGGCAACTCGGCACCTCCAGGCCGAGTGCACCGAACCGCCGAAAGTCTTGGTAATCACCACTTTCGAAAACGATGGCTACGTCACGGCCGCACTCAGTGCGGGCGCGAGTGGCTTCGTGCTGAAGCGGCTCCCAGTCTCGCAGATCGCAGCGGCAGTACGTGTGGTGGCGGCGGGCGAAGTGATCCTGTTCCCTGCCGCGCTACGCCGGATGGTTACGCCCCGCCCGTTGGTCTCCGCTGAGGCGTTCCCGAATGCAGCGCTGACAGCAAAGGAGGAAGAGGTATTGCGGTTGATGGCCACCGGGCTGTCCAACTCGGATATTGCTCAGGTTCTGGTTGTGAGCCTGGAGACAGTGAAAACGCATGTCGGGAACGTGCTGGCAAAGCTCGGTGCTCAGAATCGGACGCACGCTGTCGTCATCGCCTACGAGTCTGGTCTGGTGGTCCCGGGGTCAGGCACCGATACGGAACCCTGTGCAACTGGCGGTTGATCGCATTTGTCAGCGTGACCCGGTGAGGATTCGCCGACTGAACCTACAGATCCGTTCCTCTTGCCGAAACGCTCCGAGACGAAGTCACACTACCGGTCACCAGTGCGTACCGGGCACGAGTCGGGCGGCACGACGGCCGAGTTTGCGGATGCGCGAGCGCGAGTGGTGCTGTCGCGTCGGTATTGCCGGAGCGTCTGCCGGAGTTTCCTTGTCTACCTGACCCTTTGCCGCCGGAGAGTCGGGGAATGCCTGGTACATCTGGTTGAGAATTCGGTCCTTGGTGTGCGGTGCGAACAGGGTTCCCAGATCACCCAGGGTTCCGAGTGGTACGTCGATGCGTTTGGGGCGGTCGATCAGCGCGCGGATCACCATTGCCGCAGCCTTTTCCGGGCTGGTGATCGGGCCGTTGTTGTATTCGCCGGTCGGAGCGATCATCGGTGTTTCGACCAGGGGCATGTGGATGGTCGTGAAAGTGATTCCGTCCGCCAGGGTTTCAGAGGCGGCTACGTCCGAGAAACCGTCGAGGGCGGCCTTGCTCGCCACGTAGGCCGAGAATCTAGGCGTTGCCGCCTGGACTCCCGCGCTGCTGATGTTCACGATGTGGCCGAAGCGGCGAGAACGCATGGTCGGTAACAAGGCGAGCACCAATCGCACAGCGCCGAAGTAGTTCACTGCCATCGTTCGTTCGTAGTCGTGGAAACGATCAGTGGAGTGGTAAATGCCGCGCCGGATGGATCGGCCGGCGTTGTTTACCAACATGTCTACGTGATCGTGTTCTGTCAGAATGCTTTTGATCGTGTGCTGGACCGACTCGTCGTCGGTGATGTCGCAGGGGTAACCGAACGCCTTGCCTCCGGCTGATCGAATCTCCAGTACCGCGGCATCGAGTTCGTCGGTGCGGCGTGCGATCAGGAGAACGGTGGCGCCTTTCTGAGCGGCGGCAATGGCCGATGCCTTGCCGATTCCGGAAGAGCCTCCGGTGATCAGAACGATCCGACCGACGAGTGGTCCTTCGGGATTGTTACGTCGTGCGCGATTGGGATCGAGGTTTGCGCGCCAGTACTTCCACAACACAGTGGAGTACGACCCGAACTCGGGGACCGCCAGTCCCGATCCGGCCAGGGCGGCAACGGTTCTCTCCGAGGTGAAGGTCGGCGCCATCGTCATGTTGTCGAGCAATGCTGCAGGCATGCCGATGCGATCGAGGAAGACCTTCCGTGCCGATTCCGCCGAGTCCATCGGCAAGGGCGAGACAAAGGGTTTGGCGATCACGCCCGGAAGGCTGAGTGCGGGCCGGGGTGCTCCGGCGGCCTTGGCGAGTCCGGCATAGATTTCGCGTACCGGTTGAGGTTTCGGATTCACGAGATGGAATGCTTCGCCGTCGTGGCCGGGTGCGTGCATCAATTCGACGAGGGCGGCGGCTACGTAATCGACGGGCACCACATTGGTTGCGCCGAGGTTGGGGATCGGGACGGGGAGTGCTGCAGGTAGTTTCGCGAGTAGCGCCAGTCCTGGAAACAAGTAGTACGGACCGTCGATCTTGTCCATCTCCCCGGTGACGGAGTTGCCGACCACGGCAGACGGCCGATAAACACGCCAGGTGAGGCCTTCTCGTTCTCGAACGAGCTTCTCGGCCTCGAACTTGGTTCGGTGGTAGGGCGTCGGAAAGCCTTGGCCGCAATCGAAATCGGTCTCGCTGAACGTGCCCGGATAGTCGCCTGCGACTGCGACCGATGACACGTGATGAAGGGTGGCTCCCAGTTTCGCAGCAAGTTCGACCACGGAGCGTGTGCCCTCGACATTCGTCGAAGCCTGCTCGTCTCCGGCGGTGATGTCGTAGATCGCGCCGAGGTGAAGGACGTGGTCGGCAGGTGGGGGAGAATCGATGCCCAGCCCAGGCTCGGTCAGATCTCCAATGAGCGGATGCACGCGATCGCCGCCGGGAATTGCCGACACCTGTTCTTCGAGTTTGGCGACAGAACCGGCTCTGACCAGCACATGGATCTGAGCAGTTTGATCACGCTCGAGCAGGAGTGGCAGTGCAACTCGTCCGAGAAATCCAGTACCGCCAGTGACGATGTATGTGGCCATAGTCGGTAACTTACTCCAAAGTAAGATCAGCGGCTAGAGGGAAACGAACATCAATGCGTCATGACCCCGTCCTCGGCGTCGAAGTCGATGCCCGCGGAGATGATTCCGGAGAACAAGAAGGCGACGGCAAGCGCAAGAGCGGGGATTGCAAGGATCCATTCGAAAATTGTCATGCTCCAAGTCTGACGAAATCAGCTTCGGAGAACATCGCCCTGCGGAGCGATTTAGACGATCGGGCAGTCATCCTCGAGGACGACTGCCCGATCAGGGAAATCCACTAGGTCTGTTGCTGAAGAGTTTCGGGCGCGTGGGGGTGCGCCCTCGTCCTTGCGTCGCGTGACGTGATTTCGGATGAGATGTGGGCGGCCGTTGTTCCGAGGGTGTGAAGGCCACGTGCCGTCCGCCAGTAGACCGGCGCACCATCGTCGAGGCGATGGCGTGGACAGGCCGGCAAACCCTAGGCCGGTTCAGCGCCCGACAAGTCCTCGACCGCATACGGAGTCGTTCCTTCGAACAGAACACCGATCCCGAAAGGATCGGCCATCTCGAGCTTTGACTCAGCGAACCGCAGCAGCCAGGTTCCGTCAGCCCAGATCACCGCCTCAGGTTCGCCGAACAGTGACTCCGTGGCGTCCAACTCCACGAGTTCGGAGTGGCGGAGGCCGAACTGTGGCCCACGCAGCTGTTGACGCAGGTAATCGGCGGCGACTTCGGCAAACTCACCGAACCGGGCCATCACGGTCGCAGCGAGCTCACACACCGCAGACTCCGGCACGGTGGCCGGCTCGATAACCAGACTCACCGGCCTGGAGTCACCGACCCCCTGGACATCGATGATCGATGTCCAGCACGCCAACGAATCGTCCGAGTCGACACGCGAAAACACTGCTGAGCCGACCACAACACTCTCAGGTAAGTCATCCACGACCCCTAGTCAAACACGGCTCTCCGCAGGATCCCAGGCACTCTTCAGCGACATGATCCAGTCGCGATCAGTGGCCGATGCCGA
This sequence comes from Rhodococcus sp. no. 34, assembly GCF_054589475.1. NCBI lineage: Bacteria > Bacillati > Actinomycetota > Actinomycetes > Mycobacteriales > Nocardiaceae > Rhodococcus > Rhodococcus sp. no. 34. Next base: position 128,899 of record NZ_BAAILK010000023.1, read on the forward strand.
CCTTCGCGTGAACCTTTTTCATCCACACAGGAGCCCACCAGTTCGCTTCGCCCATCAACTTCACGAGCGAGGGCACGAGCAACATGCGGATGATGGTCGCGTCGACGATCAGCGCGACGATCATGCCGACGCCCAGGAACTTCATCACTGACAGCCCTGACATTGCGAAGGCCCCCGTCACCACTATCAGGAGTAAGGCGGCAGCCGTCACGATGCGGCCGGTGCGCTCGGTTCCGAACTTGACCGCTTCCTCTGTCGTCGCTCCCGCGTTCTTGGCCTCGACCATCCGTGACATCAGGAAAACCTCGTAGTCCGTGGACAATCCGAACACCACCGCCAGGATGAGCACGACGAACGTCGCCTCCAGCGGAGTTTGACTGACCCCGAGGAGTTCGACGCCGTGTCCGTCCTGGAAGACGAAGGTGAGGACACCGAAGGTGGTCGCGAGGCTCAGGGCTGCCATCAGCACCGCCTTGATCGGCAGCACCACCGAACCGAACGCGAGGAACAACAGGATCAGGGTGGATCCGACCATGATGAGGATCATCACCGGTAGCCAGTGCAGGACGGCGTTGTTGCCGTCGTCGACCATGGCTTGACCGCCGCCGACAAGCAGCACCGTTCCGTCGGGAGCGGAGATCGCACGCAGATCTGTCACTGCGGCGCTCTGTGATTGGGGTGTAGAGCCCTCGCTGTAGAGAGCCTGAACCGCGACGAGTTGATTGGTGCTCGCGACGACGGTCGCCTGACCGATGCCCTCGACTTGACCGGCGGACTCGGCGATCGCTGCACCTTCGGCCGGGGTGAGAGTGTTCCCGTCCTCGGCCTGAAGGATCATCGTTGCGCCATTTCCGGTTTGCGGGAAGTCGTTGACCAACGTGTCCATCGCGACGCGAGCGGGGTCGTTGTCCGGTAGTGCGGTGTACGAGAGCTCTCCCAGCCGGGCGCCGAGCAGCGGCGAGGCCATCACGAGCAGCACAGCCACGATTGTCACCGAGACTGCGACCGGACGCTTCATCACCCACGTGACGACGCGGCCCCAGAACTTGCGCGAGCGTTCCTCGCCGCGTTGCGCCGCATCCTTGCGCCACGTCAGGGCGTTGATGCGATGCCCCAGAATGGCAAGCAGCGCAGGCACAGCGGTCAGCGACAGGACGGCCGCGCTCAATACTGCGGCGATCGCGCCGAAGCCCAGAGACCGGATGACGGCCTGGGGGAATACGAGCATGCCGCTGAACGCACAGATCAGCAGTAGACCCGAGAACATGACGGTGCGACCCGCCGTCAGAACTGTCCGCTGAGCAGCCGCTCCCGGGTCCGAGCCCGAATTCAGTTCTTCACGGAACCGACCGACCACGAACAGTCCGTAGTCGATGGCCAGTCCCAACCCGAGAAGAGAAGCGACGTTGATCGAGAACGAGGACACATCGGTGATCAGCGTGAGGATTCGCAGAACGGCCAAAGCGCTCAGGACACTGAGTACACCCACGAACACGGGCACGGCAGCAGCGACGATGCCGCCGAAGATGAAGACCAACAGCACCAGAGTGATCGGAATGGCGATGGCTTCGGCGACCACCAGGTCCTTCTCGAGCTTGGTGTTGAATGCGACGCCGACGACGGTGTTACCCGCGAATTGTGCCTCGGCACCTTCGACTTCGAGCTTCGGCAAGAGATCGGCGAAAGTGGCCGGCGTGATGCCCGAGTCCGGTGCCAACGTGATCGCGACGGCCGCCATGGATCCGTCGTTCGAGAGCAGGCTGGCCTTCGCTGCGGCGTCTGTTCCCCAATACGATTTCACCGAAGCGGTCGGCACTTCGGTTTTGAACTGGTCGACGGCGGCTGTCACTGCCGGCCCGATGTCGTCCAGAGTCTTGCCGTCCGTGGGCGAGTAGATCGCGATGATGTCCGGGGTCTGCGGTCCGAGATTGTCTTCGATGATGTCGGCGACCTTCGCGGAGTCGCTGCCCGGATCGATGAAGCCGCCCTGGCTGAGCTTGCCGAACACTCCGAGTCCCCACACCCCGCTGATGAGAACTATCAGAACCGCGAGGCTCAGTACCCACCATTTCCGGGCGACGACGGTTTGGGCCCAGCGTGTCATGTATCAACTCCGGTGTGTGGGGGCGTCTGGCCAGATCGACTGTAGTGGGCGTTTGGTCTTGAATCGGAAACGTCATGCATACTGCTCGAAGCACTTGCAAGCCACGCGTGTGGGGGAAGCCGGTCCGAATCCGGCGCTGACCCGCAACGGTAGGTCGATTCTCGGTAGTCACCGAGTGTCGGCAAGCCCGATTACCCGCCGCGCGGTGTGCGACATCCATTCGTCGTGGTCTACGAAAAGGAAGTCCAGCAGGAGCTCTGGCCGAGGATCAGCGTGCGGGCGGAGTTGTCTGTCGGATTCTCATTCGTGGCTCAGAGCCCTTACGAGGTCCCCGTGTCACTTCAGTTCTCCCCGTCCCGCGCCGCCGCTGTTCTCATCGCGGTCGCCTTGGTTTCGGCAGGTTGTTCCAAAGGTCAGGAATCAGAGTCGGCGTCTGCTGCGGAATCCTTCGCACAGCCGGTGTCCGTGACCAACTGCGATCGCGAGATGACCTTCGATTCGCCGCCGCAGCGCATCGTGTCTTTGAACGGACACGTCACCGAAGCCCTCATCGAGATCGGCGCGGGTGATCGGATTGTCGGGCGGGCGTACAGCGACAACCCGCCAACTGCCGAGACCGCCGATGTATTCAACAAGATTCCCAGCCTTTCCGATACGTTCCCCAGCATGGAGCAGGTTCTCGACGTCGATCCGGACTTCGTGGTCGGAGGAATGACCAGTGCCTTCAACGAGAAGCAAGGCCGTTCCCGAGACGCTTTCGGCGAGCGCGGAATCAACACCTTCCTCTTCTCGGAATACTGTGGCACCGGTTTCCCCGACATCGGATTGCTCGAGAACGACTACACGCAACTCGGTCGAGTCCTGGGCGTCGAAGATTCCGCCCGCGAGGTCGCAGAGGAGATCAGCGATGGTCTCGATTCCGTCCGCGCTTCGGTCGGAGACGCGGCGCCGGTACCGACCTTCTTCTACGACAGCGGTGACCAGGTTCCGACGACCATCGGCGGAGTCGGCGTCGGTCAATTGGTCGCGGAATACTCCGGCGTCTCGAACATCTTCGCCGAAGGGACAAAGCCCTACATCGACGCATCGTGGGAAGCTGTTGCCGAGCGTGCACCCCAGGCGATCGTGGTCATCGACTACGGCGACAAGACCGCCGAGCAGAAGATCGACTTCCTCCGTGCCCAGCCGTTGATGGCGACCACCCCTGCTGTGCAGCAGAACCGGTTCGTCGTGGTTCCTCTCGCTGACCTGTTCGAGAGTTCACGGTTGGTGCGTTCGGCACAGACCATCGCAACAGCCTTCCATCCAGGCGCTGACGCGGCGAAGTGACCCGCACGCGTTACGGGTACGGCGCCCTGCTTGTCGGCTTGGCGGTCGCCTTGGCGATCGTCCTGGGGTTGGCCGTCTCCTTGGGATCGGTTCGCATTCCCGTCGGTGACGTCTGGGCGATAGTCGGAGCCCGTTTGGCGCCAGGGACTTTCGAGACGTGGTGGACCGCGGCGCGGGAGTCGATCGTGATCGACTCCCGCCTGCCACGTGCACTCACTGCCGCGGTGGTGGGTGCTTCGTTGGCGATGTCGGGCGCTGTTGCTCAGGCTGTCACCCGTAATCCGCTTGCCGATCCGTATCTCCTCGGAGTCTCGTCGGGCGCGGGATTCATGGTGGTGCTCGTGTCGGTGCTGGGTTTCGGCGCCGGCCTCCTCGGGGTTTTCACGATTCCGGTCGCAGCATTCGCCGGGGCGATGATCCCGTTGTTTCTCGCACTGCTGATCGGCGGCCGGTATCCGCAGCCGACCGCGATCATTTTGGTGGGTGTCGCGCTCGCCCAGATATTCTCGGCCCTCATCACCTTTTGCATCCTGGTATTGGCCGATGATCGGCACGTGACGTCGGTGATGCACTGGATTGCCGGCGGATTCGGTGATGCACGATGGTCGACGCTGATCTTCCCGACGATCACACTGGCCGTCGTCGGCACAGCCCTTCTGTTCAGTTCGCGATGGATGGACGTTTTGCAGACCGGTGACGACGGGGCCGCTGCACTCGGTATGAACGTCCGACGGTTCCGTGTCTTGTCCTTGCTCGCGGTCTCCGTACTGGCGGGCGCAGCAGTCAGCGTTGCCGGTGGAATCGGTTTCATCGGTCTGCTGATCCCGCATCTGGCCGGCTTCATCGTCGGCACCAGAGCAATTCGACTGCTCCCTGCTGCAGCCCTGCTGGGCGCCGTCGCGATGGTTGCCGCGGATACCGCTGCGCGCTCGGTGGCACAATCCACTGAAGTTCCGGTCGGAGTGATCACGGCCCTCGTGGGTGCACCGATCTTCGTCTGGATGCTCTACCGGCAGTATCGGAGGCTCGAACAGTGACACAGGCCAGAACAGTGACACAGGCCAGAACAGTGACACAGGCCAGAACAGTGACACAGACCAGAACAGTGACACTCCCGAAAGACTCCGAAACTGCGCCCCTGCTCGAACTCGTCGAGACCCGGGCGCGGCTCGGAAATCGCGAAGTGTTGCGCGGCATCACTTTCGCAGTCAAGTCCGGTGAAATATTGGGCTTGGTCGGGCCGAACGGCAGTGGCAAGACGACGGCGCTGCGCTGCTGCTACAACGCTTTGACGCCGACAGGTGGCGCAGTTCTGATCGATCAGGTCGACTCGACGACGCTCTCGCGTAAGGACATCGCCCGAAGTGTCTCGGCGAGTGTTCAAGAACCCACTGTCTCGGCAGGACTTTCGGTTCGTGAATCGATCGCGCTCGGACGAACTCCGCACCGCAGCTGGTTGGACCGAAGCACGGAGCGCGATACCACCATCGTGGACCGGTGCATCGAGCAGGTCGGTTTGGTCGAGCTTGCCGGACGAGACGTATCGACCCTGTCGGGTGGTGAGCGGCAACGTGTCTCGATAGCTCGCGCATTGGCTCAGGAGCCCAAGGTTCTGTTGTTGGACGAGCCGACCAATCATCTCGATCTTCGTCACCAGTTGATCGTGATGGAACTGCTTACCGAACTTGCGTCGGCGGGGCTCGCAGTTGTGGTCACGATGCACGATCTACGGTTGGCAGTCGAGTACTGCGACAACCTTGCCGTGCTCACCGAAGGTGAACTCCGCGCGTGTGGGTCTACGGTCGAGGTGTTGGACGAGCCGTTGTTGGCCGAGGTTTTCGGCATCAGGGCGCGAGTCGAACGCGGAGTACGTCCGCGGATGGAGATATTGGGGCTGGCATGACGGAATCGGTGGCCGGGATCTACGCCCGTATGGCAGTAGCTGTGCCGTTCTTCGACAACCTGAGCGCGTATCCGGATACGGTGCCCGCGGTGTTGATGACCGACCCCCAGTGGTTGGCAGCACGTGTCGCCGATACGGCAGAGCGATGGGGGAGTGCGGACAGTCGAGTGAACGGCACGTTGTGGTGGTACTCGGCCAGCTCGACGCTGACCGGCATTCCGATCGGAACCGGGATGGTCACCGGGTTCGCGGCCGATCCGTCGTTGGACGGTGGGCGGATCTTCTTGCGTGACAACGGCTATCTGGGCGGTTTTGCTGCCGGATCGGTCATTCCGATCTCGCGGAGTGTGGCGGAGTTGGGCCACGCGATGTTCCGCTCGCTCAATCCCGTGATCGAGGTACTCGCCGAGGTGTCCAGCGTTCGGCAGCAGGCGCTGTGGGCGATCACGACGGACTCCATCGCCAATCGCAGCCTCGATGCCGCCGGTAATGCGCGGGAGCGCGGAAGTGCATTTGCGGCCGGTCTGATCGAAGTTCTCCGCGGTGAGAACCCGGGCATTCCGGTCCCGCGTTTCGTGGACGTGGATCGCAGAGAATCTGCTGTGCGCGTAGGTAATCCATTGACGCCGGTGGCATTCGGGCGACGCAGATTCACGCAGCGGGCGTCGTGCTGCCTGATCTACGAGGTACCCGGTGAAGGCAAATGCACCAGTTGCCCGAAGCGCGCACCCGAAGATCGGGTGCGCGCCTTGGCCGCTCTGGTGTGACTGTGGGTGGGCGGATTCAGGTGTTATCGGATCAGTGAGCTGCGACCTTGGAACGGTCGAGTCCCAGCGCGTCGGTCATCGTGAAGAACAGGTCGGTCTGGTCCGTGAGACCGCTGACGTTGGCCGCATGCGGGCCGAAAGCTGCTACGCGCAACTGAGTTCCGGTGTGTCCTTCGGACTCGACGGCCGGATCCTCGGACGTTCCGTAGCTGATCGTCATCTCCGAGCCGTCCTTGGTGGTCAGCTTGCGGGTCAGTCCGGGGTAGACGATTTCCTGGGCGCGCTCGACCGGGATGTTCTGGTCCTTGGCGATGGTGGCGATGTCGTCGGCGCTGACATTGGTGACGATCTGGCTGGTGTGAGCGTGGTCGGCTGTGACGATGACCAGGGTTTCTCCGTCGGTCTTCGCGAATTCGAGTGCCTTCTGCACAGCTTCGTCGAGGTCGACGGTTTCACCGATCTGACCGCACGCGTTGGCTGCGTGATCCTGCTTGTCGATCGAGGCACCTTCGACCTGGAGGAAGAATCCGTTGTCGTTGACCTTCAGTAGGTCGATGGCCTTCTGAGTCATGTCCGCGAGCTTGGGTACGTCGGAGGTTCGCTTGGGGTTGTCGACGCAGGTTTCGGCGGGCTGCAGGTAACCGTCGCGGGTGGCGACGGATCCTTCCCAGCGGACGGGCATGTTGCCGTCGGCGAACAAGCCGAGCACGGGTGCATCCTGATCGGCCTTGCCGACCTCGTTCATCTCGGCGGCGTTCTTCACCAGCTGGTAGCCCCGAGCTGCGGCCTGCTCGTTGAGTGTCTTGCCCTGCCAGTCACCGGCTTTCGCAGTCTCGGCGAAGGACTTGGCGCCGCCGGCAAAGGTGACGTCGGCGCGGGTGTCGAGGAGTTGTTCGCTGATCGATCCCTTGCCGCCGTTCTCGAGGGCGTTCTCCGGGCAGGACTTGGACGTCGCCTCCGGTCCGTAGCACTTGCGGCCACTGACGTGCGCGACCTGCACTGCGGGGGTGGCGTCCTGCACCTCGGCGGTGGAGACGTTGCCGGTGGCCTTGCCGTTCGCCTTGGCGATCTCGAGGACGGTCGACTGGGCCTGACCCTTGATGTCGACCGAAATCGCGCCGTTGTAGGTCTTGGTGCCGGTGGACCATGCAGATCCGCTGGCTGCGGAGTCGGTGACGTAGTCGGGCTTGCCGTCCTTGGTCAGTGCGTAGTGCGTGTACTGGCCGGTGATCGGCAGGGCGTCGAGACCGGGGAAGCTGCCGGCAGCGCCCTCGGCGTAGTTGCGCGCGGCGGTGATCTCCGAGTCGCCCATGCCGTCCCCGATCAGGAGGATGACGTTCTTCGCGCCGGAGGCATTGACGGCGTCGCGCACTGCGGCCGACTGATCACCGTCGATGCGACGAGCGCCACCGTTCGAGGACAGTTCGCCGGTCGCGGCGCGATCGACGGTCGCGCCGTTCGAGCCGGTGGCCTCGTCGGCGCTGCTGCTGCAGCCGGCAGCGGCCAGAACGGCGACGGCGCCGGCGACGGCCGTCAACCTACGTGTGTTGCGCGAGAACGACATACGAGTAGTACTCCTGGAAACAGTGTGGATGGAGATGATGAACGCCGCTAATGATCTGGGGCGAAAGTGAACGGAGTGCAGACATGCGTACATCTGAATGTGACGAGACGGTGAGGGTTGAGATTCGCTCTGTTGACTGTGGGTGAGTGACCTGTCAGACTGAATCAGCATCGAACATCAGTTCGATGCATGTGGTGCGTCTTCCCTTTCGGCATCCTCGAGCAGTCGGTCGTCCCTGACGGCCGACTCGATCAGGTGCGAGGTCAGTGTGGGTTGGGGAAATGGGCCGCCGACGTGGTCCGAGATGGAACGGGTGCTTTCCGGACGACCCGGCCGTGTGGAACATGAGGATTTGTTTCCGGGCGATGGAAGTGACAGCCCTGCCTGGTCACGAAAGCGCGGCGAGTACCACGCGGGCGAGCTCACCCGTGGTGCCGGTGTAGTTCCTTACGCAGAACTGCACGCTCACTCGGCCTTCAGTTTCCTCGACGGTGCATCACCGCCGGAAGAGCTGGTCGAGGAAGCAGTGCGTCTCGGGCTCGAAGCTATCGCCGTCACCGATCACGACGGCTTCTACGGTGTGGTGAGGTTTGCGGAAGCCGCACGTGAATGGGGAATGCGCACAGTCTTCGGAGCTGAGCTTTCTCTGGACTCGGTACCCAGAACCGGCACGGCAGATCCCGGTGGAACACACCTCCTGGTGCTTGCCCGTGGGCAGGAAGGGTATCGCCGGCTCTCGCGGGAGATCGCTGCCGCGCATCTGGCGGGCGGCGAGAAGGGCAAACTGCAGTACAACTACGACGTGCTGACCGAAGCGGCCGGTGGCCACTGGCAGATCCTGACCGGGTGCCGGAAAGGTCATGTGCGGCAGGCCTTGACGTCGGGTGGTCGCGACGCGGCGGCAGAGGCCTTGCAGGATCTGGTCGAGCGTTTCGGGGCGGAGCGAGTGTCGGTGGAACTCACTCATCATGGGTTGGCGGAGGACGACGAGCGCAATGCGGTTCTGGCCGAACTGGCGAGAGAGCGTGGATTGCGTACGGTGGCGACCACCGCCGCGCACTTCGCCGCTCCTCCGCGTCGACGCCTCGCCATGGCTATGGCAGCCGTGCGATCGCGTCAAAGTTTGGACGAGGCGGCCGGGTGGTTGGCCCCTACCGGCGGAGCGCACCTGCGGTCCGGCGCGGAGATGGCGGCACTGTTCTCGCTCTATCCCGAGGCTGTCAGTGGTGCCGCCGATCTTGGTCGTGAGTGCGCTTTCGATCTCAAGCTCATCGCGCCCAAATTGCCACCGTTCGACGTGCCAGCCGGGCATACCGAGGCGTCGTGGTTGCGTGAGCTCACCATGGTGGGGGCGCTGGAACGCTACGGACCGCCGGAAGGTGCACCGAAGGCATACAAACAGCTCGAACATGAACTTGCCATCATCGAGGGATTGAACTTTCCCGGATATTTCCTGGTGGTGCATGACATCGTGTCGTTCTGCAAGAACAACGACATCCTCTGTCAGGGAAGAGGTTCCGCTGCGAACTCGGCGGTGTGTTACGCGATCGGCATCACCAATGTCGATCCGGTTCGCAACAAACTGCTGTTCGAGAGGTTTCTTGCGCCTGAACGTGACGGCCCGCCGGACATCGACGTGGACATCGAGTCCGACCGCCGGGAAGAGGCGATCCAGCACGTGTACGCGAAGTACGGGCGTACGTATGCCGCGCAGGTAGCCAATGTCATCACCTATCGAGGAAAGTCGTCGGTGCGGGACATGGCTCGGGCGCTGGGCTTTTCGCAGGGCCAGCAAGATGCGTGGAGTAAGCAGGTCGGCCGGTGGGGCGGTATCGACAAGAATGCGGATACCGATATTCCGCGTCCGGTACTCGAACTGGCGGCGCAGATCGAAGGCTATCCGCGGCACCTCGGTATCCACTCGGGCGGCATGGTCATCTGCGATCGTCCCATCGCCGACGTCTGTCCGGTGGAGTGGGCGCGAATGGCCAATCGTAGTGTCCTGCAGTGGGACAAGGACGACTGTGCTGCCGCTGGGCTGGTCAAATTCGACCTGCTCGGCCTCGGCATGCTTTCTGCTTTGCACTACATGATGGATCTGGTGGCCGAACACAAAGGCATCACAGTCGATCTGGCGCAACTCGATCTGTCGGAAACGGCGGTGTACGAGATGCTGCAGCGGGCAGATTCGGTGGGGGTGTTCCAAGTGGAATCACGTGCGCAGATGGCGACACTGCCGCGTCTGAAGCCTCGAAACTTCTACGACCTGGTAGTCGAGGTCGCGCTCATCCGTCCGGGGCCGATTCAAGGCGGATCAGTGCATCCGTACATTCGTCGGCGCAACAAACTCGAACCTGTGTCCTACGACCATCCGTCGCTCGAGAAGGCACTCGAACGCACGTTGGGGGTTCCGCTGTTCCAGGAACAGTTGATGCAGATGGCCGTCGACGTTGCGGGCTTCACGCCGTCCGAGGCCGATCAATTGCGTCGGGCAATGGGATCGAAACGCTCCACCGAGAAGATGGAACAACTGCGCGCGAGGTTCTATCAGGGCATGCGAGACCTACACGGCATCGGTGACGAGGTTGCCGACCGGATCTACGAAAAGCTGTATGCATTCGCTAATTTCGGTTTCCCGGAAAGCCATTCACAGAGTTTTGCCGCGCTGGTCTTCTACTCCTCGTGGTTCAAACTTCATCATCCCGCTGCGTTCTGCGCCGGACTTCTGCGCGCGCAGCCCATGGGTTTCTACTCGCCGCAGTCCTTGGTTGCCGATGCGCGCCGGCACGGAGTGCAGGTACACGGTGCAGACATCAATGTCAGCCTCGCGCATGCCACCGTCGAGGCAGGTGGATTCGAGGTTCGGCTGGGGCTGGGGGAAGTGCGCAACATCGGCGATGCACTCGCCGAGAAAATTGTCGAACAGCGCGACCTCGGTGGACCGTTCACGTCGTTTCTCGATCTGACCGGGCGGGTGGAACTGACTACCGCACAAGCTGAATCGCTGGCGACCGCCGGTGCGCTAGCCAGCTTCGGTATCTCGCGTAGAGAAGCGCTGTGGGCAGCGGGCGCTGCGGCGGGGGAGCGCCCCGACCGCTTGCCCGGTATCGGTGCGTCGGTCACAGCTCCCACCCTGCCCGGCATGAGCGACGTCGAATTAGCGGCGGCGGATGTCTGGGCGACAGGAGTATCTCCCGACACGTACCCGACACAATTCCTCCGCCCACAGCTCGACGCGCTCGGCGTGGTGCCGGCGTCGAGACTTCTCGACATCCCGGACGGTGACCGTGTGCTGGTGGGGGGAGCAGTCACACACCGGCAGCGTCCGGCCACAGCTGCGGGCGTCACGTTCATCAACCTCGAGGACGAAACCGGCATGGTCAACGTCGTGTGTTCGGTGGGGTTGTGGGCAAAGTACCGAAAATTGGCAAATACGGCGCCGGCGTTGCTTATTCGAGGGAAGGTGCAGAATGCAGAAGGCGCTGTCACCGTCGTGGCAGACCGGATGCAGCTGATGGATCTGCGAGTAACGGCCAAATCGCGAGACTTCCGTTAACGCCTGATTCTGGCCACCGTGTTAGTGCCGAGAGACAGTTTTGTGCCGAGAGGACAAATGTGGAGCTCAACTCTGACCTCCGAGCATATGGTGCGGGTCACATTTGCTCCCTAGGGTTGTCGCTTGAGCGCGATCGATTCACCACACGCAGCCGCGGTCAGTTGCCTTGCGCGTGAATATCGTCGCCTTCCAAACGCGCTGAACCAAAAGCACTTCGAGTCGAAGAGGAACTTCATGAGCACAGCGATTCTCGTCGCACACGTACACCCCGCCGATCCGTCTTCGGAGGATGCGTTCAACCGCTGGTACGACGACGTGCATATTCCGCAGGTCGTCGAACGAGTGCCCGGAGTTGTCTCCGCCTCCAGATTCTTCCTGGCGGATGTGCAGTTGCTGCCCGAGGATGCATTGCCCGCGCGCCGCTACCTGAGCATCTATCAACTCGACACGGAAGATCTCGCGGGCACCGCGCAGGCGTTGGGAAGTGCTTTGGGCGACGGAACTCTCGACATGTCCGAGGCCATCGCGACCACCGGCGACACCGGACCCGAATTGCTTTTCTACGTCCCGACCGAGAACTGAAGGGGAACGCTGACATGTCCGATCTTCTCGCGAACAAAGTTGCAATTGTCACCGGCGCAGGTGCCGGAATCGGCGCCGCCATTGCCCGGGCATTCGGGGCGGAGGGCGCGAGGGTCGTGGTCTCCGACATCAACGGTGGCGCAGCACAGGCAGTGGCGGACTCGATCGACGGAGCTATCGCTGTCACCACTGATGTCACCGACGAACAGCAGGTCAAGGATCTCGTCGCCAGAGCGGTCGAAGAGTTCGGCGGACTGAACGTCGTAGTACCCAACGCCGGTATCGCCACCACGACCCCGCTGATCGAGACCTCGTTCGAGGACTGGCGGAAAGTCATGTCGGTCAACCTCGATGGAGTGTTCTTGACAGTGCGTCATTCGCTGCCCGCTCTCGTCGCATCCGGTGGCGGTTCGATCGTGAACATCTCGTCGATCTCGTCGACCACCGGCTCGCCTTTGATCGGCAGCTATGCCGCAGCCAAAGCAGCAGTTCGCAATCTCACCGAAACCCTGTCAGCCGAACTTCGCTTCCACGGAATCCGCGCGAATGCATTGCTGCCCGGATTCATCGATACCGACCTGGTCAAGAGTCACCAGCAGGATTTCGAGAATGCCCTCGGCCTCGAGTCCGGGGGATTCGACGACTTGATGGTCACGAAGCAGACGCGCTATGGCCGGACCGAGGAAGTTGCCGCCGCCGCAGTGTTCTTTGCGAGCGACCAGTCGTCGTGGTGCAACGGCAGCAGCCTGGTTCTCGACGGAGGGTTCACCGCTTCTCTCCTCTGAGCAGCAGAACCCTTTCCGAACGTCACCCGATCACCATTCGTGCGAGGATCCACACCATGACCAACCGCGCCGTGTACGTACTCCCGCCTGGAGGATTGAACAACCTCGAATCGAGGACGATCGAGACCCCGGGCCCGGGTGCGGGTGAGGTGACGATCGCGATCCACGCGAATTCGCTCAACCACCATGACTACCTCGTGGCGACCGGAGAGATAGCAACCGACGGTCCGCGGATCCTGTTGTCCGATGCTGCCGGGGAGGTCGTTGCGGTCGGAGACGGCGTAACGCAGTTCAGCGTCGGAGATCGCGTGATGAGCACCTATTTGCCGCATTGGCGGAGCGGCACACCGGATTTCGACGGATTCGGAAATTCGCCGGGTGACGGTGTCGACGGGTTCGCCCGCGACACCGTCACCGTGCCGGTATCTGCTGTGACAGTGATGCCGCGAAACTACACCTACGAGGAAGCCGCTACCTTGCCCACCGCAGGTTTGTCAGCGTGGCGCGCACTATTTGCCGGAGTCCCGATCATCCCAGGGTCGTCGGTGTTGATCCCTGGGACCAGCACGGTAGCGTTGTTTGCCGTCCAGCTGGCCAAAGCTGTTGGAGCCCAGGTGATCGCAACCTCGTCGGCCCCCGACAAGATGGCTCGATTGACCGAACTCGGTGCCGATCACGTGGTCAACTACCGCGAGCGCCCGGACTGGGGATCGGAGGCGATGCGGCTCAGCGGCGGAATCGATCTCGTCCTCGACGTCGGCGGGCCTTCCACGCTCGGTCAATCTCTCGCGGCAGTCCGACCCGGCGGGCGGATCTGTGCGCTGGGAATCATGAACGGCCCGTCGTCGTCGATCGACCTGACTTCGCTACTGACCAAACAGGTCACCATCGAAGGTGTTCTGGTGGGCAGTCGTGCACATCAGGAGGAGATGGTCGCCGGGCTGGAGAGCCTGGCGCTTCGTCCCGTCATAGATTCTTCCTACAGCCTCGACCACCTCGCTGACGCTTTCGAGCAGCAGAAATCCGGGCAGGCCTACGGCAAGATCGTCATCACAAACCCTTGATCGCTTGCCGGTCCCAACGGGGATCGGTGAGGATTTCCGCCGAGTCGCCGACAAATGCACGTGCGGCAGTCTGGTCGCCGCTGAGGGTGAATCTCAGCCATGCGGTGAGGTAGCCCCGGAATCCTTCGCCATCTGCGGCCCAATTGTGGCCGACGCCAAGCAGTCTGCCGCGGACCGCCGGTCCGGCGGTTTTGTCGAAGTACTCAGCTTGCGGATCGGCGGTGGAGACCGGGTCGTCGGCGCCGGTCATGAAGAACGTCGGTCCGGTCAACTGGGCCACGTCGATCACGTCGACAGGTCGCGAGGCCCACCACGGGTCCGGCAAATCGAGCACCGCTGTGGCGGTGATCAGATTCGCCGACTGAGTTGCAGCGTTGATCGCGCCGCCTGCCCCCTGGGAGTGGCCGACCGAGGCAATGTTTTCGGTGTCGATCCTCTGGTGAAAAATGCTGTCAGCGTTGGTGTTCTGATCGACGATGTAATGGGCGGCACCCAGAATCTCGGTACCGTCGCCGGTCACGCTGCTGTCGGCCACCACCACGACAAAACCCCAAGAAGCGAGATGTTGCAGGAGCGCTTCGTACTCCTCGTAAGTCGCGTAGCTGCCGTTGCCGAAGGTGATGACGGGATGCCGATTGCCATCAGACGACAAGTCGGCTGGGTAGAACAGTTGGTACCCGGGAACTGAATCGGCAGCCACTTCGTGCGCGCCCTGGGCTGCATAAAGATCGCTGATCGATTCCGACGCGATGGATTCGGTGGTCGCGACTTCGGGAGTTGTCGGAACCCCCGCGGTGGCATGGGTGACGGCACCGGAGAGTGCCAGCACACACGATGCAGTCACGACGGCGAACGAGTACTTGGTTCGAGAAGGCATGGGCACAAGTATGTCTTGTACGGTCGCGGTCGGTCAGGCCGAGACGGGTGTGTGCCGTTCTTCGCCGATTCGATCTCGGATGAGGAAGACGGCGATCACCCCGAAGACGACCAAGAGGACCGTCAGTAGAGAGGTGATGGCGGCGGCGCCGCTCACTTCCGTGGTCACCGAAGTGTCCAGCCCGCCGGTCGAGAGAATTGTGGTGGGGTCGGTGAGGCCGTGTAACACGATTGCGGCCCAGATCGTGCCCGTCACACGCATTGTCAGGTACATGCACATACCGAAACCGAAGGTGTAGACCACGGTGACAAGGACGGTCGACGGCTTCATCCCGGCGATCAGGTTGACCGTGTGCATGAGTGCAAACACCAGTGAAGACACGACGGCGACAAAGCGCTCGCGGTGGCCGGCGTCGCGCAGCATCTTCACTGCCAGGCCACGGGTGGCCAATTCCTCGGTCAGGCCGACGCACGCACCGAGCACCAGCAGGGCGATTACCTCGCCGGTGGTCCAGGCGCTCCAATCGGTTCCCGCCAGATGCGCAACAATGGCGGCGACCACGATGATCGGACCGATCCACATCCAACCGCGCCCACGAATGGGTTGTGGGCCGAAGACGCCGCGCAGCCAGCCGACCTTTGTCGTGAAAACCAGCAGGGCGATCCCGCCGATCGCGATGGGCAATGCGACGCCGAGGAGGATGCTGGAGGCGCTTGCCACGACATTGTCCGTGTCGATCTGGTCTGCGCAAACCCGGGAGGTAACCTGCCCGACAGCAAGATAGAACGCCAGGTAGACGACTATCAGCAGGAGCACTTTCCATACGGTGGGGCGACTCCAAAAACCGGACTTTTCGGGAACCGTATTGGTCATTGTCAGATCGTAAAGGGAGCTGCACGAAAACGCGCGGGTACCGTCTATTCGGACAGCAGCGAACACGAAGGCAGGCGCAGAAGAAATGTTGGAAGTCGATTTGAATGCACTGGACACGGCTTTGGCAGCGGGTGAGCCGTTGATCGACGTCCGTGAGGCCGACGAGTTCGCTCAGGTCCGAGTTCCCGGTGCGACGCTCATTCCGCTCAGTGAATTCGTCTCTCGCGTGGGTGAAATTCCGGACGCGGAAACGGTGTACATCATCTGCGCCGTCGGTGGTCGGAGCTTGCAAGCCGCTGAGTATCTGCAGGCTCGCGGCATCAATGCCGTTTCGGTGGCCGGTGGAACGATGGCGTGGTACCAGTCGGGGCGCCAGGTCGAGACCGGCGAATAGTGCGTAACTGTTGGGGCAGCTCCCGTTTACGGAGCTGCCCCAACACGTCACTTCCGCCAGAACAGGTGGTGCGTCACGCCGCTCGGGCTCGGCACAACGTCGAGGTTGAAGCGGTCGAGTAACTCGTCAGGTGTCTCCCACAGTCGTAGACCGGATCCGAATTCGATCGGGGAGACAGCGATGTGCATCGTGTCGACCAGATCGGCGTCGAGGAATTCACGGATAGTGCTGACTCCGCCGCCGAGTCGAACGTCCTTGCCCTGCGCTGCCTCACGTGCCTGCGCGAGGGCCGTCGCGGGGTCGGCGTCGACGAAGTGGAATGTCGTGTCCGATAGCGTGAACGACGGCCGCACGTGGTGGGTCAAGACAAAAACCGGGGTGTGGAACGGTGGCTCGTCGCCCCACCAGCCCTGCCACTCGAGATTCTCCCAAGGGCCGCGGTACGGTGAGAATTTGTTGCGGCCCATGATTTCGGCGCCGATGTTATTGGAGAAGTCCCGCGTGAAATAGTCGTCGAGGCCTCGGCTGCCGCCGGGATCGGTGCGATTGGGCCAGCTGGCCGTAGCTCCTGCCCACGCAAACATTTCACCGTGGTCCAGGCCGAACGGGCTCTCGAAGCTCTGGTCCGGACCGCAGGCTATTCCGTCACTCGAAACGCCGAAATTCTGCACTCGCAATAACTGACTCACCGTGTACTCCTGCTCTCGACAATGGTCTACGTGAGTACAGACCGTACGGCGAGCCAAA
This sequence comes from Rhodococcus sp. no. 34, assembly GCF_054589475.1. Lineage (NCBI taxonomy): Bacteria > Bacillati > Actinomycetota > Actinomycetes > Mycobacteriales > Nocardiaceae > Rhodococcus > Rhodococcus sp. no. 34. Next base: position 145,444 of record NZ_BAAILK010000023.1, read on the forward strand.
ACTCATCGGTGCGAATTCATGCAGCCGCCGGTAGAACTCCACTGCGGATCGACCGGACGGTCCTGACCGCGACGGTTGCCCAGATGGGGATCAGTACGGTCAGCAGGGCAAGTGCGATTCCCAGGATCAGGGTGGAATCGGTGGCGACTCCGAAGGCATTCGCTCCGACGGCACATGCTCCGATGGGGAAGGTGAAGCTCCACCAGCCGAGCGAGAAGTCCAAGCCGCGGCGCAGTGCGTGGATGGTGACGACGGTGACGGTGACAAACGCGATCACGCCGATGATTCCGACGACGGTTCCGTAGGCGATCCCGAATTCGTGCAGGGTGTCGGCATGCTCGGGGCTGAGTGCATGCCGTGAGGCGGCGGCCAACAGGTTGGATGCCGCGATCGACTGTCCGATCACGCCCAACGGAATCCACAGTGAGGGAATGGCATTGAACGGGATCACGTCGACGCCGGCCGAACGGTTGCGTGCGAACTGCCTGGCGACGGCTACCAGAATGCCGATGGCGGCGGTCAGCGCCAGAGCGAACAGGATGTAGCAGAAAACCAGTACCGCGATGCGTGGAGCGCCTTCGGGCATGTGGGTGCTGACCGCTGCGCCGGTGGTGGCCGAGACCATCGGAGGTACGACGGGCATGAGCCAGAACGGCATTGCCGTCGCCATCCCGGCATCTCGAACGAGTCGAATCATCATCACGACGTAGGTGACCAGGCCGAGTGCCGTGCCGAGTGTCCACAGTGTCAGCGACACGGTGATCGCCACGTCGTGGCCGAGGAAGTCCGGGCCGGTGATGCCGGTTGCGGATCCCACGGTCAGCAGTGCCATTGCGACGGCGCCGTAGAAGGGGAACATCGCGGGGCTGTGCAGGTAGGCGAGGGCCTGACATCGATGTTGTGACCAATGGGTGGCAAATGCTCCGATCAAGGCGCACAGTACGAGAACCGCCAGAACCCAGAAGATCTCGGAGACCAGTTTCAAGCCCTCGATCTCCGGTTCGAGCGAAGCGGCGGCCACCGACACGATTCCCGTTCCCATCGCTGCCGCGAACCAGTTCGGAGTGATGTGGGCGAAGGTGGAACTCGTTGTGGTGGTCATGTATTTCACTGTCGTCTCATCCGGTCCGTACCGGTAGACCGGTTGTTCTTGAATGCCCACAAACTCGCCTTGTGGGTCTAATCTTGGGACTATGTCGTTGTCTCCTCGGGTGCCGGAACTCAGTGCCCTCGACGTCCTCCTTTCCGTAGGGCGTCTGGGCAGCATGGGTGCTGCCGGCCGGGAGCACGGACTCAGTCAGCAGGCGGTCAGCGCCCGGGTGCGTTCGGTCGAACGCCAACTCGGAATCAAAGTGTTCGATCGAGCGGCGACCGGTGTTCGTCCCACCGCCGAGGGCGGTCTGATTCTCGAGTGGGCAAGTCACATCCTCGTCAGTGCCGAGGAAATGGCATCGGGAGTTGCCGCACTTCGCGGTGAACGTGATGCTGCCGTCACGGTTGCCGCCAGCATGACCATCGCCGAGTATCTGGTTCCCGGATGGACGGTCGCGATGCGGCACAAGTTCCCCAACGTCGTGGCGTCGGTGAGCTTGCACAATTCCTCGGACGTCTCTGCTCAAGTTCAAGCCGGCCAGGCCGATATCGGATTTGTCGAAGGGCCGGATGTGCCGTCGGCGCTCGCGTCGTGCGAAGTAGCGCGTGATCACCTCGTCGTGGTTGTGCCGCCGGGACACGACTGGGCGAACGGTGTGCCCGTTCCGGTCGAGGAACTCGCGCGCACACCGCTCATTCAGCGAGAATCAGGGTCCGGCACGCGTCTGACACTCGAGAATGCTGTTCCCGATTGTGTGCCGCCGTTGCTCGAGCTCACCTCGTGTACCGCTGTCAAGGCTGCGGTGGTGGCAGGCAACGCCCCGGCTGTTCTGTCGTCGCTGGCAGTTGCCGCCGACCTGACGGACGGCCGACTGGTCGCGGTCAACGTCGACGGCTTGCGGATGCCGCGTCGACTCCAAGCCGTCTGGGATCCCGATCGCGGATTGCGCGGTGCGGCAAGAGATTTCCTCGACATAGCGCTCGGTTCCAACACCGCTGTTCATTCACGCTGACGGCTACGGCCGCTATCGGACGGTGTCGATCCCCGCGAGGATGAGGTTGATGCCTGCCAGAAACTGTTCTCGGTCGTCGTGGTCGCGCAACTGCGCCGTCACCTGATTGAGGAACGGGTACTTAGCGGAATCGAGTTCTTCCCACCGCTGCGCGACGGTGGTGAGGAAGGCGGACCGATCTGTCTCGCGGGGGAGGAGGCGGGCCCCCGCGGCATACTGCCCGGCGAGGCCGAGCACGTAATTCAGGAGTGCGGACGCGCAGTCGAACTGCGCCGGTTGGGGAACGCCGAGTCCTTGGAGTTGCCGTCCCAAGCTTTCGAAGATCTGCATCACCGCTGATTGCCATGGCTCGCGAGAGAGTTGGGTGCCGACCCACGGGTGCGCGTCGATCGCGTCGAACACGCCGAGGGTGATGGTCCGGATCGCCTCCCGTGGGGCTGCGCCTTCGGTTGCACCGGTTGTCACGCGGGCGATGACGTCGTCGGTCGCCGCGGCGAGCAGTTCGCTCTTGTTGGCAACGTGCCAGTAAATCGCCCCGCTACCTGTTGCCAGGCGTGCGGAGAGTGCGCGAAATGTCAGCGCGGCTTCGCCCTCGTCGTCGAGGATCTCGATCGCAGCCTCGACGATTCGCTCCTTCGAGAGCGCATCCGTACGTCGTTCGGTCCGCTGATTCCTGGTCGCCATGCGAACCATCTTGACATATCTGGAACGCCGTTCCAAGATGTCATTGGAACGACGTTCCAATCGAAGCCTGAAAGGAAACAAACATGAGCAACTCGATAACGATCATCGGGGCGGGCCTCGGCGGTCTGACCCTCGCGCGTGTCCTTCACGTTCATGGAATTCGGTCGAAGATCTACGAGGCGGAACTGTCGGCAGAAGCTCGCACGCAGGGCGGTCAACTCGACATCCACGAACACAACGGTCAGGCCGCGCTCGACGCTGCGGGCCTTACCGACGAGTTCCGCGCGATCATCCACGCGGGCGGCGCCGCGTCGCGCGTACTCGATCAACACGCCGCCGTGCTCCTCGACGAACCCGACGACGGCACGGGAACACGTCCCGAGGTGCTGCGCGGCGACCTCCGTCGAATCCTGATTGATTCCCTTCCGGACTACACGATCGAATGGGGACGCAAAGTCGACACTGTGCGCTCGCTCGGAGATGATCGCCACGAGTTGACCTTCGTCGACGGTTCGACAGTGACCACCGACCTTCTCGTGGGTGCAGACGGTGCCTGGTCGAAGATCCGGCCGCTGCTCTCCGATGCGAAGCCGGAATACGTCGGCACCACGTTCGTCGAGACCTACCTCTACGACGTCGACGAGAAGCATTCGGCTGCAGCCGAAGCCGTCGGGGACGGGGCGATGTACGCGCCCGCACCAGGAAAAGCGATCGCCGCGCATCGAGAGGCGGGAGACATCGTGCACACCTACGTTCAGCTGAACCGTCCGGCGGAGTGGTTTGCCGGTATCGATTTCACCGACGCCGCCGCTGCGACAGCGCGGGTCGCGGCCGAGTTCGACTGTTGGGCAACGGAACTCACGGCGCTGATCACCGATGGCGAAACCGCTCCGATTCCGCGCGCGATCCATGCACTTCCCGACGAGCACCGATGGGATCGCGTGCATGGGGTGACGCTCCTCGGTGACGCGGCGCACCTGATGGCCCCGTCCGGTGAGGGTGCGAACTTGGCCATGTTCGACGGCGCCGAACTGGGAAAGGCGATCGCCGCGCACCCCGACGACATCGAAGGGGCACTCGCCGAGTACGAAGAAGCGATGTTCGTGCGCAGCGCATCCGAGGCCGCGGACTCGCACGTGATCCTTGATCTCTGCCTCGGTGAAGGCGCACCGTATTCACTGGTCGATTTCTTCACCGGCGCTGCTTCCATATCCGGATAATGGGCGAATGCCTGTTGATTCCACTCCCTGGTCTGCCGCGATTGCGCACGTGAGCGGTCTCTCGAAGGGCGGCCCGTTGGATCGAAATCACCGGGTGACGTTGCACTTTCATCCGGACCTCCCGTCTGAACGTGGTCTGACACTGGCCTCGATCGCACGTCAAGGCACCTATGTGACCCAGTTCGAGACTCGAACGAGCAACGGCGGACTGACGGCGCATCACGGCGGCGATCGTTGGCGTTGGGAGAGTCGGATATTCGGCGGAGCTTACGACGAGCGAGAGCCCTCGGAACGGCCGAAGTACGGATCGTTGAACTTCTCCGCCGATCCCTACGGGCATCCCCTCGGTTCGGCTCGTCCTACTTCCGGCTTGCCGAGCACACGCTCGACCGCACCACTTTCTGCTTTCCCGACAGCGTCTTCGAGCCTGATCTATTCGGAACGGCCGAAGCGATGAGCTTGGTCGACGCCGCACGGGCTGCCGAGCTCGACGATCCGCTCGACCACTACATCGAGGCGCACGTCCACGGCGCCGTCGACATCGGGACGGACGTCGAGGCGCTCGTTCTGGATCCGAGTTACCGGGGCACACTGATCGAAGAGATCGCCCACTCGCTCATGTGCCCGGTGCTGTGGCACGAGGGATACGCGGTCGATGTCGACGAGATAGCCGAACATCCCGAATACCGGGGTGCGGCCGTGATCGACCTTGCCCGAGAAATTGCGCGCGGCAGGCGGCTGACGCCTGCCGTCCTGGGGCTCGCACGGGGTGCATCCTTCGATCCGCAGGACGTCAAGAAGGTTTGGCACTACATCGCTCGATTCGGCGGCAGGGCGTAGAACTGGGCATTCGCGTACAGCTGCACGTCGACGACCGCTGGTCCCGGGACCGCACATCGGTCCGAAGGTCGCGGTGAGGAAAGAGTGATTGATACGCAACATCGGGCATGAACTCCCGAAACAACTGCATCCGAAGATAGATGTCGACCTTGATCCTCGGTCGAAGGGATGCATGAATCGATGGGCGCTCAACTCACCACCACCAGTGTCGACACACTCTGCGCATACTGCGGCGTGGGCTGTGGTCTTGTCCTCGACATCATCACCGATCCGGAGACGGGGCGTCGGAAGGCTGCGAAGTCTTCCGGTCTGAAGACACATCCCACCAACTTCGGGCGTCTGTGCACCAAAGGCACCACGACCGCAGACATGCTCGCCGGCCCGGGGCGCATGGAATCTGCATATCGCCGTCCGCGCCGAGGCGATGCGATCGAAGCGGCGGACATGGCCGCAGTCATCACTGACACCGCCCAGCGCCTGCGGGCAATAATCGACGAGCACGGTCCCGACGCGTTTGCGTTGTACGTGTCCGGGCAGATGTCACTCGAAGCTCAGTACCTGTCGAACAAACTGGCCAAGGGCTTCATCGGGACCAATCAGATCGAATCGAATTCCCGACTGTGCATGGCAAGTGCCGGCACCGGATACAAGCAATCGCTCGGGGCCGACGGACCGCCCGGTTCCTATCAGGACTTCGAACATGCCGACGTGTTCTTCGTGACCGGCGCGAACATGGCGGACTGCCATCCGATCCTCTTCCTTCGAATGCAGGAGCGGATCAAGGCAGGCGCGAAGTTGATCGTCGTCGATCCTCGACGCACCGCCACCGCCGACAAGGCGAACTTGTTCCTGCAGATCGCTCCCGGCACCGATCTCGCGCTACTCAACGGACTACTCCACCTGCTCGTCGTAAACGGCCACACCGATCCGGACTTCATCGCCGACTTCACCGAAGGCTGGGAGGTGATGCCCAGTTTCCTCGCGGAGTACACCCCGGAGAAGGTCAGTGAGATCACCGGTATCCCCGAGGCCGACATCCGCACTGCAGCGCAGTGGATCGGTGAGGCCGCCAACTGGATGAGCTGTTGGACAATGGGTCTGAACCAGAGCACCCACGGCACGTGGAACACCAACGCCATCTGCAACCTTCACCTTGCGACCGGTGCGATCTGCAAGCCCGGCAGCGGTCCGTTCTCGTTGACCGGTCAGCCGAACGCCATGGGTGGGCGCGAAATGGGCTACATGGGGCCAGGTTTGCCAGGTCAGCGCGCCGTGATGGTCGACGCCGATCGCGACTTCGTCGAGGAGCGATGGGGGATCCCGCAGGGCTCGCTGCGCACCGACATCGGCGGTGGCACCATCGACATGTTCTCCCGAATGGCGGCGGGCGGCATCAAAGCGTGCTGGATCATCTGCACCAATCCCGTTGCAACGGTAGCCAACCGCAAGACCGTCATCGACGGCTTGGAGAAGGCCGACCTCGTCATCACCCAGGATGCTTTCCTGGGCACCGAGACCAACGAATACGCCGATGTTCTGCTGCCTGCTTCGCTGTGGACAGAGTCCGACGGAGTGATGATCAATTCCGAACGCAACCTGACGCTCTTTCAGCAGGCACTGGATCCGGTCGGGCAGGCGCTGCCTGATTGGCAGATCATCGCCCGGATCGCCTGCGAGATGGGGTACGCCGAAGCGTTCACCTACACCTGTGCCGAAGAGGTGTTCGAAGAGATCAAGCAGTTCTGGAATCCGAAGACCGGCTACGACTTACGCGGCGTCACCTACGAGCGCCTCCGCAAGACATCGATCCAGTGGCCATGCCCGCCAGACAGTGATCAGGACCGTCATCCCATCCGATACGTCAATGACGGTGTCAGTCAAAGGCTCCTGATCCGCGAGGACGGCAGCACTCCGAGGCTCGCATTTCCCACCGCCACTGGCCGTGCGATGTTCTTCGCACGGCCGCACATGCTTCCCGCCGAAATGCCCGACGACGACTACCCCTTCCTGCTCAACACCGGTCGTCTCGCGCACCAGTGGCACACCATGACCAAGACCGGCAAGGTGGCCAAGTTGAACAAGCTCAACCCAGGTCCCTTCGTCGAGATCCATCCCGACGACGCCGCCAGGCTCGGCATCGTCGACCAGGATGCGATCGAGGTTGCCTCACGCCGCGGTCGCGCTGTGCTTCCGGCTGTTGTCACCGACCGAGTGCGTCCGGGGAACTGCTTTGCCCCATTTCACTGGAACGACGCCTTCGGTGAATATCTGTCCATCAACGCCGTCACCAACGACGCCATCGACCCTGCCTCGCAGCAACCGGAGTTCAAAGCCTGCGCTGTCACTATGACGAAGGTCGCCGTGAACACACCTGAAACAGTGCTCGCCGAGGCGGCGCTGGTGGCTCCCGCGCCAGCTGATCGGGCGTTGTCGCGAACCGATCTCCTCGCGGGCGTCCTCGGTCAAACAGGAACACCTGCAGTGGTATTCGATCCGCTCCAACAGAGCTACCTGGCCGGCCTTCTCGCCGCGTTGCGTGCGGACGCCGATCGCACTGCCGGGGTACCTACCTTGCCGTCGACGGCACCCTTCGATGCCGAAAAGCGGATGTGGGTCGACGGTGTTCTGGCCGGCCTGTACTCGCGGATCTCACTTCCTGACACCGACGGGCTTGCGTTGTCATCGAGTCCGAGTATTGGATCCGAGCGCGCGCCGATCGTGGTGCTCTGGGCATCGCAGACCGGAAACGCGGAAGAATTCGCTGCTGAGTGCGCCACTCGTCTCGGGGGAATCGGCTTACCCGTGGTGATGCACGCGATGGACGAGTTCCCCGCCGCCGACCTGGCAGCTACCAGAGAGGTCCTGCTGATCACCAGTACCTCCGGTGACGGCGAATCCCCGGACAACGGCAGCGGTTTCTGGGATGCGTTGTCTGCTGACACGGCGCCCCGCATGTCCGAGACACGTTATGCAGTCATCGCTTTCGGCGACTCGAACTATGCCGACTTCTGTGGACACGGACGAAAGCTCGACGCCCGCCTTGCCGAACTGGGAGCCAGTCGTATCGTCGATCGCGCCGACTGCGAGCCCGATTTCGAGGACACCGCTGCTGGATGGCTGGAGGCGGTCACGGCTGAGCTTCGGAGCTCGGTGGCCGGCGAGACGACCGACGTCCTCGTTGCAAAGAAGAATTCTGGGACAACCGTTGCAACCCCGCCGATTTCACCGGCGATGTCGCCGCCGCTGCGATACAACAAGAAGGCGCCACTGACCACAGCCTTGACGCGCAATGTCGTGCTCAACCGTCCGGGTTCTTCCAAAGACGTGCGGCAGTTGGGCTTTCACCTTCCAGGTGACACGGTCAGTTACGAAGCCGGCGACGCTCTCGGAGTCTGGCCCCGAAACAGCTCTCCGTTTGTCGACGAGTGGCTCACCCTTACCGGCCTCGACGGTGACGAGACCGTCGAACTGGGGCAGTACGGGGAAATGACGCTGCGTACCGCGCTCACCGAGCGCTTGGAGATCACTCGAATCTCGACCGACATGATTCGATTCGTGCATCAACGAACCCGCGATTCGGACCTGGCCGAGTTGTTGAAGCCGGAGAATGTCTCCACGTTCAAAGACTGGTCGTGGGGACGACAGTCCGTCGACATTCTCGCGCAGTCGCCCGTTCGTGCCTCGACAGACGAATGGCTCTCGCTGCTCAAACCGATTCAGCCGCGGCTGTATTCGATATCTTCCAGTCCGAAGGAGAACCCACGCGAAGTGCAGTTGACGGTGTCCGCGGTGCGATACAACGTTGCGGGTGTCCCACGGCGTGGAGTGTGCTCGACTTACCTCGCCGACCACGCTCACGATGACGACATCGGTATCTACGTGCAGAAGTCGACCCACTTCCGGCCACCTTCCGATCCCGAGACCCCGATGATCATGGTCGGTCCGGGGACCGGCATTGCACCGTTCCGTGCCTTCCTGCATGAGCGGCGGGCATTGGGGCACACGGGTCCGAACTGGCTGTTCTTCGGAGAACAGCACGCCGCGACCGACTTCTACTACCGCGAAGAAATCGAAGAATTGCGGAAAGACGGATTCCTCACCGAACTCGACCTCGCGTTTTCCCGGGATCAAGCCGACAAGGTCTACGTGCAGGACCGGATGCGTGAGCGGGGTGCACTGCTGTGGGAGTGGTTGCAGAAGGGAGCGCACTTCTACGTCTGCGGCGATGCCAACCGGATGGCCAAGGACGTCGACAGTGCCCTCAACGGGGTGGTCGCTCAGCACGGAAAACTGGCACCTCGCAGTGCCGAGGCGTACGTGAAGGCTCTTTCGGCGGAGAAGCGCTATGTCCGGGACGTCTACTGACGTCGATCAGACAGCGCCCTTGAACCCGTGCTGACGCCAGGCCTCGTACGTCACGAGGGCGGCAGCGTTGGACAGGTTGAGGGACCGGCGTCCGGGCAGCATCGGGATACGCAGGCGCTCGGTGACGTGTTCGTCCGCCAATACTTCTTCGGACAGTCCGGTGGGTTCGGGCCCGAACAGCAGGACGTCGCCGGGTTGGTAGGCGATATCGGCATACGACGTGGTCGCGTGCGCGGTGAAGGCGAACACGCGAGCGGGGGTGACGGCTTCCCAGGCAGCGGTCAGGTTTTCGTGGACCGTGACAGTCGCCAGGTCGTGGTAGTCCAAGCCTGCGCGCTTGAGCTTCGGCTCCGACAAGTCGAACCCGAGAGGGCCGACCAGGTGGAGTTCGCAACCGGTGCCTGCGACCATGCGGATCGCGTTTCCGGTGTTGGGTGGGATGCGGGGCTCGTGGAACATCACTCGGAACACTCGAGGAACTGTACCGGGCGGCATATCGGTGCCCGCGTCTGCGAGAAGAGCGGTGGAGAAGTGTGGGCGAATTGGTAACAAACCGGCCAGTCCGTGCGAACCTATTTCCGGCACTCTTCTCAGAACGGACATTTCATGAACCCTCCCGCCGGTTGGAACCCCGACCCCTTCGACCCCACGATCGACCGTTACTGGGACGGTCAGCAGTGGACCGCGCAGACACGGCCCAAGGGCGTCGACGCACCCACTCAGGCTTTCGGCACTCCCACGCAGGTCTTCGGCGCACCCGGATCGGCGGTGCCGGACACTAACGCCGAGGAAGGCAAGACGCGGCGTAAGTGGCCGTGGATCGCCGGCGTGGCAGTCGTGGGGCTGGTTGCCATCGCCGCGGCGACGGGAGCGGGCAAGTCGGAAGAATCGACGACGCCTGCTGCGACCTCTTCGACGACAGCTGCAGCGACGACAACCAAGAGCACTGTCCCGTCGACGACGAAGACCACGACTTCGTCCCTCTTGCCGACGACGACAACGATCGTGCCGCCACCGACGACAACCACCGTGGCAATCGTGCCGCTGGTGCCTCAGGTACCGGAGACCACGACAACGCCGTACGTTCCGCCCGCTCCGGCCTACACACCGCCGAAGACAACAGAACCGGCGTACGTTCCGCCGCCGGCCAAGGTGCCTGACGCGGGGGTGTATTACGCCAACTGTGCAGCCGTGCGAGCGGCCGGTGCTGCCCCGATCTACCGCGGCGATCCCGGCTATTCGTCCAAGCTTGATCGTGACGGTGACGGCGTGGCCTGCGAGACCTAGGCGATCGAACCGGTGTCGGTGCGGCGGGGCAGTATGGACGGCATGCTCCCCGAAGAATCCGACGATGTCGTCGGCGAAGATTATTCAGACGCGCGGCTGGCCGGGCAGAAGTGGCGTCAGCGCACTTTCACCAATTGCAATTTCCGAGATGCCGATCTCACGGGACTCACGACGGAGTCGGTGGTGTTCACGGACTGTGATTTCACCGGCACCGATCTGGGGGAGTCCGTGCACACGGGAACTGCGTTTCGCTCGTGCAATTTTGCTCGGACCAGCCTGTGGCACAGCACGTTCCGAAACTGCAGTCTGCTCGGGTCGACGTTCGACGGTTGCCGCATCCGGCCGTTGACGCTCGACGAAGTCGACTTCTCGTTGACCTCACTCGGTGGGGCGGACCTGAGGAAGATCGACTTCACCTCATGCCGATTCCGTGAAGCGAACCTGGTTCGGGCCGACATGCGGGGCGCGGTGCTGGCGTCGGCGGATCTGTCCGGTGCTCGTACGGGTGGACTCAAACTCGAAGGTGCAGATCTGCGCGGTGCGCGGATCGATCCGAGCCTGTGGACGTCCGCGTCCGTCGGAAACGCGCAGATCGAGTTGATGCAGGCGGTGGCGTACGCGTCGGCGCACGGTCTTGTCGTCGACATGAAGTAGCAGCGCCTAGCTCTCCAAGCGTTCCTCGAGGCGCACCGTCACCAGCTCGCCGGTCTCCTTGCCGATGGCTTTGCGCAGATCGGCTTTGACCGGCAGCTTGTGGTTACCGTCTCCCAACGCCATGAACGAACTCTGGAACGGATGTCCGTCGATCGTCCCGCGTACCTTGACCAGGCCGCGGGTGCCGAAGAACTCGGCGGACTCCGGCCAGATCACATAAGTCCACCCGCCCTTGGCGTCGCTCTTCTGCAGGGTGGCCGTGAATTCCTTGTCCAGCAACATGATGTCGGTCCTTTCGAACTCGTCCCAGTCGATCAGCGGATGAATTCCCGTGCGAGCAGATCCATCAGCAGTCCGTCCTTCCACACACCATGGCGATCTCGCGAATACTCGCGCATCACCCCGACGTCTTTGAACCCCACCGATCGGTAGCACGCGATGGCGACGGAGTTGTCGACCTCCGGGTCGATGACCAGACGGTGGAATGCGAGGTCGTCGATCAGGTGGGCACACAGCACGCGAATCGATTCGCGACCGAACCCTCGGCCGTGGAAGTCGGGATCGAGGAACAAGTCGAGCCCGGCGTGGCGGAAGTCGGGGTTGTCCTCCGCCTCATACCACTGGATGAAGCCGATCAGGTGGTCGCCGTGGAAGATGCTGTAGCGCGTGGTGCCAGCCTCCGGCGCTGCAGGCCAGTCGTCGTCGGGATTTTGCCACCAGTGCACGACGTCCGGGTGCAGGTGAATTGCCCGCAGACGGGCGTGATGATCGGGCGCGACGGGGGAGAGGAGCACCCTCGGGCCGCGTAGTTCCGGAGCCGTTGTCACTCATCGACCCTAACCTGGAACAATGGTCGCCGTGACTGCAACGATCCTCGACGGCAAAGCTACCCGCGACGAAATCTTCGAAGACCTGAAGGTGCGGGTGAGCGCTCTGAAGGCAGAGGGCATCACACCCGGCTTGGGCACCATCCTGGTGGGCGACGACCCCGGATCCGCGGCTTACGTGCGCGGCAAGCACAACGACTGCGCCAAGGTCGGTATCAATTCTTTGCGACGCGACCTGCCTGCCGACATCACGCAGGAGCAGCTCAACGCGACGATCGACGAGCTCAATGCCAATCCCGAGTGCACCGGCTACATCGTGCAGTTGCCGCTTCCCAAGCACCTTGACGAGAACGCAGCCCTCGAGCGCATCGACCCCGACAAGGACGCCGACGGCTTGCACCCGGTCAACCTCGGTCGACTGGTGTTGGGCAAGGAAGCCCCGCTGCCGTGCACCCCGCGTGGAATCCTGCATCTCCTGCGCCGCTACGAGGTCCCTATTGCAGGCGCACACGTGGTGGTAGTCGGACGAGGCGTCACAGTCGGTCGCCCGATCGGATTGCTGCTGACGCGTCGTAGCGAGAACGCGACGGTCACGCTCTGCCACACCGGTACCCGCGATCTCGCGGCCGAGGTTCGCCGCGCCGACATCATCGTCGCTGCCGCCGGCGTTCCCGGCCTCATCACCGCAGACATGGTCAAGCCCGGGGCAGCGGTCCTCGACGTCGGCGTCAGTCGCACCGACGACGGCCTGCGCGGCGACGTCGCAGCCGACGTCAACGAGGTCGCCGGCTTCGTCTCACCCAACCCCGGTGGTGTCGGACCGCTGACCCGCGCGTTCCTGATCACCAACGTGGTCGAGCGCGCCGAGCGGGTTCTGGCCGGAGTCTGAGTCCGATGTCCTCACTGGTCGGCCTCGCGAAGAAGAATCTGCCCATGCTCGCGGTCCTCGCCGTGATCGCGGCGGCCGTGGTTCTCGTGCTGGCCGACCGGTGGCGCCGCGGCGCCCTCGTCTTCGGTGTTGCCGTCATCATCGGAGCTGCCGCTCGGTGGTTCGTTCCCGAGAACCGTGTGGGGTTGCTCGCGGTGCGTGGAAGGGTCTTCGACACTGCGGCGATGGGCGTTATGGGTGTGCTGATCGCGACGCTCGCCCTGACCATCGATCCGCTCGGTACCGACTGAGAAGGTCAGTCCCCGTAGAACGAGCGGATGTTGATGTCGCTCAAGGGGATCCACTCCGGTGACTGAGTGGATGCCGACTTCTTTCCGGCCTTGTCCGGTGCACTTCGCAGCGTCACTGCGAGGACCGGTTCCTCGTCGATTCGCCCGGCCAGGGCGTAGATTGCGGCGAGATGGTGAACGCACGGCGAGCGTCGACCTGAGCAGTCGCAGCTGGCAGTGCACTCCGAAAGATCAACGGCTACTGCGATATTTCGAGCCTGCAGTTCGGTGACGATGCTGTCCGGCAGTTCGCCGGTGGAGACGGATCTGTTCGCCTTTCCAGCCGAACGGAGAAGGCTCTTCACTGCAGCGATTTCGGATTTGGTCCAGAGCGGGACACCAATCGTCACTGACGAAGTTTTTGCCTTGGTGCTCACTTCGGCTACGACGGTCCCCGACGAGACGACGGTGAACTCCACGGAACCGTTGCGTGCGAGGGTGCGAGCTGTCGGCAGGGACGGGTTCGGACCGGACGCCGCGGTCCGCTCCACCGTGCGCAGCCACGCTCGACCCCAAGCGGTGACGCCGAATTCGTTGGCCATCAGATGATCACCGCGCCGTCGAGTTCGAGAAGTTCACGCAGTTCGGTGTCGGGGAGATCGGCCAGCGCGGCCTCGACGTTCCCGGAGACAGCATCGGCCACAGCTCGTTTGGACTCGTGCATCGCTGCTATGTGATCCTCGACGGTACCGCCCGTCACCAAGGTGTGGACGTTGACGGTGCGTTTCTGGCCGATGCGGTGTGCCCGGTCGGTTGCTTGATCCTCGACGGCTGGGTTCCACCACCGGTCGTAGTGCACGACATGACTTGCGCGCGTGAGGTTGAGGCCGAAGCCGGCGGCGCGCAAGCTCAGAATCAGAACCGGTGGTGAATCCGTCTCGTTCTGGAACGCGTCGACCATCGCGTCTCGTTTGTCGGTGTTCAGGCCGCCGTGGAGGAAAGGCACGGCACCGATACCCAGTTCGGCTCCCAGGTGTCGCGAGAGCATCTCGCCCATCGTCCGGTACTGCGTGAATATCAGCGCGCGATCGCCGTCGTCGACGATCTCAGCGATCATTTCCGTTGCGCGGTCGAGCTTTCCGGATCTTCCGTAGAGGCCGTCCGAATCGCCGGTGACCTGCGCGGGGTGATTGCATACCTGCTTGAGGGTGGTCAGAAGGGCAAGAATGTTGCCGCGCCGGGCAATTCCCGTGCCCAATCCGGAGTCGAAAGCATCGGCAACTGCCGACCGGTAGATGCGCGCCTGTTCCGACGTCAGAGTGCACGAGACCGTGGAGAACTGCTTGGGCGGAAGATCCTTGGCCACTGTGTCTTTGGTTCTGCGCAGAATGAAGGGGTCGATGACCGCGGCAAGCCTGGTCGCCGCGGTGGCCGATCGACCGGATTCGATCGGGACGGCAAAGCGTTGACGAAACCGTGCGCGAGTTCCGAGGACGTCGGGATTTGCGACGCGAAAGAGTGACCACAATTCTTCGAGGCGGTTCTCCACCGGCGTGCCGGTCATCGCTACCTTGACGTCCGCCGACAACTGCATTGCTGCTTTCGCGGCGAGGGAAGCGGGGTTCTTGATCTGTTGCGCCTCGTCGAAGACCACTGAACTCCAATGGACCGGGGCCAATTGGGCTGCGTCGGAACGCAAGACGCTGTAGCTGGTCAGAACCGTAGTACCGGCGAGGATACGAGTGGGAAGTGCACGGGCGGCCCCGTGATGAACGTGCAGTGGCAGATGCGGAGCGAATCGCTCGATCTCGCGGCGCCAGTTTCCTATCACCGAGGTGGGACACACAACCAGATGCGGACCGTCGTCGGCGCGGATCGCGATCATCGAAATCGCTTGCAGTGTCTTACCCAAACCCATCTCGTCGGCCAAGATCCCACCGCCCGAACCCGACAGAGCCGTCAGCCAGGCAACTCCGTGCATTTGATACGGGCGCAGAGTCGCCTGAATCTTTGCTCGGCGAAGACTCTCGATGGCCGCGCGCGCTTCCGTGAACAACCGCACCGTGGACGCGGCGCTTCGGATCTTCGTGTCGTCGCGCTCGATCGCGGCATGCGCTGCGGTCGGAATGTCATGTGCGCCGGTGTCGATGACGCGCTTCCATGCGAGCAGCGACGATCCGAGGTCGCCGCGACCAGCATCGAGGTTGTGGAAGGCGTCGATCGCGGTGGTGAGGTCGAGCAGTTGCGCTCCGACGTCGGTTGCTGTGATCGACTCTTCGACCGGGATCGCAAGCCTGCACACGCCCGGCGACCCGGTCGGCATCCCCAGTGCCGACAGCCGCGCCGCCGGGTCTGCGTCACCCCAGAACGCGAAGGACATGTGCTCGGGAATGTACGTAGCCTGCAGGCGCGTCGAGCATGGCTGATTCACGTTCGCCGATGCTAGCCGCGCCGGCTCACGTTCGCCAATGAGAATGTCGAGAAAACCTGCAGATCAGCTGTGGTTTTCCCGACATTGACGGATCCTGAAATTGTGCCTCTGTGCCGGATCAGCGGGCCGTGCGTGCGAACTCCATCGTTCGGCGAAGCAGTCCGGCGACAGCGTCCGCCTCCGTCAGGAAGCCGTCATGGCCGTCCTTGGACTTGAGAATCTCGAGGCCGCTGCACGTGGAAATTCCGTCGGCGATCTCCTCCTGCAAGCGAAGGGGATACAGCCGATCCGAGTCGACGCCGCCCACCACGACCGGTGCCGTGATCGATGCCAACGCCGCCGCAACACCGCCGCGTCCACGACCGATGTCGTGCCGGTTCATGGCCTCGGTCAGGAGGACGTACGTGCTCGGGTCGAAGCGGTCGACCAGCTTGTCAGCCTGATGTTCCAGGTAACTTTGTACGGCGTATCGTCCACCGTTCCAAGGATTTTCGTCGTTCTGAGCGGAGTTCTCGAAGCGTGCGTCCAGTTCGGACTCGGTGCGGTACGTGAGGTGCGCGATGCGACGGGCGATGCCGAGTCCGGCGCGAGGTGCCCGCCCCGTTCCGTGGTAGTCACCGCCCTGCCAATCCGGATCGGAGACGATGGCAGCGATCTGCGTCGTCTGGGTGCCGATCTGATCTGCAGTGGCCCGTGAACCGGTTGCGAGAACCAACGCGGAGCGAATGCTGTCCGGGTAGGTAACTGCCCATTCGAGTGTGCGCATGCCGCCCATGGATCCTCCGACTACCGAGGCCAACTGGTCGATCCCGAGGAGATCGACGAGCTTCTTCTCCGCCGCGATCTGATCCCGGATGGAGATCTCCGGGAACCTGCTGCCCCACGGCTTGCCGTCGTCGGCCGGCGAACTGGGACCGGTCGTGCCGCGACAACCACCGAGGACATTGGTTGCGATGACGCACCATTCGCCGGTGTCGATCGGTTCGCCGGGGCCGACCATCCCGTTCCACCAGCCGGGGGAGGGCTGATTCGCGGAGATCGGTCCGGTGACGTGTGAGTCTCCGGTCAGTGCGTGCTCGACGAGTACGACGTTGTCGCGGTTCGGGGAAAGCTCACCCCACCGCTGAACGGCGAGCGAAACCGATGGGAGCACCGCGCCGCTTTCGAGTTCCAGGGCACCGATGTCGACGAACCCCACCTGGCCGTCGGGTGGGGGCAGGAGGTCGATCCTGGGCTCCAATTCGTTCACGGTCACGAGTTTGCCACCGCTGCCAGGCCGACGGTGAGATCGGCGAGGATGTCGTCGATTCCTTCGATGCCGACCGCGAGGCGGACGAGCCCGGGTGTGACACCGGAGGCGAGCTGCTCTTCGGGGGTGAGCTGCGAGTGTGTCGTCGACGCGGGGTGGATGACGAGTGAGCGAACGTCACCGATGTTGGCGACGTGGCTGTGCAGCGTCAGGGCGTTGACGAACGTCTTGCCCGCATCGATACCGCCGGGCAGCTCGAAGGTGACGATGGCGCCGGTTCCCTTGGGCGTCAGCTGCTTTCCACGTTCGAACCATGGCGAGGAGGGAAGTCCCGCGTAGGAAACGGAGGCCACCTCGACGTGGCCGTCGAGGAATTCGGCGACCTTCTGTGCATTGGATACGTGGCGCTCGATGCGCAGGCTCAAGGTTTCGATACCCTGCGCGATGAGGAACGCGTTGAACGGCGCCACGGCGGAACCGAGATCGCGCAGCAGTTGGACGCGGGCCTTGAGTGCGAACGCCGGCGCGCCGAGGTCCGCGAAGGTGACGCCGTGGTAGCTGGGATCAGGCGTCGTGAAGTTCGTGTGGCGACCTTGCGTCCAGTCGAAAGTGCCACCGTCGACGATGACGCCGGCGATCGCGGTGCCGTGTCCACCAAGGTATTTGGTGGCGGAGTGAACGACGATGTCGGCGCCGTGTTCGAGTGGGCGAAGCAGGTACGGCGTCGCGACTGTGTTGTCCACGATCAACGGAAGACCGTTCTCGTGGGCCAGTGACGAGATACCGGGTAGGTCGAGGATGTGGTTCTTCGGATTGGCGATCGTTTCGCCGTAGAACGCCTTCGTATTCGGGCGAATGGCTTCGCGCCACTGCTCGAGATTGTCGGGATCCTCGACGAACGTGACTTCGATACCCAGCTTGCGAAGGGTGTAGTGCAGGAGGTTGTACGTGCCGCCGTACAGGTACGGGCTGGAGACGATGTGATCGCCGGCCTCGGCGATGTTGAGGATCGCGATGGTCTCGGCGGCCTGACCCGAGGAGAGGAGGAGTGCGGCGACTCCGCCTTCGAGGGCAGCGATGCGCTGCTCGACGGCGTCCTGTGTGGGATTCATGATCCGCGTGTAGATGTTGCCCGGCTCGGCGAGGCCGAACAGTGCAGCAGCGTGATCGGTGCTGTCGAAGACGTAGCTGGTGGTCTGGTAGATCGGCAGAGCGCGCGCATTTGTGGCGGTGTCCGCTGTTTGTCCGGCGTGCACCTGCTTGGTCTCGAACGACCAGTTCGCGGTCGGATCCGAAGTTGCTGCGGCGTCGGCTGTGTTGTCGGTCATGATCTGTTCACTCCAGTGGTCTGACGGATAGATGTCGGACGGGGGCGAATGATCGCCGCCCCGTGCTGGGGTCTATCTACAAGTGCGACACATACTGAAATACCTCCGTGGGGCTCGGCCCGGTCTGGGGTCCGTCCCTGTCGGACCCGCGCTTGTCACCCGAATTGCGGTGGAACTGCGCGAGCAGATCCACGTCGGGAAACCTGGTCATCACCCGGGGCACCCCACCGCGGTTGGAGGGTTGCCGTCCAGCGAGCCGGGGCTTGACGCTGGCACTCATGACCAAGTCGGATTCTACCGGGAAGTGAGCGCAGTCCTGACACGGGGCGAAATGTGAGCCGCAACCGCACGCGAGGCAGAGCGACGCAGCCCACTAGCAGGCAAAAGTTACTCGCGAGTAGAGACCGATGAGTGGACCTGCCGGTTGCGGCCTCACGGGTTAGCAGTACGCTTGTCTTGTTTGGGACTCATCTCCCGAGATCAGTCCACACCGTCTAGGTTTGATAATCGAACCGTTCGCGGACCCACTCACAAAGTGTGACCGCAACCGTGTAACCAGGGAAACTTCCTAGGAGGACGCGAAGCACCCATGTCCAAAATCAAGGTTGAGGGCACCGTCGTCGAACTCGACGGCGATGAGATGACGCGCATTATCTGGCAGTTCATCAAAGACAAGTTGATCCATCCGTATCTCGATGTGAACCTCGAGTACTACGACCTCGGTATCGAGTACCGCGACGAGACCGACGACCAGGTCACCATCGACGCAGCGCACGCGATCCAGAAGCACGGCGTCGGCGTCAAATGCGCCACGATCACGCCGGACGAGGCACGTGTCGAGGAATTCGGTCTCAAGAAGATGTGGCGTTCCCCGAACGGAACGATCCGCAACATTCTCGGCGGCACGATCTTCCGCGCACCGATCATCATCTCCAACGTTCCGCGACTCGTTCCGGGCTGGACCAAGCCGATCATCATCGGCCGTCACGCATTCGGCGACCAGTACCGCGCCACAGACTTCAAGGTCCCCGGCCCCGGCAAGGTGATGATCACCTACACGCCTGAGGACGGCAGCGCACCGATCGAGCACGAACTGGTCAACTTCCCCGAAGAGGGCGGCGTCGTCCAGGGGCAGTACAACTTCACCACGTCCATCCGTGACTTCGCTCGCGCGTCGCTCACCTACGGACTGCAGCAGAACTACCCGGTGTACCTGTCCACCAAGAACACCATTCTCAAGGCGTACGACGGTGCCTTCAAGGACATCTTCCAGCACGTCTACGAGACCGAGTTCAAGGCTGAGTTCGATGCTGCAGGTCTGACCTACGAGCACCGCCTCATCGACGACATGGTCGCTTCCGCACTCAAGTGGGAGGGCGGATACGTCTGGGCATGCAAGAACTACGACGGCGACGTCCAGTCCGACACCGTGGCCCAGGGCTTCGGCTCGCTCGGCCTCATGACGTCGGTTCTGCTGACACCGGACGGAAAGACCTGTGAGGCAGAGGCTGCTCACGGCACCGTGACGCGTCACTACCGTCAGCACCAGCAGGGCAAGCCCACCTCGACCAACCCGATCGCGTCCATCTTCGCGTGGACCCGCGGGCTCGAGCATCGTGGCAAGCTCGACAGCACCCCTGAGGTCATCGGCTTCGCGCAGGCGCTCGAAGACGTTGTCATCAAGACCGTCGAAAGCGGCCAGATGACCAAGGACCTCTCGATGCTGGTCGGCGGCGATCAGGGCTACCTCACCACCGAGGAGTTCCTCGGCGCGCTCGACGTGAACCTGCAGAAGGCCATGGCCGCGAAGTAGATTCACCGCTTCACCTGTCAAATGGGACGTCTGGGAAACCGGGCGTCCCATTTGTGTTCGCGGTCTCACGTGAGTGAACTCACCCGCTCTCACTTAGAAGTTCAACCAGATGTGAGACCACAATTGATCAGTGACTTCGTCTACCCTCTCCCGTTCTGACACCTCGACACCCGGGGTTCGTTCCGCCAGAGGTCCGGCGATGCTCGCTCTCGCTCTCGGCGGTTTCGGTATCGGCACAACCGAGTTCGTCGCAATGGGATTGCTCCCGGAGATGGCATCCGGACTCGGCGTCTCGGAACCCGTCGCGGGTCACGTGATCTCGGCGTACGCGCTCGGGGTTGTCGTCGGCGCTCCGCTGATCGCTGCACTCACCGCACGAGTACCGCGCCGCACCCTGTTGATCGCACTCATGGTCGCGTTCACCGTCGGCAATGCCGCCTCGGTTTTCGCGCCCTCGTACACGACGCTGATGATGGCCCGCTTCGTCGCCGGATTGCCGCACGGCGCCTACTTCGGAGTCGCCGCATTGGTCGCAGCTCACCTGGCCGAACCGGGAAAACGCGCGAAGGCCGTCGCGATGGTGATGATGGGTCTTTCCGTGGCCAACGTGATCGGTGTGCCGGTCGCGGCCTGGATCGGCCAGGCACTCGGCTGGCGCAGTGCCTTCGCCTTGGTCGCCGTGATCGGGGTGGCAACGGTTGCTTCGCTGTTCGTCTGGATTCCGCGTTTGGACGGCATGCCGGTGACGAATCCGATCACCGAACTCGGGGCACTGGGCCGCGTTCAGGTGTGGATGACCCTGATCGTGGGCATGGTCGGATTCGGCGGGATGTTTGCCGTCTACACCTACATCAGTACGACTCTCACCGACGTGTCCGGGCTTGGCGCTTCGTTCATTCCCCTCGCACTCATGCTGTACGGACTGGGCATGGTGGCCGGCAACTTCGTCGGTGGATACCTCGCGGATCGCGCACTGATGAAGGGCTTGTTCCTGTCGATGGGATCCCTCGTGGTCATCCTCGCGATCTTCGTTATCGCCGTGCGCAATCCGTACACGGCGCTCGTCTTCGTCTTCCTCATCGGGCTCGCCGGGTCGTCGATGGTGCCTGGCCTCCAGACACGGTTGATGGATGTCGCCGAGGATGCTCAGACCTTGGCCGCGTCTCTCAATCACGCCGCACTCAACATCGCCAACGCCTTCGGAGCGTGGATCGGCGGCGTCGTCATCGCAGCCGGTTACGGGTACACCGCGCCCGCAGCGGTGGGGTCGTTGCTGGCCGTCGCTGGTCTCGTCGTGCTGGCGGTAGCGGTGATTCTGCAGCGTAGGGCCGCGCGCTGACCTGGGCGCCCATCCGCGTCGGTGGAATCGGCTACGGTGCTTGCCGTGCCACAAACTGCTGACTCCCACATTCTTGCGCCCCACACCATCACGTCCGTGAACGTCAACGGCGTTCGAGCAGCGGCCCGTAAGGGCATGCTCGACTGGCTGGAGAAGACGTCGGCGGATTTCATCTGCCTTCAGGAAACGCGTGCGTCGGACGACCAGCTTCGCGAGACTCTCGAGCCGGCACTCGGCAAAGGATGGTTCCTGGTCTCCGCCGAGCCGTCCGCGAAGGGACGCAACGGAGTCGCGGTGCTCTCACGCACGGAACCTGACGCGGTGCGGATCGGTCACGGGGACGACGAGTTTCTCGACGCCGGTCGATACATCGAAGCCGACTTCGCCGATCTGACCGTCGCGAGCCTGTACTTGCCCTCAGGTGAGGCGCTCACGCCGAAGCAGGAGGAGAAGGAGCGGTTCATGGCATCCTTCGCAGTTCACCTCGCCTCCACCGCTGCAGCGGCCGAGGCTGCCGATCGTCACGTGGTGGTCAGCGGCGATTGGAACATCGCGCACACCGAACTCGACCTCAAGAACTGGAAGACCAACAAGAAGTCCTCGGGATTCCTCCCCGAGGAGCGCGCCTGGATGGATCTGCTGTTCGCCGAAGATTCCGCGTGGGTGGACGTCTTCCGCACCCTCCATCCGGGTGTCGACGGCCCGTACTCGTGGTGGTCGTACCGCGGAAAGGCATTCGACAACGATTCGGGTTGGCGTATCGACTACCAGGTTGCCACTCGCGGATACGCCGAGCGGGCCAAGGTCGCGCTCGTGGAACGCGCTGAGTCCTACGACCTCCGTTGGTCGGATCATGCGCCTGTCACCGTCTCGTACCGATAGAGACGCGTATGTCTGAAGGTCTGAAAATGCCGAGCGCAAAGACGCGCAACGCCATCATCACCGTCGTGGTGGCGGTGGTTGCGCTCGTGCTGGCGGTCACCCTTTCTTCACGTGACTCCGACAGTTCGGCGTCGTCGGGTACGAAGTCCTCGAGCGTTCAGTCCTCGAGTGCTCAAGCCAAGCCTGGCGCCACCACCAAGGCTGCGCCGTCGAGTTCCGCGCCGTCGAGTTCCGCGTCCTCGAGTTCCGCTGCCAAGCCAACGCAGCAGACAAGCACCGATGCGCCGGCGCGAGTGCTCGCCACGCTGGCGGAGATCGACGCCGGACGGTGGCCGGACTCCGCCAATGCGCCGGGCACCAAGGGCGGCATCACCTTCCGCAACAGCGAAGGACGTCTACCCGCTGTCGGTGCCGGTGGCGGACGTGTCGTCTATCAGGAATGGGACGTGAACCCGAAGAAGAACGGCCAAGGACGCGACGCCGAGCGAATCGTCACCGGCAACGACGGTTCGGCGTGGTACACCCTCGATCACTACGACACGTTTGTGAGGATTCGCTGATGTCCGACTCGTCTACGGTCAGCGTGGCGCAGTGGCTGGATCCGTATTCGGATGTGGCTTCGGTGGCGCTGCAGAGCGACCCGGCCGTTGCAGATGATCTTGCACGTCAACTCCGTGCCGAGAATTTTGTCGTTCGGGTGGTTCGCGGAGAGAACATGCGGACAACGGCGCAGGTCTTCGACGAGTTTGCGGCAGCCTTCCAGTTTCCGTCCCACTTCGGGCGAAACAAAGACGCTTTCG
This sequence comes from Rhodococcus sp. no. 34, assembly GCF_054589475.1. NCBI lineage: Bacteria > Bacillati > Actinomycetota > Actinomycetes > Mycobacteriales > Nocardiaceae > Rhodococcus > Rhodococcus sp. no. 34. Next base: position 168,426 of record NZ_BAAILK010000023.1, read on the forward strand.
ACGATGTCATGCGCGATCTCGACGACGTCCTCGGACTCGGCGCCGGATATGTAGTTGTGGTCCGAGGCGCGGGTTCTCTACTGTCCGAGCAACAGGATCAGTTGGAGTGGTTCTGCGAAACGATGGACTTCTACGCCGAAGAATGGGAACCCGTCGTTTTCCGGACCGTCTACCAGTTCGGTGCGGAGGACCTCACCGCCCACGGTGAAGACCTCGTCGAACTCGACTACCCGGGCACCACGCCACTGCACTGATTTCCACTCGTGAAAAGATCGGAACCATGTCGACCCCTGCAGAACAGAAGCCCACCGCAAAGCCTCGCGTGCTTTCCGGAATCCAGCCGACGTCGGATTCTTTCCACCTCGGCAATTACCTGGGTGCGCTGCAGCAGTGGGTTCCGTTGCAGGACGATTTCGACGCTTTCTACTTCATTCCGGATCTTCACGCCATCACGGTGACGCAGGACCCGAAGGAATTGCGTCGTCGCACCAAGGTTGCGGTCGCTCAGCTCCTTGCGGTGGGGATCGATCCGGATCGGGCGACGCTGTTCGTGCAGAGTCAGGTTCCCGAGCACGCACAGTTGGCGTGGGTCCTGAACTGCATCACCGGTTTCGGTGAAGCCAGCCGTATGACGCAGTTCAAGGACAAGTCCGCCAAGCAAGGCAGCGACAACGCCAGTGTCGGCTTGTTCACGTATCCGGTTCTGATGGCCGCGGACATCCTTCTGTACCGCCCGCAGCGAGTCCCCGTGGGTGAGGATCAGCGTCAGCACCTCGAACTCGCACGCGATCTGGCCGGCCGGTTCAACACCCGCTACGGCAAGGCGTTCGTCGTTCCCGAGCCGCAGATCATCAAGGGCACGGCAAAGATCTACGACCTGCAGGATCCAACCGCGAAGATGAGCAAGTCCGCTGCCAGTGCGGCCGGACTGATCAATCTGCTCGACGATCCGAAGGTGTCGGCGAAGAAGATCAAGTCGGCCGTCACCGACAACGAGCGCGAGATTCGTTTCGACCCGCAGGCCAAGCCGGGCGTCAGCAACCTGCTCACCATTCAGTCGGCTCTCTCGGGAGTACCGATCGAGACTCTGGTGGCCGGTTACGAGGGCAAGGGGTACGGCGACCTCAAGACCGATACCGCTGACGTGCTGACCGAGTTCGTCACCCCACTCAAGGCGAAGGTCGACGGTTACCTTGCCGACGAGGCAGAGCTGGATCGCATCATCGCGGCCGGAGCGCACCGCGCCCGTGAGGTGTCTTCACGCACTCTCGCCGCTGTCTATGACAAGGTCGGATTCCTGGCACCGAAGGGCTGACTTACGCGAATTCGGACTCACGACGCCTGACCGAACATGAGGGGGACGGCAATGGCTGACACGGACGACGACGCACCGAGCTTTCTCGAGAAGCAACGGGCAGCGCGACCCTGGCTCGATCATCTGGTTCGCGCGGCCGGACGGTTTCAAGAGCAAAAAGGCGACTATTACGCTGCTGGTATCACGTACTTCAGCGTTCTCGCGTTGATTCCGATCATGATGGTCGCGTTTGCAGTGGCCGGTTTCGTATTGGCCGGGCATCCCGAGTACCTGGAGTCGATTCAGGAGCAGATCACCAAGAGCATTCCGGGCAGCTTGGGTGACACCATCAACACGCTGATCGATTCGGCCATCGACTCGCGCGCGAGCGTCGGAATCTTCGGCCTCCTGGGTGCTGCGTACGCGGGTCTCGGTTGGATGGCAAATGTTCGCGACGCGCTGACGGCGATGTGGGAGAGCAAGCGCGAGCCCAAGGGGTTCGTACGTACCAAACTCGGTGACGCAGGGGCCCTCGTCGGTCTGGCTCTCGCCATGGTCGTCTCACTGGGAATGTCGGCGCTGAGCAGTGGGCCGGTTGCGACTCAGATCGTGAAATGGCTCAACCTCGAGAACATCACCGGTGTCGGCGTGGGGCTCAGAGTTGTTTCACTGTTGCTCTCACTCCTGGCGACGTGGGCGGTGTTCCTGTGGGTGATCGCCCGGCTGCCGCGCGAGCCTGTCACGCTGCGTAGCGCTGCGCAGGCAGCGGTTATCGCCGCGATTGTGTTCGAGATCTTCAAGCAGGTGGGTGCGATCTACCTCGCTGCCGTCACCAATGGACCAGCGGGCGTGGCATTCGGTCCGATCATCGGTTTGCTCGTGTTCGTGTTCACGGCGTCACGGATGCTGCTGTTCTGCACGGCGTGGGCGGCGACGACCAAGGAAAGTATGGCCCTGGCGTTCGTTCCGCCGCCGGATCCCGCCGTGATCTCGCCGCGAATCGTTGTCAGTGACGGTGCTTCACCGTCTCGCGTGGCTGCGCTGATCGCCACGGGTGCGGTTGCCGGCCTGGGTCTTTCGGGCTTCATGCGTCGTCGGCCGCGCTAGCGCCTCCGACGGTTGAGGGCAACGGCTCCCGCCACCAGCGCGATCACCACTACTCCACCGACAGCACCGATGAGGATGCGGTCAGTGGTGTCGGATTCGGCGTCGGTAGCGGTGGGTGCTGCCGAGATCGAGCCTGGTGCAGCGGCAGACGGTGTGCGAGTGACATCGGGACTGGAATCGTCGGTGGATCGGTCCGTCAACGAGCCGACGGTTGTGCTCGCGGGGAGTGCATATCCGTAGTCGAGTAGACGGGCAGCCTGCTCCCACGGACGGATCGGCTTGGCTTCGCCGCCCATCAATGTCACCAGTAGTTTCCGGCCGTTACGCTCCGCGCCACCCACATACGTGTGGCGGGCGTCGTCGGTGAAGCCGGTCTTGCCGCCCAATGCGCCGTCGTAGTTGTAGAGCAGCTGATTGTCGTTGGCGAGAGTGAATCCGGGGCGGTCCTGATCGTCGGGAATGGTCGGATCCTTGGGGAAGCCGGGAAATTCGACGGTCTCGGTATGGATCAGACCGGCAAACGTCGGATTCTGCAGGGCGGTATGGAAAATCACGGCCAGGTCGTACGGCGAGCTGCTCATCCCCGGGCCGTCGAGTCCGGATGGAGTTGCCGTGCGAGTGTCGAGGGCGCCGAGTTCGGCCGCGAGCGCGTTCATTTTGGACACGGCTGCAGCGTCACCGCCGAGTTGGCGGGCAAGAGCATGCGCGGCATCGTTTCCCGACGCCATGACCAGACCCTGCATCAGTTGCCGGTTGGTGTACTTGCCGCCCTTGCCGATGCCGACAGCGCTACCTTCAGCGTCCGCGTCTTCGGCCGTTGCGGTGATTTCGGTGTCGAGATCGAGTTCGTCGAGCGCGACGAGAGCCAAGAGCATCTTGATGGTGCTGGCCGGTCGGTAGCGACCGTGCGGATCTTTCGCGGCGAGGACCTCACCGGTTTCGGCGTCCGCGAGTACCCATCCGGATGCCGCGATATCCGCCGGGAGCGGGGGAGCGCCGTCAGGGAGTACAACACCGCACTCGCCGAGCTTGTCTCCACCGACAGGGCTTTCCGGAATCGGGACAGCAGTCGGGGCCGTAGATCCGGGCGCGGGTGCTTCGGAGAGATCGATCGCCGGTGCCGGGCTACTCGTGAAAGGGCAGCTGTCGGTGTTGGGTGTTGTGAACGGCGCTTCGGTGGTGGTGGGCGGCGGCGGGGCCGGTTGGGCGCCGGCCACTCCCGAGGTCCCTACGACACCGGTAAACGCAATGCTCCCTGAGAGCACTGTTCCGGCTACTGCCACTGCACACTTTCGACGCCACATCATCGATATACGAGGGTATGCGAACGTGAGGGAACGTCCGAATCGCCACGCAAGCAGAGGGATCGAAAACAGGCGATTCGGTTTGTACATCGGTCATAGTGGACGATCGCCGCTGATGAGTTCCCCGACCACGCAGAGTCTGTAACAGTGGGGTAGTCGGCTACTCGAATGGCGCACACGCACTGACGACAGGGGATCGGTATGGGCAAGATCGTGGTGACAGAATTCGTGTCCTTGGACATGGTGATGGAAGCTCCCGGTGGCGAACCGGGTTATGCGCACACTGGATGGGTATTTCCGTACCAGGAGGGCGATCAGATGAAGTTCAAACTCGACGAAACCCTCGCCGCGGACGTCCTTCTACTCGGGCGGCGGACCTACGAGAGCTTCGCCGGTGCCTGGCCTGAGCGCGAAGACGACCAAGGCTTTGCGGACAAGATGAACGAGATGCCCAAGTACGTCGTCACGAGTTCGACCGAACCGCTCGAATGGAACAACTCGACGGCACTCGACGGTCCCATCGAGGAAGCCGTTCCGAAGCTGAAGGAGCAGATCGACGGCGAAATCCTGGTCGCGGGAAGTCGGACGCTCGTCCACGCGTTGTTGCTGGCCGGTCTGGTCGACGAGCTTCGTCTGATGGTCTTCCCGGTCATTCTCGGGTCCGGCGGGAGAGTGTTCCCCGAATCGGCCGACAAGATCGTCCTCGAGTTGAAGGACGATCGTCGGTACGAATCTGGAGTTCAGGTACTGACGTACCACCCCACGGTCACGTAGACCTCTCGAAAACATCTGTGGCCGAGACTCTTCGAGAGTCTCGGCCACAGATGTCTTGCCGGCTAACTGTTCTCGGGGAAGCCGAGGTTGATGCCGCCGTGGCTGGGGTCGAGCCAGCGACTGGTGACGGCTTTACCTCGCGTGAAGAAATGAACACCTTCTGTCCCGTGAGCGTGGGTGTCACCGAAGAGGCTGTTCTTCCAGCCGCCGAAGCTGTAGTAGGCCATGGGAACCGGTATGGGGACGTTGATGCCGATCATGCCGACCTCCACCTCGTTCTGGAAGCGTCGGGCAGCGCCGCCGTCGTTGGTGAAGATGGCGGTGCCGTTTCCGTACGGGTTGTTGTTGATCAGTTCGAGGGCTTGGTCGTAGGTATCGACACGCACGACGGAGAGGACAGGCCCGAAGATTTCGTCGGTGTAGATCGACATGTCGGTGGTGACGTGGTCGATGAGGGTGGGCCCGAGCCAGAAGCCGTCCGGTCCACCATCGGCCTGAACTGTGCGTCCGTCGACCACGATCGTGGCACCGTCCTTCTCCCCGGCATCGACATAGGACGCGACCTTGTCGCGATGGGCCTTGGTGACGAGCGGACCCATGTCGGAGTTCTTGGTGCCGTCACCGGTGACGAGGGGAGTGGTGCGTTCGACGATCTTGGCAACAAGTTCGTCGGCGATGTCGCCGACTGCGACCAGGGCGGAGATCGCCATGCATCGTTCGCCCGCGGAGCCGAATCCCGCGTTGACCATTGCGTCGGCGGCGAGGTCGAGGTCGGCGTCCGGCAGAACGATGGCGTGGTTCTTGGCGCCGCCGAGTGCTTGCACGCGTTTGCCGTTGGCGGTGCCGGTGGCATAGACGTACTGGGCGATGGGGGTGGATCCGACAAACGAAATCGCTTTGACTGCTTTGTTTTCCAGAAGTTCGTCGACGGCGAGCTTGTCACCTTGGAGGACGTTGAAGACGCCGGGGGGCAGACCGGCTTCGGCCCAGAGTTCGGCGAGCCAGATCGCCGCGGTGGGGTCCTTCTCCGAGGGCTTGAGAATCACGGTGTTCCCGGCGGCGATGGCGACCGGGAAGAACCACATGGGGACCATCGCGGGAAAGTTGAAGGGCGAGATGATGCCGACGGGGCCGAGGGGTTGGCGGATGGAGTAGACGTCGACCTTGGTCGATGCATTCTCGGTGTATCCGCCCTTGAGGAGATGCGGTATTCCGCAAGCGAATTCGACAACTTCTTGTCCGCGGCTGATTTCGCCGAGGGCGTCGGAGAGAACCTTGCCGTGCTCTGCTGTGATGATCTCGGCGAGTTCACCTTTGCGAGCGTTGAGGAGTTCGCGGAAGCTGAACAGTACCTGTGTGCGCCGGGCCAGTGAGGTGTCACGCCAGGCGGGGAAGGCCGCCGCAGCAGCGTCGATGACGGTGCGAGCGTCCTCGAGGTTCGCCAGGGCCAGTCGGCCGGTGATCTGTCCGGTGGCGGGGTTGGTGACGGGGGCGGTGTTCTCGGATGTTCCGGCGAACGACTTGCCGTCCAACCAGTGCGCGATGACACGAGTATCAGTGCTGGTCATGGTATTTCCTAGTGGTCTGGTGGCTCAGGAGTTCGGGGAGGTGTACTTGGCGACATAGTCGTTCATCGTCTCGCGCTGGTACCGGGAAACCTCGTGTGCGTTTTCGTTCTCGGCGAAGACGCTCGACACCATCACGGTGTTGTCACGATCGTAGAAGCCGAGTTTGCCGAGGCCGCCGAAGAATTCGTCCCAGTTGACGTCTCCGTCACCGATTTTGAGATGCTGATGCACTCGAACGGCATTGCCTGGCGGGTTGGTGATGTAGCGCAGTCCGTGGGAACGGTGATGATCCATGGTGTCCGCCACGTGAACGAGTCGGACCATGTCGCCGGCGGCCTCCATGATGGCGGGAAGGTCCCCACCCATGTGGAATTGGTGGCACGCCACGATCACCATGCCGAGGTTCTTGGAGTTCACACCACGGATCGTGCGGATCGCGGCTAGTCCGTCTTCGACAAAATCGTCCGGGTGGGGGTCGATCAGGACGTCGATTCCCTCGCGTTCGATGATCGGAACCAGTTCCTCCATCGAACGATAGAACGCACGCTCGGACTCTTCGGCCTTTTCGGGGCGGCCGGAGAATTCGGTGTTCATGACGTTGACACCGAGATCGACCGTGATCTGGATGGCCCGCTTCCAGTAACGCACGGCTGCTTCGCGGGCGTCCTCGTCCGGGCCGGACCAGCGAAGGACCGGGAGTACCGACGCGATTCCGACTCCAGCACTCGCGCAAGCTTTCCGAAATTTGGCGACGAGCGCGTCGTCGGCTTTCGGGTGATTGAAGAACGGGATCATGTCGACGTGCGGTGTGAGCTGCAGGTACTCGTACCCGAGATCGGCAACAACCTGAGGAAGCTCGAGTAGTGAGTAATCGTGATGGAAAGGTGTGGGGTCGAGTGCGACCTTCATCGCTAAGCTCCGGCCACAGAGTCGCGCGCAACCATGTCCACGACGACGCGCTGACCCGTCTCCAGAGACTTCACACCGGCGGCGCAGACAGCGGCCGCGGCGTACCCGTCCCAAGCACCTGGTCCGTCGATGTAGTTGCCGGTGCCGGCGCCCGTCTTCACTGCCTTGATCCACCGGGCGAACTCGGTGTCGTAGGCCTGCCCGAAGCGTTCGCGGAATCCTGGGGTGATCTGCCCACCCCAGTTGCCGGGCTTGGTCTTTCGGATCAGTCCCACGTCGAGTCCGATCATCGCGCTTCCGAGTTCGCCGACAACTTCGGTGCGCACCTCGTAGGCAACTCCGGTGGTGACAAACACCTCGGCGTCGACGTGTCTGCCGGACTCGGTCTCGAATATCGCGATCTGTGGGTCTTGAATGCCCTCGGGAGCAAGCGAATTCGCGGCCGGTCGGATGATCTGCACCGAGGTGATCTCTTCGTCGAGCAGGAATCGTGTCACGTCGACCTCGTGGACGAGTGAGTCCTTGACGATCATCGCACTGTCGAAGCCGTTCGGAACCGCAGGATTGCGGTGAGCGCAGTGCACAACGAGAGGGCGACCGAGATCGCCGCTGTCGATCAAATCCTTGAGCTGGGTGTATTCGTGGTCGAACCGGCGCATGAAACCAACCTGGATCAGTCTTTTTCCCAGCGCTGCTTCGGCTTTGACGATCGTGAGCGAACTGTCCGCGTCGGTGGTCAGCGGCTTCTCGCAGAGAACAGGCTTGCCCGCTTCGAGGCAGGCAAGAACCTGCTTCTCATGGGTCGGGCCCGGGGTTGCGAGAACAACGGCGTCGACGTCCTCGGCTGCGATGGCATCGAACGGATCGACGACGACGCGCGCCCCTGGCGTCAGTGCTGCGATTTCCTCGGCGCGGGCGAGAGAGTAGTCGTTGACGACGGTGACGCGGGCACCGCCGATTTTGTTGGTGATGCGGTCGACGTGATCGGCCCCCATGATGCCGACGCCGAGCACTGCGATCCGGAGATCCTGGTTGTCAGACATGCGGTGGTACTCCTCGATTGTGTTGCTCAGTTGAAACGGACGGCGGGGACGCCCCAGGTGGACAGGTATTTCTGAGTGCGCGCTGCGATGGGCAGCGGTGTGTCGGGATGGCAGGGATACATGTCCTGCTCGACGATCGCGAACACGTCGATGCCGAGCTTCTCGATGGCCTCCAGAAGCGGCGGCATGTCGGGGATTCCGCGCGGCGGTTCGATCATGGCACCGAGTTTGACGGCCTCACCGAACGGCAGGTCCTCCGCCTCAACCTTGGCGACTATCGCCGGATCCACCTGTTTGAGGTGTAGGTACCCGATGCGCTCCGGATGTTTGTTGATAATTGCGAGATTGTCGCCGCCGCAGTAGCTGATGTGGCCGGTGTCGAGACACAGATTCACGAAACGCTCGTCGGTCCCTTCGAGGAACTTGTAGACGTTGTCTTCGATGTCGACGTGACTGTCGGCATGAGGATGGTACTGCGCCATGACGCCGTACTCCTCGAGCATTGCCTTCCCGAGAGCGTTCATGCCGTCGGTTTTCTTACGCCACTGCTCGGGCGTCAGATTGCGGTCTTCGAGTACCGCTCCGGTGGAAGGGTCGCGCCACATCTCAGGGATGACCACCACGTGCTTGCCGCCGACGGCTGCGGTCAACTTGGCGACGTCCTTGATCTGATTCCAGACGGCATCCCAGGAATCGTCCTGGTGCAGGTGTTCGAAAACGGTACCGGCCGAAAGCTTCAGGCCGCGGGCGCCGAGTTCGTCCGTCAACTTGGCTGGATCGGTCGGAAGGTATCCGAACGGGCCGAGTTCGATCCATTCGTATCCCGACGCGGATACCTCGTCGAGGAATCGTGTGTAAGGGGTCTGCTGTGGATCGTCCGGAAACCACACGCCCCAGGAGTCGGGGGCTGATCCGACGCGAATCGCGCTCATGTCTAGATTCCTTTCGCGGGCAAGCTTTATGGGGTGTGGTTGTGCGGAATTTTCATTCGGATGGACGGAGGTACGGTCGCTGGATCTTCTTCCAGGACTCGTAAGTTGTCCGTGCCTTCTTGGTGGACTCCAGTTCGGAGGTGGCCGATACCGGTACATCCCACCAGGATTCGCTGTCCGGGGCGCCGATCAGCGGATCGGTTTCGACGTGGATGACGGTGCTGGTGTCGCTTGCTTTGGCAACCTTGATCGCGTCGGCGAACTCGGCAGCGGTGTTGGCGCGGATGACGTCGACACCGAGGCTGGCAGCGTTCGCGGCCAGATCGACCGGGAGAACCCCTCCGTCGAGACGTCCGTCATTCGAGCGGTAGCGGTACTGCGTGCCGAAGCGCTGGGAACCCAGCGACTCGGACAGTGAACCGATGGAGGCAAATCCGTGATTCTGCACCAGGACGACGATGACCTTGAGGCGTTCCTGTACGGCGGTGACCAATTCGGTGGCCATCATCAGATAGGAACCGTCTCCGACCATCACGAACACGTCGCGATCGGGGCACGCCATGCGGACGCCTAGACCGCCGGCAACTTCGTATCCCATGCACGAGTACCCGTATTCGACGTGATACCCCTTGGAATCACGGGTTCGCCACAGCTTGTGGAGGTCACCTGGCATGGACCCGGCAGCGCACACCACGACGTCACGTGGATCGGACAGTGTGTTGACCAGGCCGATCACCTGATTCTGATTCAGTGACCCGTCGGCAGCGGGTTCGGCTGGGTTGTAGACGGATTCGACGATCGCATCCCAATCGCGAGCGAGGTCACCGATCCTGGACGCGTATTCGTCGTCCACCCGGTAGTCGTTCAGTGCAAGTGCCAGCGCGTCGAGTGCCTCACGTGCGTCGGCGACAACGCTGACTCCGCCCTGCTTCACGGAGTCCAGTGATGCGACGTTGATGTTGACGAAGCGAACGTCGGGATTGGTGAACGCGGTGCGGGACGCGCTCGTGAAATCGCTGTACCGCGTACCGATTCCGATGACGACGTCAGCCTCGGTGGCCAGTGCGTTTGCAGCCGTAGTGCCGGTGGACCCCACCGCCCCGACGGATTGTGGATGGTCGTAGACCAATGAACCCTTGCCGGCCTGGCTCTGCCCCACGGGGATTCCGGTCTGCGCGCAGAACGCTGCCAGAGAGTCGGTGGCCTGGCTGTAGATCACGCCGCCGCCGGCGACGATCAGTGGCTTGCGAGCCGAGCGGATGATCGCGGCGGCGCGTTCGATCACCGATCGTTCGGGGAGCGGGCGGGCCACGTGCCACACCCGTTCGGCGAAGAAGGACTCGGGCCAGTCGAAAGCCTCGGCCTGCACGTCCTGCGGGATGGCGATGGTGACCGCGCCGGTCTCGACGGGATCAGTGAGCACGCGCATCCCGGCGAGCAGAGCGCTCGGCAACTGCTCCGGGCGCCATACCCGATCGAAGTATCGTGAGACGGGTTTGAAAGCGTCGTTGACTGTGACGTCGCCGCTCGACGGGAGTTCGAGTTCCTGTAAGACGGGGGCACTGGCGCGGGTCGCGAAAGTGTCTGCGGGAAGGAGTAATACAGGTAGACGATTGATGGTGGCCAGTGCCGCGCCGGTGATCATATTGGTGGCACCGGGGCCGACGCTGGACGAGACTGCCCACGTCTGCAGGCGGTCCTTCATGCGGGCGTGCGCGACAGCCGAGTGCACCATCGCCTGTTCATTGCGGCCGAGCACGTAGGGGAGTGTCGGCTCACGGCCGGCGTCGAGATCCTGGATCTCGGCCTGCAAGAGTGCCTGCCCCAGTCCGGCGACGTTGCCGTGCCCGAAGATTCCGAAGCAGCCGGCGAACAGCTTGGTGCGCTGGCCGTCGCGTTCGGTGTACTGGTTGGCGAGGAAGCGGACGACAGCTTGAGAAACGGTGAGGTATACGGTCGGCTCGTCGCGAGGTGGACGATTGCCGGTTGCGTTGTTGGTGGGTGCCACAGCTTTCACTTCCGTCAGTTGTGGGACTGCAACGGCAGTCGAGGGTCGATGTCCTGGTGATCCCAGCTTCCACGTAGCCAGGTGTGTTGCGGATCGTCACAGATGTTCCACGCCCGGATCTCGCCCGAACCTGCCATGACATTGAGGTAGTACATGTGGTGGCCCGGCGCTGCGATGGACGGGCCGTGATAGCCGTGCGGCACGAGGACGACGTCGCCCGAGCGGACTTCCTCGAGCACCTCGATAGGTCTCTCGGCGGTTCCGTACACGCGGTGGTAGCCGAAACCTTCGGTCCCGGTGGGGCTTCTGTCGATCTCGAAGTAGTAGATCTCTTCCAGGGCCGATTCGACGTCGCTGTTCTCGTCGTGTTTGTGGCTGGGATACGACGACCAGTTCCCGCCGGGGGTGATGACCTCACACGCGATGATGGAGTCGGCCTCGAAGGTGTCTGCAGTGGCGAAGTTGTGAACCTGTCGGCTGCAGTTCCCGGCACCGCGGAGTTCGACCGCAACTCCTGAAGCCGGACCGTATCGATGGGGGAGCTTTGCGCCGGCGCGTGCTCCGCACAGAGCGAAGCGGCCCCCGTCAGCGCTGCTGACCGAGTAGTCGGCGTCGCGTCCTACGTACGCGAAATCGCTGGGACCGTCGAAAACCGATGCGCGGCCAGTGAGGGGAATCTCCGTCCCCTCGGCAACAACCACGGCCGAACCCGCCAGTGGAACGACGATGATCTCGTTCTCGCCGGACTGCAGGTGGACGTCAGCGCCAGGGGCGAGTTCGAGTGTCCACAAGCTGGATTCGGTCCACCCGGCGGACTCCGGCGTGACCACTGTCGTGAAATCACCGTCGGCGGACGATCCGGCGGGGACGTAGTACTTGCTGAACATCTTGCTCCTGCCAGGTCGGTTCTAGTGGACGAGCTTGACTGCGGTGTCGACGGCCGCGGTGACGTCGCCGTCGGGTGGGTAGAGCAGCGCGCGTCCGACGATCAGTCCGCGCACGGACGGCAGCTGAAGTGCAGCGTCCCACTTTGCGTACGTTTCTTCCGGCGCGATCTGCGGATCTCCCCCCAGGAGGAGCGTCGGGAGGGTGGTCGCATCCATGACGCGTTCCATCTCGTCGACGACCGGCAGTTTCATCCACGTGTACGCCGAGGTGGAGCCGAGACCTTGGGAGATGTGGATGGACTTGATGACGGCGTCGGGGCTGAGATCGTTGACCACCTTGCCGTTTACGCGACTGGAGAGGAACGGCTCGAGCATCGCGATCAGTCCGGCCGCGGCCAGTTCGTCCACGGCTTCCGCACATGCCGTCATGGTGGGCAGAGTGCCCGCGTCGTCGAGTGCGATGCGCAGCAGCATCTTTCCGCCGTTCATACCGAACTTTGCGGTACCGGCCGCGGTGTAACCCGTCATGCGGTCGTCGAGTTCGAAGCTGGCGCCTGCCAGGCCGCCGCGGTTCATCGACGAGAAGACGACCTTGTCGTCGAGGGCGCCGAGGAGGAGCAGATCGTCGAGAATGTCCGCAGTGCCGAGAACGCCGTCGACTCCGGGATTGTCGAGCGCAGTGCGTAATCTGTCGAGCAGATCTGTACGACTGTTCATCGCTGTCGGCTTGCCACCGACAGACAGTGCCCCACGGGCCGGGTGATCGGCAGCGACGATCATCAGTCGACCATTGCCTCGAACAGTGGCGCGAGGAGTTCGCGCTGCCCAGGCCTTTTCGATGATCTGCGGATCGCTCGCACGCAGTTCCGTCACTTCGGCGTAGGTGGTGGCGAGGGGGCGGGCGGCGAGCTTGTCAGACATTGACTGCCTCCGTGGCTGTGGCTTCGGCGAGATCGTGGACTTCTTCGGCGGTCGGCATCGCAGTGGAGCATTCGAGCCGAGATGCGACTATCGCGCCGGCCGCGTTGGCGTACCGCAGTACCTTCTCCAGCGGCCACCCGGCCAACAGTCCGTGGCACAGTGATCCGCCGAAGCTGTCGCCTGCTCCAAGCCCGTTGACCACGTCGACGGCGTTGGGCGGCACGGTGATCGACTGCTTTCGCGTTTTGCCGAGTACGCCCTTCGGGCCCTGCTTCACGATGGCCAGTTCGACACCGAGGTCGAGAAGCGCGTCGGCGGCCTTGTTCGGATTGGTCTCACCGACCGCGATCTCGCACTCTTCGCGGTTTCCGACGGCTACTGTCACGTGCGCCAGAGCGCGCTGCACCTGATTGGTTGCTTCTTGGGGCGTCGACCAGAACATCGGGCGGTAGTCCAGATCGAGGACCGTCAGCGGGCGTCGTTCGCGGGCTTCCCAGGCAGCGAAGTGTGCACTGCGACTCGGTTCTTCGGACAGCCCTGTCACAGTCGACCAGTAGAGGGACGATGCTCGAACGGCGTCGAGGTCGATGTCTTCCGGGGTGATCCGAAGATCGGGCGCATGCGGCTTGCGGTAGAAGTACAGCGGAAAGTCGTCAGGAGGGAAGATCTCGCAGAACGTCACCGGTGTCGGGTACTCGGAATTGGTGACGACAAACCTGTTGTCGACGCCCAGACGTGCCAACTCGCGTGTGACGAACTTCCCGAAAGGATCGCTGCCTACGCCGGAGATCAGTGCTGCTCGCCGGCCGAGGCGCGCGGCCGCCACCGAGACATTGGCTGCGCTGCCGCCGAGGAACTTGCCGAACGTCTCGACGTCCTCGAGTCCGACACCGGTCTGAAGTGGGTAGATGTCCACCCCCGATCGGCCGATGGCGAGCACGTCGAAGGGTGCGTCAGGGATGTGTGACCCGCTCTGGTGAGTGTTGATGCTTGTCAAAACTGACTCCCGAGAGTTCGTGGTGGGTTGCCCACGCAGGGCACCGTTGTATGACTGAAACTGTGCGCCGCGACACAGCGATTGTCAATAGTTTGTCTGGACATTATGACTTGCGGTCAAGTGAATGTTAGTGTTCGCATACACTGCCGAGAGAAGTAGCGTCGATACGGCGCCTTCCCAAGACAGATCGGAGTTGGCCGTGGTCGCAGCACTCGCCGTCGAGTTGGACCGCTCGAGCCCGGTGCCGCTGTATTTTCAGCTGGCACAGGCAATCGAGGGCGCTATTCTCGGTGGCGAACTTGCCCCAGGTGATCGCTTCGAGAACGAACTGGCGTTGGCCAAACGGCTCAATCTCTCACGTCCGACCACTCGACGCGCGATCCAGGAACTGGTGGACAAGGGACTACTTGTTCGTAAGCGGGGAGTCGGAACTCAGGTGGTGCAAAGTCCGGTGCACCGCCCGGTCGAGCTCACCAGCCTGTTCGACGACCTTGCGAGGGCCGGCCAGGCGCCGACGACCAAGCTGCTCGAGTTCACGGTGGGAGTTCCCGCCGAGGACGTTGCCGCGGAACTCAACCTCGAACCTGACGCCGAAGTGGCCACCATCAGGCGTCTGCGAAGCACCAACGGCGAACCGCTTGCCGTGATGACCAATTACATTCCGGTGGACATCGCACCCGATCCCGAGGAGTTGGAGACGCAGGGGCTGTACCAAACCTTGCGAACTCGCGGCGTTCACATCCGTGTCGCGCGGCAGCGAATCGGCGCTCGGGCGGCGACTCGCGAAGAAGCAGGATTGCTCGACGAGAAAGTGGGTGCTGCCCTCTTGACCATGAGCCGCACTGCATTTGACGATTCAGGTAGCGCCGTCGAGTACGGCAGCCACTGCTACCGAGCGTCGCGTTACTACTTCGACACCACCGTGGTCGACCGCTAGATCTCGATCCCGGTGACACGAGTACCCGCCTGACCGAGTCAGTGGGGGTGATTTGTGATCCCAGCATTTCTGCGATCCTTCGATCATTTGACCCGAACGGAGCCTCATGACAGGCATTTCAGTAGCAGTTGCCGGATTCGGATGGATGGGCCGCGTCCACACGCAGGCGTATCTGCGTCTGCGGCAGCACTATCCGCAGCTTCCCTTGATCCGCCTGGCTGCCGTCGCCGACGAGGTGCCTGGCAGAGGGGAGGAAGCAGCGGACCAATTCGGTTTCGAAGCTTTCACCCAGGATTGGCGCGATATCGCAGCCGATCCGGCCATCGACGCGGTGAGCATCACGGCCCCGAACTTCTTGCACCGTGAAATCGGCGTCGCAATGGCAGAGGCCGGCAAACACATCTGGATCGAGAAGCCCGTCGGCTTGTCCACGGAAGACGCCAAAGCTGTTGCCGTAGCAGTCTCGAAGGCCGGTGTGCAGTCGACCGTCGGCTTCAACTACCGAAACGCGCCGGCTGTGGCCCTGGCAAAGAGCCTGATCGACTCAGGGGAGTTGGGCACGATCACGCACTCGCGTTTTCGTTTCCTCAGCGACTATGCGGCCCACCCTGAAGGTGCTTTGAGTTGGCGATACGAGCGTGAGCGCGGCGGCGCCGGCGTCCTGGGCGACTTGGCTTCGCACGGCATCGATCTGATTCGTCATCTTCTCGGTGACGTCGACGCTCTCGTTGCGGATACTGCGATCTTCATCCCGGAGCGTGCGCGTCCGTCCGCCGCTACCAGTGGACATGCGCGGGCCAGCGGTGGGGAGATGGGGGCTGTCGAGAACGAAGACTTCGTCAGCGCACTGCTGCGCCTCGGGTCGGGTGGCCGGTGCACCCTCGAAGCATGCCGCGTCGCCGTGGGAGAGCAGAACAATTACGGATTCGAGATTCACGGCACGAAAGGTGCCGTGTTCTGGGACTACCGGCGGATGGGTGAACTGGGCACCAGCCTCGGCTCGAAGTACCAGGACCAATCCGTCACGACGGTTCTGGTCGGCCCCGAGTCCGGTGAGTTCGGCCGCTTCCAGCCTGGCGCGGCCAACGCGATGGGCTACGACGACCTGAAAGTGATCGAGGCTCGCAATTTCATCGCCTCGATCGTGGACGGAGCGCCGCAGGGCGCGACCATCGCTGATGCAGTCGCGTCCGCACAGGCTCTGGACGCGATGGTCGCCTCGGTGACCTCCGGCAGCTGGATTTCTCTCGGCTGATCGACAGCTCCTCCGAAAGGCTCTGGTGCAGTGACATTTCCCCGCGGACTGGCGCTGCTCGTGGCAGCAGCGCTGTTCATGGAGATGCTGGACGCGACGATTCTCGCAACGGCACTGCCGTCGATCGCCCAATCTTTCGGAGTTGATGCCGTCGACGTCAATGTCGCCGTTTCTTCGTACCTCCTGGTGTTGGCCGTCCTGATCCCGGCGAGCGGATGGATGGCCGACAGATTCGGAACGCGACGTGTCTTCATCTCTGCCATAGCCGTTTTCGCGGTGGCATCGGTGGGATGTGCACTGAGCACCTCCCTCCCGATGCTGGTGGGAATGCGTGCTTTACAAGGGGTAGGCGGCGCCATGATGGTGCCGGTAGGGCGGCTCGCAGTATTGCGGGTGACGTCGAAGGCGGAACTCGTACGGGCTATCGCTTACTTGACGTGGCCGGCGCTCACAGCGCCGGTTCTTGCGCCCGCTGTGGGTGGAGCCATCGTGTCGATGGCTTCGTGGCGCTGGATCTTTCCGATCAACGTTCCGATCGGGATCGTCGGGTTTCTGCTGGCATTGCGCATGGTGCCCGACATTCGGCAAACGCAGAAACGGAGCCTTGACTGGCTGGGATTGGTGGTGATCGGAGCAGGCGTCGCAGTGCTTGTCGTGGCGCTCGATAACGTGCACAGTGCCGGAACCGACTGGCTAAGAGTGTGCCTCGGGATCGTTGCGGCTCTGATCTTGTTGAGCTTGGCCGTCATTCACCTCGTCCGGTCGGATCATCCGCTCATCGCGCTCGGCGTCCTCCGACTTCGATCGTTTCGGCTCGTCGCGTCGAGCGGCTCGCTGTACCGGCTCGTGATCATGGGCGTGCCGTTTGTGCTGCCGTTGTTGTTCCAAGTGGGATTCGAAATGTCGGCGTTCAAGGCCGGTCTGCTGGTGATGGCTCTGTTCGCGGGGAATATCGCGATCAAACCGCTCACCACTCCGCTCATGCGCAGGTTCGGGATCAGACTAGTTCTGGTGGGAAACGGAGTTCTGTCGGTGGTGTGCTTCGGTGCGCTGGTACTGATCTCGTCGACGACACCGGACGTCGTAATCGCTGTCGCACTGTTTGTCAGTGGCGCGTTGCGATCCATCGGGTTCACCGCGTACAACAGCTTGGCGTTCGCCGACGTCGACTCGGGTGAGCTGACCGATGCCAATACTCTGCATGCAACGCTGCAAGAGTTGGCATCCGGTCTGGGTATTGCACTGTCCGCGTTGGTGATCACGCTCTGCACACCGTTGGCGGAGTCGGGGGATCTGAGCGGCGGAGTGCCGTTTTCTCTGACGCTGGGTGTTCTCGGGGCCATGCTGGTGCCGACGGTGATCGAGAGTTGGCGGCTCCCACGCGATGCAGGTGCTGTGGTGTTGGTGCGCCGATGATGAAGCGTCTTCCGCCACCTTCATCATAACGCGGGACCCGGGGCTTGCGGCAAGGCCCCGGTGATGGTGCACACTCGTCTGCTGCGAGCAAGCAAAAGCCTTGCCCGAAGGAGGGGATCGCATGAGTGACGTCATCATTGTCGGTGCTGGACCAACTGGATTGATGCTGGCAGGTGAGCTCCGGCTACACGGCGTCGATGTCGTCGTCGTGGACAAGGACGAGGAGCCGACTCAGTTCGTCCGTGCCCTCGGCATCCATGTGCGCAGCATCGAAATCATGGAGCAGCGCGGGTTGCTGGACAAGTTCCTCGCGCACGGCCGCAAATATCCGCTCGGTGGATTCTTCGCGGGGATCAGCAAACCGGCACCGGCGCACCTCGATACTGCGCACGGGTACGTACTGGGCATTCCTCAGCCCGAGATCGACAGGATTCTTGCCGAACATGCCACCGAAGTCGGTGCGGACATTCAGCGAGGGAAGCGCGTCGTCGCGATCCGTCAAGACACCGATAGCGTCACAGCGGAATTGTCCGACGGCACAACACTTCACGCGCGTTATCTCGTGGGCTGCGACGGCGGCCGCAGCACTGTTCGGAAGCTGATCGACGTCGGGTTTCCCGGCGAGCCGTCGAGCGCCGACACGTTGATCGGCGAAATGGACGTGACCATGCCGGCTGATGAACTGGCCGCCGTTGTCGCCGAAATCCGGGAAACGCACAAACGATTCGGAGTCGGTCCCGTCGGCAATGGTGCTTTTCGCGTCGTGGTACCCGCGGCCGAAGTTGCCGACGGTCGCGCGGTTCCCACCACCCTCGACGACATCAAGCAACAGCTACTGGCCATTGCGGGCACCGACTTCGGTGTGCACTCACCGCGGTGGCTCTCGCGCTTCGGTGACGCCACCCGTCTGGCGGAGCACTACCGGCGCGACCGGGTGTTCCTCGCCGGCGATGCCGCACACATCCACCCACCGATGGGCGGACAAGGCCTCAATCTCGGTGTCCAAGATGCCTTCAACCTCGGCTGGAAGCTCGCCGCAGAGATCAACGGCTGGGCACCGGACGTCCTGCTCGACACGTACGAATCGGAACGGCGTCCGGTGGCTGCCGACGTTCTCGACAACACGCGCGCGCAGGCGGAGCTGATCTCCACCGCAGCCGGTCCACAAGCTGTGCGACGCTTGATCTCCGAGTTGATGGACTTCGAAGACGTCATGCGTTATCTGACCGAGAAGATCACTGCGATCTCGATTCGCTACGACTTCGGCGAAGGTGACGACCTACTCGGTCGGCGGCTGCGGAACATCGCGTTGACGCGCGGCAACCTGTACGACCTGATGCGATCCGGCCGCGGACTTCTTCTCGACCAGGGTGGCCAACTGTCCGTCGATGGTTGGAGCGATCGCGCCGACCACATCGTTGACACAAGCACTGAATTGGACGCTCCGGCTGTCCTGCTTCGGCCGGACGGTCATGTGGCATGGGTCGGGGATTCGCAGGCGGAGTTGGATACTCAGCTGTCCACGTGGTTCGGCCGGCCGGCGACGGGCCCCGTGTGACTCTTCGGATTCGGCAACCGAGCACCGTGGCGACTCGGACGCACTACCGTTGACGACTATGAGGCGAAGGTCAGCACAGGTTGCGGCTGCGGCAGCGGGCTCTGTGGGAGCGCTGATGCTGACAAGCTGCACGACCAATGTCGATGTGCCGAAAACCTTTGCCGCCACGATAACGGTGACCGGTCAGGCAGAGCAGGCCGAGACGGTCTCTGGAGAGTGCGTGATCGACATGATTCGTGTTGCTCCGAACGACCAGATTCAGATTTTCGGGGGCAGCGGCGCTGCATCCACAAGGTCGGCACTCGAGGTCGAGGCAATCGATCAACTTCCCGACGGAATGAGCACCTGCTCCTACACCGCACATTTTGATGCCGTCCCCGCAAACCAGAGAAACTATGAGGTGAGCTTGGGCCACTTCTCTCCGGAGTCCTTCAGCTCAGATGAGTTGGAGAACGGTGTCACCTATCAACTTCGCCGGCCCTGACTGAACCAGTTCTCCCTCGCGTTGTATCCGGTCCGACTTTCACTGAGCTCGCTTGGTGGTCCCGTCGCCTCCGCGCTGTCGAGCCTTACCGGGGTTGATGTGGAGCCGAACACCCTCGTAGGCGACTGTGTACGGCACATCGTCGTCGTTGTCCGGGTCGCCGGAGTCCGCAGGATCCGGAAGTTCCGCGATCTGTTCGATGACAGTCTGTGCTCGCGCCGCACCGGGATCGAACATCTCCTGAAACGGCCCGACGAACGACCCCCCAAGCCCGCGGTGCCTTGCCCGAACAGCCGCCCACCCGAACACCGCCAACGGGCCGATCATGGCGAACAGCACTAACAAGTCCCACCCCATGCCACGAGCGTACCGACTGACCGGCATTGGGCGGTCCAAGTCTCGTCAGCGCTGTCGTCCCTCAGGCCATTCGTCTCTCGGACTGTGCCTTCAGCAACTCGGCCAGATGGTCAGGCGAGATCCGCTCGCGAACCGCCTCCATCACTAGTTCGGCCTGCGTCTGAGGCGCGAGGCCGTCGATCGGTTGGTCTCGGTCCAGATTGGTCGGGAAGGCGTAGCCCTCAGCGGAAGCGGCGACGGCACAGCGAACGGACTCGTCGGAACCTGCTTCGCTGAGGGCGAGCAGTGCCGGATAGATCGCGTTGACGAGCGCCTCTCGGTCAATGGTTCCGAGGGCGCGACCGAAGGCTGACGACACCTGAAGAAGATTTGCCATGCGCAGGACGTCGGCGGATTTGTTGTGCCCGGCGGCGTGGAACAGTGCAGGGTTGAAGAAGACGGCATCTCCCTTCTCCAAAGGTAATTGGACGTAATTGGCCTCGAAGAACTCCTTGAACTCGGGACGCTCGAACGCGAGGTATCCGGATTCGAATTGTTGGGAGTAAGGCAGATATTTCGTCGGGCCCGTCTCGACCGGCATGTCCACATGGGCGACTGCACCTTGCAAGGTGAGGGCGGGGGTCAAGCGATGAACGTGCGCTCGGAACTTCGCAGCGACGTCGCTCGACATGAAACCGAGGTGGTAGTCGCGATGTGGATTCTGTGCGGCGCCACCGGGATTGACGACGTTGACGTCCGACGTCACCTGATACATGGGGCCGAGCCAGGCTTCCGAAGCCAAAGCGACAATGCTGTTTGCGTAGTAGTCGACGTAAGCCTTGGGATCTTCGAGCGCCAACTTCAGTTGTGCTCCCCAGATCCGGTCATTGGCTCCGGGTTTGGCGAAGTGATCCCCGGACGTCGCGCCGGATTCGTGTTGGCGCGCAATGAGTTGCCGGAAGATCTCGCTGGCGCGATCCAGTATCTCCGCGTCGAACGCGCCCTGAAAGACTGTGATGCCGGGGCCGGTGAGTAACGCCCGGGCGATCTCGTCTTGGATCTCGGCCCGGATTTCTGGATTCGACGATTGCTCGACCAATGCTGCCGAGTGGTACAGAAGAACCCCGTCGGCCACTGAATGGGCGTATGGGTATTCGGCGAGGTCTGTGCGGTGCGCGACCAAAGCGGCGAGGTCGTCGATGTTGCAGTCTTCTCGGTGCAACCTACCCGCGAACGGCACGGTGTGGTCGGTCAGTGCTGGAGTCATTCGGGGGCCTTCCTGCGGAGTTCACGATGTGCTGTGACTCAAAGACTGCCAATGAAAAGCCATCGAAACTACCCCTGAAATCCATCAAAAAGACCTCAGGAAGCGCTCCCCGTGGACTCGACCGGTGACGGAAGATCTGCGCGCTACGACGGGATCACGTTCCTGGGTGAGAGTTAGAGAGTGAAGGCGTTCCGGAAAGCAGTGAGTGCGGTGTCACTGTCTCCGGATGCCCAGCCCTCCAATCCGATCGTGCCGGTGTAACCCTGCTCGGCGAGAACGCGTGCGATGGCTGGGTAGTTGATCTCGCCGGTTCCGGGTTCGCATCGGCCGGGTACGTCGGCCGCCTGAATCTCGCCGATGTTGTCACCACAACGCCGCACGAGTTCGATGAGGTTTCCTTCGCCGATCTGTGCGTGGTAGAGGTCGAGCATCATCTTGAGGTTGGGGTGTGAGACGGATTCCACCAGTGCCAGAGTGTCTTTGGCTCTGGCCATCGGTACGCCAGGGTGATCGACGATCGTATTGAGATTCTCGAGGCAGAAGACGACTCCGGCGTCTTCACCCAGTCGCGCGATCTTCTCGAGAGCGCGTTGGGCCGTCAGCCACATCGCTCCCGTAGTTCGATACTGCGGGCGCGCGGCCTGTCCGTCGATCAGCTCCCCGGTATGGAAGTTCAGCCGAGGAACGCCGAGTTTCGCTGCCGGCGTGAGGCATAGCGCCGCTGTACGTACGAGTTCGGCGCTGCCCGCTTCGTCGAACAAATCGCCGTGAAGATAGCCGGTCATCGAGGAGAACCGAGCCCCGGTGGCGACCAGAGCATCGAGGTCCTTGTCTTGCCAACTCCAGATCTCGGCTGCGAACCCCGCCTCCGAGATCCGCCGAATGCGTTCGACGACAGGGAGTTCGGTGAACGTCATCTCGGCAGAGACCGCTAAATCGAAGGGGCTCACTGCGGCACCGACAGCAGCGATACGGGCAGTCCGGTTTCCACGGATTCTTTTGCAGCCAGTGCGATTTCCAGGGCGTTGCGAGCATCGAGACCGTCGACCGACGGCGCGCTGCCGGAGCGGATGCAGTCTGCGAAGTGCGCCAGCTGGGCAACATAGGCGTCGTGAAACAGTTCGATGTTCACCCGAGGTGTGTCGGCCAGAACGCCCGGTGAGCTGTAATGACGCATCGCGGTCCGCGTGACCTCGCCTGCACTCACCATTCCACCGGAACCGAAAACCTCGCCGCGAACGTCGTAACCGTAGGTGGCCTGGAAGTTGGCCTCGGCCGACGCGAGGGCGCCGTTGTCGAACCGCAACTGAACCATCGACGTATCGAGGTACCCCTGCTCCTTGTACTGCGGATGGACGAGAGCATCGGCCTGCGCGAACACCTCGACGACGCGTGCCCCAGGGTTGAGCCAGAGCAGGGCGTCGAAGTCGTGAATCAGTGTCTCGTTGAAGATGGTCCACGGCTTGACTCGGGAGGCGACGTCGGCGGTGATTCCCGGATCGCGAGTCAGAGAGCGAAGTAGCTGCGGTGTCCCGATCCCACCGGAGGTGATCACGTCGTGTGCCGCGGCGAAGTCGGCGGCGAAGCGCCGGTTGAAACCGACCTGCAGCGCAACATTGTTCGCGGCGCATGCGCCGATTGCGCGATCGGCGTCCTCGAGTGTCAAAGCCATCGGCTTTTCGCAGAAGACATGCTTGCCGGCCTCCGCTGCTGCTACTACGAGATCGGTGTGAGTTGATGCGGGCGTACTGATGAGCACCGCTTCGACGGTCGGATCGGCAATCAGCTCAAGGGCGTCGGTGTACGCGCGGGCGTCGGAACTGACACGTTCGATCAACGACGCCGCAGCGCCGGGCGCAGGATCGGCGACGGCGACGAGACGGGTGCCGGGGATACGCAGCGCGACGGACTCGCCGTGGAAACGGCCGATCCATCCAGCGCCGATCAGACCGACTGCAACAGAGGCAGACATGGGGGCTCCGTTCGGAGTGAGGATGAGGATGAGGAACTAGATCGTTCTAGTCCATGCCAGTAAAGCGCTGGTTGCCTCGTGCGTCAACGTTTCGGCGTGTATTCGCTGGAACGATCTAGTCTGTGGAGGTGAACAGTCGACGCCCCACCTTGCAAGACGTAGCAGACCTGGCCGGTGTGTCACGCGCACTGGTGTCCATCGTCATTCGCGATGTCCCGGGTGCCAGCGATGCGACGCGGGTACGGGTCAAGGCGGCCGCGGACGAACTCGGCTATCGACCCGACAACGCGGCGCGACTGCTGCGCCAGCATCGCAGCCGCCTGATCGGTGTCAGTTATGTTGCCGCGCAAACCTTTCACGCGGAACTGCTCGACGAGATCTACGACGCAGCCGAACGCTTGCGCTACGACGTCGTTCTCAGTGCCGTCTCGGACCGCAGGCCTGGCTCGCGCGCCGTGCGCACCCTGCTCGACGACCGATGCGAGGCGATCTTGCTGTTGGGTTCGCAGGCGCCGGAATCGGAGATCGTCGACCTGGCGGCCAAGGTTCCCGTCGTCGTGCTCGCCCGGAAGATGCCTTCAGCACATGTGGACGTTGTCCGCACGGACGACGAGGCGGGCGCCGTGATGGCCGTGAATCATCTCGTCGGACTCGGGCACCGCTCGATTGTCCATGTCGACGGCGGACGCGGTCCGGGCGCCCAGGAGAGGCGTCAGGGCTACCGGAAGGCCATGCGGGCGGCCGGACTGGAATCGCGGATACTTCCCGGCGGCCTCACGGAGGAGTTCGGCGCGGACGCCGCGCGGTCGATGGTCGAACAAGGGATTCCCGGTGCGGTCTTCGCTTTCAACGATCGTTGCGCGCTAGGAGTCCTGGACGTCTTCTTGCGTGCGGGAGTCTCGGTGCCCGGCGACGTCTCCGTGATCGGATTCGACAACAGTGCATTGGCAGGTTTGGCGCACATCGATCTGACCAGTGTCGGGCAGGACACGGCGTTTCTGGGTGGCGCCGCGGTGGAGCGAATCTCCGAACGTCTCGACGCCGGAAGTGGACTCTTGGGCAGGGACATAGTCGCGCAACCACAACTTGTAGTTCGAGGTTCAACTGCACCCGCAGGGCATTGACCTGCAGTTTCGACTTCAATCAGATTGTTCAGTCTTTGATAAGCAGTCCTAATGTCAGAACAAACTATTGACATTCGACTGTGACGGGTATTACATCTTTCACATACAACCGAGCACCATCCGTTCGCGGGCCGTTGGTTGATGTCGAGAGGGAGTTCACATGTCGTTTCTCACGGGACGCAAGAGCGTTGCCGTACTGGCCGGAGCCTCAGTCGTGGTCTTGGGTCTGGCCGCCTGTTCCAGCACCGGCGGTAAGCCGGATTCTTCCGGATCCGGAATGGGCGCGGGTACGGCGGACACGCCCCGCGCCACCATTGCGATGATCACCCACGAAGTTCCCGGTGACACGTTCTGGGATCTGGTGCGCAAGGGCGCCGAAACCGCAGCGGCCAAGGACAACATCGAACTTCGGTACTCCGCCGATCCCGAGGCGCCGAATCAGGCCAACTTGGTTCAGAGTGCGATCGACAGCAAGGTCGACGGGATCGCCGTCACCCTCGCGAAGCCCGACGCCATGGTTGCTGCGGTCCAAAGTGCCACCGCCGCGGGCATTCCGGTGGTCGCCCTCAACTCGGGCCTCGAAACCTGGAAGGACATGGGCGTCAAGGAGTACTTCGGTCAGGACGAGTCGATTGCCGGTGAAGCTGCCGGCGAGCGACTCAACACCGAAGGTGCCACCAAGGTGCTGTGCGTGATTCAGGAGCAGGGCAACGTGAGCCTCGAATCACGGTGCGCCGGTGTGAAGAAGTCGTTCAAGGGAACGACGGAGATTCTCAACGTCAACGGCAAGGACATGCCGTCGGTGGAGTCGACCATCACCGCGAAACTTCAACAGGACCCGGCAATCGATCGAGTTCTCGCGCTCGGTGCGCCGTTCGCATTGACGTCCGTGACGTCGGTCGGCAATGCGGGCAGCAAGGCGAAGGTCGTCACCTTCGACACCAACGCGGCGCTCGTCGACGCTATCAAATCCGGTGACGTGCAGTGGGCAGTGGACCAGCAACCCTTCCTGCAGGGCTACCTCGCCATCGATTCGCTGTGGCTTTACCTCAACAACGGCAACGTGATCGGTGGTGGCTTGCCCACCCTGACCGGACCCGCGTTCATCGACAACACCAACATCGACTCGGTCGCCGAGTACGCCAAGAACGGAACTCGCTGATCCGGGCGCACGGAGGGCTGAGAGTCCGCCCTCCGTGCGCCTGTCCAGCACGGAAGGGAAATCATGTCCACTCAGGCAGATCTCGACCTTGCCGCCCATAAAGTCGTGACCGATGAACGGGTGAAGGAGCAAAAGCGCATTCAGCGTCTGCTGCTCCGCCCGGAGATGGGTTCACTTGTCGGCGCCATCGCCATCTTCATCTTCTTCTGTATCGTCGCGGCACCGTTCCGTACGCCGGAAGCGCTTGCGACAGTGCTCTACTCCAGCTCCACGATCGGCATCATGGCTTGCGCGGTCGCCCTGCTCATGATCGGCGGCGAGTTCGACCTCTCCGCCGGCGTCGCAGTCACCACGTCCTCGCTCGCCGCGTCGATGATCGCCTACAACCTGCACCTCAACCTGTGGGTGGGCGCGATTCTGGCGCTGGTCGTCTCGCTCGCCGTCGGATTCTTCAACGGCTACCTCGTCATGAAGACGAAGATTCCCAGCTTCCTCATCACCTTGAGTTCTTTCCTCATGTTGACCGGTATCAACCTGGCCGTCACCAAGCTCGTGAGTGGTCAGGTGGCCACACCCAGCGTCTCCGACATGGCTGGATTCGATTCCGCCAAAAAGGTATTCGCGTCGTCGTTCTCGGTCTTCGGGGTGTCCGTCAAGATCACGGTCGTGTGGTGGCTGCTGTTCACCGCGATTGCAACATTTGTTTTGTTCAAGACCAAGATCGGCAACTGGATCTTCGCGGTCGGCGGCAATCAGGACAGTGCCCGCGCGATCGGTGTGCCGGTGACCGCAGTCAAGATCGGCTTGTTCATGACCGTCGGCTTTGCTGCCTGGTTCGTGGGCATGCATCTGCTGTTCTCGTTCAACACCGTTCAGTCCGGTCAGGGTGTTGGTAACGAGTTCCTGTACATCATCGCCGCAGTCATCGGCGGTTGCCTGCTCA
>NZ_BAAILK010000023.1:194696-249526 GCF_054589475.1 Rhodococcus sp. no. 34
GGTGGTTACGGAACCGCGATCGGCGCTGCGATCGGTGCATTCATCTTCGGTATGACCAACCAGGGCATCGTCTACGCAGGCTGGAACCCGGACTGGTTCAAGTTCTTCCTCGGCGCCATGCTGCTCTTCGCGGTCATCGCCAACAACGCATTCCGCAACTACGCTGCGAAAAGGTGACACATGAGTACCACAGCTGAAGTTCCCGCTCTCTCGAACTCGGGCGGCAACGTGCCACTGATCGAGCTCAAGGACGTCGGTAAGCAATACGGAAACATCATCGCGCTCAAGGGAATCAACCTGCGCGTCGGTGCGGGTGAAGTAACAGGCGTGCTCGGTGACAACGGCGCAGGCAAGTCCACGCTGATCAAGATCATCGCCGGTCTGCACCAACAGAGCGAAGGTGAACTACTCGTCGACGGTGAACCGACAACGTTCCACTCGCCGAAAGAAGCTCTCGGCAAAGGCATCGCGACGGTCTATCAGGACCTCGCCGTCGTTGCGTTGATGCCGGTGTGGCGCAACTTCTTCCTCGGGCAGGAACTGCGCAAGGGTGGTCTGATCAAGTCGCTCGACGCCAACGCCATGCGCGCGACGACTCTTTCGGAACTGTCGAAGATGGGCATCGAACTACCTGACGTCGACGCACCGATCGGTAGTCTCTCGGGCGGTCAGCGTCAGTGTGTTGCCATCGCCCGCGCCATCTTCTTCGGCGCGCGCGTGCTGATTCTCGACGAGCCGACAGCAGCGCTCGGCGTCAAGCAGTCGGGAATGGTATTGCGCTACATCACCGCTGCCAAGGAACAGGGATTCGGCGTCATCTTCATCACGCACAATCCGCACCACGCGTACATGGTCGGCGATCACTTCGTGCTCCTCAACCGAGGCAGGCAGAAGCTTGACGCCAAGTACGACGACATCTCACTCGAAGAACTGACCAAGGAGATGGCGGGCGGTGACGAGCTCGAGACGCTGACCCACGAGCTTCGCCGCTAGATCAAAACCTCGCGACTACAGCCTCGGTTCGAATCGAACCGAGGCTGTAGTCGTTTCGTCACAGGATGGTCGTCGGCCGAACCCCGAGGCCGGAATGCATGTACGCCTCGTCGATCATCGTCATGTTGGCTACCGCGTCGCCCGGCCCGATCGGCAGCGCCGAGACCCCGGACAGATGATCGGCGAACGCTTCGAGTTGATAGGTGTACGACGACTTCGTGCCCAGATGCTCGACGCTCGTGCGCCCACCGGCCGTGACGGAGACACGGTCGTCGATGTCCGGCTGCAGGAAGTTGTGCACCAGGACGTCTCCTTCAGTGCCGAATACTCGGAAGGTGAAGTGGTACCGCTCGTCCAACATCGTGGTCACCACGGATGCCGTGGCGCCGCTGGGGTATTCGAGTTCGATGTCGAACCACGAATCGACCCCCGGAGCGTATTCCTCGTGGCGGGTCCCGGTCACCACTGGCGCACCGCCACAGACGTCACTCAGCGTCCGGGAAGCATGTAACCCGTAGCAGCCCAGGTCCATCAGTGACCCGCCTGCCAATGCGAGCTCCCACCGCGGGTCGTTCTCGGATGGTGTGGGCATCCGCAGTACGGTTTCCACCCGAGTGACCGCGCCGACTGTGCCGCTCCGAACCACATCCAGCAGGCGCCGGTTCACCGGATGAAAGAGGTAGTGGAACCCCTCGAGCAGCGTCACTCCGCTCACGCGCGCTGCCTCGGCTACAGCACGCGCTTCCACCGCGTTGCTCGAAAACGGTTTCTCCGTCAGCACGTGCTTGCCGGCCTGAACGGCGGCGAGATTCCACGGTCCGTGCAGGCTGTTGGGCAGCGCGTTGTAGACGACGTCCACCTCCGGATCCGAGATCAGCTCGGCGTACGAATCGACCACCCGTTCGATCCCATGCTGGGCTGCATAGGCTCTGGCCCGCTCGGGGCTGCGTGCGGCAACGGCCACCAGGCGGTGCCCGGTGGCCGTTGCAGGTTTGATCATCGCGTTCTCGGCGATGCGTGAGGCTCCCAGAATGCCTATCCGCAGCGGGGCAGGTGTCACAGAACCGACCGCAGATACTCGACGCTCGCTCGCACATCGCGCACCGGTCCCTCGTCGGACGGAGCCTCGGCCAGAATGGTGTCCTGCTCGAGCACGTACCACCCGTCGAAACCGTGGCGCTGCAATATGGCTGTGACACCGGCGATGTCGACGTCGCCGCCACCGAGCGGACGGTACATTCCCGCCTTCACGCCGTCGGTGTAGGTGAGCTCACCACTGCGAACGCGTGATGCGAGGGCATCGTCGACGTCCTTGAGATGCACGTGGGTGATGCGCTCGGGAGCTTGACGCGCCAGGTCGACCGGATCGGTGCCGCCGATCAACAGGTGGCCGGTGTCCAGGCACAGTGGGATGGCCGAGCCGTCGAGCACTCGCAGGACCTCGTCGCGCTGCTCGATCATCGTTCCGACGTGAGGGTGGACAACTGCCCTGATTCCACGCTCGGCCGCGGCGTCGGTGAGGCGATCGAGATTGTGTAGCAGGGTTTTCCAACTCTGCTCGTCCAGTTCTGGGCGTGAATCGTAGCCGTCGGAACCCGTCGCGGCGGCCAGAACCAAAACCTCGGCACCCGAGGCGACAAAACCGTCGAGGATGGGGGAGATGCCGGGTACCGGATCATGATCGTCATCGTGCAGCAGTACTGGTGCAAACCCGCCGACTGCGCTTAGGTCGTGATCCGCGAGCACCTTGGCCATTTCGGCGGGTGCTGTCGGCAGAAAGCCCTCCGGTCCGATTTCCGTTGCCGCCAGACCGACTTCGCGCATTTCCCGGAGGACTTGCGCAGGGTCGAGTTGGTAGCCCCAGCCCGGGACTTCGCACACGCCCCAGGAGATCGGTGCGCCGGCGATGCGAGGAGTGCTCATGTGTGTGCCTCATTCTTGTCGTGAAGGAACAGATCTTTGACTTCGGTGATCGTGACGGGCCGACCCTCGCGCAGAGAGTGCGTTGCAGCTTCGGAGATCCACGCCGACTCGACCGCATCTGTGGGCGTGCACGGTGATTCCCGACGCCCGGCGACAACGCCGAGGAATGCTTCGAGTTCCGCACGGTAGGCGGACGTGAAGCGGTCCATGAAGAACGTGTACGGCTCCTTCGAGGGGAACGATGTTTCGGGGTCGAGAGAGCGGAGTGGCAAGCGGTCGTCCAGCCCGGCAACGACGGAGTCCGCCGAGCCGAGTACCTCGAGTCGGCAGTCGTAGCCGCGGCCGTTGTAGCGGGTATTCGACACGACCGCGATGGTTCCGCCTTCGAAAGTGAGAACCGTTGCGGCGGTGTCGACGTCACCGGCATCGGCGATCCCGCGATCACCCTGATTCGAGCCGGTGGCAAAAACAGTGGTGACTTCGCGGCCGCTGATCCACCGGACGATGTCGAAGTCGTGGATCGAGCAGTCGCGGAAGATGCCGCCGGAGTGTTCGATGTACGAGATCGGCGGGGGAGCGGGGTCGAGGGTGGTCGATCGGAGAGTGTGGATCCAACCGAGTTCTCCAGATCGAACCGCGTCGTACGCCGCCACAAATGACGGGTCGAATCGGCGCTGAAATCCGATCTGGACTGGCACCGACGTCTGCTCGGCAGTCGCGAGTACACGAACGGAGGATTCGATGGAGTCTGCTACCGGCTTTTCGCAGAACGTCGGGATGTCTCGGCGGACAGCGGCTTCGATCAAATCTGCATGTGAACTCGACGACGCGGCGATCAGAACGCCGTCGATGCCCGACGCTAGAAGCGCGTCGGGATCGGCAGCGGACTCCACGTCGAGTTCGCTTGCCACGTCCGAGGTTCGACGTGCGTCGACATCGGTGACAACCAGTGCGTCGACGCCGTTTAGCGTCAGTAGATTTCGGGCGTGGTAGCTGCCGATTCGTCCGAGGCCGACGACTCCGATGCGAGCGCCCATCAGTCCAGCCCTCCGAAGACGTTCTGGTCCCAGTCGATGATCGAACCCGTCACGACTCCGCTGCGATCGGAGAGCAGGAAGACGACGAAGTCGGCGATTTCGTCGACCTGTCCGAGCTTGCCCATGGGGAGGGTGCTGCCCGCGCGTTCCTGCCAGTCGTCACCGGCGTCGTGAAAAGCTCTCTGCGTGAGGTCTTCTCCCTCGGTCTGTGTCCACCCGATGTCGAGACCGTTGATCCGGATACGATCCCAGCGATGCGCATGGGCGGCGTTGCGGGTCAGACCCGCCAGCCCGGCCTTCGCTGCCACGTACGGCGCGAGATACGGCTGCCCGCCGAGTTCGGACGTGGAGATGATGTTGACGATGGACCCGGGGACCGCACGCTCGCGCATGTCTTTGACTGCTGCCTGCATCGTGAAGAACGGACCGCGAAGGTTCACCGCGATGTGCTGGTCGAAGAGTTCTTCGGTGGTGTCGAGCAGCGTGCCGCGCGAGGTGAGCCCGGCAGAATTGACGAGGGCATCCACGCGGCCGAAATGTGAGATCGTCTCGGCAACGCTGGCGAGTGCGGAATCCGTCTGTGCCACATCGGCTTCGATGAAGTGAGTTCCCGGAAGTTCTGCCTCGAGAGTCTTTCCGACGTCAGGGCGTCGGCCGGTGAAAGCCACCTGCGCGCCCTCACGGACAGCGGCACGTACGACGCCGGCGCCGACGCCTTGCGAGCCACCACTGACCAGTACGACAGTGTCGGCTAGGAGTGCGGGCCTGATTACGCCCGGCGGAGAAGTCATGGGTTTAGTCTGGCTGTGACGAAGACCTCGAGCAACAGCGAAAAACCATCAAATATCCATCATTGTGAGGTAGTTGTGGCGCATCGATTCAAAGTGCGGGAGATCGCCCAACAGTCGGGCTTGAGTGAGGCCACCGTCGACCGGGTGCTCAACGACCGTCCTGGAGTTCGCGACGGCACACGATCGGAGGTTCGCCAGGCGATCACGGACCTGGAACGTCAACGCTCGCAACTGAAACTGGTCGGTCGAACATTCATCGTCGACGTCGTGTTGCAAACTCCCGCACGGTTTTCCGACGCCGTCCGCGATGCGCTCGAGGCCGAACTGCCGACCCTTGCGCCCGCTGTGGTGCGGTCCCGGTTTCACTTTCGTGAAACCGGTTCGGTAGAAGCGATGACATCGACGCTCGACAAGATTCGCCGGCGTGGCTCCCACGGAGTCATCGTCAAGGCTCCCGACACTCCGGAAGTCGTGGCGGCGATCGACCGGTTGGTGGCGGCAAGGATTCCGGTCGTCACGTTGGTGACCGACGTTGCCGGCAGCAGGCGAGCCGCCTACATCGGCATCGACAACCGAGCCGCTGGAGCCACCGCCGCGTACTTGATAGATCAGTGGCTGGGGGATCGGGAAGGCAACGTGCTGGTCAGCATGAGCAGTGGGTTCTTCCGCGGGGAGGAAGAACGGGAGATGGGATTTCGCTCCGCTATGCGCGTCTCGGCTCCGCATCGCCGTTTGATCGACATTCCGAACAGTGACGGTCTGGATCAGACGAGTAGGAAATTGGTGCGAGCGGCACTCGAATCCGATCCGCAGATCCGTGCCGTGTATTCGATCGGTGGTGGCAACCTGGCCACTGTCGACGCGTTCGAAGAACTGAACCGGGAGTGCAGTGTCTTCATCGCTCACGATCTCGACGGTGACAATCGAAAGTTGCTGGGGGAGAGGCGAATATCAGCGGTGCTCCACCACGATCTGCGGGCGGATGTTCGCACTGCCTGTCAGGTGGTCATGAAAGAACACGGCGCCATGGGCGCTCACTTCGGCTTTACGACGTCACCGGTTCAAGTCGTGACACCGCTCAACATGCCCCCGACATAGCTGTGCGCGGTCAAGGAGTCCGGAGACTCCCTAACCGCGCACAGGGCCGAAGGCCTGACTATCGAGCGAAGAGCAGAGCTCGCTTGACTTCCTGAATTGCCTTTGTCACCTGGATGCCGCGGGGGCATGCGTCGGTGCAGTTGAACGTGGTGCGGCAACGCCACACGCCGTCCTTGTCGTTCAGGATGTCGAGACGCTCGGAAGCGGCCTCGTCACGGCTGTCGAAGATGAACCGGTGTGCGTTGACGATGGCAGCGGGACCGAAGTAGCTGCCGTCGCTCCAGTACACGGGGCACGACGTGGTGCAGCATGCGCAGAGGATGCACTTGGTGGTGTCGTCGAAACGAGCACGGTCGTGCTGGCTCTGGATGCGCTCACGAGTGGGCTCGTTGCCACTGGTGATGAGGAACGGCTTCACGGCGCGGAATGCGTCGAAGAAGGGCTCCATGTCGACAACCAGGTCCTTCTCGACGGGCAGGCCCTTGATGGGCTCGACCGTGATGGTGACCGGCTTGCCGTCCTTGGGCAGCATGTCCTTCATCAGCAGCTTGCAGGCCAGACGGTTCACACCGTTGATCCGCATCGCGTCCGATCCACAGACTCCGTGTGCGCAGCTGCGACGGAACGTGAGGGTGCCGTCGAGGTAACCCTTCACGTACAGGAGCAGGTTGAGCAGACGGTCGGTGGGCAGTGCCGGGACCTGGAAACTGTCCCAGTGCTGGCCCTCGCCCGATTCGGGGTTCATCCGCGCGATCTTGAGAGTGACCATGACGGCCCCCTCGGGAACAGCGGGGAGTTTGGGTGCATCTACAGCAGGCGCAGACATCAGTACTTACGCTCCATCGGCTCGTAGCGGGTCTGGATCACCGGCTTGTAGTCCAGACGGATGTCGGAGAGCAGGCCGTCACCCTCCTTGTACGCCATCGTGTGCTTCATGTACTCGGCGTCGTTGCGGTCCGGGAAGTCCTCGCGAGCGTGGCCGCCGCGCGATTCCTTGCGGTTGAGGGCGCCGACGACGGTGACCTCTGCCATTTCGAGGAGGAAGCCCAGCTCGATGGCCTCGAGCAGGTCGCTGTTGTAGCGCTTGCCCTTGTCCTGGACCGTGATGTGGTTGTAGCGCTCCTTGAGAGCACGCACATCCTTGAGTGCCTGTGTGAGGCGCTCTTCGGTGCGGAAGACGGAGGCATTGTTGTCCATCGACTGCTGCAGCTCGGTGCGGATGTCCGCAACGCGCTCGTGGCCGTGATCGGACAGGATGACGCCGACCCAGTCTTCGACCATGGCGGCCGGGGTTTCCGGCATGTCGACGAACTCGGTGGAGTTCGCGTACTCGGCGGCAGCGATGCCGGCGCGGCGGCCGAACACGTTGATGTCGAGGAGCGAGTTGGTACCGAGACGGTTTGCACCGTGTACGGAGACACAGGCGCATTCGCCGGCCGCGTACAGACCCTTGACGATCTCGTCGTTGTTGCGCAGCACCTCACCGTTGATCTTGGTGGGGATACCGCCCATGACGTAGTGACACGTCGGGTAGACGGGCACGGGCTCCTTGACGGGGTCCACGCCGAGGTAGGTGCGCGAGAACTCCATGATGTCGGGGAGCTTCTCGTCGAGAACTTCCTCGGGGATGTGCGTCACGTCGATGTAGACGTAGTCCTTGTTCGGGCCGGCGCCGCGGCCTTCGAGAACCTCGAGGACCATCGAACGAGCCACGATGTCACGCGGAGCGAGGTCCTTGATGGTGGGTGCGTAACGCTCCATGAAGCGTTCACCGTCGGCATTACGGAGAATGCCACCTTCACCGCGGACGGCTTCCGAGATCAGGATGCCGAGACCGGCGAGTCCTGTCGGGTGGAACTGGTGGAACTCCATGTCCTCGAGGGGCAGGCCCTTGCGGAAGATGATGCCCATGCCGTCACCGGTGAGGGTGTGCGCGTTGGACGTCGTCTTGTACATGCGTCCCGAGCCGCCGGTCGCGAAGACGATCGACTTGGCGTGGAAGATGTGCAGCTCGCCGGTCGAGAGCTCGTAGCAGATGACACCGGTGGCAACCGGGCCGTCCTCGGTCTCGGTGATGGCGATGTCGAGCGCGTAGAACTCGTTGAAGAACTCGACGTCGTGCTTGACGCAGTTCTGGTAGAGCGTCTGCAGGATCATGTGACCGGTGCGGTCGGCGGCGTAACACGCACGGCGGACGGGTGCCTTGCCGTGGTCGCGTGTGTGGCCACCGAATCGACGCTGGTCGATCTTGCCTTCGGGCGTGCGGTTGAACGGCAGACCCATCTTCTCGAGGTCGAGCACCGCATCGATGGCCTCCTTGGCCATGATCTCGACGGCGTCCTGGTCGGCGAGGTAGTCGCCGCCCTTGACGGTGTCGAAGGTGTGCCACTCCCAGTTGTCTTCCTCCACGTTCGCCAGTGCGGCACACATGCCGCCCTGGGCCGCGCCGGTGTGGCTGCGGGTGGGGTAGAGCTTGGTCAGTACGGCCGTGCGGGCACGGGGGCCAGCTTCGATTGCCGCACGCATGCCTGCGCCACCGGCGCCGACGATGACCACGTCATAACGATGTTCCTGCATGAAGTCTGTGCTCCCCTAGCTCGCCGAGATATTGGGGTCGAAGGTGAAGATGACGTACGTGCCCAGGCCCATGATCAGGATCATCGAGAGAACGAGGATCGTGGTCAGCCAGAAGCGCGTGGAGTCCTTGCGGGAGTAGTCCGCGATGACCGTGCGCAGACCGTTACCGCCGTGCAGCTGTGCCAGCCACAACATCGTCAGATCCCAGAACTGCCAGAACGGGCTGGACCAGCGACCTGCGACGAACGCGAAGTTCAAACGGTGAACGCCACCGTCGAGCATCAGCATGATGAACATGTGGCCCAGGACCAGAACGATCAGGGCGACGCCGGAGAAGCGCATGAAGAGCCATGCGTACAACTCGAAGTTGTTCCGAGCCTTCGCGCGCGGGGACCGCGGGTTGTCCAGGCTTGCGGGACGGTCGTATGAGGTGCCCAGGCTCTTGGCTTCGGGTCCGTGAGTAGTCGCCATGTCAGTGCTCCGCAAACATGTTGATGAGGATGCGTCCGGCGCCTGGGATCATCACCAGGAACCAGATCGTCAGAATGGTCCAGAGCATGACGCGCTGGTACTTCGGGCCCTTCGACCAGAAGTCCACCAACATCACGCGCACGCCGTTGAGGGCGTGGTAGAGGACTACGCCGACGAGGCCGATCTCCATGAGGCCGACGAGGGGGTTCTTGTACGTGTCGATGACGGCGTCGTACGTATCGGGATTGACCCGAACGAGTGCCGTATCGAGAACGTGTACGAATAGGAAGAAGAAAGTAGCGACGCCTGTGATCCGGTGTAGAACCCAGGACCACATTCCGGGGTCGCCCCGGTAAAGCGACCTCGTGCGCTCCTTCTGAGGAGCGGCTTCAGTCGTAGTACTCATCGAGTGCTGTGCCTCCAACGTCATTGGTGGACGCGTCGAGCCTGCAGAGAGCTTCGATGTACCTCAGCCCGGGCTCGACGGGATCCTGAACCGACTTGACTCAGACTCTAAACCTATGTGAAACCGGGAACTAATCAGATGCGGGATTCGTACGCGTACCAAACTCTTTGTAAGGTTTGCCTTTCCAATCTCGCCGAGACGGTTTCGGCGTGGTTTCTGCATCCATTCAGTCGGCGTGATTGGATAACGAACCATGGGTGACATCGACTGGAAGTTGTTGCGGCACAACGCGCAAGTGGTCATGCGGCACGCCTATGCGCCGTACTCGGGGTACGCGGTGGGTGCAGCGGCCCTGGTAGACGATGGTCGGATCGTCTCAGGATGCAATGTGGAAAATGTCTCATACGGTTTGAGCCTGTGTGCCGAATGTGGACTCGTCGGTAACTTGGCCGCCACCGGGGGCGGGCGGCTGATTGCCTTCACGTGCTGCGACGCGAAGGGCTCGATTCTGATGCCATGCGGCAGGTGCAGACAGCTTCTTCTCGAGCACGGCGGGGGTGAGATGCTTGTCGACACGAGCAGTGGGTTCAAGCCGCTGAGCGAGCTGTTGCCTGATGCTTTCGGGCCGGAACAAGCAGAGGGGCTCCGCCATGTTTGACGCAGTTTCCATCATCGGCGCCAAGCGTGACGGCCGCGAGCTGTCGGGAACCGAGATCGACTGGATAGTTCAGGCGTTCACTGAGGGGGTCGTCGGCGACGAGCAGATGTCGGCGCTCGCGATGGCGATCTACTTCCGCGGAATGTCGCGAGCAGAGACCGGTCGATGGACCGAGGCGATGATCGAATCCGGCGGGAGGATGGACTTTTCGGACTTGCCGCTGCCCACCGTCGACAAGCATTCGACCGGTGGAGTGGGGGACAAGATCACCCTTCCGCTTGCACCCCTCGTCGCTGCCTGTGGTCTTGCAGTCCCGCAGTTGTCGGGCCGCGGACTCGGCCACACCGGTGGAACTCTCGACAAGCTCGAGGCCATTCCAGGTTGGCGAGCCGAGCTCACGGCGACGGAGATGGTCGACATTCTCTCGGATCCGAAAATCGGCGCGGTGATCTGCGCTGCCGGAGCGAATCTGGCCCCCGCGGACAAGAAGCTCTACGCGCTGCGCGACGTGACCGGAACGGTGGAATCCATTCCGCTGATCGCAAGTTCGATCATGAGCAAGAAGATTGCCGAGGGAACCGGCGCCCTGGTGCTCGACGTCAAGGTCGGTTCCGGAGCGTTCATGAAGGACCTCGGCGACGCGCGAGAGTTGGCACGCACGATGGTCGAGCTTGGCAACGACGCCGGCGTGCGTACAAGCGCTCTCATCACCGGGATGGACACCCCGCTCGGATTGACGGCGGGCAACGCCCTCGAGGTACGTGAATCCGTCGAGGTGCTGGCAGGCGGCGGGCCGTCGGACGTCGTCGAGCTGACCCTGGTCCTGGCTCGGGAGATGCTGTCAGCGGCCGGGATCGACGGTATCGACCCCGCCGACAAACTGGCCGACGGCACGGCAATGGACCGGTGGCGCGCGATGATCGCCGCACAAGGTGGGGACCCACACGCGACGCTGCCGGTGGCCCGGCACAGCGACGTCGTCACCGCGGACCGAGACGGCGTACTGACCCGACTCGACGCCATGGCGGTGGGCATCGCGGCCTGGAAACTGGGAGCCGGACGCGAACGGCAGGGCGAAGCCGTTCAGGCCGGTGCCGGCATCGAGATGCATGCAAAGCCTGGCGACGTGGTCCGTGCCGGGCAGAAGCTGATGACATTGCACACCGACACTCCCGAGAGATTTGATGCAGCGCGACGAAGCCTCGGCGGTGGATGGTCGATCGGGACCGATTCCGACACCGTTTCGCGACCGTTGCTCATCGAGCGAATTGTGGGTGATTCGCGTTAGCGTTGGCGAATGAACGCACCGGAGTTGACCACGATCCGCAGCGCACCCAAAGTTCTTCTCCACGATCATCTCGACGGAGGACTCCGACCCGAGACCGTTCTCGAACTGGCCGAGCAATGTGGCTACGACGAGCTGCCGGCGAATACGGCATCCGAACTGGCGCAATGGTTCCGAACTGCCGCTGACAGTGGATCGCTCGAGCTCTACCTCGAAACGTTCGCGCACACAGTCGCCGTGATGCAGACCCCCGAAGGGCTCGCACGGGTGGCACGTGAGTGTGCCGAGGATCTGGCCGACGACAACGTCGTCTATGCCGAGATCCGTTTTGCGCCCGAGCAGCACCTGGAGCAAGGCCTGAGTTTGGACGAGGTCGTCGAGCACGTTCTCGAAGGTTTCCGGGCCGGCGAATCCGCTGCCAGGGTCGCGGGACGGGAGATCCGCATCGGCTGTCTTCTCACGGCGATGAGGCATGCCGCGCGGTCGCGGGAGATCGCCGAACTCGCTGTGCGATTCCGGGACCGCGGGGTTGTCGGTTTCGACATCGCCGGCGCCGAGGCCGGAAACCCACCGAGCCGGCACCTCGACGCGTTCGAGTACATGCGTGACGCGAACGCCCACTTCACGATTCACGCGGGTGAGGCTTTCGGGTTGCCGTCGATCCACGAAGCCATCGCCTTCTGCGGAGCGGATCGGTTGGGCCACGGCGTGCGGATCGTTGACGACATCGACGTAGGCGTGCCAGGTGGGGCAGAGTTGGGTCGGCTCGCGAACTACGTCCGTGACATGCGCATTCCCCTGGAACTGTGCCCGAGTTCGAACGTGCAGACCGGAGCCGTAGCCGCCCTGGCGGACCATCCGTTCGGACTCTTGGCGGACTTGCGCTTCCGAGTGACCGTCAACACCGACAACAGGCTGATGAGCGACACCACCATGAGCCGGGAAATGGCCGCTTTGGTCGAGACCTTCGGTTACGGATGGACCGATCTCGAACGCTTCACCATCAACGCGATGAAGTCGGCCTTCATCCCGTTCGACGAGCGCCTCGCGTTGATCGACGACGTCATCAAGCCGGGCTACGCCGTGCTCATCGGCTAGATGACGTGCGCCCGACTACTCAGATCGAAGCCGGGCCTCGAACTCGCGCTCGAGTTCGCGCCAGGCCTCGGATTCCTTGGTGAACGGCGCACTCGGAGCCATCCGCGACGGATCGGGGTTGAGGAGGTACGAGACGTACCAACCCAGCTCGTTCGACGCGGACAGAGCCTCCTCGGTGGAGTCGTCGTCGGCGAAATCTGCTGCATCGGTGAACAATTCGACTGCGAGTTCCAGCTGCTCGGCATCTACGACGTCCGGGCCCTGGGCGAGGTCGTCGGCGATACCGGGCAGAACGTAGACGTTCTCGTCCGTGACCTCGATTTCGAGTGAACCGTCGACGGCCGCATTCTGAATTTCGCCGTACGTACTGACCTGCGAGAGATCGTGTTCGTGGTTGTCGGCGAGGTAGCGAGCGAGTGCGCGCTCGCTACGGAAGACGGTGATCAGTCCGTCCTTGCCGAGGAAGATCGCCTGATCTCCCATGTAGCAGCGCAGAGTGTAGAACGTCTCGGCCGAGGTGATGATGCGGATCGGGTCGACACCGACCTCGCCCCAGAAGGTCTCGACTTCGTCTTCGTCCTCTTCGAGGTCGTCTTCGTCGAATTCCTCGTCCTCGCCCTCCTCGGCGACATCGTCGGCGTCGACGGTGTTCTCGGCGGCAGCGAGCAGTTCAGCTTCGGCGACCGCGACGGCGGCTGCATCGACCTTCGGGGAGGTGACCACCTTGTCGATGGCGTCGAGAACGGCGTCCCAGTCCTTGACGATCGCAGCGCCGACCTGGTCCCACAGCTCCAGGCCTTCGCGGCCTTCGAAGGTGCCGGCGCCGGTGGCAAGCGCGCCGAGTACCGGATGGCCGCTGAAGAAGCGGATGACCGCGTCGAGTTCGCACACCTCACCGATGTTGCGAGCCATGTTCAGGGTGTCTTCGAGTTCCGAGACCACCAGTGCCTCAGGGTCACCTGCGGCCAGTTCCGGCACGCCGACGAAGTCGAACGTGAAGTTCTCTTCCGGTTCCAACTCGGCTGCCGACAGTCCGGAGACGACGGCCCACGCCGGATGCTCGACCAGGTCGTTGTCGGAGTCCGTTCGGATGAAGGCCGCGAGTTCCGCGACGGAGGAGAACCCGTAGAGGTCTTCCTCATGGCCGAGAAACGCTTCCCACTCGTCGTCGCCCTCGCGCCAGCGAGGTGCCCACAAAGTGACGAGGTCTCCGTCGGTGAGTCCGATTTCGATAGGGACGATGTCTCCAGCCATGGGCGGAAGCCTATCCACCGCAGCGCGAAAGGCATAGCGGGGGTTCGTCACGTTTGTTTCAGGGCTACTCGGAGCTCACTGACCAGTCGCTCGCGTTCGTCGTTGGACTGTTGAACTGCCTGGTGAATCGTGGCCACCGTCAATGCGGCCACCGTCTGAGAATTCATCGCGGTGATTGCGTCGGTGATCCGTAGGTCGACCAGAGCGCCCAGCCCGTCGACAGTCGCCGTGACTATCCCACCCTCGCTCGAGACGACTACCCGAAGAGCGCCGACCCCGTCGACGGCGTCCTGCAAGAGTCCCGTCCGGTGTTTCGCCAGCTCCATGATTCGATCAATCTCGCTCATATCGAACGCATCCAGCTCGACGGAAGGTTCTGGCCCTCGGCGGCGTCGACATCGGCCAGTTCGTCTCGGGTCGGTAGACCGAGCCGATCGAGGATCGCTGCCGGGACTCCGGTCTCCTCGAGCTCCACACGGCGGCGGGCGCCGGCTTCGATTGCTGCATGTGAGCACAGCGTGAGTATCTGCTGCGCCAACCGCTGCCCGCCGTACCGCAGTTCGTCCTGGCTGATCCGCAGGTCCACGGGCACGGCGTGCTCCGTGGCGCGGACCGCGATGGTTCCGGCGCGGTTGACGGCTACGGCTGTGATGATCGGCGGTGATTCGCGCTTGTTCTCGGGCATGATTCCCTGTCATTCCGTCGGACGGTAGAAGCCGTGAAAGCCCATGCCGCTGTTCGTGGTTCGGATGGCGCTGATCTCGACAGGATCGCCGGCTTCGACCATCTGACCGTTGCCGATCACCATGGCGACGTGTCCGTCCCAGACCGCGAGGTCGCCCGGCATCAGATTGTTCTGATCGACCTGGTTCCCGATTCCCTGTTCCTGAGCCAACCTCGGAATATCGACTCCGGCCTGGCCGTACGCCCATTGAGTCAGCCCGCTGCAGTCCAGACCGACTCCCGGCGTCGTGCCTCCCCAGGCGTACGGGACACCCTGTTGAGTGAGCGCGTTGCGTACGGCAGCAGCGGCCTCGGCGTTCGGTGCGGTGGCAATCGAGCCGTCGGGAAGTTCGACCTCAACGCCACCGACGGAACCGGAACCACTTGCGGAACCGGAACCACTTGCGGAACCGGAACCACTTGCGGAACCGGAACCACCCGCCGACTCGGAGACCCCAGGTGCGGGATCGGGTATCGGGACGGACGGGACGAGTGCGGACATCTTGTCGGTCGACCCGGCCAACTCACCGCGTACCCGCTCGATAACCGATACCGCGCGTCCGAGGTGCTCCAACGCGGCCGACAACAACATCAATTGGCCCGTCGGTGTCATCAGCGTCGGCCCGGCCTTGATCGCGAGTGTCAGAAAGGACTGGAGAATCTCACCGAGTTCGGTCATTCCCGCGTACACGGACGTTGTTGCTTCGTCCACGACGCCGGCGATGTCGGTCCCACGATCGGCGAGGTTTCGCGTCGACGTCTGCGTCTGCTCGGTTTTGGTCACCGCAGCGGTGAGTGCCGTGGACGAGCTCTGAGAGGACGCCAGTTCGCTCAGAGCAGCGCTTCCCAATTGGTATGCGATCTCGAGGGCGTCCGTAGCGATTCGGATGCCGACGTCGGGTCCACTTGCGCTGGGGGCACCAGTCCCGACAGTGTCGACCAGATCGATGATCGGTCGTGCGAGTGCGTCGACGTCGATCATGAGCGTGCGGCTTCAGCGAGAGTCCTTCGTACCGATTCCTCGGAGTCGAGATAGACGGCATGAGCGTCGAGGGCGGCCGACCGGACACTGGAAATTACAGTGGACAGTCGATCGATGTCGTCGATGTGCGCTTGTTGTGCCCGGCCCGCGACGCCGACGAAGTCGCCGCCGATCAGCCCGAGCACAGCGGACAGAGCCATGTGATCGCCACCCGCTGCGTCCTGTCGAGCTTGCGCGACGTTGTCGGCAACAGTGCCCAACCGCCTGGCGAACTCCGCGATGCTTTCAGTGTCCAGATCCAGATTTGTCAACTTGTCTTCCCCCCGTTGCGCTTACTCCTTCTTGGACGCCGCGCGGGGTGCTCCGGTTCCCGAGGAACTATTCTGATGGTCATGCAAACGCACGTAGTCGACCATCCGCTCGCGGCGGCCCTCTTGACGACAATGCGTGACGCACGCAGTGAGAACGCAACTTTTCGTTCCGCACTTCGCAGGCTCACGCACATGCTGGTCTACGAGGCCATGCGTGACGCGGAGGTCGAGGAGTTCCCGGTCGACACCCCGGTAGCAGCGACGACGGGCATCCGGCTCGCGAAGCCGCCGTTGTTGGTACCCGTGCTGCGGGCCGGTCTGGGCATGGTCGAACAGGCGAGTGCGCTGATTCCGTCGGCCGGCGTCGGCTTTGTCGGAATGGCACGTGACGAAGAGACTCATCAGCCGGTTCCGTACCTCGAATCCCTGCCGGCGGATCTGTCCGGGATCCCGGTGTTCGTGCTCGATCCGATGCTCGCCACCGGTGGTTCGATGGTGCACACCATCGACTTGCTGGTTGCGCGTGGCGCGACGGATGTCACGGCAGTGTGCGTCGTGGCCGCTCCGGCCGGCGTCGACGCGCTGGCAGCGTCCGGCCACCCGGTTCGTCTGGTCATCGCGAGCATCGATGACGGACTCGACGAGAACGCTTTCATCGTCCCCGGTCTCGGTGACGCCGGCGATCGGCAGTTCGGACCCCGCTAGAGCGAAAGGGCGAAGGTTCGGAGTTCGGCCAGCCGGGCCTTCGCCTGCTCTACTGCGTTCGCGAGGTTGTCGCGGTTCGCCACCGGGACGACAACTTCGAGATAACACTTGAGCTTGGGCTCGGTGCCGGACGGTCGCACCACCACGCGGATCGACGGTCCGTCGAATATCACTGCGTCCGTGCGCATACCACCGCGAACCTCGGCCAAGTCCTCGACGGTGACCGGCTCGCCCGCGAGTTGGCTTGGCGGATCGGCGCGTAGTCGTTTCATCATTTCGGCGATGTCGCTCGAATCCTCGACGCGGCGGGATACTTGGTCCCCACGATGCAGTCCGAATTCGACGGCATAGTCGCCCAGAACGTCCAGCAGGGTTCTGTTGCTGACCGCGAGGGTGGCAGCCAAGTCGGCCACCAGCACGGCAGCCGAGATTCCGTCCTTGTCCCGCACCACATCCGGATCGACGCAGTGCCCGATCGCTTCCTCGTAGGCGTAGACGAGTCCGTCGCCGGCACGCGTGAGCCACTTGAAACCGGTGAGTGTCTGCGCAAACCTGGCTCCGCGGGCTCTCGCCAACTTCGAGAGCAGGGTCGAGGAGACGATCGTCGTCGCCACCAACGAATCTTCGGGCGCCGTGCTCAGTACGTGGTCGGCCAGGAGCACCCCGGTTTCGTCGCCGCGCAACATGCGCCACTGATCACCGTCGCGAACTCCGACGGCGCAGCGGTCGGCATCCGGGTCGAGTGCGATCGCCAGATCCGCGTCGACACTTCGGGCAAGGGCGAGCAGGCGGTCTGCGGCGCCGGGCTCTTCGGGATTGGGGAACTCGACGGTCGGAAACGTGGGGTCGGGATCGAACTGCTCCGCCACGACGTGCAGGTCCTCGAATCCTGCTGCTCGCAGAGCCGCGGTCGCAGTCTCGCCGCCGACGCCGTGCATTGCCGTGAGCGCAATCCGGATCGAGCGGGCGTCGCCGTGCGGGAGGGTCGCGATGCGGGCGATGTACTCCTCGACCAGAGAATCGTCGGCCGGAATCACCGATGCCCGCGCGACGTCGGCGGCACCACCGATGCGGGCGATCTCGCTCTCGATTTCACGATCGGCGGGGGAGACGAGTTGCGCTCCGCCCGAGAGATACACCTTGTAACCGTTGTCGGCGGCAGGATTGTGGGAGGCGGTGATCTGGATACCTGCCGCTGCCCCGAGCCTGCGCACCGCGAACGCCGCCAGCGGTGTCGGCAGTGGGCGGGGGAGCAGGGTCACTTCGAACCCGGCGGCTGCCATGACCTCGGCGGCGGCGAGAGCAAATGCCTCTGAACCGAGCCGGGCGTCGCGGCCGACCACAACGTGGGACCCGCCCTGGCAGCGAGCTGTCAGCCAGGCCGCCAGACCGGCCGTGGTCCGGATGACGACCGCGAGGTTCATGCCGTTGGGTCCGCCGCGTACCGGCCCGCGAAGCCCAGCAGTGCCGAACGTCAGTGGTGCGGAAAAGCGTTCGGTCAGTTCATGTTCCGAAAGGGCTGCTAATTCTGCGCGGGTAACTGGGTCCGGATCGGCGTCGATCCACTCGGTGACGTTCAGTGGTGTCACAGCTGCTCGACCAGTTGACGCAGCAGCACTCCCATCCGGGCCGCCGAGGCTTTGCCTGCCGTCAGCACTTCCTGATGGTCGAGCGGGGCGCCCGTGATTCCGGCGGCCAGATTGGTGACCATGGAGATGCCGAGAACGCGAGCGCCGAGCGCGCGAGCCGCGATGGTCTCGTGAACCGTCGACATGCCGACCAGATCGGCGCCGAGTGTACGAAGCATTCGAATCTCGGCTGGAGTCTCGTAGTGCGGACCGGGAAGCCCGGCGTAAACACCCTCGGCAAGGTCCGGGTCGATCGAGCGAGCCAGCGCACGCAGTTCCGGCGAGTAGGCGTCGACCAGGTCGACGAACTCTGCGCCGACGAGGGGAGAGCGGGCCGTGAGGTTCAGGTGGTCACTGATCAGCACCGGTTGACCGACTGTGTAGTTTTCAGCAATACCGCCGGCCGCATTGGTGAGGATGACGGTGTCGGCGCCGGCAGCAATGGCTGTCCGGACCGGGTGGACGACGGTACCGAGATCGTGGCCCTCGTATGCGTGCGCGCGCCCGAGCAGCAGCAGGACTTCGGTGTTTCCGACGCGCACCGAACGAATGGTGCCCGCATGGCCGAGAGCGGACGGTGGGGCGAAGCCAGGAAGATCCGCCATCGAGACTTCGGCTGTCACGTCCGCACCGGCGTCGCCGAACACGTCTGCGGCATCGGTCCACCCCGACCCGAGCACGATGGCGACTGACGGTGACGAAGAGCCAGTCATGGCGGACAGAGCAGCGGCGGCGGCCTCGGCGATCGTTCCCATGTGAGCAACCCTACTGAGGAGTCGGGTCGGT
Organism: Rhodococcus sp. no. 34; assembly: GCF_054589475.1. NCBI lineage: Bacteria > Bacillati > Actinomycetota > Actinomycetes > Mycobacteriales > Nocardiaceae > Rhodococcus > Rhodococcus sp. no. 34. The sequence goes on from NZ_BAAILK010000023.1 coordinate 213,423, forward strand.
TCGCCGGGTGAGTTGGCGGGCGCTACTCTCCCATCCATGCCTTATCTCGAACGCGACGGCGACGTATTCATCCTGTACCTCGGCAACGAGGGCGAAACGGACAACGAGAACCGCTTCGGCCCTGAGTGGATCGACGCTGTTCACAGCAAGTTGGACGAGATCGAAGCGCACGAGGGGCCCGCAGCCCTGGTGACGACGGCGACGGGCAAGTTCTACACGAACGGCCTGGACACGACGTGGATCTTCGGCAATCTCGACGGTCTCCCCGGCTACCTGGACAAGGTCCACACCATCTACAGCCGTTTGCTGACCTTCCCGATGGCCACGGTCGCGGCCGTGCAGGGGCACGCGTTCGGCGCCGGCGCCATGCTCGCGTCCTCGCACGATTTCCAGATCATGCGCGCGGACCGCGGCTTCTACTGCCTCCCCGAGGTCGGACTGAACATGCCGTTCACTGTCGGGATGTCTGCACTGCTGAACAGTCGTCTGCCCAAGCAGACGGCAGTCGATGCCATGACGACAGGGCGTCGCTTCGGCGGTGCCGACGCACTTGCTGCGGGCATCGTGCAGGAAACGGTCGACGGCGACGGAGTGCTCGCCGCTGCTGTGGCCAAGGCGTCGGCACTGACGTCGACTCACGGCAAGAACTTGGCGGGAATCAAGGCAGGCATCCACCGCGATGCTCTTGCAGACCTCGCTCAGGTGACTGACAAGAGCAACTTCTCCTTCGGGTGAGACAATGATCGCGTGAACCAGAATGTCGACAGCGCAGTCAGGTCCGTAGAGGCCGATCTGATTGCGCTGTCGCATTCGATTCACAGCGACCCGGAACTCGCCTTCGAGGAGTTCCGCAGCGCTGCCAAAGTGTCGGACCTGCTGGCGCAGCACGGTTTCGCGGTCACTCGCGGGATCGTCGATCTGCCGACGGCTTTCGATGCCACCTACGGCAGCGGAGAGTTGGTCATCGCGATCTGCGCCGAGTACGACGCGCTGCCCGAGATCGGTCATGCCTGTGGGCACAACATCATTGCCGCCGCAGCGGTCGGGGCCGGCATCGCGTTGGCTACCGTGGCCGACGAACTGGGGATCACCGTCCGAGTGATCGGTACTCCGGCGGAGGAAACCGGTGGCGGCAAGGTCCTGATGCTCGAGCGTGGTGCCTTCGACGGCGTCGGCGCCGCCATGATGGTTCATCCAGGGCCGATCGACATCATCGGTGCGACCTCGCTGGCCTTGGCGGACATCGCCGTGAGTTATCACGGTCGCGAGGCGCATGCGTCTGCTGCGCCGGAATTCGGTCGTAACGCCGCCGACGCAGCGACGCTCGCGCAGGTGGCGGTCGGACTGTTGCGTCAGCACCTGCAGCCAGGTCAGCAGATTCACGGAATCGTCAGTGACGGCGGCACGGCTCCCAACATCGTTCCGGCTCGGTCCGAATTGCTCTACTACCTGCGTGCCGAAACAGCCGCGTCGTTGGCCAATCTGTCCGAGCGTGCCGAGGCCTGCTTCGCCTCGGGAGCACTCGGCACCGGGTGCACCCACGAAATCCGCACGGTATCGCCTACTTACACCGAGCTGACCCCCGATCCGTGGCTGGCGGCGGCGTACCGTGAACAGATCGTCGATCTCGGACGGGTGCCACTGGCAGCGGAATGGGAGCGCTCCCGTCCACTGGGTAGTACGGATATGGGTAATGTGACCAATGTGATTCCGGGAATTCACCCGGTCATAGGCTTGGATTCATCGGGGGCAGTGACACATCAGCCGGAGTTCGCGGCTGCGTGTATCACCACCTCCGCAGATCGAGCGGTAGTCGACGGTGCAATTGCGTTGGCCCGCACTGCTGTCCGGGTAGCGTCCGATCCAGAACAACGCGCCCGTCTGTTGGAAGGGGTAGATCGCCGGTGAACGCGGCAATCGACACGTGGATTCACGCGCACACCGACGACCTCGTCGCGTGGCGTCGACACATCCATGCCAACCCGGAGTTGGCTCGCCGCGAATACGCGACCACCGAATTCGTCGCCACCCGCCTCACTGCCGCTGGATTGTCGCCGAAGATCCTTCCCGGTGGCACCGGTCTCACGTGCGATATCGGACCGGAGGGTCCACGAATCGCACTGCGCGCCGACATGGACGCTTTGCCGATGCAGGAAGCGACCGGGGCGACGTACTCGTCCACGGTCCCCGGTGTGTCCCATGCGTGCGGCCACGACGCCCACACCACCATCTTGCTCGGCGCCGGACTGGCTCTGGCCACGCTGCCCGAACTTCCCGTCGGGGTTCGGCTGATATTCCAGCCCGCCGAGGAAGTCATGCCTGGCGGAGCACTCGACGTCATCGCCGCGGGCGCGCTCGACGGTGTGTCCAGAATCTTTGCTCTGCACTGCGATCCGCGACTCGAGGCAGGCCAGGTGGGAATGCGCCTGGGTGCGATCACCTCTGCTGCCGACACGATCGAGGTCGTCCTCGACTCTCCGGGTGGGCACACGTCGCGGCCGCATTTGACCACGGATCTGATCTACGCGCTCGGCACCGTCGTGACCGGGCTGCCGGGAATGCTCAGCCGTCGTATCGATCCGCGTACCGGAACCGTCATGGTGTGGGGCGCGGTCAGTGCAGGTCAGGCGCCCAACGCGATTCCGCAGACCGGCATGATGACGGGCACGGTACGTACCGGCGATCACGACACCTGGGAGTTGCTCGAACCGCTCGTGGAAGAAATCGTCCACGGACTGCTCGCACCCACCGGAGTTCGCTACCAACTCAACTATCGTCGCGGAGTGCCTCCGGTCGTCAACGACGAGGTGTCCACTCGGATGTTCGAGGACGCCATCGCGACCGTCGGACAAGATGCTTTGGCGGACACCCCGCAATCCGGTGGTGGCGAAGACTTTTCGTGGTACCTCGAAACCGTGCCGGGTGCCATGGCGCGGCTCGGCGTGTGGTCGGGTGAGGGCGATCAGCTCGACATCCACCAACCCACTTTCGATCTCGACGAGCGAGCACTCGGCGTCGGTGTGAAGGTTCTGACGAGCCTGGTTCTGGGATAGTTCCGGTTCCCGTCGGGGGTACCGTTTTTCGTGTCGTTCGAGTGAAGGTACGGGCATGTCCATAGGTGTGGGAGTGCGAATCGGCACATTGGTGTCGACGGCTGTCGTTGCGTCGAACGATCCGGGTTCGGCCGATCCGGTGGTATTGGTTCGGGACACGATCCTCAATCAACGCAAGGACGGAACGACGGTGCTCGGTGGCACCGAGCAACTGGGTGCCGGCCGTGAGTTCGCCGAGAGCTGGTCGGGCTTTGTCGGTCGCGTCGGGGACCCGAGTGGCGTCGCGGGAACTGCCGATACTCGTTACCGCGCCGAGGATTTGGTGGCGACCTCGATTCGCTGTCTGTTGCAGGAATGCGAGCCGCTGCCCGATCGTGGTGGTCGAAGCGGGGGAGCGCCCGACATCGTCGCGACCTACCCGTCACGCTGGGACTCGTCGACAGCGGCCCTCATGCAGGATTCGCTGGTCTACGCGGGCCTCGAACGGGTCACACTCGTCTCGGATGCCGAGGCCGTGTCGGCGTGGTTCGAGTCGGAAATCGCGGCACTCGCCGGCACGCTCATCGGCATCTATCACGTGGACGACACCGGGGCAGCGGTCACCCTCGTGCGTTCTGGTGTCGCGGCCGGCCGTGCATTCGGCTTTGCCGGCGACGGGAGTTCGCCGAGTTCACGCCTCGCGACGGCTCTGGGTGCGTTCGGTTGGATGCCGGAGAACTTGGACGCCGTAGTCGTCACCGGTGACGGCGAACCGGCGACAGACAAAGCGGCCATGATGTCCATAGCGGCCGGGATTGCCGAAAAGCTCGGTGTCAGATGTGAACTCGGTCCCGGGCCTGAGCAGTCGGCTGCGCTGGGAGCCGCAATTCTGGCTGCCGGATTCACCTCGACGTCGCACACTATCGTGCCGATCGGATTGCCGCCTTCACACGACGTGACCGAGGTGTTCGACACCCTGGGACGCGAGAAGGTGGCGGCAGAAACCGCTGCCGGGGTGGCGACCGCCGAGCCGGAAACTGCAGTTGTCGCAGGCGAATCGGAGTCGCGCGGTTCCAAGCGTGTGCTCATCGGCGTGACGGTTGTGGTGGTGCTCGCAGCACTGGCAGTGCTCGCGTATTTCCTGCTGCTTTGAGCAGGACAGCTATCTAATCGGTGACACCGTTACCCGGACCGACATTGCGGCTGTTTCTCGTCCGCAACTCTCGTACGTACTCGGCCGGCGCTCCGGCAATCTCGGCGGCGTCGGCCATCACGCCGATGTAGCGGGCCGACGGCAGTCCGCCTTCGTACGCATCCATGACGTAGAGCCACGCAAGTACCGCGTCGCCGGCGGTGTCGACCCGCACGCGGATCTTGCGGTGCAGACCCAGTTCGGCACCTTCCCAGCGGTCCAGACTCACTTCGTCCTCTTCCGGGACGTCGTAGAGCACCACGAAAACACTGGAATCGGGATCTTCGACCACGGTGGCGAGAGCACCCTCCCAGCCGAGGTCCTCGCCGCTGAAGGTCAGGCGCCAGCCTCGCAGCCACCCTGTCCCGGACATGGGGGAGTGTGGGCAGCGCAACAACATCTGCTCGGGATGCATGTTGGAACCGTAGGCGGCATAAATCGACACGGGCGCAAGCCTAAACCGTGGTCCGAGGGTGTGGCGAAGCGGACCACCGGACGCAAGTAATCTGGTACAAGCACTGCGCGACACGTGGTGCTCGAATAGCGTGACACTGGTCGACGGGAGACCCCTGCCGGCCACGCGAGGACTTGGAGGACACATGACCCGGATCGTGATCATCGGTGGCGGACCCGCCGGCTACGAGGCGGCACTGGTAGCCGCGCAGCACGGGGCCACGGTCACCCTGGTCGATTCGGACGGCGTCGGCGGTGCGTGTGTGCTGTTCGACTGTGTCCCGTCGAAGACGTTCATCGCGTCCACCGGGATCCGCACCGACATGCGTCGTGCATCCGACCTCGGCATTACTCTGGATCCGGAGCAGGCTTCGGTGTCACTGCCGAAGATCCACTCCCGAGTCAAGAGTCTCGCGTTGTCCCAGTCCTCGGACATTCGCGCACGGTTGCAGACGGTAGGCGTCGAGGTTCTCTCCGGCACCGCCGAACTGACCGATCCACTCCTCGGCATGGCAGCACACCAGGTTCGCGCGACGCTCGGAAGCGGCGAGCAGAAGACCATCGACGCAGACGTCGTGTTGATCGCCACCGGCGCCAGCCCCCGCATCATCCCGGGAGCCGAGCCCGACGGTGAGCGAATCATGACGTGGCGCCAGCTCTACGACTTGGACGAGCTTCCCGAGCACCTGGTCGTGGTCGGTTCCGGTGTCACCGGTGCCGAGTTCGTCTCCGCGTACACCGAGATGGGCGTCAAGGTCACGCTCGTGTCCAGTCGCGACCGTGTTCTGCCCGGCGAGGATGCCGATGCGGCGCTCGTGCTCGAGGACGCCCTCGCCGAGCGCGGTGTCACCCTCGTCAAGCACGCCCGCGCGGACGCCGTCGAGCGCACCGACAAGGGCATCGTCGTCAAGCTCTCCGACGGCCGCACGGTCGAAGGAAGCCACGCTCTGATGACCGTCGGTTCCGTCCCCAACATCAACGGTCTCGGCCTGGAGCGGGTCGGCATCGAGTTGGACAAGGGTGGATACCTGCGTGTCGACCGGGTCTCGCGCACCACGGTTTCCGGTATCTACGCCGCCGGTGACTGCACCGGACTGCTCCCGCTCGCGTCGGTGGCTGCGATGCAGGGACGTATCGCGATGTACCACGCACTGGGTGAAGGCGTCAGCCCGATCAAGCTGAAGACCGTCGCGTCGGCCGTCTTCACACGCCCCGAAATTGCAACGGTGGGTGTTTCGCAGGCAGCGATCGACAACGGAGAGGTGCCTGCGCGCACCGTCATGTTGCCGCTCAACACCAACCCGCGCGCCAAGATGTCCGGTTTGCGTCGCGGATTCGTGAAGATTTTCTGCCGCCCGGCTACCGGCGTGGTCATCGGCGGTGTTGTGGTCGCACCCACTGCTTCGGAATTGATCCTGCCGATCGCGATCGCCGTACAGAACAACCTGACGGTCAACGACCTGGCGCAGACGTTCTCGGTGTACCCGTCGCTGACCGGATCGATCACTGAGGCTGCTCGTCAGCTCATGCGTCACGACGACCTGGACTGACAACCGACCAGAGTCTTCTTACAATGTGGGAACTCTGTTTCATATACTGAAGTATTGGTGGGATAGTCGAGATACCGACCGAATCAAGGGTCGGTATCTCGGCGCTCTCCCGCCCCGTTGACCCAGGACGGCTCAGGGTGTTTTTCCTCTGACCTTCATTCTGCGTGCCTGGGAGCTTCATATGACACACGCCGCGCTGTCCGCTCGCATGGACGGACTCCGTAGTTCTGCAATTCGCGATCTGCTCACCCTGACTGCCCGGCCCGACGTCATCAGCTTGGCCGGCGGACTGCCCGATCCCGATTTCATTCCGCGGGAGCGAATCTCGAAGGCAGCCCACGACGCACTCGGTGACCCCTCGTCCGTTCAGTACGGCGAGACGTCAGGCCTGCGGCGCCTCCGTGAGGTGATCGCCGAGCGCGAATCATCCAAGATCGGGCGGACACTCGACGTGTCCGAAGTCGTGATCACCCACGGTTCTCAGCAAGGTTTGAGCTTGCTCGCGCAGGTCCTCCTCGACGCCGGTGACGTCGTGGTCGTGGAGGAACCGGCATATACCGGTGCGCTGCAGGTCTTTCGAACGGCGCAGGCCCGTCTCGTTCCCGTCCAGCTGGACGAGGACGGAATGGATACCGACGCGCTCGAGACGAAACTCGCCGCCGGTCTTCGGCCCAAAGTTGTTCACACCGTGAGCAATTTCCACAACCCGCGCGGCGCGGTGCTTTCGGCGCAGCGGCGAGCGCACTTGGCGGCACTGGCGGACCGATACGGGTTCTGGGTGCTCGAGGACGACCCGTACGGCGAACTGTACTTCGGCGAGAAACCGCCCGCACCGCTGGCGGCGTTGTCGGACAGGGTGATTCGGCTGTCCAGTGCTTCCAAAGTGTTGGCACCGGCGCTGCGCGTCGGCTGGCTGCACGGCGACCGAAAGGTCTGCGAGGCGGTCGAACTGATCAAGCAAGGCGCTGACCTGTGCGGGTCTTCGCTCACCCAGCAGATCGCCGCAGACCTCTTCTCCGACGTCGAATGGTTCGAAACGCACCTCGACAAGCTCCGGGAGGGTTACGGCGCCAGAGCGAAGGCGTTGGTCACGGCCGCCGAGACGGAATTGAGTGGGCGTGCACGCTTTTCCGAGGTCCGCGGCGGGATGTTCTGTTGGATGGATTTCGTCGACGACGTCGACACCACCGAACTCCTGGGTGCCGCGCTCGAGCACGGCGTGGCATTTGTCCCAGGTTCGGCCTTCGCGGTCGAAGCGGACCTTGGTCGAAGCGCTCGACTGTGTTTCGCGACGTATCCCGAAGCCGTGCTGGTCGATGCCGTCGGCAGGTTCCGGGACAGTGTCACCGCAGGTACAGCCTGACTTTGTCGATAGTGTTGCGGAGCAGATCGATCTCCGTACCGGACGGCGGGGTGGTGACGGTGACGTGGTCGGCGACGGCCAGATCCCATCCCGTCGCCTCTCGCACCTGATCGACCGAGATGCCTTCGTGGACACTGGTCAGCTCCAACTCGCCGCCGGGGCCCTGGTGTGTCAGGACACCGAGGTTGGTGAACACCTTTGTCACTCCTGCACCTGCCGGCATGATGCCCTTTCCGCTGGCGTGGGCGCGGGCGGGGCTGGGTGAGGTGCAGAAGTCGAGCGCGGCCGGAAAGGAACTGAGGTCGTGGCGACGCATCACGACGAAGATCTCGGCGGCGTTCGCGATGATCTCGACGGCCCCGCCTGCTCCGGGCAGTCTGACCGTCGGGTTCTTCCAGTCACCGATGAAACTTGTGTTCAGGCTTCCCGTTCGATCGATTTGAGCGGCCCCGAGAAAACCGACGTCGACGTTGCCACCTTGCAGGACATAACCGAAGAGTGCGGCCATACTGAGCACGGATTCGGCGCCGGAGACCACGACGGAGTCGGCGATACCTTCGGCCATCGCCGACGGATGCGCGCCGCACACTCCGGATTCGTAGATCAGTTCTACGTCCGGGTTCGACGTGTGGCGCGCGAGATCGACTGCGAGCGTGGGGAGCCCGACTCCGGCGAAGACCCGGCGCTTACCCGCCAACTCGCGTGCCGCGACGGCGACGATCGTTTCGGTGGAGGTGGTGTTACCGCTGACAATCGTGGTGGTCACAGTCTGCTCCCGTAGTCGACAGGTGTGGAGAGTTTTGATCCGACCTCGAGATCCGACCAGTAGTCAGCTCCGAGCTTGGCGAGATATTCGTCGTGATCGCCGAGTGTGTACACCCATTCGTCGAGCCAATTTCTCAGCAACGAAGGGTCTTTGGAAATCTCGGTCCAGCGTCGGTAGAAGCCGCAATCGCGGTCGTAGTATCCCTGTGCGTACGACGGGTGCGCGCCGCGCGGGCAGACGACAACCGCGTCGACGGCGTGCGAGGGAATCAGAGTTCGGCTCGGATCTGACCTGATGACCTCGTCGTCGACCAGCTCTTCCACAACGACGATCGCCTTCTTCGCGGCGTAAACGGCTTCTTGCTGCACCCCGGCGATGCCCCAGATCTGTGCGTTCCCGGACGTGTCCGCTCGCTGTGCGCCGATGATCGTCACATCCGGATTCAACGGCGGCACAACGTAGACGCTCCCGCCGCCGTACGGATCCTCGACGAGTCGCAGTTGTGGGTTGAGTGCGGGTAGATCACTACCGGCGTACGACCGCAGCGGGAAGAAGGGAAGCCTGGCCGCTCCCGCCTGATACCGGCACACCATGCCGTAATGACTGTATTCCTCGACTTCGAGGGGGAGCGGGTCCTGGTTCTCGATGCGTCTGCGTAACTCGTACAGAGAACCTGCGGAGCCGCTGGCGAAGAACGAGGCAACCAGCTTTCGGACGCAGCCGGCGGCGACGAGTTGATCGGAAACGATGTCCGGCGTCATCCGGCAGAGGGTGAGGTCCTTTCTGCCCTGCCGGATGATCTCGTGTGCCGCGGCAAAAGGAATGAGATGCGAAAATCCCTCCAGCGCAACGGTCATCCCGTCTTCGACGTATCGGCCGACGGCCTCTTTCATCGAGAGGGTCTTGTCCACGTGTGTACCTCTTCTTGTTCTTTCGCGCACTCGGTCGGTTTCGGAACTTGACATGTTCGGCCGGTGTGGCGCAACAATGTCGGGTGGAAATTCATCAGATCAACGCTTTTCTCGCGGTGGCTGAGGAGCTACATTTCGGCCGTGCGGCGCAGCGGCTTCGGATTGCGCAACCGCCGCTGAGTCGAACGATCAGGCAATTCGAGAAACAGCTCGGTTCGCCGTTGTTCGATCGGAGCACTCGAACTGTGCGGCTCACTGCTGCCGGTGAAGCGCTGCTGCTTCCGGCGCGCGAGATTCTGGACGCGTGCCGGATGGCCGAGATCGCGGTGTCTGCGGCAGGCAAGGGAACGACAGGTCGCGTTCGCCTGGGTTTCGCGGGGACTTCTTCGCATCTGCTCGTCGGGCGGTGGGCGAAATTGGTGAGAAAGACGAATCCCGGTATCGAATTCGTGCTCGACAGTTCCGCTTTCGCGAACGAGGCGTTGTTGATGCTGCTCGATCGACGACTCGACATCGGGATGGTGCGGTGGACCGTACCGCCGCTCGGGATCACGTCGAGATTGATCGCCGAGGAGAACTTTCTGGTGGCCATGTCCAAAGACCACCCGTTGGCGTCGAGGGACTCGGTTCGGTTGATCGAATTGGAGTCCGAGAATTGGGTGACGCTTCCGGCGGAGCCAGGTTCGATTCTGCGGGAGTCTCTGCTCACTGCCTCGAAGAACGCAGGGTTCCTGGCTCGAATCGTGCAGACGGCACCGGATTCGATGTCGTTGATCGCGCTGGTGTCCGCGGAAATCGGATGCTCGTTGACCATTTCCTCGGTGGCCCAGAGCATCGTGAATCCTGATGTTGTCTTTGTTCCGGTCATGGACCCACCTCCTCCTCTTCAACTGCGTATCGCCTGGCGAGAAGGAGACGACAGACCTGCTCTTCTCGAAGTGTTGAAATTGTCCGAGCAGGCGCTGCCGTCCCTGGCCTAGACGGTTGCCCGACCGGTAGGAATCTCACCCGCTTCGGACTTCGGCGAGTTCGCAATATCGACAAGAGTGTTTTCCAGTTCGAGTTCGTCGTAGTCCGCTTGTTCGGCCGTCGAGAGTTCGCCCGCGTTGTAGCCGGTACGTCGGAGCAGGAGCAGGGTGCAGATCAGTGAGACAAGGGCGTACAGCCCGGATACGATCGCGACCCCGACGATATTGCCTGACGTGTTGAGCATCCACTGCGCCAGTACGGGAGTTCCGCCGCCGACGACAAGGGAACACAGCTGGTACGCCGTCGACAGACCGGTGTAACGGATGTTGGCGGGGAAGGCCCGAGCGAGAACGCCGGCGATGGCGCCGTAGAACATCGAGTGCGGGATCGTGGCCAGACACATTGCGACGACTGCAATGGTGAAGTTCCCGGTTCTGATGGCGAAGAACATCGCGGGCATGAGAACGAACTCCGGTATCACCATCAGACACATGGCTTTTCGCATGTCGATCTTGGAGACCAGGACGGCACCGAAAGGTTGGACGATGAACTGCACGACGAGCGCGATCGCGATGGCGGCCAGGAACGTTCCTCGATCGTATCCGAGTTCTTTTGTAGCCCAGGACAATGCGAAGGTGTTCTTGAAATAGGTGACCTGGGCGAGGGGGAGTGCGCCGGCGCCGAGGAGAACCAGTACCCAGTGCTTGCGCAAGACTTCGGCGAGCGGAAGCTTGACGACCTTCTTGCGTGCGAGAACGGCCTTCATCTCGTCCGACTCTTCGAGTTTGAGGCGAATGATCATCCCGAGAATGACCAGCACCGCCGAGATGATGAACGGGATGCGCCATCCGTACAGGAGGAACGACGGCGTCGGCATCGAGGACAGAAGGAAGAACGCGATGGTGGCCAACAGATTTCCGGCGGGTGATCCCTGTTGGGCGAACGCGGAGTAGAGGATGCTCTTGCCCTTCGGTGCATTCTCGCTGGCAATGAGCACTGCGCCGCCCCACTCGCCACCGACCGCGACTCCTTGGATGACGCGAAGGGTGACCAGACCGATCGGCGCCCAGATCCCGACCTGTGCGTAGGTGGGGAGGAGTCCGATGCCTACCGTGGCGACACCCATCATCATCAAGGTGATGACGAGAGTGTTCTTGCGTCCGATCCGGTCGCCGAGGTGACCGAAGATGATCCCGCCGATCGGCCTGGCGAGGAAGCCTGCCCAGAGTGTGATGAAGGCGAGGAGAGTGCCGACTCCGTTCGGGAGAGTGTCGGAGAAGAAGACGTCGCCGAATACCAGGGCAGCGGCAGTGCCGTAGATGTAGAAGTCGTACCACTCGATAGTGGTTCCGATGAACGAAGCGATACCGGCTCTTCGCGCCTTGGCGTTGATCTCCTCGGAACTGCGAGTGGGTGAACTCATGCGTGGCGACCTTTCTCTGCAACATTCGCGGCGCCGAAACGTGGCGTGCCTGAATGAGATTCGCAGAGTGGTGTAGGTCACGTCCAATACCAACTTGGTCGCCTATTGATACCTCAGGAGTATCAATAGGCGACCATGATCAGCTCTTCCGGTATGGAAGGATCGGGGTGATTACTCGGACCAGTTGTACGTCCGCTCGACGGCCTTGTTCCACTCCGCGTACAGCCGTGACCTTTCGGACTCGTCCATCGCCGGTTCCCAGGTTTGGCCGACGGCCCAGTTGTTGCGGATGTCTTCGGTGTCGGCCCAATAACCGATGGCGAGGCCCGCAGCGTATGCGGCACCGAGAGCTGTCGTTTCGTTGACCACCGGGCGGATGACGGGAACTCCGAGGATGTCCGACTGGAACTGCATCAGGGTTTCGTTGACCACCATGCCGCCGTCGACCTTCAGCGCGGACAGTTCGACTCCCGAATCCGCTCGCATGGCGTCGATGACCTCGCGGGTCTGGTATGCCGTCGCCTCGAGCGCTGCGCGGGCCAGGTGTCCCTTGTTGACGAAGCGCGTCAGACCGACGATGACACCCCGGGCATCCGGTCGCCACCGAGGTGCGAACAGCCCGGAGAACGCGGGCACGAAGTAGGCGCCGCCGTTGTCGTCGACACTTGCGGCGAGCGGCTCGATGTCCTTGGCGTTCTGAATGATTCCGAGATTGTCTCGAAGCCACTGGACCAAGGAACCCGTCACGGCGACGGAACCTTCGAGTGCGTAGACGGCAGGGGCTTCGCCGAGTTTGTAGCAGACGGTCGTCAGTAGTCCGTGCTTGCTGTGCACCGGCTTCGTGCCAGTATTGAGAAGCATGAAATTGCCGGTGCCGTAGGTGTTCTTGGCTTCACCCTCGGAGAGGCAGGCCTGGCCGAATGTGGCTGCCTGCTGGTCACCGAGGATTCCGGCGACCGGCACACCGGCGAGATTGCCGCGTGGACGTCCTGTGCCGTAGACCTCTGAGGAACTACGGATTTCCGGGAGCATCGACATCGGGATTCCGAAGTCCGCACAGATCGATTCGTCCCACTGGAGGGTCTCGAGATCCATCAGCATCGTGCGTGACGCATTGGTGACATCTGTCACGTGGACGCCCTCGGTCAGGTTCCACACGATCCACGTGTCGACAGTGCCGAAGCACAATTCGCCGGCCTCCGCTTTTGCTTTCGCACCGTCGACGTTGTCGAGAATCCAGCGGATCTTCGGCCCGGCGAAGTAGGTCGAGAGTGGTAGTCCGGTCTTGTCTCGATACTTGTCCGGACCCTCGTCGCCGCCCAGTTCGACACACAGTTGATCCGTGCGCGTGTCCTGCCACACGATCGCGTTGTAGATCGGCTTACCCGTCGAACGTTCCCAAACGACGGTTGTCTCACGCTGATTCGTGATTCCGACGGCAGCGATGTCGGCCCGCGTGAGATCGACCTTCGCGAGAGCGCCGGCCACCACCTCCCGAGTGTTGATCCACAGCGCCACCGGATCGTGCTCGACCCAACCTGCTCGCGGGAAAATCTGCTCGTGTTCTTTCTGCGCAACGCTCACCACGGCGCCGTCGTGATCGAAGATCATGCAGCGGCTCGACGTCGTGCCTTGGTCGATGGCGGCGATGTATTGATTCACTGTGCTCCTAGGTTCGGGCGTGTTCGCAGTAATCCGTGCGCTGTCGCAGTATGTGGATCAAGCTACTAGCCTGTAAACGGATTCGTCGTCGACTTACAGGAGACCGGGTTGAGTAAGCAGCAAGGTGCGCAGTTTCTCGGCCCGCAGCAGCGCGAAGCTGCTTGGGAACAACTTCAGACCGAGCAATTCGACGTCGTCGTGGTGGGCGGTGGTGTTGTCGGTGTCGGAGCGGCCCTCGATGCGGCCACCCGCGGGCTCAAGGTTGCGTTGGTCGAGGCCCGTGACTACGCATCCGGTACGTCCAGTCGCTCGTCGAAGATGTTCCACGGCGGTCTCCGCTATCTCGAGCAACTAGAATTCGGCCTCGTTCGTGAGGCGTTGCGTGAGCGCGAACTCTCGCTGACCACGCTCGCTCCGCACCTGGTCAAGCCGCTGAAGTTTCTGTTCCCCTTGGCTCACCGAGTGTGGGAACGCCCGTACATGGCCGCGGGAATCTTCCTCTACGACCGGATGGGCGGCGCCAAATCGGTCCCCTCCCAGAAGCACTTGACCCGGGCGGGCGCACTGCGCATGTCGCCGAGCCTCAAGCGCAGTTCACTGACCGGTGGCATCCAGTACTACGACACCGTCGTCGACGACGCTCGGCACACCATGACCGTTGCACGGACCGCGGCCCACTACGGCGCGGTCGTCCGAACATCGACGCAGGTCGTGGGATTTCTGCGTGAAGCGGACCGAGTCTCGGGAGTTCGTGTTCGCGACTGCGAAGACGGCCGTACCGCGGAGGTCAAGGGTCACGTCGTCATCAATGCAACCGGTGTCTGGACGGACGAAATCCAGGCCCTCTCACGTCAGCGCGGACGGTTCCGGGTGCGAGCGTCGAAGGGCGTACACATCGTCGTCCCGCGCGATCGCATCGTCAGTGAAGCCGCCATCATCCTGCGTACCGAGAAGTCGGTGCTGTTCGTCATTCCGTGGGGCAGTCACTGGATCATCGGCACCACGGACACCGACTGGAACTTGGATCTCGCTCACCCAGCGGCAACGAAAGCAGATATCGACTACATCCTCGGCCACGTGAACTCCGTTCTGGTCACGCCGCTGACGCACGCCGACATCGACGGTGTCTACGCAGGCCTGCGTCCGCTGCTTGCCGGTGAGAGCGACGAGACGTCGAAGCTCTCGCGCGAGCACGCTGTTGCCCGTGTGGCTCCAGGCCTGGTCGCCATCGCCGGCGGAAAGTACACGACGTATCGGGTCATGGCGGAAGACGCCGTCGACGTCGCAGCAGAAGACATTCCGGCGCGAGTGGCATCGTCGATCACGGAGAAGGTGCCGCTCGTCGGCGCCGACGGATACTTCGCGTTGATCAATCAGACTGTGCAACTGGGCGAGCAGTACGGCTTGCATCCGTATCGCGTCAAGCACTTGCTCGACCGCTACGGTTCACTCATCACGGAGGTCCTCGAACTCGGCCGACAGACGCCGGAGTTGTTGCAGCCCATCACAGATGCCCCCGATTACCTTCAGGTCGAGGCTGTGTACGCCGCCGCGGCCGAGGGTGCATTGCACCTCGACGACATCCTGGCTCGCCGCATGCGCATCGCAATCGAGTACCCGCATCGTGGTGTCAACTGTGCGCAACAGGTTGCCGGATTGGTTGCCCCGATTCTCGGTTGGGATGCCGCCACCGTCGAGCGCGAGGTCGACACGTACCGAGCGCGCGTCGAAGCGGAGATCGAGTCGCAGACCCAGCCGGACGACGAGTCGGCCGACGCCTTGCGCGCCGCAGCGCCGGAGTCTCGGGCCGAGATCCTCGAACCCGTCGTCGTGGTGCCGGATCGGGTCTGAGTCGCCCGTCGTTTGTTCTCGGTCTGTCGCGGGTAGGCGGATGTCGAATCACCACCCGTGTCAGCACAGACCGGTCGAGCGTCGCCCAGGAGGATCCCAATGTTCGGTAGTCGGTCGAGATCTGCTGAGGAACACATAGCCACTGCCTATCTGGTCACTCACCTGTGCGGAGCGATGGTAGGGCTGCAACTCTCGCGGTCGCTCTCGGACTCGTACGGCGCGTGGGCCGACGGTGAGCTGGACTCGTTGCCGGGTGAGCTCGAGTACGAGATCGAGCAGCTGCTGCAACTGATCGAGGACACCCAGGGCATATCTCTGCCGCGGTACTCCAAGATCGACGCGACGGTCAATCGGATCAGGCGCCTCGTCCATGTCGACGCCATCTGGCGCAACCGTCTCGTGAAGCTGGCAACTCTCGAGATCATGCGGACCGCTCTGTGCGGCAAGAGTGCGATGTGGGAGGTCCTGAGAGACATTCCGGCCGGGGAGACGGAGGAGCAGTACCGCGAGCTCAACGACCTGGTGTCCAAGCAGATCACCACCGTCACGGCTCTGCATCACCGCGCGGCTACGGAAGCTTTTCAGGGGACGGACGGGCGGGAATCGGCGAGCGGCGGCGACCCCATCCGCTCGAGTAAGTAAGGTTTGTACCGTTCGGTGAAGAATTCGATGAACGGTAGACCCCGAGGTGTATGGAGATGGCTGAGCGCGACCAAGCACTGACAGAACCCACGGCAGTGTTCGCGGCGTTGGCGGAGATCCTCTACTCCGCCGCAGACAGCGCCGAGGTGTACTCCGCGATCTGTTCGGCGGCTGTCGAGTTGATTCCCGGTTGCGATCACGCAAGCCTGATGCTGCGACGGGGAAACACCAACGTCACGGTAGCGGCAAGCGACGAGATCGCCGAGCATGCAGACGATCTCGAACGTGCGACTGGCGAGGGGCCGTGCATCGACGCCCTCGACACGGAGGCGCCGCAGCTGGAGTCAGATCTTCGCACTCCGAATCAGTGGCCCGAGTTCGCTCGGAAAGTAGTGGCAGAGACACCCATTCGTGGCTCGATGGGGTTCCGACTGATGGTCGATCGTCAGAAGTTCGGTGCCCTCAACCTCTTCTCCGACACTCCGGGAGCATTCACGGAAACTGTTGCCGACCACGCGATCATGTTGGCATCGTTTGCATCCGTGGCCGTCACCGCGCTGAACCGAGGAGAGGATGCCGACTCGCTGCGGCGAGGCCTGGCGAGCAGTCGCGAAATCGGTCAGGCCGTCGGTCTGCTGATGGCATTGCATCGGGTGTCCGACGACGAGGCCTTCGACATTCTGGTGCGAACCTCGCAGAACATGAACGTCAAGATCGCCGAGTTGGCGCGCAAGGTCATCGTCCAGCATCGTTCGACTCTGGACTGAGCGCTTCGTTAGCCCCGGGAGAGCCGAGGAGTTGAGATCGCTTGCGATCCACCGTCTCTCGAAGAGCTGTCACCACCGCTGCGACTTCCGGGCGGCGCAAGGATTCAGAACGAGCCACCAACCAGTACGAAAGTCTGACTTCGATGTGAGCGGGCAGCACGCGAATCAGATCGTCGTGCTGCTCAGCCATGAAGCAGGGGAGCAGGCCGATGCCGGCACCCGCGCGCGTTGCCTCGATGTGGACGAACACGTTGGTGGACGTGACGGCCTCGCGCATGGAAACCGTGAGCTTGCGAGCCAGATCGAGTTCGTCGACCTGCAGCATCGAGTCGATGAAATACACGAGCGAGTGTGCGGCCAGATCTTCGGCACTTTCGGGAACTGCATTCTGACGTAGATACTCTCGGGAGGCATACAAACCCAGCGCGTAGTCGGCCAGATGGACGGCCTCGGCGCGGTGAACTTGAGGTTTGCCGACAACAACCTCGATGTCGAGCCCCGAGCGTATCTGCGACGCCTTTCTGGTCGCGACGACTATCTCCACGCTCACGCGAGGATGGCGTCTGCGAACCGCTGCGCCGGCGGGGGCCGCGATGTATGCGCTGAAGCCGTCGGTGGCCGAGACCCGCACGACGCCGTCGAGTTGCTGCTGACCGGTGGAGTCGAGCGCCAGTTCGTTCACCGCGGCCTCGATGCGCTCGGCCGCGCTGAGGGCTTGTCTGCCCAGGTCGGTCAACTCCCAGCCGCCGGACGAGCGGACCAGTACACGGCCGCCGAGGCTCTTCTCGAGCGAGGCGATGCGGCGCGAAATGGTGGTGTGGTTGAGGCCCAGGTCGTCGGCGGCGGTGTTGAAGCGGCCGGTGCGACCGACCGCGAGAAGCACCAGTAGGTCGTCCGGGCTCAGTCCGAGTGTCATATCTGCATTTTTGCACCTGTATGGTGCGAGATTTGTCATTGTCGTGCCAAGAATCTGCACCGATACTCATCGAGTCACAAAAAATGTGCGAGCGGTCACATTCCTGATCGTGAAGAGCAGGCGAATCGCGAACTGAAGACGAGGGAGTCCACGATGAGCGTCGACAACATGCCGAAACCCGAGAGCCAAGCCCCACCATCGGGGCTGAAGAAGGTGGTCGGCGCCTCGATGGCGGGCACCGTGGTCGAGTGGTACGAGTTCTTTCTGTACGGCACGGCGGCCACGCTGGTCTTCAGCAAAGTCTTCTTTCCTGGCGGCGGCAACGAGCTGGATGCGATCATCGCGGCTTTCATCACCTACGCCGTCGGATTCGCCGCCCGGCCACTCGGCGGAATCGTCTTCGGATATTTCGGAGACAAGTTCGGCCGGAAGCAGTTGTTGCAGTTCAGTTTGCTGCTGGTCGGCGCCGCAACGTTCTTGATGGGCTGCCTACCGACCTACGGTCAGATCGGCTACTGGGCGCCGGCACTGCTGGTCACGCTGCGCTTCATCCAAGGATTTGCTGTCGGCGGCGAATGGGGTGGGGCGGTACTCCTTGTCGCCGAGCACAGCCCGAATCGATCTCGTGGGTTCTGGTCGTCCTGGCCTCAGGCCGGCGTACCCATGGGCAACCTGGTGGCCACTGTCGTGCTGTTGATCCTGACGTCGACGCTCTCGGACGAATCCTTCATGAGTTGGGGCTGGCGCGTTGCCTTCTGGCTCTCCGCGGTGATCGTTCTGGTCGGGTACTACGTTCGGACCAAGGTCACCGACGCTCCCATTTTCATTGCGGCGCAGAAGGAAGCAGAACTGGTCAAGGCAACCTCGTACAGCGTTTTCGAGGTGGTCAAGCGTTACCCGCGCGGAGTGTTGACCGCGATGGGCCTGCGTTTCGCCGAAAACGTCATGTACTACCTCGTGGTGACCTTCTCGATCACCTACCTCAAGGTCGTCGTTCATGCGGACACGGCGCACATCCTCTGGTGGATGCTGATGGCACATGCCGTGCACTTCACAGTGATTCCGTTGGTAGGCAAACTGTCCGACACGATCGGTCGACGTCCGGTGTACATGATCGGCGCCGTCACCGCTGGAACATGGGGATTCTTCGCCTTTCCGATGATGAACAGCGGGCACAATGCAGTCATCTTGTCGGCAATCATCATCGGGCTTGTGTTCCACGCGTTCATGTACGCCGGCCAACCCGCGATCATGGCCGAGATGTTCCCGACCCGGATGCGCTATTCCGGTGTCTCCCTGGGATATCAGGTCACGTCGATCGTGGCAGGTTCACTGGCTCCGATCATCGCGACCGGACTGCTGAGCAAGTTCGACTCCTCGGTCCCCATCGCGATCTATCTCCTGCTGGCATCCCTGGTCACTATCGTCGCAGTCGTTTTCGCGCGGGAGACCAAGGGAATCTCGCTCGAGTCCGTCGATGCTGCCGACGCACGAGTGCTCGCCGACGAGCGGGCCGGTGTTTCCGCATGATGCTCTCCGGCAAAACGGCACTGGTCACCGGTGGTGCCAGCGGTATCGGCGAGGCGTGTGCTCGACTCCTTGCCGCCCGCGGCGCCCACGTCACCGTCGCTGATCTCGACGACGTCGCCGCGAAGGCGCTGGCCGACGAGATCGACGGCATTGCGTGGGCCGTCGATCTCCTCGACACCGACCAACTCGTGGATCTGGCACTCGAGACGGACATACTTGTCAACAACGCCGGCATTCAACGGGTCAGTCCCATCGAGGATTTCGACGTCGAGGACTTCCGGAAGATTCAACGCCTCATGGTCGAAGCGCCGTTCCTCCTGGTCAGAGCGGCCCTGCCGTACATGTACCGCAAAGGATTCGGGCGCATCGTCAACATTTCCTCGGTCCACGGGCTCCGCGCTTCGGCATTCAAGAGTGCGTACGTCACGGCAAAGCACGGACTCGAAGGCCTGTCGAAAGTTGTTGCGCTCGAGGGTGCCCCACACGGTGTCACCAGTAACTGTGTCAATCCGGGCTACGTCCTGACACCACTCGTGCGATCCCAGATCTCCGACCAGGCAAAGGTTCACGGAATCAGTGAATCCGAGGTTGTCGAGAAGGTGATGCTCACCGAGAGCGCGATCAAACGGATGGTCGAGCCCGCAGAAGTGGCATCGCTGGTGGGGTGGCTGGCATCGACCGAGGCGTCGATGGTGACGGGGGCTTCGTACACCATCGACGGCGGGTGGAGCGCCAGCTAGATCACTGGGGCTGCTGTGTTGTTCAAGCTGCCGGGTTCAGGCTTCGGGAATCTCGATTCCGAACTTCTCGCGGGTGATGACCTCGGGTTCGGGACCGCCGCGAACTCCGGTGTCGAGTGCGTCGATTGCGGAGAGTTCTTCGGCGGTGAGTTCGAAGTCGAACACGTCGAAGTTCTCCGCGATCCGCGAGGGAGTCACCGACTTGGGGATCACCTGGCGGCCCTGCTGGAGGTGCCAGCGCAGCATCACCTGTGCAGGCGACTTGCCGTGAGCGGTCGCGATGGCGCCGATGGTGGCGTCCTCGAGGGTCGAGCCGTGGGAGCCGTCGCGGTAGAACGTGATTCCGCCGATCGGTGACCATGCCTGAGACAGAATCCCGTGATCGGCGTCGGCCTCGAGCAAAGTCGACTGCCTGAAGTACGGATGAACCTCGATCTGGTTGACCGCCGGCACCACGGACGTTGCGTCCAGGAGTCGGGTGAGGTGATCCGGCATGAAGTTACTGACTCCGATGGCGCGGACCTTGCCGTCGGCCAGAAGCGTTTCCAACGCCCTGTACGCGTCGATCGTGCGCTCGAACTCGCTCGGCAACGCCTGGTGGAGGATCAGGAGGTCGAGTTGTTCGACACCGAGTTTGCCTGCGCTCTTGTCGAAGGCATGCAGAGTCTCGTCGTATCCGTAGTCGGTGATCCAGACCTTCGACTCGACGAAGATGTCCGCGCGATCGAGTCCGGATCGCCGGATCGCCTCACCGACGCCCTTCTCGTTGCCGTAGGCCGCCGCAGTGTCGATATGGCGATAACCCGTCGACAGCGCGGACTCGACGGCGGCGACTGTTTCGTCCGGCGGCGTCTGGTACACGCCGAAGCCCAGCGCGGGGATGTCGACGCCGTTGTTCAGTTTCAGACTCGGGATGCTCATGTCGTCCACGGTAGCGGCGGCCGGTGGTTCGGCGGGAGTGACTGCTCAGCCGGGTAACGGCAGTACCCCTTCAGGCCTGGGGATTCGCGATCGGGGGACTCGTCAATGAGTGAGCACTATCTTCAACCCGACTATGAGGGTGGCGACGGCGGCGAGGCCGAACGCTGCCAGATGGGTGTTCGTACTGACTTTCTCGCCGTGCAGTCGGCTGATCACGTAACTGGTGGAACCGATCCGCAGGATCAAGACGATTTCCGCGATCAACTGCGCCGTCCGTGGTTCCAGGAAGTTGAACCACGCCGTCGCGAGAATGACGACAGGAACAACCGCAGAGGTGAGGATCGGGACGGAATCGCGAAGCGAGTCGATTCTCTCCGCGGTCGTCAGTCGGCGATCGTTGCGAATGCTCTCGCCGACGCCCTCGGCAAATGTGTGGGCGATGTATGTCGACAATGCCGTGCCGACCACAATCGCGGCGCCGAGCGATTCCTGAGATTTCGTCACCGGTATGAGTGCGGCGAGGACAAGAATGTTGCCGTAGATGTACGCGGTGGTCCTCGCCGCCACACGTTCTTGTCCCAGCGGCGCACCGTGAGACGTGATCGGACGGTTCAGCAGGGTTCGCAGGTCCCACTCCATGTTCAGAGCATGGCAGATCAGACCCTGGGGCTGTAGTGCATCGGGTTATCTCGCTGCTCGAGCGGGGGCA
Organism: Rhodococcus sp. no. 34; assembly: GCF_054589475.1. NCBI lineage: Bacteria > Bacillati > Actinomycetota > Actinomycetes > Mycobacteriales > Nocardiaceae > Rhodococcus > Rhodococcus sp. no. 34. Next base: position 234,820 of record NZ_BAAILK010000023.1, read on the forward strand.
GGTTGCGCGCCGGTGTGTGGACCAGTGGTGCGTCGGAGGGGATTCGGCCGTCAGCTCGATCCCATCCCGCGCGAGCACGTGGCTGATACCGGTATCGCCACGGCACCAGAAGGAAGACGGCGTTGACGGTGCGGCCGACAGCGTTGTGAATTTTCTGATCGCGACTGGTCCACGAGTAGCCGAGTAGGTCTCGAACCGGTTGGTCGTACATTCCGACCGTCAGCCACACGAATCCGCGGGCGAGGGGGATTCGGGCGAGCCGCCACAACGGATCGGGTAGCCACGTCATGTACGGGGGCTTGCCGAGTCCCGACAGGTCGAGGACGTCGCGGGTCGCCTTGTTGTCTTCGAGTACGTTGCGGCACATGTGGTCCCAGTACTCCTGAAATGCTTCCCAGGTCTCGGGAACAGGGCGCATGCTCATCCCGTACAGGCGGTACCACTGAATGTGCTCGGTGAAGAGCTGACGTTTCTGGGCCTCGGTCAAGCCACCGGAGAAGTTCTCGGCAGTGACGATGGTGCCCATGAAGAACGTTGCGTGCGCCCAGTAGAAAGTGTCGGGATCGAGTGCGTGATACCGACGCCCCAACTTGTCGACGCCCTTGATTCGTGTGTGATAGCCGCGGACTTCTTCGGCTGTCTGCTGCGCGCGATCGCCGTCGAAGACCACGCCTGCAATGGGATACAGCGAGCGGTACAGCCGTTCCCACCGCTCGTCGAAGAATTGTGAATGCTCCTCGACTCCGGCGCCGAGGCCGGGGTGCATGTTCTGCATCGAACCGGCCCAGACGCCTTGCAGCATCCCGCGCCAGTCGCCGAAATACTTCCACGTCAGGGAATCCGGACCGAGGGGAACCGGGGTGCTGCTGTCGTCAAGTTGACTACGCATGTTGTCAGATTAGGATCGACAACAGCGGTAGTCAAGGATCGAATACCGGGTGCATTGAAGATCAAGTGTCGGCGAAGTGGGGAAGTTGTGAGCATCGAAGAACGCAGGGCCACTCGAAAGGCGACGTTGTTCGACGTCGGAGTGACACTGCTCGGTGCGGTCGACGGTCCGGCCGTCAACGTGCGTGCGGTCTGCAAGGCCGCCGGTTTGACCGAGCGGTACTTCTACGAAAGCTTCACCGATCGCGATCAGTACGTTGTCGCGGTCCACACGTTTGTCGCCGAGCGCGCGCAGTCGGCGCTTGCGTCGGCAGTGGAGTCGGAGACGACATCCGAGGCCGTCGCCACCGCTGCGGTCGACGCTTTCGTCAAGCTCATGGTCGACGATCCGGCGATGGGGAGAGTGCTCCTGATCGCCCCGCTCTCGGAACCCGTCCTGAGCGGCCGCGGTATCGAATCGATGCCGGCGTTCGTGGACCTCGTGTACGACCAGTTGTCCGAGATCGCTGATCCCGTGGACAAGCAACTGGTGGCAGTCGGATTGGTCGGGGCGTTGTTCACACTGTTCATCGGTTATCTGGACGGCACGATCGTCGTGGACCGTGATCGATTTGTCCGCCACTGCGTCAGGCTGCTGATCAACGCTAACCAGGCGTGAAGGGCTGGCAGGCCGGGCAGAAGAAGATATTTCGCTCGGTGAGCTGATCCGGTCCGAGGGTGTCTTCTCTGATGCGAGTTCCGCAACGGCGGCATGGTTTTCCGCGTCTGCCGTACACCCATGTCTGCCTACCGGGGCGGGTGTCGCCGGTGGTGACCCGGATGCGACGTGACTTGTTGACGTTGATGGTGCGAAAAGACAGATCCACTATCGCGTCGAGATTCCCCGCGAGATGTGTCGGCGTTTTCGGGTGAATACCTCGTAGGAAGCAGATCTCGTTTCGGTACACGTTGCCCAGTCCGGCCATCACCCGCTGATCCAGGAGCGCGATTCCGATCGGTACGGAGTCGGCAGCCCGAAGATTTCGGGCGGCCACGGAACTGTCCCAATCGGTCCCGAGCAGATCCGGTCCGAGATGTCCGACGGCCTCCTGTTCCTGCCCGAGTTCGAGGATCTCGGTGATTCCCAGTGAAAAGCCAACTGCTACAGAGTCTTCGGTGGCCAAGATGATGCGCGCTTGATGGGCGGGTCGGCGCCAGCGCTCGCCGGGGCGATAAATCTGCCACTGACCTTCCATCTTCAGATGCGTGTGAATGGACGCTTCGCCCACTCGGATCAGGAGATGTTTTCCGCGGCTCGCGACGGAATCCACGCGGTGGCCCGAGAGATCAACCGTGGCGTAACGAGGAACGCGGACGTCGCAGGTGGTGAGTACCTTCTCGGCCAGGGCAGCGCGCAGTTCATTGGCGGCCCGCCACACGGTATCGCCCTCAGGCATGGTCGCCGCACCCACACTTCAGGATCTCAACTGCCACGATCCCAATCATCATGACCCCAATCCTCATGACCGCAACCGGAATCCGCGAGGGGTGGCCGCGAAGCCGGCTTCGACCAGGACCGGAGCAAAATCGTTGCCGTGGATGGTCTCTCCGTCGACCTTCTCCACTACCAACTTGTCGATGGCGCGAGAAGTCACCTTCTGAGCAAGTGACAGTGCTGCCAGGCGCAGCGTTCCGCCGTCGTCGGTGAATGTCAGGATCGTGCGACCGCCGCGCTCGACGAACAGAACCAACTCACCCTCCACCAGAACTACCAGTGCGCCGGCTTTTCGTCCGGGTCGGTGTCCTGGTGACTCTTCGCCCCCCGACGCCGGCCACGGTAGTGCGGCGCCGTACGGGTTTGCCGGATCGCACGCCGCGAGAGTGACTGCAGCCGAGGAGGTGTGGCGCCCCTCGATGGAATCACCGAACGTCCGCAAGCGGTCCACCACGGGAGGCGTCGAGAATTGAGCGCCGCCCAGGGTGTCCACGAAGTATCCGCGTCGAGCGCGCCCGTTGTCCTCGAACGTGCTCAGTACCTTGTAGATCAACGCGAAACCGCCCGGCACGTTCTCGCTCATCACCGAACCGCGGGTGACGACGCCGTATCGTTCGAGCAGCAGATCAGCCGTGGCGTGCGCCCGGATAGTGGGGTCAGGTTCGATACCTGGCAGCTGGAACCACCGACCGGAGGCGGTTGCCGGTCCCGTGCGCGCGGGCGTGGTAGCGCGGGCCATTCCGCGGTACGGACGGGCCCGAGGAACACGGCGAGGTGATCGGTGACTGGTTGTTGTTCTGGTGGTGTCGGAGAGAAGTGCGCGCAGCGGTGCAACGGTGTCGTTACCGATGTGTCCGAGCCACACCAACTCCCACAGCGCCGTCGTCACCGCACTGTCGACCGTGTCCGCAGCCGACTCCGTAGTTCGCAACGCGTCGACCAACTGGCGGAAGAAGTAGGCACCGCCGCCGGACAGCAGGTCGAGGATGCGCTTCTGCAATTCCGAGACGTCGGTGTCGGCGGGCGAATTGAGCGTGATCGGTGCCAGGTCGGCGGGGTGCAGCACCACCCACCCGTCTTTGCCCGAGATAGCTCCCGATCCGGACCACAGGACTTCACCCGTCGACGTGAGTTCGTCCAACATCGCGGGAGAGTAGTCGGCAACTCGGCTCGGCAGGATCAACGATTCGAGAGCGGACGCCGGAATCGGAACGCCGGCAAGTTGATCGACCACCGTTGCAACACCGTCGATTCCTCGCAGCGTGCCGCCCACGTGCTGCCAACTGGGAAGGAATCGCCCGAGCGTCGCGGTGCTGACCGGCTCGACCTCCTGCCGTGCCGCGGCGAGCGAGCGACGCCGCAAGCGACGCAGGACCTCGGCGTCGCACCATTCGCTCCCGGTTGCAGACGGGCGGAATTCACCTTCCAGGACCCGCTTTTCGAGCGCGAGCCGACCGAGAACGTCACGCGCGACTGATACTCCGAGACCGAAGCGTGCAGCCGCGTCGGCGAGAGTGAAGGGACCGTGGGTGCGGGCGTACCGGCTCAGGAGGTCGTCGAGTGGTTGATCGACCGGCTCGATGAACGCGGCCGGAACGCCGATGGGTAGGGGAACGCCGAGTCCATCGCGAAGCCGCGCTGCATCTTCGACGACGGTCCACCAGCTCTCGCCCGCATACGAGACGTGGAGGGCACGTTTGTCCGTAACCAACTTCTCGAGCCATGAGACCGGGTCCTCGAGACAGCGTTCGGTGACTTCTTCGGTGGTCAGCGGGCCGAGCATGCGGAGGAGGTCGGCAACACCCTCGAGGTCCTTGGCCTTTCGGTCAGGGACGAGCCGTTGCAGTTCACGTTCGGCCTGCTCGATCACTCCGGCGTCGAGGAGCTCGCGCAGTTCGACGCGGCCGAGGAGTTCGGCCAACAGCGTGGAGTCCAAGGACAAAGCGGCGGCGCGTCGCTCGGCGAGGGGGCTGTCGCCCTCGTACATGAACGCACCCACGTAGTTGAACAGGAGCGCACTGGCGAACGGAGACGGAGAGGCCGTCTCCACCTCGACGATTCGAATCTGCCTTTTCTCGATCTTGCCGAACAATTCCTTCAGTGCAGGCAGGTCGTAAACGTCCTGCAAGCACTCGCGTACGGTCTCGAGCAGGATCGGGAAGGTCGGGAACTTGCGGGCGACGTCCAGCAGTTGCGCCGACCGCTGACGCTGCTGCCACAGTGGTGCACGTTTTCCGGGATTGCGGCGGGGGAGAAGCAGTGCGCGGGCGGCACATTCGCGGAATCGGGAAGCGAAGAGCGCGGAGCCGCCCACCTCCTGGGTGACCAGATCTTCGATGTCCTCGACGTCGAAGGTGAACAGTTCGGCGCCGGGAGGTTCGTTCTCGGTGTCGGGGAGTCGGATGATGATGCCGTCGTCGGAGGCCGTCGGGCTGGAATCGACGCCGTATCGTTCCTGCAGGCGCGCCCCGATGGCGAGGGCCCACGGTGCGTGAACCCGTTGGCCGTACGGGGAATGCAGCACCAGACGCCAGTCACCGAGTTCGTCGCGGAAGCGTTCGACCACCAGGGTTCGATCCGACGGCACCTGCCCGGTGGCATTCTTCTGCTCACCGACGAGTTGGATCAGGTTGGTAGTCGCGTTGTGATCGAGCCCGCCCACGCGGCAACGCTCGACGACGTCGGCTTCGTTGCCGAGAGCCGTTTCGCGGACGAACTGCCCCAACGCCTGTCCGAGTTCGGCGGGGCGACCGAGTCCGTCGCCGTGCCAGAAGGGCAAACGACCCGGCATGCCGTAGGCGGGGCTGACCAGAACCCGATCGAAGGTGATCTCCTCGATCCGCCAACTGGTGGCGCCGAGCGCAAAGACGTCGCCGACCCGGGATTCGTAGACCATTTCCTCGTCGAGTTCGCCGACGCGGGACGCTTTCTCGCCAACCATGTAGACGGTGAAGAGGCCGCGGTCGGGGATTGCGCCGCCGGAAGTGACGGCCAAACGCTGCGAACCCGGGCGGCCCGTGAGCGTGTTGGACTCACGATCCCAGACAAGGCGAGGACGTAATTCGGCGAACTCGTCCGAGGGGTACCGCCCCGCCAGCAAGTCCAGAGTCGATTCGTACGCCGAACGGGGAAGCGTTGCAAAGGAACCGCTTCGGCGCACCGTCTCGAACCAGTCGTCGACGTCGATCGGTTCGAGAGCGGTGGCCGCAACAGTTTGCTGAGCGAGGATGTCGAGGGGATTGGCCGGAACGGCCATCGCTTCGATCTTGCCTTCGACCATGCGCTCGACGGTCACCGCGCAATGAATCAGGTCGGTGCGATGCTTGGGGAAGACGACGCCTCGCGATATCTCGCCGACCTGGTGGCCGGCGCGACCGACACGTTGCAGGCCGCTGGCAACAGAAGGCGGTGCCTCCACCTGGATGACCAAGTCGACGGCGCCCATGTCGATTCCGAGTTCGAGACTGCTGGTGGCGACGACGCATCGCAATCGACCCGATTTGAGGTCGTCTTCGATGAGGGCTCGCTGGTCTTTGCTGACCGATCCGTGGTGGGCGCGAGCAAGGAGGGGTTCTGCGCCGTAGTTGACCTCGGTGGGAGCCCCGATCTGCGCGGGCGGGCGAGATGTTTTCTCGACGGCCAGACCGATGCGTTCTGCATGAATCTCGTTGAGCCTGGCTGTCAATCGTTCGGCGAGGCGACGAGAGTTGGCGAACACGATGGACGATCGGTGGTCGAGAACGAGGTCGACGATCTGTTCCTCGACGTGGGGCCAGATCGAACCGGCTTGCGGGGTGGGAGATTCGGAACCGTCGTCCGGCGTCGCGATCCCCAGTTCGGTCATGTCCTCGACGGGAACACGGACCGTGAGGTCGAAGGTCTTGGCGGCAGGCGGTGCCACGATCCGGATGGGTGCCGAACCGGCGAGGAACCGCCCGATCTCCTCGTGCGGACGGACAGTGGCCGACAATCCGATGCGTTGCGCCGGACGCTCGAGCAAGCCGTCCAGGCGTTCCAGTGAGAGCGCGAGGTGAGAGCCGCGCTTGGTGCCCGCCACCGCGTGAACCTCGTCGACGATCACGGTGTCGACACCGACCAGTGTTTCCCGGGCAGCGGAGGTGAGCATCAGGAACAACGACTCAGGCGTGGTGATCAGGATGTCCGGGGGTCGTTTGATCAACGAGCGCCGATCGGCCTGGGACGTATCACCGGAACGGACACCGACGGTGATCTCGGGCGGAGTGAGGCCTAGACGCTTCGCCGTCTGCGTGATGCCGACCAGCGGCGCGCGAAGGTTCCGCTCGACGTCCACACCCAGCGCTTTGAGCGGCGAAATGTAGAGGACTTTGGTGGCTCGTTCGCCTTCGTCCTTGGCGGCGAGTTGATCGAGGGCCCACAGGAACGCCGACAATGTCTTGCCGGAGCCGGTGGGTGCGACGACAAGTGTGTGAGAGCCACTCGCGATGGATTCCCAGGCGCCGAGCTGCGCAGCAGTCGGAGCGCTGAAAGCGCCGCCGAACCACTCGCGTGTGGCGGGCGAGAACCTACCGAGGACGTTGGTCACGACCACCATATTGCCCCTTCCCACCGACAGCGTGTTCGTGCCTGCAGCCGAAGCGCAGAGCATACTATTTGCCCTGTTATAGCGATTCTCTTGTTATCGAGAAGGCGAGTGCCTGATGGAAGCAGTCAAGATTGTCCTCGAGCTGGCGGTAGTGCTCGGGGCGATTGTCATGGGTACCAGATCGAGCGGTGTCGCTCTCGGTCTGTGGGGCGGCGCAGGTGTTGCCGTCCTCGTGTTCGTCTTCGGAGAGGACGTCGGCAGTCCGCCGGTCGACGCTCTCCTCATCGTCCTGTCCGTCGTCCTCGCGTCGTCGATGATGCAGGCGGCCGGTGGTATCGACTGGATGGTCACCATCGCGGCCAAGTTGATCGAATCTCGCCCGAAACAGATCACGCTGATCGCGCCGTTGGTGTCATTCCTGTTCTCGGTCGGTGCCGGCACGTCCAACATCCTCTACCCGCTGCTCCCCGTCATCTACGACGTCTCGTACAAGAACGGTGTGCGGCCGTCACGACCGCTGTCGCTGTCAGTTGTCTCGACCGGTGTAGCGCTCGCGTGTAGTCCGGTGTCCGCGGCAATGGCGGCAATGGTCACGCTGACCGACGTGCCGCCCTACGATTTCGAACTCATCGACATCATCAAGATCACCTTCCCGGCCGCTGTTGTCGGCATCGTCCTTTCCTCAATCGCGGTCAACCGACTCGGCAAAGATCTCGACGACGACCCGGAGATACAGGCGAAGATGAAGTCGGGCGAATTGGCCGGACCTGGTGCAGCCTCCAAGACCGAACTCGTCTCGACGAAGACCGGACGAAACGCGGCACTGATCTTCCTCGCCGGCGTCCTGGCTATCGTGATCTTCGGCCTGTTCAAGGGGATTCGTCCCGAAGCTGCCGACGGTACTCCGATGGGGATGACACCGATCATCGAAATGCTGATGTTCGTCGTGGGTACGTTGATCCTGCTGGTGTGCCGCCCGAATGTCGCCGACGTGCCGTCGTCGACGGTGTTCCGTGCCGGTATGGTCTCGGCCATCGCGCTGTTCGGTCTGGCATGGCTGACGGACACGTTCATCAGCGCCCATTCCGAGCTGATCACGAGCACCGTCGGCGACTGGGTCAACGCCGCGCCGTGGATCTTCGCGCTCGGTGTCTTCCTGGTCTGTGTACTGACGACCAGTCAGTCGACCGCTACGAGGACCATCGTGCCGATCGGTCTCGCTGCCGGGATTGCACCCGGTCTGGTGAGCGGAATGTGGGCCGGAGCGTTTGCCGGCGTCTATCTGTTGCCGACAAACGGTTCGCAGATCGCGGCTGCGAACTTCGACCTCTCGGGCAGCACGAAGCTCGGTTCCAAGCTCGTCGACCACTCGTTCTTCCTGCCGACCATCATCTTGGCCGTCACGACGATTGCGGCCGGCGCGTTGTTCGGAGTGGTGCTCGGTTGAGTATTGTGGCTGAGTCAGCCTGAGTGACAGCGCTGAGTCAGCTGTTGCGGTAGTGGTCCCAGCTCGCCTTGCACGCGTGGGCGAGTTGGTCCACCCGCTCGGCATCGGGTGTCGGCCAGTCGACGCCGGGTTCCATGATGTAGGCGGCCAGTTCGTCTCCCAGCAGGAATTCTCGCTTGAATTCGGCCTGGACCGCACTCAACGTGATCCCGGCTTCGGCAGCGCGGGCGCTCAATTCGGCGAATCTCGCTCCGGCTCGGATGATTTCGAAACTGCCGAGGTACGGCTGATTGAGAGCGACCGCATCCGGATCGTCGACCTGAAATCCCTTGCGATGTGAGACCGCAAGTGTGCGAATGAGCTCCGGATCCATCGTCACGGGATTGTCGCCGCGTCGATTGCCGTCGTGATCGCCACGATTGGAGAGTGCGACGACGTCGGGGAGTCGATCTGCTTCCGGCCGTTCGACATTGACGGCGCCGTCCCGCCGGGTGGTGTGGTTCATCGTGTCGTGGAACGACAACGTCGTGAACGATCGACCGAGTTCGAAGCTCTTCTCCACCATGGCTTCGATCAGTGTGTCGCGAGTTCTTTCGTAGACACCCAAACCGTGTTCGGCTGTCTCGGTGAAGGTCTCGGCGAGGTTCTTCCAGCCCGCGTCGTCGGTCGGCTCGAGCAGCAGGGGGTAGAACGAGAAGGTGACAGGGCGAACTGCGTCGACGCCGGTGAGGTCTGCTTTATTGCCTGCACCGGCCTTGTGGACGCGGGCGAATGCTTCGCGCAGTGACGCTTCCAGGTTTTCGGGCTTCGCACGGTTGGGATCGCGAATCATGCGTGGGTGCGGATTCTCCACGTATACGATGCGCGAATCGATTTCGGCCCAACGGCGCACGATGGGACTGGTGGACATGTCGGTGAAGTCGAATTGCAGCCGCTGTGTGAACTCGGGTGCGAGAAAACGTGAGAGTTCTGCTGGAATCGCGGAACCCGAGTGTGGGCAACTGACAAGAAGGTCGGCTTCGGCGATGGCGTCGTCGAGACTGCGGGAGTCGCGATCGGCATAGAACGTCAGGTCCTCCGGCGTGAACACGGTTCCGGCCGGGATGAGTACTGGTTCTCCACTGGTCATGAGCCCCAGCGTAATCGAGTACAACCGTGCGTACTCAGTATCCGCTGAGTCGTTCCACGAGAGCTGTTTTGATCTCCGGGCGACCAGCCGCGACAAGAGTGAAGGTGGCTTCACGCATGAGCCGCTCGGGGGTGTTGCTGCCGACCAGAGCGCGGCTTCCGGTCGCAGTCACGAGTGCGGCCGACGCGCGTATCGCAAGTTCCGACGCTCGGGCGCGGGCGGCCGACATGTCGCCGCCGTCGCGCAGTGCTGCATCGAGATCGGCGCGCGCCCGGGTGGCTTGTTCCTCGAACGCGTCGGTGTCGACTCCCAGATCCGCAAGTTCGGTGACAGCGCGGCGGGTGATGCCCATGGCCATCGCGCCGTTGAGCCACAAGCCGGGGAGCTGGGTGCTCTGGAATTGTTCGTCGCTGACGACAGCACAGACGTCGGTATCGGGAATTTCGAAAGCGTCGAACACGATTCGGACGGTGTTGCTTCCGCGCGCCGCGATCAGTGGAAGTTCCTCGATCGTCAGACCCGGGGCCTCGCCCACCGGTACGACGGAATGAACGATGGAATTGTCGAACTCGTCGCGCGCCGACACCAAGAGAACATCGACGATGTCCCAACCGGTGACGAAGGGGGCGATTCCGTCGAGGACGTAGCCGTCGTTCACCCGCTTCGCCCACAGAAGCGGTGGGCGGGGGATGGCGCCGGCATACGCAACCCCACCGCGAATCGTGCCGGAGACCAGACCGTCCCAGTATTGTTCGCGCAGAGACGTATTGGTACTCGCTGCCAGGGCCCCGACGACGCCGTGATGCTGCATCCAGGTGAACGTCGTGGCGAGGCAACCGCCGCACAAGGTTTCGAGGACCTCGACCAGTTCTTCGCTGCTGGGGCCACCCTCACCGAGGGCGGCGATGCCGTAGAAGCCGTCGGCGGCGAGCGCGTCGAAATGGCTGCTGGGGATTTCTCCGTCGGCGTCGACGCTGTCGGCGACGGGAAACAGAACGGTATCGGCGATCTCACGCGCAAGTTCCGGCCACTTGGTCACGCTGTCAGGGTAAGCCGTGAGCCGGGGTTGTGGTGTGGAACTGAAGCGGTGGAGTATCTAGAAGGACGGCGGTGAACTCACGATGAGGAATCTCGCAACTGCAGCGGTGCGATTGAACCACCGATGCGGGATGGTCGAGGTGTAGAGGAGGGTATCGCCGACATGAAGAACGTGATGCTCGTCCAGCCCGACCTCGACCTCGACAGATCCTTCGAGAACGTGAATGAATTCTTCGCCGGCATGTTCGGTGTGCTCACCTGCCTCGGAGTGAGGTGCTGCCGTGATCTCGTTGGGTTCCATGGTCCGTGAGCCGGTCGAGCAGAATCGGATCACCGAATCGTGTGCCAGTTCGAAGGTTCGCCCCTCGCCGGCGCGGACGAGGCTGGACGGAGTTCGCTCGCCCTGTGCCAAGAGTGAGTGCGCCGTGGTGCCGAGCGATTGCGCGAGGCGATGAAGGTTCATGACGCTGGGTACTGCGTGCCCGTTTTCGGTTTGGCTCAGGAATGGCTGCGACAACCCTGACTTCACGGCAACCTCACGCAACGTCAAACCGGCTTCTTTTCTCGCTGTCCGCACGGCTGCCCCGATTGCGGTCGCTATCGCTCTCTGGTCGTCGTCCATGTGCCGAAGATAGCAGTGCTCTGGTGAAAGTTTTGATTACACAGACGAAACAAATTCGACCACGGTAAGAAATTATCGACGTGCTGAATAGTCCCGTACACGAAACACTTCCAGCTTCGGACGGAGATCGGCGCATGGCCATCCATCCAGTCGACCAGCGGCTCCCCATTGCCCGCCAGTCTGCTTTTGCTCTTCAGCACGTCCTCATCATGTACACCGGTTGCATCACGGTTCCGCTGGTTTTCGGTGCCGCAGTCGGGCTGGACCGCAGCACGGTCGCGATGCTGATCAGCGCGGACTTGCTCGTTGCAGGCATCATCACGATCATTCAGAGCCTGGGCGTCGGGAAGGTCGCCGGTGTCCGGCTGCCGATCGTCTGCGGGGCGACCTTCGCCGGGCTGACGCCGATGATTCTGATCGCCAAGGAGTACGGCCTGCAGGCGGTGTACGGGTCCATGCTGGTCGGTGGCGTAGTCGGCATTGCCTTGGCCGTGCCGTTCGCCAAGATCGTCCGATACTTCCCACCCCTGGTCACCGGCGTCGTCCTCACAGTCATCGGCATCTCGTTGATCGGTGTCGCAGGAGGACTGATCGTCGGAAACGACCCCACCTCCCCGTCGTTCGCCGACCCGAAGAATCTGGCGCTGGCTGCCGCAGTCGTTGTGGTCGCGGTGGCCTTCATCTGCCTCGGCCGCGGGATGTGGACGCAGCTCGGTGTACTGATGGCGCTGGTGATCGGCACCGTGATCGCCATCCCGATGGGCCTGATCGATCTGAGTGGCGTCGGCGGCTCGGCCTGGGTGGGCTTCCCGATGCCGTTTCACTTCGGCGCTCCGGAGTTTCCCGTCACCGCCGTGGTGGCGATGAGTATCGTCATGGCAGTCGTCTTCGCAGAATCGACGGCGAGCATGCTGGCAGTCAGCGAGATCACCGGAAAGCCTTTGAAGAAAGCAGATCTCGCACGAGGGCTGGTGGCCGACGGGATGTCGGGAGTTCTGGGCGGAATCTTCAATGCCTTTGTCGACACCGTCTTCTCGCAGAATGTCGGCGCCGTTGCCACGACCCGGGTGTACAGCCGGTACGTGACCGCTACCAGCGGTGCCATTCTGATCGTCCTCGGCCTCATCCCGCGAATGGGTGAAGTGGTTGCAGCCCTGCCTGATCCGGTGGTCGGCGGCGTCGGAATCATCTTGTTCTCCACTGTCGCCGTGGTCGGAATCAACACGCTGCGCAAGGTCGATCTCAGCGACCCGATCAACACCACGATCGCCGCTGTATCGGTGGGGATCGGTATCTTGCCGGAATTTGCGGAGGGGATGTTCGAGCGATTCCCCTCCTCGGCTCAGATCCTCCTCGGTAGCGGCATCACCTTGGCTGCGGCCTCTGCCTTTTCACTCAATCTGCTGTTCAATCACACCCGACTCGGTGAACTCGCGAGGCGATCGCGAGAGAGCCTCCATGCCACTGCAAAATCTCAATCCGCCACCAGCTCTGCAGGAGACGCCAGTGCCATCGTCCCAGTCTGATCCCTTCGAAGTGCCCGTCGTCGACATCTCGCCTTACGTGCTCGGTGGTGCCGACCAGGACAAGGCGCGAGTGGCTGCCGAAGTCGACCATGCTTGTCGGACTGTAGGTTTCATGCAGATTCGGGGCCACGGTGTTCCGGCCGCTGTTTCTTCCGGCCTCGCCGAAGCGATGGACGACTTCTTCGGGCTGCCGATGGAGACGAAGTCGGGCTACCGAATCGAGGGCGCGAATCGTGGGTACAGCCCGCCCAAGAGTGAGTCGCTGAGCCTGAGCCTCGGCGTCGAATCCGCGACCAGAATGAACGACTTTTTCGAGGCCTTCAACGTCGGAACCGAAGCCCGATCATTCACCGAACTCGAACTGTCGGAGGACGATTACGGAATCAACCTGTGGCCCGCAGTGTCTGGTTTCACGGAGCGGGTGGAGAATTACTACGCCCATGGCGAGCGGGTGGCACGCACACTGACCACCATTTTCGAAGACGCGCTCGGGCTGACCCCAGGATTCTTCGAGTCGATCACCGACCACTCCATCGACGTACTGCGGATGAACAACTACGCGTTACCCGAAGGGACGGTGGCGTTGGACGGTGAGTTGAAGGGGATGGGCGAACATACCGATTTCGGGCTGGTCACCGTGCTGTGGGCGGATCAGGTCGAAGGTTTGCAAGTACTCGGGAGCGACCGACGCTGGCACGATGTCTGGCCGCACGACGGCGCGCTACTGGTCAACCTCGGGGATCTCACCGCGCGACTGACCAACGACAGGTGGATGTCCACGCTGCACCGAGTTGCGCCTCCGGTGGTGAACGGCACCATCAAGCGCCGGCGATCGGCGGCCTTCTTCCATGACGGAAACGTCGACGCGGTGATTGCGACCTTGCCGAGTTTTCAGGACGACTCCGGCTTGGAGTACGAACCCATTACCGTTCGCGATCACATCAAGGCCAAATTGGCCGGGTCGAGGCAGGGGAAGTCCAACGCCGCCGCAGGTCGTGAGGCGGCTCGGGTACTTTCGGCTGCAGAGCTCGAGGTCAAGCAGTGAGTGCACGGAACATCGTCCTGATCCACGGAGCGTGGGCCGGCGGTTGGGTCTGGGATCGTGTGTGTGGCCCACTGAAATCGGCCGGCTTCAATCCTGTTGTGGTGGAGCTTCCCGGCTCGGGAAGTTGGAACCCAGACGACGTGATCGATCTCGATGTCGTTGCCGAACATGTTGTGGCAGTTGTCGAGTCCTTGGACGGGCAGTGCGCCCTCGTCGGTCACTCCGGCGGTGGCATCGTGGCCTCACAGGTGGCTGAGTTGCTGCCTTCGCGGGTAACGGGTCTTGTGTACGTCGCAGGGATGATGCTTCCATCGCAGACGGACTTCGGGATGCTCTGCGTCGAACTCGGTCTGGAAAGTCCGGTCGGGATCTCACGTTGGTTGGTCCCCGCCGACGACGGGGATGCGACGGCTGTTCCGCCCGAAGCCGGTGCCGCTGTGTTCTTCCACGAAGCGCCGGTGGCTGATGCGATCTTCGCCGCGCGCATGCTCGTTCCACAACTGGAGTCAGCCCGCCTGATGGCACCGGTCTGGACGGATGAGCGATTCGGAACCGTGCCGAGGTTGTATGTCGAATGCACGCTGGATCGAACCGTGCCGATCGAGGCTCAACGCGCCATGCAGAGACTTGTCCCCGGTGCCCAGGTGGTCAGCCTGGGCACCGACCATGCACCGCAGTTGTCGGCGCTCCCGGAGTTGATCGACGCGATCACCGATTTCGCCCGGCAGGTGTTCAGCCGAACTCGACCCCTTGAGCCAGCGGAAGCTGGTCCGAGTAATTGACGGTATTGGTGGCTCGGCGCATGTATGCCTTCCACGAATCCGAACCCGATTCGCGTCCGCCGCCAGTCTCCTTCTCCCCGCCGAATGCGCCGCCGATCTCCGCACCGGACGTTCCGATGTTCACGTTCGCGATGCCGCAATCGGAGCCGTCGGCGGCGAGGAAGCGCTCTGCTTCTCGCTGGTCGAGTGTGA
>NZ_BAAILK010000023.1:249601-294446 GCF_054589475.1 Rhodococcus sp. no. 34
AGATCGAGGACGAAAGTCCTTGAGGTACGCCGTTGTGCAGCGCAATGGCGTCGTCGAAGTCGGTGTAGGTCAAGACGTAGAGGATGGGTGCAAAAGTCTCCGCCCGCACCACCTCGGTCTGTGCGGGCATACGAACGAGGGCAGGTGTCACGTAGAACCCGGAATCGCCGACGCGGTCCCCGCCACACACCACAGTTCCGCCGTCCGCGCGTGCGGCCGAGAGCGATTTCTGCATCGTCTCGAACGCGGCTTCGTTGATCAGCGGCCCGACCAGAACACCGGAATCGAAGGGACTACCGACCTGGAGTTGCGCGTACGCGGACGCAACGCGGTCGACGACGTTGTCGGCGATCGACTCGTGAACGATGAGCCGGCGCAGTGAGGTGCAGCGCTGCCCGGCAGTTCCAGCGGCGGAGAAGACAATTCCGCGCACGGCAAGCTCGAGATCCGCTGACGGCGTGACGACTGCGGCGTTGTTTCCACCCAGCTCCAGGAGACTTCGTCCGAAGCGCTCGGCGACCCGCGGAGCCACGGCGCGGCCCATCCTCACGGAACCGGTGGCGCTGACCAAGGCCACGAGTGGGTTGTCCACGAGAGCCTCACCGACGTCACGTCCGCCGACGACCAACTGGTGAACGTCGATCGGTGCTTGACAGTCGGCGAGTGCGCGTCGGAGGAGGGCGTCACATGCCAGTGCAGTCAGCGGCGTGGTCTCCGAAGGCTTCCAGACGACGGCGTCGCCGCACACGAGAGCAATGGCGGTATTCCACGACCACACCGCGACGGGAAAGTTGAACGCGGAGATGACTCCGACAACGCCGAGAGGGTGCCACGTTTCCGTCAACCGGTGTCCGGGACGCTCGGACGGCATGGTGCGTCCGTAGAGCTGCCGGGAGAGACCGACGGCGAACTCGCAGATGTCGATCATCTCCTGTACCTCGCCGAGAGCCTCCGAGGTGACCTTCCCGGCCTCCAACGTCACGATTTCCGCGAGGTCATCCTTGTGCTCGGTCAGTAAGCTGCCCAGCCGGCGTACGACCGCGCCGCGCGCCGGAGCGGGAACGGTTCGCCAGGTGAGGAACGCTCGATGAGCCGCCTCGACGGCGTCGTCGACCTCTCGACCGGAGTGCTGCCGAACGGTACGCAGTTGCGTACCGGTGATGGGGGTTCGTGCGCTCAGGTCGCCGGCGGGCCACTCGACACCGCACGCGGCAAGGGCGCTTTCGGCGCGATCGGCGAGGCTCGAAGAATCAGGCAGGTTCACTGGGGAGTCCTCTGTTGTTGTGGGCGGGAGGCAGCACGGCACGTGACGCCTCTTGTTGTGCGCGGTACAGCTCGAACGGATCTTCGATGGTGCGGTCGATGGCGCCCTCCAATCGATCCTGCCCGTATTCGGCGCCGGGCGCATCGGAAACGAATCCGGTCACGGAATCGAGATTGGATGCGAAGATCCCGGCCGCGGAGGCAGGTAGGAAGTCCTCGTAGACGATCGGGTCGCGGACGACAACAGTTCCTTCGTTTCGGTACGTGAAGTACGCCAACCCCGCGGCATCGAGTTCGCTTTCGGAGTGCGGAAATTCGCTGTCCCAGTCGGCGTCCTCGGGCGTGGCGATCAGTCGGTCGTAGATCGCTCGCCCGCTGCGGGTCAACGCGATTCCGCGTGCCTCCACCTCGCCGAATCTGACGCGGACGGGCTCAGTGGTGACCGATCCGTCGTGCTGACGGAAGAGTCTGTCTTCGGCCAATGCACGAAACGACGTCTGCCGCAGAAGTAGTGGTGGTCCGCTCCATCTCGGCGGGCCTTGGATGCGGTCGATCATGGTGATACCGCGCTCGGTCATGCGGCGGTACAACTCGTCGATGTCGAGCACTCGCGGGGTGAGGTGATTGACGTGGGTCGAGCCCTGCCCCGCAATGTCTGCAGCGACAGGCGAGATTGCGGCGAGTTCGCGGTACCAGCCCGCGTCGATGGGATCGGTGCCGAGCCGAAACGCCGAGGTCGCTGCATCGACGAACTGTGTCGCCTCGGGCTCCGTCAGGCCGCCCTCGCGACTCGATTGACGTGCCCACTGCAGAAGTTCGGGAGAGAACAGGGTCCGGCGACGCAGAAACCCGGTGATCCGACGCTCGAGGTCGGTGTCGAAGAACCTGGAATCGGAACTGGTCAGCACCGAGGTGAAAACGCGGAACGGGTTCCGGGCGAGTTCGGCGGGATCGGTGGGGCGAAATGCCGTCGAGACAACGGGAATGGGGGAGTCGGTGAGCCGGAGGTCGTAATAGCCGACCGGAAACATACCGAATCCGCCGAAGACGGTGGCTACGTCACGTAGTTCGTCGAGAGTCCCCAGTCTGATGGCGCCGTGACGCTCGGCGCTGACTCTCGCCAGGCTGCCCAGGCGCTCCGCAGAATCCGGATGTTCGGCGGCAAAATCACGGTTCACCTGCATCGTTACATCTACCAAGGTGTTGTAAGCGGGGACCTCGTCGCCATACATCTTGGCGAGGGCCGCTGCGAACCGTGCACGTAGCTCCCAGGTTTCAACCATACGAATGTCCGATTGCGTTAGCCTGCGCAGGTGCGAGAAACAGAAACCAGTGACGTTGCCGGTGTTCCGGTCGACGAAACCGATCGACTTTTGATGCGTGAATTGGTCTTGGACGGCCGTGCCACTCTCGCGAGTCTTGCTGAGAAGGCTGGACTCTCGATCTCCGCAGTCCAGTCGCGAGTGCGTCGTTTGGAATCTCGCAAGGTGATCCGTGGGTACTCCGCGAAGATCGATCCGGAGGCACTCGGTCACAATCTGTCCGCATTTGTCGCCATCACTCCTCTCGATCCCTCGCAGCCCGACGATGCGCCTGCCCGCTTGCGTCATCTGCCGGCGGTCGTCTCGTGTCACTCGGTAGCCGGGAGCGAAAGCTACGTCCTCCTGGTCCGGGTGGCGTCACCTCGGGCGTTGGAGCGATTGCTGCAGGAGATCCGTACGGCAGCCAACGTCAACACACGAAGCACCATCATCCTACAAACTTTTTACGACGAATGACGCTTGTTCAATAACTTTTACGGTCCTCTATCGACACTCCCGGAAAATTGACATAACCTTCGCGTATGAGTACTGCGATGCGAGACTTCGGTGACAGTGCGCTCTTTCCGGTCTACGACGTGTTGAAGGCCAGCATCCTCGTCGACGGATTCGATCTGATTCTCGACGTCGAAGGGTCGCGGGGTTCCTATCTCCGTGACCTGCGAGACGGAACCGAGTATCTGGACATGTTCGGTTTCTTCGGCTCTTCGGCCCTGGGTATGAATCACCCTGCGATCACAGGCGACGAGGAGTTTCAACAGGAGTTGGCTGTCGTGGCCTCCAACAAGCCGAGTAACTCCGACATCTACACCGAACCCATGGCGCGCTTCGTTGCGGCTTTCGCTCGGGTACTGGGGGATTCGGCACTCCCACACTTGTTCTTCGTCGACGGCGGAGCCCTGGCGGTGGAAAATGCACTCAAGGTTGCCTTCGACTGGAAGAGTCGGTGGAACGAAAGCCGTGGGTTGTCAGCAGATCTGGGGACAAAGGTCCTGCACCTGACCGAGGCTTTTCACGGCCGCAGTGGCTACACGATGTCGCTCACCAACACCGAACCGGGCAAGGTCGCGCGATTCCCCAAGTTCGACTGGCCACGTATCGACTCGCCGTACCTGGCAGACGGCCGCGATGTCGAAGCTGCGGAGAGGCAAGCTCTCGATCAAGCGCGCCGAGCTTTCGCCGACAACCCCGACGACATTGCCTGTTTCATCGCCGAGCCGATCCAGGGCGAGGGCGGCGACCATCACCTCAGGCCGGAATTTCTGCAGGCGATGCAGGAGTTGTGCCACGAAAACGACGCCCTCTTCATTCTCGACGAAGTACAGACCGGTTGCGGAATCACCGGAACTGCCTGGGCCTACCAACAATTGGGTCTCAGTCCGGATGTGGTGGCGTTCGGCAAGAAAACGCAGGTGTGCGGAATCATGGCCGGCGGGCGCGTGGATGAAGTGCATGACAACGTGTTTCACGTCAGTTCTCGGATCAATTCGACGTGGGGTGGCAACCTCACCGACATGGTTCGTGCCCGGCGGATACTCGAAGTCGTCGAGCAGGACCGACTGATCGACCGCGTGCGATTCACGGGTGCGCATCTCCTTGCCCGGTTGACCGAAGTCTGCGGGCGGTACGCGGCGGCAACCGAGCCGCGCGGTCGTGGCCTCATGTGCGCGATCACTCTGGAAGACAGTGACCTTCGCGATCGCGTCGTACAGCGACTGCGTGAAGACGAGCACGTGATGATACTGCCTACCGGGAAGAGGGGAATCAGATTCCGGCCCGCGCTGACGGTGACCACCAGTGAGCTGGACGACGCGGTCGACGCGGTCGATCGCGTGCTCGCACGCGAGACCTAGGGCCTCTGTAGCTGTTCCCACACTCGATCCGGTGTCATCGGTGTGGAGTACATACGCACTCCACACGCGTTGGCAATCGCGTTTGCCAACGCCGGTGCTACAGGATTGAAGGGGGCCTCACTCATCGATTTCGCGCCGAAAGGCCCGAGCTTGTCGTACGTGTCGGCAAACAGTACTTCGGTGATCGGCAAATCCCCGATCCGGGGAACGTGATAATTGCGCAACTGCGGATTGATCACCCGACCTTCTTCGATGACGATCTCCTCCGACAGCGCAGCGCCGAGCGCTTGTCCCACACCGCCTTCCACCTGCCCTCGCAGTTGTGCCGGGTTCATGACAGTGCCGGCATCGGCGGCCTGAACCGACTGCAGGATCTTCACCCGGCCGGTGTTCGTGTCGACGGCAACGCGAAAACCGTGAACGTTGAACGAGACCGAGCGCGGTGTCCCGTCGTGGCGACCGTCAGCGGCGAGCGGGCCACCTTCGAGTAGCGTCGCGAAATCGAGGCAACCGTGGGACGTTTCGACACCGTCCGGCGAAAGGTCGTCGATCTGCGCGCCGCGACCGCTCGATCGCACCGCACGGGTCAGTATCCGCTCGCGAAGGCGCTCGCAGGCGATCAGGAGCGCCTTTCCGGCGACCACCGTTCCTGTCGACCCGAATGCTCCGGTGTCGTATCCGCCGGCATCGGTGTCGGATTGAACAATCGTGATGCGATCGACTGTCGTCCGCAATTCGGTGGCCGCGATCTGTTGGTGAATCGTAGTGGTTCCGTTGCCGAACTCAGCGGTGCCGATGTTCACGACGTACCGACCGTCGGCCTCGAGTGCGACGGTGGTGTCGGAGAAGTGACCACGCGGCGGGATCGTCGCGATCATGGCAATTGCCATGCCCCGACCGATCTGCCAACGCGACCCAGCCGGTGCAGCCTCTCCGCGCCCGCTCGACAGTGCACTGTCGACGAGGTCGATGCACTGGTCCAGTCCGTAGCTGCCGAATTCGAGATCACCGTCTTCGACGTGCCAGTCGACAAAATCGTCTCCGGGAACGACGACGTTGCGCCGCCGAAACTCGAAGGGGTCCATGCCGAGACGATCCGCGAGCTGATCCATGGCCGACTCGACGGCGAAGATGATCTGGCCGAGCCCGTAACCACGAAAGGCCCCGGAGGGAACGTTGTTCGTGTAGACCGCTTCGGCGTCGACGCGTTTGGTCGCAGCGCGATAGACCGCCATGGATTCGGCGCACCCATGGAACATGACTCCGATCGAATGGTTCCCGTACGCCCCCGCGTCGGAAAGCACGTCGATAGCGAGCGCAGTGAGAGTTCCGTCGGCGTCGGCTCCCGCACGCACCGATACTCGCATCGGATGCCGTGACGGTGCGATGGTGAACTGATCGCTTCGGCTGAACTCGTAGGCTACGGGCTTGCCGGTCTTCAAGACGGCCAGTGCGACCAGATCCTCGGTGAGTAATTCCTGCTTCCCGCCGAAACCCCCGCCTACCCGTTTTGCGAACACCCGGATTCGGCTGCGATCGAGATCGAAGATGTGGGCCAATTCGTCCCGAACCAGAAACGGCACCTGTGTGCTGCTTCTGATGACGAGACGGCCCTCCTCGTCGAGCCACCCCACTGCGCCGTGAGTTTCCAAGGCCACGTGCTGGACTCGCGCAGTTTTCCACGTACCTTCGACGACTGCAGTCGCATCTGCGAGCGCACGGTCCAGATCGCCGACGCCATCGTGAAGCGCGGCAACCACGTTGCGGGGGGCCTCGGCGATCCGCGAGCTCTCGTCCTTGTCGCCGTGCAGGAGTGGAGCGCCGGGGGAACGCGCCAGATCTGGTTCGAATACCGCGTCGCGTACCTCATAGTCGACTTCGATCAGCGAGAGTGCACGTTCCGCCTGCGTCGGGGTTTCGGCGATGACCGCGGCTACGCGCTGGCCGCGGAAACGGAGGGTGCTGTCGAACACGCGCGTGTCGTCCGGATCGTCGTTGCGGTCCTCGTGCCGGGCGGTCGAGAACAGCACGTCCGGACTGTCATGAAAAGTGAGGACCGCGGTGACGCCCGGCGCCGCTTCGGCTGCTGCCGTGTCTATCCGGCTTATGTGTGCGTGTGCGTGCGGACTGCCGAGTACTGCGACGTGAAGCAGGTCGACCGGCTTCTCACCCGGGGAGAAGTCCATGGTGTACTGCTCGGTTCCCGTGACGATGCGCGCGGACGCCGGTGCTGCGATCGAACGCCCTTGTGCCCCGCCTATTTTGGCGGTCTCTGTATTGGATGTACCGGCGAGAGCGTCACGAATGGACCGATAACCGGTGCAGCGGCACAGGTTACCTTTCATCGAGCACGCGAGATCGGATTTTTGCTCGACCGACAACGCTGATGCGGTGACTACCATTCCGGCTGTACAGAAACCACATTGGAATCCGCCCGCGTCCACGAATGCCTGTTGAATGGGGTGAAGTTTCTCCGGGGTTCCGAGACCGGAGGCGGTGACGACGTCGCGGCCGTCGATGCGATGGGCGGGAAATATGCACGAATGGGTGGGGTGTCCGTCGACCAGCACCGAGCAGGCGCCGCAGTCTCCGGCATCGCACCCCTTCTTGACGGAGTTCGCTCCGTGCTCACGGAGGAAGGTTCGCAGGCACTGTCCTGGGCGGGCCTGGTCGTCGCGCGGAACTCCGTCCACCGAGTACTTCATTCCAGTTCACCTCGGATTTCTTCGGCAAGAAGCTCGGTCATCGCCTTCCGCCACGGCGCAGTTCCATGGACATCGGTGAAGTAGGCGTCTTCCGGAATCCTGCTGCGCAACGCATCCGCAAGTGCTGTGGCGTCGGGGAGTTCGTCGAATTTCAGAGCGTACGGACGGCGGGTCGCGGCGGTGATCGCCAGCGTGAAACCGTCGGCGCCGCAGCGTCCGGCCACGGCTACGGCCGATCGCCCGAGTGACGTCTGAGCCAGCTTTCGCATCGCGGTACGTGCAGTCAATGCATGCACGGGAATCCGGACACTGCGGATGATCTCACCGGACCTGAGTACGTTTCGAGAATCGTCGATGACGAAATCGACTACGGGGAACGAGTATTCGGTACCGTCCGGACGCCAGATCGTCAGTTCGGCGTCGAGAGCGGTGCACAGAGTCGTCATCGCTCCGGCCGGGAAGGAGAGCGCGATGTTGCCGCCGACTGTCGCGTATCGCAACACCTTCCACGATGCGAGCAGTGCGTCAGCGCAGTGTTGGAACAGCGCTGCGGCGCGCCAGGATGCGGGAAGTTCGGCGCGGCACAGTTCCTCGATGGTGCAGGTGGCCGCGATCTCGAGACCGAGATCGCCGACCGCCACAGCTTCCCAGTCGAAGCCCGCAAGGTCGACAAGGGTGGTCAGGTGCGGCTGCGGTTCCGAGTACAGCCAGGTGCCGCCACCGATGAACCCGATGCCGGGTGACGCACAGGGGAGTTCGGCGCGGGTCCGCGGCACCAGAACTTCGTCGACGCTGTGCAGGTCCATCGCGACCTCAAGCCTTTCCGAGTAGATCGCGGTGTGCGCGTGCGACATCCGAGGCCACGACGTCCTCGTCGACGGTGGTGACTCGTCCGTCGGCAACTACGATTCGCCCGTTGACGAGCAGTAACTTCAGCGGGGGAGTCGAGCCGAGTACGAGCGCCGCCACCGGATCGGTGATGCCGGCATGCGCGACGGTGTCGAGTTTCCACACCGCCAGGTCGGCAAGTTTTCCGACCTCGATCGATCCGATTTCGCCCTCGCGGCCCAGAACTCGTGCGCCGCCGATCGTTCCCAATTCCAAGGCTTTTCGCACCGTCATCGTCTGCGGTCCGCCCTTCGCGCGAGCAAACAGAAGTGCATGACGAGACTCCTCGATCAGGCTGCAAGCTTCATTGCTCGCCGCGCCGTCCACGCCGAGCCCCACGGTGACCCCGCCGTTCACCAGATCGGCGGCACGGGCGATACCGGCTCCCAGGCGCGCGTTGGAGGTCGGGCAGTGCGCCGCCGCAGTTCCGGTTCGCGCCATCGTCTCGATACCGGCGTCGTCGAGATGGACTGCGTGGGCGTACCAGACGTCCGGGCCCACCCAGCCGACTCGTTCCATGTATTCGACCGGCGTGCAACCGAAATGCTCGCGGCAGAATCTCTCCTCGTCCAGTGTCTCGGCCAGATGCGTGTGCATACGCACGCCGTTTTCGCGGGCCAGCGTGGCGGACTCGCGGAGCAATGCCTCCGTCACCGAGAAGGGTGAGCAGGGAGCTACCGCGATCTGCAGCATCGATCCGGGATTCGGGTCGTGCCAACGGTCGATCACTGACTGCGTGCCGGTCAGGATGTCATCGAGTTTTTCCACGACGTGATCCGGTGGCAGGCCGCCGGAACTCTGGCCGAGATCCATCGACCCACGACACGGGTGGAATCGAAGGCCGACCTGCGCAGCCGCGGTGATCTCGGCCTCGAAAACGTCGCCGGCGTCGCGGGGAACGACGTAGTGGTGGTCGGTGGTGGTCGTACATCCGGTTTTCGCCAACCACGTGAGGCCGCCGGTGGCCGCCACGTGGACGGCTTCGGCGTCGATACCTGCCCAGACGGGGTACAGGGTGGTCAGCCACTCGAAAAGCGTCGAGTCCGCGGCCAGGCCTCGGGTGATCCATTGGTAGAGATGATGATGTGTGTTGACCAGACCCGGCGTGATCAGGCAACCACTCCCGTCGATCACTTGCGCACCCGGGTATTCGGGTGGCGTTCCGGCGCCGACGTCGACGATCTTGTTGCCCGAGATCACCACATAGCCGTCTGAGTACTCGGAGCGGTCGCCGTCCATCGTGACCACATGAGCGCCCGCCACGACGAGTGTTGCCCCGAGAGCTGATTCGGTCACGACAACCAACCGGCGTAGGTGGTCCACGACGGTCCCGCGTCTGGTGCGTCGGATCGGCTGACCGCAGCTTGGATCAGGCCGTACGGACGGTCCGCAGCGTGGAACACCTCGTTGTCGTTCTCCACTCCGAAGCGGCCGAGTGCATATTCGAAATGATGCTTGTTGGGTGCGGACAGTCGAACCTCCGCGATGATCGGGAATTCCTCGAGGATCGCCTTGCCGATGTGGAAGAGCGTCTGCTGCAGGGCAAGTGAATGTACCTGTGCGAACTGCTTGACGATCTGTGCCTTGATGCCCGCGTAGACCGATTCCCAGTCGACGTCGGTGGTGACGAATCGCCACTGGGCGACCAACGTCGTCGCCATGACGCGGTCGTCGGTCGGCTCGAGAACGGTGTACGGATCTTCGAGAAAACCCGAGAACTCACTACCGGTCGATTTGAGGATCACCAGGTCCTTCAAGCCGCCGATCACCCATGTCCCGGTATCGGAGATGGTGATCGACGCCGTCCGAACTTCCTGACCCTTCCGAATCCAGGTGTAGTCGTGCTCGCTGCCGTCGACAATCGCACGCTCCCAGGCGTATTCCTCGATCTCGATCCGCGCGCCACTGACCGGTTCGATGTCGTCGACGAAATGACGGGCGAGTTCGAGTCCGTACGTCTCGATCGAGATCAGACCCTTTTCCTTGGCGTAGGAGTAGGCCGTTTGTTTCTGCGTGTCGGTCGGCAGAACCTTCGATTGATCACCGGTGAGGTATGCGTCGGCGAAATCTCCACGCAGGCAGGTGGAGACGTTGATGTCGTGAATTTCGTGACGGGGGGTGTCTCGATAGATTCGGACTACTCGATTTTCCGCTTTGCCGTACTGGTGACCCGATAGTTCGATCGATCCGCTCAACCGTTCGGTGTTCGTACTGCCGGTTGTGATGTTGCCGGTCGTGATGTTTTCGGTAGTCACGTGTTCAGCTCCCGCGATAGGTGGAATAAGCAAAGGGCGACAGCAACAGTGGGACGTGATAGCCCCGTGCCGTGTCGTCCACCCGGAAGGTCACTGTCACTTCCGGGTAGAAGTTTTCTTGTCCGTTGGTCTCGAAATACGTTCCGGTGTCGAAAGTCAGGGTGTAGTGACCGGCGGTCAGGCCACTGGGAGCAAGTTCGGGGATGCGGCCGTCGGAGTCGGTCTCCGCAGTGGTGACGGAGGCGCCGTCTCGATCACGAAGTTCGACGCGAATCCCCGCCGCGGGGTTGCCCGTCGTCGCGTCGAGAACGTGCGTGCTGAGGGTCTTGCTCATGCTGTGCCTCCGGCGAGTGCATCGATCAGACGGGCGAGTCTGATCCGATTGATGGCGGCCAATTCGGTTCGAAGCACGGAACGCTCGGTCGCCGGGTCGTTTCGGAGACGACCTCGAAGGATGTCGAGGAGCTCCGTTCCAGATTTCCCCGACGCGCAGACCAGGTAAACATGGCCGAATGTCTCTTCGTACTCGGCGTTCTTCCGTCGAAGTTCCGCGAGTACGTCTTCTGTCGCCGACGAGACTCCCGACTGTTCACGGGTAGAGGCCGTGCTCTCGCTTCGCTCACCGATTCGTGGGTGGCCGGAGAGAGCGTCGTCGATCTCGGACTCGGGAAGCTCGGCCAGCACCGCATCTGCTTTGTCGAACAGAGCTTCCAGATCGGCGAACGGGCGAGACGAGGCGATTTCCTGTGCCCACACGGCGGAATGGCAACACTCGAGCAGCGCCGCGACTGCCTGGTGGTCACCGAGCGCATCGAAGGCTCCGAGACCACTGGAATTCGTTGTAGGCATGTCCACAGGATTACTTGAGCATGTTACGGATCTGTAGCGCAGCAATTACGGGAGATGATGTGTCTCGATCTTATTTCTCCGGCTGCTCTTCCCCGATCACGGTTTCTCGGCGACCGATACATTCTCAGGTATGACCGATACTCCGAAGCTGTCTTCCGTCGTACCGTCCCTGGCGAACCTCCGAGACATCGGTGGCCCCGAATCGAGCTTCGGTGGCACCGTCCGCACCGGGATCGTGTTTCGTTCCACCGATCTGGCATCGCTCAGTGCGGACGGCGCACAGACCCTCGCCGATCTGGGCATCGTCACGATCTACGATCTGCGCACCGAATCCGAACGCGAGACGGCACCGGATCTGACGCCGGACGGTATCCGAGAAATCGGCCTGGACGTATTGGCGGACAAGCAGTATCGCGCCATTCCGGCTCAGATGCAGCAGATGATCGCCGACCCGGCGTTTGCTGCCGAAGCATTGGGCAGCGGCCAGGCGCTCGAGTACTTTCAGGGAAGTTACCGCGATTTCGTGAGCTTGCCGAGTGCGGTCGCGTCGTACCGGCAACTGTTCGTCGACTTGGCCCAGCCGCCCAGCTCGCCGGCACTCATTCACTGCACCACGGGCAAGGATCGGACGGGTTGGGCCGCCGCCGCGTTACTTCTGTTCCTGGGCGCTTCCGAGGACGCGGTCTTCGCGGACTACCTCGAAACCAACAAGATTTTGTTGCCGATGTTCGCGCCGCTCCTCGAGCGATTCGAGGCCAAGGGGATCGACCCGACCCTGCTCGAGGGTGTCCTCGGTGTCAGGCGCGAGTACCTGGAGGCGTCGATGGCAGAGCTCGCGCAGGTACACGGATCCATCGAGGCCTACTTCACCGACGGCTTGAAGATCGACGCGTCGACCCAGGACCAATTGCGGAGCAACCTGCTCAGCTGATCAGGACCTGCTCGGTTCGTCTCGGCGGGAAGTTCGTCGCCTCGTCAAGAGGCTGACGATACCGATCCCGATGGCGATGCCGAGCAGGTCGGCGCTGCCGTCCCAGATCGAACCGGAACGCGAAATGGGCAGCGCTGCTTGAAGAACCTCGGACGTCGCGGCAAAGATCAACAACCAAACAGCCGTGAGCCACACCGGGATCCGCGCGTGCAACGAGGTGATCGCCAATACCGCGAACATCAGCGTGTGAGTGATCTTGTCGGTGTTCTCCGGGCTCGAGGGCACGGTGGAACCCGGGGAGAAGAGCATGATCAGGGCAATGACCACGGCGATCGCCAACGGCCAGTATCGGTTGTTCTTCAATTCGTCTGCCCCTCGACGACGACGAGTCCGAGTGCACCTTCGGCGAATCTGGTGACGGCGTCGGCGGCCGTCGTGAGCGCCTCGGTGTGCCCGTCGCGGGCCCAGCCGGTGAGCAGGGCGGTGGAGTCGAGAGGCGTCAGAACGACCTCGGCGAGAAGCTCACCGGTGTTGGGTTGGCACACTGCCCAGGAGTAGACGCTGTTTTCGTGCCACTGAGCGCTTCGCTGACTCACGTAATCGGGGTCGGTGATACCACCATCGGCAAGGGCGGGGCGGTCGTCCACACGCTCGTCTGCGCGTAGTGCGCGTAGATACCAGCCGCCTGCGTTGATCTCGATCGGCTCCATCAGTCGGAGTCCCGCTCGCGGCGGCGCTTGGCTTTGCGTTCCCGGTCGGTACCGAACAGCAGTGCACCGGCCAGGGGAATCGCGAGGAACCACAACCAGGTACCGGTGACGAAGAACAGGATCACCGCGAGAATCGGGACGACGGCCATGACGCGACCGGACCAGTCGGGGTTGAAGCCTCGCTCCGCCGGCGCGTCGGGAGGCGTCACCATCGACAGGGGAGCGGTGCCGGGGGCTTGGTAGTTGCCCGGAAGATCGGCGAACACCGGAACGAGTTCACTGCGAGTTGTTGCGGCACTGACGATTCCGCTTCTCTCGTCGAACTCGGTGACGGTGAGGCGGCCTGCGGCGAAGTGCTCGCTCAGGAGATCGAGTGCCTGCTCGCGTTCTGCAGTGCCGATGCGAATGTCGGGGACGTCAGCCATCGTTACAGCCTACTCAAACGACTGTGCGCCTTTCCGGTAGTGGGGACTACCGGAAAGGCGCACGGGGCCGGAGGCCCTACTTCAGTTCTGCGAGAACCGTTCCCTGCGTGATTGCTGCACCCGGCTCGACGGACAGTCCGGTGACGACACCGGCCTTGTGCGCGTTGACGGGGTTTTCCATCTTCATGGCTTCGAGAACGGCGATCAGATCGCCTTCTGCGACTTCCTGGCCTTCGGTCACTGCAACCTTGACGACGGTGCCCTGCATCGGAGCCGTGACAGCGTCACCCGATGCTGCACCTCCGCCGGCGCCGCCGCGCTTGCGCGCCTTCGGCTTCTTGCGGATCGCACCGGAGGCAGCGCCGCCGCCGTTGCCGAGCGAGAACTGGCCCGGGAGGGAAACCTCGACGCGACGTCCACCGACCTCGACGACGACGTTCTGACGCGGCAGAGCCTCGTCCTCGTCGTCGACGGGAGCACCGGCGCCTGCGTACGGCTCGATGGGGTTGACCCAGTCGGTTTCGATCCACTTGGTGTAGATGTCGAACTTCTCGCCGTCGCCGATGAATGCCGGATTCTCGACGATGTGGCGGTGGAACGGGAGAACGGTCGCGAGGCCGTCGATCTCGAACTCGGCCAGAGCGCGCGATGCCCGCTGGAGGGCTTCTTCGCGGGTGGCGCCGGTGACGATGAGCTTGGCGAGCATGGAGTCGAACTGTCCGCCGATGACGTCGCCGGCAACGACACCGGAATCGACGCGAACGCCGGGGCCCGTGGGCTCACGGTAGACGGAGACCGGGCCGGGGGCAGGCATGAAGCCGCGGCCGGCGTCTTCGCCGTTGATGCGGAACTCGAAGGAGTGTCCACGCGGGGTGGGATCTTCCTTGATGGAGAGTTCTTCGCCGTTGGCGATGAGGAACTGCTGACGCACGAGGTCGATGCCCGCGGTCTCTTCCGTGACGGGGTGCTCGACCTGCAGGCGGGTGTTGACCTCGAGGAAGGAGATGGTGTCGCCCTGAACCAGGTACTCGACCGTTCCGGCGCCGTAGTAGCCGGCTTCCTTGCAGATGGCCTTGGCGGATGCGTGGATGCGTGCGCGCTGGTCGTCCGTCAGGAAGGGAGCGGGAGCCTCTTCGACGAGCTTCTGGAAGCGACGCTGCAGCGAGCAGTCGCGGGTACCGGCGACGACGACGTTGCCGTGCTGGTCGGCGATGACCTGAGCCTCGACGTGGCGGGCCTTGTCCAGGTACTGCTCGACGAAGCACTCGCCGCGACCGAAGGCTGCGATGGCCTCACGGGTGGCCGACTCGAACAGCTCGGGGATTTCCTCGATGGTCTGGGCGACCTTCATGCCGCGTCCACCGCCACCGAAGGCAGCCTTGATCGCAACCGGGACGCCGTATTCCTTGGCGAATGCGACGACCTCGTCGGCGCCCTTGACGGGATCCTTGGTGCCTGCTGCCATCGGCGCCTTCGCGCGTTCTGCGATATGGCGTGCCGTGACCTTGTCGCCGAGGTCGCGGATGGACTGCGGTGACGGACCGATCCAGATGAGGTTCGCGTCGATGACGGCCTGGGCGAAGTCGGCGTTCTCGGAGAGGAAACCGTAGCCGGGGTGGATGGCGTCGGCGCCGGACTTCTTGGCTGCGTCGAGGATCTTGTCGAACACGAGGTAGGACTCGGCGGACGTCTGTCCACCGAGGGCAAATGCCTCGTCTGCGAGCTTCACGAACTGCGCGTCTGCATCGGGCTCGGCGTAAACGGCAACGCTGCCGTAGCCGGCATCCTTGGCCGCCCGGATGACCCGTACCGCGATTTCACCGCGGTTCGCGACAAGCACCTTCGTAATGTGCGCGCTGGCATGACTGGGCACTGAGCCTCCTGTGGTTCGCATAGTCTGTCTCCGCGGTGTATTCCTCTGGGATTTCACCATCGGGGGATTGGCATCACTTCGGAGTGTATGCATCGCTTCGGCGCTGGTTGTAACCGGATCGCTAAAGCCCACTCCGGCTTAGGAAACGGTTTCGAAAACTACCGATGAGTAGCTGTCGGAGGTGGCGGCGTCCGGTTCGGTGACGATTTCTTCGATGGTCCGGCGCAGTGCGGCCACGTAGGCGTGAACCGCGGCGTTCGCCGTCTCGTTGCCTGGGTACCTGACCGCGAGGTTGAGTCCCTGGGGTGTGCGGTTGATCCAGATGTAGACGTCGTGCGTATATGCCTTGCTTCGAAGTGCTCTGGCGTTCCATTCGGGCCATTGTGCGGCTTCGGGCACGAAGCGAACGTCCATGTAGGACACGACGAATCGCGGTCGGATCGGGGTTTCGAGGTGCTCACCGATCCGATCGAACGGGACAGCTGCGGCAGGCTTGACCGAAGCGATGGATTCGGCGGCGCGTGTCGCGAGGTCGCCGAACGAACAGTCCGATCCAACGGCGAACTCGACCGGGCACAGTCCGACGAACCAGCCGAGCGCGCCCGCCCACTCCTGAGCGCTGCGGGTGTGAACTGGCGTCACGACCTCGAATCGATCGGATCCCGCGACTTCGCGACCTACAGCGGCAAGTCCGCCGAGAAGTCCGGCGAAGTACCCCACGCCGGTGGCTGCACACGTCGAACTGAAGGCCTTGGACTGGTCGGCGTCGAGCAGCCAGGTCGACAGGCCGTTCTGAGAATCGGTTCCACGGTCTCCGATCGGTAGCGGGAACTGGGGTAGACCGTCCGTGCCGAGAGCCTTTCGCCAGATCTCGACCGCAGCCTTCTCGGCTTCCATGTCGGCCATCTGCTCGCGTTCGACGGCACCGAAATCGACGTAGCTGCCCACCGGAAACAGATTTGCAGCACTACCGGTCGAGGCCTCGCGGTAGAGAGCTGCGATCTCGTGAGCGACCAGCACGATCGAGAACCCGTCGATGATCGAGTGGTCCGCCGCGAAGAACACGGTGAACGGACCGTCGCCACCGCGGGGCGTCAACGTCGCGAAGACGTACGACGGCCAACTGTGCGGGGACGCGTAATCGTCGAACAGGCGGTGAAGGTGGTCGAAGTTGTCCTGGCTGGACGCGTCGTAGCCGTGGCTGACGACCCCGATGTCGATTCCGCCGAGCGGGACCGTGTGCCGGGTGATCTCGCCGCTCGAGGGCTCGAGGACGGTATGCGAGCGCAGAACTTCGTGACGGTCGATCCACCGGCCGAGAGCGACTCGGAACGCATCGACGTCGAGCGGGCCGGAAATCTCGAAAGCTGTTCCCAGCCAAGACTTGTCGCCTGCGCCTGCAGCGGAACGGTTGAGATGTGCCTCGTGAATGTAGGAGACGGGCCGCGGATCCGGAACCCAGGGCCCGGTTGCGCACGGCAACCATTCGACGAGTGCGCCGGCCGGAATCGCATAGTCGGCCAGTTCGGTGAACTCCATGTTTTCAGCCCCGCAAGTGCCGCTTGATGCGCGCGAGCATGGCCGACATTCCGCGCAGACGGAGCGGGCTCACGGCTTCTGCGAGACCGAGCGCCGAATAGAAGTCGTCGGGTACACCGAGGATCTCGTCGGCGCTGTGGCCGTCGAGCCCCTGCGCGAGGATCGATGCGAAACCACGCGTCGTGGGAGCCTCGGGGGGAGCGCTGAAGTACAGACGGACGTTGTCGCGATCCGAATCGTCGACCGAGAGGAAGAGCGGCGACTGACATTCGGGGACCGGCTCCATCGCGCTCTGCTCGAGCTCCGCCGGCAACGGCGGCAGCTCTCGGCTGAACTCGAGAAGAAGGGTGAGCTTGTCCGAGGCGCCGACGGCCGCGAAGTCGTCGACGATCTCGGCCAGAGCCGAAGGAAGAGCGCTCATGACGCCGATACAGAGGACGGAACGGCGCCGGGCTCTTCGCCCTGGACGATCGGGACGCGCACGGCATTGCCCCACTCGGTCCACGAACCGTCGTAGTTACGAACGTTCGGGTAGCCGAGAAGATGAGTCAACACGAACCAGGTGTGACTGGAACGCTCACCGATGCGGCAGTACGCGACGATGTTGTCGTCGGCCGACAGGTCGCCGTAGATCTCGCCGAGTTCGGTACGGGTGCGGAAGCGGCTGTCCGGTGCCGCTGCCTTCGCCCACGGGATGCTGAGCGCGCTGGGAATGTGTCCACCACGCAACGCACCCTCTTCGGGGTAGTCGGGCATGTGGGTGCGCTCGCCGGTGTACTCCTGCGGAGATCGCACGTCGATGAGCGGCCCGTCGCCCAAGTGCGCGAGAACGTCGTCCTTGAATGCGCGGATGGGAGCGTCGTTGCGCTCGACGACCGGGTAATCGGTCGACGTGATGTCGGGAACGTCGAAAGCGGTGTCGCGGTTCTCGGCGATCCACGCATCGCGGCCACCGTCGAGAAGACGGACGTCCTCGTGGCCGAAAAGAGTGAAGACCCACAGTGCGTAGGCCGCCCACCAGTTGCTCTTGTCGCCGTAGATGACCACGGTGTCGTCGCGGCCGATGCCCTTGCGGTTCATCAACTCTGCGAACTTCGCACCGTCGATGTAGTCGCGGGTGACCGGATCGTTGAGGTCGAGATGCCAGTCGATCTTCACGGCTCCGGGGATGTGGCCGACGTCGTACAACAACACGTCTTCGTCGGATTCGACAACCTTGAGGCCCGGCGCACCGAGATTCGCCGAGAGCCATTCCGTCGAGACCAACCGGTCGGGATGCGCGAACTCGGCAAACGCGGTTGAGGGATCGGGGGCAACGGGCACGGGCGTACTCCTGAAGACGAATCGTTCGGTTCGAACACGGACTTGATCGATTCTATGCGCTGTGCGCAAGGTGAGACGCCCGGAAGCAGGTTCTGCCTGCTCGTGCCCGTTGCCGACCCTAAATCCTCGGTGTTCCTGCTCCGACGCTCGAATCTCTCAATTGTTCGGTGACACTTCCGATCGGCGTCACGCCCCGGGCGCAGACCTCTCTCAGAATCCGGTCGAGTTCGGTGAGGAAATTCACCATGGTGTCGTTTGCCGTCTCGGTGTCGGGAAAGCGTGAACGCAGCGAGAGACCACGGTTCGTTCGCGAAATCCAGAACTGGGCATCGTCGGCGACCGTCACATTGCTGATGTGATGGGCGTTGAGGAGATCATGATCGTCTGTGCCGGGTAGTTTGCGGTAATCGATGTAGGACACCATGAAGACGTCGGTGCGCGTGCGTCGAATCTTGTCGCCCAAAGCATCTCGAACCTGGGCCATGGTGACGCCCTCGAGCGTCAACGCAACTCGGAACGACGCGTGCGTATGTGCAAGGGATGCACCGAAATCCGCATCGGGAGTGATCTGGACCGTGATCGGCGCGCTGGTGGTGAGCCAGCCGATCGCGTCGGCCCAACGCGGATCTTTGCGAATGTGAAGCGGAAATTGCAGCGGAAGCGTCGACTGCCCGGTGTACGAGTGGACGGAAAGTCCCATCGCAGTGAGGATTCCGGTGAACACGCTACCGCCGGCGGATAGGCAGATCTCGTCGAACGTCGCCGTCAACTCCTCGTCGAGCAGCACGCGCACATCGGCGCCCTGCGGCGCGGGCTTTCCGCCCTCGACGCCGAGATCCAAGGGGAAACTCGGTGATGTGCCACCGCAGATCTCGTAGAACCTTGCCCACTCGCGGATTCGAGGGTCGTTGTCGACTGGAAGCAGAGCGTCTGCCTCCAGTTCGCAGTACCGCACGAAACTTCCCGGGTCACCCAGTCGGCTCATCACTGCGTCGACGGCCTCGTGGTCGGTCAGATCGGGTAGGGCGATCAGTCCCTCGTAGATCTGTCGCAGTTCCCCGAGAGCGATGACCAACGAGTAGCCGTCGACGAGTGTGTGATCGAACGCGCTCAGGACCGTGTAGTGCTCTTCGCGTTCGACCGTGGCAAACGTGTATGCAGGGAAGGTCAGTGGATCGCATACCGTCGTGAATCGCTTCTTGAGATGCGCTCGGAGGTCTTCGGTCGAATCGAATTTCAGAGGTTCCGAAGTCTCGATGTGTGTGCCGTCGGGATCGAGTCCCATTCGGGTGGTGGTGAACTCGCCCACCTCGAATCCTGTGTGCAGAGTGTCATGGCGACTGATGAACAGGCGCAGCGCGAGATCGAGTGCAGGCCGATTCAGTTCTCCGGGAAGGTCGAATGCGGCTGCCATCCACACACTTCGGCCCATGCCGTGTGTTCGCGCAGTCTCGAGGTGAAAATGCTGGTTGTACGACGGTGGTACTTCCGACTCGGTGACGGCGCCGTCCGCGGGCTGGAGCGACCATTCGGTGACGATTCCGGGCTCGAGTCCGTATCGATCGATCGAGGTGACATGCATCAGGCCGCTCCCTCTGGTGCCGCGAACGAGTAGTCGCCCTGAGCTGCAACAGTTTTGATGATCTTGGAGACGTGCTCGGCGAAGCGGGTGGCCGATTCGTGGGCAATGGGGGTGTCAGGGTGGGACACGGCGATCCAGGTTCCGGTGTGCATCCGGTTGATCCACATCGACGCGATCTGAGTCTCTTTGCCGCCGACGATTCCCGTTGCCTTCGTCTCGGCATAACTGTACGGATCCGGCATGCGGCGGCCGTCGATGTACGAGACGATCGGCGGCGGGGTGAGCGTCTTCGACAGTCCGCCGGGTGCGGAATCCGACTCGGCCAAGCTCGACAGAACCAGATCGATGACCTGCTGCACGGAGACATCGAGGAGTGCCTTGCCGTCGTGGTACCCCTGCTGCCCGAGCTTTGCCAACTCGGTGAAGCGTCGCTTGTCGTCGACGTCGATGCCGACCGGGATCAGGTTGATGTACCAGCCCTGTGCAAACGAGTCGGCCTCGGTTCGTGTGCTGACCGGCGAGAGGGCGATGTACTTGTCGCGCCCGGCCAGTTCGAATTCCGCAATCGCGAGCGCGGTGAATATTCCACCGATGAAGTTGGCGCCGTTGGCTTTACAGACCGCACCGAACTTCTCGCACTCGATGTCATCGGCCAGGTCGAAGCGTGAACCGATTGCCGGTTTGGGCGCGTCTTCGGCCCCGAGCGGGAGCGGAAATCCGGGGAACGAGCCGCCGCTGCGCATGAGGTAACCGAGCCACTGGTGCACTTCGGGTGACTGCATCGTCAGTTCGGTTGTTCGCTCGCGTTCGACGCGACCGAACTGTGCGTAACTTCCCGCGGGGCCCAGTTCGGGATGTGACCCGGTCGTTTCCGCTGCGTAGAGCTGACGCAATTCCGCGTACATCAACACCATCGAGTTCATGTCCGAATGGGCGTGGTCGACCGCATGGAACAGGGTGAAGCTCGGATCGGCTTCGAGGTCGGCATGGTGGTGCTCGACGGCACCGAACACGAAGGCCGGCCACTGCAGCGCGCTGGTTTCGGTGGCGAACTTGGTCGCGACGAGCGCGCGGATCGCCTCGGATTCGGAGACGTCGTCGCCCACGCGGTACTCGAGTTCGATGCTTTCGACCGGCACCACGTGTCGACGGACCTCGAACGAGGTGTCCGCAGCGTCGGTGGTTGCTTCGTCGAACGAGAACCAGCTGTGCAGCGTGTCGTGGCGACGGATGTAGCGCTGAAGGGCTCGCGTCATGGCGTCGCGGTCCAGTGTTCCTGCAAAATCGAAGGCGATACCGATCCACGGAGACTGCGGATCGCCCTTCTCTGCGGTGACGCGGGCGCGTCGCAGGTGGCGATCCTGCATCGTGGTCGGGGGTAGTTCTCGGTCGATCTCGGCTTCGGCGGCTCGTTGAGCGGAAGCATGCGTGACGCCCCATTCGATTACCCGCCCAGGAAGCGGGTGCCAATGGGTGATCAAGTTCAGATCCATCGAGTAGAACTCCTGCGTGTGTCGTCGAGAAGCCTGCTCAGAAAATGGGCAGACGACGAACTATCCCATCTGGGGGACTGAATTGTCCGAAATACTACAATCTAAACAAGAACAGGTTCTAGAAGCGTTGTATTCGATTAGGATCATTCGGTGCTTCCGGACCCTTTAGGTGA
The DNA here is from genome assembly GCF_054589475.1 of Rhodococcus sp. no. 34. Classification (NCBI taxonomy): domain Bacteria; kingdom Bacillati; phylum Actinomycetota; class Actinomycetes; order Mycobacteriales; family Nocardiaceae; genus Rhodococcus; species Rhodococcus sp. no. 34. Next base: position 270,783 of record NZ_BAAILK010000023.1, read on the forward strand.
CGCTGTCGGCGCCGACCACAAGGGCGGGCGGCGAGCTGGTTCTCTGACGCCCTGGCTCGGGTTGGCGACGAGTCTGGCGGCGGCATTCATGCAATTGCTCGACGCGACAATCGTCAACGTCGCGCTTCCGAGTATCGCCGTCGATCTTCAAGCAGGCGTATCGGCGCAGTTGCTCATGGTCAGCGTGTACATCCTGGCTTTCGCGTGTTCGTTGATCACTGCAGCGCGGCTGGGGGACCTGTTCGGCCGTAGGGTTGTTTTTCTGACCGCCCTGTCCGTATTCGTGGTTGCCTCGTTGCTGTGCGGGCTCGCGCAGAGCGCGACGATGTTGATCGTCTTCCGGGGTCTGCAAGGATTGGCGGCCGGTTCGATGTCAGCCCAGACGTTTGCCATCATCTCGGGTCTGTTTCCGAAGGCCAGGCATCCGCGAGTCTTCGGGATCTACGGTGCGACCATCGGGCTCGCAACAGTCAGTGGGCCTCTGATCGGTGGGCTGCTGATCGAGTGGAATCTGTTCGACTGGGGCTGGCGCCTGATCTTCTTCGTCAACATCCCGATCGGCATCGCCGCCTTGATTCTCGGATATTTCCATCTCGTCGATGCTCGCGCTGAGCATGTGCGCTCACTGGACCTCATCGGCGCCGCACTGTCATCACTGGCGCTGTTCCTGCTGATCCTTCCCCTGGCCGAGGGAAGGGCGCGCGGATGGCCCACAGGTCTTGTCGTAATGCTCGCGATGTCGGCGCCGGTGGCAGTGGCGTTTGTGCTCTACGAATCGCGTTTGGCGAAACGAGGCGGCGATCCGGTCCTTCGTCTCGAGCTTTTCCGCGACCGAGCCTTCACAATCGGCGCGGTTCTTGCGTTCGTTTTCTTCGGAACCCTGACTTCCTTGATCTTCACCATCAGTCTCACCCTTCAGTTCGGCTTCGGGTTCTCCGCATTGCGAGCGGGCGTCATGACGCTGCCGTGGGCCGTCGGAATGGGCGTGGCGGCGGTTCTCTCATCGGCGGTGTACCGGATGCTCGGAAACCGTGTTCTGATCCTGGGGATGGTCGTCTTTGCCGGCTCGCTGATCGCGCTGTCGATCATCCTCGAACGCGAAGGAACCGATCCACGCTGGCTCGCGCTCGCCGGTCCGCTGCTTCTCGGTGGCGCAGGTCTCGGACTGTTCGTGGCACCACTGCAAACCGCGATCCTTGCGACGGTCGAACCCGCGCACGCGGGTTCGGTGTCGGGACTGCTTCCTACCGTTCAGCAGGTTGGCAGCTCCATCGGACTGGCCTTGATCGGAGTGGTGTTCTTCTCGCTCGTCGCGGGGCAAGCTCCGCAAGCAGTGCAGGGGGAGCGGCCCGAGTACGTTGCGAACCTTGAAGCTGCCGGCGTTGGTCCCGGCCTGATCGACATCGCCGAAAAGGCCTTTGTCGATTGCGCAACAAGCCAATTGGCATCCGGAACACCGATGGAGGTGGCGCCGGAATGTCGCCGGGACGGCTCCGCCGGTGCCGGGGGTCAATCCGTTCAGGTGGCAGTTGATGCCGCGTACGCATCGACTCGCGCGGCGGCCGGCGAAGCATTTCTCCAAGCGCAGCGCCGTGTGCTCGCGATCATCGCAGCAATTGCGCTCGGTATCGGATTGGCGTCGACTGCTCTGCCGCGGGTCAATTCGCCGGTCTGAAAATTGCCCTTGACTCGAACGGGTGTTCGAGTACCCTGTGTGCAGGGGATCGGGGGATTCAATGAGTGTCTTGTTGTCGGATGTGGTGTCTGGTTCTGCGGTGGGGTTGCGCGGACGGTTGTGGCGGTTGTCTGCTTCTGAGTTGCGTGCTGCTGCTGTCGAGGCGAGTGCGGAGATTCTGCGCCTGGAAGCTGTGCGGGTGGCGGTGGTGGACGAGTTGTCGTTGCGCCCGGATGATCAGGTGATTGCCAGCCGCGGAGTGGGTGCGTGGTTGGCGGCCAACACGATGCTGCAGGTTCGGGACGGGAAAAAGATCGCCGCTCTCGGTGCAGCTTTGCGGCCGTTTCCGGCGGTGGCGGCTCGGTTCGATGGCGGGGATTGCTCGTTCGAGCACGCGGTGTTGATCGTGGCGTTCTGTGAATCACCGCCGAAGGGGATGCCGGAGGAGGCGCTCCCTCGCTGTATCGATTTGTTGTTGGCTGCTGCGTCGGGTGTGGAGGCGACGACGACGAAGGTGCGGAACGTGATCGCGACGTTGGAGCGGTTGTTCGAATCGGATGAGATTCCGCCCGCTGAAGATGTCGATCTCAATGAGTTGCGGATCGCGTCGACGCTCAATGGTCGGGTGGTGGTGCGTGGGGATTTCGACGCCCTCACCGGAGAAATGCTGCTCTCGGCCCTGTCGAATCTGACGATGCCCACCCAGGCACCGGACGGGACGCCGGATGCTCGGTCGGCAGCGAAGCGGACTGCCGACGGGTTCACCGAACTGATCCGGCGTTACCTGGACTGCGCCAACACTGGCACAGATGGTGGTCAACGACCGCACGTGAACGTGCACATCAACGCGCGTGATCTCGCTGAGCATCGGGACTGCGCCGCCTCGCCCGCCGATGGTGAAGAGTCTCTGTCGGATCTCGATGTCGGGCACATGCCCTGGCTGGGGCCGCTGTCCGTGTCGCAGACCAGGCTCCTCGGGTGTGATTGTTTCCTCTCGACCGTCCTGCTCGACGATCACGGCGCGCCCTTGGATGCGAAACCAGGAAAGAGGCTGGTCACCGCCGAACAACGCGTCGCCCTCATCGCCCGAGACAAAGGCTGCGCCTTCCCGGGCTGCACATGCGTGCCCGCGTGGACGGATGCGCACCATATCCGGCACTGGGCCAACGGTGGCCCGACGGTGATGAACAACCTGGTCCTGCTGTGCCGTTCACACCATCGGTTGATGCACCTCAAATCCGGGTTCGTCGGGAAATGGGAAATCCGAATAGGAGTCGACAACAAACCCTGGTTCGTCCCGCCGCCCTCGATCGACCCCGGACAGCAACCGAGGCCGGCGAACACCACCTTCAAAACCTGAAGGGTCAAACCTTTTCGGTGACAACAAAAACGACCAGCTTCGCATCGGCATGGACCCGATGCGGGGCTGGTCACTGGTGCTTGGAGAAAACGTGCTTGGAGAAAACGCGTCAGAAGATGCTCTGCGTGCGCCAGAGATCCGAGACGGAAACCCCGACACGCTCGAGAAGTGTTCGTACCAAAGGTAATCCGATACCGATGACACTCGAGGGATCACCCTCGATCCTCTCCACGAACCAGCCGCCGAGACTGTCGAGCGTGAATGCTCCGGCGACTTGGAGCGGCTCGCCCGTTGCCAGGTATGCCTCGAGATCCTCGGTGGACGGTTGCGCGAAATGAACCACTGTTGCGCTGTGATCCGAGGCCATGCGGACGATGCGGCCGTCGGCGACGCGTAGGACACAGTGCCCGGTCAAGAGAGTGGCGCTGCGTCCGGCCATTGCGGCCCATCGCTTTCGGGCGATATCGACGCTGCCCGGCTTGCCTTGAAGTTGCCCGTCGATCAGGAGCATCGAATCGCACCCGACAACGACTACGTCGGTGAGATTGTCGGCGGCAAGACCGGGAACGATCTCGGCGGCCTTGGCCTCCGCCAGTACCGTCACGACTTTTTCGGGGGCGGCGTCGGGTCCGAGATTGTCGGCGATCTTGTCCTCGTCGACGCCGGAGACACGCACAAGCGGCGAAACCCCGGCCGCCCGCAGAACTGCGAGGCGAGCCGGGGACGCTGAAGCTAGAACCAGTTGAGTCACGTCAGCAGAGTGATCGTCAGCTGCGACGGATCGCGGGGTTCAGGTACGCGTACGGCGAGAACGGCGCACGCGTGCGGTGGAACTGAGTCGGATCGCCCCAGGTCTCCGCGGGAACGTTCGACTCGGGAGCTTGACCGCTGCCGGCAGCCGCAGCAAGCACGCTGACCAGTGCCGCGATCTCGACGTCCGTGGGCGAACCCTTGACGATCTTGATGACCGACGCGTCGGAGGTCGACGTCTCGGTCAGCTCCGTGAGCGAAGCATCCGTCGCGGTTCCCTCGACGACCGCACCGTTGGTCGGTGCAGTCTCCGCCAGTGCGACATCTTCGCTGAGAATGTCCTCGGTGGTTGCGGTCATAGGGGAATGTTCCCATGCTTCTTGGGCGGAAGGGAAACGGCCTTGCGCTCTAGCAGTCGCAATGCGGAAACGATTTGTCCGCGGGTGTGCGACGGAGGAATGACAGCGTCGACGTATCCGCGCTCAGCGGCGACGTACGGGTTGACGAGTGTGTCCTCGTACTCGTTCTGCAGCTTGAGGCGCAATGCATCGACGTCTTCGCCGTTCTTCGCGGCTTCGAGAAGCTGCTTGCGGTAGACGAATCCGACTGCTCCGGATGCACCCATGACGGCGATCTGAGCGGTCGGCCATGCCAGGTTCACGTCGGCGCCCATGTGCTTGGAGCCCATGACGTCGTACGCTCCGCCGTAAGCCTTGCGGGTGATGACCGTGATCTTGCCGACCGTTGCTTCTCCGTATGCGTAGAGGAGCTTCGCGCCGCGGCGGATGATGCCGTTGTATTCCTGCTCGGTTCCGGGGAGGAAGCCGGGAACGTCGACGAGCGTGATGATCGGGACGTTGAACGCGTCGCAGGTACGCACGAAGCGAGCGGCCTTCTCCGAGGCGTCGATGTCGAGGCAGCCCGCGAACTGGGTGGGCTGGTTGGCGACGATGCCGACCGAGCGTCCGTCGACGCGACCGAAACCGACGATGATGTTCATCGCGCGCTCGGCCTGGACCTCGAGGAACTCGTCGTCGTCGAGGATGCGACGGATGACCTCGTGCATGTCGTACGGCTGGTTGGCCGAGTCCGGGATGAGGGTGTCGAGTTCGATGTCCTCGGCGGTCAGGCTGTCTTCGATCGAACCGACGATGGGGTCGGTGATCTCGCCGCGGGGAGCCGCTGCCTGGTTGTTGGACGGCAGGTAGCTGAGCAGGTCCTTGACGTAGTCGAGTGCGTCCTGCTCGCCGGAAGCGACGTAGTGGGCGACGCCGGACTTGACCATGTGGGTGCGAGCACCGCCGAGGTCTTCCATCGTGACGTCTTCACCGGTGACCGTCTTGATGACGTCGGGGCCGGTGACGAACATCTGGGAGGTCTCGTCGACCATCACGACGAAGTCGGTCAGTGCGGGGGAGTACACGTGGCCGCCGGCGGCGGGTCCCATGATCAGTGAGATCTGGGGGATGACACCCGAGGCCTGGACGTTGCGGTGGAAGATCTCGCCGTAGAGGCCGAGCGAGACGACGCCTTCCTGAATGCGCGCGCCTGCACCTTCGTTGATGCCGACGAGGGGCCGTCCGGTGCGGATCGCGAGGTCCATGACCTTGACGATCTTCTCACCGTAGATTTCGCCGAGCGATCCGCCGAAAACGGTGGCGTCCTGTGAGAAGACACAGACGTCGCGGCCGTCGATGGTGCCGTAACCGGTGACGACGCCGTCGCCGACCGGGCGGTTGTCAGCGAGACCGAAGTTCACACTTCGGTGCCGTGCCAGTGCGTCGAGTTCGACGAAGGAGCCCTCGTCGAGGAGGGCGGTGATGCGCTCGCGGGCGGTCAGCTTGCCTTTGGCGTGCACCTTGTCGATGGCGGCTTCGCCGCTCGGTGCCTGCGCCTGGGCTTGGCGATTCCGCAGGTCCGCGAGCTTTCCCGCGGTCGTGTGGATATCGGGTGCGGCCGCCGCCTCCGGCGCGTTCGGCTCTTGGACAGTGGTCATGGACGTGAGCTTAACGAGAGTGCGTGGGGGGCTTCGAAGGCAGGTCCGATTGTCGCTGTCTTGCAGGCTCAAGCTACTGACCAGTACATTCTCGCCGTCGTCATAGGCTGGGGCTATGTGGACCGACTTGAACCGACCGCCCCTCGACGGCAATGCCCTACGACGCGCACTCGTGCGCAGTGACAACGACGACGCGCGCGTTTTCTGGAACCGCCTCGACGTTGTCGAGGAGACCGGTTCGACGAACGCGGATCTCCTTGCGCGAGCGGCAGATCCGGATGCCGACCGTCACGTTCTGATCGCCGAATATCAGGCGAGTGCCCGTGGCCGTCATTCGCGCACGTGGGTGAGTCCGCCGCAAGCGCAGATCTCGATGTCGGTTCTGCTGTCGATGCCCGGAATGAATCTCGCGGACATGGGTTGGCTCCCGCTACTGTCGGGAATCGCGGTCGTCGACGCGCTGCGCAACGTGGCCGAAGTGCCCGCAGAACTCAAGTGGCCGAACGACGTTCTCATCGGTGACAAGAAGGTCGCCGGCATTCTGGCCGAGGTGGCGAGGACGGCGCCCGATCCCGCGGTGGTGGTGGGGATCGGGCTGAACGTGAGCCTCGGCGTCGAGGAGCTGCCCGTCCCGACCGCTACGTCACTGCTGATCGAAGAAGCATCGACTGTCGACCGCGACACTCTCGTTCGCGCAATCGCCCGTGAATTGGCGACGCAATTCCGTGCTTGGGAATCGTCGAAATGGGATACATCTGTGTTGGCTGCCGAATACCGGCAGCGCTGCGGGACGCTGGGCAAACGAGTCCGCGCGGTTTTGCCGGGCGACAAGGAGGTGTTCGGTATCGCGACCGACGTCGACACTTCCGGACGCGTCGTCATCGAAATCGAGGGAACAGATGGGGAGACCTTTGCGGTCGCAGCAGGTGATATCACGCACCTTCGCGCCGCCCCGGTCACCGAATCGTGAACGTTGCCGGATTTTCTGGCACCAAAGTGCTAATTTTTGGCCCGGACCGGTTTTCGAACCAACCGTCCGTCCTTCATTTCACTCAACTGCGGGATTTACCGAGCTGCCTAGGGGCGTCATGACCACACCGATCGTTGTTCCGACCGAAGCCGAGACGGCCGAGAGCGCTCGCCGCGTACTCACCGGCGTGACGGTGCTGCTCGGTGTCCTCACATTGGGCCTGGGTATCGCGGTACTCGCGTGGCCGGATGCCACCCTGTTCGTGGTCGCGGTTGTCATTGCGATCCAGCTGTTCGGATTCGGAATCGTTCAGATCATCCGTTCGTTCGCGGACGTGACGGCTTCGGGTGGAACTCGCACGCTCGTCGCGATCTCCGGCGCGTTGGCAGTGCTCCTCGGATTCTTGGTTCTCCGTAGCCCTTTGCAGACGGTGGTTCTGATCGCGTTGGTGATCGGTGCCTGGTGGGTATTCCGTGGCGTTCTCGATCTGGTCGACGCGGCGTCCGGGCACACCGTCGATCGCGGTCTGTCGATCGTGCTCGGAGTCATCAGCATCGTCGCGGGTGCAATCGTCCTTCTGCAGCCCGAACTCTCGCTCGACGTCTTCCGCATCGTGGTCGGCGTGTGGATGGTGCTGTACGGCATCATCATCGTCGTGACCCCGTTGATGCTGCGAAAGATCGCGCAGCCCTGAGCGTTGCCCTGAAGGCGGGTGTGCCTGAAAGTCGGTGTGCCTGAAAGTCGGTATGCCTGAAAGTCGGTGCGGGGTGGCAGACTTCCCGTCATGGGATATCCCGAAGACGCCCTCGCTCAGGACGAGGAACTGATACTGCATCGCCATCCTCATTGGAAGATGTTGGTGCTTCCGGCGCTGACGTTCGTACTTGCGACGGCCGTCGCCGGTTTCTTGTTGGGCCTCGCACAGACGAGATTGGACGGCACGGCTCGCACCGTGTCGTCCATTGCCGTCGGAATCATCTGGCTCGGTGTCGTGGCCTGGCGATCGGTTGCGCCGTTCACGGTCTGGAAGTTCACGCATTTCATCGTCACCGATCGGCGAGTGCTCATCCGCCACGGAGTGCTCACGCACACGGGTATCGACATTCCCATGGGACGGATCAGCAATGTTCAGTTCCGTCACGGCCTGATCGATCGAATGCTCAAGACCGGAACTCTGGTCATCGCATCTGCCAGTGACGATCCGCTCGAGTTCGACGACATTCCTGACGTCGAGCACGTTCACGCCCTGCTGTATCACCAGGTTTTCGATTCCATGCAGCAGCCACCATCGCAGGCACCGCAGTGGCCGTCAGGTGAAAACGACGACCCGAATGATCGAAATGGCTGGTAATCAACGTGCAAAGGCGTGTTGTCCGTAGTCTGTTCGTGTGACTGCCGTATTGCTAGCCGAAGACGACGAGGCCATTGCTGCACCCCTTTCCCGCGCCTTGGGGCGTGAAGGGTATTCGGTGACGGTCGAACCGACCGGACCCGCTGCGTTGCAGCAGGCGCTCGAAGGTGATTTCGACCTGTTGATTCTCGATCTCGGCCTTCCGGGCATGGACGGCCTCGAGGTCTGCCGACAGATTCGTGCGCATCGCACCTCGCTCGCCGTGCTGATGTTGACCGCCAGGACCGACGAAGTCGACTTCGTGGTCGGGTTGGACGCGGGCGCCGACGACTACGTCAGCAAGCCGTTTCGTCTCGCCGAGTTGATGGCACGTGTGCGAGCACTCCTGCGTCGCCACGGTGGCCGCGAGGACACGATCGTCGAGGTCGGTGGCATCAGGCTCGAGCCCGCGGCACGACGCGTACTCGTCAACGGCTCCGAAATCGCCTTGGCCAACAAGGAATACGAGCTTCTGCGGGTCCTCCTCGAGCACGCCGGGGAAGTGGTCTCGCGCGATACGATCCTTCGTGAGGTGTGGGGCGACGTCGAGCTTCGTGGATCGAAGACGCTCGACATGCACATGTCGTGGCTGCGCCGCAAGATCGGCGACGAGGGCCCCGCCGTGGAACGCAGGATTGCCACCGTCCGCGGTGTCGGTTTCCGAATCAACACCGACTAACTTCTCGAGAATCAGGAACTGCCGGCATGCGGCGTCGCATATTGCAGTCGATTCTCGCTGTCGTGATCATGACGGCGTTGCTGCTGGGGGTTCCGCTGATCTACACGGCGTGGCTCTGGGTGGAGGACGTGACGCGAAGTGATCTCCGGGTGCGCCTCGACCGGATGGCCGCTGAGGTCATCGCGCAAGAGGGGACGAACGGACTCGTCGAAGGTGCGTTGAACACAGATTCGCTCAAGGTTCTCACCCCGAACGACGGGCGCCTCGTCGTCGTGTATCCGACCGTCGTCGACGGCGCTGCACGCGTCGACGTCGGTGAGGCGACGGTCAAGAACGCACTCGTCGAATCGCTCGCGATGGGAACGTCCGGCTCGTTGCGCCTCGAGGTGCCGTCGGAGAACCTGCGCACCCAGCAGAAACAGGCGGTGATGGCTGTCGGCGTGCTCGTGCTTCTGTCCATCACGGCAGGCACCGTGGTTGCTGTGGTCACTGCGCGTCGGCTTGCCGATCCGCTGCAGGATGTGGCCGACCGGGCGGCGCGCCTCGCCGAAGGCGACTTCCGGCCGGATCCTCGTCGGCACGACATCCCCGAACTCGACCGCGTGTCCGACGTCCTCGATGCGGCAACCGTGGAGATTTCGGTGCGGCTGCAACGAGAGCGCGCGCTGGTTGCGGACGTCTCGCATCAACTGCGCAGTCGACTGACTGCAGTGCGGCTGCGCCTGGACGAGTTGTCCGTTCACGAAGATCCTGACGTCGTGAACGAGGCCGAGGAAGCCATGGCGCAAGTGGACAGGCTCACCGACGGAATCGACGACCTGATTCGCTCGTCGCGCACCAGTGGGTCATCGGCGAGTCTGGTGTCGGTAGTCGGCGAGCTGGAACAGGTGACTCGCGACTGGCAGGCTCAGTTCGACGGAGAGGGACGCAGGCTGCGCCTACGCGGCGATCGCACGGTGATGGCTGCGACCACAGGTTCGCGTCTGCGTGAAGCTGTTTCCGTTCTGGTCGACAATTCGTTCGAACACGGTGAAGGTACGTGCACGGTGTCGGTGCGATTGATCGACGGTACGGGTCGCAGTTCGTCTCGCCGTGACTCGATGGTGTGCGTCGAGGTCACCGACGAAGGCTCCGGTGTGGAGAACGATCTGGCGCCGCACATCTTCGACAGAGGATTTTCGGGGGCGGGGTCCACCGGCGTCGGGTTGGCGCTCGCACGTGCACTGATCGAAGCCGACGGGGGCCGCCTGGAACTGCAGAGGCGTAAGCCTGCCTTGTTCGCCGTCTTCCTGCCGGTGGCCAACACGGCGCCGACCGCGGACGTCGTTCCGCACCGCGAACCGCGCTGACCGAAAGGTCGGCGCAGACGGAAAACTCAGGAGTGCCCGAGCTCCTCTTCGGCATCAGGAATTACCGGGTCAGGCGCCGTGGTTTCGGATAACGCTGTGGTTTCGGACAATCCTGTGGTGTCGGACAGCTCGAGCGGTTCCGGATTCTCGTCGGGAAACACGAACTTGCGGAAGGCCCAGAATCGGAACGCCATCTGCAGCAGGTTGCCGATGACATATGCACTGATGAAGTCGGCGATGTTCTCCGTCGCCAGGCTGACTTCGGGTACGCGCAGGTTGAAGACGTAACTGGAGATGTACAGCGGGATGAAGCTGATGACGACACCGATGGCGCTGATGATGAAGAACAGCGCAGCTTCGTGCGCTGGTTCACGGCCACCACGGTTCTTGAACGACCACTCGCGGTTGAGAATGTACGACGCGATCACCGCGACGACGCCGGCGATGATCTTGGCCGTGATCGGCTTGGATTCGAGGATCGACAGCTTGAGTGTGTAGAAGATGCCCGAGTCGATGAGGAAGGTCGTTCCGCCGACGATCGCGAATTTGATCAGCTCGCTGTGACGCAGAGCGATGTCACGAAACGGTTGGGGTATGCGGGCAATGACCCCGTCGACAAATGGCACAACAGATGAGTTTACGAAACGAAACCGCGTTACCACCAATTTGCCGCGGATTCATCAGCAGAATCACAGATTGGGAACGCTGAATGAACGGGCGAACGCGGCACATGACAACATAGAGAGCCGTGACCGGCAACAACGATCCCGCGCAGATCCCCGCCCGCCCGACCACCCCTCGACCGGCAAAAGCATCCATGCCCGTCGTCACCATGATCGGTGGCGGACAGTTGGCCAGGATGACTCACCAGGCGGCGGTGGCACTGGGCCAGACGCTCCGAGTGCTCTCCGGGACTTCGGACGAGCCGGCAGCTCAGGTCAGCCCCGACGTCGTGCTCGGCAGCCACACCGACCTCGATGCTCTCCGCCGTGCAGCGGTCGGTTCCAATGCACTGACCTTCGACCACGAGCACGTGCCGACCGAGCACCTCGAGGTTCTTGTTGCCGAAGGCGTGAACGTTCAGCCGCCGCCGCAGGCTCTGATCTTCGCTCAGGACAAACTGCTCATGCGTCGCAAACTTGCCGAACTGGGCGCACCCGTACCCGCGTACGCCGAAGTGACGTGGGCGGAAGACGTCGTGCGTTTCGGCTCCGAACACGGTTGGCCGCTCGTCATCAAGGCAACACGCGGAGGCTACGACGGCCGCGGCGTCTGGATCACCGACGATCAGGACGAAGCAGAAGCCATCGTCACCGAGCAGCTGAACAAGGGTGTTCCGCTGATCGTCGAGGAAATGGTCTCGATGCGTCGGGAGCTGTCCGCCATGGTGGCGCGGTCGCCGTTCGGACAGGGCGCTACTTGGCCGGTCGTGGAAACGGTTCAGCGCAACGGCCAGTGTGCCGTCGTGATCGCACCTGCCCCCGAGCTTTCGAGTGCCGTTGCCGAGGAAGCTGAACAGTTGGCGCTGCGCATCGCGTCGGAGCTCGGTGTGGTCGGCTCCATGGCCGTCGAACTGTTCGAGACGACCGACGGCACTCTCGTGGTCAACGAGTTGGCGATGCGCCCGCACAACTCCGGTCACTGGACGATGGACGGCGCCCGCACCTCTCAGTTCGAGCAGCACCTGCGCGCGGTTCTCGACTACCCGCTCGGAGATACGTCGCCGATCGCGCCGGTCACCGTGATGGCCAACGTTCTCGGTGCGCCGGAAGCTCCCGAGATGACGATGGACGAGCGCGTCCATCACCTGTTCGCGCGGATGCCTGACGCGAAGATCCACCTGTACGGCAAGGGTGAGCGCAAGGATCGCAAGATCGGACACGTCAACATCGTGGGCGTCGCCGGATCCATCGACGATCCGAATTACGTTGCCGCAGTTCGGGAACGCGCCGAGCGCGCAGCACATTGGCTTTCGTACGCAGTTTGGACCGACGGATGGGATGTACACGGTGAGTGAGAGCGCGCAGGTCGGCCTGATCATGGGCAGCGATTCGGATTGGCCGACCATGGAAGCTGCAGCCGAAGCTTTGGCCGAGTTCGGTATCCGCTTCGAGGTCGGTGTCGTCTCGGCGCACCGCACGCCTCAGCGGATGCTCGACTACGCCAAGGAAGCTTCCGGCCGCGGAATCAAGGTCATCATCGCCGGTGCCGGTGGCGCCGCGCATCTTCCGGGCATGGTTGCCTCGGCCACGCCGTTGCCCGTCATCGGTGTTCCGGTGCCGCTCAAGTACCTCGACGGTATGGATTCGCTGCTTTCGATCGTCCAGATGCCGGCCGGCGTCCCGGTGGCGACAGTGTCGATCGGCGGCGCTCGCAACGCCGGTCTGCTGGCTGCTCGGATTCTCGGTGCTTCGGATCCCGCACTGCAGCAGCGGATGGTGGCGTTCCAGGAGAGCCTCGAGTCGATGGTGCTCGACAAGGACAAGGCGCTCCGCGAAAAACTGCTGGGCTGATCTTCTCGTGTGTGCACGACGCGGGCTGCCGCTGATCCGAGCGAGTCGGGGCAGCGCGCAGTCCGCGTTCGTCACCCGCGTCGCCCTGCTGTACGCCAGGATTCTCGGCGCGGACATCCGCTTCGACGACGAGTTCGGAATCTTTGTCGCCTCCGGACTGCGCTGCGGGTTCGCCAGAGGCGGAACAACTCTCGGTGGTGTATATCTCACGCGGCGGAACACGACTCGATCCGTCCTTCGTCACGAGGCCGTTCATGCAGACCAATGGGCCAGGTACGGAATCATATTCGGGTTGTTGTACCTGCGTGAGGAACTGCGTCATCGCGGGCCGCGCAACCGCTTCGAAATCGAGGCCGGTCTCGAAGACGGCGGTTACCGCACCTGAGTGAAAGCTCGTCAGTAAAAGCTACTCTTGGCGGCATGGCTCGTTTTCCGACTAGTGAACGCTTCGTCCGCTGGAGCGCGGAACATGCTCGCGGTGTGGACATCTGCATTGCGACGGTTGCCGCACTGTTCAGCGTTGTCGTTGCGGTCGAGGCGAGTCCGCTGGCGGTGTTCATCTCGCTGGGTATGACCGTTCCGTTGGCGTGGCGACGCTCGCGCCCCGAACTCTCCGGCATGGTGATCGCAGGGTTCGCAGTTCTACACGTGATCTTCATCGGCAACACACTGCTCGCATCGGCCGTTGTCGTCCCCATCTCCCTGTACGCGCTGGCCGCCTATGGTGCTCGGTGGAGTTCACTCACCGGGCTGGTGCTCGCGTTGCTCGGCTCGATTGCCGGGACTGTTCGATACTTCGGCTACGACGGAATCCCGGTGTCCTCGCAGGTCATGCAGTCCGTGGCCGTCATGATCTTCATGCTCGCGGTCTGGGCGTTCGGTGATTTGCGTCGAGTTCGTACCAAACAATTGGAAGGTCTGACCGAGCGCGCACGGTTGCTCGAACTCGAGCGTGCGCAGGAAGCGGAAATCGCGACGATCAGCGAACGCTCGAGGATTGCGCGCGAGATGCACGACATCGTCGCGCATTCGTTGACCGTTGTCATCGCTCAGGCCGACGGTGGACGCTACAGCGCGGCCAAGGATCCTCAGGCTGCAATTCAGGCACTCGAAACAATTGCCTCCACCGGCCGCCAGGCGTTGACCGACATGCGATCGCTGCTGTCCGTCCTGCGTGAGGACACGCCCCGTGATTTCTCGGTGATCCCGGGCGCCGGCGACATCGACAGTCTCTTCCACGAGTTACGCAGCAGCGGACTCGACATCGCCGTCAGCGTGACCGGGGAACCACGCGAACTCTCTGCGGGTGCGGGGTTGACGGCGTATCGCATCGTGCAGGAATCGCTGACGAATGTTCTCAAACATGCGGGGCCTGGAGCACAGGCGAGCGTCGAGATGACATGGGCTGAAACCGAACTCGTTCTCGGTATCACCGACGACGGACGAGGCGGCAGCGCCGCGCTGGTCGAATCGTCACCAGGCGGACAGGGACTGATCGGAATGGCCGAGCGAGCCAAGCTGCACGGAGGCAAAGTGACCGCCGGACCGAAATCAGGCGGCGGATACAGCGTCCGGGCCGTCTTGCCGTACGAACGAACGTCTGGGTAGGTCTTGAAACGTCCGAAGGTCTTAAGGTGAGTGGCATGGACGAACACGTGGCTCCGATCGCAGTGGCACTGATCGACGATCAGCAGCTGGTCCGTGCAGGTTTTCGAATGGTCATCGACTCACAGCCGGATCTGTCGGTGGTTGTCGAGGCTTCGGACGGTCAGCAGGCGTTGACCGAGTTGGCCGCCCGTCATGTCGACGTCGTTCTGATGGATGTCCAGATGCCGAAGATGGACGGCATCGAGGCGACTCGTCGGCTCCTGGCCGACCCCGATGCGCCGAAGGTCGTGGTGCTCACCACCTTCGACAACGACGAGTACGTGATGTCGGCTATCCGGGCGGGCGCCAGTGGTTTCCTGCTCAAGGACGTGCCACCGGAGCAGTTGCTCGACGCCATCCGCACCGTGCACCGCGGGGACGCGGTGATCGAAGCCCGGGCCACTCGGCGACTGCTTCAGCACGTCGGGCCACTCCTGGAAGGCTCGGCGCCCGAAGCGCAGTTGCCCGAAGAGTTGACGCCGCGCGAGGTCGAGGTGCTCGAAGCCATGGCGTACGGGCTGTCGAATTCGGAGATCGCTGCGAAATTCCACGTCTCCGAGACGACAGTGAAAACCCATGTCGGACGGGTTCTTTCAAAGACGCATTCTCGTGATCGTGTGCAGGCAGTCGTCTTCGCTTTCCAGATCGGACTTGTCCGGCGCGCGGATCTCCTCGGTACCGAGGGCTGACGAGCAGCTCTGTTCAGTCCTACCCCGGGATGACACCGGGCTCTCCAAGATCGCCCCGCGCTCCGACGCGGAGACCACTTGCGCTGCAATAACGTCGATTCCGTCATAGCGAGAAGCTTTACGGAGGGCAAAAGAATGCATGCGCACACCACGACGGAACCAGCCGCAGTGCCGGCGATCACTGCCCGCGGTGTCACCAAGGTGTACGGCACCGGTGAGACCACGGTTCACGCGCTCGGCGGAGTCGACGTGGACTTCGGTCGCGAGCGGTTCACCGCGATCATGGGCCCGTCCGGCTCCGGAAAGTCGACGCTCATGCACTGCCTGGCCGGACTCGACACGGTCTCGGGTGGGCAGGTTTTCCTGGGCGACACCGAAGTCACGAAACTCGGCGACACGGAGCTCACCGAACTGCGACGCGAGCGAATCGGATTCGTCTTCCAAGCGTTCAACCTGCTACCGGTGCTCACTGCTCGGGAGAACATGCTGCTGCCGATGAAGCTGGCAGGTAGTGAACCCTCGCCCGAGTGGATGGACGAGGTGATCGGCAAGCTGGGCCTGTCGCAGCGTCTCGATCACCTGCCGCACGAATTGTCGGGCGGTCAGCAGCAACGCGTAGCCGTCGCCCGCGCACTACTGCCGCAGCCCGACGTGATCTTTGCCGACGAGCCCACCGGCAACCTGGATTCCCGTTCCGGGACAGAGGTTCTGGGGCTCTTGCGGACCAGTGTCCGGGAGACCGGTCAGACCGTCGTCATGGTGACGCACGATCCGGTGGCGGCGTCGTACGCGGATCGAGTCGTGTTGATCGCGGACGGGCGTATTGCCGGAGAGATCGACCATCCCACCGTCGACTCGGTGATCGGTGCCATGCGAGCTCTCGGTGCCGACGACCTGGCCGATGTTCCTGCAGTTTCGGGTGCACTGCGATGAGAGGTCTGGCTTTTGCGCAGGCGCGGGCACATGCCGGGCGCTATGTGGCGTCGATACTCGCGGTGGTGATCGCCGTCGGATACATCGTCGCGACTTTGACCTTGAGCTCGACGGTCGACGCGAGTGTGAGCAAATCACTTGCGACGCAATACGAAACCACAGATGTCGTCGCGTCCGGTCCAGGCGTGACGGAAGCTCTGCTGAGCGCGGTGCCGGGCGTCTCGGCGGTGGCCGACGACGTGTCGACGTATGTTCGTGTCGACTCCGAGGCAAAGGGCGCGTCCTACGGGGATGCGCTCTCGATTGCCGACAATCCCGAATTGCGTTGGGAGAAGATGTCGGAGGGATCGATTCCGGCCGGTCTGGGGCAGGTGTTGGTGAGCGCGGACTCCGGGATACCGATCGGTGCCCGAATCACAGTCACGGCACGGGATTCGACGGTCGGTGCCGCCGCACCCACCGCGGAGGTAGTCGGACTGGTCGACCTCTCCGGTTCGGCGCAACGACTGGGCGGGATCAAGATATTCACCACCGCCGAGCAGGTGAGCGCGTGGGCCGGTGACAGTGCCGAACGTGAGTTCCGTGTCGCCGGTGACGGTTCACGCTCTCAGCAACAACTCGTGGATTCGATCGCGAGCGCGTTGCCCGCGGACTCCACCGTGCTGACCGGCGAAGAAGCCACAGACAACGCCGCAGCCGAATACATGGGCGGCACCAAGATCCTCAGCACGGTGTTGCTCGCCTTCGGCGCCATCGCCGTTGTTGTTGCCGCGCTGGTGATCGCCAATACATTTGCCGTGCTGCTCGCGGCGCGCACTCAGGAACTTGCGTTGCTGCGATGCGTCGGCGCCACGGCCAAACAGGTTCGCCGGAGCATTCGCAGTGAAGCCGCGGCGGTCGGCGTGATCGCCTCGGTGATCGGCGTCGGACTCGGTGTCGGACTTGCCTGGGCAATCGGTCGCGTAGCAACGGCCGCAGATGTGCCGGTTCCTCTTTCGTCACTGAGCGTCACCCCGGTGACCGTGCTCGTCGGTCTTGCCGTCGGCATCGTGATGACGATGCTCGCTGCATCTGCGCCCGGGCGGGCGGCAACGAGGCTCTCCCCGCTGGCAGCACTGCAGCCGATGGAGTCCAAGCCTGAGAGCGTTCAGGTATCGGTGGTGCGCCGGGTTCTCGGCGTCGTGACCCTGCTCGCGGGCATCGCGATGACCGTCCTGGGAGTGACGAATCAGCAGGTGCCGGCGGCAACCGCCGGTGGACTGTTCTCGTTCCTGGGGATCGCGGCACTGTCCGGTCGAATCGTGCCTGCATTGATCAATGCGGCCGGCGGAGTGTTGGCGAGACTGATCGGTCCGGTGGGAAGCCTGGCAGCAGGCAACGCCGGTCGGAACCCACGCCGCACCTCGGCGACGGCCACCGCATTGTTGATCGGTGTTGCCTTGACGAGCACGCTCGTCGTGGGAATCGCGACGGTCAAGGAAGCCGCACCCGCGGCGATGGACAGTCAATTCCCCGTCGACGTCATGGTGAGCAGTTCAGGTTCGGCACCGCTTCCCGCAGGGTTGGGCACAGACATCGCCGCGGTCAACGGTGTCGGCGCGGTGAGCGGTCTGGACAAGGCCGAACTGACGATCGACGGGCGCGGTTCGTTGGCCGGATTCGGCGTCGACGCTGCTCGGGTGAAAGATGTTCTGCGTACCGAGATCTCGGTACCTGCGGCCGGTCAGTTGGTGCTCTCGCCCGCTGACCTGACCGAATACAAGCTTTCGGCGGGCGATACGGCGACGGTGCGTGGGGATCGCGGCGTCGTGAACGTCAGCGTGGTCGAGGGCGTGAAAGGTCAACCAGCACTACTGGATCGAGGCGATCTCGGTGCAGCGGCCACCGCGCCGACCACCGATTCGTACTGGGTAAGGCTGGGGACGGATACTGACGAACAGGCTTTGGCCGCCACCGACCGCATCACGGAACTGGCACGCCAGGAAGCGCCGGGCAGCGATGTTCAGGGCATGACCGAGATGCGTTCAGCTCTCGATTCGATCCTCGACACCATGCTCATGGTGGTTGCCGGATTGCTGTCGGTAGCGGTGTTGATCGCTTTGATCGGCGTCGGAAACACCATGGCACTGTCCGTTCTCGAACGGCGCCGCGAATCCGGACTGCTTCGCGCACTCGGACTGACCAAGAAGGGAATTCGAGCCATGTTGATCTGGGAAGCACTGCTGGTGGCAGGAGTCGCATCGGTGATCGGAGTGCTGTTCGGGATGGTGTTCGGTGTAGCCGGTACCGCATCGGTTTTCGGGATCGAGGACGTCGCCCTCAGCGCAGTGCCGTGGGTGCAGTTGGTAGCCATCGTGTTGATCGGCGGAATCTGCGGTGTGATCGCGTCACTGCTCCCCGCTAGGCGGGCGGGGCTGGTGTCACCGGTGACAGCTCTCGCGAGCTAGCGTTCAGAACTGTTTCGTGACCTTCTCGGTGCCCACTCGGCGCGCGGTAGCTTCCGCGTCCGGGTGGGCCACCTGCACGAGTGAGGCGCCCGCGGCGAGAACTGCCAGAAGCCCGTCGATCATTTCGTCTGCCGTGTCCCACGTGCGATTGGAGAGGACACGATCCGTCGACACCAATTCGACGTTCTTCGCCGATGCCCGTGCCGCGTCGATCGTGTCCGCTACGGACCGGCCTTCCAGCGCCGAACCGGCCCCGGCGCTACGGAACTGGTCGCCGTGCACACGGATGGAGGTTGCGTAGTCGGCGACGCCGAGCGGAAGATCGCTCAAACCTTTGCCGAACGCGTCGAGGGAGAGTGCGGCTACTTCCGGTACGTCCGCAACATCGTCCAGTCGGTCGGCAGTGACGAAAGCCAGTTCGGCGTCGGCGTCGGGGGAGAGGACCACCTCACCGCCTGCCCACCACACACCCAGCAAGACGGCGACGCTCTGCCAGTGCGCGGGAAGCAGCACGGCAACTTTGCTGCCGGGCTCGAGAGCGAACTCGTCGCGAACCATGTTCGCTGTCTTTGCCGCCCAATTGGCCAGAGTGCTCGCAGACAATTCGATGCGCTCGCCGGTGGCGTCGTCGTAGTAGGTCACGCGAGGGCCGGCCGGGTCGGCAGCCAGGATCGGTCCGAGGAGGGCGTCGGTCAGGTTGTCTACAGGCGAAGGCACCTAATCAGCTTACGCAGCGGTTCAGTTGACACAGCGCGGGCCGTTGGAGGCCGCGTCGATCGGCGGACCGGGAGGGGCGGGAGTGGGGCTGGTCTCGGTGGTGCTCGACGATTCAGTCGTGCTTGTCGCTCCTTCGGACGGGGATACCGCGTCCGCGGACTGCGGGCCGCTGTAGTCCTCGGCAATGACAACCCGAACCTTGCCCGAGGACAATGACGAATCCTCCTTGACCGTCAGACCGCCGAGTGCCTCGGCCACCGCGAGTGCTGCGTCGTCGTCCGCGGACTTTGCGA
This sequence comes from Rhodococcus sp. no. 34, assembly GCF_054589475.1. Lineage (NCBI taxonomy): Bacteria > Bacillati > Actinomycetota > Actinomycetes > Mycobacteriales > Nocardiaceae > Rhodococcus > Rhodococcus sp. no. 34. The sequence goes on from NZ_BAAILK010000023.1 coordinate 290,191, forward strand.
ACACCGTCGATTCGGTGACGTCCGAGCCGGTGTTGTTGCCGACCTGACCCTGCTTGTACCCGAGGGCACTCAACGCTTCGGAAACACCGCTGGCCAACCCTGCGACGTCACTGGCGTTTGCGACGTCGACCGTGATCGAGGACGCATTCACCGTGGTCGGTGCTTCGGAGGTCTCCTCCGAGTCCTCGCTGTCGGCGCCGACCAATCCCGCGATGTACTTCTTGACGGCCTTGGGATCGACCTTGACGATGGACTCGCCGTAGTCGGTCATGCCGTTGATGTCGAGAACGGGAATGGTCTCGAATTGCACCTTGCCGCCGGCCAGATTCTGCAACTGCTTGGCGAACTCGATGATGTCCCAGTCGTCGTCGATCACGACGGAACGCTGGACAGCCGAGGTCAGCTGACTGAGCTTGCCGGGGTCACTGAGGGTTTTTGCGCTGAGTACCTTGCTGACGAGAGAAGCCATGAACACCTGCTGGCGAACGATCCGGTCCAGGTCGCCGCGAGGAAGGTCGTGTCGTTGTCGCACGAAGCTCAGCGCGTCGGCGCCGTCGAGTGTCTGTTTCCCGGCCGCGAAATTGGCTCCGGACATCGGTTCGTCTACCGGCGCGTTGAGGCACACGTCGACTCCGCCCACTGCGTTGGTCAGCAGGACGAATCCGAGTAGTCCGACTTCGGCGTAGTGATCGACGGTGATGCCGGTCAGATTCGCCACCGCTCCGATGAGCGCGGTCCGGCCGGCTTCGGTCGACTTCTTGTCTGCGTCGCTGTCGGACGACCCGTTGTTGACCAACTTCAGCCGCTCGGTTTCCTTGGTGGCACCGAACGCGGCGTTGATCTTCGACATACCGATACCCGGGACGTTGACGTACGCGTCGCGGGGAATCGAGATCGCGGTCGCGGAACTCCCGTCGTTGGGGACGCGGATCAAGATGATGGTGTCGGTATTGGACGCAACTTCCTCACCTGCGCGCAACGAGTCGAGCTCGCTTTGTGAGAGCGGGTTGCCGTGCGCGTCCGTTCGACTGTCCGTTCCCACCATCAGAATGTCGATGGCGCCGTCCTTGCCGCCACCGAGGCCGAGTCCGCTGGCAGTGGCAAGGCTGTTTCTCAACGAGTCCACACCCCGCCACGCGAACCCGGTGACCAGCAGTACGAGCACGGACAGCACCGCGACCGCTATGCGAGCCGGGCTCGTCTTGGTCCGAATCGGCGCAGGTCGTGGACGCGCGCGGCGCTGCGGTTGCTGGTGGGACACCCCTTCAGGTTACTGGTCCGATGCTCGGCCGCGGGTACCTCGACGCGGCGTGCCAGACTCAACCGTGTGACGAATATCCTGCTCACCGGCGCCCGAGGGCAGCTCGGAACACGTATCGATGCTCTCGCAACGTCGGCGGGTCACACTGTGACGGCCGTCGGTTCCCGCGAGCTCGACATCACCGACAGCCGCGCGGTCGACGACTTCGTCTCGCCTGATTCGGTGCTGATCAACTGCGCTGCGTACACGGCCGTCGATGCTGCCGAGACCGACCAGGAGGCGGCGAGGGCGGTCAACGAGATCGGACCGCGGAATCTCGCGCAAGCCTGTGCGCGGGCGGGTTCGCGGTTGATCCACGTTTCGACGGACTACGTCTTTCCGGGCGATGCAAGCTCGCCACACGACGTCGATGCACCGACCGGTCCCGCGACGGTCTACGGCCGAACCAAACTGGACGGCGAGATCGCTGTTCGAGAGTCGGGGGCTGACGCGGCCGTTGTCCGCACCGCGTGGGTGTATTCCGGTGTCGGCACGGATTTTGTCGCCACGATGAGAAGGCTCGAAGCCGAACGCGAATTCGTGAACGTCGTGGACGACCAGATCGGGTCACCCACGTACAGCGTCGATCTGGCCGGCGGCATCGTCGAACTCGCGCTGCTGGACTTCACGGGTGCGTCGACATTCCACGTGACGAACGGCGGGCAAGCAAGTTGGTACGAGTTGGCGCGAGCTGTTTTCGAGGAGATCGGAGCAGACCCTGCTCGGGTGCGCCCGTGCAGTAGTGCGGAGTTCGTACGCCCTGCCCCGCGCCCGGCATATTCGGTCTTGTCCGAGCGCGCGTGGGTTACCGCGGGAATGACGCCGCTGCGTCCGTGGCGAGAGGCTCTGCACGCCGCTCTGGCGTGAGCATTGTTCGGGACAGTGGCCGCGGACGGCTAGGCTGACCGGCGTGAGTCCCAAGCTGGCCGTGGTAACGGTGACCTACTCGCCAGGCGAGCATCTCGAGAATTTCTTGAGCACGCTCGCTGTGGCGACGACAGAAAAACCCCAGGTCATCATGGCCGACAATGGGTCGACCGATGGTGCCCCCGAGGCCGCCGATGCCAAGTACGAGCATGTCCGTCTGCTTCGAACCGGCGGAAACATCGGGTACGGGGGAGCGATAAATCGGGCTGTAGCGGAGATCGATTCGTCGATCGAATTCGTCGTGATTTCCAACCCGGACGTCCAATGGGCACCCGGTTCACTCGACGAATTGGTGGCTGCGGCAAATCGGTGGCCAAGGGCCGGTGCACTGGGGCCGAAGGTCCTCGAACCGGACGGCAGTGTCTATCCGTCGGCGCGAACGGTGCCCGACATCACCTCGGGCGTCGGGCACGCGTTGCTCGGTACCGTATGGCCGAAGAACCCGTGGACTGCTCGTTACCGTCAGGAGAACGAGGCCGTCACCGAGCGTGCAGTGGGGTGGCTTTCCGGGTCGTGCCTGCTGGTGCGACGCGACGCCTTCGACACCATCTCAGGTTTCGACTCTCGTTACTTCATGTACATGGAGGACGTGGACTTCGGTGACCGCCTCGGAAAAGCCGGGTGGCTCAACGTATTCGTCCCCTCGGCCGTCGTCACCCATGCCAAAGGCCATGCGGCAGGACGTCATCCGGAACTGATGTTGCCTGCCCATCATCGCAGTGCGTACCAGTTCCAGGCTGATCGCCATCCGCACTGGTGGCAGGCTCCGCTACGACTTGCCTTGCGCGGTGGCCTCGCGGTGCGATCCAAGATCGCCGTAGCTTCTGCAGTTCGCGAGCGCGCTCGCACCGACAACTCGACCGACAACCCATCAGTTTCGAACCACGGGGGAAAATGATGTCCGATCCGAATCCGACCGACGCCGTAATCCTGGTAGGCGGCAAAGGCACTCGGCTGCGTCCGCTGACGCTGTCGGCACCCAAGCCGATGCTTCCGACCGCCGGCCTGCCGTTCCTGACGCACCTGCTCGCCCGCATCGAGGCAGCCGGAATCAAGCACGTCGTGCTCGGAACGTCCTTCAAGGCAGAGGTATTCGAGGACTACTTCGGCGACGGCTCCAAGATGGGCCTCGAGATCGACTACGTCTTCGAGACCGAACCGCTGGGCACCGGTGGCGGAATCCGCAACGTTCTGCCGAAGTTGCGCGGTGACAACGTCATGGTGTTCAACGGCGACGTGCTCGGTGGCACCGATCTGAACGGCATTCTCGAGACCCACGAGAAGACGGACGCCGACGTGACCCTGCATCTGGTTCGTGTGGGAGACCCGCGAGCATTCGGTTGTGTTCCGACCGACGAGGACGGACGAGTCTCGGCATTCCTGGAGAAGACCCAGGATCCGCCGACGGATCAGATCAACGCCGGCTGCTACGTCTTCAAGCGCGAGATCATCGAACAGATCCCCGAAGGACGACCGGTATCGGTCGAGCGCGAGGTGTTCCCGAATCTCCTGGCTGAGGGCAAGCGGGTGTTCGGCCACGTCGACTCGTCGTACTGGCGTGACATGGGAACCCCCGAGGACTTCGTTCGCGGTTCCGCCGACCTGGTGCGAGGTATCGCACCTTCGCCGGCTCTCGAAGGTCCGCGCGGCGAGTCGCTGGTTCACCCCGGAGCCGGAATCGCGCCGGGCGCTGTTCTGATCGGCGGCACGGTTGTCGGTCGAGGCGCAGAAGTTGGTGCAGGCGCTCGCCTCGACGGTGCAATTCTCTTCGACGGCGCCGTTGTGGAAGCCGGGGCGGTGGTCGAACGATCGATCCTCGGATTCGGCGTCCGTATCGGACCCCGAGCGCTGGTCCGCGACGCTGTCATCGGCGACGGCGCGGACATCGGTGCGCGGTGTGAATTGTTGCGCGGCGCACGCGTGTGGCCGGGGGTGACGCTGCCGGACGGTGGCGTGCGCTTCAGCACAGATGTGTGATCGTTAGCTGACCTACTGGAATACTGGCGGGTATGACTTCTCTTCCGAGCCG
>NZ_BAAILK010000023.1:294564-322972 GCF_054589475.1 Rhodococcus sp. no. 34
GTCTGCGCGGGTGGGCAGACCGAGTGGCCGAGCAGCTGGCGGTGAGCAATCCCGACTTCCGCTACGCCAACCTGGCGATTCGTGGTCGCCTACTCGGACCGATCATCGACGAGCAGTTGGAACCCGCTCTGGCGTTGAAGCCCGATCTGGTGACCATCTACGCCGGCGGAAACGACATGATGCGTCCGAAGCTCGACATCGATGCGATGGTCGCCCGCTACGATTCGGCAATCGGTCAGCTCACTGCATCCGGCGCTCGGGTTCTGATGTTCACCGCGTACGACACCGGATGGTCCGCCTTCTTCGGCAAGCTCCGCGGACGTCTGGCGATCTACAACGAGCTTGTTCGCGAGGTGGCCGACCGCCACGACGCGACCCTCGTCGACTTCTGGCGATTCTCCGAATATCAGGACCTTCGGATGTGGGACTGGGATCGCCTCCACATGTCGCCCTCCGGGCACGAGAACATGGCGACGCGTGTGCTCGACGTGCTTGGTGTCGAACACGGATTGACCCCGCCCGATCTCGGGCCTGCGCCGGTTCTCACGAAAGCCGAAACTCGTCGCGAGGATCGTCAATGGGCGCGAGAGTTCTTGGTGCCGTGGGTAGCTCGGCGCGTGAAGGGAACATCGTCGGGCGACGGCGTGAGCGCCAAGCAGCCCCAGCTTTCTCCGATTCAGTCCTGATTCTTGCGCTGACGGGCGAGCGCGACCAGGTGGTCGATGGTCTCGCGTTCCGCTGTAGGTGGGAGCGCGTCCACCGGCCACCATCTGAGGTCGGTGGACTCTGCGCTGCGGACGATATGTGAATTGTCCGGCGCCACAACAAGAAACCGTAGATCGAGATGGCGAGTCGGTACTCCGAGTGAGCACGTGATCGGATGCGTGTGGGCGGAGAGTAGGTCCGCGTCTATCCGAACGTCGTGAATTCCGGACTCCTCGCGAGCTTCCCGCAATGCCGCATCTACCACCGTCTCGTCGTCGGGCTCACAGTGGCCGCCGAGCTGAATCCACCTGCCCACCTTGGGATGCAGGGTCAGCAAGACGTGGCAGCCACTCTCGTCGAGAACGAGAGACGACGCGGTGATGTGTCCCGGTGCGTGGCGACGAAGGCAGCCGTCCGGAGCCGAATCGAGGAACGCGAGCATCGTGTGCCGCAATGATTCGTCCGCTTCGGAGGACGTCTCCCAGCCCTCCAGGACGCCCTTGGCGGAGGCGTGCAGCGATTCGGCTGACATGGGACCTACAGCTCCACCAACGCGTCCCCGGGGGCGGAGACAGAGCGCGGAGTCAGTGGTTCGAGGGGGTGCCCGATTGCGATGGCACCGAGTGGCTGCCAATCCGCCGGGAGATCGAGTTGTTCGCGTACGAGATCGGCGGCGAAGATCGTCGATCCGATCCAGCAGCTTCCCACGCCGCGCGTAGCCAACGAGACCAGCAGTCCCTGCACTGCCGCGCCGGCGGCGACCGTGAACATCGTCGACTCCGCCGCGGTTCGTCCGGCATCCGGATAACTGTGTGCGCCATCGGGCACGCAGAAGGGAATGACGACCTCGGGGGCGTCGAACAGGATGTTTCCGCGGGCAACCCGGGCCTCGACGGATTCGTCACTGCGACCGTCGGCGCGAAGATCGGCGGCCCACTTCTCGCGCATCTGCTCGAGAAGAGCCGTGCGGACCGACTCCGTGCGTAGCCACACGAATCGAACCGGTCTCGTGTGGTGCGGTGCGGGAGCGGTGAGTGCCTCGGCGATCGAGCTGCGAATGATCTCCGCGTCGACGGGATCACTTGCGAACTGTCGGACCGATCGACGCAACAGCAGCGCCTGGCCACGGCCCATCGCCGTAGCTTCCTCGGTGCCCAGCCAGAACAGATCGTCCGGGCCGCGGCGAATCAGATCCTGGCCACTCGAACCGTCGTCCTCGAACCGAAGCCCACGAACGACGGCGACGGGAACGCCGCCCAGCTTGCCCTTGACCAAGTCGCCCGCAGCGGCGATTTCGTCCGCGATCGCGATCTCGGTGACGATCAGATCGTTGCCCTGACTGTCCTGTGCTCCGAGGTAGCCGTGCAGGACCGGAATGCCGGAGGAACCGATTGCGGCGTCGGTCTGCCCGTTGCGCCACGCACGACCCATCGTGTCGGTGACGACGACGGCGACGGACTTGCCCGTGCTCTCGAGAATTCGGGCGCGCAGACCCGCAGCGCTCGCATCCGGATCCACGGGGAGTAGCGCCAATTCGGCACCGTCGACGTTGGAGCCGTCGATGCCCGATGCGGCCTGCACGATTCCGAGTTTGTTCTCGGTGATCAGAGTGCGGCCCTTGCGTGCCACGACGCGGACGGCTTCCTGATCCACCAGGAGGCGTCGTGCCGCGTCGCGCTCTTCCGGATCGGTCGGTGAGGAAACGATGCGACCCTCGACTTTGGAGAACACCTTGCTCGTGACGACAACGACGTCGCCGCTCTCGAGCCACGGCGTCGCGTCGACGACAGCGGTGGCCAAGTCGTCTCCGGGCCGGAACTCGGGAAGCCCGAGCACGGGAATGACTTCGATTGCGGCGCCGGGGGAGTGATCACCGGGAGAGTGATTTCTGTCGCGGCTTGCTTCGGTTCCGGGCTCGGTCACAGTTCGACTCCGGCGATCTCGAAAGCCGTGCGAACCATTTTCGCGGTCTCTTCGGGGGACGTCATCAAAAGTGGGATGCTTCGCACGTCCACCCCGTCGATGTCGGCCGTGTCACCTTCGTCGACGAGCCAGCCGTCGAGAATGCCGTTGATCGAACGAGCTCCGTAGTGGCGACCGATCGCCTCCGAAGTCGTCTCGACCCCGATCACCTCGAGGCACTCGTCAGCCATGCCGCGCAACGGTTTTCCGCCGATGACGGGGGAGAGGCCGACAACCTTGGCCGCGGTTGTTCGCAGGGCACCGCGAATGCCGGGCACCGCGAGGATCGCGCCGACGCTCACGACGGGATTGGACGGTGCGATCAGCACGATGTCGGCACCGTCGATCGCCTCGACCACCCCTGGCGCGGGCTTGGCCTGCTCGGCGCCGACGTGAGCGAAGCTGTGCGTTTCCACCTGTGCCCGATGGCGTACCCACCACTCCTGGAAATGAATCGCCTTCTGCTCACCGTCTTCCGGATCGGTGATCACGACGTGTGTTTCGCTGCGGTCGTCGCTCACGGGAAGCAGTGCGACACCGGGATTCCAGCGATTGCACAACGCTTCGGTGATCGCGGACAACGGATATCCCGTGCGGAGCATCTGGCTGCGAATCAAATGCGTTGCGATATCGCGATCTCCGAGGCCGAACCAGGCCGGCTTCGCTCCGTATGCCGCGAGTTCTTCTTTCGCATTCCAGGTTTCGCCGGCGTGCCCCCACCCGCGTTCGGTGTCGATACCGCCGCCGAGTGTGTACATACAAGTGTCCAGATCGGGGCAGATGCGCAGACCGTGCATCCACACGTCGTCCCCGACGTTGACGACGGCCGTGATGCGATGTGGGCCTTCGTATTTCTCGAGGGATTCACCACCGGCGATTCCGAGCGCGTTTTGAACACCTTGAAGGAAACGGGCCCCGCCGACGCCGCCAACCAATACAGTCACGTTCACGACAACAGAGCCTAGGCGGTCGGCGCGTCGTCGTGTCTGGCGGGCAGAAGGTCCCGTCAATTGAGGGCCGGAATACTAATGGATTCATCTCGTTTAGCTTGACCGCGACACGCTGGACGTGTGTAATCTCAAATGTGTCATTCCAACCGCTACTTGTGAGTTCACTTGCAGCGGGGCCGGTTTCGAACACAGTTTCGAACGGTCGACGGGGTGGGGTTGAAGATGGAGTGAAAATTCTGCGCTATTACAGGTGAGGAGGCGGAACGATGCCCAATGAAAATGTCGAGATCAGTTCTCTCGCAATGACAGTAAGCGACGAACCGCAGACCGATTCCCGAGCAGGCGCAGCAGAAGGTGCCTGCAGCAGTGAGTTCGACGGTATGAGTACTCGGCCAGTGCTGAGTCTCGTCACCGGCTTCGAAGAATTGTTCGACACCATCGAGGATCAGTGGCAGGAGCGTGCTCTCTGCGCGCAGACCGATCCCGAAGCGTTCTTTCCTGAAAAGGGAGGATCGACGAGGGAAGCAAAACGGATCTGCCTCGGTTGTGAAGTTCGTGACGAGTGCCTCGAGTACGCGCTCGCGAACGACGAACGGTTCGGAATCTGGGGAGGGTTGTCCGAGCGCGAGCGTCGGCGACTCAAGCGGGGGATCATCTGATCTGCTGCTGAATCGGTTCTGTCAGCGTCGGGGCTGACGGGCGGTCTTCGAAAGTCTGACCTGCAACGGGGAATTGCAGGTCAAGCAACGACTGTTTTGTTCTTCGTGTGGATTTACTTCTTCGTGTGACATCAGTTTTTTCGTCTGACAGTGCGTCAGTCCTCGTCGGGCAGTATCAGTCCTCGTCGGGCAGCGTGGGGTCGATGACTTGTGGGTCGACGCCCAGATACGTGCCGACTTGATGGACCAACACGTCGTGCACCAGATCCGTGAGTTCTTCCGGATCCTTCGCTCGCTGCTCCAATGGGCGGCGAAACAGCACAATTCTTGCGCGAGTCGTATTTCCGTGACGGTCGATTCCGGCCGGAATCAGTCGTGACAGTGGAACCGGGCCGTCTGCGATGACCTCCGGCGGCCATGTGACGGACTCCGGATCGTGCGCGTGAATCTTCGGAACTTCGTCCACTGCGATGTCGAGTTTCGTCAGCCGGTCGTGCCATGCGAGGTCGACGGGAGAGAAGGCGTCGAGCACCAGGAGATCGAACTTCTCCGCGCGGGTACGCCTGGCGGGCACCTCCGGGGGAAGTAGCGGTCCGCGCAGGCCACGGCCGTGTCGCTCGATGGAACGAGTGGTGACCGAGCGTCGGCGGCGGGCTTGTGGCATGGCGCCAGATTACGACAGGAGAAACTGCTCGGTGTGTCCGAGTAGGTTCCGGACGTGGGGAGGGCTAGGCTCCGTACCTGTGAGATCTCTGCGTCGCTGCTGCCGCCCCGGGTGCAAGAACCCCGCCGTCGCGACGCTTACGTATGTCTACTCGGACTCCACTGCGGTTGTCGGGCCGCTGGCAACCGTCGCCGAGCCCCATTCATGGGATTTGTGTGACACTCACGGCTCTCGAATCACCGCCCCCAAGGGGTGGGAACTCGTCCGCCACGAAGGCGGATTCGCGTCGAGTACTCCCGACGAAGACGATCTGACCGCTTTGGCCGAAGCTGTACGGGAGGCCGGTCTCGGAGATCGCAGCAAGTCCAACGTCGATGCAGATGAGGACATACGTCCCGCAGCTCCGAGTACTGCCCGTACAGGGCGTCGTGGACACCTACGCGTTCTGCCCGACCCGTCCAACTGACGCGAGATTCGTCGCCGTAGACGCTAGGCTCGACCGAGTACTTCCACACCCGAGTACTGCGAATCTCCGGACGCCATGCGCCCGGATGTTCCCGTCTGTGAGGGTGCATGCACAAGGAGAGTTTTCAGTGGGGCGAACAGCCGAGTCGGTTGCTGCAATCATCAAGGCGTACGACGTACGCGGTGTGGTCGGTGAGCAGATCGACGAAGATTTTGTCCGCGACGTCGGTGCGTCGTTCGCCCGCCTGGTCCGCGACGAGGCCGGCGCCGCCACGACGGTTGTGATCGGCTACGACATGCGCGCATCGTCGCCCACACTGTCTTCGGCTTTCGGTGACGGCGTGCTTGCTCAAGGGCTCGACGTCGTCTACATCGGATTGGCGTCGACCGACGAGCTCTACTTTGCATCCGGTTTGCTGAACTGCCCGGGCGCGATGTTCACGGCGAGCCACAATCCCGCCAAGTACAACGGCATCAAGATGTGTCGGGCCGGCGCCAAGCCGGTCGGTCAGGACACCGGCCTCGCAGTCATCTCCGCCGAGGTCGTCTCGGGTGTTCCCGCGTACGACGGACCGGCAGGCACCGCCAGCACCAAGGACGTCCTCGAGGAATACGCGAGCTACCTCCGCGGATTGGTCGACCTGGCTGCGTTGCGCCCGCTGAAGGTCGCAGTCGATGCAGGCAACGGTATGGGTGGCCATACCGCGCCGGCCGTATTCGGGCCGATGCCCCTCGACGTCCTGCCGCTGTACTTCGAGCTCGACGGCACGTTCCCCAACCACGAAGCCAATCCGCTCGATCCGGCCAACCTCGTCGACCTGCAGGCCTACGTGCGCGAAACCGGAGCGGATATCGGCTTGGCGTTCGACGGTGACGCGGACCGTTGCTTCGTCGTAGACGAGAAGGGCGACCCGGTCTCGCCGTCCGCGGTGACGGCACTTGTCGCCAAGCGCGAACTCGCGAAGGAACCGGGCGCGTCGATCATCCACAACCTGATCACGTCACGGGCAGTGCCCGAACTGGTCGAAGAACTCGGCGGCGTCGCTATTCGTACCCGAGTCGGCCACTCGTTCATCAAGCAGGAGATGGCCGAGACCGGTGCGGTGTTCGGCGGCGAGCACTCCGCTCACTACTACTTCCGCGACTTCTGGGGCGCCGACTCCGGCATGCTCGCGGCGCTGCACGTACTCGCCGCACTGGGCGAGCAGGATCGTCCGCTCTCCGAGTTGATGGCGGAGTACACCCGCTACGCGGCCTCGGGCGAGATCAACTCCACCGTGGCTGACGCGGCAGATCGTACGGCCGCTGTACTGGCGGCATTTGCCGACCGCACCGAGTCGGTGGATCGCCTCGACGGTGTCACGGTCAGTCTCGAGGGAAATGCCTGGTTCAACTTGCGCGCGTCCAACACCGAACCACTGCTGCGACTCAACGTCGAAGCACCCACGTCCGCCGATGTCGACGCATTGGTGAACGAAATTCTGGCGATCGTCCGGGCTTGAATCCGAGTCTGATCGGTTTGTCGGTGAGCCGAAGCCCTGGGATAGTTGGGGGACTATCTCAGGAACGACGGCCTCGGGAACGAGGGCTTTGCCACCACGGACCGCGTGGAGCTGGAATGCTGGATGGTGCGGGAACTGCTAACGGAGAAGGGGGTGCGGTGAGATGACAGCGCCGATGCCGCTTCTCGACCTCGACGACAGCGAGGGTTTGTCAGCTGCCGATTCGGAAGGGCTACTGCGGTCTGTAGCCATGGGCGGCGCACAGATTCGGGCCACCGCGTCGGCCGTCGGTGAGGGTGTGATCTCCCGATTGGCCGGTCTGCGTCCGCGCAGCGTCGTACTGATCGCCGGCGCGGGTGGCGCCCGGCATGGAGCCAGGATCGCGCTTGCTCTCGTCGGAGATTCGGTCGGTTGCCCGCTCCTCGTTCTCGACCGGACGCCGTCGTGGGCCGGGCCGTTGGATGTGATCGTCGTCGCCGGTGACGATGCCGGTGATCCACGCCTCGTCGAATCCGTTGACAGTGCCGTACGCCGCGGCGCCGAGGTTGTTGTCGCCGTTCCCGACGAGGGGCCCATGCGAGCCGTGGCGGCCGGGCGCACCATGCCCTTGCCGCCGCGGCTCTACGCTTCGCCCCGGCACACGATGACGCGGTTCCTCGCCGTCTTCCTCGCGGTTGCCGCCGAGATCGAGGGCAAGGGATCGATCGAGGACCGTTCGGCGGTGCTCGGTCGAATCGCCGACGCAGTTGATGCGGAGGCGCTGCGGGACGGACCGGCCAACGAGGTATTCCACAACCCGGCCAAGTCGTTGGCCACCAGGATGAGCGGCCGGCGAGTCGTTCTGTGTGGAAGTGGTTCCGTGACAACAGCACTCGCAGAGTTCTCGAGCGTTGCGCTGATGAGCTCCGGCCTGAACGCCGCTGCCGCCGAGATGTCCGAGGTGATTCGTTCGGCGCGAGCACTGTTCGCGCCGGACGCAGCTTCACGTGATTCGGTGTTCCACGACCCCTTCTTTCACGATCCGCAACTCGACGGCGCGCTGCCGACCCCGCCGGCGCGCGCGTTCGTCTTCGCGACCGAATCCACGCGCGGGGAGGCGAGGCGCCGGATGGACGCACTGGCTGACGCCGACCTGGTGGTTGCGGCAGACGAAGACCAGACCAACGTGGTCATATCGGAGATGGAGCAGGTATTCGTGTTGGCGTCTCGAGTAGACATGGCCGCGGCGTACGTGCAGTTGACGGGCGGTGCGAAGTAAGTGCGTGAACTCGAAGGTGCACTTCGTTCTTACGCGTGGGGCTCGCGAACGGCAATTGCCGAACTACGCGGTCTTTCGACTCCGTCGAATCATCCCGAAGCGGAATTGTGGTTGGGCGCGCACCCGGGTGACCCGGCGCGCGTGATCACCGAATCCGGAAGCGAGTCGTTGCTCGAAGTCCTGCACCGCGAACCCGAACGCGAACTCGGCCGTGAGAACCTCGAGGCATTCGGTGAGCGACTCCCATTCCTGCTCAAGCTGCTTGCGGCGGAAGAACCGCTGTCGCTTCAAGCGCACCCCAGCGCCGTTCAAGCCGACGAGGGATTTCGTCGTGAGAACGCACTCGGCGTTCCCATGGAATCGCCGATTCGCAACTACAAGGACGGCAGCCACAAGCCCGAACTCGTTGTCGCGCTCAGCAGATTCGAAGCGCTTGCCGGATTCCGCGAGCCGACGCGGACTGTCAAACTGCTGCGCGCTCTGGCCGTCGACGAGTTGGAGCCGTACATCGGTCTGCTCGAAGGCCAACCCGATTCCGACGGACTGCGGGCGTTGTTCACGACGTGGATCACGCTGCCGTCCACGGTGCTCGGGACCTTGCTCCCTGCCGTACTTGCCGGGTGCATCACCTACGTCGCGCACCACGACGCCGAATTCGTGACCGAGATCCGCACCGCGCTGGAATTGAGCGAGGCGTACCCCGGCGACGCCGGTGTTCTGGCGGCACTGCTGCTCAACCGCGTCACCCTCGAGCCCGGCCAAGGACTGTTTCTCGCTGCCGGCAATCTCCACGCCTATCTCCATGGACTCGCGGTCGAGATCATGGCCAACTCCGACAACGTGCTGCGCGGTGGGCTGACACCGAAGCACGTCGACGTGCCCGAATTGCTGAGGGTTCTGGACTTCGTCGGGGCCGATATCGAAGTGCTCGATCCGGCCCCGTCATCTGGATCAGGTCAGTCAGGATCAGGTAGATACGAGTACGTCACGCCGGCGCCCGAATTTCGTTTGACGCGTCTGGAGTTCGACGCGAATTCCACGGACATCGTCGTCGACGCTTCAGGCCCGCGGATTCTGATCTGCACCGACGGCGCGGTCACTGCGACGTGCGGCGCCGACACTCTCGACCTCGATCGAGGCCGAGCGGCGTGGATCGCTGCCGACGAGCCCGCGATACACCTGAGCACACGGACCCCGACTGCGCAGGTTTTCAGTGCCGTAGTCGGAAACTAGGAGACATTGTGTCGGCTCATGGTGGCAAGAAGGCAATTCTGGCGGCCCTCGGAGCTAATGCCGGAATTGCCGTAGCCAAGTTCGCCGGATTCTTGATCACCGGATCGTCGTCGATGCTCGCCGAATCGGTGCACTCGGTGGCCGACACGTCCAATCAGGGTTTGCTGCTCCTGGGGCAGAAGAAGGCAGAACGTGACGCGGATCAACTGCACCCGTTCGGCTACGGGCGCAACCGATACTTCTATTCGTTCGTCGTTGCACTGGTGCTCTTCACCCTCGGTTCGCTGTTCGCGATCTACGAAGGCATTCACAAGATTCAGCATCCGGAAGAACTCAATTCGGCTTTCGTGGCAATCGCGATTCTTGTCATAGCGATTTGTCTGGAGGGCTACAGCTTCCGGACCGCAGCGAAGGAATCACGACCGCTCAAGGGAAATGCGTCGTGGTGGAACTTCATCCGAACCTCTCGTAGCCCGGAACTCCCGGTTGTGCTGCTCGAGGACACCGGCGCATTGATCGGTCTCGTCCTTGCACTCGGCGGCGTCGGCCTCACGATGGTGACCGGAAATCCGGTCTTCGACGGCATCGGAACTCTGTGCATCGGTGTCCTGCTCGGCATCATCGCGATCATTCTGATCATCGAAATGCAGTCGCTGCTGATCGGTGAGGGCGCAACGGCGGTGGAGACCGAACTGATCCTCAACGCCCTGGTCGACGGAACTCGTATCGAACGCGTGATTCATTGCAAGACGCAGTACCTCGGTCCCGAGGAGATCCTTGTTGCTGCCAAGGTTGCGGTGCCGATCGGATCGACGATCTCGGACGTGGCGACGGCGATCGACGAGGCCGAGTCTCGCGTGCGCGCTGCAGTGCCTGCGGCGCGGGTGATCTACCTCGAGCCGGACCTGGATCGTCTCAGCGCAGGAGATCGCCCTGAAACAGATCTACAGGCTCCCGACAAACCCTGAACAAAGCTGCGCCTGCGGGCTTAGGCTGATGCCATCTCTCTACTTGCCCATGGTGGGACCTGTTGGTCCCCAGCAAGGAGGCGGCAATGGCTGTCAAGGACGAGCAGGCCGGATCTGGACGGTCGAAGCTGTTTCGAACCAAATCGATCGAGCAGTCCATCAAGGACACCGACGAGCCGGAAACCAAACTCCGGAAAGAACTGAACTCGTGGGATCTCACGGTGTTCGGTGTCGCAGTCGTCATCGGTGCGGGCATCTTCACACTCACGGCTCGGACGGCGGGAAATGTCGCCGGGCCGTCGGTCTCGCTCGCGTTCGTCATTGCCGCCATCGCCTGCGGACTGGCAGCGCTGTGTTACGCCGAATTCGCGTCGACGGTCCCGGTTGCCGGTAGCGCGTACACGTTCTCGTACGCGACGTTCGGCGAATTCGTCGCCTGGATCATCGGCTGGGATCTCATCCTCGAATTCGCCTTGGCGTCTTCGGTGGTCGCCAAAGGCTGGTCGCTGTACCTCGGCGAAGTGATGGGCTCACGCAGCCCGATCGTCGAGTTGGGGCCGATCTCGTTCGACTGGGGTGCGGTGCTGGTGATCGCTGTCATCACGATCCTGCTCGCGACCGGCACAAAACTCTCGTCGAGGGTGTCGCTGGTGATCACGGCGATCAAGGTCGCGGTGGTGTTGCTGGTGATCGTCGTCGGCCTCTTCTACATCGACACCGACAACTACTCGCCGTACATTCCGCCGTCGGAGCCGGGCTCGACGGGAGAGGGCATCCACCAGTCGTTGTTCTCGTACGTGACCGGGGCCGGTGGCAGCACGTTCGGGTGGTACGGATTGCTCGCGGCAGCCAGTCTGGTGTTCTTCGCGTTCATCGGCTTCGACGTCGTCGCCACGACGGCGGAGGAGGCGAAGGAGCCGCAGAAGGCGCTGCCACGCGGCATCCTGGGTTCTCTCCTGATCGTCACGGTTCTGTACGTGGCGGTGACACTGGTGCTGACGGGGATGGTGAAATACACCGAGCTCGAGGGCGATACCTCCAACCTGGCAACGGCATTCGCTTTCCACGACATCACGTGGGCGAAAAACGTCATCTCGTTCGGCGCTTTGGCCGGTCTCACGACAGTGGTGATGGTGCTGATGCTCGGGCAGACCAGGGTGCTCTTCGCGATGGCACGCGACGGTCTGATGCCACGACGCCTGGCACCGACCGGCAAGCACGGAACCCCTGTGCGGATCACGATCTTGGTCGGCGTCGTGGTCGCGGTGCTCGCCGGCGTTTTTCCGATCGGCACCCTCGAGGAAATGGTCAACATCGGCACACTGTTCGCTTTTGTTCTCGTCTCGATCGGGGTTCTCGTGCTCCGTCGGACGCGTCCCGACCTACCTCGCGGATTCAGGGTGCCGCTGGTCCCGCTGGTCCCGATTCTGGCCGTCCTCGCGTGTCTGTGGCTGATGTTCAACCTGTCGGTGGAGACCTGGATGAGGTTCGTGGTCTGGATGGCCCTCGGCGTTGTCATCTATTTTGCCTACAGCAGACAGCATTCGATGATCGGGAAGCGTGAACGCGGCGAAATCGAGTAGATGTACAAAGTTTATGATTTGTCTATCACTTGTACAAAATCAGTAGTACTGTCTACCTCATAGTGAACTGACTCACAGTTTTCGGGTCGGTCCGAATCGAGGAGGTAGACCGTGTCGACGCACGTGGACTCGCAATCCGGCCAGACGCTCCCGCCCGAGCAGTGGCGTGACAAGAAGAGATACCTCTGGCTGCTCGGCCTCGTGCCGCCGACGGCGGTCTTCATCGCCGTCGGATTGGTCGCGTTGTTCAACAGTCTCGGATGGAATGCGGTCTCGCCGGTGTGGTGGTGGATCGGGCCGCTTCTCGTCTACATCCTGCTCCCGATCCTCGACGTCTTCTTCGGCCCGGACGGCGAGAATCCGCCGGACGAAGTGATGGAGCGCCTCGAGAACGACAAGTACTACCGGTATTGCACCTACATCTACATACCGTTCCAGTTGGTCAGCCTGGTCCTGGCCTGCTACCTCTGGTCGGCGACCGATCTGTCCTGGCTCGGAATCGACGGGGGACTTGGGCTGATCTCCAAGATCGGTCTGGCGATCAGTATCGGTTGTGTCGCAGGAATCGGGATCAACACCGCACACGAGCTCGGTCACAAGAAGGACGATCTCGAACGCTGGTTGTCGAAGATCACTCTGGCGCAGTCGTTTTACGGCCACTTCTACATCGAGCACAATCGTGGACACCACGTGCGCGTCGCCACGCCCGAGGATCCGGCGTCGTCTCGCTTCGGTGAGAGCTTCTGGACCTTCCTGCCGCGCAGTGTGTGGGGATCTCTGCGCTCGTCGTGGTCCCTGGAAAAGGCCAGACTCGATCGACTGGGTAAGAAGCCGTGGACAATTCGCAACGACGTCCTGCATTCGTGGTTGATGTCCGTCGTACTGTTCGGTGTCCTCGTCGCCGTCTTCGGCCTCTCGGTACTGCCGTTCCTGGTGCTGCAGGCCGTGTTCGGATTCTGTCTGCTCGAAACCGTCAACTACCTCGAACATTACGGACTGAAGCGTCGTCGTCTGGACAGCGGGCGGTACGAGCGTGCAGCACCGGAGCACAGTTGGAACAGTGATCACATCTGCACCAACATCTTCCTGTATCACCTCCAGCGTCACAGCGATCATCACGCGAACCCGACGCGTCGTTATCAGACGCTTCGAAGCATGGACGGTGCGCCCAACCTGCCCAGTGGGTACGCGAGCATGATCATCCTCGCCTACGTTCCACCGCTGTGGCGAAAAGTGATGGATCCCAAAGTCCTTGCGCACTACGGCGGCGACATCACCCGCGTCAACGTTCAGCCGTCCAAGCGTGATCGCCTCCTTGCTCGGTACGGAGCAGCGTGATGAGCAGCTATCGATGCCCGGTGTGTGAATACGTCTACGACGAATCGAAGGGTGCACCACGAGAAGGGTTTCCGGCGGGCACGCCGTGGGATGCCGTGCCGGACGACTGGTGCTGTCCGGACTGCGGCGTGAGGGAAAAGCTGGACTTCGAGCCGATGCCGGCAACGGCGGGGAGTGAATCATGAACGACTACAAGCTGTATCAGTGCGCGCAATGCGGCTTCGAGTACGACGAGGCAGTCGGCTGGCCGGAGGACGGTATCGAACCGGGCACTCGCTGGGACGACATTCCCGAAGACTGGAGTTGCCCGGACTGCGGGGCGGCGAAGAGCGACTTCTTCATGGTTGAGGTCGAACGACGGTGAGATGCGTCGGCGTCGAACGGACCTAGGTGCGGCGGTAGTGTCGTCACCATGACTTCGACGCCCACTCGTCTGCCGCAGAAAGAAGCGTCGCGCCTGCTGCTGCGTACGTCGGTGCTCGATTCGATGCGTGAGTTGTTGACCGAGCGCGACTGGTCCGAGGTGACGCTGACGGTTCTGGCCAAGCATGCCGGTGTGAGTCGTCAGACGCTCTACAACGAGTTCGGCTCGAGGCAAGGGCTTGCCGAGGCGTACGCGCTTCGCCTTGCTGACGGCTTCGTCGACGCGGTGGACGAGGCCATGGTGGCGAACGACGGACGTGCAGTCGAGGCATTGACGGCGGGTTTCGGATCGTTTTTCGCCTCCAGTGCAACCGACCCGTTGGTGATCTCTCTGCTCACCGGTGAGGCCAAGCCGGACCTGCTTCGCCTGATCACCACCGACAGTGCGGTCATCATCGAGCGCGCGTCGTCGCGGCTTGCGGAGAGTTTCCAGCGAGGGTGGATTCAGGCGTCACCCGCCGACGCCGGAATTCTGGCCAGGGCGATTGCGCGTCTCGGGCTGAGCTACATTTCGATGCCGCCGGAGTCCGAGGCTTCGGTGGCGGAGGATCTGGGCATACTGCTCGGGCCGTTCATCGACGTGGCGCGCGAGGGCCGCGCAGTAGAGGGGCGGGCGGGAGAGGGCGTCTAACCGATAGCCTGGTACACCGATAGGCTTGTGCAGAGTATGCACGTCAACCAGGAGAGGCAGATGACGACCTCAGTTTCAACAACGCCCGTGGCCGAGAGCCGTAACGGCATCGACTTCAAAGTTGCAGATCTTTCGCTCGCGGAGTTCGGTCGCAAGGAAATCCGTCTGGCAGAGCACGAGATGCCCGGCCTCATGGCGCTTCGTCGCGAATACGCAGAGGTGTTGCCGCTCAAGGGCGCTCGCGTTTCCGGCTCGCTGCACATGACCATTCAGACCGCGGTGCTGATCGAGACGCTGACCGCGCTCGGCGCCGAGGTCCGCTGGGCTTCATGCAACATCTTCTCCACGCAGGATCACGCTGCCGCCGCCATCGTCGTCGGTCCGCACGGCACCCCGGAAGAGCCCAAGGGCGTTCCGGTTTTCGCCTGGAAGGGTGAAACCCTCGAAGAGTACTGGTGGGCAGCCGAGCAGATGCTGACCTGGCCGGGTGAGCCTGCCAACATGATTCTCGACGATGGCGGCGACGCCACCATGCTGGTGCTCAAGGGCGCACAGTTCGAGAAGGCCGGCGTCGTCCCGCCGACGGACGACGACCAGGATTCCGACGAGTACAAGGTCTTCCTTGCACTTCTGCGTCAGTCCCTCGAGTCCGACAAGGGCAAGTGGACGGCAATCGCCGAGTCCGTCCAGGGCGTCACCGAGGAGACCACCACGGGCGTTCTGCGCCTGTACCAGGTTGCCGCTGCCGGTGAACTCACGTTCCCCGCTATCAACGTCAACGACTCGGTCACCAAGAGCAAGTTCGACAACAAGTACGGCACGCGCCACTCGCTGCTCGACGGCATCAACCGCGGCACCGACGTTCTGATCGGCGGCAAGGCTGCGCTGGTCTGCGGTTACGGAGACGTCGGCAAGGGTTGTGCCGAGGCACTTCGCGGCCAGGGCGCTCGCGTCGCGGTCACCGAGGTCGACCCCATCAACGCCCTGCAGGCGCTCATGGACGGCTTCGAGGTCAAGACAGTCGAGCAGGCCATCGGCTGGGCCGACATCGTGATCACGTCCACCGGTAACAAGGACATCATCACGTTCGAGCACATGAAGGCCATGAAGCATCAGGCCATCCTGGGCAACATCGGTCACTTCGACAACGAGATCGACATGGCCGGCCTCGAGAAGTCCGGCGACGTCACGCGGATCAACATCAAGCCGCAGGTCGACGAGTTCACGTTCGCCGACGGCCACTCGATCATCGTGCTGTCCGAAGGCCGCCTGCTCAACCTCGGCAACGCGACGGGCCACCCGTCGTTCGTGATGAGCAACAGCTTCTCCAACCAGGTCATCGCGCAGATCGAACTGTGGACGAAGCCGGACGAGTACGACAACGAGGTCTACCGCCTCCCGAAGCACCTCGACGAGAAGGTCGCCAAGATCCACGTCGAGGCACTCGGTGGCACGCTGACCAAGCTCACGAAGGATCAGGCAGAGTACATCGGCGTCGACGTCGAAGGCCCGTACAAGCCCGAGCACTACCGCTACTGACCCGGTGATTCGTCACTGAGGATGTAGTGTCCGCCGTCCCCCGGTCTGCGCAAGCAGGCCGGGGGATAGGCTTGTCCGCCGTGGGAACACTGGTGGCATTGGAAGGCCTCGACGGCGCTGGAAAGCGAACGTTGATCGGCAAAGTGGATAGCGAACTCCGCCGCGGCGGCACGTCGATCGCGACTCTGGATTTTCCGCGGTACGGGAAGTCGATCCACGCGGATCTTGCTGCCGAGGCACTCAAAGGATCGCACGGAGACCTGGCTGAATCCGTGAACGCGATGGCAGTCCTGTTCGCCCTGGACCGCGCGGGTGCGGCGGATCGGATCTCGGACCTGTTGTCCGCCAACGACATTGTTCTCCTCGACCGCTACGTGGCGTCCAACGCCGCCTACAACGCGGCGCGCGCGCATCAGGGCGTGGACGGCGAGATGGTCGCCTGGGTCCGTGAATTGGAGTTGGGTCGACTCGCTCTTCCCGCTCCCGATCTGCAGTTGTACCTCGACGTACCGGTAGCTCTGGCCGAGCAGCGTGCCCGCTCGCGTGAGGCCGAGGACGCGTCGCGTCAGCTCGACGCCTACGAGCGCGACGGCGGCCTGCAGGCCAGAACCGGTGAGCTCTACAAGCAGTTGGCAGCGACGGACTGGGTCTCGCCCTGGTGGATCGTGGGGCCGGAGACGGACCCGGGCGAACTGGCGCGCAGGCTCGCGGATTTCGCGTGATCGGTCACCCTTGCGGCCGGGATTCGAACTTTCCGGCACAGTAGAGGGAAAGACGCGGCACGCCGCACGGCCTCGTAACGGTCTGATTCATCGCTCCGAGATGCAACGATAGGGATATGAAACCAAGGATTCTGGTTGTCGACGACGACACGGCACTCGCCGAGATGCTCACGATCGTGCTGCGTGGTGAGGGTTTCGATCCCTACGTGGTAGGCGACGGAACCCTGGCGCTCGCGGCAGTGCGTGAGACCCGGCCCGACCTCGTCCTGCTCGATCTCATGCTTCCCGGAATGAACGGGATCGACGTATGCCGAGTTCTGCGTGCGGATTCCGGCGTGCCCATCGTGATGTTGACGGCCAAGACCGACACCGTCGACGTCGTGCTCGGCCTCGAATCCGGTGCGGACGACTACATCATGAAGCCGTTCAAGCCGAAGGAGCTGGTGGCGCGGGTGCGTGCTCGCCTGCGCCGTACGGAAGAGGAGCCGGCCGAACTGCTGAGCATCGCCGACATCGTGATCGACGTTCCGGCACACAAGGTCAGCCGCGGCAGCGAGCAGATCTCGCTCACACCACTCGAATTCGACCTGCTGGTCGCATTGGCGCGCAAGCCGCGCCAGGTGTTCACCCGTGAAGTCCTCCTCGAGCAGGTGTGGGGATACCGCCACGCCGCCGACACCCGCCTGGTGAACGTGCACGTTCAGCGTTTGCGCGCCAAGGTCGAAACTGATCCCGAGAATCCCGAAGTGGTTCTGACGGTCAGGGGGGTCGGCTACAAGGCCGGACCGCCGTGAGCGGAGTTTCCAGGTGGCGTCGTCGTCTCAACCGACGGCTGACGCCATTTCTGCGGTGGTGTCACTCGATGAGCAACACCCTCGCGCACACGTGGCGACGCTCGCTCCAATTGCGAGTGGTCGTCTCGACTTTGACGTTGTCCTTGATCGTCATCGTCATTCTCGGTGTCGTGCTGACCAGCCAGATCACCGATCGGCTGTTGGAAACGAAGATCACCGCGGCGACCGAGGAAATGGACCGAGCCCGCGGCATCGTCGAAGACCAACTCGCGGGCGTCGACGATTCGACGGCGCTCAACGTTCAATTGGAAAGCGCTGCATCCGGACTGACGAGCCGTCGAAACCAGACCTCGGGCCAGGCCTCCGGGTCGGCCGGCACCTTCGACCCGGTGCTCATCGTGCCAGGGGACGGGCCGCGCCAGCCGACGAGTTCGGGACCGGTCGATCAGATCCCCGACAACCTTCGCGAGTTCGTCAAACGCGGCCAGATCAGTTACCAATTCGCGACGGTGTCCAACCCGAACGGTTACTCCGGACCCGCGCTGATCATCGGTAGCCCCACCGCGTCGTCGATATCGGGACTCGAGCTGTACCTGATCTTCCCGCTCGCCAGCGAAGACCGGAGTCTGTCGCTTGTTCGAAGCACCCTGCTGATCGGTGGAGCCGTGTTGCTGGTGCTCCTGGCTGCGATTTCGCTGTTGGTTGCCAGGCAGGTCGTGCTTCCCATCCGATCGGCCTCACGAATCGCGGTGCGTTTCGCAGACGGCCGACTCAAGGAACGAATGCCGGTCCGCGGCGAGGACGACATGGCGCGCCTGGCCATGTCCTTCAACGAGATGGCCGAGAGTCTGTCCAAACAGATCACCCAGCTGGAGGAGTTCGGCAGTCTCCAGAAACGCTTCACCTCCGATGTCAGCCATGAACTCCGCACACCTCTGACCACGGTCCGGATGGCAGCCGACCTGATCTACGACGGCAGCGAGAACCTCGACCCGATGCTGCGTCGGTCGTCGGAACTGCTTGTCGCCGAACTGGACAGGTTCGAAGGGCTACTGGCGGACCTCCTCGAGATCTCCCGTCACGACGCCGGTGTCGCGGAACTTGCGTCCGAACAACTCGACGTCCGTATGTGTGCGCGAGCGGCCGTTTCCACGGTTCGCCATCTCGCCCGCGAATCCGGCACCGAACTGATCGTGGACATGCCCGACGAGCCCGTCATGGCAGATGTCGATCCGCGCCGCGTCGAACGCATCCTGCGAAATCTCCTGGCCAACGCCATCGACCACGGTGAGGGGAAGCCGATTCTGCTTCGCCTTCGCGCCGACGACAATGCCCTCGCCTTCATCGTCCGCGACAGTGGCGTCGGGTTGCGTCCGGGCGAGGAGAAGTTGGTCTTCAACCGGTTCTGGCGATCGGACCCGTCCCGCGTGCGCCGCAGTGGCGGCACCGGACTCGGCCTCGCGATCAGCGTCGAAGACGCGAATCTGCACGACGGCAAGCTCGAGGCCTGGGGCGAACCGGGAGTCGGCGCCTGCTTCCGGCTGACGCTCTCGCGCACCCGTGGCAAGAAAGTCGTGTCGAGCCCACTGCCTCTCAAGCCGACGACCACAAAGTTCGTCCGCACGCCGAGCGAAGCCGACATCGTCGCCGATACCGTCGGCGAGGTCACGTCGTCCCTGCCGACTCCGCGCGAATCGGACTCGCGGAACGAGTCCAACGGTGGGGATCGATCATGATCGGAACCCGCCGCCGTCTGGCACTTCTCGCAACAACGCTCAGCGTGCTGTTGCTGACCGGCGCGTGCGCGAGTTTGCCGGAATCCTCTTCGCCGCAGGCAATCGGAACTCTGGCAACCGCTGTGCCCGGAACCTCCGTCGAATCACCGGCCTCGGGGCGAGAGCCGGACCTGCTGGTACGTGACTTCGTCAAGGCGAGTACCGATCCGTCCAACCGGCACGCCGCAGCCCGTCAGTACCTGACCAAGGACGCTTCGGCGCGTTGGGACGACGCGGCAAGTGCTGTCATCGTCGACAAGGTCGATGTGCTCTCGGTTTCTCGAACCAGCACCGAAGCCGTCTACACGATTCGTGTGAACAAGGTCGGTCGCCTCGACCCGGGAGGACTGTACGTTCCCGAAGAGGGCAGCTTCGAAGCGAGGATGACCCTGGCGTTGACCGACGGCGAATGGCGGATCAGTGATCTGCCTCCCGGCGTGATCATGGAGCGTCCGCAGTTCCTCGGCGCTTACCAGCGGAAGTCGTTGTTTTTCCTCGACCCCACCAGCCAGACGGTCGTCCCCGATCTTCGCTGGATCTCCGGCGGGCAGGACCAGGTGGCGGCTCAGCTGATCGGTCTGATGATCGACGGACCGAAGGCAGCGCTGGCGCCGGCTGTGCGAAACGAACTGGGCAATGGCGTGTCGGTGATCGGTCCGATCACCAAGGCCGACGGTAAGCCGGGACAGGTCGGAGTCGGTCTCGGTGGTGTGCGCATCAACTTCCGCCTTGACAACCCGATGGATGCTGCTACTCGCGGTTTGTTTGCAGCACAGGTCATTTGGACGCTCGCCAACGCCGATGTGGCAGGGCCGTACGTTCTGGAGATCGACGGCGAACCGCTGGACGCGGCTCATGCCGACGGCTGGACCACCGCCGACGTCGCATCCACGAACCCACTGGCCACCACGAGTGCAACCGTCGGACTGCATGCACTGCGCAACGGTTCACTGGTGAGTGTCACCGAGCAAGAGGCGACTCCGGTGCCCGGTTTCGCGGGCAATGCGGGCAACCTCACGGCGGCTGCTCTCTCACGGGACGGCAAGTTGGTGGCAGCCGTCGCGGACACCGCTCGGCCGGATCCCGGCACAAGATTCGACTTGTCGCTCGGGACATACGGCGAAGGGTCCGTTCCGGTACTCGAAGGCAGCGCCATCACCAGGCCTTCGTGGGAGTTGGACAACAACGCGGTCTGGACGGCTGTGAACGGCAATACCGTCGTTCGGGTCGTCCGTGAACCAGGCACCGGCCGGGTGTCGGTCACCAACGTCGACGTCGGGGCCCTGACGTCGGTCGGTTCCACGATCTCGGAACTGCGTCTGTCGCGGGACGGCGTGCGAGCGGCGATGATCATCGACGGCAAGGTCTACCTGGCTGTGGTCGTGCGCACCGCCAGCGGGGTCTACGCCCTGACGAGTCCACGCGCAGTGGCCTCCGGCTTGGGCAGTACCGCGCTCTCACTCGACTGGAGCAACAGCGACACCATCGTGATCGCGCGCAGTGGAGCCGACATACCGGTTGTCCAGGTCGCGATCGACGGCTCACGGATGGACGCGCTGCCGAGTGGAAACCTGACCGCTCCCGTCACCTCCGTGGATGCATCGCCGACCACCGAGTACGTCGCCGACGCGCGTGCGGTGTTCCAACTGAACAACAACGACCCCGCCGGGGATCGCCGCTGGCGTGAGGTGACCGTGCTGACCGGACAGAAGGCGATTCCGGTTCTGCCTGGCTGACGCCTCTGCGCTCTGGTGAATGTCTGCGCTCTGATGCATGTCGGTGCTCAGGTTCATGATTCGGCCATGGGGGACAAGAAATTCGGTGCCGGTCTGCTCGACCTGCTGTTGCCACGCGAGTGTGGTGGGTGTGGCCGCTCGGGGACTCTGTGGTGCGGTGAGTGCGCGGAACTGCTGCGCGATCATCCGCTTCAACTGAGTCCGCGCGTGGATCCGGGCGTGCCCGTCTGGGCACTCGGCCGCTACGACGGCCCCAGGCGACGCAGTGTGATCGAGATGAAGGAACGGGGTCGTCGGGACCTCGCGATGCCTCTGGGGATCGCTGTGGCCGACGCGTTGGCCACTCTGGAACGGTGGGGCGAGCTCGGCAGCGGGGGGCGTCCGCCGATCGTGCTGGTGCCGGCTCCCACGCGCGCCCGAGCGGCGCGATCTCGCGGGGGTGATCCGGTTCGCCGGATAGCCGAAAGTATGCGCGGAAAGCGGGAAATTGGTTCTGTCGCGGGTCGTCCGGTACGTGTCTGTCCGATTCTCCGGATGACGCGAGGTGTACGTGACTCGGTGGGACTGTCCGCGGCCGACCGGGTGACCAACGTGAACGGTCATGTGTCTCTCGACACCACTGCGATCTCTTCGATTGCCGGGGACAGTGACATCGTCCTGCTCGACGACGTCCTCACCACGGGAGCGACTGCGGCAGAGTCGGTTCGGGCCCTCTCGCTCAGCGGGATTCGTACAACTCTCGTGCTTGTCCTTGCAGGGGCTTAGATGAATTTCGTTGGAACAGTGGCACTCGCGCGCGTTACGTACTAGCGTCGGCGGCACACCCGAAAATACTGGTAGGAGGTGGTACTTCGATACTGGTGCCGGGCGGATCCCCTCTCGGTACTTGCAGAATTTGCCGCCGCCCACCGTGGGGCGGGGCCGTAATTGGGAGGTACGAGTGACGACCCCTTCGCAAGCCTCGTTTTTCATCGAGGACGCCACCATCGAGCGTTCCGAGAATGCCGCAGCTCCGAGATCCGACGTCGTAGTCAAGGGACGAAATGTCGAGATCCCCGATCACTTCCGAATCTACGTTTCGGAAAAGCTGGCGCGACTCGAACACTTCGACCCCTCCATATTCCACTTCGACGTGGAACTGCAACATGAACGCAACCGACGACAGGCCAAGAGTTGCCAGCGCGTCGAGATCACCGCTCGAGGTAAAGGCCCGGTGGCCCGAGCCGAAGCGTCCGCAGACAGCTTCTACGCCGCCTTCGAATCGGTGATCGACAAGCTCGAGAGTCGCCTCCGTCGAACCAAGGACCGCAAGAAGGTCCATTACGGCGACAAGCGACCGGTGTCCGTCGCGGAGGCAACCGCCTCCCTCGTCGACGCAGACTCACTCGGAGTCACACCGGACATTTCGCTGAACGGTCAAGAGCCGGACGAGTACGACGGCCCGGGACGCGTGGTCCGCACGAAGGATCACCCGGCCGAGCCGATGACCATCGACGACGCTCTCTACGAGATGGAACTGGTCGGACACGACTTCTTTCTCTTCCATGACAAGGAGTCGGACAAGCCGTCCGTCGTCTACCGTCGTCACGCTTTCGACTACGGATTGATCCGCCTGACATGACCCAATCGGTGGTGGGTTTGCTCGCTCGCCGCCGGTAGCGCCTACCATGGAATCCGGCCGGAGTTTTCGGACCCCGGCCGGATTTTCAGTGTGTGACCCCCTGTCGCCGAAGATTGAGGACGAAGAAGACTGTGCCGTCGCTGTCGCTATCGAAGCTGCTCCGTGTTGGTGAAGGTCGCATGGTCAAGCGGCTCAAGCACATCGCCGAGCATGTGGAATCTCTGTCGCCCGATGTCGAAGGCCTGACAGACGAGCAACTCAAAGCCAAGACCACCGAGTTCCGTGAGCGCTATGCCGCCGGGGAAACTCTCGACGAGTTGCTGCCCGAGGCTTTCTCCGTGGCCCGTGAGACGTCGTGGCGCGTGATCAATCAGAAGCACTTCCACGTGCAGATCATGGGTGGCGCGGCCCTGCACTTCGGCAACGTCGCCGAGATGAAGACCGGTGAGGGCAAGACTCTGACGTCGGTTCTTCCGGCTTATCTCAACGCGATCGCGGGTGACGGCGTCCACGTGGTCACCACCAACGACTACCTTGCCAAGCGCGACTCCGAGTGGATGGGCCGCGTTCACCGCGCCCTCGGCCTCGAGACCAGTGTGATTCTCTCGGGCATGACGCCGGCCGAGCGCCGCGTCGCCTACGCAGCCGACATCACGTACGGCACCAACAACGAGTTCGGCTTCGACTACCTGCGCGACAACATGACGCACTCGCTGGACGACCTGGTCCAGCGTGGCCATGCGTTTGCCATCGTGGACGAGGTCGACTCGATCCTCATCGACGAAGCCCGAACCCCGCTCATCATCTCGGGCCCGGCCGACGGCTCCAGCAAGTGGTACAGCGAGTTCGCGCGCATCGCGCCGCTGCTGAAGAAGGACGTTCACTACGAGGTCGACATCCGCAAGCGCACCATCGGTGTGCACGAGGCGGGCGTCGAACTGGTCGAGGACCAGCTCGGTATCGACAACCTGTACGAAGCCGCGAATTCGCCGCTGGTGAGCTACTTGAACAACGCGATCAAGGCCAAGGAGCTCTACACCAAGGACAAGGACTACATCGTCCGCGACGGTGAGGTCATCATCGTCGACGAGTTCACCGGCCGCGTGCTGGTCGGCCGCCGCTACAACGAGGGCATGCACCAGGCGATCGAGGCCAAGGAGAAGGTGGAGATCAAGGCGGAGAACCAGACCCTTGCCACCATCACCCTGCAGAACTACTTCCGTCTGTACGACAAGTTGTCGGGCATGACGGGTACCGCCGAGACGGAAGCTGCCGAGCTTCACCAGACTTACACGCTCGGTGTGATCCCGATCCCGACCAACCGTCCGATGGTCCGAGTCGACAACGGCGACCTCATCTACAAGACCGAGGAAGCCAAGTTCGACGCGGTGGTCGACGACGTCGTCGAGCGCCACGAGAACGGCCAGCCCGTCCTGATCGGTACCACCAGCGTCGAGCGCTCGGAGTACTTGTCCAAGCAGTTCACCAAGCGCGGCGTTGCCCACAACGTCCTCAACGCCAAGTTCCACGAGAAGGAAGCGACCATCATCGCCGAGGCCGGTCGCTCCGGCGCGGTCACCGTCGCGACCAACATGGCCGGCCGCGGTACCGACGTCGTGCTCGGTGGTAACCCGGACATCATCGCGGACATCGCGCTGCGCAAGAAGGGCCTCGACCCGGTCACGACGCCGGACGAGTACGAGGCAGCTTGGGACGCAGTCCTGGACGAGGTCAAGGCTGAGGTCAAGGCAGACGCCGAAAAGGTCCGCGATGCCGGCGGCCTGTACGTCCTGGGCACCGAGCGTCACGAATCGCGCCGAATCGACAACCAGTTGCGTGGTCGTTCCGGACGTCAGGGTGATCCCGGCGAATCGCGGTTCTATCTCTCGCTCGGTGACGAGCTCATGCGCCGTTTCAACGGTTCGGCACTCGAGTCGATCATGACGCGCCTGAACCTGCCCGACGACGTCCCGATCGAAGCCAAAATGGTCTCGAAGGCCATCAAGAGCGCTCAGACCCAGGTGGAGCAGCAGAACTTCGAAATTCGCAAGAATGTCCTCAAGTACGACGAGGTCATGAACCAGCAGCGAACGGTCATCTACAAGGAGCGCCGCCAGATCCTCGAGGGTGAGGACATGGAAGGCCAGGTCGAGCAGATGATCACTGACGTGGTCACCGCCTACGTCGACGGTGCCACCGCCGAGGGATACGTCGAGGACTGGGATCTCGAGCAGCTGTGGACGGCGCTGAAGACGCTGTACCCGGTCGGCATCGATCACAAGACGTTGGCAGGGGAGGACGGCGCAGGCATCAACAGTGACCTGAGCCGTGACGACCTGCGAACCGCTTTGCTCGAAGACGCCCACGCGGCGTACAAGAAGCGCGAAGCCGAGATCGATGCGATCGCCGGCGAAAACGGTATGCGTGAACTCGAGCGTCGTGTCTTCCTCTCGGTCCTGGACCGTAAGTGGCGTGAGCATCTCTACGAGATGGATTACCTCAAGGAGGGAATCGGTCTGCGTGCGATGGCCCAGCGCGATCCGCTGGTCGAGTACCAGCGCGAGGGTTACGACATGTTCATCGGCATGCTCGACGGATTGAAGGAAGAGTCCGTCGGATTCCTCTTCAACCTGCAGGTCGAGGCAGCTCCGGCGCAGCCCGCGAGCGGAATTTCCGTCACCGCGGGCTCTGCCGCCGCGGCGTCCGCCACGGCGCCCAAGCCGCTCCCCACGCAGGAAGCTGCGGCCAGGACTGCCGGAACTGCTGCCCCGACGGCGTTGCGCGCCAAGGGACTTGACGACGAAGGTCCGTCGCGTCTGACGTACACCGGCCCGGACGAGGACGGCAAGGCGAAGGCAACACGTGACTCGGCTGCCGACACCGGCGACGGTGCCGCCTCTCGTCGCGAACGTCGTGAAGCCGCACGGACGCAGTCGAAGAGCAATCGAGCTCCGAAGTCCAAGCGCAAGCGCTGAGGTATTAGCGCAGTCAGTACTCGGCAGGCTGGACGGTCACACCACGTGTAGTGCGGTGACCGTCCAGCCTGTTTCGTCTGTGTGGTCGATCCGGCCTGCGACGGCAAAAGTCTGCGTGCCTCGTGTGTACGTCGCACAGACTTCGGCGGTACTCTCCGACACTGCTTGAACGTGGGTGCGGTGAACGGCCGCGCCGCCCAGCTTCCGGGCCGAGGAATCCGAAGTGTAAAGTCGCGCAACAACTTCCAGGACGGACGGCGTCAACACGCCCTTGAGCTGCCGCGGATTTCGTCGTCGGTCGACGGTTTCGAGAACCAGACGTAGTGATCGGTTCCAGAAGATGTCGGCACCTACCAGCCGCGGTTCCGGAGCGTGAGTGAACCCGGTACTGGGCGACGTTCCGTTGTGTGGCGTCTTTCGCGGGCGACGCAGCATCCGGTCTGTTCGGCACTGCGTTCGGTCTGGCCGGCACTGTGGCCGCGACAGCACGACGGTATGCGGGTGAGGCTCGAATTGCGGCGCCGGCTCGAGAACGATCTTGCAGTCCTGCTCCATGACATCCCCCCGGATGATCCTGCGTCCGAGACAGCTGTCTCGGACTTCGCTCCCCCGAGCGATGGTGAGAAGCATGACACGAATCGCTCGAGATGTCGCCGTGATCACCATCGCGACTTAGGGTGATGGCGTGCGGGGACTTCTGTTGGATGTCGGTGGCGTGCTGTTCGGTCCGGGATCGGATCTCGACGGCTTGAGCGCGGTCGTGCGCGCGGTGAAGGCCCGCGGAATCGTGACGGGAATCGTCAGCAACGATCCCGGCGGCGCCAGTGCTCAGTGGTTGCGGGATCTCGGCGACGGGGTCTTGGTCGACGACGTGATCTTGTCCGGTGATGTCGAGATGGCAAAGCCCGACGCCGAGATCTATCTGTTGGCAGCGAGTCGTTTGGGCGTCGAGCCGGAGGATTTCGTTTTCGTGGATGATCTCGAAATCAACGTCCGGGCGGCTGTGGCCGTCGGGATGGTCGGGGTCCATCACGTCGGCTCGGAATCGACCATCGAGGAGTTGTCGATTCTGTTCGATCTCGGCGAAGGAGGGGACACGAAGCCATGGTGAACAGACTGACGACTCAGGATGCCGCTTTCTACTTCCTCGAAGCCGGGACGACGCCGATGCATGTCGGCTCGTTGGGGATCTTCAGGCAACTGCGAAACGGGATCGATCACGAGGAGTTGCTTCGACTTGTCGAAGAGCGGCTCGGATCGGTTCCGCGGTACCGACAGAGAGTTCGCGAGGTGGCGTTCGGTCTGGCCCGCCCGGTATGGGTGGACGACTCGGATTTCGACATCACTTATCACGTTCGCCGATCTGCTCTGCCCAAACCGGGTTCCGACGAACAGCTGATGGATCTGATCGCGCGGCTGACGTCGAGACCACTCGACAGCACGAGGCCGTTGTGGGAGATGTACCTGGTCGAGGGGCTGACCAGAAACAGATTTGCCATCTTCACGAAGTCTCATTCGTCGTTGGTGGACGGCGAGGCGGCTCCAGAGATCAGTCAGGTGATCTTCGATCCGGAGAAGAATCGAGCGCCAGGCCCCGAAGAATTGTGGATGCCCGCCAGGCCGCCGAGCGATACCAGCTTGTTGGTCAGTGCACTGGCGGATCTCGTGACGAGCCCGGGGGAGGGGATCGCACGGGCGCGTGCAGCGTTCAACGACGTGACCACATCCGTCACCGAGGCTGTGAGTGCACTCGGGAAACTCGCGGAAGTGGTTCGAACGGCGACGCAGGTAGCCCCGTCGAGCCCGCTCAACGCCACCATTTCGCGCAATCGACGCCTTGCGGTGGCCAAGACGTCTCTGGAGGACTATCGACGCATTCGTGCGCGGTACGGGTGCGAGATCAACGACGTGATCCTGACCGTCATCGCGGGTGCGATGCGGAACTGGTTGCTCTCGCGCGGTGAACCGGTGACCGAGGCGACCATCGTGCGAGCGATGGTGCCCATGTCGGTCTACACCGACGGCCCGGAGAGTCCTGACGTCGACGATCCGCAAGCGCCCGGACATGTTTCCTCGTTCCTCATCGACCTGCCTGTCGGTGAACCCAACGCGGTGGTTCGGCTCTCGCACGTGGCCCATGCGACGGAGGCATTCGCGCGTCAGGGTCGGCGGGTCACCGCGCAGACGATGGTGCGAATGTCCGGGTTTGCGCCGGCGACGCTGCATGCGATGAGCTCGCGTGCGGCCAGCAGTCTGTCGCAGCGAATGTTCAACTTGATGATCACCAATGCGCCAGGGCCGCAATTTCCGCTCTACCTCGGTGGGGCTCGGATGCTCGAGATGTATCCCGTGTCGCCACTACTCAAGAATCAGACACTCAGCATCGCCCTGACGTCGTACGACGGGAATGTCTACTACGGTTTGAATGCCGACCGTGACGCGATGTCGGACGTCGACGTCGTTCGTTCGCTGATCTTCGAGTCACTCGAGGAATTGACGGATGCGAGTCGGTGACGAACGAGCATGAAGGTGGTCTCATGAGGGTGTACGTACCGGCGACGGTCGAGATTTTGCAGCAGTTGGTCGCAGATCAGGAGTTCGACCCTATGAGCCGGACGGCTTTTGCGGTCACCCCGACTCTGCGTGAGTCGTACGCGGCGGGGGACGACGACGAGTTGGCCGAGGTCGCCATGGGTGAGGCTGCGCGTGCGTCGCTGCGGCTGATCGCCGGAACCGAGGGTGACGTCACCTTCCGGCGTGCTGTCGTTGCCGCCGACGTCGACGATGCCGATGTGAAGTTACGGCCCGATCTCGACGATTCGGTAGTCCGATTGGCGGGTCCTGTCACGATGGCTCAGGTTGCATCTGTGCATGTCGACCTCGAACAGGCAGAATCGGACATCGA
>NZ_BAAILK010000023.1:323043-356684 GCF_054589475.1 Rhodococcus sp. no. 34
CGCGCTGCTGGCATAGTCGACGCGGCGGATCTCGGTGACGCCGATGCCGAGTTCACGCTCGGTGACGCGGAGGACCACGAGTTGGCGTGGTACGCCGCGCAGGAGTTGCCGTTCTTGCTCGACCTGCTGTGAATGTGCTTACCGTGAAGTAACCTACGGTACCGTAACCTGATAACCTACGGTACCGTAGGCAGTGGGTTCGGAAGGTGAGAGGTGGAGGTCTGATGGGTCTGAAGGACTGGATCGAGGCACCGGCAGCGTCGGTAGTTCCGGCAGCGCGGTCGAAGCTCAATCTGCTTCGCGGTGCGGCGGCTCGGCTGACCACACCATTGCTTCCCGACGACTATCTTCACCTCGCGAATCCGTTGTGGTCCGCGCGCGAGCTGCGTGGTCAGATCGTCGAAGTCCGGCCCGAGACCACGGACTCGGCGACCATCGTCATCAAGCCGGGTTGGGGATTCGACTTCAACTACCAGCCGGGGCAGTACATCGGCATCGGTCTGCATATCGACGGCCGTTGGCATTGGCGGTCGTACTCACTTACCTCGCCTCCCAACTGGGAGAACAAGCGCATTTCCATCGCGGTCAAGGCCATGCCCGAGGGCTTTCTCTCGAGCCACCTCGTCAGCGGGGCCGTGCCGTCGGGAACCATCGTTCGACTGGCCACGCCTTCGGGCAACTTCGCGTTGCCGGATCCGCCACCGGAGAAGATCCTGTTCATCACCGCCGGCAGTGGCATCACTCCGGTCATGGGCATGTTGCGGACGATGAACCGGCGCGGTCAATTGCCCGACGTCATGCACATCCACTCGGCTCCGACGGAATCCGACGTGATGTTCGCCGACGAACTCACAGCACTGCACGCCGAGCACGAGGACTTCGTGAGCCACGTTCAACTCACGCGCCGTGACGGAAAGTTCAAACTCAGTTCTCTCGACACGGTCTGCCCCGACTGGCGCGTTCGCCACACCTGGGCGTGCGGGCCCCTCCCGTTGCTCGACGAGCTCGAAGACGTCTGGAAGGCGGAAGGCATCGAGGATCGACTCCACATGGAGCGGTTCGCCGTATCGCGCATCGACGCTTCGGCCGACGGTGGCACGGTCACGTTCGAGAAGTCGGGTAAGACGATCACCGTCGACGGTGCGACGACGCTTCTGGAGGCAGGCGAGCAGTCCGGTGCCTTGATGCCGTTCGGTTGCCGCATGGGCATCTGCCAGACGTGTGTCGTACCTCTCGTTGCCGGCCACGCGATCGATCTACGCTCGGGGAAACAGCACGCGGAGGGCGAGCGCATCCAGACGTGCATCTCCGCCGCCGCCGGCGACTGTACGCTGGACGCATAGCTTCTAGGCACACGGAGGACCACGGTGGCCATCACCGATATCAAAGAGTTTTCGCACCTCACCGAGGCCGATGTCGAAGCTCTCGGACGTGAACTCGATCAGATTCGACTCGACATCGAAGACTCTCGTGGGATCCGGGACGCCCGCTACATTCGTCGCGTCATTCGCGTCCAGCGGGCGTTGGAGCTCGGCGGGCGTATCGCACTGTTCGGCAGTCGGTACCGACCGGCATGGTTGGTCGGCACGACCCTGCTGAGCCTGTCGAAGATCATCGAGAACATGGAGCTCGGGCATAACGTCATGCACGGGCAATGGGACTGGATGAACGATCCCGAGATTCACTCCGTCTCGTGGGAGTGGGATCAGACCGGTCCTTCCGAGCATTGGAAGCGCGCCCACAACTACCAGCACCACACGTACACCAACGTCGTCGGTATGGACGAGGATCTCGGTTTCGGGATTCTGCGTATGACTCGTGACGAGCCGTGGAAGCCGATCAACCTCTTCCAGCCGATCGCCAACGTGATCTTGGCGGCCACGTTCGAGTGGGGCATCGCGCTGCACGACCTCACGGCGGCAGCCGAGTTGGAGGGCGCGGAAAAGGGGCAGCTGAACTCGCAGGCGAACAAAGACTTCGCGCGCAAGATCTTTCGTCAGGTGGGCAAGGACTTCATCTTGTTCCCGGCGCTGACGGGGCCGGCGTGGAAGTCGACCATGTCGGCCAATGCGACCGCGAACCTCGTGCGCAACCTGTGGGCGTACGTCGTCATCTTCTGTGGCCACTTCCCGGACGGTGCCGAGAAGTTCACTGTTGCCGAATTCGAGCAGGAGACTCGTCACGAGTGGTACCTGCGCCAGATGCTCGGTAGTGCGAACTTCAATTCCGGCAAGCTCATGGGACTCATGAGCGGCAATCTGAGCTACCAGATCGAGCACCACGTGTTTCCTGATCTGCCGAGTAACCGCTATCCCGAAATCGCTGTGAAGATGCGTGCATTGTGCGAGAAGTTCGATCTCCCGTACACCACCGGCTCGCTCTTCAAGCAGTATCTTCTGGCTCTGCGCACCATCCACAAGTTGGCTTTGCCGGACAAGTGGCTGACCGCAACCTCGGACAATGCTCCGGAAACGTCTTCGGAACTGCGGTTCCGCGACTCGGGATTCCGGGACGCAGCCATGGCGATGGTCGAGGACCTTCGTACCGATCCGATCACCGGTAAGCGTCTCGGTTTGTTGACCGCACTCAAGTCGCAGGCCCGTTCCCGCATGCCGAAGCGCCGGAAGTGATATAGGTTACATCGGGAAAAACCTAACCTACGGTGCCGTAAGTTACGCTACAGTAGGTGCAGTTGATCTGAACGATTCGAATCGATGATCGTTCTGCACTTACTACTTTGCGCCTAACTCACTGCTAGGAGGCTTTCCATGGCGATTGCAGATGTCAAGGAATACGCACATCTCACGGACGCCGACATCGAAGCGCTCGGCCGCGAACTCGACGCGATTCGTCGCGACATCGAGGAGTCGCGCGGCGAGAAGGATGCGCGATACGTGCGCAACGTCATTCGTCTGCAGCGTTCGCTCGAAATCGGCGGCCGCGCAGTGCTTTTCGCCAGCCGTCGTCGTCCGGCGTGGCTCGCCGGAGTTGGCCTGCTGACGCTCTCGAAGATCATCGAGAACATGGAACTCGGGCACAACGTGATGCACGGGCAGTGGGACTGGATGAACGACCCGGAGATCCACTCCACCTCGTGGGAGTGGGACGTCACCGGCCCGTCTGCGCACTGGAAGCAGACCCACAACTACCTGCATCACAAGTACACCAACGTCCTCGGAATGGACGACGACGTCGGATACGGACTCCTCCGCGTCACCCGCGATCAGCGCTGGAAGCCCTTCAACGCCGGCAACCTGGTCTACAACACGCTGCTCGCGCTGTTCTTCGAGTACGGCATCGCCGCTCAGCACCTCGAGCTCGGCAAGGTGGCCAAGGGCCGCGCCGACAAGGAAGAGACGCAGCGCAAGCTCCGTGAGGTCGGCGAGAAGATCGGCAAGCAGGTCCTGCGCGACTACGTCATCTACCCAGCCATCACCGGCCCGGCGTGGACGAGCACGTTGTCGGCCAACTTCACCGCCAACACTCTGCGGAACGTGTGGACCAACGCGGTCATCTTCTGCGGCCACTTCCCGGACGGTGCCGAGAAGTTCACCAAGGAAGACATCGACAAGGAAACGCAGGCTCAGTGGTACCTGCGTCAGATGCTCGGCAGCGCCAACATCGAGGGCAGCGCGCTCATGGACTTCATGACGGGCAACCTGAGCTACCAGATCGAGCACCACCTGTTCCCTGATCTGCCCAGCAACCGCTACAAGGACATCGCGGTCACGGTGCGTCAGCTCGCGGACAAGTACGACTTGCCGTACACGACCGGCCCGCTAGCCGTGCAGTACGCCAAGTCCTGGCGAACCATCGCCAAGCTGTCGCTGCCCAACAAGTACCTCAAGGACACCGTCGACAATGCGCCCGAGACGGCGTCGGAGCGGATGTTCGACGGCGAACTGACCTCGACTGTCGATCCCGTGACCGGGCGTCGCAGTGGCCTCAAGAGCGCCATCGCACGTAAGCGCAAGAGCGGAAAGCTGCGCAGCCTCCTCGGCCTGCGCTGATCGTCGACTGCGCTGACCGTAGACAGCAAGCGGCCCGACACCATTCGATGGTGTCGGGCCGCTTTGCTGTTCTCGCCCGGAACGTCGCTCGGGGGCGCTCAGTACTGATCGTTGGACTTGATCGCTTCCAGCAGTTGTCGCACAGCGACGACGCGTCGAGCTGATTTGCCCTCCAGCAGGTCGAGCTTGCATTCGGGATCTGCCGGCGGTCCGAGGTGCGTGCATCCGCGCGGGCAATCCTCGATCGCCGCAGCGAGATCCGAGAACGCCGCCACCACGTTCTCGGGCGAGATGTGCGCCAGACCGAACGAACGGATGCCCGGGGTGTCGATCACCCAGCCGCCACCGGCGAGAGGGAGTGCCACCGATTGCGTCGACGTGTGCCGGCCCTTGCCGACGCCGGATACTATGCCGACCGCTCGATTGGCATCGGGGACAAGGCGATTGACCAGTGTCGACTTTCCGACGCCGGAATGTCCGATCAGGGCGGTCAACTTGTGCTCGAGGATCTGCGTCAGTTCGTCCAGGGGATCGTCGCGACCGGCGACGACCACTTGGATGTCGAGGTCGGCGAAAGTGCTCGCGAATTCCTCCGGCGGTTCGAGGTCGCTCTTGGTCAGGCAGACGATCGGCGTCAGGCCACCCACGTAGGCGGCGACCAGTGCGCGCTCGACGAAGCCGGTGCGCGGTGGGGGATCGGCGAGTGCCACGACGATGAGAAGCTGCTCCGCGTTCGCGACGACGATACGTTCGAAGGGATCGGTGTCGTCGGCGGTCCGTCGCAGAACCGTCGAACGCTCGGAGACCCGGACGATGCGCGCCAGGGTGTCGGTTTTGCCCGACAGATCGCCGACTATGTCCACCTGATCGCCGACGACGATGGGGGTTCGGCCAAGTTCGCGGGCGCGCATCGTGACGATCAGCCGGTCGGGATCGCCGCCGAGGACGCAACCCCAACGGCCACGATCCTTCGACACCACCATCCCCGATTCGGCCGAGAGATGTTCGGGCCGAGTCTTCGTACGGGGGCGGGATCCGCGCCCGGGGCGTACCCGGACGTCGGACTCGTCGTACTGCCGCGGACTCAGAAGCTTGCCTTCGGTGTCGCCGGCGAACTCTCGAGCATGTCGATCCACATGTTCTCGAAGCCCGGCAGTGTCTTGGCCGTGGTTCCGACATCGTCGACCTCGACACCGTCGACGACCAGGCCGATGATGGCGCCGGCTGTTGCCATGCGGTGGTCGGCATACGAGAGCCATTGTCCGCCATGGAGTTCCGCGGGAACGATCGTCAGGCCGTCATCGGTTTCGGTGACGGAGCCGCCGAGTTTGTTGATCTCGTCGGCGAGGGCGGCGAGACGGTCTGTCTCATGCCCGCGCAGGTGCGCGATTCCTCGTAGATGCGAGGTGCCCTCGGCGAGAGCGGCCAGGGCCGCCACGGTGGGGGTCAGCTCTCCCACGTCGTGGAGGTCGATGTCGATGCCGCGCAGTTTCTCCGGGCCGCGGACAGTCAGGACACCATCGGCGAGAGTGACGTCGGCCCCCATCGAGGCGAGGATCCCGCGGATCGCGTCGCCGGGTTGCGTCGTCGACGACGGCCACAACGGCACGCTGACGGTTCCGCCGGTAACAGCGGCAGCGGCCAGGAACGGTGTGGCGTTGGAGAGATCGGGTTCGATCGCCCAGTCCACGGCGCGCACCGGCCCCGGTGCCACACGCCAGGTGTCCGCGTCACCGCCCGTGGCTGGCGTCGTCACGGAAACTCCGGCCTCGCGGAGCATCTCGACGGTCATGTCGATGTGTGGCATGGACGGGACGGGCTTGCCGTCGTGGTGAACGGTGACACCCTCTTCGAACGCAGCAGCCGAGAGCAGGAGACCGGAGACGAACTGCGACGAACCGGATGCGTCGATGGTGACCGTCCCGCCGCGTAGGGACCCGGTTCCGGTGACGGTGAACGGGAGTGCGTCACCCTCGATCCGAGCGCCGAGACCGCGCAGTGCTTCCAAGATGGTGCCGAGCGGTCGTGTGCGTGCTTGCTCGTCGCCGTCGAAGTGGACGATGCCGTCGGCCATCGCGGCGAGTGGCGGCAGGAAGCGCATCACGGTGCCGGCCAGGCCGCAGTCGACCTCGCCGCCGCGCAGGGGTCCAGGGGTGACGCGAAGCGTGGTCGCATCACCGGCTTCCTCGACGCCGATGCCGAGGTCACGCAGAGCTGCGATCATCAGGTCGGCGTCACGGCTGCGGAGTGCACCGGTGATCGTGGACGGGCCATCCGCAAGTGCGGCCAGAATCAGAGCTCGATTGGTGATGGACTTGGATCCGGGCAGCGTCACCACTGCATCGACGGGTGCTTGGGCCCTCGGGGCGCTCCACAGACTCAGACTCACATGGTCCATCTTCTCTCATCGGTGGGGGAATGGTCGAAACCGTGCCACCCTGGGTGTCATGTGCGGAAGGTATGCGACCACAGCGGACCCGGCCACCCTGGCGGTGGAACTCGATGCGCTCGACGAGACCGACCACTCGGCGCCCGTCGAAGCCGATTACAACGTGGCCCCCACGACCGAGGTGTTGACCGTCGTCGAACGCCACGATCGGGAGAACCCCGACAGCGATCCGACCAAGAGGATTCGGCGGATGCGGTGGGGATTGGTGCCGTCGTGGACCAAGGAACTGGGCAAAGGCCCGGTCCTGTTCAACGCCCGCGCCGATTCGCTGGCGGAGAAGCCGGCGTTTCGGACCGCCTTCAAGTTCAAGCGTTGCCTGGTCCCCATGGACGGGTGGTACGAGTGGCAGACCGAGGCCACCGGCGGGAAAAAGGCAGCGAAGATTCCTTACTACATGCACCCCGACGACGGATCACGGCTGTTCATGGCGGGCGTGTGGTCTGCCTGGCGGGACCCGAGGGTCGAGAACGCGAGCCCCGTCCTGAGCTGCTCGATCGTCACGGTCGACTCTCTCGGTCACCTCGAGCAGGTTCACGACCGCATGCCCCTCGCCCTGCCTCGTGACCGCTGGGAGGCGTGGCTCGATCCCGACAACACCGTCGATTCGGCTCTGCTCGAACCGGTAACGGACCTCTTCGAGCGGATCGACGTCGATCGAGTCCGGCCGCTGGTCAACAGTGTCAAGAACAACGGGCACGAGTTGATCGAGCCGGACGTCGACCGTGCCGGCGAGCAGATCAGCCTGCTCTAGTGGTCAGCCGAGAGCCCAGGCAACGGTCACCTCGAACGAGACCTGCTGGGTTCCCGGGGCGAGAACCATGTCGGACATCGAGGCGTCGGGAGCGCGCATGGTCTGACCGCCACTCGTGTCGTGTGCCTCGGTGATGGTCACGACGTTCTCGAGCGACGTACCGGACAGATCCGCGTACTGCTCGGCACGGTTCTTCGCGTCCTCGAAGGCCCGGGTGCGAGCGTCGGCCAGAAGCTGAGAGTCGTCGTCGATGGCGAAGGCGACGTTGCCGAGCCGTGCCGCGTTTCCGCCCGCCGCGATGCCGGCGTCCAGGACAGAAGAGGCTTTGTCGAGATCGCGGACGACGATTCGTACCGAGTTGGTCGCCCGGTAGCCGGTCACGTTGCCGCCGACGAACGGTCCACCACTGGCGTCGTACTGCGGCTGGACGGACAGATCGCTTGTCTGTACGTCCTCGGGGGCCACCCCGGCGGCGACTATCGCGTCGATCATCTGACGGGCCTTGTCATTCGACTCGGAGACCGCCCCCGATACGTCCGGGGCAACCACCTCGATGCCGATGTCGGCATTGAGGATGTCCGGCGCTCCGCGGACCTGCCCTGATCCGACTACTGTGACTTCCTTGGCGGCATTGTCCGAACTCCCGCAGGCCGTCAGCGAGACGGTGAGGGCTGCCGTCGCAGCGGTCAGTGCAAGAGTTTTCAGGTGTGGTCGCATGGTGAGACCGTAGCGACCGGATACTCAGCCCGCCGTGATTTGCGCCGTGACCGCGCCACTGAGCTGCGCTAGGTCCGTCGGAGCCAGCTCGATTTCGAGCCCGCGTCGGCCGGCGCTGCAGAGAATGCGGTCCCAGTCGAGCGCCGACGCATCGATCACTGTCGGCAGTTTCTTGCGCTGGCCGAGCGGTGAGATACCGCCGAAGACGTAGCCGCTCGAGCGCTCGGCTTCGGCGCGATCGGCCATGACGGCTTTGCTCGCACCGAGGGCAGCGGCTGCAGCCTTGAGGGAGAGCTTGTCCGGGACCGGCAGGACCGCGACGGCGAGCTTGCCGGTGTCGAGTTTGACGACCAAGGTCTTGAAGATCTGTGCGGCCTCGACGCCTGTCGACTCTGCCAGTGCAGTGACGGCCTCGTCGCCGAAAGATTCGGCGCGAGGATCGTGGTCGTAGCTGTGGACGCGGTGCGGTGTCTTCGACTTGTCGAGAAGTACGGTCGCAGGGGTCGCTGTTCCGGCCATGAGGAACACCCTATGTGGATCGCCGACAGGTGCATCCGACCAGGCCGGGAACAGAGTCGCTGACTCCCGTGTTGGTACCAGTTGATGAAACTTGTCCCGAGAAGCGAAGGAGCGACCGTGCTGGCTGTGTGTGAGCCACCACCGGCCCGTGGGTCGGATCTTCAGTTGGCGGTAACCTTGATCCCTACGGCTAGTGAAGGGATCAGAGTGCTGGAACACGACCGGCCCAAGGACGAACCGTCAGAGGTAGCTGAACCTATCGACGGCGCAGTGTCCGAAACGCCCGAAACTGCGGATGAGTTGATTGCCCGGTTCGAGCGCGACGCGCTCCCGCTGCTCGACCAGTTGTACGGCGCTGCCTTGCGTATGACGCGGAATCCCGCTGATGCCGAGGATCTCGTGCAGGAGACGTACGTCAAGGCGTACACCGCTTTCCGCTCGTTCCGTGCCGGTACCAACCTGAAAGCCTGGCTGTACCGGATTCTCACGAACACCTACATCAACTCGTACCGCAAGAAGCAGCGCCAACCCGCGCAGTATCCGACGGACGAGATCACCGACTGGCAGTTGGCCGCCACCGCCGAGCACACTTCGACGGGGCTGCGATCGGCCGAGGTGGAGGCGCTCGACGCGTTGCCTGACGACGACATCAAGGCGGCGCTGCAGTCGCTTCCCGAGGAATTCCGTATGGCCGTGTACTACGCCGATGTCGAAGGATTCCCGTACAAGGAGATCGCGGAGATCATGGG
This sequence comes from Rhodococcus sp. no. 34, assembly GCF_054589475.1. Taxonomy (NCBI): domain Bacteria; kingdom Bacillati; phylum Actinomycetota; class Actinomycetes; order Mycobacteriales; family Nocardiaceae; genus Rhodococcus; species Rhodococcus sp. no. 34. The sequence goes on from NZ_BAAILK010000023.1 coordinate 332,239, forward strand.
CACACCCATCGGAACGGTGATGTCGCGACTGCACCGTGGTCGCAAGCAATTGCGTGGTCTTTTGGCCGATGTCGCAAAAGACCGGGGATTCAATCGGGACGGCGCGGTCGACACAGCCACAGTCGCAGCCACCGAGACGGAAGGTGTCACACGATGAGTGAGCAGGACGAATTCGAAAGGCTCGACTGCTCGGCAGTCATCGCCGACGTCTGGTTGATGCTCGACGGTGAATGCGACGATTCGAGTCGTGCTCGCCTGCAGCGTCATATCGACGATTGTGGATCGTGCCTCGAGGCCTACGGGATCGAGGAGAAGGTCAAGAGCCTGATCAACCGTAAGTGCGGTGGAGACCACGCGCCGGAAAGCCTGCGTCAGAGGCTCACCGTCGAGTTGCGTCGGACCATCGTCATAACGACTACCGAAACCGACAGCTAGCCCGTCAGCGAAGATCTGAGCGGCAGCAGTCGGAAGGCAGTAACGCCGAGGGGCGGGGAAGCAATGCTTCCCCGCCCCTCGGACGTTTTGTTGCGCTACATGTCAGGCGTTTGGACGCTTGCCATGGTTAGCGGCGTTGCCCTTACGGCTGCGCTTCTTACGACCACGCTTACCCATGATTGGTCTCCCTTCTGTTTCTTTCGCGTCATTGTTTCACGCCGATGCCGGTGTGGTTCCATTGGCAGGTCGATCGAGTGATCCGTCGACGTATTTTCGTGGTCAGAGTGCAGTTCCGACAGAAGTGAGGTTCACGATGGCAGAAGACGTGCGCGCCGAGATGGTTTCGACGGTCTACCAGGTCGTCGTGAGCGAGGGAGACGTCGTTGCGGACGGCGACACCCTGGTCATCCTCGAATCCATGAAGATGGAGATTCCCGTCCTGGCCGAGGTTCCGGGAACGGTGACGACGGTGGGCGTCAAGGTCGGCGACGTGATTCAGCAAGGCGATCTGATCGCCGTGATCTCCTAAGCCGGACGATGTCCACTCTCAGCGACCTCCTCGCCGAACACACCGACCTTCCCGGTGCGGCGGTCGACCATCTCCAGCGCGTCGTGGGGGAGTGGCAACTGCTCGCCGACCTCTCCTTTGCCGACGTTCTCTTGTGGGTGGGCACCGAATCGGAGAAGAACCGATCCGAGGGGACGGTCATCTGCGTCGCGCATTGCCGGCCGACAACGGCATCGACGGCTTTTCCGGAGGATGCGGTCGGAACGGTCGTTTCCGAGTCCGAGCACCCGCAGGTTCTTCGCGCTCTCGTGGACGGCCGCGTCGTGCGCGGGGAAGACGAGACGTGGCGTGAAGGAATGCCGCCGCGTCGGGAAGCCGTTCCGGTGCGTCTGGACGGGCGAGTCATCGCTGTTCTGAGCCGCGACACCAACCTGTCGCACCAGCGAGCGCAGAGTCCGCTCGAACTCGCGTATCTCGATTGCGCCGAAGACCTGTGTCAGATGATCAGCGACGGAACCTTCCCGATCCGAGAATCGCGCTCCGACACGAACTCGAGCCCACGTGCGGGCGACGGCTTCATCCGTCTCGATACCGAAGGCACAGTCGTCTATGCCAGCCCGAACGCGCTCTCGGCCTATCACCGGATGGGTCTGAGTTCGGATCTGGTGGGCCAAGACCTCGCAGCGCTGACCCGTTCGTTGGTCACCGACCCGTTCGAGTCTCAGGAAGCTGCGGGATACATCCGAGATACGTTGGCGGACAAGCCCGGTCGCCGTATGGAGATCGAGGCGCGCGGGGCGACCGTTCTGCTGCGGGCCCTGGTTCTCAAGCCTGGCGGCCGGCATGTCGGTGCTGCGGTCGTCGTCCGCGACGTCACCGAGGTCAAGCGTCGTGATCGCGCTCTCCTGAGCAAGGACGCAACCATCCGCGAGATTCACCATCGAGTGAAGAACAATCTGCAAACCGTCGCGGCGCTTCTGCGTCTACAGGCCAGGCGAACCGGCAACGACGAAGCGCGACAAGCGTTGACAGAGTCGGTGAGACGCGTGACGTCCATCGCCCTCGTTCACGACACCTTGTCGATGTCGGTGGACGAAGAGGTGGATCTCGACGAGGTGATCGACCGGTTGGTTCCCATGCTCTCCGATGTCGCGGGAGTAGGTGTGCCGGTGACGATTCGGCGTGAGGGCAGTTTCGGAGTGTTCTCCGCCGAGCGCGCCACCCCGCTGGTCATGGTGCTGACGGAGTTGGTGCAGAACGCGATCGAGCACGCTTTCGATCCGGGTGTGACCGGCACGGTCACACTCAGTGCCGAGCGTTCTGCACGCTGGTTGGACGTGATCATCCACGACAACGGGCGCGGCCTGCCGGAGAACTTCGACCTCGAGAAATCCGATCGCCTCGGACTCCAGATCGTGCGGACTTTGCTGGGCGCCGAACTCGGTGGCTCGCTCGGACTGCACCCGGGAAGCGGAGGCGGTACCGACGCGGTTCTGCGTGTGCCGCTCGGTAGACGTTCTGCGCGTTACTGATTCGAGCAGCGTTAGCGATTCGAGCAGACAAAAAGCCCGGCACCATGTGGTGCCGGGCTGTCGTCTTCGACTGTGCAGAGGGGCTGTTCTCCGCCGCGAGTCGAACGTCTCGGTTCTACCTAGACGGAAGTGCGTGCACGGGTACGTGCGTTACGACGCTTGAGTGCGCGACGCTCGTCTTCGCTCATTCCGCCCCAGACGCCTGCATCCTGGCCGGACTCGAGAGCCCACGACAGGCACTCGGCGGTGACGGGGCAGCGGTTGCAGACAACCTTGGCATCAGCGATCTGAGCGAGGGCCGGTCCACTGTTTCCCACGGGGAAGAACAGTTCGGGATCCTCGTCGCGACAGATTGCGTTGTGGCGCCAGTCCATCTTTTTTCGCTCCTTAATTGGGTGTGTATTCACACCATTTGGTACCAATGAGTTTGTGTGTGCGTCATCAATGTTTCCGCACTGTTACTTGTGAATGCTTTCACGAACTCGCGGTATGTCAATAGGTTTGAACGGGTTCGTGGGCCAACTCACTAATTTGTGACACACCTGACGGCCACCTGGGCGTCACCGGCATTTTACCCGATTTCGACCTTTTGGCACCAGAGTTTTTGCAGGTCAAACGTGTTGCCTGACTCACGTAGTAATCGGTGCGAACACTTCCAGTGCATCCGGGACCGAGGTGAATTCGACCTTTTCACGAAGTCCGATGTAGTCGCCGTCCATCTGCAGTCCGATCGGTCGCGACGATTCGATGGTGATTGTCGGGACGTCGTCGGTGCGTAAGAGGACCTTCGATTTCGGCTCCGCGCCGCGTGCGAGTAGTTGCCGCACAACCCGCAGGGACGGCAGAACTTTGGTGCTCGTCATGGCGAAGATGCCGAGTCCACTGTCGAAGGTCGTTCCCGGATTGGTGTGGACGGGACGCTCTTCCAGATATGTCCACGGGCTCGAGTTCGAGACGAATGCGTAGTGGACTCCGGAGACGGGATCCTGATCGGGAAGGTGGACGGTCAGCGCTGGTTCGGCTCGCTTGGCACGGAAGAACGCCGCGATCGCGGTTCGGACATACCGGGCGGGTGTGGCGGCGTCACCGTTCTTACGGCTGGCGTCGACGGCCTCGCATACATCGGCGTCGAGGCCCATTCCGGCGTTGAACGTGAACCAACGGTTGTCGCAGTGTGCGAGCCCGATTCGGCGCCTGGTCCGTTCGGAGAGGAGGTCGACGAGTTGGTTCGTGGCGTCGATCGGGTCGGCGGCAATACCGAGTGAGCGCGCGAAAACGTTTGCCGAGCCTCCCGGGACGACAGCGATCGTCGGGATCGGACCGACCGGAACCGATTTCATCGACGCGGGATGCGGTGACCCGAGCAGTCCGTTGACCACTTCGTTGACCGTTCCGTCGCCGCCGTGGACGATCACCGAGCCGAAGCCGTCTTCGTGGGCTTCTCGCGCCAGTTCGGCAGCGTGTCCCCGATGTGTGGTGTGCGCCACAGTAAGTCGCACCCGACTCTCGAGGGCGTGTGCCAACAGGTCACGACCGGCAGCGGTGGTGGAGGTGGCATTGGGGTTGACGATCAGCAGTGCGCGCACGGGGCATGAGCCTATCCGGTGTCGTGTTCTAGGCTGGCCTCGTGCCGAATACCGCCAGTCCGAACGCCCTGCCCAAGACAGTCACATGGGCAGGTGCCCTCGTGACGCTGCAAGGGCTGGTTGCCGCCGGGTTCGCGATCGTCGCAGTGATTCGCGGTGCAACCGGCCACGATCAGAGCGTCACCAACGGATACGGATTTGCCGCGTGGGTCGCGATCCTCGGCGGCGCGGTGTTGGCTGCCGGTATCGCTTTGCTGACGGGCCGCCGGTGGGGCCGGGCAATCGCCGTCGTCGCGCAGTTGCTGCTCCTGCCGGTCGCCTGGTCGCTCCTGACCGATTCGCATCAGGTGCCGCTCGGCATCGTTCTGGGTGTCGTCGTTCTCGGCGCTCTGGGCTGCCTGTTCTCGGCTCCGACGTCTCGATGGATGGCAGCGGAGTACGGAGCGTACGCAGACGAGGTGTCGCCGGAAGAAGGACGCCCGGACGAGACCGAAGAGCCGCGGGACAAGTAGGACGGAACGCCTACCCTGCTTCGGTCCTACTCAGCTTCGGCGGCGAGAGCTCCGAGGTGGGTGCCGGTCAGGCGATACGTGGTCCACTCCGTCTTCGCGTCGGCACCGAGTGACTCGTAGAACTTGATCGAGGGGGTGTTCCAGTTGAGCACCGACCAGGACAGCCGGGTGTAGTCGTTGTCGGTGCACTCCTTGGCGAGTGCGGCCAGAAGAGCCTTCCCGTGGCCTGATCCGCGCTGACTGGGCTTGACGTACAGGTCTTCGAGGTAGATGCCGTGAGCGCCGTCCCACGTCGAGAAATTGCGAAACCACAATGCCATGCCGACGACGTCGTCGGCCGAATTCACAGCGACGTGCGCGAAGGCCGTCGCGGCCGGCCCGAACAACGCCTCGCCGATCTGTTCCGCCTTCACGGTGCACTCGTCGAGGGCCTTCTGGTAATCGGCCAACTCGTAGATCATGTCGGTGATCGGCTGGACGTCTGCGGGCGTGGCGCGTCGGATCATAGGGAGAATCTTAGGCCTCACGCCTCGACGAGCGGCGGCACGTTGTGATGGACGAGGTGGGTGGCGCCGTGCTCGTAACCGAGAACCGAGTATGCACCGGGGGACAAGGCGAAACGCTTTCCTTCCGTCACCGGGAGCTCGAGCCAGCGGGCGATGAGTGCGCGTGAGAAGTGGCCGTGCCCGATCAGGATCACGTCGCGTTCGGGTAGTTGCGAACGCACCATCGACAGCACCATGTCGGTGCGGGCGTGGATCTGATCGGCCTGCTCGCCGCCGGGGCACGGGTGCGTCCAGACGGTCCAATCGGGCACCGTTGCGCGGATCTCGGGCGTCGTGAGGCCTTCGTAGTCGCCGTAGTCCCATTCGGACAGTGCATCCCAGGTTCGCTCTTCCGGCAGGCCGGCGAGATCGCCCGTCAACTGTGCGCGCAGCCGCGGACTCGTCAGAATCATGGGGTTCCGGAGGTCGAGGGTTCGCAAGCGATTTCCGGTCGCGGTTGCCTGCATCTCGCCGAGCGGAGTCAGCGGAACCTCGGTCCGGCCCGTGTGTTTCCCGGTGCGTGCCCACTCGGTTTCACCGTGTCGCATGAGTACGACGCGAGCACCGAGGGGGATCGACGAGGGGGCGGACTGGGACGTCATGTCGACCATCATTGCAGGCTGCCTCGCGTGTGTAGCTCGCCTCCTGGCGCGAAGTGCGCAAGGATCTACGTGTGACGACGGTTCTCGCAGTGGCGAATCAAAAGGGCGGCGTGGCTAAAACCACCACCGTCGCTTCTCTCGGTGCGGCTTTGTCCGCGCTCGGACAACGAGTTCTGGTGGTGGATCTCGACCCGCAGGGCTGCCTGACGTTCTCGCTCGGACACAACCCGGATCGCCTCGAGCGTTCGGTCAACGAGGTCCTGGCGGGTGATCTCGACGCGGTCGACGCCGTGCTGAAGACGGACGACGGTATGGATCTCCTGCCGGCCACGATCGATCTCGCGGGCGCCGAAGCGCTGCTCCTGATGCGACCCGGTCGAGAGTTCGCGCTCAAGCGGGCGCTGTCTCCGCTCCTGGGCTCTTACGACGTCATCATCATCGACTGCCCACCGTCGTTGGGTGTGCTCACACTCAACGGATTGACTGCGGCGCAGTCGGTTCTGGTTCCACTGCAATGCGAAACCCTCGCACACCGCGGCGTCGGACAGCTGCTGCGTACGGTTCGTGAAGTCCAAGCCATCACCAACCCGGATCTTGTTCTGCTCGGCGCACTTCCGACTCTGTACGACGCTCGAACCACGCACAGTCGCGACGTGCTCGCCGACGTCAGCGACCGCTACTCCCTGGCCGTTCTGGCGCCTCCGATCCCACGCACCGTCAAGTTCGCCGAGGCGTCCGCGTCGGGTGCGACGGTCCTCGCCGGACGAAAGAACAAGGGTGCGGATGCCTATCGTGAACTCGCGGACAATCTCGTAAAGCATTGGGCTGGAAATGAAGTCGTGACTTTCGCGCCGGAACTGGCGCTCTGAGGAAGGCGAGAGCTTCTAGCGCAGCGCGAACAAGGTATCGCCGCGCTGTTCCAGAATCGTCTCGCCCGCACTGGCGAGCACGATCGGCGTCGTCGTCTCACCGCGGTCGACTGCGATCATGCGCTGCACCGCTCCGTCCGACGGACTGACGGCTGCAATGCCGCCCGGAACCGGGATGAGCATCTGACCGGCAACCATGCTTCCGGGTCCTGACGTTCCGTTGACGATCCACGTCGGAGCCAGATCGCTCAGGCGCAGGTTGACGGTCTGCGAGCCGGTCCACCACGTGATCGAAGCCTTGTCGGCGTGGGTGCGGGCGCCTTCGGTCACCGTTCCCTCGATCGGATAGTCGACGATCGGATTGCCGGTTCCGTCGAAAATGGTGATGCGAGAAACGGTTCCGTTGGCGGCAGGGAGGTAGACTGCCGTCTTTTCGCCGGCCACGGCAAGCAGGCGGGCGCCCTCGGAGTCGAGGAGAATCGCGGATCCGTACTCTTCGGGTTCCTGGGCGTCCTTCGGTGCGGGATTCATCACCGTCAACCTGTTGGAGGCTTCACCGGGGCAGCGCTCGAGTACCGAGACTCGGTTGGCGCTCGACGCAGCGTCGAGCAGCGTGCATCCGGTGCGGGGTTGCTTGTTGGGGTTGACCTTCGCGTCGACCCGGCCGTACTCGAGGGTTCGGACGAGGTCCGAGCGCCACAGTTCCATTCGCTCACTGCCGCGCGAAATCAGGTAGGTGCCGTCCGCTGAAAGGCTGACCGCGGAATCGGCGTCGCTGTTGCGCTGGTCCTTTCGGGCGCCGGTGTCGGCGACCAGCGACGTGACCTGAGAGCAACCGCGATCGTCCTGATAGACGCTGACGACGCGATCCCACGAACCGATCGCGCCGCACAGCGGAATGTTGCGCGCGTATCGCCATACTTCTTCGCCCGTTGCCGGATCGCGGCCGATCACCTCGGAGCCGTCGGCGGTGACGACGGCATTTCCGACGGTGATCGGTGCCGTCGAGTCGGCACTGGGAGATTCCCACGTCTGCTTCAGGATGTCGGGTAACAACACCGACGTCGACAGAGGTGGGAGTGGAGATTCGGCGGTGACCGAGGTGGTTCCGCGCGCATCACTGCGCAACCACACAACGGTCACCGCCACGATTACGGCCAGCGCGATTGCCAGCGCACCGATCACATCTGAGCGAGTACGCCTTTCGGGAGCCAGCACATCGGCAGCTTACTCTGCGGCGCCTGCCGTCGCGGAAGCCGCGGGGCGACGACGCCGACGGCGACGCGGCTTGGCCGCTCCGTCTTCGTCCGAGTTCTCGGCAGCGGTTGCCGCGGGTGCCGAAGGGGGAGCTGTGGTGGCGCCGGCGGTGGTGGACGTCGGGGCGTCGGTCGAAGCGCCGGCGCGGGTGCGGCGACGGGTCCGGTTGCGGCGGGGAGCGGCCTTCTCTTCGTTGCCGTCCGAGTCGGTCGACTTCGGCGCGTCTGCTTTTTCCGTTGCTGCCTTGTCCGTTGCTGCCTTCTCAGGTGCGGCCTTGGCCTTGCGAACAGTGCCCTTGGCATCGGCCGGAATGGACAACTCTTCGTAGAGGTGCGGCGAGCTGGAGTAGGTCTCGACCGGGTCGGGGATTCCGAGGCTCAGTGCCTTGTCGATGAGCTGCCAGCGAGGGATGTCGTCCCAGTCGACCAGCGTGACGGCGATGCCGGTGCGTCCGGCGCGGCCGGTACGACCGATGCGGTGGACGTAGGTCTTCTCGTCCTCGGGGCACTGGTAGTTGATGACGTGGGTGACGTCGTCGATGTCGATACCGCGGGCAGCGACGTCGGTGGCGACCAGAACGTCGACCTTGCCGTTACGGAAGCCCTTCAGCGCCTTTTCACGGGCGATCTGTCCGAGGTCACCGTGGACGGCACCGACGGAGAAGCCGCGTTCCGCGAGATCGTCGGCCACCTTCTGGGCTGTGCGCTTGGTGCGGGTGAAGATCATCGTCGCGCCGCGGCCTTCGGCCTGCAGGACGCGGGCGACCATCTCGGCCTTGTCGAGCGCGTGTGCACGGTAGATGTGCTGGCTGGTGCGATCGTGCACCGCGGAGGATTCGGCCTCTTCGGCGCGGATGTGCGTCGGCTGCGTCAGGAAGGTACGAGCCAGGGTGATGATCGGGCCGGGCATCGTCGCGGAGAAGAGCATCGTCTGACGCTTGTCGGGGACCATGCCCATGAGGCGTTCGATGTCGGGGAGGAATCCCAGGTCGAGCATTTCGTCGGCCTCGTCGAGGACGAGAACGCCCACCTTGCCCAGGATCAGGTGCGACTGGTTGGCGAGGTCGAGCAGGCGACCCGGGGTGCCGACGACAACGTCGACGCCCTTCTGGAGTGCCGAGATCTGCGCCTCGTACGGACGGCCGCCGTAGATGGGCAGAACCTGGAGACCACGATCGCCGACGCGGAGGTACTTGCTGGCGTTCTCGAGGTCGCGGGCGACCTGGATGCACAGCTCGCGGGTGGGAACGATGATCAGAGCGCGGGGCGTGCCGTCGAGAACAGCTGTGCCGTTCTCGGCGGTGACGATGCGATGCAGGAGCGGGACGCCGAAACCGAAGGTCTTGCCCATTCCGGTGCGGGCCTGACCGATGAGGTCGTCACCGGCGAGAGCCAACGGAAGGGTGAGTTCCTGGATGGCGAAGGTGCGCTCGATGCCGATCTCGTTCAGTGCGCGGACGATTTCGTCGCGGACACCGAGTTCGGCGAAGCTCGGGGGTACATGGGTGTCGTCGAGCTGGACGGAAACGGTGTTCTCGGTTGCTTCGTCTTCGTGGTCGACAGTGATCTTGCTCAGGGGACTAGCCTTTCCTCGTGGCGGTACGCACGCACAAGGTAAGGGGCCAGGCCGTAAGTCGGCCGATGTCGATGCCCTCTTTTTCTTCGGTCATGCCTACGCCTCAGCACTGAATTCCACTCGGACGAATTCGAACCGTCCGGAGATCTCGGCGAAGCGGGCGACAACCGTCGATGCAGGTGCGCGCACATTATCGGTGGGGTTCGTGTGAATACAGCCGTCCCGGCTAACCAAATGGCCCGGGGGAACTGGCGAACTCCCAAGACCATTGTAGCTGCACGTTGTCCGTCCCTCGCGATGACATGTCGAAGATCACCGAATCGTCCGTCCCTCGCGATGACATGTCGAAGATCACCGAATCGGACATGCGGTCCTTGCCGGTCGCGTCGGCCGTCGAAGCACTACAGTTCGTAGTCATGGGCGCACACGATCTTGATGCTTCGACGGACGCTGGAACCGGAGGCCGAGTCGCTTCCGATCACCCTGGCGTGATCGATTTGTTTGCCGTTCTCGCGTATGGCGAGATTTCGGCGTTCTACCGCTTGGCGGAGGACGCACAAATGGCACCGGACCTGCGAGGCAAGGTGGCGTTCGCCAGCATGGCCGCCGCCGAGATGGACCACTTCGAGACTCTGGAAACGGCGTTGACGGAACGTGGCCACGAGATCTTCGCCGTCATGGACCCGTTCGTTCGAGCTCTCGACAACTACCACGCGTCGACGACACCGTCGACGTGGCTGGAATCGCTCGTGAAGGCGTACGTCGGCGACGGAATCGCTGCCGACTTCTATCGCGAGATCGGGCACTCCCTCCCGGCGGATGTCGCGGAAATCGTCGAGGACGTGCTGTCCCAGACGGGCCACTCGGAGTTCGTGGTGCTCGAGGTGAAGGCAGCAGTGGAGGCCAGTACTCGCGCCAAGGACCGGTTGATGCTGTGGGGACGCCGTCTTCTGGGGGAAGCAATCACGCAGGCACAGTTCGTGCTGGCGCAGCGTGAAGATCTCACCGATCTGGTGATCTCCGCCTCCGGCGACCTCAACGGAGTTGTCGCGTTGTTCGACGGCATGCAGGCAAAGCATGCCGAGCGGATGGCGATTCTCGGACTCGTCTAGGTGCCTGTTCGCTCTGGGCACAGCGTGCAGAGGAGCGTGGGCGGTCGTTGCTGCATTAGCCTTGCGTCGACAACGGATGTAATTCACGAACAGTTCGGAGGTTGACCGTGGAGGTCAAGATCGGTGTAATCGACAGCCCGCGTGAGCTCATCGTCAACAGCGAACAGACCCCTGACGAGGTCGAGACACTGGTCGCGGCTGTCCTCGGTGGCCGCGAGCCGGTTCTGGCTCTCGTCGACGACAAGGGCCGCAAGTTCCTGGTGCAGGCTTCTCGTGTGGCGTACGTGGAGATCGGTCCGTCCGATATCCGCAAGGTCGGATTCGCGCCTACCGTCTGACGCGTAGCTGTAACAGCAGAATGGGCGGGCAGTCGTGAGACTGCCCGCCCATTCTCGTTCGGGTTCGGGTTCCGGTTACTTCGTTTCGGCTTGCAGCGGCACGTGTGAGAGACCGCCCCACGCGAGGGTCACGGTGATTTCCACGGCTTCTTCCTTCGGGATCGGCCGCGCGGCTTCGAGCCAGTACCGCGCAGTGAACTGGCTGGCACCGACAAGGCCGACCGCAAGGATGCGCGCACGGTACGGATCGAGTCCGGAATCCTGACTCACCAGGTCGAACACGGCGTCGACGCAGGCTTCGGTGGCTTGTTCGACGCGTGTCTGGACCTGAGGTTCGCCCATGATGTCGGACTCGAACACCAGGCGGAAGCCCTGGGAGTCGTTGTCGACGAAGTCGAAGAACGCCTGGACCGCGGCGCGGACACGCTGTTTGTTGTCCGTCGTCGATCGCAGGGCCTGGCGTACACCCGAGATGAGGCTGTCGACGTAACTCTGCAGGACTGCGACGTACAGTTCGAGTTTGCCTGGGAAATGTTGGTACAGAACTGGCTTGCTGACACCGGCACATTCGGCGATCTCGTCCATGCCGGCCGAGTGGTACCCGTTCGCAACGAATACCTCACTTGCAGCTGCGAGGAGCTGGAGGCGGCGCGCATCGCGGGGGAGGCGGGTGCTGCGACGTGTTCCGGCAGGCTTGCCAGCCGTTGTACCGCGATCGGAGTCAGTCCGATCCGCGAGTTCTGTCATGTCGCTTCCAATCTGAGCAAAAGTAATTCGGTCGGCGCGCGGATCCGCGAGTCGCGTGTGCGTACCCGCCAGTATCCTCCGTCACACCGGTCGTAGCCGAATGAACGATACCGTGTGTCGCCCGGGCGAGTCGCGCGTGCCTCGGTGAGCGAGACCAGCGGTCTTTCTCGTTACAGGACGGGCTGCCATGACACGCCAGGACCAGCAAGTTTCGGTCAGCCCGGGCGAGCGACTTGCCGTGTGTGAGATTCTGGACGACGTGACTGACCCAGGGGGACCGCGCATGCGTGGACGAACTACGCAGAACCCTGAACGTGAGGAACGTCGAATGCGTAGCGGAACTGGAGCGCCTCGCGACGAACGTCGGCCGGAGGTGCCGGATGATCGTGCCTACGGCGAACGCGACTATCGCGGCATTTCCTCCCATCAGCCTTTGCGCGCCCAATGGGATCCGACCAAACGAGAAGTGGGCCGAACCCCGCGTAATCCGCGACCGGACCGGGCAGCGCGAAAGCAGAGCAAGCTCGGGCGCTTCGTCTCGACCTACGGTTGGCGGGCCTACGCGATTCCGGTTCTCGTGGTGCTCACCATTCTTGTGATCGTCGATGCGGTACGGCCGGACGCCACAGACTCCGCGAGCAAGACGTCGGCCACCGCCGACCTCGCGCACAGCACCGACGGAACCGATGTCATCGGTGCCCCACCGGCCGGAGACGGAACTTTTGCCTCGTCGATACCGTCCGGTGCCCTTCCCGACGGTGGTCCGTTCACCGTCGCGGGGGGTGGAACGTGGCACGTCGTACCAGGTACGACGGGGAAGGTCGGACAGGGAACCGAACGCGAGTTCACGTACACGGTCGAGATCGAGGACGGCGTCGACACGACCGGCTTCGGCGGAGACGAATCGTACGGACGCATGGTCGACCAGACACTGGCCAATCCGAAGAGTTGGACCAACGATCCCAAGGTCGCGTTCCGGCGCGTCGACGCCGGCGAGCCGGACTTCCGGATCTCCTTGACCTCACAGATGACGATCCGCGAAGGCTGTGGATACGAAATCGAACTCGAAGGATCCTGCTACAACCCGAGCATGGACCGAGTCCTGCTCAACGAACCGCGATGGGTGCGAGGCGCCATTTCGTTCCAGGGCGACATCGGCTCGTATCGGCAGTATCAGATCAATCACGAGGTCGGCCATGCCATCGGATACGCCGCTCATCAGCCGTGCGAGACCGAAGGCGGACTCGCACCGATCATGATGCAGCAGACCTTCGGAACCGCGAACAACGACATCGCTAGGCTTGATCCCGAGGGCGTCGTTCCGATGAACGGACTCACGTGCCGCTTCAATCCGTGGCCGTACCCCCGAGCGTGACCGGATCGAGAATCCCTGATCTCGTCTTGAACTAGGAGTGTTTCGCGGTGTCTGCAACACCCGTCGTATTGCCACCACTGGTGGAGCCGGCAGCCGAGTTGAGCCGGGAGGAAGTTGCCCGATACAGCCGGCACCTGATCATCCCGAACGTAGGCATGACCGGCCAGAAGCGGCTCAAGAATGCACGAGTCCTGTTCATCGGCGCCGGTGGATTGGGTTCACCGGCACTGCTCTATCTCGCGGCCGCAGGAGTGGGCACCATCGGGATCGTCGAGTTCGACGAGGTCGACATGTCGAACCTGCAGCGTCAGGTGATTCACGGACGCTCCGACGTCGGACGCCCGAAGGCGCTCAGTGCGAAGGAGTCGATTCTCGAAATCAACGAGCACGTCGACGTCCGGTTGCACGAGTTCCGCCTGGACAACTCCAACGCGGTCGAACTGTTCTCCGAGTACGACCTGATCCTGGACGGTACGGACAACTTCGCGACGCGGTACCTCGTCAACGATGCTGCCGTCATCGCGGGAAAGCCATACGTGTGGGGCTCGATCTACCGCTTCGAAGGGCAGGTCTCGGTCTTCTGGGAAGACGCCCCGGACGGCGCGGGACTGAACTATCGCGATCTTTACCCGGAGGCACCGCCGCCAGGCATGGTCCCCTCGTGCGCCGAGGGTGGTGTGCTCGGAGTCCTGCCTGCGACCGTCGGTTCGATCATGGCGACCGAGGCGGTCAAGCTCATCACGGGGATCGGCGAACCGCTTCTCGGACGCCTGATGATCTACGACGCACTTGCGATGACGTTCCGGACGATCCGCCTTCAGCGTGATCCGACCCGCGTGCCGGTCACCGCCTTGATCGACTACGACGCGTTCTGCGGTGTCGTGTCCGAAGAGGCGAGTGCCGCTGCTGTCGGTTCGACGATCACGGCGCCCGAACTGGAGGCCATGATCGGCGAGGGACGGTCGATCGAGCTGGTCGACGTACGAGAACCGGTTGAATGGGACATCATGCATCTGCCGGGGGCCGTGCTGATCCCGAAGGACCGCATCCTGTCCGGTGAAGCTCTGGCGACGTTGCCGCAGAACAAGCAGATAGTGCTGTACTGCAAAACCGGCATTCGTTCCGCCGAGGCATTGGCATTTCTCAAGAACGCCGGTTTCTCCGACGCGGTCCACGTTCAAGGCGGCGCGATCGCCTGGGCGAACCAGGTGGATGCGAGTCTGCCGGTCTACTAGGCGCGCCTCGCGGGAGGCGGCGCCGCGCACCGGTAGCGTTGGGGTGTGAGCACAGGCCAACCTCCCCAGCACGTGTGCTCCACCTTCGGCCTCCGTGAAGTCGATCCCATCCCACTCGGTGCGGATTGGGACGGCGGGTGGCTGTGTGGAGACGTCGTCCTTTCAGCAGTCGCGGATCATGCCCGCGCAGCGTGGTCGGCGAAGGTGCGAGAGAACCTCGAAGTCGACGGCGTTCGGCTGGCTCGACCGGTGCGTTCGACCGACGGTCGTTACGTCGTCTCGGGCTGGCGTGCCGACACCTTCATCGTCGGATCGCCGGAACCACGTCACGACGAAGTGGTCTCGATGTCCTGCCGACTGCATGCGGCGACGGCCTCGCTCGAGCGCCCGCGCTTCCTTGCGCAACCGCCCGTGCCGCCGTGGGCCGAGGTCGACGTATTCGTCGCCGCTGATCGCGCGGCATGGGAAACGGTTCCGCTGAGGATCGCGAAGGGCGTCGAGCAACTCGAGACGCCCACTCCTGACGGTCGCAAAAGTCTGGAACTGATCGCCGGGCTCGCTACTTTGCGTAAGCCGGTGCAGAGCCCGGACCAGCTCGTGCACGGCGATCTGTTCGGGACAGTGCTGTTCTCGGGCAGTATGGCGCCCGGAATCACCGACATCACGCCGTATTGGCGGCCGGCTGCGTGGGCCGCCGCCGTCGCTGTGGTCGACGCGATCTCGTGGGGCGGTGCCGACGAGGCGCTGGTCGGCCGGTGGGAAGATCTCCCCGAGTGGCCGCAGATGCTTCTACGTGCGGTGATGTTCCGCTTGGCAGTTCATGTTCTGCATCCTCGCTCGACGGCGGACGCGTTCCCGGGGTTGGCCCGTACGTCCGACATCGTGCGCTTGCTGCTCTAGATCGGGGCACCGGTACCGAAGTCCGAGACCAGGCCCTCGAACAACTCGCGTGCGGCGTTCGAGGCGGCCACGGTGTTCCCGTCGACGACAGCGTTGACGAGGTTCGCGTGCTGCGAGTGGAATCCCTCGCCGGTCGCGTCGATGTGTTGTTGGATCGTGGTCTCGATTACCGGAAGCAGGGAGTCGTAGAACTCCAGGTAGACCTCGTTGTGGCTGGCCGCGACGATTGCTCGGTGCAGTGCGACGTCCGCGGTGGTGGCGGCGTCGACGTCCTGACCCTCCCACGAAGCGGTGCGAAGCTCGAGTAGCCGCGTCAGTTCGGCGATGTCGTCTTCGGTTCGCCGTGCGGCGGCGAGGGTGGCCGCGGTGATGTCGAGTGCGCGCCGTAGTTCGAGTACATCCCGCTGGTGGGCACCGGCAAAGTAGTTGCCGAGAGTGCCACCGAGGTCGGAGACGGCAACGACGTAGGTGCCAGATCCTTGACGACGTTCCAGCATTCCGGCGTGAACGAGCGCCTGGACCGCCTCGCGCACGGTATTGCGACCGGTGCCGGTCAACTCCGACAGTTCCGGTTCGGTGGGGATTTTGGAACCGATCGGCCAGGTTCCGCTCCGGATCTCGTTGCGGAGTTGTTCGGTGACCTGCGAGATGAGACTTGCGCGTCGAACGGGTTGCACGTGGTTGTTTCCTCGGGTCCGGGTAAGTGGTGTGAATGTGACGTTAGATTACCGCGCTTGTGCGAGTTCGTCCGGTCATCCTATGATTTGCCGGTGACTGCTCAACTGGAGAGAACCGAAACCCGCTCGTTGGTACAAGGCCGTGTGCTCGTCTTCGCAGCGATTGCGATGTCTGCGCTCGTACTTCGACTTGCGGTGACCTCGTTCTCGCCCTTGGCGGCCGAGATTCGCGACGAGATCGGCTTCTCCGCCTCGATCGTCGGTGTCTTCGGCATGGTTCCGACCGCAATGTTCGCCATCTTCGGTCTCATCACTCCCGCCATCGCGAAACGTATCGGGCTCGAGCGGACGGCCCTCGTCGCGATGCTCATGGCCGGCGTCGGAATGCTGTTGCGCGCCATGATGTCTCAGACATGGTCGTTGCTGGCCCTCTCGGCTCTGGCACTGGCAGGCATGGGAATCGGCAATGTCGTGATCCCGCCGTTGGTCAAGCGGTACTTCTCGGATCGCCTCGCCACCATGAGTTCGGTCTACATCGTGGCCGTGCAGATCGGCACCATCGTTCCGGCGTTCGTCGCAGTCCCGGTCGCCGACGCCTTCGGGTGGCGGTTCTCGATCGGCTGGTGGTCCGCCTTCGGCTTCGCCGCAGCAGTGCCGTGGTTGATCACCCTCGCTCGCTCGCGCAAGGCTCGCGCGAACGAAGCCGGGTCCGTCGAGAATGCATCGGATTCGGTTGCGGCAGTGGCAGAACAGCCACGCGGTCAGGTCTGGCGTTCTCCCGTGGCCTGGGGGATGGCCGGCATGTTCGGCATGACCTCACTGATCACGTATTCGATGTTCACGTGGATTCCCTCGATCCTTCGTGACGCCGGAGCCAGTGACGCCTTCGGCGGAACGATGGTCGGAATGTTCTCGGTGATCGGGCTCGTCGCAGCTTTCGGTGCACCGACGCTGTGCGCCCGCATGGCCAATCCCTTCCCTGTCGTGATCGCGTGTGCCGTCTGCTACCTGGTCGGCATGGGCGGGCTGTACTTTGCCCCGATGGCGGCGCCGGTCGTGTGGGTTGTCGTCCTGGGCCTCGGTCCGAGCACGTTCCCGATGTCGCTCACACTGATCAACCTGCGTACTCGTTCGCACATCGGTTCCTCGGCACTGTCCGGCTTCACCCAGGGCATCGGCTACTCCGTTGCCTGCCTCGGTCCGCTCCTGTTCGGCGTTTTCCACGACGTGTCCGGTGGATACGCTGCGCCGTTCGGCCTGCTCGTCGTCGCTGTGATCGTGGTGCTCCTGGGCGCCTACCAGGCATGCAAGCCTCGGATGCTCGAGGATTCCTGGCACGCACCTGCGAAAAACTAGCTCACACCCGGTCTTGTTACCGGGTGAGGATCAATTGACTTCGCGGTCATCGCACGCAGCACCGGCGCAATAACCATTTTCTACCTTTGGGTCTCCAACATATTCAGGAGGCCCTGGTGAGTCATTACATCGAGCATTGGGATGCAGAGGACGTCGACGCCTGGGAATCCGGCGGCAAGGACATCGCGAAGCGGAACCTGATCTGGTCAGTGGTAGCCGAACACGTCGGCTTCTCGATCTGGTCGATCTGGTCCGTGATGGTGTTGTTCATGCCGACGGATATCTACGGCATCGACGCGGCCGGAAAGTTCTTCCTCGTCGCAGTGCCCACACTTGTCGGGTCGGTCCTCCGCATTCCCTACACGGTCGCCACCGCACGGTTCGGCGGTCGTAACTGGACCGTCATGAGTGCGCTGTTCCTCTTCGTGCCAACACTTCTCACGCTCTACCTGATGATGAACCCGGGTGCGTCGTACACCACGTTCATGTTGGTAGCGGCCACTGCAGGTATCGGCGGCGGCAACTTCGCGTCGTCGATGACCAACATCAATGCCTTCTACCCGCAACGCCTCAAGGGGTGGGCGCTCGGTCTCAATGCCGGCGGCGGCAACATCGGTGTGCCGATGATTCAGCTGATCGGTCTGCTGGTGATCGCCACCGTCGGTAACCGCGCTCCGTGGATCGTCTGCGCCGTCTATCTCGTGTTCATTGCGGCCGCCGCCGTCGGTGCCGCGCTGTTCATGGACAACCTGGGCAACCAGAAGTCGGACCTGCGCTCGATGGCCAAGGCACTCAAGTTCTCCGAGTCGTGGGTGATCAGCTTCCTGTACATCGGTACGTTCGGTTCCTTCATCGGATTCAGCTTCGCCTTCGGTCAGGTTCTGCAGATCAACTTCCTCGCCGGCGGTGCCACTCCGGCCGCGGCGGCGCTGCATGCAGCACAGATCGCCTTCATCGGACCACTCCTCGGTTCGATCGCCCGGCCGCTCGGTGGCAAACTGGCCGACCGCATCGGCGGCGGCAAGATCACCATGTGGACGTTTGTCGCCATGGCATTCGCGGCATCGATACTCGTGACGGCCGGAACGATGGACGACAACACCGCCGGCGTCGCCAGCGCCGGGATCATGGTGACATTCGTTCTCGGCTTCATCGCCCTGTTCCTGCTCTCGGGCATCGGAAACGGATCCGTCTACAAGATGATCCCGGCGATCTTCGAGGCGAAGGCTCAGAGCTTCGATCACATGGATCGAAGCGAGAAGGCAACGTGGTCGCGCAGTATCTCCGGCGCTCTCATCGGATTTGCCGGTGCGGTAGGCGGTTTGGGCGGCGTCGGTATCAACCTGGTGCTGCGCGCGTCGTACAGCAGCCCCGCGAAGTCGGCGACCATGGCCTTCTGGGTGTTCCTGGCCTTCTACATCGCCTGCATCGCAGTCACCTGGTTCGTCTTCCTGCGCAAGCCGTCGACGCTGACCACAGACGTCGACGAGGCGAAGGTCGCAGTCACGGCGTGAGCGGTCCGCAGAATCTCAGAACTATCTCGTACCTCAGGAAGTAGGCGTCATGAGCAAGTCGGTTGTTGTCATCGGACACGGAATGGTCGGACACCGATTCGTCGAGGCACTGCGTTCGCGCGACGAAGCGAACAACTGGTCGGTGACCGTACTCTGCGACGAGCAGTACGCAGCGTACGACCGAGTCGGGCTGTCCTCGTACGTCGGAGCGTGGGACCCCAAGGAATTGGCTCTGGCCGGCAACGATTACGACGGCGACAGCCTGGTCGACCTCCGTGTGGGGGAAGGCGCGCTCTCGATCGACAAAGATGCACGCACGGTCACGACGACAACCGGCGAGACGATCTCCTACGACGCTCTGGTGATGGCGACCGGTTCGTATCCGTTCGTGCCTCCCGTACCGGGGCACGACGGCGACGGATGTTTTGTCTACCGCACCCTCGACGACCTCGACGGTATCCGGGCCGCCGCCGAGAAGGCTGGTCCTGGCGCTGTCGGCGTCGTGGTGGGCGGAGGTTTGCTTGGACTCGAGGCCGCAAATGCTCTCTCGCTCATGGGGATGACGGCACACGTCGTCGAACACAATGCGCGATTGATGCCGATGCAGGTCGACGAGGGTGGTGGCGCACTGCTCGCTCGCCTCGTCACCGAACTCGGGCTCACTGTCCACACCGGTGTCGGGACGGCGGGAATTTCGCAGGCCGACAATGGAATCGTGGTCGAACTCTCCGACGGCTCCACCATCGACGCGTCGCTGCTCGTCTTCTCCGCCGGAGTACGTCCGCGTGATCAGCTGGCCCGCGACGCCGGCATCGCAGTGGGGGAGCGCGGTGGCATTCTGACCGACCTCGGCTGCGTGACGTCGGACGAGAACATCTATGCCGTCGGCGAATGTGCTGCGGTGGAAGGCCGTTGCTACGGTCTGGTCGCTCCCGGTTACACGACGGCCGAGATCGTGGCCGATCGTCTGCTCGGCGGCGCCGCGGATTTCCCGGGCGCGGACATGTCCACCAAGCTCAAGCTCATGGGCGTCGACGTCGCCAGTTTCGGTGACGCGATGGCGACCTCACCGGGCGCCCTCGAAGTCGTCCTCAGCGACGCGTCCAAGGGGACGTACGCAAAGCTCGTGGTCTCCGACGACGCGAAGATCCTGCTCGGCGGCATTCTTGTCGGTGACGCATCGGCCTACGCGTCGCTGCGCCCGCTGGTCGGTCGCGAACTACCCGGTGACCCGGCGACATTGATCTCGCCTGCGGGGGAGAAGCCGGGTGCAGGCTCGCTGCCCGACGACGCCGAGGTGTGCTCGTGCAACGCCGTGACGAAGGGAGCCATCTGCGGTGCAATCGCAGCCGGCGCATGCGACATCGCTTCGGTGAAGGCGTGCACCAGCGCCGGAACCACTTGTGGCGGTTGCCTTCCCACCGTGAAGCAGCTGCTGGCCGATTCCGGCGTCGTGATGTCGAAGGCACTGTGCGAACATTTCGCGCAGTCGCGGGCCGAGTTGTTCCAGATCGTCCAGTCGACGCAGACCAGAACCTTCTCGGCGCTGATCGCCAAGTACGGCAAGGGCGCCGGTTGCGACATCTGCAAGCCTGTAGTCGCTTCGATTCTGGCATCGACGGACTCCGATCACATCCTGCACCGCCAGCAGGCGTCGTTGCAGGACACCAACGATCACTTCCTCGCGAACATCCAGAAGAACGGTACGTACTCCGTGGTACCTCGGATGCCTGGCGGCGAGGTCACGGGTGAGCAACTCATCGTCATCGGAGAAGTGGCGCGAGACTTCGGCTTGTACACGAAGGTGACCGGCGGTCAGCGCATCGACTTGTTCGGTGCCCGCGTCGAACAGTTGCCCGCGATCTGGAAGCGCCTCGTCGACGCCGGGATGGAATCGGGTCAGGCGTACGGCAAGTCCCTCCGGACGGTCAAGAGTTGCGTCGGTTCGAGTTGGTGCCGCTACGGTGTCCAGGATTCGGTGGGTATGGCCGTCGACCTCGAGAATCGCTACCGCGGTCTGCGTTCGCCGCACAAGATCAAGTTCGGCGTCTCGGGTTGCGCCCGTGAATGTGCCGAAGCGCGAGGCAAGGACGTCGGCGTCATCGCGACGGAGAACGGTTGGAATCTGTATGTGGGCGGTAACGGCGGACAGTCGCCCAAACACGCTCAGTTGCTTGCCGGAGGCCTCGACGACGCGACCTTGGTCAAGTACATCGACCGCTACCTCATGTTCTACATCCGTACTGCCGATCGCCTCCAGCGCACGGCGCCGTGGGTCGAATCACTCGAAGGCGGACTCGATCACCTCAAGGCCGTGATTTGTGAAGACAGCCTGGGTATCGGCGAGGAACTCGAGGCACTGATGGCCAAGCACGTCGAGGGTT
This sequence comes from Rhodococcus sp. no. 34, assembly GCF_054589475.1. Classification (NCBI taxonomy): domain Bacteria; kingdom Bacillati; phylum Actinomycetota; class Actinomycetes; order Mycobacteriales; family Nocardiaceae; genus Rhodococcus; species Rhodococcus sp. no. 34. Next base: position 353,298 of record NZ_BAAILK010000023.1, read on the forward strand.
ACCAGGACGAATGGGCCGGTGTGCTGGGTGATCCGGAGAAATTGTCGAGGTTCGTCTCGTTCGTCAACGCACCGGAAGAAGCCGACCCGACGGTTGTGTTCGACGAGACCGGAGTGCGCAAGGTTCCGGTCCTGATGGGCATGCCGAGCATCCCCACGCGCCGGTAATAGTCGCGTAACCCGTGGGAAACACGGGATCCGTAGAAACGTAGACAAGAACCCGCGCGACGTTGTCGCCGGATCGACAGGAGGACTTCGATGAGTGTCATCGATGCGCAGATCGCCAAGCTGGATTCGGATCGACTCGAATGGACGTCGGCCTGCCCGCTGAGCCATCTGATCCCTGGACGCGGAGTTGCCGTGCTTCTTCGCGGCGGCGAGCAGGTGGCGCTGTTCCTACTCGAGGACGGCACACTCCGGGCTGTCAGCAACTTCGATCCGTACGGCCGCGCCGCGGTGATGTCTCGCGGACTCGTCGGCGACCGGGACGGTGAGCCGATCGTGGTCTCGCCACTGCTCAAGCAGGCGTTCTCGCTGGTCGACGGCCGGGCGCTGGACGACTCGTCGGTTGCGCTGCCGGTGTACGGCGTTCGCGTGTGGGCTGGAGTCGTTCAGGTACACAGCTTGCAGATGCAGGGTGTTCGCTCGACTGTCGCCGATGCAGTCTCGTGAGTGACGACATGCCGTTGGCTGGATTCACGGTAGGTATCACTGCTTCGCGCCGCGCCGAGGAGTTCGCGACCTTGCTGACTCGCCGGGGAGCGGATGTCGTTCACGCTCCGGCGATTCGAATCATTCCGTTGGCCGACGACCGTGAGCTCGAAAGGGTGACACAGCAGATCATCTCGGATCCTCCCGAGGTGGTTGTCGCCACCACCGGGATCGGATTCCGGGGTTGGCTGGAAGCAGCCGACGGGTGGGGTGAGGCGGAAAATCTCGGATCCGCGTTGGGCTCGGCTCGTCTGCTCGCGCGAGGACCGAAGGCCAAGGGAGCAATCCGCGCGGCCGACCTTCGTGAGGAATGGTCACCGGCATCCGAGTCTTCCGCCGAGGTGCTCGAACATCTTCTGGCAGAAGGTGTCTCGGGAAAGCGGATCGCTGTACAACTGCATGGTGCGACCACCGAGTGGGAGCCGATTCCCGACTTCTGTCAGGTGTTGCGCGAGGCCGGCGCCGAGGTCATCGCGGTGCCCGTCTATCGATGGGAACCGCCGGAGGATCCGACGCTGCTCGACCGGATGATCGACGCCATAGCGTCAGCCGGAATCGACGCCGTCAGTTTCACCAGTGCACCGGCCGTAGCCTCGATGTTGATGCGCGCCGACAAGACCGGGGATCTCGGAGACATTCTCGACGCGATGCGGGGTCCGGTGGCGGCCATGTGCGTCGGCCCGGTCACCTCGGCGCCGCTCGAAGCGTTGAATGTACCGACCACAGCCCCGGCGCGGGCACGTCTGGGCGCGCTCGCGAGACACATCGTCGACGAACTCCCGCAGCGAGCCAACAAGATTCAAGCCGGCGAACACGAAATCAGCATTCGCGGCGGTTGCGTAGTCGTGGACGGTGAAGTGAAGCAATTGCCGCCGGCTGCGATGTCGTTGATCCGCACTCTCGGTGCCAGCCCCGGTCGAGTCGTCTCCCGCGACGAACTGCTGGCTTCTCTTCCCGGCGGCGGCGGCGACACCCATGCCGTCGAGACCGCCGTCGCCCGATTGCGCGCGTGCCTCGGCGCGCCCAAAGCCGTTCAGACGGTGGTCAAGCGGGGCTATCGACTTGCCCTCGACCCCGGCGACTACGTACAGAATCCAGGTGACTATGCAACGCGATGACGATGTCCTCGTCCTGGTAGCTCATGGCACGCGTAGTGCACGTGGCGTGGAAATGGTTGCCGCACTGGCCGACGCCGTCGGCACGCGCGTCGGACGCACGCGCGTTGCCTTTGTCGATGTGCTCGGTCCGTCACCTTCGGAAGTCCTCCGGGACACTCCGGGGCGAGCGATTCTCGTACCGGCGTTCCTGGCGTCCGGCTACCACGTTCACACCGATGTTCGACGCGAAGTGGCGATAAGTGAGCACTCGGCTGTGAGTGTGACGCCCGCACTCGGACCCGATCCGGCGCTTGCACGCGTGCTGCTTCGGCGCTTGACCGAAGCGGGGTGGAATCCGGGTGACGCGACAGTGCTTGCTGCCGCAGGGTCGTCCGATGCGCGGGCGCTGCGAGACGTCGAGCGTGCTGCGCTGATGCTTGCCGAAGCGGCGGGGACTCGTGTCGACATCGGGTACATCGCGACCGGGGAGCCGAAGGTAGCCGATGTTGTTGCAGCAGCACGCGTTCGCGGCGCGAAGCGAGTTTTTGTCGCCTCGTACCTCCTCGCGCACGGGCTGTTCCACGAAAGGTTGCACGCCGCAGGAGCCGATGGTGTGACCGAACCGCTCGGCGTCGATCCGGGAGTGGTGGACCTTGTCGTGAATCGGTATGAGAGTGCGCGAAGGGAACTAGTATCGCTGCATGACGTCTCACTCCGTAACGCCGACGTATGCCGACCTGGTCGCAGCAGTTCGTGAATCCGACGTCAAGGCACAGGCTCTCATCGGTGCACTGACCGAAGAGCAGGCGCGGGAGCCCTCCGGGCTCCCCGGGTGGAGTCGGGGACACGTCGTGACGCACATGTCGCGCAACGCCGACGCGCTGGGCAGATTTGTTGCCGGCGTGCAGGGCGGCGAATCGGGGGAGATGTATCCAGGGGGGCCGGATGCGCGCAATGCTGCAATCGAAGAGGGCGCAGATCGCCCGGCTGAATTGTTGACCCTCGACTACCGCTTCTCGGGAACGAGGCTGGTCGACGCGTTGTGCGAGATCCCGACAGATCGACTGGACACACCGGTGCCGTGGCGCAAACCTGTGACGGCATTCGATCTACCGATCCTGCGCTGGAACGAGATCGAGATTCACCTGATGGACCTCGACATCGGTTACACCTGCCACGACTGGCCTGCCGAGTTCGTGGAATTCACTCTCGCCAGTCAGTTGGGCGCACTCGAGACGGCGGTCCCGGGTGTACGAGTGCCGTCGCTGTCCGACGCGGAGACCTTGGCCTGGTTGGTCGGGAGGCCGACGAGGGTGGGGCTGCCGACTCTCCCTGCCTGGCCGTTCTGAGATGCAGCCGTTCTGAGATGCAGCCGTTCTGAGATGCAGCCGTTCTGAGAGTTAGAACAGGGTGGGGGCGCTCACGTCGTTGCGTGCTTGGGCCAACCGCGCACTCCACCTTTTCACCAACCACATCTCGACGATCTCGGGTTGGGTGCCGGCGGCGTAGGCCCAGCTGTCGAGAAGTTCGCAGTACCGGCGGTAGCGACGCGTCGTGAAGCCGGTGACGGAAGGATCCTC
>NZ_BAAILK010000023.1:356756-370472 GCF_054589475.1 Rhodococcus sp. no. 34
GAGCCAGCCCTCGTGGATGAGCGTCGAGACTCCGTACTGGTCGATCATCTGAGCGCGTCGGCCTTCGTCCTGTACGCCCACTGCCCACATGAAAGCGGCCATCAGCGATACCCCGACACCGGGGGTGAGTGGCCACCCGGACCAGGTGTCGCGCCGCACGACGGGCATCGACTTGTTTTTCGAGCAGTGATCGAGAATGGCTGTGATCTGGGTCAGCGGATCCTCGTCCTCGCGGTGATGGGGATTGAAGACGTTGGGGAACCGCCGTGTGAAACGTCGGCTCTCGTGCGAGCCCTGCCAGGCCGCGCAGAGAAACAGTAGTCCGAGGCCGTCGTGCTGGGCGACAACGAGATCGCTCGACGGGCGAAGGTCGTTGCGTTGAACGATGGCTCGACCTTCGGTGATCACTTTGCCGTCGAGATCACGCCCGCGAAGGCTGATGGTGTGGCCGGCGTCCTTCAGGTGTGCGTTCCACCAATCCAGGTCGACGGTGGCTTCGTCGTCGAGGACGTGCAGTGGAAAGGTGCGGGAGCGGCACCACTCGACCAATGCGTCCGGCGGTTCGAATCCTTCGTCGACACGATTCATGGCGCGATGATCCCACGAGTCGCCGACAGTAATTCGTGCGACGCGCAGTCCACCGGGATGGAACCGGACACTCGCGGTACGCTCCGCTCATGAAATTCGCGTCCTCGCAGGTGCGGTCGGCGCTGTGGACGGTAGCCATCGCTTTGGCGGCCACGAGTCTGAGCGGATGTATCGGTGCCGTCGATCGGATGGATTTCGACAATCAGATGCGCGAACGTGGCGGTGGGATGACGTCGGAGTTGGTGCGAGGCGGGTTCGACAGCCTCGCACATAGATACGGCGTCGACGCGGTATCGGTGACCAGCATCGACATCAGCCCGATCGAGACGCTCGGAGTCACCGTTCGAGACCCCGGGAAGCCGACCCAGCTCGACAGATTCTCTTTCGACGGAGTCATTCTCGGCGAGCCGAGCCCCGTGCAAGTCAGTGTCACCGACGATCTCGATGCACGATCGTTCACGCTGGATCAAGTGCCGGCATTGACGAACCTCGAGAAGTTGGTCGACGACGCGCTGGAGAACAGCGGTGTCGACGACGGCGAAGTCACCGGGATCTCGGTCAGTCGCACCGAGGCGATTCGCGCATCCGTGATGGTGGAATCTCCACGCTCGCGGGCGCTGGTGGTCTTCGAGCCTGACGGAACTCCCTTCCTGGTGCACCCGCTGTGAGCCGCCATATCTCTCCGTTGCTGATCTCCGTAGTGGTGATCGTGGTCGTGGGAATCTTTGCTGCACTACTGTCTTCGGTGATCTGGCCAGGACAGGTCGCTCATTTGGCGCCGATTTTCTGTGAAGCTCCCACATCGAGCGCGATGGTCGTCTCGGATACCTTTTCCGACGGCGACGGTACGTCCACCAATTTCACGCTGTATTGCGTCGGACCGCGCGGTCAGACCGTTGATGCCGGGTGGCTGCTGCCGTTCTTGGTGCTGTGGGGCGTGTATTCGCTGGTGCTTGCGATAGTGGTCGGCGTGGTCGGGGTCAACCGGCGTAGGCGCCCAAACGACTGACCCGATCAGCGTGGGAGGACAACCACTTCGGCGACGGCATCGTCTTCCGCGTGTGGCGGAACGAGTGCAAACGCGGAGCGCCCGATCAACCCCGCCAGGTGTGCGGTACGTACAGACGGTTCGGCGCGCCAGCGACCGTCGGCGGATTGTGTGACCGGCAGTAGGCGTACCGCATCGGAAGTCACCGCAGCGGCGTTCTCGATGATGCCGAGCAGTGGCGGTGGGGTGTCGCTTCCCGTCAAGGCGGCCACGACGGTGGGCAGCATCGTCAACAGGGTGGTCACTGCGGCGTACGGGTTGCCGGGGAGGCCGAGAACCACCCGACCACTGGGCAGGACAGCCGTTATCTGAGATCCGCCCGGGCGCGAGGCGACTCGCCCGACAATCGTGCGAGCGCCGAGTCGATCGAGCGCACTGCGCATTTCGTCGGCAGCGCCGCCGCCCGTGGCACCAATGACAACAAGCAGGTCCTGTTCAGTCGCATCCGCCAGTACACGCTCGAAACTGTCGGCCGTGTCCCTCAGGTGCGAATCCGCCACGCACCGTACGCCGTTGCTTTCCAGTAGGTAGGGGAGAATCCCACCGACGGAGTCGCGGGTCTGACCTTCACGCAGTGGACCGGTCCGCCGGATCTCGTCGCCGGTGACTGTCACGCGTGCCCGTACCGGACCACGGACGAGGGCGTCGAACACTTCACCGCTGGCAGCTGCGGAGACCACCGCCGGAGTCACCGCGGTACCAGTCGGGGCGATCGTGAATCCGGTGGTCCAATCTTCCCCTCGTGGTCGAGCGTCGTTGCGGTGCGGCGCATCCGGCAGTCTCCGTACCATCCGAGATGGCTCGTCGACGGACAGATACTCGTCACGAATCACCGAGGTGGCGCCGAGGGGCAGGTGTGCTCCCGTGGCAATGCGAATCGCTTCGCCTTCACCGAGTTCGAGTTGCCCGTCGGCGCCCGCGATACGGATCTCGGTGCGGATTCGCCAGGGACCCTCGCCGGAGACGGCGTACCCGTCCATCGCCGAGACATCGGATCGAGGAAGATCACCCAGGGCGACGAGAGGCTGCGCGAGCGTTGCTCCGAGACTGTCGGCGAGGGCGGCCCGGTGTGGTGACAATGCTGTCAGTGAGTTCCTGACGGCGGCGCGGGCTTGCTCGATTGTCAGGCGCGGATGGTTTCGCGCGCGGTCGATGTCCGCCGGTGTGTCGCAGTCAGTGGTGCCAGTGACACGCAGCGTCGAGAACGGTTCGGTGACAATCGCTTTCATAGGTTGATTCTCCAACCCCGAACTCTCCCGCAATGTGGACAGGCGTTGCCGGAGCTCGCGAAATGTCCACGCGGAGAGCAGGAATTGGGTTCGGTTGTTCTCGTCCACGGCACACGTCACCGGACTGTCCGTCGACGTGGCAGCTATCAAAGCGTCGACTGATACGGCCTCGATGTGCGGCAGATCGGACGCCAGGACCACCACCACGGCGTCGTCGGGTAACCGGGTCGCAGACAATCCGGCCCAGATCGCCTCGACAGGGCCGGCTCCGGCCGGAGTTTCCTGAGTTTGAGTGATGCCAGGATCAAGTTCAGGGCGATGTGGACCGACCACGACGACGGCGTCCAGATGCGCCGTCGCTGAAAGCGCGATGTCGAGGAGCCTGCGGCCGTGAACGAGCAGGCCGGGTTTGTCGACACCACCCATTCGGGTCCCGCGACCACCCGCCAGAATGAGGGCGGCGGTCGGCGGCGTGACGGTCATACCTCCATGCTGCCCCATCGCCCGCGTCACGACGACCGGTGACACGTGAATCAGAAGTGATACCGAGCTTTCTTCAGGTCGATCCGACCGTCCTTGATCGGCACGCCTTCGAGTTCGAGCTTGGCGATCTGACGATGAGCCAGGTGCGCCGACGGTTTGCCGGAGGCGCCGAGAACCCGATGCCACGGCAGGTCGGCAGAGTCCGTTCGCATGATCCAACCGACCGTGCGAGCACTGGAAAGTCCTGCAGCATCAGCGATATCGCCGTATGTCGCCACGAAACCGGCCGGAATCGACGCGATGAGGCGCCGTACCTCTTCGATCTGCTCTTCGGTGGTGGCTGCCATGTCGGTTCCTTCAGAGCATGCTGCGAACGAGGGCGGCGACTTCGTCGGCCCGTACGTGCGGGACCATGTGGTCACAGTCGAATTCGACACCGGTCAGATTTTCACCGAGGTGCTCGGTGAGTGCTGCCCGGAGCTCGGCGGTGACGTACGGCGGTTGGACCTTCATCGCCTGAACCAGCACGGTGGGCATTGACGACGGAGGCAGCACGATCGGGCGAGCGAGTTCGCCCCACCCGGTCACGATCGCGGGCGTGGACAGGCGCCAGTTGACGCGTCCGTTGCCCAGTTCGATCAGGTGTTCAGCCATCTCGACGTCGAGGTCCTGGGTGGGAACCTCACCCCACGAGCCGTGAATCTTCTCGGAGTATGCCTCTGCCGCATCGGTGTAATCCGGTGAGCCGATTGTGAGTTCGGCCACTTCCTGCATGAAAGTCGGATCCAACCCGATCGCCGGGTCGAGCAGGACGAGCCCACGAATGCGTTCCGGTGCGGTGGCCGCGAGGTGCAGCGCCAGCATTCCGCCGAAAGAATGCGCGACGATCACCACCGGTCCGGTGGCATGTTCGTCGAGCGTCTCCAGCAGGCTCGCCACGTGGGATTCGATGTTCCACGGAGGAGCCCAGGTGGAACGCCCGTGACCGCGTAGATCCGGCGAGATCCAGCGCGCTTCGGGCAGTTGGTTCTCGGCCATCGACTGCCAACGTCGGCCGTGACCGGTCAGACCGTGCAGCGAAAGGATCTCCGGTGCCCCGACGGGTCCGTAGAGATACGTATGGAGTGCAGACACGAGGTCAATCATGCCGGATGCAGGCGATGTGTGAGTTGTCGGTGCGCTCTGGTGGAATGCCTGGGTGAGTGAGACGGCAACACGCAGCAAGGTCACCATTCCGCGGGCGCGGTTGGTGCACCGAACTGCGCCGTCTCCGATACCCCGAACGTGGGACGAAGGCACGGCCCGGCTGTTCGCGCCGCCGTCCGAGGATCCGTTCCAACTCGCGTTCGGCCCTGTTTCATTCGGCTCGGGGGCCGCCTGGAGTCCCTGGCAGGTACTCGGCAGCCCCGGAACCGGCAAGACGTCCCTTCTGGTGGATCTGGCAGTGCAGAAGATCTCCGGTGGCGAAGATCCTGAATCGGTCCTGGTGCTCACCCAGTCGCGCCGGGCAGCGACGCAGGTCCGCGAGCAGATCACGGCCGGGTTGCTCGGGTACGAACAAGAACGCGGACCGCAGGCAACTCGTGAGCCGTTGGTCCGCACCGTTCACTCGTACGCCTTTGCCGTACTCCGGCTTCAAGCCGCAGCGCACGGCAACGCGCCGCCACGCCTGATCACCGGCGCCGAGCAGGACTCGGTGCTCCGAGAGATGTTGCGCGGCGACATCGAAGACGGTGCGCTCCGGTGGCCGGAGCGCCTGCGACCCGCATTGGGTTTGAACGGCTTTGCCGTCGAACTTCGAGATCTGATGTTGCGAGCGAACGAGCGCGGACTCGGCCCCGAAGATCTGGTCAAGCTCGGCAAGAAGCGTGGACGTCCGGAGTGGGTGGCGGCCGGGCGGTTCGCCGAGGCCTACGAGCAAGGCGTGCTGCTGCGCGGCAGTGTCGGTGTCGAGGCTCCGGAGGCGACGGCGCCGGCGCTCGACGCGGCCGAGTTGATCGGTGCGGCATTGACCGCGTTCGCCACCGATCCCGAATTGCTTCGCTCCGAGCGCGCTCGGATCCGGCACCTACTCGTCGACGACGCACAACATCTGGATCCGCAGGCGGCGCAGCTGGTTCGGCTGATCGGAACCGCAACTGCGGGCACGGTCATCGCCGGTGATCCCGATCAGTCGGTCTTCGGGTTCCGCGGTGCGGATTCGGCGTTCCTACTCGGACTCGCCGAGCGCGGAGACGAGCGCCAGATCGTCCTGCCCACCACGTTTCGCAACAACGCCGACGTCGCGTCGATCGCGGCCAAGATCGCTGCGCGGCTGCCCGGCAACCTCGCTCATCGCATCGCGGTTCCATCCGATCTCACCGATGAGGACCCGGGGCGGGCGTCGGTGCGGGTTCTCGGTACGACGGCCAAAGAAGCGGCAGTCGTCGCAGATACCTTGCGCCGGGCGCATCTGCTGGACGGGATTGCTTGGTCCGACATGGCCGTCATCGTTCGGTCGGTCCCGCGCACTCTCGCCCCTCTCCGGCGAGCCCTGCTCGCGGCCGGGGTACCCGTCACGACCGCTGCCACCGAATTGCCGCTGGCCAGGCAACACGGAGTGTCCGGCCTGCTGCTGGTCCTTCGGGCGCTCGGCGGCGATCAGTTCACCGGCGACGACGCGCTTGCCCTGATGGCCGGTCCCATCGGCGGCGCCGAGCCGGTCACCCTGCGCCGGTTGCGTCGTGGCCTGCGCCGGGTCGAGTTGGCATCGGGAAGTGATCGGGACTCCTCGGAGTTGTTGCGGCTCATTCTGATCGACGAGGATCGTGCGCAGTCCAAGCGCCTCATGGGCAAGTTGACAGACGTCGAAGCTGCGGCACTCAATCGCGTGCTGTCGGTCCTTCGCAAGGCCCGAGTGCCTCTCGAGCGAGGTCTCGGGGTCGAAGAAGTTCTGTGGGCAGCATGGCAGGCGACGGGGCTGGAACGACGCTGGGCGGCTGCGTCGGCGCGCGGCGGACCTATCGGCTCACAGGCCGATCGAGACCTCGACGCAGTCGTCGCACTTTTCGACGCGGCCGCCAACTACGTCGACCGGTTGCCGCGTTCGCAACTCGCCGGTTTCGTCGACTACTTGACCAGCCAGGAGATACCGACCGACTCGCGGAGCCGATCGGTCATCACTCCCGACGCCGTCACCGTGGTCAGCGCTCACGCCGCGGCGGGTCGCGAATGGGCGGTCGTGGCGGTGGCGGGTGTGCAGGAGGGACTCTGGCCGAGTTTGCGGGCACGCGGATCGCTACTGCGTACAGAAGCGCTGATCGACCTGGTCAACGGAGTCTCCGACGGCAGTGACTCGGCTGCCGAACGACTCTCGCGAACCGCACCGCTTCTGGCCGAAGAACGCAGGTTGTTCCTGGTTGCCTGTAGCCGTGCTCGTCGCCGTCTGCTGATCACCGCAGTCGAATCGGCTTCGGGGGACACCGACTTGGTGCCTTCGCGGTTCGTGGACGAATTGATCCGTGGTGACGCGTACTCGGACGATCCGTCCTCCGATCTCGACGTCGTTGCACCCGAGACCGGGGATACCCGGGTTCTGTCGCTGCCTGCACTGGTCGCACAGCTTCGCAGCGTCGTGTGTGATCCCGACATCGCGCATTTCGACCCCGAGAAGCATTCCCGGGCCGCTCGCCAGTTGGCACGTCTGGCTGCTGCCGGGGTACGCGGCGCGCACCCGGATCAGTGGTACGGCACAGCCGAGCCGAGTACCGCTGCTCCCATGTGGCAGCCCGAGGACGGACCGGTTTCACTATCGCCGTCCACCATCGAGCTTCTCGAAACATGCCCTCTCCGATGGGTGTTCGAGCGTCATGGCGGCAGCGACGGAGACAACACTCATGCGATCGCCGGTACGCTGGTCCATACCTTGGTGCAGGCATTGGCCGGCCGGATTCCACCGGATCAGGTCGAGAAGGCACTCGAAAATGCCTGGGAATCCATCGATCTGGGATCGCAGTGGTACTCGCGCCGCGAACTCAATCGAACTCGGGAGATGCTGGCGACGTTCACCGCCTGGATGAACGCAACTCGCGGTGAACTGACCGAAGTCGGCGTCGAGGTCGCGGTCGAGGGGGTCCTCGAACCACGTGAGGAGGGAGCGCCTGCGGTCAAGCTTCGTGGCCGGATCGACCGGCTCGAGCGCGACACCGAAGGCCGTCCGGTGGTTGTCGACGTCAAGACTGCGCGAAACCCTGTCAGCAACGAGGCCGCGCAATCTCACGCGCAGTTGGCGGCGTACCAGGTCGCAGCGGCCGAAGGTGCGATTGCCGGCGAACCGGCCACACAACCCGGCGGTGCACGCCTGGTATTCGTGGCCAAGTCCAACAAGAAAGACGGTGCGGCGCAGCGAGTTCAGCCGCCGCTGACGGCCGAAGCCGTCGAGATGTGGCGAGACGTCATCCATAACGCAGCGGCAGCGACCCAAGGGCCGCAGTATCTGGCCAGGGTCAACGACGGATGTAGACATTGCCCGGTGCGCTCGAGTTGCCCGGCACACGACGAGGGACGACAGGTGAGTAACTAAGTGGCTGCCGCGACGCAGAAGGCACGCCGACCGAAGATCGATCCTGTCGACCTGGCGGTCGCGCTCGGTCAACACCCGCCGACGCCGGAACAGGCGGCAGTCATCGCCGCACCGCTCGGTCCGACATTGGTCGTCGCCGGTGCCGGTGCCGGTAAGACCGAGACGATGGCTGCTCGCGTCGTGTGGCTGGTGGCCAACGGCTTCGTCGATCCCGAGGCCGTTCTCGGATTGACCTTCACGCGCAAAGCGGCACAACAGCTCACGTCGCGAATCCGCAAGCGCTTGGCGCGACTGGCGGGTTCGGACGTTTTGCGGGCACTCGACCCGACCGGCGGAGTGCGTTCCCGGATTCTGGCCGGGGAACCCGAAGTCAGTACCTACCATGCTTACGCGGGACGGTTGCTGTCCGAGCACGGACTGCTGTTGCCGATCGAACCCTCGGCGACGCTGTTGTCCGAGACCGAACTGTGGCAGGTTGCGCACCGCGTCGTGAGCGGCTGGGACAGTGATCTGGACACCGACAAGAATCCGGGGTCCATCACCGAAACCGTTCTGGCCCTTGCCGGTCAGTTGGCGGAGCACCTGGTCGACCCCGAGCAGTTGCTCGAGGCTCACACCGAGTTGGACAAGCTGATTCACACTCTGCCCGCCGGTCCGAAACAGCGGGGTGGGCCGAGCAAAGAGCTGTTGAATTACCTTGATGTGCAACACAAACGCATCGAGCTACTGCCCCTCGTTGCCCGGCTGGGTGAGACGCTGCGGCGTGAAGGCGCATTGGATTTCGGCAGCCAGATGTCGCTGTCGGCCCGTGTCGCCTCCGAACATCCCGAGGTCGGGCAAACCGAGCGTGAGCGCTTTCGGGTAGTTCTTCTCGACGAGTACCAGGACACCGGTCACGCTCAGCGAGTGTTGTTGTCCTCGTTGTTCGGCGGGGGAGCCGACGGCCGGTTGGCGCTGACAGCCGTCGGCGATCCGATGCAGTCGATCTACGGTTGGCGAGGCGCGTCGGCGGCCAACCTGCCACGGTTTGCAACCGACTTCCCGCTTGCCAACGGAAAGCCGGCTCCGACGCTCGAACTGCTCACCAGTTGGCGTAACCCGCCGGAGGCTCTCGAATTGGCAAACCTGTCGTCGGCACCGTTGCGCCGACGCGGTGTGGCCGTCAGCACACTTCGTGCGCGGCCGGGAGCCGTCGCCGGAGACGTTCGACTGGCGCTGCTGGGAGACGTCGAACAGGAACGTCAGTGGGTTGCGGAGAAGATCGCCGAAGAATACGAGGCGGCACGTGCCGAAGACCGCCCGACGCCCACAGCAGCGGTGTTGATCCGCCGCAACGCCGATGCTGCCCCGCTGGCCGAGGCTTTGCGGTCCAAAGGTCTGCCGGTCGAAGTGGTCGGACTCGGTGGGCTCCTGCACACACCCGAGGTGGCGGACGTGATCGCCATGCTCCGAGTGGTCGCCGATCCGCTGGCGGGCAGCGCCGCCGTTCGGCTGCTCACCGGAGCGAGATGGCAGATCGGCGCGAAGGACCTCGCCGCACTCTCGCAACGCTCCCGCGAACTTGCCATCTCCGCCGGATACGGAACAGCGGGTGCGGTCACCGACGCCGAGGCGCTCACCTCGGCAGTTCAGGACGCGCTGCCGGGGGAGAACGCCGAGCAAGCAGGATTGGTCGATTCGATCTCCGATCCAGGCCCGGCAGAACGCTATTCAGCTCTCGGGTACACACGCATCAACGCGATAGCGGCAGAGTTGGCGTCGTTGCGCGAACGTATCGGCCAGCCGCTCACCGAACTGGTGGCGGAGGTCGAGCGGGTGCTCGGTATCGGAATCGAGGCAGGCGCGCGAACCCGAGTCGGTGTCGTCGGGACCGCGGGCCGCGAGCATCTCGACGCATTTGCCGACGTCGTCGCCAATTACGCGACGCGTCCAACAGCCAATCTGCCCGGGATGCTCGCATTCTTCGCGGCCGCCGAACAGATCGAAAAGGGCTTCACTCCGGGCGAAGTGGAGGTGGCGCCGGATCGCGTGCAGATCTTGACCGTGCACTCGGCGAAGGGGCTCGAATGGGAAGTAGTGGCGATCCCGCATGTCAGCGACGGGGTGTTCCCCTCGTCCACCGCGTCCGGATCGTGGCTCGGGGCGCTCGCCGAACTGCCACCGTCGTTGCGTGGTGACCGGGCGGTCGACGCGGATTCGGCCGACGGAGTTCCGGTGCTCGACCTTGAGGAGCTCTACAACCGCAAGGACCTCGAGAACGCGATCACGGCGCACAAGAAGGCTTTGTCCAACCGTCGACTGGACGAGGACCGGCGACTGTTCTACGTCGCGCTGACCAGAACCGAACGGGCGCTGTTCATCTCGGCGCATCACTGGGCGGAATCCGGTTCGGAACCGAAGGGGCCTTCGGAGTTCCTGGACGAGCTGCATCAGATGGTCACGGCCGAAAACGATGCCGGTGAAGAAGACTCACGCGGTGCGATCGGCGTCGTGGAGGAATGGGCGCCTGCACCGGAACCCGACACCGAGAACCCGTTGGCCTCCACACCCCGTACTGCGCAGTGGCCGCCCGACCCGCTGGGTGCGCGTCGCGGCGCGGTCGAGGCCGGAGCCGCGAGCGTCCTGTCCGCACTTGCATCGCTGCCGCAAGACAGCGAAGAGACGGAAGAACCGGAGGACGATCCGGAGAACTGGGCCTCGGACGTCGACGTTCTACTGGCCGAGCGCGAAGCCCGGGCAAACGCGCGTGCCGAAGTGATTCTCCCGGCGCAGCTTTCGGTGACTCAGCTCGTCGACCTCAAGGCAGATCCGGATGAACTCGCGGCACGGCTGCGTAGACCACTGCCGTACCCACCGAACCCGCTCGCGCGGCGCGGCACGGCTTTTCACGCCTGGATCGAGCGAAGGTTCGGTGCGACCCGACTGTTGGATCTCGACGAACTACCCGGCGCCGCGGATACCGGCGCGGGTCCCGAGACCGATCTGGTGAAACTTCAGGATGCGTTCCTGCGGTCCCCGTGGGCCAATCGCAGCCCGATCGAAGTGGAAGTTCCTTTCGAAACATCCATTGCCGGAACGGTTTTACGCGGTCGGATCGACGCTGTGTTCGCCGATCCCGACGGCGGATGGACGGTGATCGACTGGAAGACCGGTGCCGAACCGTCGGCCGCCAACGAGGACGCTGTTGTGATGCAGTTGGCCGCGTATCGGGTGGCCTGGGCCGAATTGATGTCGGCCAGAGCCCGTTCGGCGGGGCGCAACGAACAGTTTCCGGCCGACAAGGTGCGGGCGGCGTTTCACTACGTTCGATCGGGTCGCACCATCGCACCCGAGAACCTGCCGGACGGTGAGGCTCTCGCTCGCCTCATCCGAACGGCAGGCGCGCAAGATTAGCTTGCGTTTCGACGAGCCTTGAGTGCTTCGGTCACCAGCGGAACCTGCAGGGGAAGACGTGCGATCGAACCGATCTTCTGCGGTGTGGACGTCTTCGGGCTTCGGCACCAGTCGATCGCCATCTGGATGTTGGCGGGGAACACGGCGACAAAGAGCGCGGCGGCAAGGCCCGCGCCGAGCTTGCGGGTCTTCGGCACGGCCAAGGCAGCGCCGATCGCCAGTTCCGCGACGCCGGACACCTGGGTGTAGGTGCGGGCCTGTCCGGGAAGCTGGCGGGGAACGGTGCTGTCGAAGAAGGAAGGCGCCACGAAATGCATGGTGCCGGCGCCGAGAAGGAGGGCCGACAAACGAAGAGCGGCCGCTTGGCTGGGAGTGGACGTCGAACCGGTGAAAGGCATTTGCCCAGCCTGCCTCACGGTGGACCTTCTTGCCACTACCGGCGCCACGACCCGCGCGCTATTCGGCGCCCGAGTTCCGAAGTCGATCTTCGAGGGTTACGCTGCCTGCCGATGTCCGTGTAGGTATTTCGTAAGTTCGAGTGAGAGAGTCGATGTATGGCCGGTAAGCTCCGGGCGCGTTTGACCAGGTCGGAAGCATTGACCGATCAGCCTGACTTCGCCCTTGTCGGGGTGCTGCGCATTCCCCAGCTACAGACAAGTCCGGCGCGGGCCATCTACAAGCGAGTTCTCATCGCGTTGGGTGCTCTCGGCGCCGCCGTGTTGATCGTGTACATCGATCGCGCGGGATACCGGGACGCACAGGACAACGAGCTGTCGCTGCTCGACTGCATTTACTATGCGACGGTTTCGCTCTCGACCACCGGCTACGGCGATATCACTCCGTTCACGCCGTCGGCGCGCCTGGTCAACGTCCTGTTGATCACGCCACTTCGGATCTTCTTCTTGATCGTGTTGGTCGGAACCACACTTTCAGCTCTGACCGAGAGTTCGCGTCAGGCGTTCAAAATTCAGCGTTGGAGGCAGCACGTGCGTAATCACACCGTCGTCGTCGGATACGGGACCAAGGGGCGGACGGCAATCGAAGCAATGCTCGGTGACGGTGTACCGGCGTCGGAGATCGTGGTCGTGGACACCGATCAGACCGTCCTCGATTCGGCGGCGAGCAAGGGCCTGGTGACGGTGTTCGGTTCGGCGACGAAATCGGACGTACTTCGGTTGGCAGGTGCGCAGAATGCGTCGTCGATCATCGTGGCAACCAACCGTGACGACACCGCAGTGCTCGTGACGCTGACAGCCCGCGAAATCGCGCCGAAAGCCAAGATCGCCGCAGCCATCCGTGAAGCCGACAACGCGCATCTTCTGCGTCAGTCCGGCGCAGACTCCGTCGTCGTGTCCTCGGAGACGGCGGGTCGACTCCTCGGCATCGCGACCACGACGCCGACCGTCGTGGAGATGATCGAAGACCTGCTGACTCCGGAGGCCGGATTCGCGATTGCCGAGCGTGCCGTCGAGCGCGACGAGGTCGGCGGCTCTCCGCGTCATCTCTCCGACATCGTGCTCGGGGTCGTTCGTGACGGCCGTCTGGTTCGCGTCGGTTCACCCGAGGTGGACGCCGTCGAAGAGAACGATCGACTGCTCTACATTCGCCGCGTCACGAACTGAGTGTTACCGAGCTTCGTGCGCGCAGTAATGTCGTGAGCGTGAACGACTTCCAGCTGACCGAAACACCTCTGCTCTCACGCTCGAGCGTCGGCCGCGCCGAGGAATTGCGGTCGGACGCCGCTGCACTGACGACGGGTTGGGCGGACGCACTGCTCCTCCGTGTGAATTCACGGGGTCAGGTCAAGGTGTCGCCGGAAGGTCAATTGGTCTTCGCCGAGGCAACCGAGTTGGGGCCCGAACCGGTGCGCGGCGCGGTCTTCCTGGGAATTCGGGAGAATCGCCACGTCTGGGCGGTGCGGGTGTCGCTGCTGGCGGGCACTTTGTCTGAATTGCGGATGCTCGGCGGAACACTCGACGACGCGGACGCCGGTTTGTTGACCGGTGCCGTCGCGATTCTCAACTGGCACGACAGTGCCGGATTCAGCGCTATCGACGGCGCACCGAGTGAACCCACGATGTCCGGCTGGTCACGCATTTCCACGTCCACCGGCCACGAGGAGTTTCCCCGAACGGATCCGGCGGTCATCTGCCTGGTGCACGACGGCGGCGATCGAGTTCTACTCGCGCGTCAGCCGACCTGGCCGCAGCGCCGTTTCTCGATTCTCGCGGGATTCGTCGAGGCCGGGGAGTCACTCGAAACGTGTGTTGTCCGCGAGATCAAGGAAGAAGTCGGTATCGACGTGCACAGCGTTCGATACCTCGGGAGCCAGCCTTGGCCGTTCCCTCGCTCGGTGATGTTGGGCTTCGCCGCAATCGGCGACCCCGCCGCTCCGCTGCTGTTCGCGGACGGCG
>NZ_BAAILK010000023.1:370543-393941 GCF_054589475.1 Rhodococcus sp. no. 34
AGATCGCCGAGGGCACCTGGTTCACGAAGGACGAGGTGCGCGCCGCTCTCGAACTCGGCGACTGGGGTTCGGAAGCGGACGCGCCACTGCTGCTGCCCGGGTCGATCTCCATCGCTCGCGGAATGCTCGAGAGCTGGGTCAAGTAGCAGCCGGAGAAGGTCTACAGACCCAGAGCCTGCTTGACCTGGTTGAGCGACGGGTTGGTCGCAACGCTGCCGTCGCCGTACTTCACGGTCGGAACGACGTGATTGCCACCGTTGACGCTGCCGACGAAATCGGCTGCTGCCGGATCGTTCTCGATGTCGATCTCGGTGTACTCGATCCCCGACGCGTTGAGCTGCGTCTTGAGGCGACGGCAGTAGCCGCACCACGTGGTCGAGTAGATGGTCAGGGCAGGCGCATTTTCGGTAGAAGTCACGGCCGATATAACACCACGACCGAGAGCGTTGTTCCGTATCGGCCCGTGTTCTCTTGCCCACATACCGTCGGGCGCGGCGAATGGAGTGTCGGAACGTCCTGCCATGATGGTCCCCATGCCTGCGGACACCGGACTGGATCCAGAACAATCGGCCGCCGTGCTCGCGCCACGCGGCCCGGTATGTGTCCTCGCGGGCGCTGGAACAGGCAAAACCCGCACCATCACGCGCCGGATCGCTCATCTGGTTGCCGACGGTCACGTGTCGGCCGGTCAGGTGCTTGCCGTGACGTTCACCGCTCGTGCGGCCGGGGAAATGCGTGGACGTCTCCGTGAGCTGGGCGTCGGCGGGAGTGGGCCGCAGGTGCAGGCTCGAACTTTTCACGCTGCTGCTCTCCGTCAACTGAAGTACTTCTGGCCGCAGGTTGTCGGCGACACGCCGTGGCGTCTGCTGGACCGAAAGTTCGCCGTTGTCAGCAGTGCCGCAGCCCGGGTGGGATTGTCCACCAGCACGGAAAGCGTCCGCGACCTCGCCAGTGAAATCGAGTGGTCGAAGGCGTCGCTGATCGCGCCGGAGGATTACCCACGCGCGATCGCCAAGATTCGCCGTGAGGCACCGGTCGATGCCACCAAGGTGGCCCAGGTGTATGCCGCATACGAAGAGCTGAAAGCACGCGGCCAGGACGGCATGCTGCTTGATTTCGACGATCTCCTACTGCACACGGCGGCAGCTCTCGAAGAGCATTCGACAGTCGCCGACGAGTTCCGCGAGCGGTATCGCTGCTTCGTCGTGGACGAGTATCAGGACGTCACCCCACTGCAGCAGCGTGTGCTCGACGCCTGGCTGGGCGACCGAGACGATCTGACCGTGGTGGGCGATGCGAATCAGACCATCTACTCCTTCACCGGAGCCACCCCCAACTATCTGTTGGACTTCTCCCGGAAATTCCCCGAAGCGACCGTCGTTCGGCTCGAACGGGATTACCGCTCCACCCCTGAGGTCGTGTCGTTGGCGAACCGCGTGATCGGTGCGGCGCGCGGGCGGATCGCCGGGACGCGTCTGCAGCTGATCGGGCAGCGCGCGCCGGGGCCTGAGCCGGAGTTCATGGAGTTCGACGACGAGCCGGCCGAGGCGCTCGGCGTTGCGCGGGCGATCAAACGGCTGATCGCGGCAGGCACTCCTGCTGCCGAGATCGCTGTTCTGTACCGGATCAATGCTCAGTCGGAGGCGCACGAGCAGGCCCTGACGAAGCTGGGCATTCCGTTCCAGGTGCGCGGTGGAGAGGGCTTCTTCACTCGCACCGAGGTACGTCAGGCGGTGGCAGCGCTGCGTCAGGCAGCTGGACGCGACGACCTCCCCGAAGGTGCAGACAACGGCGAAGCGCTGGTCTCACTCGTCCGCGCTGTGCTCGCGCCGCTCGGCCTGACCAACGAAGAGCCTTCGGGTACTCAGGCACGCGAGCGCTGGGCGTCGCTCTCGGCTCTCGTGGCGCTCACCGAAGAACAACTTGTCCACGAACCTGAACTGACGCTCACCGGGCTTCTACAGGAGCTCACGGCCCGAGCCGAGGCGCGGCACCCACCGACCGTGCAAGGTGTGACGCTGGCCTCCCTCCACGCGGCCAAGGGGCTCGAATGGGATGCGGTGTTCCTGGTCGGCCTCAACGACGGCACCCTGCCTATCCAACACGTTCTCGGCGACGCCAATTCGGGCGCCGACGACGTCGCGGTGGAGGAGGAGCGTCGGCTTCTCTACGTGGGGGTTACTCGCGCTCGCGAGCATCTGCAGCTGTCGTGGGCATTGGCCCGCAATGAGGGTGGACGCAAGTCCCGTCGCCGGTCGAGATTTCTCAACGGACTAATCCCGGAGGACTCGCCGACCTCGCGCGTCGCCGCGCCGTCGTCGGGAAACAAGAAGCGTCCGCGCTGCCGCGTATGCGGCAAACCGTTGATCGGGACGTCGGCGACCATGCTCGGGCGCTGCGAAAAATGCCCGTCCAATGTCGACCTGGAATTGCTCGAGCACCTCAAGGCCTGGCGTCTGGACAAGTCCCGAGAACTCAAAGTTCCGGCCTATGTCGTCTTCAGTGACAACACATTGATGGCTATTGCCGAACAACGACCACAAGACAATCGTGGACTGGTTTCGATCCCTGGAATCGGGCCGAAGAAACTCGACAACTTCGGGGAAGACGTACTAGCTGTCATTCGCGGCGAACTGCGTGCGGCAACACTCGATATCTGACAACACATCCGAATCGACAACGGTGAGTTACATAACCGCAGGTCAAAAATAGGTTGTGCAGATTCGGCAGATTCTCTACTCTGGTTTTCAGTGTTACGGGGCAACCTGTGCGCAGAAACTATCCGGACCGACACGAAATGGAGGTGGCAAATAAATGACGAACTTGATCTCGTATGAAGCGTGCGCAAGCGCAAAGTTCGCTGTTGCCGCCCCCATGCTGCCGCGTGCAGCGGGATGGGCGCAGCATGCGTTCCGACTGCGCCCTCAAGTAGCAGCAAAGAAAGCAGCTGTCGAGTCCGTGTTCTTAAGCCATCGAGGTATTTCTCGGTAGGACACATCCGTTCACTTACGGCCACGGACCCGCAGCCCCTGCGGACCGTGGCCTTTGTGTTGGATACCCCTCTTTATCCGGTTTCCGACTCGGCTCAGGTTCGCACCCATCGAACCCATATCGTGCGACACAGTTTCGCATCCGAGCACTAGGAGACCGAGTTGTCTGCCCAGACAATCCGCGTGGAATCCGAAAACTCCACCACTGCAGTAACTTCCACCGACGTCACTTCGGCTGCAGTCACGTTCATCGAGGGCGCGTCCACCCGCCGCGACCTGCCGTGCCGGGCATCCAACCCCGATCTCTGGTTCGCCGAAGCTCCGGCCGAACTCGAGCAGGCCAAGGCACTGTGCGCGCAGTGCCCCATCCGTTCCCGTTGTCTCAGTGCGGCTCTCGACCGCGCCGAGCCATGGGGGGTGTGGGGCGGCGAGATCCTCGATCAGGGGGCCGTCATAGCGCGCAAGAGACCGAGAGGGCGCCCACGCAAGCAACTTGTGTGCGCGTGAGAGCCCTATTCGGCGGAGCCGGTGTCTTATTCGGCGGAGCCGGTGTCATCCAGAACCGGCTCCGCGAACCCTGGCAACCAACGAGTCAGGATTTCCATATACGGGGCATATGCGTCCAACTGGGCGCATATGCCGACCGAACCGAGAAGAACACGGAAGATCATCAAATACTCGGCCGGAAGGTTGAGTGCACGGGCCGTTCGGAACTGCGCACTGTTGAAGTCAGTGGCGGTTCCGGCGGCCTTTTGCAGCCATGCCCGAGTGAAGTGAAATGACTCGGTCTGGATCGGGTCGGTGAAGGGTCGCAGGTAATCCGCGATCTCCTTGTCGGTCACCGTGCGTCCGGGGATCACGAAACCGTTGGCGCGCAACAACTCCGTCAACTCGTCGAATTGTTCCTCGACAGCCAAGCGCACCATCGTGCCGAGAACCCGTGGCAGTCCGTTCGGGAACGGCGCAGCAGCACCGAAGTCGATGACGCCGAGTCGGCCGTCCTCGAGAAGCATGAAATTGCCGGGGTGCGGGTCACAGTGGAGCAATCCGACACGGGCCGGAGACGCGAAGTGGAATTCGGCGAGTAGTGCACCGGCCGCATTGCGCTGCTCCGGCGTTCCACTCTCGATGATTCTGGTCAACGGGGTTGCCGTCATCCATTCGGTCACGACCACTTTCGGCGCGCTCGCCACGACGTGCGGGATCACGAATTGGGGATCTCCGTCGAACTCTTTGGCAAAAGCTCGCTGATTGTTCGCCTCGATCCGATAGTCGAGTTCTTCCTCCGTGCGCGCGGTGAACTCCTCGATCACGGGCCGTACGTCGACACCGGGCATGACCGAACCGAAGAGACCGGCAAATCTGCCCAGGGTCTTGAGATCGGCGCGTAGAGCTTCGTCGGCGCCGGGGTACTGAACTTTCACGGCTACGTCGCGGCCGTCCGCCCAGACGGCTCGGTGAACCTGCCCGATGCTTGCCGACGCGGTCGGTTCGTCGTCGAACGACTGGAATCGGTCGCGCCACTTGGTTCCGAGTTGCTGGTCGAGCATCTTGTGGACTTGCTTGGTCGGCAGCGGCGGGGCGGCGGCCTGGAGCTTGTTCAGCGACTCGCGGTACGGCTCGGCGAATTCCTCCGGAATTGCCGCCTCCATGACGCTGAGCGCTTGGCCCAGCTTCATCGCGCCGCCCTTGAGTTCGCCCAGCACCGCGAACAGTTGCTCGGCCGCCTTCGCGCTCAACTGCGCGTCGATCTCGCCTTTGTCGCCGCCGGCGAGCTTGCGTCCGAAGCCCATGGCGGCGCGACCGGCCATCCCCAGGGGGATGCTCGCGAGTTTGGCAGTACGGGCAGAACTCTTGCGTGGGATCTCGGACACCACACCATCATGTCTGACTGGGGCGTCCTTTGCCCGAAACAGGTGCCAGGTATTGGCAACTGCAGGATATTTGCCGAGGCCAGCGCCTGGTTGTGATCCGATACGGACGGAGCGCGATCTCGAGCGTCGACGACAGACTCGCCGCATGCGTCGCCGCTGTCTCCGATAATGCGGAGTCGATCTCGGCCAGGGCCAGCGCGACACTTGCATGGATCATCGCCGATTCCGCGTGGCCGGCGCTGCCGAGTAGCTGCGCGGACAGATGAAGCCAATGAGGGTCGAGTTCGGATCGGAGGATGTCTGCGCACCGCAGGCAACTCGACTGACCAGGCAGGACAAGAGGACCGACCACACCGTTGCCGTCGCGGATGCGGACGGAAAGGTGGGGGAGTCCACAGCGAACTAGATCGCTGACCAGACGAGGATCAGTCACGACGTCGTCGGCAAGGACCACCAGTTGTTCGTTCCACGTACGCACGACGTCGGTGTTGCGATACCCGCGCGAGCGACGCGTGCTGACCCCGCCGGTGACGAGTGCGCGCTCGATGGCGTCAGAGAGCGGACCGACACCGTGAATCCGGACCGTCGCGGTGCTTCTGCGGGCAGTGTGGACGAAACCGGAATCGGCGAGTTGCTCGAGCAATTCCTCCGTCACGGATGTGGGAATCCCGCGCCTCGACGCTTCCCAGAGGATGTTTGCGCGGGATCTCGAGCCGTCCATTTTGCGCAGGATCGACTTCACCGCGCGATCGTCGACCCCGACAGGGAGAGTCAGCAGGATGGCACGTCCGGGGGTCCATCCCAGCTGCAGTCGACCATCCGGGCGCGACAGAACAGCGATCCGCGGGTCCCATCGAGGTCCCGCGGATCGCTGTGAAGTGCTGTCTTGTCTGGTGTCGTCGTTTGTGTGACCGGTCATCATTCGATGCTGGCACGACGGGCCCTCGGCGAGTCCCCGTCAGCGGCAGTTATCCACAGGCGCTCATCGCGGCTGATCTGCGAAAATCGGTCGAGAAGGGATTACTTCTCTTCGTCGTCCTCGCGGGTCTTGTCCATCGCTTCCTCGGCCGCACGCTCTTTTGCCACGACGGCTTCGAGCTGGGCTATCGGGTCGTCGAAATTACCGGCTTCGCCGGCGCCGAGGACACGGGCGACAAATCCGTCCGGTGCGTCGAGATCGCTCGAATCGGGCATCAGGTCGGGATGCGACCAGACGCCGTCGCGAACGTCCATACCGGCTTCCGCAGTGAGCTTCTGCCACAAACCAGCCGCTTCACGGACCTTGCGAGGGCGAAGTTCGAGTCCGACCAGCGTCGCAAAGGTCTGTTCGGCGGGGCCGCCGGTAGCGCGGCGACGCCGCAACGTCTCACTCATCGCGGCAACACCAGGCAGTCGCTCGCCGAGTGCGGCGGTGACGACCGTCTCCACCCAACCCTCGACCAGCGCAAGCAGAGTCTCGAGACGTTCGAGAGCGGCTTTCTGCTCCGGTGTGTTCTGCGGCTCGAACGTGCCCTGCTGCATCAGCGCTTCGAGCTTGCTCGGATCGGTGAGAGCGGATGGATCGAGGTCCTTGGCGAATTCTTCCATCGCCGAGAAGTCCATGGTGATTCCGCGGGCGTATTCCTCCACTGTCGCGAGAACACGCTGGCGCAGCCACGGAACGTGACTGTAAAGGCGCTGATGAGCGGCTTCCCGCGCGGCGAGGAACACCAGAACTTCCTGATGCGGCTGTTCGAGACCCTCACTGAAAGCCTGAACCGCAGCCGGGAGAAGGGCCGCGGTGCCTTCGGGGCCGAGGGGCAGGCCGATGTCAGTGGAGGAGAGCACCTCGGTGGACAGTTGGCCGAGTGCCTGGCCCAATTGCGAGCCGAACGCGAGTCCGCCCATCTGCCCGAGCATGCCCAGCATCGGGCCAGCCATCTGCTGTGCTTCGGCCGGAAGTCCTTGGACCCACATGCCCGCTACCTTCTCGGCCACCGGATCACAGAGTCGCTTCCACGTGTCGATCGTGTTGTCGAGCCAGTCGTTCGGAGTCCACGCAAGAGTGCGGCTCGCTCCGGCAGGGAGCGTTGTCGCGGCGTCCAGCCACATCTCGGCCAGGTGCGCGGCGTCGGCGATCGCCTTGACGTTGCCCTCGGTGATCGGTGTGACCGATCCGATCTGTTGGCGTGCCAGCTTCTTGGCGATGTCGTAGTTGACCGGGCCGGACGTACCGCCCTGGCCCATCGACGAGCCCATTCCGCTCAGCATCTGCCCGAACTGGGTGAGCATCTGGCCGAGCTGAGCCGGATCGAATCCCTCACCGCCCGCGCCGAACCCGAACGGCATGTCACCACCCCCGAACGGATTGCCACCCGCCGCGTTCTTGTCGCGATCGGGATCGTCGTCGGAGTTGGAGAAGCCGAACGGCATATTGCTCATACCTCAACGGTACAAGGCTCGAGCGGTCGGAGTCGCCCTCCGAGTCACGCTGACGGCGAACACGCACGGCGCTCAGGCGGTGCGATCGGTGCTCCGGAGCCTTCGCGCTTTACTCTGGATCAGGTGAATCGACGGATAGTGACGCTCTTGGCCGCACTCGCACCCATCGTCGTGTTGGGAGTCGTCGGAACAATGGTCACTGTTCCTTATGTCGCACTCGGTCCGGGCCCCACCTTCAACACGCTCGGCGACGTCGACGGTAAGCCCGTCGTGGACATCCAGGGGACCGAGGTCGATCCCACCGACGGCAACCTCAACATGACAACGGTGTCGGTTCGCGACGGCCTCAACATCTTCGAAGCGTTCGGACTGTGGGCGAGTGGCAGCAACGGACTCGTCCCTCGCTCGGAGATCTATCCACCCGAGAAGTCGAAGGAAGAGATTCAGCAGGCCAACACCGCCGACTTCCAGCAGTCCGAGGACAGTGCCGAGTTGGCGGCACTGCACTTTCTCGGCAAGCCGGTGTCACTGACTGTTTCGAAGGTGACCCCGGACGGTCCCGCTGCGGGTGCCCTGCAAGAAGGCGACGTCCTGGTCAAGATCGGCGACACTCCGGTAACCACCATCACCGGCGTTCAGGACACGGTCGGTGCGATCGCGCCCGGCACCGCGATCGACGTCACCGTCCTACGTGAGGGTGTGGAGACCGTTGTGCCGGTCACTGTCGGGGCGCGGCCCAACAAGCCCGAATCGGGTTACCTCGGCGTCACACCCAACGAGGTCCCGGACGTTCCCTTCACCGTGCAGTTCAATCTCGCCGACATCGGCGGTCCTTCTGCCGGACTGATGTTCACACTGGCCTTGGTCGACAAGCTGACTCCGGGGGAGCTCAACGGCGGAAAGTTCGTGGCCGGAACGGGCACCATCGACTCCGACGGCGAGGTCGGTCCGATCGGCGGCATCAGGTACAAGTTGATCGCCGCGTCCGAAGCCGGTGCTGAGACCTTCCTCGTGCCGGCCCAGAACTGTGACGAGGCGAAACAGAATGCGCCGGACGGGCTTCGACTCGTCAAGGTCGACAACCTGCCCGGCGCAGTGGACTCACTCGAAAGCCTCAACACGGGCGGCGACGCACCCCGCTGCTGAAAGCTGCCTTGCCGAAGACAGGCTCGGTCAGTCTACTTCTTTCAGTCTTCTTCGACCTCGTCGAGCGTCGCGTACAACGCGTGAACCAGGTGAGGTGCAAGACCGTCGTAGGTGAGCAGTTCCAGGTCGCCATACGGATCCGCATCCTCGTCGGGGCGCATCTGCAGAAGCGACAGAGAAGGACCGTCACGGAGCACGCCGACGAACAGTCGAGCCTCGCGTCGATCGGGATGCGCGTTGGCCGTCAGCCGCGCGACCTCGTCCGCAGCATGCTGATCGGTCAATACCGGCGCCGTGGCGTGATCGAGATCCGATTCCGCCTCGGGCGGCAGGACGACGATCTCCTGAACCAGGATGCAACCCTGCACGGACTCGGGCCAATGCGTCGTTGCCAGGAACTCGTCGAGTGCCCGTGAACCGCCGATGATGTCCTCGGGAAGCGATTCCTGTTCGATCGGTGTGTATTCGGCGCCCTCGGCGAGTTGGTCGAGCAGTCCGGGTTCGGCCGCGGCGAGCATCTCGGTGGGTACCAACGCGTACAGCTTCGGCGGTTGATCCCAGCCTTCGGCGTCGATGTGGTCGACAACTTCATGAACGCACCGGGCGAGGGCGCTCGGTGATCTGCTCATATTCTCTTCACTCACGCGTTCATCCTCCCACCTTCTGTCCGGCTCCCCGCTCTCCGTGTTGTCAACCCGTGACCGTTGTTACGTAGAGTGGTCGGAAACGGCCAAGTCCACTCGGGCGTGGCCGCAGTGATCGATGCAATCGGTTGCGACGCCACGGCGTCGCCAAATCTTGGAGCGTGGCACGTGGGCATGCGGCCCCCCGCAGGTTTACCCTCTCTGTCCAGACGCAGTCGAATCTTGTTGGTGGTGGCTGTCGTAGTGGCGGCCTTGCTGCTCGTGGGGCCGCGACTGATCGGTATGTACACGGACTGGTTGTGGTTCGGCGAAGTCGGCTTCCGCGGTGTCTTCACCAAGGTTCTGCTGACGCGATTCGTGCTCTTCCTGGTCGTCGGAATTGTCGTCGGCGCCATCGTATGGCTCGCGATGCTTCTCGCGTACCGCGCGCGCCCGGTGTTCGTCCCGGTCTCCGGACCCAATGATCCGATCGCGCGCTACCGCACCACCGTCATGTCGCGTCTTCGTCTTTTCGGCGTGATCATTCCGGTAGCGATCGGCATCCTGTCCGGTCTCATCGCACAGGCCAACTGGGTCACTATCCAGTTGTTCCTCAACGGCCAGGCTTTCGGGATCACCGATCCTCAGTTCAACTTGGACGTCGGCTTCTACACGTTCGATCTGCCGTTCTACCGTTTCGTTCTGAACTGGTTGTTCGTCTCGATCCTGCTGGCTTTCGTGGCAAACCTGGTCACCCACTACGTTTTCGGGGGAATCAAGTTGGCCGGGCGCAATGGGACGTTCACCACGGCCGCTCGTATTCAGCTGGCTGTCATCGCCGGCACCTTCGTGCTCCTCAAGGCGGTGGCGTACTGGTTCGATCGGTACTCGTTGATGTCGAGTAGCCGTAAGGAACCGACGTTCACCGGTCCGGGCTTCACCGACATCAATGCGGTTCTGCCGGCGAAGCTGATTCTGTTGTCCATTGCGGTCATCTGCGCCTTGGCGTTCTTCGCCTCGATCTTCACGCGGGATCTTCGGATACCGGCCATGGCGGTCGCTCTACTGGTTCTTTCGTCGGTCCTCGTCGGTGCCGTCTACCCGATGATCGTCGAGCAGTTCTCCGTCAAGCCCAATGCGGCGCAGAAGGAGAGCACGTACATCGAACGAAACATCGAAGCGACCCGTCAGGCGTACGGGATCACGGAAGAAAACGTCGACTACGTCGACTATCCGGGAGTTGGCACCAAGCAGCCCCAGGACGTTCCGGCCGAC
This sequence comes from Rhodococcus sp. no. 34, assembly GCF_054589475.1. NCBI lineage: Bacteria > Bacillati > Actinomycetota > Actinomycetes > Mycobacteriales > Nocardiaceae > Rhodococcus > Rhodococcus sp. no. 34. The sequence goes on from NZ_BAAILK010000023.1 coordinate 380,873, forward strand.
CGGACCACGATCGCGAACACCCGACTGTTGGATCCGACGATCCTGTCGCCGACGTTCACCGCTCAGCGTCAGCTCAAGAACTTCTACGGGTTCCCGCAGACGCTCAACGTCGACCGCTACGAACAGGACGGCCAGTTGCGCGACTTCGTTGTCGCAGCGCGTGAGCTGTCGCCGAACAACCTTTCCGGGAACCAAACGGACTGGATCAACAAGCACACGGTCTACACGCACGGCAACGGTTTCGTCGCGGCCCAGGCGAACGAAGTCACGGCCGTGCAGGGCGACAGTCAGAACAACACCGGTGGTTACCCGATCTACTCGGTCAGCGACCTGACGACCACGCCCGAGAACGAGAACCTCAAGGTGGACAATCCCCGGTCGTACTACGGCGAGGTGATCAGCCAGTCGGACGCCGATTACTCGATCGTCGGTTCCGTCGACGGCGAGGGGCCACGTGAGTACGACACCGACACCTCGAAGTACACCTACACCGGTTCGGGTGGTGTCTCGATCGGCAACTGGTTCAACCGTCTTGCATTCGCGGCGAAGTACACCGAGCGCAACATCTTGTTCTCGAGTGCAATCGGCTCGAACTCGAAGATCATCTTCAAGCGTGATCCGAAGGAAAGGGTCGAGGAGGTCGCGCCTTGGCTGACGACCGACGGCGCTGCCTACCCGGCAGTGGTCGACGGCAAGATGCAGTGGATCATCGACGGCTACACCACCGCCCAGGATTACCCGTACGCGCAGCGCAGTTCGCTCGACGGGTTGGTCGAGGACAGTATCGACCAGACGACCGGGCGCCTCATTCCGCGTCAGGAGTTCTCCTACATCCGCAACTCCGTGAAGGCCACGGTCGACGCGTACGACGGCACTGTCACGCTCTACCAGGTCGACGAGCAGGATCCGGTTCTGAAGGCGTGGATGGGAGTCTTCCCGAACACGGTGAAGCCGAAGAGCGAAATCTCGGACGACCTGCAGGCGCACTTCCGGTACCCGGAAGACATGTTCAAGGTCCAGCGAGAGATGCTGGCGAAGTACCACGTCGACGATCCGAGTGAGTTCTTCACCAACAACGCGTTCTGGTCGGTTCCGAGCGATCCGACGATCGACACGTCGGCCAACCAGCCGCCGTACTACGTGCTGGTGGGCGACAAGGACACCGCGAAGGCGGATTTCCGTCTGACCAGTCCGATGGTCGGGTTCAGTCGTGAGTTGCTGTCGGCCTACATCTCGGTGGCGAACGACAAGGAGAACTACGGCAAGTTCACGGTGCTGCAGTTGCCGACTGATACGCAGACTCAGGGTCCACAGCAGGCTCAGTCTGCGATGACGTCGGATTCGCGTGTTGCTTCGGAAGTGTCACTGCTCAAGCAGTCGAACAAGATTCAGTACGGAAACTTGCTGACTCTGCCGATTGCCGAGGGTGGAATCCTCTATGTCGAGCCTTTGTACTCGCAGCGAAACTCGCAGAACGCGTTCCCTCAGTTGGCGCGTGTGCTGGTGAGCTTCAGCGACACCAACGGCATTCGGATCGGCTATGCACCGACCGTCTCCGAGGCGATCAGTCAGATTTGGCCGGGCGCAGGTTCGGCAGCGACTGTCACCCAGCCGGCACCCGATCCGGATACCGGAGCGCAACCGGAAACGCCGACAACGCCGACGGCACCGGCCCCGCCGGCTTCTTCGGATGACGTCACGAAGGCGCTGGCCGAGGTCAATTCGGCAATGGCGGCATTGAAGTCGGCGCAACAGAGCGGTGACTTCACCAGCTACGGTGCTGCGCTCGACCGCCTGCAGAAGGCTGTTGACGCGTACCAGGCGCTGCCGAGGTAAGCGGCGTCAGTTCGTGAACAGCAGAAGGCCCACCATCCGATCGGATGGTGGGCCTTCTTGTGTGCTCAGGTGAAGCTGTATGAGCTGAATCAGCGCAGTGCTGCAACGATCGGTGCGTTGGCATCGGAGAGCTGCTGGAACTGTGCGGCGAATCCGTACTGGCCGGCGAGGTCACGAGCGGTGTCGTAAGCCTGCTGTGCGGCGGGCTTGAGCTCGGCCGGGATCTCGATGGCGGGAGCAACTGCGGGTGCCTCGGCGACGGGAGCCGGTGCTGCGGCGGGAGCCTCTTCGACTGCAGGCTCGCTCGCGACGGTCAGACGCTGGCCGCAGACGGGCCATGCGCCGGGGCCCTGGCTCTGCAGGGTGTTCTCGGCGACGCGGATCTGCTCTTCCTTGGAAGCGTTGGCCGGCGAGCCGGTGCCACCGTTGGCGGTCCAGGTGCTCTGCGAGAACTGCAGGCCGCCGTAGTAGCCGTTTCCGGTGTTGATGTTCCAGTCGCCACCGCTCTCGCACTGTGCGACGCCGTCCCAGTTGTGGGTGGCTGCGGAAGCGGTGCCGGTGCTCATGGTGAGGGGCACTGCGACAAGTGCGCCGGCTACTGCCAATGTGCCGTATGCACGCTTGCTGATGCTGGTGTACGTCATGTCGGGGTAAATCCTCTCCGCGCTTGCTGACATCGGCGGGCCTGCGGGTCGGCGATGATGCTGACTTTCCCGGGCGCTTGTCTCTCCGTGTCTCTGCCCCTCGAAGGTTTCGGGGGTTCCGATCCCGCGGGGCAGAGTGGAGCAGCGGCGGGTCGGCGTTCGCCCGGTTGATTCGGGCCGGGACCGACCGTACGGGAGCGTCGAACGAGGGTCGATTCGCAATTTTCCGGACTCTCTGGTCTGCTCTCGACCCAAAATTTTAGCGTTTGTGCTGGTAGAGCCTTTCCGATGCCGTTTCGACGTACGTTCGTTACATGCCTGTTATGTGTTGATGCTCACGGGTATTTTGTGAACCCAGTCACCCGATTTCGCGACTTTCAGGCGTGTATTTCGCTCCAGCGCAGGCGATTTGCGTTCCGTTCACCTGCTCGTGTAACTTTGTCCATGCATCGCGGGGTGGAGCAGCTCGGTAGCTCGCTGGGCTCATAACCCAGAGGTCGCAGGTTCAAATCCTGTCCCCGCTACTAGAAAAGGACCGCCGCACTGGAATCCAGTGCGGCGGTCCTTTTTGTGCGCAGCCGTCGTAGGGTGGCGACGTGCGACTCTCGAAGATTCTTTTGGCGATGGCGGTGACTACTTCGCTGGTGACCACCGCTCTGGCGTTCTCGGCAGGAAGCGCTGCCGCCGGTGGGCGGATCACCGATGCGAAGCGCGTGGTCTTCATCGTTCCGGGGCAGCAGCTCTACAACTCGGGAGAAACGCACCAGGCGACCTACCGCGCCCTCGACGAGGCACTGAGCGCTGCGGGCTACGAGACACACTTCGTCGACGCACCCGGCAAGATGATTGCGGCCGACGCCGAGCTGATTGCCGATTCGATTCGCTCCTACGCTGCCGGCGCTGACTCCGTCGGGGTGATCGCGCACAGTGCGGGTGGACTGAGCTCCCGGTACTACGCGAAGTTCCTCGGTGGCTCCGAAGTAGTGGATTCATTCGTTGCCATCGGTGCTCCGCAGTACGGTAGCCCCGGTGGCTGCGTACAAGGCCCTGCCGACGGTTACGACACCTGCATGTTCTCCGAAGTTCTCACCAAGCTCAATGCCGGTGAGGACACTCCTGGATCTGCCTACTATTCGGTGGTGCAGAGTTCGGGCGAGTGGGCGGACGGTCGGTTGGACGGGGGCCAGTGCCGGGTGTACGTCGATGGCGTTCCCGGGGCCGGAACCGGAGGAGACCATCTCACCGAGCTCGAGCATCCAGAGGTCATCTCGGGAGCGATCAGCGCTTTGGAGCGCGACTGTGTCGGTACGTTCGTGGACGAGAACGACGGCGACATCACCTGGCCTGACACGCTGTTTCCGTCATTTCGGTAAAGCTTCAGGTCCGGGTTGTTCGGACGAGTAGCCCGGCTACGTGTGCGCTCGCGGCAGTCCTCGCCCCCAAGGCGTCACCCGATTCGATGGCCGCGACGATACGTGCGTGCTCGGTGACGGCGATCCGCCGATTGAGCTCGAGGCTCCACATGTCCGAACGGTAGAGATGTGACTGGCCGTCCAGACGATGCAGGGCTTCGCTGAGCGGGTGATTGCATGCCGTCTCACGAATCAAGGTGTGAAACTCGAGGTCGAGCTTCGAATCCCGACGCTGATCCGGCGAGCTCTCGAGAAGTTCGCGTTGCACCTGCACCATCTTGTTCAGCTGTGACACGGTTTCGTGCGTGGCATTGGCCGTCGCGTTGAACGCCGCGAGACCGTCGAGTACCTCACGCACCTCGAAGACCGCGCGCAGCGACTCCGCGTCCAGCGAATCGACTTTTGCACCCGCATTCCGTGTGTGGACGGCGATGCCCTCGTAGATCAACTGCTGCACGGCCTCGCGGACCGGCGTTCGACTGACATTGAGCTTGCTCGCCAGCGCGGGAACACTCAGTGGTGTCCCCGGCGCCAGCTCGCCCGAAAAGATCAGTTCGCGAAGCGTCTCGTGCACAGACTCGGTGAGTAAAGCTCGTTCGGTGGTGGTCATCTTGTCCTCACTTCGATCCTGCACGATGTCGACGGTACCCGGGAGCGCTATCCAGCGGCGCGCACCCGGTCAGCGCTGCGACTGTCGACGTCGGGCGCCGTCGCGCCTTTCAGTCCGGCCACTTTGGCCGCGATGTTCTCGGCGATCGTGATCGGCGGGTATCCCACTTCGCCCGGTGTGAGAGTCCCTGGCAGTGCTTCGATGACGGCGTCGTAGTTCCCGTCGAAAAAGAATGCGGCAGAGCGACGTCGGATGATCTGACCATCGACGATAGGTGGGTCGACTCGGTGCACTGTCGAGCGCCACCGGTCGTTCGTCCAGCGTGCCATCGCGTCGCCGAGGTTGATCAAGAGTGCGCCGTCGGCAGGTTGGACGTCGTGCCATACGCCATCGGCACTCAGAACTTGAAGGCCCGGAACTTGATCTGCCCACAGGATGGTCAAGATTCCGAAGTCGGTGTGAGCGCCCATTCCCGTCATGTCGCCGGAGATGCGGATCTCGCCCTCGGGCAGTGCGTAGTTGTTCATCTTCATCGCGTCGATCGAATGGTCGAGCATCGAATCGAAGTACCCGGGCTGCAATCCGAGAGCGTCGGTAAAGGCGCGCATCAGGATTCGTGCCAAGCCCTGGGCATGACGGAAATACTCTTCGATTGCCGGTCGGAATCCGGGCGCGGCCACGGGCCAGGTGTTGGCGGCGTAACTGGACTCGGGTAGGTCGACGCCCGGATAGTCGCTCACCTCTGTGCCCACGACTATTGCTTCGTAGAAATCGTTCATCTGGTTCGCGGCGGCGACGCCCAGGCTCATGCTGAGTGATTCCGATTTCGGTGGTGAGTAGCCGCGGTTCTCGGACGAGGGACGGCGATAGTTTTTCTTCACCGTCAGTGGGAGAGCAAAGAACTCGTCGAGAGCGTCGGCCAGTCCTTCGGTCGCCGATCGTGGAATGCTGTGTCCGACAATCTGTATGAATCCGACCTCCCGGCACGCGCGATCGAGTTGAGCTGCCACTTCCGCACAGGCAGTGCTGTTGGTGGCGTTTGCAACCGCTGCCTCGCCGCGGAGGTACGGGCTGATATCGATCGTAGGGATTTCGAAGACAGGAGTTTCGTGGGTCATTTAAAGTCCTTGCGGCCGGACGTGTGCCACTTACCGACGAGCACACGTGAGAGGAATCCAAAGGCAGAGAAGACGAGGACTCCGAACACCGACGCGATCACGATCGCGGCGATCAGATCCTCGGACTGAAGGCGGCTTCGGTAGACGTCGAGCAGCGTTCCGATCCCGGGTTGTCCTTTGGCGAAGAACATGTCGCCGATGATGGCACCGACGACAACAAGGCCGGAGGCGGTGCGGATGCCGGTGAGAATAGCCGGCATTGCCGCTCGCAGTTCGAGTTTCACCAATCGATCCCAACGGGACGCGCGGCCGAGGGTGAAGAGTTCGTGCAGTCCGCGATCGACCGATTGCAATCCGAAGTGTGTGTTGGTGATGATCGGGAAGGCTGCGATGAGAACACACACCAGGGTACGCGCGGTCATACCGTAGCCGAACCAGAGCCCGATGAGGGGGACGATGGCGAGGATGGGAATGACCTGCAGCACAACGGCATAGGGATAGACGATCCGCTCGATCCACTTGGCCTGGCTCATCAGCACGCCGGTTCCGACGCCGACTGCCACCGCGACGACGAAGCCGACCAGTGCTACCTGTGCCGTCACTGCGAGGGCTTCGAGCATGGGAGAGAGGTGCTTCCAGTCGAGTAGCGACTTTGTCAGTACTTGACTCGGCGGCGGAAGGAGAAATCGACGTTCCGGGGAGAGAACGAGGTAGCTGACGATCGACCACGCTGCGACCGCGCCGGCAAGTGAGAGCAGCGGATAGAGCAGGAAGGTGCCGAGCGCTCTCATTCGAGAGGGCCGTCCGGGCTGTGACTGTGCTCGCGCAGCGGTCGCAGAATCAGTGCGAACGGCGGAATTGCGTGCGGTGGTGCCCTGTTGCACTGCAAGGACTTCGGTCATCGTGAGCTCCCATGGAGACTGGCCGAGATCTCGGCGACGTGTTCGGTGTATCGGGCGTCGTAGCGCAGTTCCGGGCTACGCGGGTACGGGAAATCGATGTCCACGACCGAATGGATTCGTCCGGGCCGGGCGGTCATGACGACCACCTTGTTTGCGAGGTACACGGCCTCGGATACCGAGTGCGTGATGAACATCGAGGTGAACCCCTTGTCGGTGTAGAGCCTTTGCAGCTCTACCTGCATCTCCAGTCGTGTCATCTCGTCGAGAGCACCGAAAGGTTCGTCGAGCAGCATCACAGCAGGTGCGAGGGTGAGCGCACGCGCCAACGAGACGCGCATCTTCATTCCGCCCGACAACGCGTTGGGCAGTTGTTTCGCGAAGTCCGCCAGTCCCACTGCGCGAATTGCCTCGTCGGCGCGCAATTTTCGGGCTGCTTTGTCGCCGCCACCGAGTTCGGCGGACAATTCGACGTTGGCCTGCACGGTTCGCCAGGGGAGGAGAGTCGGCTCCTGGAAGATGAAGCCAACTGATTCGGTGTCGAGGGCAACCGCGCCGCTGGTCGGTCGCTCGAGGCCGGCCGCCATGCGCAACAAAGTCGACTTGCCGCAGCCGGAGGGTCCGACCACGGCGACGAAGTCTCCTCGCTCCACGTTCAGATCGATGCCGTCCAGCGCGACAGTGCCGGTATCGAACTTCTTGACGACATCGGAAAAGACCATCTGCATCGGTGCGGTGAGCTTGCGAGCGTCGGCATCCTGCATCGTGTTCGCGAGTTCCATCTGAGCCTCCGGTTCAATAATGCATGCAAAAGTTCTTCAAGATGTATGAACCATCTTGAATTGCATGTATGTCGCCTAGATTGCTGAATGTAAATGTGAGGTGACATTGCAGCTGAAGCGAGAATCCTGGTGTGCGTTACCTGATGGAAACAACTAGTCGATTGCATGTAATCCATGTGCTGCAGAGTGTGCACATCGGATCACCCTTCTTGGTTCGCCCACATCCCAATTGTTTTCACGAAGGAGATGCTGTGTATTCAAATCGCAAGGTGCATTCCAATCGCAGAAGTGTGGGAGCGGCGGGCGCGGCACTGGCCATGTGCGCAGCCATCGGATTGACTGCGTGCAGCTCCAGTGAGGCTGAGACGGCCAAGGCTGAATCTCTCGAACCAGCTGCCGAGGCTCAGAACCTAGCGGGTCTCTGTCCGGAAAACGTTGTGGTTCAACTCCAATGGCAGCCACAGTCGGATATGGGAGCGCTCTTCGAGATGCTTGGTCCCGGCTATTCGGTCGACACCGACGACAAGTCCGTCAGCGGGACTCTTGTCGCCGGAGGGAAGGACACCGGAGTCGACTTGACCTTGCGGGCCGGGGGACCGGCAATCGGGTTCCAATCCGTCAGTTCCCAGATGTACGTCGATGATTCGATCACTCTCGGCTTGGTGCACGGCGATCAGGTGATCGCGGCAGCGGCAAGTCAGCCCGTTGTGGCCGTCACGCCATTGCTCAAGTACAGCCCGGCAATCCTCATGTGGGACAAAGAGTCTCATCCGGAATGGGCGAGTGTTGCCGATATCGGCAAGTCCGACGCGAGTGTCGTCGTTTCCAAGGAGCAACTGTTTCCGCAGTGGCTCGTGGCGAAAGGCCTACTGAAGCAGTCTCAGCTCGACACGAGCTACGACGGAGCTCCCTCGCGATTTGTCGGTGACCCGACCATCGCTCAGCAAGGATTCGCGAATTCGGAACCGTACACGTACGAGAAGGAGACGCCGGCGTGGGACAAGCCGGTTTCCTATGACCTGCTGAAAGATTCGGGTTTCGACATCTACGCGTCCAATGTTTCCGTTCGTGCCGACAAGGTCGAGACACTCTCCCCGTGTTTGAGCAAGCTGGTTCCGATCATTCAGCAGGCCACCGCGGACTACATCACTGCGCCGGATACGGCGAATGCTGCCATTGTCGACGTCGTCTCGCAGGACGTGTCGTTCTCTCCCTACACCGAGGGTGAAGCAGCGTTCAGTGCCCAACTCTTGAAGGAGAAGGGCCTGATCGCGAACGAGGCGGACGGATCCGTCGGCACGTTCGACATGACGCGCGTCGCTCACACCGTCGAAGAACTGAAGCCCATCCTGAACGCCGGGGGAGCGGCGATACCGCAGTCATTGACTGCAGAAGAGATCTACACCGACAAGTTCACCGATCGGTCCATCGGAATCCGCTGAAGGAGCTGACAGCAAATGACGTACGACATGACAGAACTCAACCGCGAGACCCGCATGGGTGGCCTGGGCACGGAGACCACCGACCGCGAGGTCCGAAGAATCGATCTCTCGGATTTCGAGAACCGGCGCAGCGAGATCGCCGAGGAGTTGTGGTCGGCAGCGACCGACATCGGATTCTTCCAAATCGTCAATCACGGGATCGATCTGGACCAGGTCCGCGAGGCTTTCGCGGCGGCCGAGCGATTCTTTGCACTGCCCACTGAGGTCAAAGCGCAGTATCCGCTCAAGAAGGGTTTCAACTCCGGCTGGGAGAGCATGACGCAGGTGCGTCCGTCCATCGGAACACCTGATCAGAAAGAGTCCTATCAGGTGACCCGCCCGCATATGGGTGATCTGTGGCCCACTGCAGACGAATTGGGCGGATTCCGCGAAACGATCCTGGACTTCGAAGCCAAGTGCTGGGGCATTGCGATGGACCTGTTGTCGTGCTTCGCCGAGAAGCTGGGATTCGAACGAGACTTCTTCACCAGGGCACATGACCCGTCGGTGGACACCTACCAGAGCACGCTGCGACTACTCCACTACTTCCCCCTTGCCGCCGACGCAGATGTCGAAGGGATGTGGCGTGCCGGAGCACACACCGATTTCGATTGCCTGACATTGCTTTTCCAGCGTGACGGTCAGGGCGGTTTGCAACTGTGCCCGGGCAAGGAGATGGACACCCAGGAATGGACGTCGGTGGTGCCGGCTGAGGAAGCGATCACCTGCAACATCGGCGACATGCTGATGAGATGGAGTGATGACGTCCTGCCGTCGAATTTTCATCGGGTCAAGAGTCCCGGAGTCACCGACTATCGGGGAGCCCGCTACAGCCTCGCGTTCTTCGCTCAGGCGAACCGCGACGTGACCATCGAGGGGCCGGCGGGCAAGTACCCACCGATCACTGCCGAGGACTACATCGACCAGCGAGTGCGCGCGAACTTCGCGCGTTGATCCGTATCCGTTCCGTCACACACTTTCAGGAGAACTGGCGATGACTACCGCGCCCAAGAACATGACCGACGCGATCATCCGGGACGTGACGTTGTACAGCGGCGGGCAATGGCTGACCGGCCACGACGTCGTCGTCTCGAATGGGGTGGTCGAATCGATCGAGAAGTCGACCGGCACCGCCACACCTGGAAGTGTGGACGGATCGGGGGCGTATCTGATCCCTGGGTTCGTCAACACCCATACGCACCTTCAGCAGTCACTGATGCGTGGGATCGCCGAAGGGACACCGCTTCTCGAATGGCTTCTCGCGGTCGCAGAAGAGTCGGTTCAGATCACGCCGGAGCGCGCATACACGGCCACTGTCGCAGCCTCGCTGGAGGCATTGCGCAGCGGTACGACCACCCTGGTCGAACACATGTGGCCGCACCCGTCCAGCGAGGTTCACGATGCCGTGATCCGGGCGTTGCACGACACCGGAATTCGTGCGGTGCTGGGACGCGGAACCGCAGACCGGGCGGACAAGACGAGGAAGTGGGGCTTCGATCCGCGGCTCATGCAACCACTCGGAGACGTTCTCGCACATACGGATCAGATGATGCGCGACGTCGCAGGTTCCCGCGTCGACGTGGCAGTCGCGGTACCGAACCCGCGTTCGCTGACCCCGGACGGGATGTCGGAAGTGCGTGAGTTTGCGCAGGCTCGCGACCTGACGGTCTCGATTCACCTGCTCGAGACGCAGACCGACAACACGATGTGTACCGAACACGCGGGCATGAACGCGGTCGACTACCTGGATTCCCATGGGTTCTTGTGGGACCGGGTGCTGGCGGTCCACTGCGTCGAAATCGACGACCGTGGTCAGAAGGTGCTGGCGGAGCGCGGCGTCGGAGTGTCGTACAACCCCGTCAGCAACATGCGCCTCGGTAGCGGAATCGCGCCCGTCCCGAGTTTCCTCGACGCGGGGATCGCGGTGGGGTTGGGTGTGGACGGCGCAGCCAGCAACGACACTCAGGACATGCTCGAGACGCTGCGCACCGGCGCCTATGTGCAGCGAGCCGCGCGCGGCCGTGCCGACCTGCTCGGCTTCGAAGCCATGATCGACATCGCATCCGGCGGTGCAAACGCAGCACTCGGTCTGCCGGCCAGGTCCGGCGGGATCTCCGTGGGCGATCCCGCCGACCTCACCATGATTCGGTTCGAACGCGACTTCGGTTGCCTCCCGGTGCGAGATCCGGGTGCGTCCATTCTCACGACGGGCAGTCGTCAGATCGTGGACACGGTGTTGGTTGCGGGCGAGGTCGTGCTCCGCGACGGGCACTCGACTCGCGTCGACGAGGCGGAATTGATCCGGACGCTCAGCGCTTTGTGACTGTGCTCAGTCTTCGCTGATCTCCATCTCGATCAGGACGCGGCGCAACAGCTTTCCGGTGGCGTTGCGGGGAAGTTCGTCGATGAAGACGATCTCGCGGGGAACCTTGTAGCGCGCGAGATTCGACCGGACGTGATCCTTCAGCTCGTCGGAGTTCTGGTCGGCGCCGTGGGCGACGACGACAAACGCTCGCAGGCGGTGCCCGAAGTCGGCGTCCTCGACTCCGATGACTGCCGCTTCCAAGACGTCCTCGCGATCGGCGAGCAGGTTCTCGACTTCGAGCGGGTAGACGTTCTCGCCACCGGAGACGATCATGTCGTCGTCGCGGCCGTCGACGAAGAGGAGGCCGTTGGCGTCGAAGTGTCCGACGTCGCCGGTCGAGAGAAGTCCGTCGATACGTTCCTTGTCGCGCCCGTCGGTGTATCCCTCGAAGCTCAGCCCGCTGGCGACGAAGATCCTGCCGATCGTGTGTGGGGTGGTGATCTTCTTGTTGTTCTCGTCGAACAGTTCGACGTGACAGGTCACCGGAGCGCGGCCCGCGGTTCCCGGCGCAATGGTCAGATCCTCGGGAGTCGCGACCGTGGCCACTGCGACCTCGGTGGATCCGTACAGGTTGTAGAGGACGTACCCGAACGAGGCCGTGACTCGCTTGCACAGGTCGGGTGAGAGTGACGAACCTGCCGAGAAGATGATCTTCAGGTTCGACGTGTCGTACTTGGACAGCACGTCGGGACCGAGGTCGATGATGCGAGTGAGCATCGTCGGGACCACGACCAGACTGTCGCACTTGTACTGGGCGACAAGCTTGATCGTGTTCTCCGGATCGAACTTTCGATGCATGACGACGGTCTGGCCGAGCGCCAACGCGAGAGCGAACTGCGAGACGCCGGTTCCGTGGAAGGCGGGGGCCGCCATCATCATGGTCTGTCCGCGGCGCAACGGCACGCGGTCGAGGAACTGCGCCGACGCGAGAGGGGAGGTGTGGCCACGCGGCGCACCCTTGGGAGTTCCCGTTGTGCCGCTGGTGAGGAGGACGAAGCCACCGTTCTTCTCGGGTGCCGGCACCGACGACGTGGTGCGTCCGGCGATGGCCTCGTCGAGAGTGGCTGCCATGGAACCGTCAGCGGCCGTGCCCTCTGGCCAGGAACGATAGACGACGACGTCGTCCGGCAAGGCATCGGCGATGTCCGCGAACTCGTCGTCGTAGACGAAGGCGACCACCTTCTCACGCGCTGCGACGTCCACGAGTTGGGGCCGAGCGAAGCCCGTGTTCATGAGAACGAGCTTCGTTCCGTTCTTCGCTGCTGCCAGCATGGTCAGGACCAAACCTCGATGGTTACGGCACATCGCACCCATGACGGAGTCGGAGGTGATGCCGTCGGCCTGCCACGCCCGGACCAACGCGTTGCTCTGACGCTCGAGCTCGGCATAGGTGATGGGTCCGCGCTCGTCGATGATCGCCACCGCGTCGTAGCCGTTCTCGGCGTGTGCATGGACCGGCCCGGCAAAGGGTCCGTACTTGTCCACGGCTGCAATGGATTTGAGCCCGCGATCGAGGCGAGGGAACGGGACGAGTCCGGCTCGGAACATGACCCCCGCCGCGCCGATGGTGTCAGTGACCTTGGTGACCAATCCGGGCATACGTGAACCTCTTCCGAGCGTCGTTGTAGGACTGATTACACACTAATGCGCAATCAGGTTTCGGTGGTGAAGTTTCACGATGGCGACCGAGCACTCCGCCCCGCCACCTCGAAAGGTGGCGGGGCGGAGTGTTTCGGGATCTGGTCCGTGCGACCGTCACTTCAGTTCGGCGGACGACTTTCCGAGCAGGCGGCGTGCGACGATCAGCTGCTGGATCTGCTGGGTGCCCTCGAAGATGTCGAGAATCTTACCGACCCTTTCGGCTGACCTGCGATATCGTATCGATGCAGTTCACAGCGTTGTTGAGATTCTCTAGGTTCGCA
>NZ_BAAILK010000024.1:0-17960 GCF_054589475.1 Rhodococcus sp. no. 34
GTGGTGCCGACGGTGATTCGGTGGAGTTCTTCGACGGTGCCACCAAGATCGGTGCGGGCGCGCTCGGTAATGGTGTTGCAACACTTGCCTGGACACCGGCTGACGTCCGAACCCACAGCGTGACGGCCAAGTATCTCGGTAATGCAAAGGTGGCGACCTCCACGTCGTCGGCTGTCGACGTCGTAGTGTCCGAAGCGGACAAGAGCACTGCAACCGCGATCACCGGTCCCGCAAGTGCAGTTGCAGGTGAGTCCGTGACCGTCGAGGCTACGGTGTCGCCCACTCCGGCGGGTGGCACGGTGCAGTTCAAGGACGGTGCAACCGACCTCGGCGGCGCCGTTCCCGTCGATGCCAACGGCAAGGCTTCGCTGACGAATTCCTATGCAGTCGGAGCGCATTCGATCGTGGCGGTGTACTCCGGTTCCGGTGTCTACCAGACTTCGACGTCGGCGCCACATGCGTTGACAGTCGCTCCGGTGGTGGTCGAGGAGAACACAACGACTACCCTCGTCGGCCCGTCGACCGCTTCGACCGGAGAGACATTGTCGTTCACTGCCTCGGTCTCGACCGGTGTTGCAGGTGGCACCGTGCAGTTCAAGGAAAGTGGCAGGGATCTGGGCTCCCCGATTCCCGTGGACGCAACCGGAAAAGCGACAACCACGCCGATCTTCAACGTGGCGGGTGAGTACAGCATCACCGCAGTGTTCTCGGGTTCGGGTAACTACCTGGGCTCGACATCGAACGCCCAGACCGTGAACGTCAAGGCGCCGGCTCCCACCGACCAGCAGACCCAGACGGTCTTGACCGTTCCGGCGGATGCAAAAACCGGTACGGCAGTTGGTCTGTCCGTAACCGTCACGCCGACGCCGGTTGGCGGCACAGTGCAGTTCAAGGACGGCTCGGGCAATCTCGGCTCACCGGTGCCGGTCGTCGAGGGCAAGGCGTCGATCATGCACGAGTTCGCGAGCGTCGGTACGCACGACATCACGGCCGTCTACTCGGGTGCAACAGGATTCCTCACCTCTACCTCGGCTGCTCAGTCGGTTTCGGTCACGGCTCCGGCCGCGGAGGATCAGGAAACGTCCGTCACCGTGAGCGCTCCGGCGTCAGCGGTCAAGGGCGCGAAGGTCGATCTTGTTGCGGCAGTGGTACCTACGCTCAGCGCAGGAACGGTCCAGTTCATGGACGGAACCACCCCGATCGGTGGACCGGTTGCCGTGGTGAACGGTAAGGCCACGCTCTCGCACACCTTCACTGAACTCGGAGATCGCCGAATCACCGCGGTGTTCAGTGGAACTGACGGCTATCTCGGTTCCGAGACCCAGGCCGCAGTCACCGTCAAGGTAACGGCAGCGTCCGACGGCGGCGATCCCGGCAACGGCGGCAGTTCGACCGGTTCACTGGGAAGCCTGGAAAACATCTTCGGGTCCTAGCCCGACGCCTGCACACGGACGCCCCGCCGCGGAGAACACCTCCGCGGCGGGGCGTTTCCCGTCTGTGAGTTCAGGGATTCGGCGCTACGACGTGCCAGGGCACGGTCAGGATGCAGTCACGAAGACGTCGCCGCGCGGGTTGCACGGGAATTCCTTGCGCCCGAAGAATTTCCAATGCGGCGGCCCAACGATGGCGAGGTCCGAACGAGGCGTGCGGCGCGGCGGTGGCCCAGGCTCGATCGGCCGCGCTGAGCAACGCGTGGATCGGCTCACCGGGAACGTTGCGGTGGATGAGAGCCTTCGGGAGACGTTCCGCGATGTCGGAAGGACGCTCGATGTCGAAGGGGTCCCAGGCCAGTGTCAGGGTCAATGGACGATCAGCGTCGAGAAGCACCCAAGCGCAACGCCTTCCGAGTTCGTCGCAGGTTCCGTCGAGTAGCAGCCCGCCCGGTGCGAGACCGGACTGAATGTGTGACCACGCAGAGTCCACAGCCTCCTCCGGGTACTGCCGGAGCACGTTGAAGGCGCGTACGAAGACGGGTGTGAGACCGGCAAGTTCGAATCCACCACGGGCGAAGCTGACACCGTCACGACTCTCGACCACGCGGGCGGGGTCGATCTCGAGCCCGATGACGCGTCGATCCCGCCGGACAGCGGTGAGGCGGCTTGCCATCTCGAAGGTGGTGTCGGGCCTCGCCCCGTACCCGAGGTCGACGATCAACGGATCGGTCGCGTTGTTCAGGGCGTGCGCGATAGTGCGGTTGTGCACGATCCACCGGTCACTACGTCGCAGTCTGTTGATCCCCGTCGTGCCACGGGTGATGACCCCCTCGATCTTCGGGGGTGGAGCCTTCTTCACGCCGGCTTCAGCGTGCGGCGAGCCAGGTCGCCGTGACCTGAGCTTCGGTGCGGAACAGATCTACGAGGTTGATGAGCATCAGTTGCTCCAACTTCGCGCCGATGAACGGTATGAAGACCTTGGCCTCGGACGTGGTTCGCAGCGTGGACCCGGTATCGGTCGCGAACAACTCCATGGTGCCGGACAAACTCCCCGGCCCGGCCGGGATGGACGCTTCGTACGTTCCGGTCACGGTGTCACCGAAGGCGCCGTACGACTCCTTACGAGTGATGACCAGATCCTTCTTCATCACCGTCTGAGCAATGTCCGGCAAATCGGTGCGCGGGAGAATGTGGTGCAGCACGAGATCGATTCCGGAATCGGTGACCTCGAAATGTTCCACATGGTTCTCGGAATGCTTGCGCATCTCCTCGACACGGGCCTCCCAGTACGAGCGGTCCGCCAGTGCCGCATAGACCTGCTCGGGGGAGTGCTGATAGCGGGCGGAGTAGTCGATGCGGCGAGCCATGATCGGAAAGAATACCTGTTACGCGCTGTGACAAGCCAAATTGGCTGTATCCACAACCATCGCCGCCCGCAGGATTTTACTTCGTGATCCACTCCCGGGTGAAGTCCTGTTCGGCCTGGATGAGCCGGACAACCTCGTCGACAATCGCACTTTCGATCTTTCCGCCGAGGAACGGGATCTTGACCTCGACCTCACCGTCGATCTCGAGAGTGGCGGAGTTCTCGTCACCTGTCAGCACCTGCGTGCCCTCGACACGGGCGGGAACGCCGTCGACGTGGGCGGAGAAGGTGCCGGTGGCCTTGCCATCCTTGAAAGGCGCCATCGTTTCACTGCGCTTGATGACGATGTCGCCGTTGACGACTTTCGACACCATGCTGGGGAGGTGCTCTGCGGCAATGATCTGCGACATCGTGACCGCGACGGTCTCGTCGCGAACGGTCAGCTCTTCGATCGCCGCGCCGGGACCACCGACAGCGACGATTCGGTCGCGCCAGTACTGCTCGGAGGTCACCGCCTCATGGACCTTCTCGGCGGGGACTGTGTACTTCGACGAATGCTCGATGCGACGGCTCACGATTGTGGAGGCTACCGTTTATCGATGTGTGGGACGTAACCATTGGCAGACGCGTCGTGGAATCAGGCGCTTTCGTATCCGAGAACGTTGACTTGTCAGGATTGACGACGCTCCGAATCGGGGGACCGGCGCGGCTGCTCGCCGAATGCCCGACGACGCAGTCGTTGATCGACGTCGTGACGCTGCTCGATCGCGAGCAGATCCCGACGCTGATTCTCGCCGGCGGATCCAATCTCGTGATCTCCGACTCGGGATTCGACGGAGTTGTCGTTCGTGTGGCCAACACCACCGTGAGCCTCGACACGGACCGCGTCGTTGCCGAAGCGGGCGCGGTGTGGGACGAAGTAGTCGGCCAATCCGTCGCCGCGGAACTGGGTGGCCTCGAGTGCCTGTCCGGGATTCCGGGCTCGACCGGTGCGACGCCGGTGCAGAACGTCGGCGCGTACGGCGTCGAGGTGGGCTCGCGACTCCGGCGAGTTCAACTGCTCGACCGACGCAATGGCGAAGTGTCGTGGGTCGAACCGTCGAAACTCGACTTGGGTTACCGGTCGAGCGTCCTCAAGCATTCGGACGCAGCACTGGTTCTCGCCGTCGAATTCGACGCGTCGACCGATGGACTGAGTGCCCCGCTCGCGTACCGCGAACTGTTCACCGCGCTGGGGGCAGAAGAAGGCGAGCGGTTACCTGCGTCGCAGGTCCGCGAGGCAGTTCTGGGACTTCGGACGGGTAAGGCGATGGTGCTCGATCCGTACGACCACGACACCTGGAGCGCGGGTTCCTTCTTCACCAACCCCGTGGTGCCGGACGACAAGCTGCCCGCTGTGCTCGGAGTAATCGCCGAACAGCTCGGGGACGTCACCGTGCCGCAGTTCCCGGGCAGTGGTGGAACCAAGCTCTCGGCCGGATGGTTGATCGAACGGGCCGGATTCTCCAAGGGTTATCCCGGTGAAGATGCACCGGCCAGGCTGTCGACCAAACACACCTTGGCGTTGACCAACAGAGGGTCTGCAACGAGTGCGGATGTGGTCTCGCTCGCGCGGACAGTGCGCGACGGCGTCGAAGCCGCGTTCGGTGTCCACCTGGAACCGGAACCGGTAACTGTGGGCTGCACCGTCTGATTCCTGACAGAGCCCGCAGGTAGCCTGTTGAAGTGCATGAGCTGGGTGGTAGGAGAAGTCGTTCGCGTCTTGTTGCGTTGGTAGCTGTATTGCTCGCTGTGATGGTGGCCGTCGTCGGCTGCACGATCGGCGGCAAGGACGGACAGGGCGGCGCGGCGGCCGCCGAACCAGCACCGGTGGCGACCGTGGTGTCGACGCCGGCGCCCGGCACCAAAGATGTCAGCCCGGTCGCCCCCGTCTCGGTAGCCGTGACCCAGGGAACGCTGTCCGACGTCAACCTCAGCAACGCAGCCGGTAAAGCCGTCGCCGGACAACTGTCGCCCGACAAGACATCGTTCACCGTCAGTGAGGCACTCGGCTACGGCACCACGTATTCGTGGTCAGGCTCGGCAACCGGAACCGACGGTAAATCCGTGCCAGTCCAAGGGAGCTTTACGACGGTTGCCCCGGAGTCGACCACCGGCGCCACCCTCAACATCGCCGACGGCCAAGAAGTTGGTATCGCGGCACCGATCACGTTGCAGTTCGACAACTCCGTCGTCGACAAGGCGGCCGTCGAGAAGGCGCTTGTCGTGACCACCGTGCCGCCCACCGCCGGATCGTGGGCTTGGCTGGCCGACGACAACGGCGGATCGCGGGCCCATTGGCGTCCGGCCGATTACTGGGTGCCGGGCACGACTGTCCATCTGGACGCCAAGCTCTACGGCTTGAACTACGGCGGTGGCGCCTTCGGCGACCAGGATCTCACGCTCGACTTCACGATCGGTCGTAGCCAGATCGTGAAGGCGAATGCGCCGAGCCACCGCATGCAGGTGGTGCGCGACGGTCAGACGATCATGGACATTCCCGTCAGCTACGGCGAGGGAAACGAACCTCGCAACGTCACGCGCAGCGGCATTCACATGGTGACGGAGAAGTACGAAGACTTCATGATGTCCAATCCGCCGTTCTACGAGAACGTGCGTGAGCGTTGGGCGGTGCGCATCTCCAACAACGGCGAATTCATCCACGCCAATCCTGAGACCACCGGGGTGCAGGGCTCGTCGAACGTCACGAACGGTTGCATCAACCTGTCGACATCCGACGCGCAGGAATACTTCGGAACGGCCCTCTACGGTGACCCCGTCGAGGTGACCGGCACGTCGATCGACCTGTCTCCTGCGGACGGCGACATCTACGACTGGGCAATCGATCTGCCGACCTGGAAGTCGATGTCGGCACTGCCGTAACTCTGTACTGCGGTAAATCCGTGGATGAGGGAACCGTCCGGGCTCTGCTTGCGTCTGTACAGGTAAGTGCTGTCGGCTCGGGGGAGTCCGACGGGGGTTTTCGACTTCAGGGGGACAGCGGTGGGCATTCCATTTCTGGAAGACGTGCTGGGAAGAATCTCCGATGCGACGCAGGCCGTGCCTCCCGGCGTGGCGGCATTGCCAGTTGTCGGCACTCCCATCGCGAGCGCAATCGCTACATCTGCTCTGGTGCAATCCATAACCGACGACCGCGGCGCGTTCGACGACGAGATGGCTGCTGCGACCGTCGACGCCGATGTGGAGCGCGCACGAGCCTGGGGTGAGCGCGATGCCCTCACCGCTCAGACGTCGTCGCTCGAGTACAGCGAACACGCAATCGTGGACGACGATCCGTTCGATGCGATGTCGCACTCCGAAATCTTCGACCACGTCAACGAGATGAATCCGGCAACCCTGAGCGCGATCGGTGAGGCTTGGAAGGCCATTGCAGGCCGGGTCGAAGCCGGCATCGGGAAGTTCCAGAACGACGTGAACGGTGCGATCACCGAAGGCTGGCAGGGGCGCGGCGGCTCGGCTGCGCTGGAAGCAGTGCTGGCCTACTCGGCTGATGCGGGTGAGCTGAAGGTGCGGGTCGATCTGATCTCGAACAAGATCGAGGAGGCGAAGATCGCACTCGACGAGGCAAAACGCTCGATTCCGGCACCCGACGGCGCCTCGACGGTCGAGAGGTTTCTCAGCATGGTTCCCGGGGCTACATGGAAGCAGGCCCAATACGAAGCGGAAGAAGCCGAACGTCAAGCGCGCCAGGTGATGAAGGACGTGTATCTGCCGTCCATGAAGCGTGCGGACGATCAGGTGCCGATCCTCCCGGCCGCATTCAATCCGGTCACCGGCGGTGGAGGGGCTGGAAGTGGCGGGGCTGGAAGTGGCGGTGCATTCGGTGGTGGTGGTGCCGACGGCGGGAACTTTTCGGGTCCAGGAAACGGGCTCGGCACGCCATCTACATCGGGTGGCGGAGTCGGTGGGGGAGCGGACGGTGGAAACTCCGGCGGTGCAAACCCGGCCGGAGACGGTTCCGGTCAGAATCCATCCGGCACCGATTCCGGAAATGGTGACAACCGTAGCGGCGTTGATGCCCAAGGGAATCCGAACGTCGATGCAGTTCGATCCGGAACCGATTCCGACCCGGCCGGGACCACGGCGGCACATGCCGGCCCACTGCCGGCCGGTGCAGCGCCAGGTGGCCTGGCAGGTGCAACTCCGAATGGCGCTCAGCTTGGTTCCGGAACGCCGTCAGGCCTGGTAGGTAGCGGTTCGGGTGGTGGTCCTGCTGGTGGAATCGGTACCGGAGGCTTCGGGCCAGGCGGAACCGGAGTCGGAGCCCTCGGCCCTGGCGGCACCGGTGGCCTCGCCAATGGCGGGCGTGGGGGCGTCAACGGAACTGGCGGTACCTCGGCGACGGGCGCGCAGAGCGGTCGGGGCGCGACGGGTGGCGTCGGCGGCATGGCACCGGGACGAGGGCAAGGGCAAGACGAAGACAACGTTCACGACACCCCCGGCTACCTCGTCACCGTCGAGAACGGCAATGCCCTGGTCGGCGACCTACCGATGGTCTCCCCGGCGGTGCTGGGCGAATGACCACCATGCAGTGGCAGTTCACCGGCCTCGAATTCCAGATTCTCTGGGAAGCGGTCGGACGTGACAGACTCCCGTACCCGCTGCGGTTTCGTCCGACGGCCGAAACCATGAACGAGCTGACAGAAGAGCGACGTCGAGCGGGAGCACACCTGGCTTGGTTGCTCGACGATCGGCTGCATCACGTTCTCGGTGCTCTTGCGAATCCTGATGCTCGCGTGGAGGTTTCCGGTTTTCACGGGCAGAACATGAGTACGGTGACGCGATTGCACGGCGTTGTTGCCGGCGACCTGGGGGTGCTCCTGACTCAACTGCCCGGCAGGACTGTCGACTGTGGCTCCGACGTGGTTTTCACCGTGGTACGCCCATCGGCAATTCCACGGATGCTCGTCGATCAACTGCCGACCTGCCCCGCTGGATCGGAGCGTGGTGTGAGCATCGAAAGGCCGAAAACTTCCGGTAGAGCGAGCTTTCTGAGCAGTGCTGCCGGTGCGCGCGGGAGCGAGGAAGTGAGCAGATTCTTCGGCCGAGAGCGGACCTCGATAGGTGAAGTCACCACATACCCGGGAGGAGCGGTGGACAGCAGACCGACAGACGACGGAATAACGTTCCACTGGTACGACTATGCCGGAGATGGTCGGTACATCGTCACCGCTGGTGAAACCGTAAGTGCCCGTAGCGCTTCCACGGAAATGACGGAGGCCGAGATTGCACGCAATCTCGGCCTCGTCCTGCACCGGGTGATTCGCACTGGTTAGTCAGAACGATTCGAACTAGCTGGTGGTGCGGTGGAACCGACCGGGGCTTGCCTGATCCCTCGGCTTGACGATGATCTGATCGAGGTTCACATGTGACGGCCGCGACGCGACAAAACCGATGATCTCGGCGATGTCCTGCGCCACCAACGGTGTGATTCCCTCGTACACCTTGTCGGCCTTGTCCTGATCGCCCTCGAACCGGACGAGTGAGAACTCCGTCTCGACGGCTCCCGGCGCGATTTCGGTCAGTCGAACGGGCTTGCCCAACAGTTCACCACGCAATGTCCGATGAAGGACGGCTTGAGCGTGCTTGGCGGTGGTGTAGCCCGAGCCGTTGTCGTATGCCTCCAGCGCGGCCACCGAGGTGATGGTCACGACCAGACCGTCACCCGAATCGATCAGCTTGGGCAGCAGTGCCTTCGTCACACGCAACGTGCCCAGAACATTGGTCTCCCACATCCACCGCCAGTCGTCCAGATCGGCGTCCAGGACTGTTGCCAGACCCTTTGCACCACCCGCGTTGTTGACCAACACGTCGACACGTGGGACCACGGCCGCAAACGCGTCGACGGAATCCTCGTCGGTGACGTCGAGTTCGAGAGCGGTACCACCGATTTCCTCGGCGATCTTCTCGAGACGATCGACGCGGCGAGCACCGATCACGACGTGGAATCCCTGAGCTGCCAGGGTGCGGGCGGTGGCCTCACCGATTCCGGAGCTGGCTCCGGTGACTACGGCGATGCGGGCATCGGAAGAAATGGTCATGATGCAATCGTAGGGCTAGTCGGCGGCATACTCTGCTTCCCTTTCGATGGATTCGATGTGACGACGCGGTACTTGTATCCGGCCGGGTGTGTAGGTGACGGCGCGCAGCGCGCCGCTGTACCGGAAGGGACCATGGCGTCGTCGTACCTCCCACGACACAGGTCCCCTGGCGTCGACACCGACCGAGATGCCGGTCCACGGCGCCATTCCCACCAGTTGTACTTGCTCGAGCAGCTGGCCCGCGTGAATGCCGTCGACGCTGACGTGGAGATCCCAACGCAACCGCGGTACCACCGTCACCGACAGCTCGATGCGTTCGGTGCCGAGCGCCAGCGGTCCGGCGTCGACAACGGAGTAGGAACCGAACGCGTTGTACCCGAGATGCAGATGCCCGTCCTCGACGTAGAGAAGGTACCCACCCTGCGGATCGCCATGGGCGACAAGGACACCGGCGTCACCTTCGCGGTAACCGTCGAGTTCGACCGTGATGTCGAAGTCGCGGAACCCGATCAGCTTGGATGAGCGGTAGCGCTCCAGCGGGGGCGTTCCGGCAAGTAGTCGCACCGGGCGTGAGAGTGCTCCTTCCTCCGGACGGCGAACCGCGCCGACGGTATTGCCGAGTAGAGGAAACACGGTGTTCGCCCACGCCGAGTGGTCCCAGGCCTCGGCGAGTTCGCGAACCTTGTCGGGAAACCGTGATGCCAGGTCGTCGAGCTCGGTCGGGTCGGTGCGGACGTCGAACAACTGCCAGTGTGGTTTGTCTATGTCCGCTGGGGTGAGAGCCAGCAGTTTCCAGCCGTCCTTGTAGTAGCCACGGTTGCCGGTCATCTCGGTGTACTGCTCGGTGTGAGTGCTCGGAGCGGCAGACGAACGCAGAACGGGCGCGGAAGACACCCCGTCGAACTCTTTCACCGGGAGCCCGTTTCGCACACTGGGTGCGTCGATTCCGGCCAGTTCGAGCAGCGTGGGGGTCAGGTCGGTGACGTACGCGAACTGGTCGCGAATCCCGTTGTCGTCTGCTCCGGGTTTCAATCCAGCGGGCCAGGACAGGAGAAAAGGAACACGGATCCCGCCGGCAAAGGATTGCCCTTTGTAGAACCGGAACGGGGTGTTGGACGTCTGTCCCCATCCACGTGGATAGTGGACGCCCAATTCAGGGCCGCCGATGAGGGATTCGTCGTGGGGGACATCGCCCACCCAGTCCGGATCCTGAATATGCGCGAACTGTGCGAAGTAGCTTCGGGTTCCGTCCGAACCGCCCTCGGCGGTGCCGCCGTTGTCGGAGGTGAAGACGATGATCGTGTTGTCGAGCTCGCCGAGTTCGTCCAGGGTGTCGACGATGCGTCCGACGCTCTGATCGATCGAGTCGACCATCGCCGCGTACACCTCCATGTAGCGGGCGAACCTGGACTGCACTTCCGGCGTGAGTGAATCCCATTCGGGGACGTCGAAGCCGGGTTCGGAGTTTCGCGGTGCTTGCTGCGTACCTTCCGGAAAGAGGCCTTGCACGAGCTGAGAGGCGAACCGCGACTCGCGGATTCGATCCCACCCTTCGTCGTAGCGGCCGCGGTATTTTTCCTGGTCGGCAGGCTTGGCCTGCAACGGTCCGTGCATGGCGACGTGTGCGAAGTAGAGGAAGAACGGCTTGTCCTGATCGTGGGCGCGGAGGTCCTTGATGTACCCGACCGCTTTGTCGGTCAGATCGTCGGTGAGGTAGTAGCCCTCGGGGTACTCGTCCACGTCGACCACAGAATTGTCGGAGATCAGTTGATTGGGATAGTAGAAGGAGTTGAGGCCTTCGAGTGAGCCGTAGTAGCGATCGAAACCGCGCTGCGTCGGCCAGGAGTCACGACTTCGTCCCGGGGCCAGGTTGGCGTCGCGTACGAGGTGCCACTTGCCGACGGCATAGGTCGCATAGCCCGCGCCGCGGAGGATTTCGGGGAGTGTCTGGACGTCGTCGGCCAATTCCAGACGCAGTCCGGGGTAGCCCGGATCGGCGTTGGCAACAAAGCCGTACCCGGCGCGGTGCGGATTCAGGCCGGTGAGAAGAGCTGCGCGCGACGGCGAGCAGAGGGGCGTCGTGTGATAGTTGGTCATCCGAATGCCCTGCGCGGCAAGGCGGTCGAGGGTGGGAGTCTCGATCTCGGAGCCGAACGGCCCGATGTCGCTGTACCCCATGTCGTCGATCAGAACCACGACGATGTTGGGTGATCCGGGAATCGGGGTCGTGGAGGTGGGCCACGACGGGGTCGAATCGGCTGCGGTGCGGCCGATTCGACCCTCGAAGCCTTCGTATCCGCGGGCGTGCGGAGGAGGGGCGGAATCCGGTGAAGTCATGGGAGAGTCGAGGCGCCTTCGATGATCGAGTATTCGGAAGCGTCGCCGGCGATGCTGCGGCTTCGTTCCCCGTGGATGTTGACCGGGATGTCGCCGGCAAGAGTGATGCGCTCCAGACGCCGGTACTGATCGTCGTAGTCGGCGATCGCGTAGTGCTGGGTGGCGCGGTTGTCCCAGATCGCGACATCACCCGCTTCCCAGTTCCACCGCGTCGTGTACTCGAGCTTGATGGCGTGATCCTGCAAGAGCTTGAATACACCGTTCGACTGTTCGGTGCTCAACCCGACGAAGTTCTTGACAAAATGTCCGAGGACGAGCGTGCGTTCTCCGGTTTCGGGGTGGACCCGCACCACCGGGTGTTCCGTCTCGAAGTACGTGGACTGGAACTCCTCGCGGTAGGCGGCCGTGCGATCTTCGGTGAGCCGCTCGGCGCTGGTTGCCGCATAGTCGTAGACGTTCGTGTGGCGAGCCCAGAGGTTCTCCGCGAGCGCCTTGAGCGGATCCGGCAGTCCGTTGTAGGCGGCTACCCCTGACGCCCACGTCGTGGAACCGCCGTATTCGGGTAGCTGCACCGCGCGCAGGATCGAAGCCTTGGGGATGCGGTCGACGAAGGTGACGTCGGTGTGCCAGCTGTTGGCCTTGCCCAGGTCCGAGTCGATGGGCAGAACTTTTGCGCCGTGCGACTTCACGGTGGGGTGGGCAGTAGTCGGGGTACCCAGCAGATGGGCGAACTCGTACTGCGAATCGTTGTCGAGGTGGTCTTGCCCGCGAAAGAAGATCACCTTGTGTTCGAGAAGTGCTTGC
Source organism: Rhodococcus sp. no. 34 (assembly GCF_054589475.1). NCBI lineage: Bacteria > Bacillati > Actinomycetota > Actinomycetes > Mycobacteriales > Nocardiaceae > Rhodococcus > Rhodococcus sp. no. 34. The sequence continues at coordinate 12,042 of NZ_BAAILK010000024.1, forward strand.
CGGATGAGGGAAATCGTCGCCGGGTCGAGATGCCCGCCGAGAGTGATTCCGTCGATTCGGGCGCCGATATGCGCGCCGAGGGTGGTGACAGTGCCGCGAGCGGCGTCAACGGCCGCTCCGTTCGTTGATACCGAATTCGTGAGGGTCGGCTTGGCGAAAGCTGTAGACATGGTGCACCTTTCGTGGGGAGTGTGCCCACCCAAACACGCGAGATTTCGCCCCGACAGGGTTGCGTTCAGTGTGATCGTTACCGCACCTGATTTGTGAATCTCGGTGAAGCTGCTACTTTTGGAGCCATGTCGACCGACCAGCCTGCCGCTTTGCGGGTCACCTATGTGACCGCTGCGCTTGGTTCGCGTCTGCCTCTGGCGCGAGAGCTGTGTTGTCGCCGCCGTTCTTTCTGCAGCTAATTTCTGCGCCTTTTCTGTCTATTTCTTCGTGTGACCAGTGGAAACACTGATTTCTCGGTCGACAGAGATATGCGCCTTCTCCTCCTTCTGCAAGGGACAGCCATGTCGACACCCACAATCTCCGCCATTCCGAACATCCGATCGCGAACCGCGCTCTCGGGAACCCGGACCCGTACCCAGATAGTTGCGCCCGAACTACGCATCGCCGACGGTCCGTCCGCGACTGTGTTGCGCATTGCTCGATCCCGTGGGCCGCTCTCACGTGACACTGCGGCAAAGGCATCAGGGCTGAGCATCGCCACCGTGAACCGGCAGGTCACGAGCCTGCTGGACCTCGGGATCCTGCGCGAACGCGCGGACCTGACGGCCTCCGGAGCAATCGGGCGTCCGCGAGTTCCGTTCGAGGTCAACCACGAGCCTTATCTGACAGTCGGCATCCACATCGGTGCCGTCGTCACCAGCATCATTGCCAGCGACATTCGAGGAAAGGTGCTCGGCGCCGTCGAGATTCCGACGCCTGCCACCAATTCTGCTGTCGCGCTTGCCACCATTGCGCGCTCGGCCAAATCCTTTGCCTCGCGGTGGCACAAGCGTCGTCCGCTCGCCGTCGGCGTGGCCATCGGCGGTCGCGTCGATTCAGCGACCGGAGTCGTCGATCACCCGCGTCTGGGATGGAAGGGCGCCAAGGTCGGGTCCATCATCGGAGCCGGCTTGGATCTCCCTGTATCGGTAGCCGCCCACGTCGAGGCGATGGCCGCGTCGGAACTTCTGCTCAGCACCGATCGTGCCGAAGCCCCGACGCCGGGCACTACCGGCTTGTACTTCTACGCTCGTGAAACTGCCGGCATCGCAATCACTTTCGAGGGGCGAGTGCACACGCCGTCCAGCGGACCCGGTTCGATCGCGCACCTCCCCACCGGTTCGTCCGCACGGTGCACCTGCGGAGCCGTGGGTTGCCTTGAAGCGACGATCAGTGACCGCGCCGTAGTCGCGCAGGCTTTGTCTTCGGGCGCCGTGATCCAGGGCAGCGAGCGTGTCACGATCGCGGAAGTCTACCGGGCAGCGTCGTCGGGTTCCATTCCGGCACACGAGCTTCTGGTTGATCGAGCACGCGTCCTCGGCCGGACAGTGGCGATGCTGCGTGACCTGTTCAACCCGGATCGTGTGATTCTGGGTGGTCAGGCATTCACCGACTATCCGGCCGGGGTGCCCCATGTCGCCGAGGCTTTCTCGACGGCATCCTCCTTGGAGCGTAAGGACATTCGAATTACCGGTTTCGGCAATCGGGTTCAGGAATACGCTTCCACGGTCGTGTCACTGAGCTCACTGTTTGCTGATCCCGCTGCGGCTATGCGCCGCGCGTCGGCCGTCTGACTGCGAAGAGGGTAGTCAGAGTTCCGGTCGATCCAAGACTCGCAACCAAGATCCGTCGGGCTGGCGGCGCGCGACCTGCGTGCGCCCGCCGGTTCCGTCGGAAGGTTTGGTCGAGGTCATGGCCAGGTCGCCGCTGATCACCGTCGGTAGAGATTCCTCGACGGTGAATCTCGGTGCAGCTGCCAGCATCTGAGAGATCACCTCGCGGATGGCTTGGCGGCCCACGGTGAGGGACCCGGGCGGGAAGGCCATCACCGCATCCTCCTCGTAAAGTGCGGCGACGGCGTCTGCGTCACCAGCGTTGGCGAACTGCACGAAAAGCTTCGCGATGTCTTCCGGGGTTCCGGCCTTCTGAACGTCATCTGTTGTTGTCATGCTTCCATCGTTCTACCGCACCGGCGATAAGTCCAAGATCTAGTTTGTCTCGCAGCTAGAATTAGCAGTTATGGAACTTCGGCAACTCGAGTACTTTGTCGCTGTCGTTGAGGAAGCTAATTTCACTCGCGCCGCCGAGCGGCTTCACGTAGCCCAGCCGGGTGTGAGTGCGCAGGTCAAAAGGCTGGAACGTGAGCTGGGGCAGGAATTGCTCGACCGTAGTGGTCGAACCGTTCGTCTGACCGACGCCGGGCGAGCTGTCCTCCCACACGCCTACGCTGCACTTGCTTCCGTTCAGAGCACCCGCGACGCTGTCGATGCCCTGAACGGACTTGTTCGCGGCTCCGTTTCGGTCGGGATGGTCACCGCCTGTGCCTCCGCCGATCTGACCGATCTGCTCAGTCGGTTGCACACCAGACACCCCGGCCTGGACATCTCGCTGTCCGAGGACGATTCGCGCAGTCTGCTCGCCGGAGTGTCGGACGGAACCTTCGACATAGCCGTCATCGGGGTGGCGGGAGAGCTGCCGGAAGGGCTCGAATCGAGGGTGATCACCGACGAACGACTGGTGGCCGGAGTGGCAACGGATCATCCGCTGGCCGAGTTGTCGTCTCTACCGTTTGCCGAGCTCGCCACGCGATCGGTCATCTGTCTGCCGGAGGGAACCGGTATCAGGACGTGTCTGAACTTCGCGTGCGCCGCGGCCGGCACCACGCCGACGGTTGCGCTCGAGGCAAGCAACCTCGGCATCATCGTTTCATTGGCAGCGCAGGGGCTGGGAATGGCCGTGCTTCCCGAGTCGGCAGTGGGGGAGTTGCATCGGATCGATCTCGAACCGGAGGCGCGATCTCGGCTGGAATTGGTCTGGCGTTCGTCGGGCGGCAAGAATCCTGCGGCCTCCGCTCTCATCGATCTTGCGAGAGCTGTTCCCGCCGAGTGAGTTCGGCCTGTGCCCGATCCAATCCGCCGTGCTCGAGAGCAGCCAACCTCGACCTGTCCTTCCAGACGATGGTGCCGCGTCGCCGGACGATGACCGACATCGTTCCACCGAGATGCTCGAGCGCTCCTGGCACGTTTCGACGCTCGGCAGGTATCGGAACAGGAAGTATGTGTGCGTCGGCGATGGGTGCGGTCCCGTCGATGTCGACGCTCCACTTCCGGCTGTAACCCCGAAGCGTCCAGCGATCGTCGGACACCGTCGTCTCCACCTGTGACGTCAGAGGATTACCCAGCCGCAACACCGTTCCGTCCGGTAGCGCGGCAACGACGGCGGTGACTTCGGTGCGCAGAGGTCCGGCGCTGACCTGTCCGCCGGCAAACGCCACGCAGGCTCGAGGATCGGTGAACCCCTGTGCCTGTCCCCACCACCAGGATTCCGGGAATCCTCCCTTTCCCCAGTTCTTCTCGCCGTACACCTGCGCTCCGGTGAGATCCCAGCTCTGTCCGTCGATGACGGCGCTTCCCTCGACCCGGCCGCCGAGCAGCCACGGATGCCAGTACTGATTGAGTGCGGGAACTGATTGGAAGTAACTCGACCCCCCGAAGCGGCGGTGCGGCCAGAATCGCTGATTACTGATGCGTACGTCGAGATGACTGTCGCCGAAATCGACCTGGAGTCGATCGGCATTGCCGCGGAAAGCGTTGTCGGCGTAGGCCCCCAGGATACGGGGATCGGCGGATCCATTCGGATGCTCAGCAGTGCGGAGGAATCCGCCTGGGTGTGCCGCGAGACCGAGCGTCGACCAGCTGCCGCCGTCGGCCTTGTTGATTCCGGCGAGCGCGATCACCACCCGTCCGCTGTCTGGCATCGTGAATCGCCAGAAGTAACCCTCCATCGCAACGTCATGGGAGGCAAGCAGATTGCCGTACGGCAGGGTGGCACCCGAGGCGCGGTACGCGGGAAGCTTCACGGTCCCAGTACTGCCTGTGATGCGGTGACCTGAGCGACGAGGCGGCCCTCGTCGTCGCGGATCTCGGTCACCACCGCGACGGTGCTGCGCCCCGCGTGCAGTGGCCGGGCGGTGGCGGTGACCGTGCCCTTGCGCACGCCGCGAGTGAAGACGGTCGACGAACTGGTGGTGGACGTACTTGCGCCGGGCGGCAGATTGAGGAATGCACAGACGGCGCCGACGCTGTCTGCCAGCGTCATCAAGGCGCCGCCGTGCATTCCGTTGCCGGCGGTGGTGCGGTGGCTGTCCCAATCCAGATGGCCGACAACCTGTTCGGGTGCCGCGCTGTCCAACTGAATTCCGGTGTGAACTGCAAAAGGCATGCTCGCGACAAGTTGTTCGAGGTCCATGCCTACCGATGTTAACGAGCCGCCGAAACCTCCGTCGGGACTTCGGTTTATCGAGGGCGGTGACTCACAGGGGCAGGGCGGTTTCCGACAGCCCTTCCGGCGCGTTGCGACGACGGAACCACTCGGTGCCGAATGCCGCGGCGAGCTGCTCCGTCGGCATTTCGAGGAACGGGCCGAAATCGCCGACCTGCGTTGCGTGCGCGTACATGGCCGCGCGCTTGGACGAGATCACCGAACTGACGTCGACCGCGGTGGTGAGTTGGTCAGCCGGAAGCCCGAACGATTCGATGTCCGGCGGCTGCGCCTCCTCGGTCCACTCGGGGTTGGCCTGCATCAGCATCTTCATGTGATCGCGGTTGGTGGACGCCTCGTAGACGAACGGCGTGCCCGCGAGTTCTGCAGCACGAACGCCGACGTGGTGGACCTGGATGTGATCCGGGTGGCCGTATCCGCCGTTGGGGTCGTAGATGGTCAGGACATCGGCGTTCTCTTCACGAAGAACCTCGGCCAGACGCTCGGCGGCCTTCTCGACGTCGACGTTGCAGAACGCTTCCGGATTCTCGTTCTCGGGCGTACCCACCATCCCCGAATCCGGGTAGTGCAGGGACACGACGCGACTGGCACCCAACGCGTCGGTGGACGCCTCGAGCTCACGGCTGCGGCGCTGAGCCAACGTCTCGTATTCGTCCAACAGTCCGTCGGGGAATTCACCGAGAGCACCGTCGGTAGCGGTGACGACTACGACGCGGTGACCTGCGTCGGCGGCCATTCTCATCACGCCGCCCGTGGTGAAAACTTCGTCATCGGGATGGGCGTGGAAACACACCAGGACACTCATTCGCGCAATCGTAAGGCAAGTTACCGACAGGTCAACCCGAGCGCACAGTGAAAACGATTTGTCGAGTCGGCCTCGGCTCTGTGAACCTTGTTCAGTGCACGAGAAGCTGACATGAGCGAATCCACCAACAAAGGCCTGCTGAGCGCCTACCGCGAGATCTTTGCCGCCCCCGGATCGGTCGCCTTCTCGGCCGCCGGATTTGTCGCAAGGCTGCCGATCGCCATGATCGGTATCGGAATCGTGACGATGATCTCGCAACTTCGTGGTGACTACGCGCTCGCCGGCGCGCTCGCCGCGGTTTTTGCGCTCTCGTCGGCGATCATCGCGCCCGCGGTCTCGCGTGCGGTCGACCGCTTCGGACAGCGAGCGGTCCTGCCGATTGCCGCAGCCGTGAGCGTCACCGCGATCGGGGCGCTCCTGCTCGCAGTCCGGATGGAAGCTCCCGACTGGCTGCTGTTCGTTCTGGTCGTCCCCGGCGGCGCCACTCCGACGATCGGCGCGATGATTCGCGCCAGGTGGGTGGCGATCTATGTCGGAAAACCTCAGCTGCGCACCGCCTTCGCCTTCGAATCGGTGGTGGACGAGCTCTGCTTCGTGGCGGGCCCGGTCATATCGGTAGGTCT
>NZ_BAAILK010000024.1:18030-37941 GCF_054589475.1 Rhodococcus sp. no. 34
GAGCATCGGGCTCTTCCCCGAGGCTGGACCACTGGCAGGGTTGATCCTGCTGGTCACCGGAACCCTGCTGCTGGTCATACAGCGCGGAACCGAACCGAAGGTGCATCCGCGTCGACCCGGCCGCGGACGATCGGTTCTCGGTAACCACGTGATGTGGATCGTCATCGTCATCATGGTGATGCTCGGAACGATCTTCGGCGTCATCGACGTCGGCGCCATCGCGTTCACCAAGGAACAGAATTCGCCGGGATCCGCGACGCTGGTCCTCGCGCTGTTCGCCGGCGGTTCGGGAATCGCGGGACTGATCTTCGGGTCGATGCACCCGGCGCGATCGCTGCGCGGGCAGTTGATGATCGCGTCCTCGGCGGTCGCCGTTCTCAGCGTCCCGCTTCTGTTGGTCGGAAACGTGGCCGCACTTGCGGGTGCCTACGTGCTGGCGGGCGCGACCATCGCACCGACGCTCATCATCGCGACAGCCCTGGTCGAACAGATCGTCCCGCCGGAAAAGCTCACCGAGGGAATGACCCTGACGGTTACCGGCCTCGGCGTCGGCGTGGCGCTCGGGTCTGCGCTGGCCGGACAGCTGATCGATCGCTACGGCGTCCCGTCGGCCTACATGCTCGCCGTCGGCGCCGCAGTCGCAGCCTCTATCGTGACGGCATGTCTATTCGTGAAGCCGTCAGCGTCGACGGCACGTCCATCGTCTATCGAGTAACCGGAAATTCGGCGGGGACCCCGCTGGTGTTGCTGCACGGCTGGGCTCAGTCCTCGCAGTGCTGGGGCGAGCAGGTCCTCGCGGACCTGGCCGCGGACTATCGGCTGATCGCCGTCGATCTGCGCGGCCACGGTTACTCCGATGCGCCCGAATCCGGATACGACGATTCCGCGAACTGGGCCGGCGACGTCGCGGCTGTTCTTGCGGCCGAAGGCGTCACCGAGAACGCGATCCTGCTCGGCTGGTCGTACGGCGGTCTGGTGATCTGCGATTACCTGGCAGCGCACGGCACCGGCGCGGTGGCGGGCGCGGTTCTGGTCGGGGCGATCACCAGCATCGGGCGCGGCGAAAAAGGTGGCAAGGTCGGCTCGGCGATGCGTAGCGCAGTTCCCGGCGCGATGTCCGAAGATCCCCGCGAGGCGATCCGTGCACTCGGCGCTTTCGGCAATGCTCTCACCGGCCCACCCGAGGGCAAGGGTGCAGCGTCGCAGGCCTTGTTCGGGTACAGCCTCTCGACGCGTCCGCGGGTGCGCGCAGCACTGTTCAACCGTGCTGTCGGTCACGACGACTTGCTCCGCAACCTGGATATCCCCGTTCTCGTTCTGCACGGAACCGAGGACTCCGTCGTCGACGTGAGCGCAGGTAAGCACGCCGAGGAACTGATTCCCAAGTCCCAGGCGTCGTACTGGGAAGGCTGCAATCACGGCCCGTTCGTGGAGGATCCGACACGATTCGTGTCCGAAGTGCGAACCTTCATCTCGAGCCTCGGTTAGAGTTCGCGCCCGGTGAGGGGGCAGTATGGAGTCGTGACGCCCATGCACATTTCGCGCCCTCGCCGGGTGGCCGTTCTCTCGGTCCACACCTCGCCATTGGCGCAACCCGGCACCGGTGACGCGGGTGGGATGAACGTCTACGTTCTGCAATCCGCCATTCAGCTCGCCAAACGTGGCGTCGAGGTGGAGATATTCACCCGCGCGACGTCCTCGGCCGACGCACCTGTGGTGGACGCCGCTCCCGGAGTGCGGGTTCGGAACATTGCTGCTGGTCCCTTCGAAGGGCTGGACAAGGCGGATCTGCCGACTCAACTGTGTGCCTTCGTCGCAGGAGTTCTACGGGAGGAAGCGCGCCACGAGCCCGGGTACTACAGCCTGATTCACTCGCACTACTGGTTGTCCGGTCAGGTCGGCTGGCTGGCCCGCGACCGCTGGGGCGTGCCCCTCGTACACACCGCCCACACCCTCGCGGCGGTAAAGAATCTTTCGCTTGCCGAGGGAGACACCCCGGAGCCGGCAGCACGTCAGATCGGCGAGCAGCAAGTAGTCGCCGAGTCCGATCGCCTGGTCGCCAACACCACCGACGAAGCCAAGGCGCTGCACGAGTTGTACGGCGCAGACCCCACGCGTATCGACGTCGTGGCTCCCGGCGCCGATCTCACCCGCTACCGACCGGGCGATCGCGATTCCGCCCGCGCGTCGTTGGGGTTGGACCCGGGCGAGATCGTCGTGACTTTCGTCGGCCGGATCCAACCTCTGAAAGCACCGGACGTTCTGCTGCGTGCTGCCGCCGAAGTGATCAGCCGTCGCCCCGAGTTGCCGTTGCGCATCCTCGTCGTCGGCGGGCCGTCGGGAACTGGCCTCGCGCGGCCGGACGTGCTGATCGAACTTGCACGCTCACTCGGCATCACCGCGCAGGTGACGTTCTTGCCGCCGCAGGCTCCTGAGCGTCTCGCCGATGTCTACCGTGCCTCGGATCTGGTTGCGGTGCCGAGCTATTCGGAGTCCTTCGGGTTGGTCGCCATCGAAGCTCAAGCCTGCGGAACTCCGGTGATCGCCGCCGACGTCGGCGGACTGGGAGTGGCCGTACGCAACGGTGAGACCGGCCTGCTGGTTCAAGGACACCGCACCGAAGATTGGGCCGGCGCCCTCGAATCCTTGGTGACAGCACCGACGCGCTTGGCCGAACTCGCCGCGCAGGCACCGCGCCACGCCGAAAATTTCTCGTGGGAACACACCGCGGACGGTTTGCTCGAGAGCTATCGCAAAGCCGCAGTCAACTACAACAACGGAACCGGTCCCAGCGACTTCTCGCCCCGCCGTGCGCGGGGTCTGTGGCGTCTGCGCCGGACCGGGGGAGTGCGTACATGAGCAGCATTTCGGACACCATCGAGCAGGCCCTCACCGAGCGCGAACTCGACTTCACCAGAAAAGACGACGCGCATTTCATCGTCGAACTTCCCGGTGAACACAAACTCAAGACGTCGACTCTGCTCACCGTCGGCAATCACGGTGTGCGGGTCGAGGCCTTCGTGTGCCGCAAGGTGGACGAGAACTTCGAAGGCGTCTACAAATTCCTGCTCAAGCGCAACCGTCGTCTGTACGGGGTGGCGTACACACTCGACAAGGTCGGGGACATCTACCTCGTCGGCAAGATCGCAGAGCATGCCGTGACCGGCGATGAACTCGACCGAGTGCTCGGTCAGGTTCTCGAAGCCGCCGACGGCGATTTCAACGTCATCCTCGAACTCGGCTTCTCCTCGTCCATCAAGCGTGAGTGGGCGTGGCGGGTGTCGCGAGGTGAGTCGCTGGCGAATCTCGAACCGTTCAAGCACCTCATCGAGGAAGAGCCCGCGCAGAGCTGATCGAGCGGGGTGAGACACATCGCGGATGTGTCACGTAAAGTGGCCTTTACTTGTGACTGTCGTCACGGAATAATACTGTTCCCGTGAGTCACAGTAAGTTGGTCACACCACCCCGCCGCGCAACTTTTCGAGGAGCACAGTGAGCTTCAAGAGTCCGTTCCCCGACGTTGAAATCCCCAACCTCAGCGTCTACGACTTCCTGTTCGGAAACACCGACCCCGCAGACCTCGACAAGACGGCCTTCGTCGAGGGCAGTTCGGGCGCAGTCACCACATACGCTTCGCTGATCGCACAGATCAACGGCGTTGCAGGCGCTCTCGCAGCGCGCGGACTCGCCGTCGGCGACGTGGTCGGGCTGCATTCGCCCAACGTCCCGGCCTTCGGTTCCGTCTTCCACGGCATCCTTCGTGCCGGTGGCGTCGCGACCACGATCAACGCGCTCTACACCGCCGAGGACATCGCCAAGCAGCTCACCGATTCCAAGGCCAAGTTCCTCTTCACCGTCTCGCCGCTCCTGCCGCAGGCAAAGGCCGCTGCTGACCTGGTCGGTATCCCGGCCGAGAACGTGTTCGTGCTCGACGGTGCCGAAGGCCACCTCTCGCTGCGTGATCTGCTCGGCGAGGGTGCAGCGGCGCCCGAGGTCTCCTTCGATCCGGCCACCCAACTCGCGGTGCTGCCGTACTCCTCGGGCACCACCGGCCGACCCAAGGGGGTCATGCTCACCCATCGGAACCTCGTAGCCAACGTCTGCCAGATCATTCCGCGGATGGGCATCGAGACCGACGACAAGATTCTCGCGGTCCTGCCGTTCTTCCACATCTACGGCATGACGGTCCTGCTCAACGCTGCGCTCTACCGCCGCGCGAGCCTCATCACGATGCCGAAGTTCGATCTCGTCGAGTTCCTGCGGATCGTCGCCGAGCAGAAGTCGACGTACATCTTCGTCGCACCGCCCGTTGCCGTCGCGCTGGCCAAGCACCCGCTCGTCGATCAGTACGACCTCTCGAGCGTGCACACCATCTTCTCCGGTGCGGCCCCGCTCGACGCGGCGCTCGGCAAGGCCGTCGCCGACCGGTTGAACTGCCACGTCCGCCAGGGCTACGGCATGTCCGAGATGAGCCCGGTCTCGCACGCGATCCCGTTCGACCGCGACGACATCGCGCTCGACACCTGCGGTCCGACCATCGCCAACATGGAATGCAAGCTCGTCGACCCCGGAACGGGCGAAGAGGTCGCGTACCCGCCTCTCGGCTCGGACGGCGTCAGCGAGCCCGGCGAACTGTGGTGCAAGGGCCCGAACATCATGCTCGGCTACCTCGGCAACGACCAGGCCACCAAGGACACCCTCGACGACGACGGTTACCTGCACACCGGTGACATCGCGACCGTCGACGGCGACGGCGTCGTCAAGATCGTCGACCGCCTCAAGGAACTGATCAAGTACAAGGGCTACCAGGTTCCCCCGGCGGAACTCGAGGCCTTGCTGCTGACCCACCCGCAGATCGCCGACGCCGCCGTGATCGGCGTGCTCGACGCCGAGGGCGAAGAGGTCCCGAAGGCATTCGTCGTGCTCCAGGACGGCGCCGAGTTGACCGAAGCCGACGTGATCTCGTTTGTCGCCGAGCGCGTCTCGCCGCACAAGAAGGTTCGCCAGGTTTCGTTCATCAGTACCGTGCCGAAATCCGCGGCCGGAAAGATCCTCCGCAAGGATCTGCGAACTGCGGAAGTTGCCCCGAGCTGATTTCCGGACAGGGTTGATCAAGAAGGGTTCCGGTACTCGTGCCAGGATGAACGCCATGAGTATCGGAACCCTGGTCCTGCTCCGCCACGGCGAGAGCGAATGGAATGCACTCAATCTGTTCACCGGCTGGGTGGACGTACACCTGACAGACAAGGGCATGGCCGAGGGCAAGCGCGCCGGCGAACTGCTCGCCGAGCACAACCTGTTGCCCGACGTTCTCTACACGTCTCTGCTGCGCCGCGCGATCAGCACCGCAAACCTCGCGCTCGACGCCGCCGATCGCCACTGGATCCCCGTGGTCCGCGACTGGCGCCTCAACGAGCGTCACTACGGCGCTCTGCAGGGCAAGAACAAGGCGCAGACCAAGGAAGAGTACGGAAACGAGCAGTTCATGCTCTGGCGTCGTAGCTACGACACCCCGCCGCCCGCCATCGAAGCCGGCAGCGAGTACAGCCAGGACACCGATCCCCGGTACGCGAACCTCGACGAGGTTCCCTTGACCGAGTGCCTGCTCGACGTCGTCAAGCGTCTGATCCCGTACTGGGAGGACACCATCTCCCAGGAGCTGCTCGCCGGTCGGAACGTGCTGGTCACCGCGCACGGCAACTCGCTGCGTGCGTTGGTCAAGCACCTCGACGGCATCTCGGACGAGGACATCGCGGGCCTGAACATCCCGACCGGAATCCCGCTGCGTTACGACCTCGACGAGAACCTGAAGCCGCTCAATCCCGGCGGCACCTACCTGGATCCGGAGGCCGCAGCTGCCGGCGCCGCCGCGGTGGCGAATCAGGGCGGAAAGTAGCAACCCGATGATGTGCGTCGAGGCCCCCCGAACAGTGATTTCGGGGGGCCTCGGCCAACAACAGATGAACGACGAACCAACGCCGTCCACCTGGCGGATTACGCGGGTGGGAACGTCCGAACCCGCCGTAACCGACTCTTCGCGCGAACGTACGATTGCGCCGTGAGTGTCGTGATTGCAGTGCTGCTGGTCGTGGTCGCCGGCTTGGTCGGCTACCTCGTCGGCGGGGTGCTGGTACCCAGGCTGTCGTCGCGCCAGAGTCAGCGCTCGGACGAACAGACCGGGCTCACGATGTCCCAGGTTCTCGACCTCATCGTGTTGGCTTCGGAAAGCGGTATCGCCGTCGTCGACGGTTTTCACGACGTCGTGCTCTTCAATCCTCGCGCCGAGGAACTCGGCCTCGTCAAGAATCGTCTGGTCGACGAGCGAGCTTGGCGGGCTGCTCAGGAAGTTCTGCGGACGGGTCAACCCGTCGAGGTCGATCTGACGGCGCAGACCGCTCAGCGGGGCCGCGACAAGATCGCGGTACGTGGCACGGCCCGGTTGCTCAGCAAGGACGATCGCAACTTCGTGGTCCTGTTCGCCGACGACGATTCCGAGCAGGTCCGCATGGAGGCGACCCGACGCGATTTCGTCGCGAACGTCAGCCACGAACTCAAGACGCCGGTCGGTGCGATGAGTTTGCTTGCCGAGGCACTGCTCGAGTCCGCTGACGACCCGGAATCGGTGCGCCACTTCGGCGAACGGGTGCTCGGTGAGTCGATCCGTCTGGGCAAGATGGTCACCGAGTTGATCGCACTCTCGCGTCTGCAAGGTGCCGAGAAGCTGCCGGATCTCGACGTGGTCGACGTCGACACCGTGGTGTCCGAAGCACTGTCGAGGTCGAATCTGTCGGCCGAGGCCGCCGGGATCACGGTCACCACCGACCATCCGAGTGGGCTGGAAGTGCTCGGGGATCAGACTCTCCTCGTCACAGCATTGTCCAACCTCATCGAGAACGCTATTGCGTACTCGCCCAAGGGTTCTCCGGTGTCCGTCAGTCGTTCGGTACGCGGCGACAATGTCGCGATCGCAGTCACCGACCGAGGAGAAGGCATCGCGAAAGCGGACCAGGAGCGAGTGTTCGAGAGATTCTTCCGCGTGGACAAGGCGCGGTCACGGCAGACCGGTGGAACCGGTCTGGGGCTGGCGATCGTCAAACACGTCGCGGCCAATCACAACGGCTCCATCGAACTGTGGAGCAAACCGGGTACAGGGTCTACCTTCACGTTGCAGATACCGGCACACGTGGAGTCGGACGACGACATCGACTCTGACGACGCGGGAACCGCCGGTTCCACGCGGATCGGCAGACGAGAACAAGGCAGTAGAGAAAACGGCATGGAGGCCAAACGATGACGAGTGTGCTGATCGTGGAGGACGAGGAGTCCTTGGCGGACCCGCTGGCGTTCCTGCTCCGCAAGGAAGGCTTCGAGACCACCATCGTCAACGACGGACCGTCGGCGTTGGCGGAATTCGATCGCTCCGGAGCGGACATCGTCCTGCTCGACCTCATGCTGCCCGGCATGAGTGGCACGGACGTCTGCAAGGCGCTGCGGTCGCGCTCCGGCGTTCCCGTCATCATGGTGACGGCGCGTGACAGTGAGATCGACAAGGTTGTCGGCCTGGAACTCGGTGCGGACGACTATGTGACCAAACCGTATTCGGCGCGCGAGCTGATCGCTCGCATCCGTGCGGTGCTGCGCCGCGGGGTGGAGAACGAGGCGGACCTCGCCTCCGACAACGGGGTGCTCGAGGCCGGACCGGTACGGATGGACGTCGAGCGCCACGTCGTGCAGGTCGCGGGTAACCCGGTGACGTTGCCGCTCAAGGAGTTCGACCTCCTCGAGTACCTGCTCCGCAACTCCGGTCGGGTGCTGACCCGCGGACAGTTGATCGACCGCGTCTGGGGCGCCGACTACGTCGGTGACACCAAAACCCTTGACGTACACGTGAAGCGGTTGCGTTCGAAGATCGAATCGGATCCGGCCAAGCCGGAACATCTGGTCACGGTCCGTGGGTTGGGTTACAAGCTCGAAGCGTGATCGAACCTCGTCGAGAAGAAATGTCGAGGAGGAAATGTCGAGAAGAATTCAGCCGCTCACACGATGGTGTGAGCGGCTGAATTCTTTTTGTTCAGGCTGAGTCAGCCCTGAGCTTTGTTCTGAGCGATCGTGGTCGCCGGATGGACTGCGATGAGGCCGAGGCCCGCGCGACGTCTGCAGAGGCGAGCCAGCTCGTCGTACGCGCGCTTTCCGAGAAGTTCCGTCAACTCGGGCCCGTAGGACTGCCAGACCTGCCGCTCCCCGACATGAGCGTCGGGGGAGCCGGAGCAGTACCAGGCGAGGTCGTCGCCGCCCTCACCCCAGCCGCGGCGGTCGTACTCGGTGATCGTGGTCTTGAGGATCTGGACGCCGTCCGGCCGGTCGACCCAGTCCTGGGTGCGGCGGATGGGTAGCTGCCAGCACACGTCCGGTTTCACCTCGAGCGGCTCGATGCCCTTCTTGAGCGCCATGGAATGCAGGGCGCAGCCCTCGCCCCCGGCAAAACCCGGCCGGTTGAGGAAGATGCACGCTCCTTTGTAGCGGCGGGTGCGCAGCGCGGGCTCGTCCTCGAGGTCGTCTTCTTCGACGTAGCCCTTCTTGCCGAGACCCTTTTCCATGAACTGCCAGTCTTCGGCTGTGAGCATTTTCACTGACGCATCGAGCTTGTCCTGATCTTCCTGATCGGAGAGGAAAGCGCCGTGCGAGCAGCAACCGTCGTCCGGGCGGTCTCCGATGATGCCCTGACACGCCGGCGTGCCGAACACGCAGGTCCAATGCGAGAGCAACCACGTCATATCAGCGGAAATGAGGTGTTCGGAGTTATCCGGATCGACAAATTCGACCCATTCGCGCGGGAAATCGAGATCGACCTCGGGGCTCGGAGTCATCTTGTGGGACCGGTCTGGGTTACCTGCTGTCACAAGGGCCGACCGTAGACCCAGTAACGTGGCGATGTGCGACTAGGGGTACTCGACGTCGGAAGCAATACCGTCCATCTATTGGTTGTGGACGCCCATCGGGGCGGCCACCCAACACCCATGAGCTCGACCAAGTCCACGTTGAGGCTGGCAGAAAACACTGACGACCGCGGCGATATCACCACGTCAGGAGCCGATCGGTTGGTGTCGACGGTTTCCGAATTCGCCGGTATCGCCAAGACGTCCGGGTGCGAGGAAATGATGGCTTTTGCCACTTCCGCGGTCCGTGACGCCAACAATTCCGAAGCCGTACTCGCCCGCGTCCGCGCCGAGACCGGAGTCAACCTCGAGGTTCTGTCCGGGGTCGACGAAGCCCGCTTGACCTTTCTGGCCGTGCGCCGCTGGTACGGCTGGAGCGCCGGACGCATCCTGAACCTGGACATCGGCGGCGGCTCGCTCGAACTCACAGCAGGTGGTGACGAGGATCCGGACGTCGCCTTCTCACTGCAACTCGGTGCCGGACGGTTGACGCGCGACTGGCTACAGGCCGATCCGCCGGGCAAGCGCCGGGTCGCTGTATTGCGTGACTGGCTGGACGCGGAGTTGGTCGGACCAGCCAAGGAACTGCGCGCCGCCGGCGACTGGGACCGCACGGTCGGGACTTCGAAGACCTTCCGATCGTTGGCTCGGCTCACCGGCGCGGCCCCTTCTGCCGCAGGCCCCCGGGCAAAACGGACCCTGACTTCCAGCGGACTCAGGCAACTCATAGCCTTCATATCCAGGATGACGGCGGCGGACCGTGCAGAATTGGAAGGAGTGAGCTCGGATCGGTCACAGCAGATTGTGGCCGGCGCGCTCATCGCAGAGGCAACCATGCGGGCGCTCGGAGTGGACGAACTGGAAATTTGTCCCTGGGCACTGCGTGAGGGTCTGATTCTGCGAAAGCTCGACACAGAAATGGGCGGTGAATTGGTGGTGAGTGCTTGATGACCGAGGACAGTCAGCAGATTTCCGTAGCGGAACTGCTCAAGCGGAACGGTCAGAGCGTCGAATCCCGAGGTGGACGACGCCGGCGCGGCGTAGCCGGTGGCATCTCCGTCGCCGAACTGACGGGTGAGATCCCGATCGTTCGCCAGTCGGGATCGCGCGCGGCCGCCGAGCCCGAGTCCGACGAACCAGCAGCCCAGCCTGAAGCCGCTGCGCCGGAAACCGCTGCGCCGGAGAACTCTGCACCTTCAGCGCCGGCCGAGGCTGTCGCGGAAACCGCCAAGTCAGCCGAACCGGCACCGAAGGTTCCCGCCGATCGCACCGCAGCCTTCGCCGTCTCGTTCGACGACGACGATGACGAGCCGCAGGCACCCAAGGGTGAGTCGAAGCCGGTTGCTGCGCCGCCGGTCACCACTCCGAAGCCGACTTCCACACGTTCGCCGGGACAGACCTCGAAGTCCTCGCCCGGGCAGTGGGTGAGCCGGGCACCGCTCAACTCCTCGTCACCGACGCAGGTAACGCAGGAACCAGCCCTGCTGTCGGGTCAGACCCTGGCGGGCGACCTGATGCGTCAGGAGCGCGCCGCAACGCAGTCGCCGTCGTTGCGTCCGCCGATCCTGCCGCCGCGTGTCCCCACTCCCGTCGCCAAGGCACCTGCACAGACCGCTCCCGCTCCGGCCGCGCCGGAAGAGAGCACCGAACTGATCGACAAGATTGCAGACGCGGATGCCGGCGAGGCCGAATCCACCGCCGTGGTCGATCTGGTCAAGGCGCCGGCTGTCGATGACGGTGCAAAAAAGACCAGTGCCGTCGCGGAGTCCGATGTCGAAGCCGAACCGGCAGCGGAAGAGGCAGGCGAGCGTAACTCGATCCGTGAATGGGCAGTGCTTGCCGGTCAGGTGGTTGTTGCACTGATCGTCGGCGGCGCGATGTTCAAGGGCTTCGAGAAGCTGTGGGACATGCTGCCGTGGGTGGCGTTGGTGCTCGCGCTGATCGTGATCGTCGGCCTGGTTGCCGTCGTGCGGGTTCTGCGGAAGACGGACGACATCACGAGTTTCGTGATCGCGGTGGTCGTCGGCATGATCGTGACGCTCGGTCCACTGGCGTTCTTGTTGACCTCGGGTTGATCGGACGATGATCGGGGGATCGCAGCGCATGATTCGTCGGCCGATAGCCGTCGGCCTGTCGACGGCTTCGGTGTATCCGGAGAACACGGAAGCGGCATTTCGCTACGCCGCTGATCTCGGATACGACGGCGTCGAACTGATGGTGTGGGCCGAATCCGTGAGTCAGGACATCGGTGCTGTCGCTGCCCTCGTTCGCAAGTATGCGATTCCGGTGCAGGCCGTGCATGCGCCGTGTCTGCTGATTTCGCAGCGCGTGTGGGGTTCCGATCCGGTCGAGAAGCTCGAGCGTTCGGTGCGCACGGCCGAAACCTTGGGAGCGACGACGGTGGTCGTCCACCCGCCGTTCCGGTGGCAGCGCAAGTACGCCGAAGGCTTCGCGGAACAGGTTGTCGAACTCGAATCGAAGAGCAGCGTCGTGGTGGCGGTGGAGAACATGTTCCCCATGCGCGCCGACAGCTTCTTCGGCGGCAAGGACAAGTCCGCGGAGCGTCTGCGTAAACGTGGCGGTCCAGGGGCAGCGTTGTCCGCGTTCAGTCCGTCGTACGACCCGACCGATTCCGATCATGCTCACTACACACTCGACCTGTCGCACACCGCGACGGCGGGCATGGATGCCCTGGAGTTGGCCTCCCGTATGGGCAAGGGGCTCGAGCACCTGCACCTGGCCGACGGTCGCGGGGCGTCGATGGACGAGCACCTGATTCCGGGGCATGGCTCACAGCCGTGCGCGGAGTTGTGTCAGCAATTGGCTGCGAGCGAATTCAGCGGCCAGGCAGTCATCGAGATCAACACGCAGAACGCGCGCACCCGGCGGGAGCGGTCGTCGATGCTGGCGCAGGCGCTCGCGTTTGCACGCGAGCACCTGGCACGCTCAGCGGTGGCCGGCAAGTAGCGCAGCTTCGAACTGCGCGCGTACCTTCTCGACGTGTGCGTCGAGGTCTTTGGTCTCCCAGCCTTCGGTCGAGATGGGATCGAGCACCGAGACATAGACCGGGCCTGGATGGGCGACAAGCGAATTGCGCCACATCCGTTCACCCGCGTTGTGAATCACCACGGGCACGATCGGCACACCGGCTTGGATCGCCAAGTGGAATCCGCCCTTCTTGAAAGGGCCCAGACGTGGCGTCGGAGAACGGGTGCCCTCCGGAGCTATGACTATCGAGACACCATTCTTCAGCTTGTCGACTGCCGGTTGCAGTGCAGCCTTCGCCTTCGTGGTGTCGGTGCGGTCGATGTAGGCGACGTCGAGCAGTGCACCGACGGGCATGAACCGCGGATCGCTTGCCGCTTCCTTCTTCGCGACGCCGGTCACGTCACGCTTGATCACGGTGCCCAGGACCAACATGTCCAGGGAACTCTGATGGTTGAACATGAACACCGCCGGGCGGTGATCCCACACGTTGTGCTCGCCGTCGATCTCGACGTCGATGCCCAGCAGTGAGAGCGAGATGTCGGGGCCGTACGTGCCGACCAGGTTCGCACCCAGTTGACGGTTCCCGGTGACAATGCCTGCCGACGCACCGAGGGCGGCGGTGGCAGCAAGCGCGCCCATGGCCGTCGCCGTTCGGATCGTGGAGATCGGTGTTGCGCCTCGCTGCGGTTTACGCAGGCTGACCGAAGGCCAGTGATTGCGCAACGCGATCTTGGCCAGACCACGATCGGGATTCAACGCGACAGGTCGCCCGACGGCCTCGAGCATGAAGACGTCTTCGACACCGTTGGAGTACGCAAACGCGTTCTTCAGATCGGCGCCCATCTTCTCGGCATAGCCTGCAAGGGCATTGGCCTTGGCCGGCCCCCACAGTGCGGGCGAAGACAGTTCGCCGGTGAGCATGCCGTCGACGACTTCGGGCTCGGTGCACAGCACGTCTTCGATGTCGAGATCTTCGGCGACGTACTTGGCCTGGAACGGAGTCGCCGACGTAGCCATCACGATCGTGTGGCCGGCTCGCCGGTGTGCCGCCAGTAGCCCGCGGGCTTCCGGGTAGATCATCGCGGCGATTTCCTGCTTGAACAGCCGTCGGCCCCAGTCGTTCAGTTCCTCGACGGTACGGCCGCCCAAGGCTCGAACGCCGATATCCATGAGTGCTCCGACGTCAGCACCGCGGAATTGGGTGTCGATCGCGGCACCGGTGGTGCGCAAGAGTTCGCCGACGCTGATATCCAAGCGTCGCAGGCGGTCTCGGTACACAACGCTGGCCGAGTACCCGCTGATCAAGGTGCCGTCGAGGTCGAAGGCGGCGATCGTTCCGGGCCCGGGCGGGGCGGCTTCGATGGCGGAGTGCAGACGCTCGAGTCCGGTCACAGTCCTACTTCCTCGTTCGCGGCGGGCGCTCGGTTTGCTTCTGGAATGGTCACTACCGCGGCGGCGTCCGGTACCGGCATCGCCACCTGATCGAGTCGTGCATGCGCGAGTGCGCGAAGGTGACGCAGGCGCTCGACCTGAACCTTGATCTCGGCAGCGAATGCCAGGCGTCTGGCCCGGACTCCGTCGTCGTCGACTTCGATCAAGTTACGGTTGCGCGCCAAATTCAGTGCGGTGGCGAATAATTCGCCGGAGACGGATTCGTTGCTGGCGATCTGCTGCCGCAGTCGACGCTGATGTGCGACGTCGATGCAGTTGCTGATGAACGACTTTTCGTCGAACGATGTCGAAATCGGCGCGAGCACAAGCTGATCGGCGACAACCTGGTACGCCTCGAGGAACGGTTGGAGCACGCGGTGCGCGAGGTACGGGCGAACCGTCTCGATCATGTGCTCGGTTCGTTTGTCGTCGGCCATGACGGTTTCCCACTCGGGGTCGATCAGCGTCAGCTCGGTCCGCATCTCCTGCTCGAACGTGTCCCGGTCACTGAAGAAGAACTCGAATTTCAACAAATCTCGGATGCGCTTGGCCTCTGCCCACCCGTCCCCGATGGGGTCCTCGAACCGCTCTTCGACGGCTGCCTGAAGTACGAGTTCGGTGATGGCACGCACGACAAGAAAGTGAATCGTGTTGTTGCGGTAGAAGGCAGCGACAAGATGCTGGTCCTTGCCGAGGTAGAAGACCTGCTCGCCGCCCCGATCGAAGCGCTCGAGCACCCCGGAATCGACGTGTGTCTGCAATGCCTTCTCGATGACACGCGGATCGGACAGTTCGACGTCGCCGGCGATCGGAAGATTTCGCGCGGTGATGTAGCCGAACAGCGGCGTGAGAATCGCGGTGAGTTCACGAACTGTCAACGCCCGGTCTTCGATTCCGAGGAACGCCAACATCGCCAGTGAAGACACGGTCACCGGGGTGACCTCGTTGATGCGGTGACACACCTCGATGCCGGCCTTCTGAATGGCGAGGCGCTGATCGGTTTCCTGGCTGAGTGCGTCCGCGAGTGAGAGCGGCCGGCCGATGGTCACGTGCGCGACACCGTTGCGTTTTCCCTGGGCGCGTACGTAACCCACCATCCAGCGCAGGCCTTCCGGTGTCTTCTCGGCGCCGAGCGCCTCGGCAGCCATGGCCCCGACCTCGTAGAGTTGGTCGTAGCTCAGCGCAACCGGGACGAGGTACACGTCGGACGCTCCGCTGACCTGAAATGCCTTGGTCAGGTAGGTCAGGAGACCGAAGCGCGGCGGGCGTAGTTTCCCGGTACGTCCGCGTCCACCTTCGATGTACCACTCCAGATTGAAGCGCTTGGTCAGCAGATAGCGCATGTACTCGTGCATCGACCACTTGTAGACCTCGTCGTTGCCGATGCTTCGACGAATGAAGACGGTGCCGCTGCGCTTGAGGATCGAGCCCATGGGCCAGAAACTGATGTTGAGGCCGCCCATGACGTGATTGAGCGGCAAGCCGTTCGCGATCAACGCCGGACGCAGGACGAGGGGATCGAGGTACGAACGGTGACTGGGGAGGAAGACCAGTGAGTGTTCCTTGTTCAGCTCACGGAGTTCCTCGAAGCGGCTCGTGTCCACGTCCAGCTTGTAGGCGCGAGCGAAGTAGCGGCCCAGGCGATCCCACACCGCGATGGCTTGGCGACTCTGGGTGGCAACCATTTCTTCGAGAGCTTCACGTGCGCGGCGATCGACTTCGGCGACGGCGATGTTCAACCGGTCGGCCAAAGCCATGACCTCGGTGGCGAATCGGCGGGTGTCGGTGATCTCGTCGACGACGAACCGTGACACCTTGTACTGGCCACCCAGTAGGCCCAATTCGGCGCGTTCGAGTGCCAGAGCGGCCTGCCGTCGGATGAACTCCGGTAGCGAACCGCCACCGCTCTTTTCGAGGCGACGCTCGAGATCGCTCAGTGGTGCGGGTTCACCTTCGATGACCTGGCACCGGGAGGGGTCGGTGCGCAGGGTTCTGCGTTGTGCACCGCGTCCGGGGTGGAGAGGATCGCGTGGTGCCAGCGCATCACGTAGTCGCACCGCGACGTTGTGCTTGGTATGGGTGTCCGGAATCCACACCACGCGAAGCGGTGCGAGCATCGGGTCGTCGGTCCGTGCCGCCAGTTCTGCCAGGGTCTTGTCGGTGATGTTGACGGTGACCGGCCGAGTTTCGGATGAGCTTGCCTTGTCGGCAAGCCACTTTCGCAGCACGCCGGCTTCGGCCTCTGTCATGGTTTCGGTGAGGTACACGCGCGGGTTGGTCGTGTTCTCGCTCATGACTCACGCACCTTCCGTTGTGACTCCGAGAGCGACGATCTCGTCCAGGCTCTCCTGCAAGCACTGCATCAGCAGCGCGGGCTTCGTGATCGCGGCGGTGTCGAGATTGATTCCGATACAGCACACCCCGACGTGGGAGACCAGTGTCGCCATCGCCGCGCAACCGGGCGCCGGGCCGAACGGGAACATCCGCTCGATCTTCGCTCCGGCGAGATAGACCGGTACCGGTACGCCGGCGACGTTGCTCGCCTGCAGGTCCAGTCCTGTCGACTGGGACAGATACCAGTTCGCGAGTAGATAGTTCGGCAGGCGAGCGAGGATCGGGGCGGCGACGTCGATAGCGTCCAACGCCGGTTCCTCACGCAGACTCAGAACGATCTCTCGCACCTGCCTGATGCGTTTGGCCGGATCCGTTTCGGAGACCGGGCCGTTGAAGCGAACGGCTGCAAACCGGTTGCCGCCGTTGGCGTCTGCGCCCGTACGCATGCTGATCGGCATACCCATCGGAATGCTGTCGACGGATTGTCCGAAGGCTTCGTGGTAGCGATGGAAGCCGCCGAGCAAAGCGGCGACGTACGCGTCGTTGAGTGAGCCGCCGGCAGCTTTTGCTCCGGCCTTGAGCTCGGGAACACCCACTTCGAGAGTTCCGAACCACCGTCCGAGACCACGATCGTGGAGCAGAGGGGAACCGGAACGAGCTGGGGGAGTGACGATCTTGCGGAGTGAATTGGCGTAACCGAGGACCTCGGAAGCTGTCGTGATCGGACTCGAGATCGCCGTGGTCGCAACATTGGTGGCACCGCGGACCAGCTTGGCGATACGCGAGGGCGCACGCCGGATCTCGCTGACGACCTCCTCGCCGAAGGCGCCCACCGATGACAGATGCTCAGGAGCAGGCGGTGTGCGGTCGGGCTTGTTCGGAGTGGGGTCCGGGCGTCTGCTGTGCAGGAGCGTCATCATCTGGATGCCGCCCATGCCGTCGGTGATGGAGTGGTGAGTCTTGACCACGAACACGGCGCGACCGTCGTCGAGACCTTCGATGAGCAGCGCGCTCCACGGCGGTCGAGCCTTGTCGAAAGGTTCCGTCGCAAGGTGACGACACATGCGCAGTGCGTGATCGAAGTCCGCCGGTGCAGGTAAGCGGACGCGTCGTAGGTGGTAGCCGATGTCGAACTCGGGATCGACGGACCACACCGGATTGCCCAGCTGCATTGCCGGTTCCACTGCTCGCATACGAATACGCGGAACCACGTGCGATGCCCACTCGACTGCGTCGAGAAGTCGATCCCAGTCCGGGGCACGATCGAGAACCTCCACCGCAACGATCGGTGAGCGCAGTTGCGGCTGCGCCTCTTCCATCCGCCACATTCCAGTCTCGAAGTCGGACATCGTGCGGTTCGCCCCCCAGGCGACCGCGGAAAGGTCGACGTCGACCGCGCTAGGAGGAACAAATGGATTGCTGTTGGCCATACGTCAAGAACTCCCTCGGTCTGCGGATCCACCCCGCGCATCTCTGCTTCTAAGTGTGGACCCGCGACCGTGGGCGCGTCCCGGTTTCGGTGTCAGCCGACAGGTGTGACGTTCGTCAGTTAAGGGCTAATCGGACATGCCGGGAAGTTCAGTGCTCAAGAAGTGACGCCGACGGCTTTCAGGGCTATCTCGCGGTAGAGAACACTGACTTCGCGCGGAGTCTGCGGTCCGTCGAGTCGATACCAGAGGACGACGGACTGACACATTCCCAGTAGCGCACGGCCCGTTCCGGTGATGTCCGGGACCGTGAACTCACCGCTCTCGACGCCTGCCGTCAGTACGTCGACGAGTAGGTTCTCGAGCTTCTTTCGCTTGGCGGCGTAGCTCTTTCGTTCCGCGTCCTCGAGGTATCGCAGTTCGGAATCGAGGAAGGCTATGTCGGAGCGACTGGTCATGTGCAGAACACACGCCTCGACGAGATTGCCGAACTGTGCCGTCGGCGACGGTCCGGCAGCGTCGACCGCAGCGCTCGCGCGTGCGGTGACGTTCTCGATGCCCGGTTCCATCAGCGCGACGAGGATGCCCTGTTTGTTGCCGTGGTGGTAATACAGCGTCGGCACGGTGACACCGGCACGTTTTGCGATGTCACGAACCGACGCTCCGTGGTAACCGAGTTCGTGGAACACCTCGAGTGCGGCGGTGAGCAGGGGAGTCAGCGTCAGTGGTTCCACGATGCGCCACTGTTCGTCGGGCTGAGCCTCCGACTGCAAATCCGTCATTCCGCCTGTTCGCTCCGTTCGGAAATTTCTGGTGGTGTGACTAAAGAAGGTTCAACCCTAGCGCAAGGCGTGTCCTCCTTACCGATGCTCGGCCACCATTGGATAGCATCACTATCCAGTAAAGGGTCGAGCGAGTTGGACGGAGGAGCGGTGAAGGTTTCCGAACTGGCCGCACAGTCCGGCGTTGCACTGGCCACTATCAAGTACTACCTCCGTGAAGGTCTGCTGATGCCTGGTGAGCCGACCAGCGCAACGGGAGCGAGGTACGGCGAACAGCACGTCCGGCGACTCGCGTTGATCAGGGCCCTGGCCGGGGCGGGACTCGCGATTCCACGGATTCGCGCGGTGCTCGAACTGGTGGACACTGACGAGCGATCCGAATTCGAGACTTTCGGCCGCGCAATCGCGCAACTACCCCCGTACGTCGAACCTGAACCGGATCCAGAGTTCCCCAGAGCTCGCAAGGTTCTGGAGTTTCTCGGTCAGGTTTTCGAGCCGAGGTACGTGGCGGTCGCGCACCTCGAGCGGGCACTGATCGGCCTCGAGGATGCAGGACTGAGTCTCTCGGACGAGCGCCTGCGCGCCTACGGCGACCACATCCGAGGGATTGCCGAAGTGGAAATCGAGCTGATGCCTACCAGTTCGACCGAGGACGGCATTCGCTATGCGGTCCTCGGAACCGCCATGTACGAACCCGTCCTGACAGCTTTGCGACGCCTGGCGCACCAAGATTTGGCCGCACGACATTTCCCGCAACACCGAGAAAGCACCGAACAGGAAAATCGATGAGCACCAGTCCCTTTCAAGATCTCAATCGCCTCACCTCGCTCGGCGACGGGCGATACACCGCAACGATCGATTCGATCTGGACCATCGGGCCGAAAGTGCACGGCGGCTCCAT
Organism: Rhodococcus sp. no. 34; assembly: GCF_054589475.1. Lineage (NCBI taxonomy): Bacteria > Bacillati > Actinomycetota > Actinomycetes > Mycobacteriales > Nocardiaceae > Rhodococcus > Rhodococcus sp. no. 34. The sequence goes on from NZ_BAAILK010000024.1 coordinate 36,830, forward strand.
GATGGCTGTGTGCGCCGCTGCCGCGCGTCGATGTCTGCGAGACGGCGCAGGTGAGAACGACTCGCTTCTGAAGATGCAGCCACTCGCGGTGAGCGCCAACTATCTGTCGGCCCCAGATCCGGGTGAAGTCGAACTGGAGGTGATCGTCCGAAAGCAGGGACGCCAGGTCGCGTTGTTCGACGTCGAGTTGAGCCAGGCGGGCCGCAGCGCTGTTCGCGCGGCGGTCACGCTCGGATTCCCCGATGACGGCGACCCCACCTTCGTCACGGCCTCGTCGATCGACGACATGTCACCGGAACCGCCGGAGAGTGCGGTGGCAGTCATCGGCGATCACCCGATGGCGCAGGTCGTGCATGTCGGTCAGGGTTGCGACATGCGAATCGACACCACCTCGGCGCACTTCCTGACCGGCAGCCAAGGCGAGGCCGAGGTCAGGATGTGGGTCCGTCCTCGACCCGAGGACGAAAACGACCTCGACACCGCTGTGCTGTTCGCGATCATGGCGGGTGACATCAGCGCGCCGGTGACGATGAACCGCGGCCTGTTCGGGTGGGCGCCGACCGTGCAGTTGACGACGTACCTGCGCCGACTGCCGACGCCGGGATGGCTTCGCGTGCGGGCGAGCTCGGATGTTCTGGGCAGCACGTGGTTCGAAGAGGATCATGCTGTTCTCGATTCGACGGGCGCAGTCGTCGTCCAGAGTCGTCAATTGGCGATGATGCCCCGCTAGGGTCGATCGCTGCGGTCGTGGCAGGCTGTTCGCCATGACAAGAATTGCGATTATCGGTGGCGGCAAGATCGGCGAGGCGCTGATCTCCGGGCTGTTGCAGGCCGGCCACGCCATCAAGGATCTGGTCGTCGCCGAGCAATATCAGCCTCGCGCAGACGAATTGATCGCCGAATACTCCATCCGCGTCAGCACGGTCGCCGATGCCGCCGAGGGTGCGGACGTCATCGTCATCGCGGTGAAGCCGAACGACGTCGAGTCAGCGCTCACGGCGTTGACGAAGGTCGATCTGGACGGCGACCTCGAACAATTGATCGTTTCCCTTGCGGCGGGAATCCCCACGGGATTCTTCGAAACGCGTCTGCCCGCAGGGTTCCCGGTCATC
>NZ_BAAILK010000024.1:38010-94597 GCF_054589475.1 Rhodococcus sp. no. 34
CGCGTCATGCCGAACACCCCCATGTTGGTCGGGGAGGGCGTGAGCGTGCTCTCGCCCGGACGGCACGTCAAGGCCGAGCATCTCGAGCTCGTACGCGGCATCCTCGGCAGCGTCGGCAAGGTGGTCACGGTTCCCGAATCGCAGATCGACGCGGTCACGGCTGTCTCCGGTTCCGGCCCGGCCTACTTCTTTCTGGTCGCCGAAGCGATGATCGACGCGGGAGTCGGTCTCGGCCTGACGCGCCCAGTCGCTACCGAATTGGTGGTGCAGACGATGGTCGGTTCCGCAGCGATGCTCGATCGCACCGGCGACAGCGCGACGGATCTTCGCGCCGCGGTGACGTCACCGGGCGGAACGACGGCTGCGGCACTGCGTCAGCTCGAAGCGGGCGGCCTGCGGACGGCGTTCTTCGATGCCTTGGATGCCGCCAAGTCGCGCTCGGCCGCAATGGGTGCAGCTGCGGATTAGTCGTCCGTTTAGCCACACCCGTCGCTTTAACCCCACCAGTACAGCTAAGCTCGACTTAGTACGTACGTGTCTGTTCCGCCGGAGGGGAAGCCGGCGGCGCGAGTCGTGCTGGAGGTATGTGGATTAATGGTGTCTGCAAACAAGCCGTCCATGGGTTCGTCCCACGACGGAAAGCCGGCAGTGGCCGGCACGCAATTCCTCACTGTTGCTGAGGTAGCAACTTTGATGAGGGTGTCGAAAATGACTGTGTACCGGTTGGTACACAGTGGCGAATTGCCCGCTGTACGAGTGGGCCGTTCGTTCCGTGTACATGCGAAGGCAGTACACGATTACCTCGAAACCTCGTACTTCGATGCCGGCTGACCAGCCGGTTCGAAGAGGATGACCTCGGCGTGAGCCGAGTCGCGGGCACAGCGGTTGCTGTGCCGGAGGCTCGGTTTATGCCGAGTGACTCCACACCGGTACGATGAGTCACTGTCGTACCAGCAAGCTGGTGTCGTAAGGCGCTGAGCTAGTTAAAACGAGGGCCAGGCGCCAATTGCTTGGCGCAGGCGTACGTGACCGGCGTGCGCAGGAACGCTAGAGAAGAACGTGAGGGACACCCGCTATGGGTTCAGTGATCAAGAAGCGTCGCAAGCGCATGTCGAAGAAGAAGCACCGCAAGCTGCTTCGTCGTACCCGAGTACAGCGCAGGAAACTCGGTAAATAAGCAGTACCGGTTGATGCCCGCCACCCCTTCCGGGGTGGCGGGCATCAGCATATTCGGGGGGAAGCGATGTGTGCCACGTCTCATTGGCTGGGCGGTTTGTCTTGAATGGCCGAAATTTGGGTAGTCAGCGCGGGACCCCCTCTGCCCGTAAAGTGGGGGAAAATCGCGGGAGGGACGCTTCGGCAGAGCGCGTTTCTACTGGATATGGGGGTACTTGGTGGTTGAAGGTGACAACACTTCAGGGGGCACGACGCCTCGCGTCGTACTGGTGACCGGGGCGAGCAGATTTCTCGGCGGCTACCTGGTGACCAGGCTTGCGCAGAATCCGTCGATCGAGCGTGTCATCGCCGTCGACGCCGTCAGTCCGAGCAAGGACATGATGCGCAGAATGGGCCGCGCGGAATTCGTGCGAGCAGACATCCGCAATCCGCTGATCGGCAAAGTGATCCGAAACGCCGAGGTCGACACCGTCGTGCACGCGTCGACGCTTCAGAAAGCCCCCAAAGCCGGCAGCCGCGCCGCGATGAAGGACATGAACGTCATCGGCGCCATGCAACTGTTCGCGGTCTGCCAGAAAGCGCCGACGGTTCGCAAGGTGATCCTGCGCTCGGCTTCGGTCGTCTACGGGTGCAGTGCCAAGGATCCCGCTCAGTTCACCGAAGAAATGAGTGCGCGCCGCCGGCCGCCGGGCGGATATGCCCGCGACAGCCTCGAGATCGAGGGATACCTCCGTGGAATGGGGCGTCGGCGCCCGGACATCTCGGTCGGGATTCTGCGGTTGGCGCCGTTGATCGGACCTCAGCTGACTGCAACCGTCGGGCACTACGTCACCGCCCCACTCGTGCCCACCATCGTCGGGCGCAACGCGCGCCTGCAATTGCTCCACGTCGAGGATGCCCTCGCGGCGCTGGAGAAGGCGACCATCGGACACGCTTCGGGTACGTACAACATCGCCGGCGACGGAGTGGTCATGATGTCGCAGGCGATCCGCCGGGCAGGCAGGGTGGAAGTTCCCATGCCGCTCGCTCTGTTCCGCAGCGTCGGGAGCGCGTTGGTGGGGTCGTCCATGAGGCTGTACACCGACGAGCAACTCGAGTACTTCCGGTTCGGCTGCGGACTCGACACCACTCGCATGCGCAGCGAGCTGGGGTTCGAGCCGCGATGGACCACCATGCAAGCACTCGACGATTTCATGCGTGCGATGCAGACGCGCCGGATCATCAAGTCCGAGTGGATCGATCGGGCGGAGAATGCGTTGACCACCATCCTCGGCGGTGACACCGCCGCGGCGGCAACAAGTGCAGACGTGATGCACATGCCGCTGTCGGGACGAAGTGCGGTGAAGGGGTGACTGACGTGGCGAAGGTAATTCCCCTGCGGCCCAGCGCAACTCACACCGGAAAGTCGGCAACTTCCCGTTCGCGTGAGTCGGTCACCGGTGCGGAGCGTGACATCCGTGAACAAAGTGAACGTCGGCATCCGTCCGGAGTGTCCTCGGCGGCCGACCACGGCGGTGAGAGCACGTTCGTCGATTCGGCCAGGTCGGCGATCGTCGACCAGATCGCCTCGGCAGCAGAATTCCTCCGACGTCGGGTGTCCGGCGACTACGAGGTCGACGAGTTCGGATTCGACCCGCATTTCGCGGACAACGTCGTCATGCCGATGTTGCGCCCGTTGTTCGAGAAGTGGTTTCGCGTCGAGGTCAGTGGGATCGAGAACATTCCCCTCACCGGGGGAGCGCTTGTGGTCGCCAACCACGCCGGTGTGATCCCGATCGACGGACTGATGACGTCGGTTGCCGTGCACGATCACCATCCAGCGCATCGTCCACTGCGAATGTTGGCTGCGGACATGGCATTCGAGATGCCAGTGGTGGGTGGACTGGCGCGCAAAGCCGGTCATACGTTGGCCTGCAACCCCGACGCCGAGCGTCTGCTCAACGACGGTGAAGTCGCGGCCGTGTTCCCGGAAGGATTCAAGGGCATCGGGAAACCGTTCAGTGAGCGGTACAAGTTGCAGCGGTTCGGGCGCGGTGGCTTCGTGTCGGCCGCAATGCGAACCGGTGTTCCGATCATTCCGTGCTCGATCGTGGGTTCGGAGGAGATCTATCCCAAAATCGGTGATCTCACCACACTCGCACGCGTTCTCGGTCTTCCGTATTTCCCGGTGACACCGCTGTTTCCACACTTCGGGCCGCTCGGCCTGGTTCCGTTGCCGTCGAAGTGGTACATCGAGTTCGGAAAGCCCATCGTCACCGACACCTTCGAGAGCGGTGCCGCCGACGATCCGATGGTCCTGTTCGAGGTCACGGACCACGTCCGGGAAACCATTCAGCAGACGCTGTATCGACTGTTGGCCAAGCGTCGCAACGTCTTTCTCGGCTGAGTTCGGTCCGGATCGCTGCTCGATCCGGACCGAACCCGCTCAGACGTTCTGTTCTTTGCGCCTGGCGAGAATTGCCGCGAGCGCCCCGCCGACCGCTCCGAGCACCAGCGCCGTCGGTACGCCGATCTTGGCGGCCTTTCGTCCGGTGCGGAAATCGCGAACTTCCCACCCGCGGTTCTTCGCGAGTTCACGAAGATCTGCGTCGGGATTGATCGCCACCGGTGTCCCCACCAACGAGAGCATCGGAACGTCGTTGTGGCTGTCGGAGTAGGCGGAACAGCGCTTGAGATTGAGTCCTTCACGCACCGCCAACGTCCGTACGGCGTGCGCCTTGCCCATGCCGTGCAGGATGTCGCCGACGAGTCGGCCGGTGAAGACGCCGTCCTCACTCTCGGCGACAGTGCCCAAGGCGCCGGTCAATCCCAGTTTCTCGGCGATGACCTGAGCCAGTTCGACCGGAGTTGCCGTCACCAACCACACCTGTTGTCCGGCGTCGAGGTGCATCTGGGCCAACGCCCTCGTGCCTGGCCAGATCTTGTCGGCGATGACCTCGTCGTAGATCTCCTCGCCGAGGCGGGCGAGTTCGGCGGTGGATCGACCGGCCACGAAGGACAGTGCTTTCTCGCGGCCTTCGGCGACGTCGTCGCTACTTTCTCGGCCGGTGACTCGGAACTTGATCTGCTTCCACGCGAAATCCACCAGATCCGAGGTCTTGAGATACTTTCGTGCAGCGAGACCACGGGCGAAGTGGATGATCGACGCACCCTGCACCATGGTGTTGTCGACGTCGAAGAATGCGGCGGCCGTGAGGTCGCGCGGAACGGCCGGGGGCTCTTCGCCGGTTTCCGGTTCTGTGGGGTTGGCAGCTTCGTGCAATGCCAGAGCTGCGTCAGCGCTCGCCTCGCCGGCGAGATTGGCTCGAACTTCCGACTCACTCGGGCCCAGCGGATTCTTCACATGGCGACGTCCGGGGAGAATGACCCCGGCAAGCCCTGATCCGAATCCGGAGCCGTTCGGTAGTGATCGCGCAGGCACCCGCACCTCCCGTGTTGCATTCTCGAGCAGAGAACTCTTCGAGTCAGCCTATCCTCCGCGATGAGGCCCGATGGGTTGGATGGTGACCTTCCCTGTGGTGTGTGACGTTCCTCTCCGCCGATTTGGTACCGAGTGGGGCTCCGGAGGCACACTCGACCGATCAAGTAGATGGCGTCCCCGTAGAAGAAAGGTATGCGTCGATGACTGCAGCTACGCATGAAGTGACCCTGTTGACACGCGCAGGATGCGCGTCCTGCGTCGGCGCGGCGGAGGTCCTGCGACGGGTCTGTTCCGAGTTCGAGCTGGAATTGACGTGCATCGACGTGGACGAAGCTGCCGCGACGGATCCAGAGCTGAGAGCGGAGTACGGAGACAGATTGCCCGTCGTTCTTCTCGACGGACGCGAGCACGGTTACTGGGAAGTCGACGAGGAGCGCCTTCGTGACGATTTACGCAAGTAAGGCAACCCTCAAAGTTGTCCGCGGAGCCGCTTTGCAGGTGAACGGCACATCGAACCCGTCTCGAGCAACTTTGTGCATGGGTTCACAAGCGGTTACCGTGGTGTGAACATTCCCCCGGAGCATCGTGGAGGTCGACAGTCGTGTCGACCGGACGAGGAGCCAGCGACGTGACCGAACCGCACCAGACGCATGAGCCTGTGGCTCAGCGCGTCACCGGCGCTGCGGGCTCTTCCGTCACCGACGCTTCCAGCGCCTCGGTTACCGACCCGATCGCTCAGGATCGCGTCATCCCCCAGGCTACGGTGACGCGCTTGGCCGCATACCTGCGGGTCCTCGGAGTGATGTCCGACCGGGGTACCTCCATCGTCTCGAGCGAGGAACTCGCGCAGGCGTCAGGTGTCGGATCAGCGAAGTTGCGTAAGGATCTGTCGTTCCTCGGACCCAACGGTGTCCGCGGCGTCGGGTACGACGTCAACAGGCTCCGCATCCGCATCGAGCGTGCACTCGGACTCGATCGTGGGCACAAGGTCGTTCTCGTCGGAGTCGGAAACCTCGGCAAGGCACTGGTCGGCTACGGCGGATTCAGCCGCCGCGGTTTCGAGATGGTCGGACTCTTCGACAGTGACGCAGATCGAATCGGAAGCAGAGTCGGGGATCTCGTCGTGCGCAGCACCGAGGAACTGACCGTCGCCTGCCGTGAACTGAATGCGACCATCGGCGTCATCTCCACACCGGACGAGGCAGCTCAGGGCGTGTGCGACCAGTTCGTCAGCGCCGGGCTGCGCTGCATCATGAGTTTTTCGCCGATCGCCCTCGACGTTCCCGATCACGTGGAACTGCGACGCGTAGATCTAGCCGTCGAGATGCAGGTTCTCTCCTTCAACAGTGCGCGCAATGCCGATCAGGCATCCAGCGCGCCGCGAGTACGAGTGGCTCACGCCGCATCCGCTTCGTCAGTCCCATCCACCAGTTCACCCGCTCCGGTCGGAGCAGGTTCGACAAGAAACGGATCAGTGATCGCGCCGTGAGTGTTCTGCTTGTCGGGGTCTCGCATCGAACCGCGCCCGTCCCGGTGCTCGAGCGAGTAGCTGTCACCGACACCGATCGTCCGAAGCTGATCGACAAGCTTCTGGCGTCTTCGCACATCTCCGAAGCGATGATCGTCTCCACCTGTAACCGGGTGGAGGTCTACGCGGTGGTGGACGCGTTCCACGGTGCACTCACCGAGGTCGGTGAAATCCTGGCCGACCATTCGGGTCTCGACCTGACAGCGCTGCACGCTCACGCGTACGTCCGCTACAGCGAAGCAGCCGTCGAGCACCTCTTCGCGGTGGCCAGCGGCCTCGATTCCATGGTGATCGGCGAACAGCAGATCCTCGGCCAGATCCGTTCGGCCTACGCATCTTCGGATGCGCAGCAGGCCGCCGGACGCGTCGTCCACGAACTGGCTCAGCAGGCACTGCGCGTCGGCAAGCGAGTGCATTCCGAAACCGGAATCGACTCCGCCGGAGCATCAGTCGTGTCCGTGGCTCTCGATCGTGCAGCGGGCATCATCGGTGAGGGCGGCCTGGTCGGCCGCACTGCCGTGGTTGTCGGTGCAGGCTCGATGGGCGGTCTGTCGGTTGCGCATCTCACCCGCGCCGGAATCGCACGCATCGTCGTCGTCAACCGGACACAGGAACGCGCCGAGCACCTGGCGGAGACGGCACGCTCCAACGGCGTCGACGCCGACGGTGTTGCCTTCGATCAGCTTTCGGCCGCGATGGCGCAGGCAGATGTCATGGTCACCTGTACCGGCGCGGTCGGGGCAGTGGTCACCCTGGCGGATGTGCACCGCGCACTCGCCGAGCCCGATCGCGACAACACCAAGCACCTCGTCATCTGCGACCTCGGGCTGCCGCGCGACATCGATCCCGCCGTCGCCGGCCTGCCGGGTGTCACCGTTCTCGACATGGAGACGCTGCAGCGTGATCCAGCGGCGGGCGCAGCCGCTTCCGACGCAGATGCCGCACGCACCATCGTCGCCGGCGAGCTTGCGACCTACCTTGCCGGACAGCGCCTCGCCGAGGTCACTCCGACCGTGACGGCTTTGCGGCAGCGCGCCGCCGACGTCGTCGAAGCCGAACTGATGCGACTCGATTCGCGTCTGCCCGGCCTGGACGATCCGCAGCGCGACGAGGTTGCACGCACCGTGCGACGCGTCGTCGACAAGCTGCTCCACGCCCCGACCGTGCGCGTCAAGCAACTGGCGTCGGCTCCCGGCGGCGACTCCTACGCAGCAGCGCTGCGCGAACTCTTCGAACTCAGCCCCGGATCTCCCGCGGCCGTGGCCACACCCACCGATCTGGTGGACGGCGACCGCACTGGAAGGGACCTGCAGGCATGAGCGTCACCACCCCTCGATCGGGGAGCCCGCTGCGGATCGGCACTCGCGGAAGTCTTCTCGCGACCACGCAAGCCGGTACCGTGCGCGATGCCCTCATTGCGGCCGGACATCCCGCCGAGTTGGTCATCATCAAGACCAAGGGCGACCAGTCCACCGATCCCGTCCAGAAGATCGGCGTCGGAGTGTTCACGGCAGAGCTTCGAGAAGCCTTGCTGGACAACCGCGTCGACGTTGCGGTGCATTCCTACAAGGACTTACCGACCGCGCAGGACCCGCGTTTCGTCATCGCGGCGATTCCGCCACGCGAAGATCCGCGTGACGCGCTGGTCGCCCGTGACGGTCTGGTCCTCGGGGAGCTTCCGGCCGGTTCCAAGGTGGGAACCTCCGCGCCGCGCCGTGTTTCGCAGCTGAAGGCACTCGGTCTCGGCCTCGACATCGTGCCGTTGCGGGGCAACCTGCAGCGCCGTCTCGGCAAGGTCGAATCCGGTGAACTCGACGCCGTGATCCTCGCTCGCGCCGGCCTGTCCCGTATCGGCCTGCTCGATCTCATCACCGAGAATATCGAGCCCGTGCAGATGCTCCCCGCTCCGGCGCAGGGTGCTCTGGCCGTCGAATGCCTCTCTGCCAATGCGGAATTGGCGGCGATCCTCGCCGAGCACGACGACGCGGGTACCCGGGCGGCAGTTACGGCCGAGCGCGCCCTGCTCGCCGAGTTGGAAGCCGGCTGCACCGCTCCGGTGGGAGCGATCGCGGAGATCGTCGAATCCCTCGACGACGACGGCAGAATCTTCGACGAACTGTCGGTACGCGGCTGCGCAGCCGCCATCGACGGTTCGGACGTCATCCGTACCGGCGCCGTGGGTGCGCCGGACAAGGCCGAGGAACTCGGCCGAGCGGTAGCGCGCGAGTTACTCGAACTCGGCGCCCGCGAGTTGATGAACGTGACTACAGGCGAGGCAGCCGATGTTTGACGCCCCACTTTGCACTTGCACCAAGTTCCCATTTCGATACAGCGCACTGGAGAATCACCGATGACCCGAGTCCGAAAGAACACTCCCGGACGGATCCTGTTCGTGGGATCGGGACCGGGCGACCCCGCCCTGCTCACCGTTCGCGCACGTGACGTCCTCACCGGCGCCGCAATGGCATTCACCGATCCGGATGTCGACAAGGGCGTCGTCGCACTCGTCGGCATCGATATGGGCCGCGACGAGGAGACCGGCGAGCTGATCGCGGACGTGCGTCCGGCACTCGGCGAGCCTGCCGAGGTTGCAAAGACATTGGTGCACGAGGCCAAGAACGGTCACGACGTCGTGCGTTTGGTCTCCGGCGACCCGCTGACCACGGATTCCGTGATCGCAGAGGTCACCGCAGTCGCCCGCACGCAGGTTCAGTTCGAGGTTCTCCCAGGTCTGCCTTCCGGTTCGGCTGTGCCGAGCTACGCCGGCATGGCGCTCGGCTCGGGTCACACCGAGGCCGACGTTCGCGGTGAAGTCGACTGGGCTGCTCTGGCCGCTGCACCGGGACCGCTTGTCCTGCACGCGACGTCCGGACATCTCGCCGAGACCGCCAGCGCGCTGGTCGAGAACGGCTTGGCTCCGCAGACGCCTGCTGCGATCACCGTCCGCGGTACCACTCGTCAGCAGCGAACCGTCGAGGCAACTCTCGCGACGCTCAACGAAGCCGGATCCGAACTGGTGGGCTCGCTCATCGTCACCGTCGGCAAGGTTGTCGCGCAGCGCAACAAGATGTCGTGGTGGGAATCGCGCGCTCTGTACGGCTGGACCGTCCTCGTGCCGCGCACCAAGGATCAGGCCGGCGAGATGAGCGACCGTCTGGTCACTCACGGAGCGATCCCGATCGAGGTTCCGACCATCGCCGTCGAGCCGCCTCGCAGCCCGGCTCAGATGGAGCGTTCGGTCAAGGGACTCGTCGACGGTCGCTACCAGTGGGTCGTCTTCACTTCCACCAATGCTGTTCGCGCAGTGTGGGAGAAGTTCGAAGAGTTCGGCCTCGACGCTCGCGCCTTCTCCGGTGTGAAGATCGCCTGCATCGGTGAAGCAACCGCAGCCAAGGTGCGCTCGTTCGGCATCAACCCCGAGCTGATCCCGACCGGTGAGCAGTCCAGCGAAGGCCTGTTGGCCGAATTCGCCCCGTACGACGACGTTTTCGATCCGGTCAACCGGGTTCTGTTGCCGCGGGCGGACATTGCGACCGAAACCCTCGCAGAGGGCCTGCGCGAACGCGGTTGGGAGATCGACGACGTCACCGCCTACCGCACCGTCCGGGCAGCGCCGCCGCCGGCCGAGACCCGCGAGATGATCAAGACCGGTGGATTCGACGCCGTCTGCTTCACCTCGTCCTCGACCGTGCGCAACCTCGTCGGCATCGCCGGCAAGCCGCACGCCCGCACGTTGGTCGCGTGCATCGGCCCGAAGACGGCCGAAACCGCTATCGAGTTCGGTCTGCGCGTCGACGTGCAGCCCGAGACCTCGCAGGTGGGACCGCTGGTGGAGGCTCTCGCCGAGCATGCTGCTCGTCTGCGCGCCGAAGGTGCTTTGCCGCCCCCGCGCAAGAAGTCTCGAAGGCGCTAGCGCACCCGTGAGGGGTTGAGGAGTCTGTGGACTCCTCAACCACTCACAGGTTCCGACGAAGGAGGGCTACTTCTCGTGTTTCCCACTCATCGCCCTCGCCGGCTCCGGCGCACTCCTGCGCTCCGGCGACTCGTGGCAGAGACCTCGCTCGAACCCCGGCACCTCGTTTTGCCGATGTTCGTCGCCGACGGCATCGACGCACCGCGTGAGATCAGTTCCATGCCAGGCGTTTTCCAGCACACTCTCGATTCGCTGCGGTCCGCAGCGGTGGAAGCGGTGGAAGCCGGCGTCGGTGGCCTGATGCTGTTCGGTGTTCCGAAGGCGGAGGACAAGGATCCCCAGGGGTCCGGTGCCTCCGATCCCGACGGAATCCTCAACGTCGGATTGCGCGCTCTGGCAGACGAACTCGGCGATTCGACGGTCATCATGGCCGATACCTGCCTCGACGAGTTCACCGATCACGGCCACTGCGGCGTGTTGACTGCCGGCGGCGCTGTCGACAACGACGCGACCTTGATCCGATACGTCGAAATGGCTCTCGCACAAGCTGAATCGGGTGCGCACCTGCTCGGTCCCAGCGGCATGATGGACGGTCAGGTGGCTGCGATCCGCGGTGCACTCGATGCTTCGGGGTATGTCGATGTCGGTCAGCTCGCCTATGCCGCGAAATATGCGTCAGCGTTCTACGGGCCGTTCCGTGAAGCCGTCGGATCCTCACTGCAAGGCGACCGTCGTACGTATCAGCAGGACGGCGCCAATCGCCGCGAGTCGATGCGCGAGGTAGACCTCGACGTCGCCGAGGGCGCCGACATGGTGATGGTCAAGCCTGCAATGTCCTACCTGGACATTCTGCGTGAGACCGCCGACCGGTCCCCGGTTCCGGTCGCTGCGTACCAGATCTCGGGGGAGTACTCGATGATCACCGCGGCCGCGCAGAACGGGTGGATCGATCGGGACGCGGCGATTCTCGAATCGCTCATCAGCATTCGCCGCGCTGGTGCCGACGTGGTCCTCACGTACTGGGCGTCGGAAGTTGCCGGATGGCTGTGACGGAGTCACGCATGGTGGCTGCGCCGGTATCGACCGATACGCTGGTGTCATGACCGAGCAGTGGCCGCCGTCGCGCCAGGAACCGCCCCGCCGGGAACCTCCCTACGAGAACCAGCCGTTCGAGAATCAGCCGTACCGCGAACTCGGACCGATGCCGACGGGTCAGATCCCGGGATATGGCCCCGGTTACAACGGATACCCGGGACCTGCGCCGAAACCCGAGCCGCCGACGGACGTCGTGACTGCGATTCAGTTGTGGTGGGCTGTGACGGCGCTGGGGTTGGTCCAGGGCGGCGCGATGATCTGGATGCTGCTCGGGCAGAAGTCGATGTTCGTCGACGAGATGCTCAGAAATCAGGCAGCTGTCGACGCCGGTCTGACGCGTTCCGACGTGGAGGGCATGTTCCCACTGGTCATCGTGTTCTCTGCGGTTTTGGTCGTGATCGTCACCGCGGTGTTCCTTCTGTTCGTGCGCGCGATGAGTCGCGGCAAGAACTGGGCTCGAATGTTGCTGACGTTCTGTGGCGTCTTCATGCTGGTCTCCGCGATCCCGGTGATCTTCGGGCTCGGCGGAGACGGCGGCGCGGCCACTCTGCTGTTCGGCGGAGCCGAAATCCTGCAGGCAGTTGCTGCTGTCGGGGCGATCGTGATGATGCACCGAAAAGAGTCCAATCCGTACTTTCTTCGTTTCCCCCCGGCGGGGAACCGGTAGGTAGCTCGGGGTACTGTGAAACGGGTCACTGAAGTAGTAGGGGAGAGGTCGGACGCGATGAGTTCTCAGGAAGCCCTGCGTACGGAAAGCACCCACGACGCGCCACTGCGCCAACGTGGTTCACGCACCGAAGTGATCTTGTTCGCGATCCTCGGAGCCTCTGTTCTGGTGACACTCCTGATGCTCATGATTCCGGGCATCGTCAGCGGATAGCGCACACTTGAACCCGTGAGTATCTCTACGAAGGTCAGGCGCCCGACGGCTGTCGAGGCAGCATTCTGGCTGTGGATCGCCAGCGCGTTCCTGCTCATACTCTTCGGCCTGATCAATGTCACCAGCGCTTCGTATTCGTTGCGTGAGCAGTTCACCGATCAAGGCGTTTCGGCCGGAAACATCGACATCTACGTCACCTTCGTGCGGGTGTCAGGGCTGGTTCTGCTGTTGACCGGCCTCGCGATCGGCGGCCTCGCCGGTCCCACTCGCGCCGGAAGGGCGTTGTGCCGACGGATCCTGGTGATCGTGTCCGGAGTGTTCGCGGTGCTGCAGATCGCGCTGGTCGTCGCCGGGATCAGTACCGTGCTCGCGCTGGTTGTTCCCGTCATGCTGATCTGTGCCTGCGTCGCGATCTACCGCGACACCACCCGAAGTTGGTTTGCCCGTGGCTGATCGCGCGCCGGAAATCGGCCCGGACGTTCTGTACTACGAACCGGGTTCTCGGTGGTGGGCCATCGCGTTCGGTCCGATCTTCTGCCTGATCGCCTTGGTCATCGAACTGTTCACGGGCCCGGTGGTGCATTGGTTCGGTCTGGCGATGTTCGCCGTGATCCTCACCGGATTGGTCTACGTGCAGGTGATCGCAGCACGGCGGCACGCGAGCGTACTTCTGACCGCGACCACGTTGCGTCAGGGAACCGAAGAGGTGCCGATCACCGAGATCGCCGAGGTGTTCCCGGAGTCCGACGACGCTGCCTACGAGGACGAAATGGAACCGTGGGAAACGGCACGCGCGCTCGGTGAGCTGTCCGGAGTGCCCAGGCGTCGGCACGGTATCGGCTTACGTTTGACCACCGGGGGATTGGTGCGGGCGTGGGCAAAGGACGATCAGGCACTTCGCGAGGCGTTGAGTCAGGTCGTTGTGGTTGGTGTCGAACCGGACGGGTCTGCCGATGACTGAGCCACAGCCATCCCCGCGTGTCGACGTGAAGACGTGGATCGGTGTACTCGGTATCGTCGCCGCAACGATTCTGGCGGTCGTGTGCTGGCGAGCGGGTACGACGACGTCCGACTTCGGACCGATACTGGAGGGCGCTCCACCGTTCGAGAGCACGCACTACGACGGTCTCTGGATCTCGGGCGCCGGGTTGTCGATTCTGGTTGCGGGGCTGATGGCCATCGATGTCGTGCGCCGCGTCCGGGTGGGCTTCGTCGCATCGCAGTAGCCCTCATACGGGTAGGGGGTATAGTTGCGGTATGAGTAGTTACAGCCCCGAGCAGGACGATCTGCTCAAGCGCCTTCGTCGTATCGAAGGTCAGGTAGCCGGAATTTCACGCATGGTCGCAGACGACCGGTACTGCATCGACGTGCTCACCCAGGTATCCGCCGCGACGAGCGCGTTGCAGTCCGTGTCCCTGAAGCTTCTCGACGCCCACCTTGCGGGTTGCGTCGTCGAAGCTGCCAAGCAGGGTGGTCCGGAAGCGGACGTCAAGATCAAGGAAGCTCAGGCGGCCATCGCTCGCCTCGTTCGTTCGTAAGGTGTCGGTCCGTCACTCCGTGATGGACCGCGCGAGCGCCCGGGCGGAGAAGCTCACGAAGTACTCGGGTGTGACTTCTTTGGCGATGTTGATGACGATGGTGTCCGACAGGCCTTTGAGTCCGGAGAGCACGAGATGGATCAACGCGGGGTCGTCGATCAACCGGCTCCCTTCGGCTGCAGCAGATTCGGTGAGCGCTCGAATCAATGCCGAGTTGTAGACCGCTACGGATGCGTGAAGTTCCCGCATGCTTTCTCGGTCGGACCCGGCCATGCCTTCGATGTCGCGCCAAGTGGTGGTGAGTCGACCCACCCGTGCCCAGTGCCGAGCAAACTCGGAAATCATGGACTCGAGTAAGGCGCTCAGTCCCTGCTCGCGGGGGAGCGAGTTCACGAAGTCCGCCATTTCCAGCTGACTTTCGCTGAGGAGGGCGGCGAAGATGTCCTGCTTGTCGACGAAGTACTGGTAGATCAGGCCAGTACTGGTGCCGGCTCGTTTGGCGACAGCGCGGATCGTGAGCGCGGAGTAGCCTCCTTCGTCCAGAAGCGAGATCGCCGCGTCGAGAGTTCGGCGTCGACGCACTTCGGCGTCGCCGTAGATCGACTTGCTGCTGGTACTGCTCATTTGATCACCGTAGTCGCGGTGGTCGGCATCCTCAATTCACATCGAACACTGTTCGTTGTCGAACGCCACGCAGAATTCGATGTGACTCAGATCATAGAATGAACATTGTTCGAAATAGAATGAACATCGTTCATTCTGGTGTTACGGTATGGCGCAGACCACATCGAGGCCAGTGCAAAGTGCTGGACACTCTGCGGTCGGCCTGACCTTTCTTCCCGTATCGATCGGGAGGTCTACACAGTTGTGGAGTACCTATGACACGCACTAACGATGAACGCGCGGCGATCGACATCGCCGCTGCGGCTGGAGAACTTCTGCTCGACCATCGGAAATCCCTCGGCGAAAACGACGGTGATGTCGCGACTTTCAAGAACGCGGCCGATCGGCTCAGTCACGAATTCATCGTCGCCGAACTTGCCCGACGCTTTCCTGCGGATGCAGTGCTGTCGGAGGAAGGGGCTGACGACCTCGCGAGGCTGGCTGCGGATCGGGTGTGGATCGTCGACCCTCTCGACGGCACCCGTGAGTACGGCGAGGCCGGACGATCGGACTGGGCCGTTCATGTTGCGCTGACCGAAAACGGTGTCCTCACAACCGGTGCGGTCGCAATGCCTGCCCTTGGCGTCACCTATTCGAGCAGCGATGATCGGACCGAACGGGATGCCGCAACGCCGGTTCGAGTCGTCGTATCGCGGACGCGTCGTCCGGAACCGGTCATGCGCATGGCCGACTCGATGGGCGCGGAGTTGATCGAAATGGGATCCGCCGGAGCCAAAGCAATGGCGGTCGTCTCGGGTGAGGCAGACATCTACGCACATGCGGGCGGACAGTACGAGTGGGATTCGGCGGCGCCCGTTGCTGTCGCACATGCTGCGGGACTGCATGTTTCGCGTATCGATGGCAGCGAACTGCGCTACAACCAGGAAAACCCGTGGTTGCCGGATCTGCTGATCTGCCGACCCGAACTCGCCCCGAAAGCACTGGAGGAACTGGGCCGATGACCGCGACACTGACGCACCTCGAACGACTCGAAGCCGAGAGCATTCACATCATGCGTGAAGCTGTTGCCCAGAGCGAGAACCCGGTGATGTTGTACTCGGTGGGCAAGGACTCCGCCGTGATGCTGCATCTGGCGCGCAAGGCCTTCTATCCGTCGAAGCTGCCGTTTCCGCTTCTGCACGTCGATACCACGTGGAAGTTCCGTGAAATGTACAAACTTCGTGACAGTACCGCTGCTGCAGGCGATCTCGATCTGATCGTCCACACCAACCCGGACTGCGTGAAGCAGGGGATCAACCCGTTCACACACGGCAGCGCTGTCCATACCGACATGTGGAAGACCGAAGGCCTCAAACAAGCCCTCGATCACTACAAGTTCGACGCTGCATTCGGCGGCGCCCGCCGTGACGAAGAAAAATCCCGCGCCAAGGAACGCATCTTCTCGATCCGATCAGCTGCGCACCGTTGGGATCCCAAGCGGCAGCGACCGGAGCTGTGGCGGATGTACAACGTCCGCAAAGCGCCGGGCGAGAGCCTGCGCGTCTTCCCTCTCTCGAACTGGACCGAGCTGGATGTGTGGGAATACATACGCCAGGAAGAGATTCCGATCGTTCCGCTGTATTTCGCCGACAAGCGGCCCGTCGTAGAGCGGGACGGTGCGCTGATCATGGTCGACGACGACCGGATGCCGTTACTGCCGGGAGAGACCCCGGAACTCAAGAGCGTTCGTTTCCGCACCCTCGGCTGCTACCCGCTGACCGGAGCCGTCGAATCGACCGCAACGAGCCTGACCGAGATCATCTCGGAAATGTTGCTCACCACCACTTCCGAACGCCAGGGACGGGTCATCGACCACGACTCCAGTGCGTCGATGGAAAAGAAGAAGCAAGAGGGGTACTTCTGATGACTGTTTCCTCGGATCTGATCGCTGACGACATCGAGGCGTACCTCGAACGTCATGCAAACAAGAGCATGCTGCGATTCATCACGTGCGGCAGCGTCGACGACGGCAAGAGCACCTTGATCGGCCGTCTGCTCTACGAATCGAAACTCGTCTTCGACGACCAGTTGACGGCGCTCGAAGCCGATTCGCGCAAGAGCGGAACCCAGGGGGAGGGGCTCGATTTCGCGCTCCTGGTCGACGGCCTCGCCGCCGAACGTGAGCAGGGCATCACGATCGACGTCGCCTACCGCTACTTCACGACCGAGCGACGCAAGTTCGTCGTCGCCGATACTCCGGGGCACGAGCAGTACACCCGAAACATGGTGACGGGCGCGTCGACCGCCGATCTTGCTGTGATCCTTGTCGATTCCCGCAAGGGGATACTGACTCAGACCCGCCGGCACTCGTATCTGGTGTCGTTGCTGGGGATCAAGCACGTGGTGCTTGCCGTGAACAAGCTCGACCTCGTCGATTACTCGCAAGAGGTCTTCGATGCCATTACCGCGGATTATGCAGAGTTCGCTCACGAGATCGGTCTGGACGGGTTCGTCGCCATCCCGATGTCGGCATACATGGGTGACAATCTCACCGAGCGCAGTGCGAATACCCCGTGGTACTCCGGACCAAGCCTGATCGAGCATCTCGAAAGCGTGGACATCGACGATGCTGCCGCCGCGGCTCCGTTCCGGATGCCGGTGCAGTGGGTCAACCGGCCGGACCTCGACTTCCGCGGATTCTCCGGCCAGATCGTTTCAGGCACCGTATCTCCCGGAGATCCCATCCGCGTGCTCCCCAGTGGAAAGACGTCCACAGTCGAGCGCATCGTGACCATGGGTGGCGACCTCGACGTTGCCGGTGCGGGCCGCTCGGTCACCATCACGCTCGCCGACGAGATCGACATCAGTCGCGGTGATGTGCTGTCCATCGGCGACAATCCGCCGGCCGTAGCCGATCAGTTCGAGGCCTGCATCGTCTGGATGGGTGAGGCTCCCATGCTGCCCGAACGGCCGTTCCTGTGCCAGATCGGTACCGTGACAGTCACTGCGCGCATCACCAAACCGAAACACAAGATCAACGTCAACACTCTCGAGAAGACCGCAACGACTACTCTCGCGCTCAACGAAATCGGTGTGTGCAACCTCAGTTTCGATCGGCCGGTCCCGTTCGACCCGTACGTCGGCAACCGTGACACCGGTAGCTTCATCCTCATCGACCGCCTTACCAACGGCACTGTCGGTGCGGGCATGATCACGCACTCGCTGCGTCGATCGGACAACATTCACTGGCAATCCGTCGACGTCGACGAGGCCGCGCACACCAGGCTCAAGGGACATCAACCCGCAGTTCTGTGGTTCACCGGTCTCTCCGGTTCGGGAAAGTCGACCATCGCGAACGATGTCGAGCGTCAACTGCACGCACTCGGCGCGCACACCTACCTCCTCGACGGAGACAACGTCCGTCACGGGCTGAATCGAGACCTCGGATTCACCGAAGCCGACCGCGTCGAGAACATCCGTCGCGTCACCGAGGTCACCCGACTGATGGCGGACGCCGGTCTGATCGTGCTCGCGTCCTTCATTTCACCGTTCGAGGCCGAGCGTCATGCCGCCCGTGAATTGATCGGCGACGAACAGTTCGTCGAAATCTTCGTCGACACCGCTCTTGCCGTCGCAGAGGAGCGAGATCCCAAGGGTCTGTACAAGAAGGCTCGACGGGGCGAGTTGGTGAACTTCACCGGAATCGATTCGCCGTACGAACCGCCGCAGAACCCTGACATTCACATCGACACCAGTGTCACGACGACCGAGGACGCTGCGATCGCGATCGTCGACCATCTCCGCGCCCGCGGAACCATTTCTTGATCCGCCTGAACACGAGGAGCATCCATGCCTGACAGGGCTGAAATAGTTTCTGCCGTAGAAGATTACGTCAAGTGTCTCGGAAGTCACGACGTCGACGGACTGGTTGCGCTGTTTGCGCCCGACGCAGTTCAACACGAACCGCTGGGGGTCCAGACCTACCGCGGCATCGACGAGATTCGCGAATTCGATACCGCGAACGCGCAGGTCGATTTCACAGTCAGCCTGCTCGGTCCGATTTCGGTGACGGGAAAGTACGCAGCCATGCAGCTTCGGGTGCAGCGCGCCGGTATCCCTGACTTCGCTGCCACCGATGTGTTCGAGTTCGACGAGAACGGCAAGATCATCTCCCTGAGTGTTGTTCTCGATCCGCAGGCGCTGTGCTGACCCATCAGGGCCTGCTGGCAGGCAAGGTTGTCGTCGTCTCGGGAGTGGGCCCGGCGCTGGGTCGTTCGATTGCGATGCAGAGTGCGGCGGCCGGAGCGAAGGTTGTTCTGGCTGCCCGCACACCCGAGCGCTTGGAATCGGTGGCAACGGAGATTCGAGACCGCGGCGGAATCGCGTTGGCCGTCCCGACGAACCTCACCGACGTCGATTCGATCGCTTCGTTGGCGGAGACAACTGTCGCTGAGTTCGGTGCGGTGCATTGCTTGGTGAACAACGCATTTGTTCAACCCGCGCAGGTCCCGCTCCTGGACGCCGACGTGGTGTCCATCCAGTCGGGCATCGACATCAACTTGCTCGCGGCGTTGAACGTCACCAGGGAATTTGCTCCGGCATTGATCGAGTCGCACGGGTCCGTCGTGATGGTCACGTCCATGGTGTTGCGCAACCAGCTTCCCGGGTTCGGGGCCTACCGCATCATGAAATCCGGGCTCCTGGCAATGGCACGCAGTTTGTCGATCGATCTCGGTCCCAAGGGCGTTCGAGTCAATTCGGTTGCTCCCGGCTATATCTGGGCGGACTCGGTCAAGAACATGTTCGAGAAGAAGGCGGCGGCGGCAGGAGTCGACCCCAAGGTGATCTACGACGAGATCGCAGCGGGCGCCGATCTGCGCCGATTGCCGGAGCCAGATGACATCGCAAACGCTGTCGTCTTCCTCCTGTCCGATTCAGCCAGGGCCATCACAGGGCAATGTCTCGACGTCAACTGCGGTCACACGCACCACTGATCAACTCATACAAGGACTAGCCATGACACAGGATTACGACGGCATCGGTTCCATCGATCACCTTCACCAGGCTGCGCGTGAGGCGGCCGGGTACGAAAACTTCGGCAGCGAAGGCTATCTCGAAGGACTTCGAGTTCTCCTCGAGTCGTTCCAGAACGAGGCCGACCTCACTCCTCACGGCAAGGTGATCGCTCGCAAGATGATCGTCGGAGCGCTCGCGGGTCGCCTGACCAGTGAGGCCGGATTCGCGAAATATCCAGAGCACGTAGACGTTCCGATCGAACGCCCGATCTTCGTGGTCGGGTTGACCCGCACCGGCAGCACCGCGCTGCACCGCTTGCTCGGTGCCGACCCGGCGCATCAGGGCGCCGAGATGTGGCTCGCCGAGACGCCGCAGCCGCGCCCCGAGCGCGACAAGTGGTCGGAGAACGAAGATTACGTTCGCTCCGACGCCTTCTACCGTGCTCGCCAGCGTAACGAGGCAGACCTGATGAAGGTTCATTTCATGGGGGCGGAGGAGGTCGAGGAATGCTGGCGGCTGCTGCAGCAGACGATGCTCTCGACCGCGTTCGAGACGGTGGCGTACGTGCCGAGTTACACCCGGTGGCTGGCGGAGCAGGACTGGACCGAAACATATGCGCGGCACAAGAAGAACCTGCAGTTGATCGGGCTGCACGACCAGGACAGACGGTGGGTGCTCAAAAGCCCGAGCCATGTCTTCGCGATCGACGAGATCATGTCGGTCTATCCGGATGCACTGTTCGTTCGGACCTTCCGGGACCCGTTGACATCGATGGCGTCCACCTTCAGCCTCGTAGAGCAGGGCGGACACGACATGTCGAGGGCCTTCGATCGTCCGGCCATCGGGCGCACGCAACTGGAGTTGTGGGCGCGAGGGAATGCGAACTTCAACAATGCCCGTAGCCGTTACAACCCCGATCAGTTCATCGACGTCGACTACAAGGACTTCATCGCCGATGCGGTCGGCACCGTCGAGAAGATCTATGCACAGTTCGCCCTGCCCTTCACAGACGACGCCCGCGCCGCGGTGGAGGCGTCGCATCAGGCCAGCCTTGCCGAGCACCGTCGTCCGTCGCATCGCTATTCGCTCGAGGATTTCGGCGTGAGCGCTGCCGACGTCGAAGCGAAGTTCGCCACCACACCCTGAAGCCCTCCGGCCCTGTGCGCCTTTTTGGTAGTGCCGACTACCAAAAAGGCGCACAGGGCGAAGCCCCAACCGAAACAAGGAGATTCACATGAATGCTGTTTGGGAAAAGTTCTGCGCAGATCTGCTCGAGGTCGGAAAGGTCCTGGAAGACGAGATCGTCCCTCAGGATCCGCTGACTCAAGCCGAGGGCGTCCGCTACCTGAGTCGGTTGCTTCGGTACGGCACGATCAACTGTGTCGAGTACACCGATCCACGGTGGCCGCAGTTCTCGTCGGCTCCGAACCCGAACATGATGACGAAGATCGGTGCCGACAACCCGGACAACGTCTACATGCGCGCCAACATTTCCGGGAAGTACAACTACCGGATCATCGGCACCCGAGGCACCGTCCCGCTGATCACCTTCGGCTCGCGCGTAAATCGGTACCACATCGACGGCACCATGCTGCAGACCGGCGATCTGCATATCCACGACCTCGAGGTCGACGAGAACGGCCGTTTCGAGTTCATCGCGAGCGTCGACAAGCCCGATGAGGGCGCTTGGCTGCCTTTGGCGCCCGACAGCAACCTCATCTCCGTTCGGCAAACTCACAAGGATCGGCGCAACGAGGTCATCGGTGATCTGACCATCGAATGCCTGAACCCGGACGGGGAGTTCGTCCCGTTGGGTCCGGAAGAGATCGGCGAGCGCCTCACCAAGTCCGTCGGGATCGTGAAGGGGATGGCGGAGACCTTCCTGGAATGGTCGCGCAAATTCCAGCCGCACACCAACGAGATCTTCGACTGGGGACAGGACTACTTCCAGGATGCCGGCGGCGATCCGACGATCTTCTACTTCCACGGTTACTGGAAGCTCGCCGAGGACGAGGCGTGGGTCATCGAGACCGAGGTTCCGAACTGCGAGTACTTCAACTTCGTGCTGCAGAACTTCTGGGTCGAGTCCCTCGACTACAACCGCACGAACATCTACATCAACAATCACACCGCAAAGCTCAACGACGACGGCACCATGACAATCGTCGTGGCGGCGAAGGATCCGGGTTATGGCAACTGGATCGACACCGATTCGCATGCCGAGGGGACATGGGCGCTGCGCTGGATCAAGGCGGACTCGCACCCGATCCCGACGTCGAAGGTAGTCAAGATCTGACACGCTGACGGAGATTGGGAACGTATGTACACCAGGAAGATTAGGTTCGGCCCTCGCTTTGTCGCGCTCGGGCTTGCCGGTGCATTGATGTTGGCCGGTTGCGCGTCGAGCAGTGGGGACAACTCGGGATCGGCTTCACCGAGCAGTAGTGGCGCAGCTGGTTTTGTGGGCGCCCCAGATGTGGGGGAGCGGATCGACGGCGGTGTTCTCACCTTCGGGTCCTATTCGTTCCCTTCCTCGTTGGACCCCACGAGAACGCAAGCCGCCGGTTCGACCGGCGGAACCGAAATGGCCGCGATTTACGACACGCTGGTACGCAGCGACTCCACAAACGGGAGCTTCGTGCCACAACTCGCGAAGACACTGTCGAACAACAGCGACTTCACTTCGTACACCGTCACTTTGGCTGATGGCCTCACCTTCAGCGACGGAAGTCCGCTCGACGCGGAAGCGGTGAAGTGGAGTATCGATCGATTCGTGGCAGGCAAGGGTGATGTATCGCAGACCTGGCTCAACATCGTGGATCGGATCGAGACGCCCGACGCCACCACAGTCGAATTCGTGCTCGAGCGGCCCTGGCGTCAATTCCCGGCGCTGTTGTCGCTCGGGCCCGGAATGATCGTTGCGCGAAGTTCAGGGGGAGAGGCAGGGTCGGTTTCAGGAACCGGGGAGGGAGCGTTCACACCGATCGGGGCGGGTCCGTTCACCTTGGCCAAGTTCGCCCCGCACGAAGAACTGGTACTCGCCGCACGCACGGATTATCAGGGCGGTAAACCTCCACTGGACACAGTGCGGTTTGTTCCCACGTCGGGTGCGCAGTCTCAGTACGAATCGTTGAAGAGCGGCCAGATCGACATGACGTACATTCTCCGCGACGAGGCCGTGATCGAACAAGCTCTCGACGACGGATACTCGGGTTACCTCAGTCCGACCGGACAGAACGGGATCGGCACGATCAACAACCGTGAGGGCAAGCCCGGGGCCGATGTTCGCGTCCGTCAGGCGATCGCCTACGGGGTGGATCCGGCGGCGGTCAATACCCGGGCGAACAACGGATTGGGCACCGCCAGTTCCGAACTGGTCCCGCAGACGTCACGTTGGTACAACAACACAGCAGGCATTCCGTTCGATCAGGTGAAGGCAAAGGCGCTGCTCGATCAAGCGAAGTCCGACGGGTACGACGGGAAACTCCGCTACCTCACCACCTCGGAGCCGAGCCAACAGGCGACGGCACTGACGGTTCAGGCGTCGCTGAACGCGATCGGTTTCGACGTCACCATCGACTACGCGACCGATGTGACCGATCTGGTTCGACGGGTATACAAGGACCACGATTTCGACATGACCAGAGGTGGCGCTCCGGTCGGAGAAGAAGCGCCGTACCTCAATTTGTACAACAGTATGGCCAGTGATTCGAAGAACAACCCGTCCGGCTTCGCGGACCCGGAGATGGACGCGATGATCACAGCTGTGCAGACGGCATCGACGGACGATGCTGTCCGTGAGGCGATCAGCAAGGTGCAGGAGTACGCCAACGCGACTGTGCCTTACGTGATCTGGGGGCCGGCGTCGGTGTTGACCGCATGGGACGGCAACGTTCACGGCGTCGTTCGCAACATCACCGACATCATGTTCTTGGGCGGCGCTTGGATCTCGCCCAACGGCGAAACGGTGGAACGATGAAGTGGTCCTTGGCGGGTGCGATGATCGACGCCCTGGAACTGTGCGAGTTGGCGCAGGTCGCCGAAGAGGTGGGGTTCGACGGAATCGCGATGCCGGATTCCGTGTTCTATCCGGAGCAGGTGTCGGCGCCGTACCCGTACACTGCAGACGGGAAGCGGATGTGGGCGCCCGAGACGCCGATGCCTGATCCGTTCATTGCCATGGCGGCGATGGCGGCCGTCACATCGCGAATTCAGTTCTACACCAACGTGTTCAAACTTCCACTGCGCGATCCGCTGTTGACTGCCAAGCAGGTCGCGACCATGGCCGTGATGTCGAGGAACCGCGTCGCTCTCGGCGTCGGTTTGTCCTGGATTCCCGAGGAATTCACCTTCACCGGTACCGAGATGCGCACCCGCGGCGCGCGTA
This sequence comes from Rhodococcus sp. no. 34, assembly GCF_054589475.1. Lineage (NCBI taxonomy): Bacteria > Bacillati > Actinomycetota > Actinomycetes > Mycobacteriales > Nocardiaceae > Rhodococcus > Rhodococcus sp. no. 34. Next base: position 61,569 of record NZ_BAAILK010000024.1, read on the forward strand.
CCGACGAAGCCATCGAGATCATCAAGGCGGTGTGTGCGGGACGTGGGCCGGAATGGGTCGAATACCACGGCAAGCACTACGATTTCGACGCTCTGATGATCAGTCCTGTTCCGGAGATTCCGGTTCCGATCTACATCGGTGGGCACAGCGAACCGGGGTTGCGCCGTGCAGCCAGGCTGGCTGACGGTTGGATGTCGGTGAACACGACCAAAGCCGAATTAGCCTGCGCCATCGATCGTCTCACGGAATTGCGGGTCGAGTACGGTCGTGCCGATGTTCCTTTCGGCGTCAACGTCTCGCCGACGGATGTTCGTGATCTGGACGGATATCGCGAACTCGAGACTCTCGGAGTCACGGAAATCAGAGTGTTGCCCTGGTATCGCTACGGAGTTGACGCCGGTGATCGTCAGGGACGACTCGACTCCGTTCGGCGGTTTGCCGAGGAGGTCATCGCTCAGTACTGATCGATCAGCGTCTGCATCGCCCGGCCGTAGAGTTTTGCCAACTCGTCGCGATCTGCGGACTGGGGGATACTTTCGTCGCTGAGGACGCTCAACAGCCCGGACACCTGGGCGGAGACCAGGAGTGCGCGGGTGTACGCGTCTTTGCCGTCTAGACGAGCGGCGAGATTGGTGGCGAATACTCCGGTCATGTCTCGGAGTCGCTCCCGGATGCGTGGACTGTCCGACGCTCGCATGAGCGCTGTGTACACCGACAGCATCCGGGCGTCGGCCTTGCCCAGGACGAAGGCGGCGATTCGCTCACCGAGGGTGTCGAGTGGGCCGTCGAACTGGCCTTCGAAGTAGTCCGCAACCGGCGTGGTTTCCAGGAACAGTGCTTCTTTGGACCCGAAATGCCGGATGACCAGGGCCGGATCGATTCCGGCAACTTTGGCGATGGCGCGAACTGACGTGCCGCCGAACCCGTGCTCGCCGAACAGTTGGAACGCCGCCGCGCGAATCGCCTCGGATGTCGAGGGTTGCTCCTGCTCTGGCGTGTGCCTCGTGGGTGTCACGACATCGACCTCTGTGCTCGCTCGCCGACCGCGTTGTCAACGGCGTTGACTATAACGTGTCAACGGTGTTGACTGTTGAGTCTGTCAACGGTGTTGACAGCTAGATGCGGTTAGTGAAGAGAGCGTGGAATATGACAGATACCGACGTCCGAGTACCCAGCGAAGAAGTTGTCGATCCGCCGACCAATTGGAAGATGGTGGGCAGTGGACTCGCATTTCCGTTGTTCTTCGTCATCATGTTCTGCCTGTGCTACGTCAGCGCCTTCCATTCGCCGACGCCGAATCAGGCACCGATCGTGGTGGTCGGGTCGCCGTCCGTCACGGCCCCGCTGATCGACGGAATCCAGGCTTCGTCGGGTGACAAGTTCGACATCGTTGCCACAGCCAACGCCGCCGACGCACTCTCTCGGATCGACAACCGCGATGCGATCGGCGCCATCGAGATCGGTGACACCGTGACCGCACATATCGCCACCGGCGCGGGCGCCTCGACGGTTTCCGTGGTGAGCAGCTTGGCGCATTCGGTTGCGGAGCAGACGGGGCAGCAGGTCACGGTGATCGACTCGGCGCCTGTCACGGCGCGAGACTCCTCGACCGTCGGACTCTTCTACTTCCTGATCGTCTGCACCCTCGGTGGCTACCTGACCATCACGGTGCTCAGTCAGGTTGCGCCGAGAATGCGGTTGCGAGAGCAGTATTCGATCCTGGCCGGTGCGGCGATACTCACCCCGCTCATAGCCTTCGGCATCACCAGCATCTTCATGCACGCCTTCGGGGCGTCGTTCGGCCAGATCCTGCAACTGCTGGGAATCTCGATGGTTTACACGTTCACCGTCGGTACGGTGAGCATCCTGCTCAATCGACTGCTCGGCCAAGCCGCGATCTTCGCGGTGCTGACGGTGCTCGTTTTCATCAACTTCCCGAGTTCGGGTGGTGCCATTCCGGTGTCGTTCCTGCCCGGATTCTGGCAGCACATCCATTCGTTCTGGCTCGGATCGGCAGCCATGGAGCCCATCCGCTCCGTTATCTACTTCAGTGGCAACGGCGCCGGACCGCACCTGCTCGTTCTGGGGATCTGGCTGGTCGCGGCACTCGGCCTGACCGGACTGCTCGCCTCTCGCCAGTCGAAAAAGGCAGCAGCGCACTGAGTGTGGTGGGGCCGGCGATTGCCGACCCCACCCGAACCCTTTACTTCAGCCGTACCGCGTCGGTGCCCGGTCCGTCGAGCATCGCGGACCCCAGCAGGATGTCCGGAATGCCGAACCCGTCGATCAGTGTCTCGACGTGGGGGCGCAGGGTGCGGCAACGCTCGTTGATTCCGCGCGTCACGGCCTTCGAACGCTCCACCGACAGATGCCGGTGCTCCATGAACCAGGCCTTGTCCTCTTCGATCACGGACAGTGCGTAGAGATCGCACACCTCGCCGAAGAGTTCCTTCGCGGTCTCGTCCTCACACGAGTCGATGCCGGCGACGAATGCTTCCAGGATGACGCGCTCGATGTGCGCCTGAGCGGCTTTGAGTACGTGGTCCTGCACGAAGTTGAACGCGTCGAACGGGTTCTCCTCGCGCTTCTGCGCTGCCTGCAATCGCCTTGCCGCAGTGGCGAGTAGGTACTCTTCGCGGTCTTCGAACATCTTCATCTGGGTGCCGCGATTGAAGAGGCTGCCGTCCTCTTCGTTGTCCTGGCGAGTGTCGACGATCGTCTGCAGGATCTGCTGCGCTGCCGTGCGTTTCTTGACCACGTCGGAGACCGTCGTAGCGGCGAAGCGCATCCAGTCGACCGGGCTCATGCCGCGGACTTCGTCGGCGTAGGAGGTGAGGAGTTCTTTTGCGACCAACTGCGTCAGAACGTGGTTGTCACCCTCGAACGTGGTGAAGACGTCGGTGTCCGCCTTGAGTGCGGTGAGGCGGTTCTCGGCGAGATAGCCTGCGCCGCCGCAGGCTTCGCGTGCCTCCTGGATGGCCCGAGTGGCATGCCAGGTGTTGGCGGCCTTGAGTCCGGCGGCGCGACCTTCGAGTTCGCGCTGCTCCTGCGGATCCGGGTCGTCGCTGCTCTGGATGTCGTGCATCGCGGCGACGAGTTCGTTCTGTGCGAACTGCAGAGCGTACGAGCGGGCGATCAACGGCAGCAGGCGCTTCTGGTGGACGAGGTAGTCCATGATCAGGACTTCGTCGTCACTCTTCGGAGCACTGAACTGCCTGCGCTGCAGGGCGTATCGACCGGCGATGGCCAATCCGACGCGGGCGGCCGCTGCCGCGGAACCACCGACGGTGACACGTCCACGAACCAGTGTGCCGACCATCGTGAAGAAACGACGGTTCGGGTTCTCGATCGCCGAGCTGTACGTGCCGTCCTCGGCGACGTCGGCGTAACGGTTGAGTAGATTCTCACGCGGGATGCGGACCTGGTCGAAGACGATGCGGCCGTTGTCGACTCCGGGCAGTCCACCCTTGAGCCCGCAGTCGGACGTCGTGACGCCGGGGAGGTCGTTGCCGGCGTCGTCACGAATCGGCACGACAAAGCAGTGGACGCCCTGACTTTCGCCTCCGGTGATCAGCTGTGCGAACACCGCTGCGACGGTGGCGTGCTGGGCAGCGCCGCCGATGTAGTCCTTGCGAGAGGACGGAGTGGGGGAGTTGACGACGAACTCGCCCGTCTCGACGTCGTAGGTCGCCGTGGTTTCGAGTTCCTGGACGTCGCTGCCGTGACCGGTCTCGGTCATCGCAAAGCAACCGAGCAGGTCCAGATCGATCAGCGGCTTGACGTACGCCTGGTGGTGACGCTCGGTGCCGAGGTTTTCGATGGCGCCGCCGAACAGACCCCACTGGACGCCGGCCTTGACCATCAGTGAGAGGTCGGACATCGCGAGCATCTCGATGCTGGTGACGGCGCCACCCGCGTCGCCCGTTCCGCCGTGAGAGACCGCGAAACCGTTTGCGGCGTACCCGAGATCGGCGAGGACCCGCATCTGTTCGAGAGCCTTGGAGCGCGCAATGGCGGTGTTGGGTGTGTAGTGCGGAGCAAAACGTTCGTCGTTCAATTCGCCGCGAACGCGCTCACGCACCTCCCGCCAGCGTCCGTCGAGTGTTGTCCTGAGGTGGTCCGCTGTGGTGGCCATGGAACCGACGATAGCGCGTAGCGCACCGCGGGCAACCCGGTTCGATCCCAACCTCACATTCAGCAGGAGCCCGCGGCACCCGCTTCGATTCCTTGGCGGAAGAGTTCCTTCTCGCTCTCGGACATAGCCTGGTACGAAGGGTCGTTCTCGACGATCTTCAGGAAGTCGGCGCCCGCCGTCTGGGTCGACGTGTCGCCGCTCTGAACACGCTGCTGAACGTAGACGGACACCGCCGAACACCCGCCGAGAAACGCGGGGTCGGTGCTCATCGCCGCGGTGGTTCGAGCCGAGTCGGTGGCGCTCGGCGGCGACGAAACTGTCGCCTTGTCGTCGTTCGAAGCGTCCGAACCACACGATGTGAGAAGAATCGCAGCCGAGACCATCAGCGTCGTCAACAGTCGCTTCATGCCCGGAATCGTCTCACACGGGGCCCGGTTCGACCGGAAAACTCGCCTCGAGCACCGAAGTCCTACACCCTGTCGTTGTCAGATTCGACAGAACTGGGACACTGGAAGCCGTGACTGTGTCTTCCGGTGATCCCGACGTGCATGCAACGAACTCCGCTCGGCTCTTCGAACGTGCCGGCAACGTGATTCCGGGTGGCGTCAACTCGCCCGTCCGCGCGTTCGGTTCGGTCGGCGGAACACCGCGATTCATTCGCGAAGCATCCGGATACACCCTCACCGACGTCGACGGAAACAATTACGTCGACCTGGTGTCGTCCTGGGGTCCGATGATTCTCGGGCACGCTCACCCGGCAGTCGTCGAAGCCGTTCGCGAAGCAGCCCTCGGAGGTCTCTCCTTCGGTGCGCCGACCGAAGGCGAAGTTGCCCTCGCCGAGGAAATCGTCGCCCGCGTCGCGCCCGTGGAAAAGGTTCGCCTGGTCAACTCCGGAACCGAAGCCACGATGAGCGCAGTCCGCCTCGCCCGCGGATTCACCGGACGCACCAAGATCGTCAAGTTCTCCGGTTGCTATCACGGCCACGTCGACGCCCTTCTCGCCGACGCCGGATCCGGCCTCGCGACGTTCGGGCTGCCGACCTCTCCCGGCGTGACCGGCGCTCAAGCAGAAGACACCATCGTCGTGCGCTACAACGATCTCGACGCGGTGGCCGCGGCCTTCGCGGCCAATCCCGGCGCCATCGCGTGCGTCATCACCGAAGCTGCCGCCGGAAACATGGGCGCCGTCGCACCGCTTCCCGGTTTCAACGAGGGACTGCGTCGTCTCACCCGTGAGCACGGCGCACTCCTGATCATGGACGAGGTGATGACCGGATTCCGCGTCAGTGCCTCGGGTTGGTACGGCATCGACAACGTCGCAGGCGACCTCTACACCTTCGGCAAGGTCATGAGCGGCGGCCTGCCCGCCGCAGCATTCGGCGGCCGCGCCGACATCATGGGCCACCTCGCACCGGACGGTCCCGTCTACCAGGCAGGCACCCTCTCGGGTAACCCTGTCGCCGTCGCCGCCGGACTCGCGAGCCTGCGCGCCGCCGACGCCGAGGTGTACGCCAAGCTCGGCCGGAACGCGACCGCCCTCGGCGACCTCATGACCCAAGCACTCACCGCCGAAGGCGTCGAACACCGAGTGCAGTACGCAGGCACCTTGGTGAGCGTGTTCTTCACCGAGAACACGGTGACCAACTACGACGAAGCCAAAGCCGCGCAGACCTGGCGATTCCCCGCCTTCTTCCACGCACTGCTCTCCCGCGGCGTGTACCCGCCGCCGAGCGCGTTCGAAGCGTGGTTCGTCTCCGCAGCACTCGACGATCGAGCCTTCTCGATCATCGCCGACGCCATGCCGCACGCAGCCAAGGCCGCAGCTGCTGCCGTCAAGCCCTGACCAGTTCCCATTCCAGAACACCCGCACGCTTCCGACATCCATCATCTTCAGCGAGGACCCTCGACTGTGACCGACGCCGATCACCCCGACCACACGTCCACCCGCACCATCGTCCACGTCCTGCGCCACGGCGAAGTACACAACCCGCGCGGGATCCTCTACGGACGGCTCCCGGGTTTCCGGTTGTCGGTGGCGGGCGAAGCTCAGGCTCGTGCGGTCGCGTCGGTGCTCGCCGATCACGAGATCACCCACGTGGTCGCGTCGCCGCTGCAGCGGGCACAAGAGACCGCGACTCCGATCGCCGAGGCACACAAGCTCGACATCGTCACGGACGAAAACCTGATCGAGGCAGGCAACGAGTTCGAGGGTCTCAAGGTTGCCGTCGGGGACGGTGCGCTCTCGCGTCCGCGTCACTGGTGGAAACTGCGTGACCCGTTCACCCCGTCCTGGGGCGAGCCCTACCTGCAGATCGCCCATCGCATGCTCGCAGCCGTCAATGCCGCACGCGTCGCGGCAGTCGGACACGAAGCCGTCGTCGTCAGCCATCAGCTTCCGGTCTGGACTCTGCGTCGATTCCTGCAGGGTGAGCGTCTGTGGCACGATCCCCGTCACCGTCAGTGTGGACTGGCGTCGTTGACGTCACTGGTCTACGAAGGCGACACCCTGGTCGACATCGTCTACTCCGAACCTGCCGGCGCCTCCGACCCGAGAGTGACAGGAGCATGATTTCGCGCCGCATCGCCGCAGCATTCGCAGCCGCTGCGTCGGCGATGCTTCTTCTCTCGTCCTGCGCGACCGGCGACGACGCCGTCGCACAGGGCGGAACTTTCGACTTCGTCTCACCGGGCGGACAAACCAAGATCTTCTACGATCCGCCGTCCGACCGAGGCACCATCGGCAAGCTCTCCGGGCCCGATCTGATGAACGAAGGTCAGAAGGTCGGTGTCGAGGACTTCGAGGGCAAGGTCGTCGTTCTCAACGTCTGGGGTCAGTGGTGCGGACCGTGCCGCGCCGAAGCCGACGACCTGGAACAGGTCTACGAGCAGACCAAGGATTCGGGCGTGCAGTTCCTCGGCATCAACGTCCGCGACGACACCAAGAACAAAGCGCAGGACTTCGTGGTCGACAACAAGGTCTCGTACCCGTCGATCTACGACCCGTCGATGCGTTCGCTGATCGCCCTCGGTGACGGCTACCCCACGTCGGTCATTCCGACGACGATCGTCCTGGACCGCCAGCATCGCGTCGCCGCGGTGTTCCTCCAAGAACTTCTCGCCGAGGATTTGCTGCCCGTCGTCCAGCGAGTAGCTCAGGAAGACGCGCAGTAAAGATGACAACCACGACCACTACGCTGCTGGCCGGCAGCGACACATTGAGTGCCGGTGTGGGCGAAGCGTTTCAGAACGCGGCGTCGTCCGGTCCGCTTCTGCTCGCCCTCGGCGCCTGTGTGCTCGCCGGTCTGGTGTCGTTCGCTTCACCGTGCGTCGTGCCGCTCGTTCCCGGCTACCTGTCCTACCTGGCCGGCGTCGTCGGTGCCGACGCTCCCGCGATCACCGCCGAAGAGGCGAAGACGCGGACGATCACCCGGAGCAGTCGACTGAGGGTGGCCGGTGCGGCCGGACTGTTCGTCGCGGGCTTCACCGTTGTGTTCGTCCTCGCGACCGCGTCGGTATTCGGCGTGATCTCCACGCTGCTCGTCAACCGCGAGGTCCTGATGCGAGTGGGCGGTGTCGTCACCATCGCAATGGGTCTCGTCTTCATCGGGCTGATTCCGGCGCTGCAGAAGGACGTTCGTTTCGAACCGCGTCGCGTGTCGTCACTGGTGGGTGCGCCGCTGCTCGGGGGAGTGTTCGCTCTGGGCTGGACGCCGTGCCTCGGTCCGACATTGGCAGGCGTGATGTCCGTAGCGGCGGGAACCGACGGGATGACCGCCGCGCGTGGTGTCACGTTGATCGTCGCGTACTGCATCGGACTCGGCCTGCCGTTCATCATCTTGGCGCTGGGATCGGCGCGCGCGCTGACCGGCGTCGGCTGGTTGCGTCGTAATGCACGCACCATTCAAATTTTCGGCGGAATCATGTTGGTGGCAGTGGGAATCGCCCTCGTCACCGGCGCGTGGGACCAGTTCGTCGGCTGGGTTCGCGACGCATTTATCTCGGAGGTGACGCTGCCGATATGACAGCTGACGACAATAACGACCACCCGAAACCCGTGCTGCCGAAGCAGTCGGTGATCGGTCGAGTCGTTGCACTCGGGCGCAACACCTGGCGCGGGCTCACCTCGATGCGGACCGCGCTGGTACTGCTGTTCCTCCTCGCGCTCGCTGCGATCCCCGGCGCCCTGCTGCCACAGCGAACCCTCAACGAGGGCAAGGTCACCGACTACATCGCCGCGCGTCCGACGCTCGGTCCGTGGATGGACCGCCTCGAATTGTTCGACGTGTTCAGCAGTTTCTGGTTCACCGCGATCTATGCATTGCTCTTCATCTCGCTGGTCGGCTGCATCCTGCCGCGTTGCGTGGAGCACGCGAAGGCGCTGCGCACCCGTCCGGTGAATGCGCCGCGCAATCTTGCTCGCCTGCCGCACCACACCAAGAGCGTCGTGGACGGCGAGACTCCCGACGAACTTGCTGCCCGGGTGTCGAAAGAACTGCGCGGGTGGCGCGTCGAAACGCGTCGCGGCGATTCGAAATCACGACGCGAAGGCGAGATCACCATCTCGGCGGAGAAGGGATACCTCCGCGAGTTCGGCAACCTCGTGTTCCACCTCTCGCTGGTCGGATTGTTGATCGCGATCGCCGCGGGCAAGTTGTTCGGCTACGAGGGCAATCGCATCGTCATCGCCAACGACGGCCCCGGGTTCTGCACGACCTCGCCGGCAGTGTTCGACTCCTTCGTCGCCGGTCTGAGCCTCGACGGCACCGGCATGACCCCGCTGTGTGTACGTGTGAAGAATTTCCAGGCCGACTACCTCGAGACCGGTCAGGCCGAGATGTTCACCTCGGACATCTCGTACCAGGCAGGCGACGACCTCGAGTCCGATACCTGGCGGGACACGACCATCCAGGTGAACCACCCGCTGCGGATCGCCGGCGATCGTGTGTACCTGCAGGGACACGGATACGCGCCGACGTTCACCGTCACGTTCCCGAACGGTGAGACCCGCACCGAGACGCTCCAGTGGCGTCCGGACGACGCCACGACGTTCCTGAGCAGTGGCGCGATGCGCTTCGACCCGCCGGGCGGCATGTATCCCGATGCGGACGAGCGTCGGAAGAATCAGATTGCCATCGAAGGATTGTTCGCGCCCACCGCGCTGTTCCACGGCAACCTGCTGTCGTCGAGTTACCCGGCGATGAACGATCCGGCAGTCGCCATCGACATCTACAAGGGCGACACCGGACTCGATACCGGTAACCCGCAATCGCTGTTCGAACTCAACACCGAACTGATCAATCAGGGCCGACTGGTCAAGCAGGATCGAGTCAATCTGTTTCCGGGGGAGAGCGCGACGCTTGCCGACGGAACCCAGGTGCGATTCGATGGTGCCGTCGACTTCGTGAACCTGCAGGTCTCCCACGATCCCGCTCAGGTGTGGGTGTTGGTTTCGGCGTTGACCATGATGGCGGGCCTACTCGTCTCGCTCGTGATCAAGCGTCGCCGCGTCTGGGCACGTATCTATCCAGATGACGAACGACGTACTGTAGTAGAACTTGGTGGGCTTGCCCGCACCGACCACGCAGGCTGGGGCGACGAGTTCGACCGCCTCGCCGACCGCTTGCTGAAAAGCAATCCGACCACCGCGGTGAACCAACCGCACGCGCAGGAGAACGCCCGATGACAACGAACGAGACACTCGCGCAGTACAGCGACTGGGCCTTCAAGTCCGCCTTCACCGTGCTCGTGCTGGCGTTTGTGCTGCTCATCGTGCAGTACGCGTCGGCCAGAGCAAAGGCGGTTCAGGACAAGGAACTGGTCTCCGCCGGCGGTGTCGACGCATCCGTGCCTGGCAGGGTCGCGGAGACTCCGAGCAAGTCGCTCTCGGAACGATTCGGCGGAATGGGCCGAGCTGTCCTGGTCGTCGGAACGGTGCTGATCATCGCGTCGATCGTGCTCCGCGGATTTGCGACGGAACGATTCCCGCTCGGCAACATGTACGAATTCGTGGCGATGGCGTGTGCGGCGTCGTTGCTGGTCGGGCACGTCCTGTTGATCAAGCCGGCGTACCGTCCGATGTGGGTCTTCTTGCTGGTGCCGGTTCTGATCTTGATGTTCCTCGCCGGCACGGTCCTCTACGCCGACGCGGCTCCCGTGGTGCCGGCGCTACGCTCGTACTGGCTTCCGATTCACGTGACGATCGTCAGCGTCGGCTCCGGAATCTTCATGATCGGCGGTATCGCGAGCCTTCTGTTCCTGCTGCGACTGAAGTTCCCGCCCGGTGAGGAAGGCACGAGCATCGGTGGCCGGATCGCAGAGCGACTGCCGGATGCCCAGACTCTCGACCGCTTGGCGTACAAGAGCACGATCATCGCGTTTCCGCTGTTCGGCGCCGGCGTCATCCTCGGTGCCATCTGGGCGGAAGCTGCGTGGGGACGCTTCTGGGGTTGGGATCCGAAGGAGACGATGTCCTTCATCGCCTGGGTGATCTACGCGGCCTACCTGCATGCGAGGGCAACCTCCGGGTGGCGGGAGACGAAGGCCGCCTGGATCAACATCGCCGGTTTTGTTGCGATGCTGTTCAATCTCTTCATCATCAACATGGTCGTCTCCGGCTTGCACTCCTACGCGGGACTCACCTGATCTTCTCGAGGTACCGTGGGTGGCTGCCGACCGGTCTGTAGGTATTACCGGTAGGTACGTCAGGGGCGGGCAACAGTTACGATGCAGCTTGGCGAATTACTAGCTGTCTGGTAGCTGTGGGATCGACGAGGGGGAGCGGCGAGATGGCCGACAAGATTGAAGACGCCGGAGCAGGATTGTGGGAGCCGGTGCGCCCTGCCGAGCCGACGCGGCGCGAGCCGCGCGCATCCGCGCCCGAGCCGTCATCGGACTCGGTTCCCAGCGACGTTCGTAGTCTCTTCGTGGCCCCGGTCGACTCCGGGCCGCTCCAGCAAGTCGCCGGCCAGGCGCCCAGTGCACCCGCCGCTCCGTCGCCGACGACGACCCCAGCGGCTCCGGTACCAGGTCCCAAGACTCCGGTCATCCAGTATCCGGCAGCGCAGCCAGGCCCGATCAACGGCCAGTTCTCGACCTCGCCTGCGATGCCGATGCAGACCTACGAACCTACGAATCGTGGAGGGTCGCTTCCGGATTCACGAACTGGCGTTCCGCAGCCTGTTCAGAATTCGCAGCCTGTTCGGAACTCGCAGCCTGTTCAGAACCTGCATCCTGTTCAGAATTCGCAGCCCGGCCCGACGGCGCATTCATCCGCGAGACCGCTCCAGCAACCGCAGGCACCTTTTTCGCCCGGCGTCCATCCGCCCAATCCCGCGATTCGGCAGTTCGGTCATCCCGGCGCTGCGCCGGTGCCGAACGGCCACACCCTCCAGAATGGTCAGGCCGTGCCGATGGCCCCGCCGACAGTGCCACCTACTCGCGCTCCGATGCCGCAGACCGGACTCACCTCGGCTCCGGACAGTCGCTTCGAGTCCGCTCTCCCGATGACTGCGCAAGATCTCTCGGCTGCGCTCCTCGTCAAGCGGCCTGTCCGACCTGCGCCGGTGGGCGGCTGGCGCAAGGCGCTGTACACGTTGTCCGGCCGATCGGTGAACCTCGGAAACGGTGCAAAGGAGCAGCACCTCGTCGAGTTGACGCGCCAGATCAACCAGCCGCTGCAGGGCTGCTACAAGGTTGCGGTGCTCAGTCTCAAAGGCGGCGTCGGAAAGACCACGACCACAGCGACACTGGGGTCGATGTTCGGCTCGATCCGCGGCGATCGCGTCGTCGCTGTCGATGCAAACCCCGACCGGGGAACGCTGAGCCAGAAGATCCCGCTCGAAACTCCGGCAACAGTGCGAAACCTGCTGCGCGACGAGAACAGCATCGAGAAGTACAGCGACGTCCGTGGCTACACATCGCAAAATCGACACCGGCTCGAAGTGCTTGCCTCCGACAGCGATCCAGCAGTTTCAGAGGCCTTCAGCGGTGGGGACTACACGCGCACGGTCGACATGCTCGAGAAGTTCTACAGCATAGTTCTGACCGATTGCGGCACCGGATTGATGCACTCGGCGATGCAGGCCATTCTCGAAGGTGCAGATTCGTTGATCGTCGTCAGTTCCGGTTCCGTCGACGGTGCACGTAGCGCCTCCGCAACACTTGACTGGCTCGACGCTCACGGTTACAGCAGGCTGGTCGCCACGTCCGTAGCTGTCATCAACGCGGTACGGCCTCGCTCGGGCAAGGTTGATCTGCCGCGGGTCGTCGAGCACTTCGAGCAGCGCTGTCGAGCGGTGAAACTGATTCCGTTCGATCCGCATTTGGAAGAGGGCGCCGAAATCGATCTGGACCGGCTGCGTCCAGGTACTTGGGAAGCGGTGCTGGAGTTGGCTGCGGTGGTTGCGCAGGACTTTCCGGCCTCCCCGTTCGCGTTGACGGGGCGGTAATCGGATAGCCGGGCGAGCCCGGACGCTACGTCGACGCGTCAGTCGGCGGTACGTCCGGACCTTCCGTGCGCTTGCGTCGTGTTTGCTGGTTCACATTCCACAGGAATTCGGGATCGTCATCCGGCCCGCGTACACCGCTCACCGGGGTGCGCGTCGACGGATCGGGCCCGAATGCCTTCCACATCAGAACGATCAATGTCACCAAACCCACCAACGCCAACAGATACAACACGGCGCACCTCCTCAGGGAACTGAAGTCGAGCCTACTCAGTCTCCGCCCCGCTTCACCAGAAGTGGTGCGGACAAGCGTTTCGGCTCAGTGCGCTAGTGCTGTATCTGTCGGGTACTGCAAGATCTGTCGGGTACTGCAAAGTGCTTCGAAGTGAGCCGAGTTTGCTCAGTTGTTGTCTGCTTCGGTGGTCAGCGAGCGCAGAAGCTGCATGACCTCGGTCTCACGGAATCGACGATGTCCTCCTGGCGTGCGAAGCGAGCCCAGTCGTCCTGCGTGTGCCCAGCGGGTCACGGTCTTGGGATCGACATGAAACAATGCCGCTACCTGTCCGGGCGTCATGAGTGCGTCTGCGGCGGTATTGAAGGTTGGTGCGCTCATTGTGAGGTCCTCCATGTTGATGTCGAACGTTTGACGAACAGTGATTCCGAACCGAGCAGTGATTCCGAACTTTGGTTCCGAACCGGTGTGTCGACCAGTTGCCAAAAACCTGCGTCGAGTTTGTTTCGAAGTCCTTCGCTCACATTCGACCGTTTTCTGAGTGGTAGCGCAATGTTTGCACAGATATAGCCGGGTAGTCGATCTTTCAAGAAAATGTAATGTTTAAGTAAAGGACAAAATGGATATAGCGGGCTCGGTCCCACCCGTATTCGGAATGGGTAACCTGAGAGGGTGAGTCAGTTGTCTGAAAACCCCGAAAATGTTCCTTCTGAGCCGGTCAAGGCCAGTAAACCTTCCGCAAACTCTGGGCAAGCAAAGTCGGCTTCCGGGCCGGTGACCAAGGGTCAACTAGCCCGCGACGTGGTGCTGTACTCGGTCGCTCGGCTGCTGCTTGTCGTCGTGATCGGTGCCGTCATCATCGGTGGCGGAAAGCTCGCCGGCACGGACGTTCCCTTGATCGTCGCGGCGCTGTTCGCAGTTCTGATCGCGCTGCCGCTGTCGTTGCTGCTCTTCGCGAAACTGCGCAAGCGTGTTAATGCGGGCATTGCGGCGGTCGACGCCCAGCGTCGGTCCGATCGTGACGATCTTCGCTCCAAGCTGCGCGGAGACGGGCGGTGACCACGGGGTCGCTCGACGTCGACCGTCGGACCTCACGCCAGTGGGTCGACAACGCGGTGCGGTTGATCGAAGCCGACGCGCAACGCAGCGCGGACACTCACCTGCTGCGCTATCCGCTGCCGAGTAACTGGACCGTCCAGCTTTATCTGAAGGACGAGTCGACCCACATCACGGGGAGTCTCAAGCATCGACTCGCACGGTCGCTTTTCCTCTACGCGATCTGCAACGGCTGGGTTACCGAAGAGACCACTGTCATCGAAGCGTCGTCCGGATCGACGGCTGTCAGCGAGGCGTATTTCGCGAAGTTGCTGGGCCTGGATTTTGTCGCGGTGATGCCCGCGAGCACGAGTCCCGCCAAGATCGCGTTGATCGAGGCGCAGGGGGGACGTTGTCATTTCGTGAGCGATCCGTCGTCGATCTACTCGGAATCGCATCGGCTCGCGAGTGAGTTGAACGGTCACTACATGGACCAGTTCACCCACGCCGAGCGCGCGACGGATTGGCGCGGAAACAACAACATCGCCGAATCGATCTTCACTCAGCTCGAACACGAGGAACATCCGATTCCCGACTGGGTGGTCGTCGGAGCCGGGACGGGCGGAACCGGTGCCACGATCGGCCGCTTTCTTCGTTACCGGAAATTCGACACGGGGCTGTGCGTGGTGGACCCGGAGCACTCCGTGTTTTTCGACGCGTGGCGAGCGAGCGATCCGTCGATCGTCGGTACTCGAGGTTCCCGGATCGAGGGCATCGGCCGTCCGCGCGTCGAACCGTCGTTTGTCGGTCAGGTGGTCGACCGAATGATCAAGGTGCCGGACGCAGGCTCGATCGCGGCCGCACGGCACGCCAGCGCGGCCCTGGGGCGCAAAGTGGGCGGCTCGACGGGGACGAACCTGTGGGGAGCTTTTGCGTTGATTGCCGAAATGATGGCGGCCGGGCGCAGCGGCAGCGTCGTCACCCTCCTGTGCGACGGCGGAGAGCGTTACTCGGGCACCTATTACAACGACGAATGGGTGGCTTCGGAAGGGATCGACCTGCTCGGCCCGACGACAGTGCTGGACGAGTTCGTCCGTTCGGGTGCGTGGACGGCCAGTTCCTGAATCGCCGGCGCCGGACCGTGTGACGGGCGGCTCATCGTCACCCGCGGCCAGGCGTCCAGCCCGGACGACTGCTCGTCCGTTCTGATGCGTATCAGGCCGGGAGAGAGCGTGTTCTCGGCCAGACGCACGAACCCGAGTCGCTCGTAGTACGGCGCGTTCCACGGAACGTCGACGAACGTCGTCAGAGTCACGAGATCGTGGTGATGGTCCGCCGCCCATTCGGTGACGGCGTCGATCAGCTGAGCTCCGAGGCCTTTGCGGGCATGATCGGGGTGAACGGAGACCTGTTCGATATGCGCACCGCCGTCCACGATCTCGACGAGCGCGTACGCAACGGGTACGTCGTTTGCGTCGGTCTGAACCCAGATGTGCTCGGCTGCGAGAAAATCGTTCAACTCGTCGAGCGTCGGCGGTGGATCGTCTGCGATGGCGTCCATCCCGATGTCTCGGAACGGTTCGCCCGCGGCGATCTCGATCTGTTGCAGTGCGGGTAGGTCGGTGGATATGGCCGAGCGGATCACAGAAACCGTTTTACCTCGAGAGTGGAGTTTCTCCCAGCGCTACGCCTTCTGTAACGCAAACCTACGCAACCGTAGGTTGTGTATCGTTTGGTCAAGGGGCACTTCTCCAGCGAGGGCGGACCATGGGCAATCCTGAAGTTTCACTCGACAATTACGAGGCTGTGTACGAGTACTACCGCAGTCATCAGCAGAACCGATTCGTGGCGAAGCTCGCTTATGCCGCATTGGCGCTGAAGTACCGCCCGCGAGTGAGGTACGCGCCGGGTGCGGAAGCTGCGCTGAAGACTCTGCTGGAACGTAAGACGCAGTTGGTCGTGGCGGTCAATCATCTGACCGAGAGCGACCAGTTCACGCTCGCCGCGACCGCGTGGCGTACTCCGTTGCGTCGAGTGATCGGACGGACCCGGGTCCTCGCCAAAGACGAACTCTTCGTTGATCCTTCACAGCGCAAGAAGGTCGACATGATGGGCAGCATCCCGGTTTTTCGCAGCAAGAACTACGGCCTCCGGGCTGTTTCGGATGCCGGCCGAGTGATGATGGACGTCGCGGCCGAGCGTCTGGGCAACGGGGATTGTCTGGCGATTTTCCCGGAAGGGACGTGCAACACCGAAGATCCGACGCGGTTGCAGCACGTCAACAGTGGAATCGGCCACATCATCGCGCGCGCCGAGAAATTGGGATGCTCACCGGCTCTGGTGTCGATCGGCATCAACTACGGTCCGGTGGCCGGCGACGTCAAGGCTGCGAGTGTCTTTGTCGGAATGCCGGTGACCGAACTTCCGGACAAGCCGATGGATATCGCCCGAACTGTGCAGGCGGATTTGCAGGTGGCAGTGAACGGGGCCGTCGCCGGATACTAGGCGCGCCTGTCAATTTTGGTTGACAGATTCCGGTTGTCAACCTAAATTGACATCATGACCGAAGCAACCTCTCTCGCTGCTGCCGCCGGTAGCCCGGATCCCACCGAGGGATTGCGTGCTGTTCGAGCGCTGCGTCGTCTTCTCGAAAAACTCGAGGCCATTCAGGTCGCCAATGCGCGCCGTCACGGATGGTCCTGGCAGGCGATCGCGGAAGCTCTCGAGGTCAGCCGTCAAGCCGTCCACAAGAAATACGCGTCCGCGCAGTCGGAATCGATGCTGCGTTCACTGCGCGAGAAGGGCAGGTAATTGCCATGTTCGAAAGGTTCTCCGCACAGGCTCGAGGCGTCGTTGTCGATGCTGTCGCCGGCTCCGGTCCTGTCACGCCGATGGAACTTCTGACCGCGCTGCTCACCTCTGATCGGGGCATCGCCACCGAGGTGCTCACCGAGTCTGGTGTCACGCTCGACGTGATCCGCCACGCCGGCGCCGGATCGAACGAAGGTAGCTCCAACAATTTCGACGACGACGCCGAGATACTCAAGTCGATCGGCATCGATCTCGATGCGGTTCGGGAGAGTCTCGAGCAGTCCTTCGGCGAAGGTGTGCTGGACGAGACTCCTGTGCCGGACGGCGTCGACACTTCTCGCAAGAGCCGATTCAGGTTCCCTCGTTCACGATTCGAGAAGGACTCCAAGAAGGTGTTGGAACTCTCGCTCCGTGAAGCGCTCGCGCACAAGGACAATCGAATCGGTGCCGAACACATCCTGCTCGGCATCCTGCGTGTCGCCGACGGGCCTACCCGTCAGGCCCTCGAAACGCAGGTCACGATGACGGTGATCCGTGAGCGGTTGGAAGCGAAGATGAATCGCGCCGCCTAGATTCGGCACGGCTCCGCATGCACGGGGCGGGATGTGCCAGCATTCAGACATGACATTTCTGGCACGTCTCATCATCAACGGCATAGCCATCTGGCTGGCGTCGGCGTGGGTCACCGGCATCACGATCGCCAACCACGACAACGGCACCTGGGGCACGGTTCTCGTGATCGCGGTGATCGCTTTGATCTTCACGGTGGTCAACGCGTTCATCAAGCCAGTAGTGCAGCTTCTCTCGCTACCGCTGCTCATCCTGACTCTCGGATTGTTCACGCTCGTGATCAACGCCCTCATGCTGATGCTGACGGCGTGGATCTCGTCCGGAACGTCCTACGGCTTGACGGTCGACGGCTTCTGGACGGCAGTCTGGGGCGCGCTGATCATCTCGATCGTGAACTTCCTGCTCAGCGCGTTCGTCCCGGACAACCGTTGAGTCCGTCGACTTTCAGGCGAGACTGAGCGCAACTGCGGTCGCGGCACCCCAGACGAGCATGGCGAGTCCGGTGTCGCGCAACGCGGGGATCAGGGCCATACCCTGCCCGCCCGAACGCAGTGGGGCGTTGGCTCGGATTGCCAGTGGCAACGCCAGCAATCCGAGCAATGCCCACGGAGTACGCAGGATCAGCAGCAGGGTCGCGACGAACGGGACGGCCAGCAGGATCACGTGCAGCGTGCGGGTCTTGGCGTCGCCGAGCCGGACTGCGAGAGTGATCTTTCCGGACTCGGTGTCGGTCGGGATGTCTCGAAGATTGTTGGCAACGAGCACCGCGCTCGAGAACGAACCGATGGCAATCGCGCCGGCCAGCCCGGCCAGATCCACCCGCTCGGCCTGTACGAACTGAGTTCCCAGCACTGCAATCAGTCCGAAGAAGATGAACACGGCGATCTCGCCGAACCCGCTGTATCCGTAAGGCTTCTTGCCGCCGGTGTAGAACCAGGCACCGATGATGCAGAACACGCCGACCGCAACCAGCCACCAGGCTGTGGTCGCCGCCAGAACGAACCCGGCTACCGCGGCAACGGTGAAGCAGCTGATCGCCGCGGCCTTCACAGCTCCGGGACTGACCAACTTCGATCCGACCAAGCGCAGTGGCCCGACGCGGTCGTCGTCCGTTCCGCGGATTCCGTCGGAGTAGTCGTTCGCGAAATTCACCCCGACGATCAAGGCCAAGGAGACGATCAGTGCCAGGAGCGCCTTCCACCACACTGCGAGGTCCAGGGACGCCGCGGCTCCGGTGCCGACCAGCACGGGCGCAATCGCGTTCGGGAGTGTGCGCGGCCTCGCGCCTTCGATCCATTGAGCAGCTGTTGCCATACAACGATCTTTGCACTGTGCAATACGATCGAACGCGGTGGATCAGCACATGACTCGAGACGTGAGTGAGCGCGCCAGGTACGCGCAGTCGGGCGAAGACCTGGCAGACATTGCCTTGCTCGGACCCGTTTCGACCAAAGTGGGCGATCGTCTGGTTCCGTTGCCGGGTCCGCGAGCTCGAACTCTGCTGGTTGCGCTGGCTCGCAATCCGGGTGAGCCACGTACCGCGCAGAGCCTGATCGACGACGTCTGGGGGCTGGAGCCGCCGCGCTCACCGATGAACGCCCTCCACACTCAGGTCTCGCGCCTGCGATCTGCACTCCCGGACGGGGCCCTCGAAGTCACGGCGGCCGGATACCGGCTCACTCTCGCTCGGGAGCGTGTCGACCTGGCCAGGGCAGCGGACGCCGCCCGTGGTCTGCGCACCGTCGGCGCCGACGCGTCCGAAGCGCTCGCAGTCACGACCGCGTCATTGCGCCTGTGGCGCGGTACCCCCGGGAGTGACGTCGTCGGCGACGTTGCAGATCGTCTGGCGCTCGACGCAGGCCGGGTGTACGACGAACTGGAGACGGCGCAGATCGACGCGTTGCTCACATTGGGGGAGTACGCGGCAGCCATTCCCCTGGTGCGCGGACGCCATCTGGCGAGCCCATTCGACGACACAGCGGCCGAGGCGTTGATGCGTGCGCTCGCCGGAGCAGGCCGAGTCAACGAGGCACTCGAAGTGTTCGCGGAGTTCCGCAACCACCTCGCCAATCGCCTGGGCGCTGATCCGTCACCCGCACTGGTGACTCTCAACGCGGAACTTCTCGGGGCACCTGCGGCTACACCGCGGGCCGCCCGTGCGATCGGTCTGCGCGCTGCCCCCAACACCTTGCTCGGTCGCGACAACGACATCGACCAGATCGAATCCTTGCTCGCCCGCTCGCGCGTCGTCACCATTCTCGGACCTGGTGGCGCCGGAAAGACCCGTCTCGCACACGAATTGGGCCTGCGCGGATCCGTGAACCAGCCGGGCGTCTCGGTGGTTCTCGTGGAGTTGGCGTCGTTGCGCAGCAGCGAAGATGTCATCGCGGCCATCGGAGGCACCCTCGGAATCAGCGAATCCGATCTGGCGCCAGGCAAATTGACCGTCGGCCGAACGCATTCGGCGAGAGAGCGACTCAAAGAGGCGCTGTCCGCCGGTCCGATGTTGCTCATCCTCGACAATTGTGAGCACGTGATCGGCGCGTGTTCGGAGATCGTGGCCGAGATGATCGCGGCCGGTCGTCAGCTGACGGTTCTGACCACCAGTCGTTCTCCGCTCATGATCAGTGCCGAGGCAGTGTACCCGTTGCCGCCGTTGGCGATCGAAGACGGAACCGGCTCGGCAGTCGAACTCTTCTCGGCGAGAGCCCGTGCGGTGCGGCCGTCTGTTCATCTGGACGTCGACGCGGTAGTCAAGCTGTGTACGACGCTCGACGGACTCCCGCTGGCGATCGAGCTCGCTGCCGCGCGGGTCCGCACCATGAGCGTCGACGAAATCGGTTCGAGACTGCGAGACAGGTTCGCGTTGTTGCGCTCCGATGATCCGACGTCTCCGGATCGGCATCGCACCCTGCACGCGGTGATCGACTGGAGCTGGAATCTGTTGGGCAGCGGGGATCAGATTGCTTTGCGTCGATTGTGCCGATTCCCGGCCGGCTTCACCCTTTCTTCGGCGCAGGCCGTTGCCGGGTGGGGCGAGTTGACCGATGTGGCAAGTGCCGTCGAAGCGCTGGTGAATCAGTCACTTCTTTCCGTCAGCGACGGGCAGGGAGATCTTCGGTACTACATGCTCGAGACTGTCCGTGAATACGGCGAGGAGCAACTCGCCGCGTCCGGGGAGGGACCGGAAGTGATTCGGCGCCTCGACGACTGGGCGATTGCGATCGCCGAGGATGCCGTCGTGCGTGCACGGACGGATCAGCTCCGTCTGATTGCCGACCTCGATGCCGAGCACGACAACCTTCTGGCTGTACTTCGCTGGGCCGTGGAACGCGGCGACGCGGTGACCGTAGCCAACGTCTTTCCCGTCCTCGCGATTCTGTGGGCCGTACGAGGATCGAACTCGGAAATCTCGAACTGGGCGTCGAAGATCGTCGGGGCGACCGCGGACAACGATCTGCGCGACGTGAATGCAGAACTGGTGGGCGCTACGTTCATCCTGGTGGCGATGCATCTCTTCTTCGGAGAGGCCGATCGAAACCATGCCCGTGCGCGGATCCGACTTCGAAAGCTGTTGCGTGAGCGCGATGATCTCGGTCCGTTGTTCGCATTTCTGATCAAGCTGACCACGAGTGGGATCGCCAACCACAAACTTGCGCGGTTGGTGGCCGAAGGCGTTCGCAGTTCCGATCCCGAGACCCGCATGGCGGCGTTGTCCGCGCGTTCGAACATGCGGGAGAACATCGGAGATCTGCGCGGTGCGTTGCTGGACGGGGAGACTCTGTTCGACTACGCCACCAGCATCGGTGACGAGTGGGGTCTGGCGATGGCGGCCCAACATGTCGGGTCGGTTCACAGCCAATCCGCCCGCTATGGCGAGGCCATCGAGTTCTACGCGATCGCGGCGGCGTCGATGGAACGCCTCGGTGCGCGTGACGAGGCGATGCAGCTCATCTGCTTTCAAGCCGGAGCAATGATCGCGGCCGGTGACACCGCTGGTGGTCGGGTGCTTCTCGATCGTGCACGTCCGGCATTGGCGCACTCGGGTGGGACCGGGGCCATCGAAACCGATCAACGGCGTGCAGCGCTCATAGCGAGTATCGCCGAGGCGGATCTCGCGGACGGCCGTATCGACGAGGGCTTGGCTCGGTATCGAGAAGCGCTGGAGCTGTTGGGTTCTGCGATCGAGAACATCTTCGGTGATCCCTTCGTCGTTTTGCTCGGTGCCGCGGCTGTGTGCGCTCACGCAGTTCACGGCCGGCACGAACTGGTGGCGGGCCGCGTTCTGCAGATGAAGGAGTCGAGTGCTCTCAAGCTCGATCCCAACGGTTACGCGGACCTGCCGCTCGCGGGTTCGTTGGCGTCGGCGATCGGGTCGTTCGATCTTGTCACGGGCAACATCGAACGCGGAGTCGAACTGATGGCTTTGTCGTTGAAAATGCCGGGGAGACAAGACTTCGTCTCGCTCCATCATGCGCGCCTCTCCGACTTCGCGGTTGGTCTGGTCGGAGCCGACAGGTGGACTGTGGAAACCGAGAAGGTATCGGGTTACTCACGCAGAGCGGTCCGCGAAGCAGTGTTGGCTGCGCTTCGCGGACCGGTGCTGGACTAGGTCTGGACGATGGTGCGGGACTTATGTCTTGCGCATGTACATCCGCACGGTCAAAGGTGCCATGACGGCAACGATCACCGCGGCGCCCACCAGCGACCACACGACGTGGATACCGAAGTGGCCGTCGTTGGCCAGCTCGCGAACCGCGGTCACCAGGTGTGAGACCGGATTCACGTTCACGAACTTCTGAAGCCAACTCGGCATGGTGGCAGGATCGACGAACGCATTCGACAGGAACGTCAGCGGGAACAGCACGAGCATCGAAACACCCTGCACCGTGGACGCTTTGTTCATCAGCACGCCCATCAGAGCGAAGATCCAGCTGATGGAGAACGCGCACACCATGACCAGGATCGCGGCAGACAGAATGCCGACCACGCCGCCTGCGGGGCGGTAACCCATCGCGAAACCGACGATGAACGTGATGGTCGTGGCGATGCCGTAGCGCACGACGTCGGCGAGCAATGCACCGGACAGCGGGGCGATACGAGCGATGGGAAGGGACTTGAAGCGGTCGAACACGCCCTTGTCCATGTCCTCACGAAGCTGAGTGCCCGTGACGATGGAACCGGTGATGACGGTCTGGACGAGGATGCCGGGGATGATCGTCGGCAGATATGCCGTCACGTCACCGGCGATCGCGCCGCCGAAGATGTAGGTGAACATCAACGTGAAGATGATCGGCTGGATGACGACGTCGAACAGTTGCTCGGGGTTGTGCTTGATCTTGAGAATTCCGCGGTACGCCATCGTGAACGTGTTCGCGAAGCTCTGCTGCAGGCTGATGCGGCGGGGTGCGGCATCCGGCTGGGCTATCGGCGACCGGGGTTTGGTGAGGGTGGTTGTCATGCGACGCTCCGATCGGAGTCGTTGTCGGACTGGGCGTCGTTGCGTCCACCGTCTTCGGGCTGGTGCCCGGTGATGGTCAGGAACACTTCGTCCAGGCTGGGTTTCTGTACGTTGATCTCGTCGACGGCGATACCTTGCTCACGCAGACGGATCAACAGGTCCGCCGTGATCGACGGGTCGCTCAGTGGTGCGGTGATCCGCCCGACCTCGGGAGTGACACCCACCTCGACGCTCAGCGCAGCGGCGATGAGCGAGCGAGCCTCCTCGGTACGATCACGATCGACCAGCTTGAGTTGGAGCGAGGAGATCCCGACCGAAGCCTTGAGTTCGTCGGCGGTGCCGTTGGCGATCACGCGGCCGCGGTCGATCACCGCGATGCGATCGGCCAGTTGATCGGCTTCGTCGAGGTACTGCGTGGTGAGCAACACCGTCGAACCCTCGGCGACGAGTCGCCGGATGGTCACCCACATCTGGGCGCGGGTGCGCGGATCGAGGCCGGTGGTGGGCTCGTCGAGAAACAGCAGCGGCGGGCGCGCGATCAGGCTTGCCGCCAGATCCAGGCGTCGACGCATGCCACCGGAGAAGTTCTTCAGCGGTTTGGTCGCGGCCTCGACCAGATCGAACTCCTCGAGGAGTTCCAGGGACTTGGTGCGCGCATCGCGGCGGCTCAGGCCGAGCAGCCGCGAGAAGATCACGAGGTTCTCGGTCGCCGTCAGGTCCTCGTCCACGGAGGCGTACTGACCGGTGACGCCGATCAGGGATCGGACCGCGGTGGGTTCACGGCTGACGTCGTGGCCGAAGATGCGCGCCTCACCGCCGTCGGGGCGAAGGAGAGTGGCGAGCATGCGGACGGTGGTGGTCTTGCCGGCGCCGTTCGGCCCGAGGACGCCGAACACCGAGCCGGTGGGGACGGTGAGGCTGACGCCGTCGACCGCGCGATGCTCGCCGAACTTCTTGACGAGTCCGTCGGCCTCGATGGCAAGAGGCGAAGCTGTGTGGTTCATGGGATGAAGCTTGGCAGACCGATCTTGCATGGACCTTGCGTGGAACTTGCGGTTACTTGCACAGCGCGCGAGGTCGGTGCTGCGGCTGCTAGCTGAACCGCGCTACCAGGGCGGCGCGGTCGAGCTTGCCCGGTCCGCGCAGGGGGAGCGCGTCCAGGACGAAGAGTTCCCGCGGCGCCGCGGTGACGTCGAGTGTCCGCTGAGCATGTGCGCGCAGTTCGTCGAGCGTCGGAGCTTCGCCCTCGGGTACGACCACGGCCACCACCCGCTGCCCCAGCCGCGGGTCCTTGATGCCGATCACCGCGCACTCGCGAACGGCGGGGTGATCGGCCAGCGCGGCCTCGACCACCTGCGGTACGACGGTCAGCCCACCGGTGGAGATTGCCTCGTCCAACCGGCCGCTGATGCGCAGGACCCCGTCGACCACAGCTCCGGCGTCGTCGGTCCGGAACCATCCGGGTTCGGCGAAAGCGGGGTGGTCGGGAAGCCCGCGGTACCCGGACGCGAGCATCGGACCGCCCAGCAGTACTCGCCCGTCGTCGATACGAATCTGCGCTCCGGACAACGGGATTCCGTCGTAGACGCAACCGCCGGACGTTTCGCTCATCCCGTAGGTGCGGACGACGGTGATGCCCGCTTCGGTGGCCTGCGCGAGTACCGGTGCGGGAGTAGCAGCGCCGCCGAGCAGAACCGCGTCGAGCGAAGCCAGAGCCTCGACCGCGGCGCGATCACCGAGTGCCTTGACCAACTGCGTCGGCACCAACGAGGTGTAGCGGCGCGGTCCGCTCATCGCGGCAACAGCGCCCGGCAATGCGGCAGGGTCGAAACCCGCACTGACGTCGACGATCACCGGTTGTGTTTCGGCGAGGACACTGCGCAACAGAACTTGCATCCCGGCGATGTGGTGCGGGGGGAGAACCAGCAACCAGGATCCGGTGCCGCCGAGGCGTTCATGGGTCGCGTCGCCGCTGGCTCGCAGTGCGCTCGCGGTGAGCATCGCGCCCTTCGGGGTTCCGGTGGTCCCCGACGTGGCGACCACCAGCGAGATGCCGTCGTCGATGGGCTGATCGGGGTACAGAGCGTCGCTCAGTCGGGCCGTCTCGCGTGCGTCGGCCGCCGGGACGGGAAGCACGGCGTCGTGCACGCCGTCCAGGATCTGCGCGATGGCAGGCAGTACCTCGAAGACCGCCTCACCCTGTGGAACGGCCAGTGTGCGAAGAACGTTCACCGGACGTCCGGTCCAGCCAGTGGCCAACCACCGGCAGCCAGATGGCTTCGTACGCGGTCGACGTCGGTTTCGAGTGGCATCTCGTTGGTGATCTTCGTGATGAGGACCTGGATGTCGGTCTTCTCGATGGGCAGATCGCCGTCCTCGATCAACGCGTCGGCGACGGCGTCGACCTCGGTTTCGGAGAGTCTGCGAGTGAGGAGCGCGAAAAGTGGGATGTAGTCCTGCTCGGGGACGCCATTGGGATAGCCGGCCCGCAACCAGCCGACTATCGACGTGAGGAAGGGCGGAAGGGCCATGACGTCAGCTCACGTCTCGAACTTCGTTGTCGGTGTCCACGTCTTCGATGACCGGCCACCCACCTGCGCGCAGCTTTTCGGTGACACGATCGACATCGTCCTCGGACGGCTCCTCGTTGAGGATTCCCTCGATGATGGCGCGGATGGTGTCGTAGTCGACATGGCGGTCCGGCACTTCGTGTGCCGACTCGATGGACATCGAAACGACCTGCTCGATCTCCTCGTCCGTCAGACGACGACGGAGAACGGCGAGCAGCGCAAAATGATCCTTGTCCGGGATGCCCTCGGGATACCCGGCACGCAGCCAGTCGAGCACGCTGCGCAATGAATACTTGCTCAAATCCTCGGCCTCATTTTCGTTTCGGTGGTTTCAGTGGTGTGCCGCGACGACCACTCAGAAGACGTGGATTCCGAACGTGCTGGCCAAGAAGTTCTTCATCAACAACAGTATTCCGGCGAAGATCGTGACGAGCACGACCGCAAAACAGAGGTACGCACCCATTTTACCCAGGGTGGACGGTCCTTCGGTGCCGTCGGCGTTCGGCAGACTCAGCGACTTGAGGCCGAAGGCGAAGATCGCCGGCAGTCCGGCTCCGAAGAGCAGTCCGACTGCCACTACCTGCCAGAGCGAATCGAGGGTATCGGTGAGTAGATGCATTCTCTTGCGCCCCTTTCAGGAGTTGCGAGTGGGTTCGGTGGACGGAGTGGGATCA
This sequence comes from Rhodococcus sp. no. 34, assembly GCF_054589475.1. Classification (NCBI taxonomy): domain Bacteria; kingdom Bacillati; phylum Actinomycetota; class Actinomycetes; order Mycobacteriales; family Nocardiaceae; genus Rhodococcus; species Rhodococcus sp. no. 34. The sequence continues at coordinate 87,501 of NZ_BAAILK010000024.1, forward strand.
GCAGTCGGAATCTCGCGAGCCGTCGCATCCGGATTCTCGTCCCATTCGGCGGTCACGTTGGCGGCGTCTACGGGTTCCTTACGCGAACGCAGGTACATGAAGATCGCGAACGCGATGAGGGCAGCGAAGACGACGAGAACGCCGGCCAGGCCGCCGATCAGATGCGCGAGTGCCCAGCAGATGGCGCCGACCACTGCGGCCGACGGCAAGGTGATCAACCAGGCGGCGGCCATCCGGCCTGCGACGCCCCAGCGGACCTCGGCGCCCTTGCGCCCGATGCCGGTACCGAGGATCGATCCGGTGGCGACGTGGGTGGTCGAGAGGGGGAGTCCGAGGTGGCTCGACGTGAGAATGATGGCTGCGGACGACGCTTCGGCTGCCAGACCCTGCGGAGCTGCGATCTCGACTAGGCCCTTGCCCAGGGTGCGGATGATGCGCCAACCGCCCAGGTAGGTGCCGAGAGCGATCGCGACGGCACAGGTGAACTTCACCCAGAACGGCATCTCGGTCTCGGCGGTGATGGTGCCGTGAGCGACCAGGGCCAAAAAGATGACGCCCATAGTCTTCTGGGCGTCATTGGTGCCGTGCGCAAGTGAGATCAATGAGGCGGTGCCGATCTGGCCGAAACGGAAACCGCGCTCACGCTCGTCTTCCTTGACGGATGCGGTGATTCGGTACACGAGCTTGGTACCGACGCCTGCGACCAGGGCCGCGACGACCGGCGCGAGGATCGCGGGGACGACGACCTTGGTCAGAACTCCACCCCACTCGACGCCGCCCATACCGATGGAGGCGATTGCGGCGCCGATCAATCCGCCGAACAGTGCGTGTGAGGAGCTCGACGGCAATCCGAGCAGCCAGGTCGCCAGATTCCAGATGATTCCGCCGACGAGACCGGCGAAGACGATCAGCAGCAGATCCTGCCCACTGACCGCACCGAGGTTGACGACGCCTTTGGCTACCGTCGCGGCGACCTCGACGGACAGGAACGCCCCGACCAGGTTCAGGATCGCGGAAAGTGTGACCGCAACTTTGGGCTTGAGTGCACCGGTCGCGATGGAGGTGGCCATTGCGTTACCCGTGTCGTGAAAACCATTCGTGAAATCGAACGCGAGGGCGGTGACAACTACCACCAGGAGGATTACGAGCTCTGCGGTCACAACGTGAATTGTGCGTATCGAACGCGTAAAAGTACAGCGAACGGGATGCGAACAGGGGCTCCGCGGAGTACGTCCCCGCGCGTGGGCTGCGGCGCTGCCGTTCGCGATGTGTTCAGCGCCACGAAATCGGAACCCTGTGTGGGACCTCACTTTTTGGTCTCACTCACCGGGAAGGCACATTCGGACCGTTTTAAACGCTGATTACCTACGGGCACCGAGCGCACCGGAACAGGGGTTTCACCCCTGTTTCTCGGTGTCTGTCAGTGAGAAGGAGAGCTCCGACCGTGAAGCCCAACAAGTCCACGAAGCTGATCGTGGCACTCGCCGCGACCGCCGTTCTGGCGTCAGCCTGCGCATCGAATCGTGGTGACGATCCCTACGCCGTCGCTGTCGGCGGACCCGGCGTCAGCGCCGACCTTGCGTCGAGCACATCCGACGCGAAGTTCGGCACCCTCGATTCGCCCTGCGGTGAAGGCGATGCCACCGGCGCAACCGATCAAGGCGTCAGCGACACCGAGATCAAGATCGGGTTCGGTGACGACCGCGGTTATGTGAAGTCTCCTGGGCTGAACAAGGAAATGAGCGATGCGGTGAACGCGCTCATCTCTTGGTGCAACGATCAGGGCGGCATCAACGGCCGCAAGGTCGTCGGAACCGACTACGACGCCGCGATGACGCAGGCCAACTCGGTCATGCAGGAAGCGTGCGCGAGCCAGTTCATGATGGTCGGCTACGGCTTCGCGATGGATCAGACCGCCGAGCAGACGCGTGTCGCGTGCAACCTGGTGTCCGTGCCAGGCTTCACCGTGTCACCCGACGCAGCCAACGGACCGATGACATTCCAGGGAGTTCCGTTCCCGGTCGACTACGCGAACGGTTCGCAGTGGTTCCAGATGGCCGAGATGCATCCCGATCTGGTGAACGACTTCGACGTCGTCAACAGCACGATGCCCACGATCATCAGCTCCACCACGAAGATTCGCTCGATCGCCGAGGCTGCGGGTTTCAAGCTCAAGGATTGCGGCGTCACCCTCAACTACGAGGGGGAATCGAGCTATGTGCCGTTCGCCGAGAAGTACAAGGAGTGCGGCGCGAAGGGGATCTGGACGTCACGATCGGCGAGCCCGTCGGAGCTGAACTTCGTGAAGGCCCTCGACCAGGTCGGGATCGATCCCATCTTCTTCGGTGAAGCCACCTGGTACGGCGCGACCGTCTCCGATTGGAACAAGGACACCGGACTGCTCGACAACCTCAACGCGGGCATGACCTTCCAGATGCTCGAGAACGCGGACAAGGTGCCCGCAGTGAAGAAGTACGTCGATCTGGTCTCCGAGCAGGGTGGCAAGACCGCGCTCCTCGGTATGCAGGCGGCGTCGTCCTTCCTGCTGTGGGCGGCCGCCGCGGACGAGTGCGGTAGCGATCTGACGCGTCAGTGCATGGTGAACGAACTCTCGAACATTCACGAGTGGGACGGCGGCGGATTGCATGCCGTCACCGATCCCGGCAAGAACATGCCGGCCACCTGCGGACTCATGACCTCGTTGAAGGGCAGTACCTACTCGCAGGCGTTCCCGTCCACCGCGGGCGAATTCAAGTGTGACCCCAAGTACCTCGTCGCGACCGACAAGAGCACCTGGGGAACCGAGCTCGGCGCTGACCGCGTGTCGACGAAGTACCAGAACGCCAACGTCATCAAGCCGCAGTCCTGATTCTTCCGACTCGGGCGGCGAGCGCCAACCGCCGCCCGAGTCCCTAACGAGGGTTCAGCCATGAACACTTTTGTCACTTTCACGATCCTGGGCCTGGTCCTGGGGTCGGTGTACGCGATCGCCGCCTCCGGGCTGGTACTCACGTACAACACGTCAGGAATCTTCAACTTCGCGCACGGTGCACAGGCAATGCTCGGTGCGTTCATCTACTGGCAGTTGCGCTACGGCTGGGAACTTCCCACAGTCGTCGCCTTGCTGATCTCGTTGGTCCTGGTCGGTCCGCTGATGGGTCTCGGCCTCTACGTCCTGATCATGAAAGGGCTACGCGATACCGCCGAGGTCACCAAAATCGTTGTGACGGTCTCGATCCTGCTCGGAATGCTCTCGATCTCGCACTGGTTCTGGCACCCCGAGACCGCTCGGACGATGCAGATGTTCTTCGGCGACCAGTCCAAGATCACGGTGTTCGGCGCGAGCATCCGCTACCACGAGTTGATCTGCATCCTCGTTGCGATCGCCATCGCCGTCGGCCTGCGCATCCTGTTCACGCGCACCCGCGCCGGTGTCGCGATGCGCGGCGTCGTCGACGATCCGGAACTGTTGCGCCTCAACGGCCACAATCCGGAGCGTCTTGCGGCCCTGTCCTGGGCGATGGGTTCGACGCTCGCAGTCCTGGCCGGCATCCTGATCACCCCGATCAGTGGCGGCACACTCGAGGCGAACATGTTGACACTCTTGGTGATCGACGCGTTTGCCGCGGCCATGTTCGGCCGGTTGCGCAGCATTCCGCGCACGTTCGTCGGCGCCGTGGTCCTCGGGCTTGCCGGTACGTACGTATTGGCATACTTCCCGACGAGTTGGAGTTGGACATCGAATTTCCGTGTCTCCCTACCGATGATCGCGCTGTTCGTGGTGCTGATCGTGCTCCCACAGGACCGCTTGCGTGGCGCGGTCACGCGTACTCGCGAGCGTTACCACGTGCCGAGCGTGCGCAAGGCCGTCGTCTGGGGCGTGGCACTGATCGTCATCGTCTACCTGATCCGTCTGCTGATGGTGACCTCCGCCGTCACCACACTGACCATCGGAATGACGTTCGCGATCATCGCGCTCTCGCTCACACTCCTCACCGGTTACGCGGGTGAATTGAACTTGGCGCCGGTGTCTTTCGGCGCTATCGCGACCATCGTGGCCTTCCATTTCGGGATCTCCGGTTCCGGGTTGGCTGCGCACCTCAACCTGTGGGGCATCGTCGTCGGAGTCCTCGTCACCGCAGTCATCGGTGGCCTCGTCGCCCTGCCGGCGCTGCGGCTGAGAGGGCTGTATCTCGCGCTGGCAACCATGGCCTTCGGAGTGTTCCTCTCCAACATGGTTCTTCGTGACACCACCGAACACGAGATGTTCGGCATGAAGTACTCGCTGTTCAAGGACGGGAACATCGCCCTCCCTCCGCTGAAGATCGGTCCGCTCGATCTGAGCAACGAGACGGTGTTCCTGATGACCGTGACCGCGCTGTTCTCGATACTCGGCGTCGGCGTCATCGCGTTGCGTAACAGCGGCTACGGCCGCCGACTCGCTGCGATGAAGGACAGCCCGGCCGGTTCGGCCATGCTCGGACAGAGCCTGGTTCGGCTCAAGCTGAGCGTCTTCATGATCTCTTCGGGGATCGCCGGTCTCGGCGGCATTCTGATGTCGAGCGCCATGGGGTCCGTCTCGGGCGAGAGCTTTGCCATCATGGTCAGCCTCTCGCTGCTCATGCTGACCGTCGTCGCGGGTATCGGATACGTCACCGGCGCCCTGTTCGGTGGACTGATGGCCGGAATCGGGTTTGCGGTCATCATGGTCTCGTTCACCAATCTGGCTTCGGCGCAACCGGAGTTGGAGGGAATGTGGCTGCTCTTCGGCAACATCGCGGCAGTCAGCCCGGCACTGATCGGCATCGGCGTCGGCGCGAACCCCAGCGGAACGGTCCACAGCGTGATCGAGGGCTACCGACGGCTCGCCGGTGCCAAGCCTGTTCTGATCGGCGGCGCCGCAGTCGTTCTGCTGACCTACGTCCTTGCTCTGACCGGTGTACTCGGCAACTGGTGGTTCGCGTCCATCACGATCGCGGTGGTGTTCATGCTGCCGGTGATCGGTGAGATGGTCATGCCCAGCGCGGTTCTCACTCCGGAGGAACTGGCCGCCAAAGCGACAGTCGTTCCCGAGGACATCGGGATCGATGTCCCCTACAGCCCCGAGATCCGTGACGAGATCGACCGCGAACTGGGGATTCCTCAGTACCAGGGTGGCTCGCCGAAGGAGTTGACCGTCCATGTCTGATACACCACTTCTCGAAACGCGCGGTGTGAGCGTTCGTTTCGGTGGACACGTCGCGGTCAAGGACGTTTCGCTCACCGTGCAACCCGGCACCGTGACAGGACTCATCGGACCGAACGGTGCCGGCAAGACGACGCTCTTCAACACCATCACCGGGCTGCAGAAACCCACCTCCGGTCAGGTGTTCCTCGGTGGCGTCGACGTGACGAAGCTGCCGCCGCACAAGCGGGCGGGTCGCGGGCTGGCACGTACCTTCCAGCGGCTCGAACTGTTCGTCTCGCTGTCGGTGCGTGACAACCTGCGCGTCGCGGGAGACATCCACAAGGCGAACGGCCGCAACAAGATCGACGTGGATGGCGAGACCGATCGCCTGCTGGAGCTGACCGGGCTCACGGATGTCGCGGACAAGGACGTCGCGGACATCCCCACCGGACGGGCTCGCGTCGTCGAAGTTGCACGAGCCCTCATGACCGACCCGCGAGTGCTTCTGCTCGACGAACCGGCCTCGGGTCAGACCGAGCAGGAAACCGAGGTCTTTGCCGAGATGCTCACCGAACTTGCTGCGGGTGGACTCGGAATCTGTCTGGTGGAGCATGACATTCCGCTGGTGATGAAAGTGTGCTCGACCATCCACGTGCTCGACTACGGCGCAGTCCTCGCCTCGGGTGATCCGGAGAAGATCCGGACGGATCCGGAAGTGATCGCGGCCTACATCGGGACCGAGGAGGAGGCGGTATGACCTCAGCGAAAATTGGCGAGGCGAAAATCGACGAGGGTATACGCAGCCCCGACCGCGCCGAACCGTTGCTCGAACTGTCCGGTGTCCGCGCCGGTTACGGATCCATCGAAGTTCTGCACGGGGTGGACCTGATTCTGGAACCGGGCGCCGTGGTGGCGCTACTCGGACCCAACGGCGGCGGCAAGACGTCGACGCTCAAGATCTGCTCGGGCGTCCTTCCGGTCACCCGCGGCGAGTTCCGGCTCGCGGGCCAGGTCGTGAACGGAGTCGAGCCTTCGGAGTTGGCTCGGCTGGGGGTCTGCTCCATCCCCGAAGGACGCGGGATCTTCGCCAACCTCACTGTGCGGGAAAACCTGTGGATCGCCACCGGAACGGGCGTCGGGCTGGCCGAACTCGAAGAGGTTGCGTACGGCAGGTTCCCGATCCTGGGGGAGCGGCGCGGACAGTTGGCCGGATCGATGTCCGGTGGTGAGCAGCAGATGCTGGCGCTGTCACGGGCACTTGGCACTCACCCGACGGTGCTCCTGCTCGACGAGCTGTCGATGGGTCTCGCACCTCGAATCGTCTCGCAGATGTACGACGTCGTCGGCTCGCTTGCAGCCGAAGGCATTTCCATTCTCGTCGCCGAGCAGTTCGCACGAGCGGTGCTGCCCATCGCGACCTCGGCCGCACTGATGTTGCAGGGACGCGTCGTCAAGACCGGCGATCCACACGACATCGAAAACGAACTTTCTACCAGTTATCTAGGAGGATGACGATGACTACTCTCGCCGAAGATCGCCGTGAGGAATTCAAGAAGAACATCGCAGAGTTGAAGCTGGACAAGAAGCAGGCAGGCGGCGACGCGGCGACGCGCATCGCGGGCCTGGTGCTCATGGTCGTCGGTGTGGTCGGCGCCTTCGTCGTCTACATCTCTTCGCTGACGCTCTCGGACCTGCGGGATCTGGTGTCGTACCAGATCCTCACCGTGGTTTTCCTCGCCCTGACAGTGGTCGGTGCCGCACTCTTCCTGGCCGCATCGGTGGCAAAGGTGCTGCGGCTGTGGTTGGTTCGCCAACTGCTCGAGGGTCAGGCCCAGACAGATCAGATCTCTCAGGCGCTGAGCACGCGCAACTGATCTCTGCGAAGAACCGACAGATGCCCGCCACGAAAGTCGTGGCGGGCATCTGTCAC
>NZ_BAAILK010000024.1:94714-225851 GCF_054589475.1 Rhodococcus sp. no. 34
ACGGTGGCCGGGAATCGCGTCGGATGGGATGGTCCTCCGGGATCTGCACCATCACGATCGGTGTCCCGTCCGGGTCGGCGATCCACATCTCGTGTAGACCCCACGGTTCCTGTCTTGCCTCGCGCGCGATCTTGACCCCGGCGAGAACCAGTTCGGTCTGAACGGCAGTGAGGTCCCGGACCTGCAGCCAGATCGCGCCGCGAAAGCCGCCCTCGCCGGTGCCGCCGTGCGCAGCGACTTCGATCAGACCTTGGCCGGCGAAGAAGACTGTGCCGCCGGGATATTCACGAGCGATCGCCAGACCGAGGGTGTCTCGGTAGAAGCTCAGCGTTCGTTCGTACTCGCTCGGGCGCAATATCGTCCGACTGCTCAGAATCTCCACGTCCGACCTCCCTCTCGCACCTACTGTGTCAGAAATACCAGGGATATGGTGACCAGTCGGGATCACGCTTTTCGAGGAACGAGTCACGACCCTCGACGGCCTCGTCGGTCATGTACGCCAAACGTGTTGCCTCACCGGCGAACAGCTGCTGGCCGACCAACCCGTCGTCCTGCAGGTTGAACGCGTACTTGAGCATCCGCTGTGCCTGCGGCGACTTGCCGTTGATCTTGCCGGCCCAGTCGATCGCGACGTTCTCGAGTTCAGCGTGGTCGACAACCTTGTTGACCGCGCCCATCTGATGCATTTCCTCGGCGGTGTACGTCTCACCCAGGAAGAAGATCTCGCGAGCGAACTTCTGGCCCACCATCTTTGCCAGATAGGCGCTGCCGTAGCCGCCGTCGAAGCTTCCGACGTCGGCGTCGGTCTGCTTGAACCGTGCGTGCTCGCGGCTGGCGAGCGTCAGGTCGCACACCACGTGCAGGCTGTGGCCGCCGCCCGCAGCCCAGCCGTTGACCAGGCAGATCACGACCTTCGGCATGAAGCGGATCAAGCGCTGGACCTCGAGGATGTGCAGGCGCCCGGCGCGTGCTTTGTCGACGGTGTCCGCCGTTTCACCTTCGGCGTACTGGTAGCCGCTGCGACCACGGATGCGCTGGTCTCCGCCGGAGCAGAACGCCCAACCGCCGTCCTTCTCGCTCGGTCCGTTGCCGGTCAGGAGCACCGCTCCCACGTCGGAGGTCATCCGGGCGTGATCGAGCGCGCGGTACAACTCGTCGACGGTGTGCGGGCGGAACGCATTACGCACTTCCGGTCGGTCGAAGGCGACGCGAACGGTGCCTTGGCTGACATGCCGGTGGTAGGTGATGTCGGTGAGGTTCTCGAATCCGGGGACAGGGCGCCAGAGCTGCGGGTTGAAGGTCACCTGAGCCACGATAGAGGCACGGCTCGCGCGTCTAACGGATACCTGAGGTAGAACACGTTCCCGGGCGCGCTAACGTGCAGGTCATGAGCGAACAAACCGCAGACGGCACGGAGATCGTCACAGACGGTGAGAAGCGGGGCGGATTTCCACGGTTCCGGCACACTCCCGCAGGTCCGGACTTCGGCCGCTTCGTCGAAGCGATGCGCAGGTTGCAGGACCTTGCCGTCTCGACCAATGTTCCCGACGACGTACTCGCAGACATCGCTACGCAAGCCGAAGAGCTTGCCGATCGGTTGACTCCGTACGAGGTCCCGGAAGGCAAGTCGCCCGCGGGCTCGAACATCCAACTGCCCGGACGCGGCAGCCTCCTCATGCTCCCGTGGATGGTCGAGAAGTTCGACACCGAAGGAGTCCGCAGTACCGGCGTCTTCCGCCGCTACCACCTGGGCGGCAACGGCGCCGCTCACGGCGGTGTCCTGCCCTTGCTGTTCGACGACGTCTTCGGGATGACGGTCCACGCGGGTGGCCGTCCGATCTCCCGCACCGGCTACCTCCACATCAATTACCGCGCGATCACTCCGCTCAATCAACAACTGGTGATCGAGGGGCAGGTGGATCGGGTCGAGGGTCGCAAGACTTTTGTCAGCGCGCGCCTGACCGATCTCGACGGCAAGCTCCTCGCCGACGGTGAGGCGCTCATGATCGAACTGCTTCCGGGACAGCCCTGACATGTTCCCCTCGTTCGACGATCTGATCGCGGACGCCGTGGTGCTCGCACTACCGATGCGAGTTCGCTTTCGCGGCATCACGACTCGTGAGGCCCTGCTCGTTCGCGGCCCGGCCGGGTGGGGAGAATTCGCCCCGTTCGTGGAGTACGACGACGACGAGGCGTCGCAGTGGCTGCTCGCCGGGATCGAGGCGGCGTGGCTGGGTCCGCCGCCTGCGCTTCGTGACGCAGTTCCCGTCAACGCGACCGTGCCGGCGATCGACGCGTCTGCCGTTCCGGAATTGCTGGAGCGGTTCCCCGGAGCCCGGACAGCCAAGGTCAAGGTCGCCGAGAAGGGACAGTCGCTGGCGCAGGACGTCGCCCGGGTGAACGAGGTGCGTCGGCACATCCCGAACGTGCGCGTCGACGCCAACGGCGGGTGGAGCGTGGACGAGGCGATCACGGCCTTGCGAGCGATCACCGATGACGGTGAACTCGAATACGCCGAGCAGCCTTGTGCAAGCGTCGAGGAACTGGTCAGGGTCCGCGCCGCGGGGACCGGTGTGCGGATCGCTGCCGACGAGAGCATTCGCCGTGCCGAGGACCCGCTGCGCGTCGTACGAGCGGGGGGAGCGGACGTCGCCGTCGTGAAGGTGCCGCCGCTGGGCGGAATGCGTGCTGTGGTGGCGCTGTCGGCGCAGCTGGCGGACTACGGGGTGCCGGTGGTGGTCTCGAGTGCGCTGGACACGGCTGTGGGGATGTCAGCGGGGCTGGCTGCCGCGGCAGCGTTGCCTTCGCTTCCGTTTGCCTGCGGTCTCGGTACAGGCGGCCTGTTCATCCGGGATGTCGCGGTCACCGGAGCAGCCGTCGACGGGGCTTTATCCGTTGGTGCCGTCGAGCCTGATCCGGTTCTGCTCGAGACGCTGGCCGCGCCCGCAGACCGGCGCGACTGGTGGTTGGAGAGGGCCAGGCGCTGCCATCGGATACTCGGCAGTAGAGACCAGCCGAATTTCGTATAGTCTCGGGCGCGACCTGATGAACATCAGTGAAGAATGAAGGGATCGAAAGTGGTTGCAGCTCTGAACGAAACCCTGCTCGAGGAATCACGGGTTCCCGCGGTCGTCGCGGACGTGCAGACCTTGATCGACGCAGAGGTTTCGGATAAGTCGGGGGCCTCAGGGCTGGCTCTCAAGGGTGGCTACGGCGCGGTCAAGAAGGTGAGCCCGTCCATCGTGCCGGACGCCGTCACCGCGCTTCTGCCGGCTTTCGTGGCAAAGCTCGAGCCGTACTGGCAGGAATTCTCGGCTTCCGGCGAAGGCAGCTTCGCCGATTTCATCAGCGCCCGCGGTGACGCGGTTGCCGATTCCCTCCTCGAGGTGACGGACGAGCGTATCGAGGGCAGCGACAAGGCCGTCGTCAAGTCGATGTACTCGAAGCTGCGCGGTTCGGCGAAGAAGCATGTGACTGCAGCTCTGCCGCGTCTGGGCGATGTGATCCAGAAGCACGCTGCATAAGCGAACGTAAAACGACGAGTGGCCCGGGAGTTTCTCCCGGGCCACTCGTCGTGTTCGGTGCGTTTGTCAGTGAGCCGAATGTCCGTGGCGCCAGAAGCCGGTGAAGGTGATGTCGGTTTTGGCGAACTTCCGGTCGTTCACGAGGTGCCGACGCAGCCCGGTGGTGAGTGCCTGTTCGCCGGCGACAAAGGTGTACGACGGCCCCTCGGGCAGTTCGGCGGCGCGGACGGTCTCGAGGGTCAGAACACCCGGCGTCGCGTGTTCGTCCTCGCGAACGAGCCAATGCACGTTGACGTTCGCCAACTCCGGAATGTCTTGCTTGTCTTCGATGTTCGGAATCTCGACGAAGACCTCGGCACGCAGGTCTGCGGGCGCGGATTCCAGAATGCCGATGATCGCGGGAAGTGCACTCTCGTCGCCGACGAGCAGTTGCCACTTGGCCTCGGGTGTGGGGTTGTAGATGCAGCCTTCGTCCAAGAGGGCGACCTCGTCGCCGGCCGACGCGGTGTCCGCCCACGCGGATGCCGGGCCGATGTCGCCGTGGTAAGCGAAGTCGATGTCGATCTCCGTGGTCTCGCCGAAGAGACCGGATCCGGCGGCACGGTAGGCGCGAATCGTGTAGTTGCGCACGACGGGTCGCGTGTCCTTGGACATCAACAGGTACTGCGCATACCAGAGATTGCTGGCCGCGCTCGGCAACCGGAGTTCACTCTGGCCGACCTGCGGGATGAACATGCGGAACCACTGATCGGCACCCATCTGAGCGATGGTGGACAGCTCTTCGCCGGCAATGGTCACCCGGATGAAGCTGGGGCTGATTCGTTTGTTCGCCACGACCTGCGCCGACACGATGCTGCGTGAGGCCGGTTTCACGAACTTGGCGCGCTTGGCCATGACTGGTTGCTCCCTGATTAACTGTTACTCGTACCTAATCAGGTAACCCTAACCTGATTTACGGTCGCTGTGGAGTGGTGGGTCTGTCCTTTTCGACGACTTCGGGAGGAAGACCCCACTGCGCTCGGCCAAGTCGGCTCATCGGTGCGATTGCCGCGAAGTCCGGTAGGCCGTCGTCGGCGACAGCCTCGGGACGTACCGCGACCGCGACCACATTTCCCATCACGACAAATGAATTACCGACCTCGATCACCTGGTGGAGCGTGCATTCGATGGCGATCGGGGAGTCGGCGACCCGGACGGGGCGAACCCGCTCGCTCGGCTCGCTACGGATGTTCAACTCGAGAAACTCGTCGGCCTCGGCGTCGTAGAAGGCGGAACTCTGGTTCACCACGTCGGCAAGCCTGGCAGTCGCCAGGTTGATCACGAATTCGCCGGTCGCTTCGATGTTGCGCAGACTGTCCTTGCGTCCGACCGACGTGAACTGCACGATCGGCGGCGCCGAACTTGCCACGGTGAAAAAGCTGTACGGAGCCAGATTGCCGACGCCGTCCGCCGACAGGGTGGACACCCAGGCAATCGGCCGGGGGACCACCGAAGCGGTGAGTAACTGATAGAACCGACGGGGTTCGAGATCGGCTGGATCGAAGAGTGTGCGCACCCACACATAATGCCGCTGTCCCCGCCCCTGGGCATGCTTGCGCCCGAACATCTGACACTCTTGAAGGCGTGAATCCGTCCACTGCACAAGCCACAGCCGTCGTCGACGAACTGGTTCGTGGTGGCGTGCGTGAAGTCGTGCTGTGTCCAGGCTCTCGCAACGCGCCCCTCGCATTTGCCCTCCAGGCCGCCGATCTCGACGGCCGGTTGCGTCTGCACATGCGGATCGACGAGCGGACAGCAGGCTTTCTGGCACTCGGACTGGCAATCGCCGGGAAACGACCGGTCCCCATCGTGATGACTTCCGGGACCGCCGTCGCGAATCTCGGACCCGCTGTCCTCGAGGCCAACTACGCGCGAGTGCCGCTGGTGGTCCTGAGCGCCAACCGGCCGTACGAGATGCTCGGCACCGGCGCCAACCAGACCGTCGAGCAACTCGGGCTCTTCGGCAGTCAAGTCCGGGCCACCATCAGCCTGGGCCTGGCGGAGGACGATTCGACGCAGAACAGCCAGTGGCGCTCGGCGGTATGCCGGGTCCTCGCCGCTGCCCGCGGAACCCGATCCGGAAATGCGGGTCCGGTGCATTTCGACATACCACTTCGTGAGCCGCTGGTGCCGGACGTGCACGTGCAGGGACCGGTCCCGGAGGGCCGTCCCGGCGGTGCGGCCTGGACCACCACCCAGAACGCGACGCTCGATGTTCCGGTCGATCTGGACCTCACCGCAGATACGGTGGTCATTTCCGGACACGGCAGCGCACTTCGGCCTGAGCTGGCCGGCCTGCCGACCGTGGCCGAGCCGACGGCTCCGATGCACGGGATCGCACTGCATCCACTCGCGCTCTCGCAACTCAAGCCCAAGCAGGCGATCATCACCGGCCGCCCGACGTTGCATCGTCAGGTCTCGAAGGTGCTGGCCGACCCGGGCGTCGACGTCTACGCGCTGACTACCGGGCCGCGCTGGCCGGACGTATCCGGCAACGTACTCGCCACCGGAACCAGAGCAGTGGTCACCGGGACTCCCGATCCCGCCTGGATCGCTCGATGCGCCGCGCTGACCGAACACGCCGAAACTGCCGTCCGCAAGCAACTCGACGCCCACCCCAAGGCCACCGGCCTGCACGTGGCAGCTGCTGTGATGGATGCTCTCGCGGACGGCGACCAGCTTCTGCTCGGCGCATCCAACCCTGTTCGCGACGCGGCACTCGTGAGCTATCCCAAGCCCGCCGTGCGGGTGCTGTCGAATCGCGGCGTCGCAGGTATCGACGGCACCGTCTCGGCGGCGGTGGGCGCCGCGTTGGCGTACGAGGGCGGCCGGACCGTCGCTCTCATGGGCGACCTCACCTTCCTGCACGACGCGTCCGGGCTGCTGATCGGGACCGGTGAGCCGAGGCCGAGCGACCTCACCATCGTCGTCGCCAACGACGACGGCGGCGGTATCTTCGAGCTCCTCGAACAAGGCGACCCGCAGTACGCCGGAGTCTTCGAGCGAGTCTTCGGAACTCCGCACGGCATGGACCTGGCCGCGCTCTGTGCGGCCTACCGCGTGCCGCACGCAGCGGTCAACGTCGACGCCCTGGCAACGACGCTGGCGCAACCGGCCAACGGCATTCGTGTGCTCGAGGTCGCGACGGATCGCAGTGGGCTGCGCGAACTCCACGCTTCCGTGCGGGCACAGCTGTGACGCAAACGGTTCTGCGTCGCCTCCGCATCGGTGTGCTGGTGGTTGCGGTCGGCATTTCCGTGCTCGCGGTGATTCTGGTTCTCGGTGCCTGGCGCAACGATCGGACCATCGAATCGAACATGGGGACCGCAACCGCCGAGGTGCTCTCGGCGGGCTCGCTACGTTCGGCGATCAGCTTCGTGACACCGGACGGCGCGAATCACAACCCTGAACTCGGCGTTCTCTACCCCACCAATCTGACTGTGGGACAGCGCATCGAGGTGGAGTACTACAAGACCGAGCCCGATTTGGTTCGGGTAGCAGGACGTAACGCGACGGTGGCGCTGATCCCGGCAGGATCGGTGATCGTCGTGACGTGGCTCCTGGCCGGACCGTCGATCTGGTACCTGCGCAAGCGGGAAGCGGGAGCTCCGGGTTCGGCGCCGGTCGCCTCGAGTTAGTTCGCGCTTCGCCCGAACTTCACACGAACATGACGTGGACTTTTCCTGGCCCTGTCACCGTTCTCGGTGTGAGAGTAGCCATCGTTGCGGAGTCATTCCTGCCGAACATGAACGGCGTCACCAACTCGGTACTACGCGTGCTCGAACACCTCGATCGCACTGGCCACGACGCCATGGTCATTGCGCCGGACACCGTCGGATCCGACACCTCTGCCGCCACCGAACACGAAGGCGTTCAGGTGGTTCGGGTGCCAGCCGTCATGGTGCCCAAAGTCAGTTCACTCCCCGTCGGCCTGCCACAACCACGTCTGACGACGGCCGTGCGGACCTTCGCGCCCGACGTCGTACATCTGGCGTCACCGTTCCTGCTCGGTGCCGGGGGAGTTGCCGTCGCCAAACGCCTCGGAATCCCCACCGTCGCGGTTTACCAAACCGATGTCGCCGGATTTGCCGAAAGCTACGGGCTCGGCGTCACCAGCCGCGCCGCGTGGGCGTGGACCCGTCGAATCCACAAGAGCTGCAACAGGACCCTCGCGCCCTCCACGTCGGCAGTCGACGCCCTCGAAGAGCACGGCATTCCGCGTGTCCACCGGTGGGCCCGCGGCGTCGACGCACAGCGATTCGCGCCTTCGCGTCGTAGCTCGGTGTTGCGGCAGTCCTGGATCGGCGACAGCGACCGCTTGGTGGTCGGCTTCGTCGGCCGCCTCGCGCCCGAAAAGCACGTCGAACGATTGGCGGCCCTGGCCGGCGATCCCAGTGTGCAGATCGTCGTCGTCGGAGACGGCCCGGACCGCGAGAACCTACGACGACTGATGCCGGACGCGATCTTCACCGGACAACTGGGCGGTACCGCGCTGGCCGACGCCTATGCGAGCCTGGACGTATTCGTTCACCCCGGCGAGCACGAGACCTTCTGCCAGGCGGTTCAGGAAGCCCTCGCGAGCGGTGTGCCCGTCGTCGGACCGGACGCCGGTGGCCCGCGTGACCTGATCTCGCATTGCCGCAACGGCTACCTCCTGCCGACGGACAGGTTCACCGAACTCCTGCCAAGCGCCGTGGACGCACTTCGTCAGCGTGATCTGCGGGTGCAGTTCGGCTCCGCGGCGAGGCGCTCGGTGCTGCACCGGACCTGGCTGGCAATCTGCGAAGAGTTGCTCCGTCACTACGAGGACGTGCAGGGCCTCGGGCGGCGAACGGGTGCCAGAGCAGCCTGAACGCCCTCGCTGCCCGAGGGTTGGTAGCGTTTCGGGTGTGGCCACTACACACGGAACCCGAGCAACTCTCGAGAAGCAACCGCACGAAGTAGCGTCGATGTTCGACGACGTCGCGGAGCGATACGACCTCACCAACACCGTGCTGTCCTTCGGCCAGGACAAGGGTTGGCGCAAGGCCACCCGCGAAGCCCTCGACCTCAAGCCGGGCGAGAAGGTGCTCGACCTCGCCGCCGGAACCGGAGTCTCGACCGTCGAACTGGGGCGCTCCGGTGCCTGGTGCGTCGCCACCGACTTCTCCAAGGGAATGCTCAAGGCCGGAATCTCGCGCAAAGTTCCGATGGTCGCAGGTGACGCGATGTACCTGCCCTATGCCGACAACGTGTTCGACGCCGCGACGATTTCCTTCGGCCTGCGCAACGTCTCCGACTTCGAAGCCGGACTGCGTGAGATCGCCCGCGTTACCAAGCCGGGCGGCCGCCTCGTCGTCAGTGAGTTCTCGACGCCCGTCTTCGGGCCCTTCCGCACGGTCTACATGGAGTACCTCATGAAGGCGCTCCCGCAGGTCGCACGCACCGTCAGCAGCAACCCCGACGCCTACGTCTACCTCGCCGAATCGATCCGTGCCTGGCCGACCCAGGAAGAGCTGGCACGGAAGATCGAGGCTGCCGGGTGGAAGAACGTCAAGTGGCGCAACCTCACCGGCGGCATCGTGGCGCTGCATTACGCCACTGCCTGAACTGCTGTGCGCCTTTATCAACCCCCGGCGGTTAATAAAGGCGCACAGCACTTGCTCAACCGAACAGCGGTCGGGAGTCGATCTTTCTCGACGCGGCCCCCGACGCGCGCCAGGCCTTTGCCGTCAGATCGGCGTCGGCGTCGGTGACGAGGTTCCCCATCACCCGAACGGCGACCGTCATCAGTGCCCGTGAGCGCATCGCGATCGGACCCGACGCGGGCAGGAATTGCGGAACCGTCAGCAGGCCTGCGAGCCGGCGCGCGACCGAGAACGCCTGCCCGTAATGCTCCCGAAGCACGGTTGGCCACAGCTCCGTGAGGTCGTCGGCGCCGAGCTGTTCGACCACGAGACGTCCGCCTTCGAGGCCGTAGTCGATACCCTCACCGTTGAGCGGGTTCACGCACGCTGCGGCGTCGCCGATCACGGCCCAGTTGCGTCCGGCGATGTTGGAAACTGCTCCACCCATGGGTAGCAAAGCCGAAGCGACGGAATGTAGTTCGCTGCTCCACTGCCACTCGCTTCGGCGCTGATCGGTGTAGAGGTCCAGCAAGGGTCGCAGGGCACCTGGTGCCGGGCGCTTGGACGTCGCCAGTGTCCCGACGCCGATGTTCACCTCGCCGGTACCGAGCGGGAAGATCCAGCCGTACCCCGCCTGCAACGTGCCCTCCGCGTCCCGCAGTTCCAGATGCGAGGTGATCCACGGGTCGGCGCTGCGCGGCGTCGCGACATACGCGCGTGCCGCGACGCCGTACGCGGTGTCCCGGTGCCACTGCCGTCCCAGCTTCTTGCCGAGCGTCGAGCGAACGCCGTCGGCGATGATCAGCGTCCGACAACGAAGGGTGCTTCGTCCCGAGGGGCCGGCGAGTACGACGGCGGCTACTCGATCACCGTCGAGTTCGACGTCGACAGCCTTGGTGCCCTCGACCATGACCGCGCCCGATTCGACGGCGCACCGGCGAATGGCGTCGTCGAGTTCGGTGCGGGGGATGGCGCTGCCGATCGGCGGGAACGACGTCCCTGGCCACTCGAGTTCGAGTTCTTGTCCGAAGCCGGACAACCGTAGTCCCTTGTTCGTCGTGTGTGACCGAACCCACTCGCCGAGGCCGAGGAGATCCAGTTCGGCTACGGCGCGCGGAGTGAGTCCATCACCACAAGTCTTGTCTCGCGGGAACACGGCAGCGTCCACCAGCACGACGTCTCGGCCGCTGCGGGCGGCCCATGCCGCGGCCGAAGAACCCGCGGGACCTGCGCCGATGACCACAATGTCGGTTTCGGTCGGAAGCGTATCGACGACGGGGGACTGCTCTTCTACGGACACACTCACATCTTCCCAGGCTCGCGATCGCCACCGTGGCGAGGCCGTCCCGAGTGCGAACCGCTAGGTTCACTACCGTGGGAACCGAGCCGTCACTGACGACAGGAATGGGTACTGACATCGTGAGCACCGAAAAGACTGCTGCCGACGCAACCGCATCGAGCACCGTCGTTGCAGGCATCGACCTGGGCGACGAACAGCTCGCCGCAGTAGTGCGTGGTGGACTCTCCGATGTCGAGGAGTTGTTGGTCAGCGAGCTGTCCGACGGAGAAGACTTCCTCACCGAGGCCGCGCTGCATCTCGCGCGAGCTGGTGGAAAGCGCTTCCGTCCGTTGTTCACGATCCTGACCGCGCAACTCGGACCGGTGCCGAACGATCCGTCGATCATCACCGCAGCGACTGTCACCGAACTCGTTCATCTGGCGACGCTCTATCACGACGACGTCATGGACGAGGCGTCCATGCGGCGCGGAGCACCCAGCGCCAACGCCCGCTGGGGAAACAGTGTGGCGATCCTGGCCGGCGACTATCTGTTCGCGCACGCATCACGACTGGTGTCGACGCTCGGACCCGAGGCCGTTCGGATCATCGCCGAAACATTCGCCGAACTGGTCACCGGCCAGATGCGCGAGACGATCGGTGTCAAGAAGGAGCAGGATCCGGTCGAGCACTACCTCAAGGTCGTGTGGGAGAAGACCGGTTCGCTGATCGCTGCTTCGGGACGCTTCGGCGGCACCTTCTCCGGCGCCGACGCAGCTCACATCGAGCGCCTCGAGCGCCTGGGTGACGCCGTCGGCACCGCGTTCCAGATCTCCGACGACATCATCGACATCTCGTCCGTCTCGGCGCAGTCCGGCAAGACTCCAGGCACCGACCTGCGCGAGGGTGTCCACACCCTGCCCGTCCTGTACGCGTTCCGCGAAGAAGGGGCCGACGCAGATCGCCTGCGGGAGCTGCTCGCGGGCCCGGTTACCGAAGATGCCCTGGTAGAAGAAGCTCTCGAACTGCTCGAGCGTTCGCCGGGCATGGTCAAGGCGAAGGCAAAGCTGGGCGAGTATGCCGTCGCGGCGAAAGCTCAGTTGGCTGAGCTCCCGCAGGGACCGGCCAACGAAGCGCTCGTGCGTCTCGTCGATTACACGATCGAACGAGTCGGCTGACACCTCGGCGAATCGGGGCTACCGGGTGGAAACCCCGACAGTCACTGGGTGGGAACCCTGATGACCCTGTCCTTCGTTGACTGAACAGAACCGGTGCATACACCGGGGAGTTCGGGTGAGCCTTCGGCTCCAGCGAGGCAAGAGGTGAGCGGTTTGCACGGCTACGCGAACGGTGCGAAGACATTCGGCTTGTTGGTGGGGATGTCGGCGCTGATCGTCTTCATCGGCTCGCTGTTCAACAGCCCGTTCCTTCTGTGGGGATCCGTTCTGTTTGCCGTCGGCATGAATGCCTACGTGTACTTCAACAGCGACAAGCTGGCGCTTCGATCGATGCGCGCCCAGCCCATCACCGAGGTCGAGGCACCGGCGATCTATCGGATCGTGCGCGAACTCGCCACTACGGCGCACCAACCGATGCCCAGGCTGTACATCAGCCCCACGAACGCCCCGAACGCGTTTGCCACCGGTCGTAGCCCTCGGCACGCCGCGGTGTGCGTGACCAGCGGCATCATGCAGATCCTGAACGAACGCGAACTGCGTGCCGTGCTCGGGCACGAACTCTCCCACGTCTACAACCGGGACATTTTGATCTCGTCCGTGGCCGGCGCGATGGCCAGCGTCATCTCTGGCCTGGCCAACTTCGCGATGTACGCGAGCATCTTCGGCGGCCGAGGGAACGGGCAGGGAAGCAATCCGATCGCGCTGCTGCTCGTCTCCCTACTGGGACCGATCGCGGCAACCGTGGTCAAGCTGGCCGTCTCGCGCTCTCGCGAGTACCAGGCGGATCAATCAGGAGCCGAGCTCACCGGTGACCCGCTGGCGTTGGCGTCGGCGCTGCGCAAGCTCGAGTCTGGCGTCGCAGCCGCGCCGTTGCCGCCTGAGCCCAAGCTCGCGGCGCAGTCCCACCTGATGATCGCCAACCCCTTCAGAGCGGGGGACAAGGTCAGCAAGCTGTTCTCGACGCATCCGCCCATGGCGGACCGGATCGAGCGTTTGGAGAAGATGGCGGGGATGTAGGGGCCTTCGGCCCCTGTGAGCCTTTCTGGTCGTCGGAACTACCAAAAAGGCGCACAGGGGCGCAGCCCCTACTACCGGTAGTTCACGAACTGCAGGGCGATCCCGAAGTCCTCACCCTTGAGCAGGGAGATGACGCCCTGGAGGTCGTCGCGCTTCTTGCTGCTCACACGAAGTTCCTCACCCTGGATCTGCGCCTTGACGCCCTTGGGGCCCTCGTCGCGAATCTTCTTGGTGATCTTCTTCGCGTTCTCGCTGCTGATGCCCTGGACCAAGGTTCCGGACAGCTTGTAGATCTTTCCGGACTGCGCCGGCTCGCCGGCATCGAATGCCTTCAGCGAGATGTCACGACGGATCAACTTCTCCTTGAACACGTCGAGGGCGGCCAGCAGTCGCTCCTCGGTGTCGGCGTTCAACGTGATCGTCTCTTCACCAGACCACTCGATCGACGCTCCCGTGTTTCGGAAGTCGAAACGCGTGGTCAACTCCTTGGCAGCCTGATGCAGGGCGTTGTCCACCTCTTGACGGTCAACCTTGCTCACCACGTCGAAGGACGAATCAGCCACTTCACACTCCCGCTTTCCGGTAGTTCACGAACATCGAGTTCCGCCCACCTTCCATACCGGTGGACACCTCGACGTTATCGGGTCGGCACTGCCCGTTACCACCCGGTTTGCAAAATGGGGGTGTGTTCGTTGTATTCTTCTCACCGCACCGAGGAAGCCGTTTTCGGCCGCCGCACGTCGCGATATACTTGCGAATGCGCCGGATCGAAGCCTGGTGCAAGCACGGCAGATTGCCCGAGCGGCCAATGGGAGCGGACTGTAAATCCGTCGGCTTATGCCTACGTAGGTTCGAATCCTACATCTGCCACACCAAGTCAGCCCCGATTCTCTTTACGAGAGTCGGGGCTGACTTTTTTTGTGCTTGTTCCGAGGTCGGGTGCGCGTTGGTGACGCCGGCGTCGGCTGCGGCTCAGGGGCCTCGGGAGTGCTTCTGGGGATGGCTTCGGGGGAGTGCGGGGTCAAGTTGGTTCCCGCAAAGCCCTCGCCAGCGGCCCCGATCGGTGCAACAATGGGCTCCGGCACCATTTTTGCCCCGATGACCAGCGGATTTGGTGCTGGCGCTCGTTCGTGTGTAATCTTTCGGAGGCTTCAAGAGAGCGGCAACGCACTCCTGAGCCACGCCCCCTTAGCTCAGTCGGTAGAGCGTTTCCATGGTAAGGAAAAGGTCAACGGTTCGATTCCGTTAGGGGGCTCGCTGGATTGTGGTGCCGTGCTTTCCGCGCGACACTCGACACCGAGGCGGTGTAGCTCAGTTGGTAGAGCAAACGACTCATAATCGTTGCGTCGCCGGTTCAAGTCCGGTCACCGCTACACAATATGCATGATCCACCCTGATTGCTCGTAATCAGATACACCCGAAAGAAGGCATCCCGTGGCCTCCTCGACCGACGTTCGGCCCAAGATCACCTTGGCCTGCGAGGTATGCAAGCACCGCAACTACATCACCAAGAAGAATCGGCGCAACGACCCCGATCGCCTGGAGCTCAAGAAGTTCTGCCCCAACTGCGGAACCCACCAGTCGCATCGCGAGTCGAAGTAGTAAGTCCTTAACAGGACGACGATTTTCGCGGAAGACCCTCTCTGGGCCTGCGTCTTCGGGTCCTAGCAAGAAGAGAGTCTCACCGCGTGACAGATTTGCAAGAGAACCAGGCAGCGGCCGAGGTCCCTACGGACCCGGCCGCTCATGCCGTCCAGATGGTCGGTCACCACTATCGTGTCGAAGACTTCTACGAGGTCGGACGCGAGAAGGTGCGCGAGTTCGCTCGCGCCGTCCAGGACGCCCATCCCGCGCACTACGACGAGTCGGCAGCCAAGGGCCTCGGATATGACGGCCTGATCGCTCCCATCACGTTCGTCGCCATCGTGGGTGCCATTGCTCAGCGACGTCTGTTCGAAGAGATCGTCACAGGCTACGACCTGAGTCAGATTCTTCAGACCGATCAGCGTTTGGTGCTGCACAAGCCCATGCAGGTAGGTGACCGACTCTTCTGCGACGTCTTCCTGGATTCGTTCAGGCAGGCCGCAGGTAGCGACATCATCGTGACCAAGAACATCATCACCGATCAGAACGACGAAGCAGTCGTCACCACGTGGACGACGCTTGTTGCTCGAACGGGTGGGGAAGTGGACGAGAACATCGCCCACGCAGTCAAGGACGTGATGATGCATGTCGCTTCGTAAATTTTCCGACGTGAGTGTCGGCGAACTTCTCCCCGAGAAGTCCGTCACCCTGACGCGTGGAAACCTCGCCAACTACGCGGGTGTTTCGGGAGATCCCAATCCGATTCACTTCAGTGACGAGGTCGCACGACTTGCCGGCTTGCCGGACGTCGTCGCGCACGGCATGCTCTCCATGGGCATCGGTGCCGGCTACGTCACCGAATGGCTGGGAGATCCGGGCGCAGTGACCGAGTACAACGTACGGTTCACGAGCCCGGTGATCGTGGCAGCCGACAAGGCTGCCGAGATCGAGTTCACCGCCAAGGTGAAGTCGATCGACGAAGAAAGCAAGACCGCAGTACTGGCAATTGTGGCCAAGTCCGAAGGTAAGAAGATCTTCGGTCGTGCCACTGCCACGGTCCGTCTAGCCTGATCGCAGGGCGGATTGTGTTTGTTCCGGGGCTTTGAAGTACACTGAGATTTCTGGGATTCCTCAGCGCTGCGCGCTGCCCTGAATGTTGCAAGACATTCACCTCGGGTAGCGCGTATGTTGTGTGATCGCAGAACGGTTGATTCAGGCAGGGTCTACCTGTCGAGGTCAACCAAAGGGGCGTAGCTCAACTGGCAGAGCAGCGGTCTCCAAAACCGCAGGTTGCAGGTTCAAGTCCTGTCGCCCCTGCCCCCGGATGCCAGCGACTGAGAGGAACGACGTGAGCGAGGAGCGCGCCAAGCGCGACGCCGACACTTCGGATGCGGAGACTTCACCGTCTGCCGATTCGACCGGTGTCGACGACACTGCAGCTGACGCGACTACGCGTTCCGATCTTTCGTTGGACAAGGACGGTGCCGAGAAGGCTCCCTCCGCATCCAGTGGGGTTTCCAACAAGCCGACCGGCAAGCGCGCTGCACGCGGCGCCTCGGTCAGCGCGTCCACCGTGAAGACTCCGGCCCGGACGGCATCCCGGACATCTTCGGCCAAGCCGACTGCAACGAACCCCGGCAAGAAGCCCAAGGCGAAGAAGGACAACATCTTCAAGCGCCTGCGCAAATTCTTCCGCGAGGTCATCGCAGAACTCCGTAAGGTCATCTGGCCGAACCGCAAGCAGATGATCACCTACACCAGCGTCGTGCTGACGTTCGTGGTCTTCATGGTCGCTTTCATCAGCGGCGTCGATATCGCTGTGATCAAGGGTGTCACCTGGCTGTTCGGCTGATCGCCGTAGCAGTCGGGCGTCTTTGCCTGCGAGCGCGACAAGACCCGACCCGGGTCCGAGTAACGAGAGGAAGCGAGTGCCCCAGTGAGCACCCCCGAGAACGACACGAATGAGGCTTTGGCCGAAGAGCGTGTTTCTGCCGAGGCGGCAGCCGAAGTAGACGTCGTGGTTGCCGAAGGCACCGATGCAGACGTTGCCGAAGGCACTGATGCAGACGCTGCAGCGACCGAGGACGTCATCTCCGACGATGCCGAGAACTCCGACGAGGCCGCTCCCGCCGCCGAGCTCGAGGTCGAGGATCCCGTTGCCGAACTCAAGGCTGCGCTGCGCCGCGCCCCGGGTGACTGGTACGTCATCCACTCGTACGCCGGTTACGAGAACAAGGTCAAGACCAACCTCGAGACTCGCGTTCAGAACCTCGATGTCGGCGACTACATCTTCCAGGTGGAAGTTCCCACCGAAGAGGTCACCGAGATCAAGAACGGCCAGCGCAAGCAGGTCAACCGCAAGGTTCTGCCCGGATACATCCTCGTTCGCATGGAGCTCAACGACGAGTCGTGGGGCGCCGTGCGCAACACGCCTGGTGTCACCGGTTTTGTCGGTGCCACGTCGCGTCCCTCGCCGCTGACCCTCAACGAGGTCGTCAAGTTCCTGCTCCCGCAGCAGGAGCAGAAGAAGCAGCAGGCTGCAGCGGCCGCCGTCGCAGCAGGCGAGGCACCGTCCGAGTCCTTCGGCAAGCCCCTCATCGAGGTCGACTTCGAGGTCGGCGAGTCGGTCACCGTCATGGACGGCCCGTTCGCAACCCTTCCGGCCAGCATCAGCGAGGTCAACGGCGAGCAGCAGAAGCTCAAGGTTCTCGTGTCGATCTTCGGTCGTGAAACCCCGGTTGAGCTCAACTTCAACCAGGTCGCGAAGATCTGACCACCCCAAAACTTGCAATTTGTTCGACGCAAGACACACACCCAAGCTAGAAACTAGGAACTAGAGATGCCCCCAAAGAAGAAGAAGCTCGCCGGGCTCATCAAGCTGCAGATCCAGGCAGGTCAGGCTAACCCTGCACCTCCCGTGGGTCCCGCGCTCGGTCAGCACGGCGTGAACATCATGGAGTTCTGCAAGGCCTACAACGCGGCGACTGAGTCCCAGCGCGGCAACGTTGTGCCGGTCGAGATCTCGGTCTACGAAGACCGGACCTTCGATTTCAAGCTGAAGACCCCTCCCGCCGCCAAGCTGCTCCTCAAGGCAGCCGGCGTCGCCAAGGGCTCCGGCGAACCGCACAAGACCAAGGTTGCCTCGGTGACCATGGATCAGGTGCGCGAAATCGCGAAGACCAAGGCTGAAGACCTCAATGCCAATGACATCGAGCAGGCCGCGAAGATCATCGCCGGCACCGCTCGTTCCATGGGCATCACGGTCCAGGGCTGATAGTCCGCTCCACAGCATTACGTGGGAGGGCCGGCCAGGCCCCGACCACAACTGAACCATTCACCACTGCACAAATAATTCGCTGCAGTGACAAGTAAGGACAGAACAAATGGCAAAGCGCAGCAAGGCGTACCTCGCCGCCGCTGAGAAGATCGACGCAGACAAGCTCTACAGCCCGCTTCAGGCTGCAAAGCTCGCCAAGGAGACGTCGTCCACCAAGATGGATGCAACCGTTGAGGTTGCAGTTCGTCTGGGCGTCGACCCCCGTAAGGCTGACCAGATGGTCCGCGGAACGGTCAACCTGCCCCACGGCACCGGTAAGACCGCTCGCGTCATCGTGTTCGCTGTTGGAGAGAAGGCAGCAGAAGCCGAGGCTGCAGGCGCTGACGTAGTCGGTGCAGAAGACCTGATCGAGCGCATCCAGGGTGGATGGGTCGATTTCGACGCCGCAATCGCGACTCCTGATCAGATGGCCAAGGTCGGCCGCATCGCCCGTGTCCTCGGACCGCGTGGCCTGATGCCGAACCCGAAGACGGGCACCGTCACGGCGGATGTCACCAAGGCTGTCAACGACATCAAGGGCGGAAAGATCAACTTCCGCGTCGACAAGCAGGCCAACCTGCACTTCGTCATCGGCAAGGCATCGTTCGACGATGAGAAGCTGGTGGAGAACTACGGCGCAGCCCTGGACGAGATCCTGCGTGCGAAGCCCTCGTCGGCCAAGGGCCGCTACGTGAAGAAGATCACGGTCTCGACGACCACCGGTCCGGGCATCCCGGTGGATCCGAACCGTACTCGCAACCTCCTCGAGGATGCTGCAGACGCGTAAGCAGTCCGCATACGAACAAGAAGGCCGGCAGGGATCACTCCCTGCCGGCCTTCTTGTCGTTTCGGGAGAGGGTGATCCCTGCCGGTGGTATCGGTCCAACGGTGGTATCGATCTAACGGTGGCATCATCGGGGTATGCACGAAGCGTTCCAGTTCCTCGGAAACTTTTGGTGGCTGATCTTCGTATTCGGCGGCACCATCGGTGGGGCGCTGAAAGGTGTCGCGGTTGCCAACGAAAGGCGGATCGAGCGCCGGCAAGAGCGCTTCCGGCTCAAGCAGCAGACCAAGGTCGCCATCGCGCAGGCCAACGCGCAACATCACGCCGACGAAGAAACGCAGCGCCGAGAGCTGGCCAAGGCCATCGAGCAGCACGATGCGGTCGACGCCCGATGGTTCGCGTACGAGCTCGACCCGGTCACACTGCTCGACACCCCGATGATGACGGACATGCGCGAGCCTTTGACCGCCGAGTTTCATAGAGCCAAATATCGTGCCGATCTGCTTCGCCCAGGCAATCCGGAGACGATGATCGGCAACCAGCAGGCACAAACCGAGTACCGCGAGGCGGTGCACGCTTACGCGATCGCCTTCGAAATCGCGGAAGCTGAGGCGAAGCGCCGCCGACGGAGCGGATTCACCCTCGACGAACAAGAGCGCCTGGTAAGGGCGCAACGTCTGCTGCGACTGGCCATGGACGAGGGCGCGACGCCACAGGAACGTCAGAGTGCGTATCGGAAGGCCCACAAGGAACTCGATGGACTGCTGGTGTTGCCGGACCGAGCTCGGGCAGCAATCGAACACAAGATCGCCAGGGCCATCGGTGCTTGAAGAAACCGGGTGCGTGACGAACCCGATTTGGTTATGCAGCGAGCAGTCAGGTAGTCTTCGACGCGGAGTTCAGTGCTGGTTATGAACTTCACCCCAAAATCATGTTCTACCCAAGACCGTTGGTGATTGCACTCAGTGATGGGTGTGGTTGAAAGTCCGGGAGTGCCCGGCGGCCCACGTAGGTGAACGAGGTAGGGGGATAGCTTGATGTAGTGGTTCTACAGTTTGCCTGGTTATGCACTGCCTCGCTTTGCATCGTTACGCTGATTCGTAAGCCTCTTCTTCATGTTTCCTCTGTACGCCCCGTGCGCTTGCGCCGGGGCGTTTTGCATGTCGCGGACTGTGTCTTCTCGGGTTCACCCCGATGAGGTGCAGCGGTTCCTGAGTGGGACAACGACTGTCACGAGAGGAGGCGAAGTATGGCAAAGCCTGAGAAGGTTTCCGCAGTTGCGGAAATCACCGAGCAGTTCAAGGGTTCGACCGCCGCTGTGGTCACGGAATACCGTGGCCTTTCGGTTGGCAACATCACGACACTGCGACGCGCTCTCGGAGAAGGTGCCACCTACTCCGTCGCCAAGAACACCCTGGTCAAGCGTGCCGCCGCAGAGGCTGGCATCGAGGGCCTTGATGACCTGTTCGTTGGTCCGACCGCCATTGCATTCATCAAGGGCGAACCGGTCGACGCTGCGAAGGCTCTGAAGAACTTCGCTAAGGACAACAAGGCGCTCATCATCAAGGGCGGCTACATGGACGGCGCTGCGCTGTCCGTGGAAGAGGTCAACAAGATCGCGGATCTCGAATCCCGCGAAATCCTGTTGGCAAAGCTTGCCGGCGCGATGAAGGGCAACTTGGCAAAGGCCGCAGGCCTGTTCAATGCTCCCGCTTCGCAGATGGCCCGTCTGGCCGCTGCCCTGCAGGAGAAGAAGGCTGCAGAAGGCGGAGCCGCAGAGGCCCCCGCAGAGGCTGCCACCGAGGCTCCGGCCGAGGCCGAAGCCGAAAGCTGATCCGCACCCGCGCATCACTGCTATAACCCCGCCCGGTCGCGGATCAGCGACATGGGACTTACAGGAAGGACCGCCACAATGGCGAAGCTCAGCACCGAAGAGTTGTTGGACCAGTTCAAGGAGCTCACCCTCCTCGAGCTCTCGGAGTTCGTTAAGGCATTCGAGGAGACCTTCGAGGTCACCGCTGCTGCTCCCGTCGCCGTCGCCGCTGCAGGCGCACCGGCTGCCGGCGCAGAAGCTGCTGAAGAGCAGGACGAGTTCGACGTCGTCCTCGAGTCGGCTGGCGACAAGAAGATCCAGGTCATCAAGGTCGTCCGTGAGGTCGTTTCCGGCCTCGGCCTGAAGGAAGCCAAGGATCTCGTCGAGAGCGCTCCGAAGGCCATCCTCGAGAAGGTTGCCAAGGACGCCGCAGAGGCTGCCAAGGAAAAGCTCGAAGCTGCCGGCGCAAAGATCGTCATCAAGTAAGACGGTTTTCCCGCTGCTCTTCGCGAGTAGTAACGAAGAGGGCCACTCCCCACGGGGAGTGGCCCTCTTTTTTTGAACTTTTTTCGCGGGTGATATGCCGGAATTCATGCAGGTGGGAGGGGTGTCCGAACTAGGCTGTGATCTGAATTATGCTTCTTCCCTACTCGTTAGTAGTATTCGCAGTCACGGGTACCACTCCCATGCGATAGAGTGACCCAACCCACACGGGTGCATGCATGCAACGGACGTCGCGGAGGTAATGGTGGGAGTCGAGGTAGCGGTACAAGGACTGACAAAGTCTTTCGGGTCGCAGAGGATTTGGCAGGACGTGTCGTTGACACTTCCCGCGGGTGAGGTCAGCGCACTGCTCGGGCCTTCGGGTACCGGTAAGTCGGTGTTCCTGAAGTCCCTGATCGGACTGCTCCGCCCTGAACAAGGCTCCATCGTCATCGACGGCACGGACATCCTGCAGTGCTCCTCCAAGGAGCTCTACGAGATCCGCAAGCTGTTCGGCGTTCTCTTCCAGGACGGCGCACTGTTCGGCTCGATGAACTTGTACGACAACATCGCCTTCCCGCTTCGTGAGCACACCAAGAAGTCGGAATCCGATATCCGCAAGATCGTGATGGAGAAGTTGGACCTCACGGGTCTGGTCGGCGCCGAGGACAAGCTTCCCGGTGAGATCTCCGGCGGTATGCGCAAGCGTGCCGGTCTGGCGCGTGCACTCGTTCTCGATCCCGAGATCATCCTCGTCGACGAGCCCGACTCCGGTCTGGATCCGGTGCGTACGACGTACATCAGCCAAACGCTGATCGACATCAACGCCCAGTCGGACGCGACGATTCTGATCGTCTCGCACAACATCAACCTCGCACGCACGGTGCCGGACAACATCGGCATGCTCTTCCGTCGTCAGTTGGTGATGTTCGGTCCTCGTGAGGTGCTGCTCACCTCGGACGAGCCCGTCGTCAAGCAGTTCCTCAACGGAACGATGATCGGTCCGATCGGTATGTCAGAGGAGAAGGACGAGGCTCAGATGGCGCACGAGCAGGCGCTCGTCGACGCCGGTCACCACGCCGGTGGTGTCGACGACGTCGAGGGCATCGTGCCGCAGATGAAGGCCACCCCCGGAAACCCGGAGCGTCAGGCTGTTCGTCGTCGCCAGGAGCGGGTCCGTCAGATCATGCACACCCTCCCAGCTAACGCACAGGCGGCGATTCAGGACAGCCTCGACGAGGTTGACGGAACTGGGCAGTACGATCCCCAGTACGCCGAAGCGAGCGGCTATCAGGGGGAGTGGAACGACAACTCGCAAGACACGCAGGTCATTCCTGCATACGAGGGCGATCCCTACGGAAACACGACACACGGGCAAGGGTAGGCATATCGGATGGGGGTTACCCGCAACTCGGTTCTGAGTCCGGTCAACGGAGCATTAACTCAGGCCGGAAACATCGTCGAACTGTTTGTCGACGTCGTCAGGAATACGTTCCGGCGTCCATTTCAGTTCCGTGAGTTCATCGAGCAGGCCTGGTTCATCGCCAGCGTGACAATTTTGCCGACGGCATTGGTAGCCATCCCTTTCGGCGCCGTCGTCTCACTGCAGACCGGTTCGCTGATCAAGCAGTTGGGTGCAGAATCGTTCACCGGCGCTGCCAGCGTCCTGGCGGTGATCCAGCAGGGTAGCCCCCTGGTGACAGCGTTGCTGGTCGCCGGTGCGGCCGGATCGGCCGTGACGGCCGATCTCGGTTCTCGAACCATCCGTGAAGAGATCGACGCGATGGAAGTCCTCGGAATCAATCCGATTCAGCGCCTGGTGGTTCCGCGTGTACTCGCGATGGTGCTGATCGCTGTTCTGCTCAACGGACTGGTGTCCGTCGTCGGTATCGCGGGTGGTTACTTCTTCAACGTGATCCTGCAGGGCGGTAACCCCGGTGCCTACATCTCGTCGTTCTCAGCTTTTGCGCAGCTACCGGACATTTGGAGCGGTGAGATCAAAGCCGCGGTGTTCGGTGTCATCGCTGGTGTGATCTCCGCGTACAAGGGACTCCACCCGTCCGGTGGCCCGAAGGGCGTCGGTGAGGCGGTGAACCAGGCCGTCGTCATCACGTTCCTGCTGTTGTTCTTCGCCAATCTGATTCTGACGATGGTGTACCTCCAGATCGTGCCGGCGAAGGGATCTTGACCTAAATGACCATCGCACGAGGCCGCGGCGATCAGTTCCTGCTGAAGAGTCGCAAAGTAGCCAGAATTCCAGTGAACGCGTTGGACCGCGCGGGCGAGCAGATGTCGTTCTACGCGCGCGCCATCGCGTGGACCCCGCGCACCCTGCATCGGTATCGGAAGGAGACGCTTCGACTACTCGCCGAAGTGACCTTCGGTAGCGGTGCGCTCGCAGTGATCGGCGGAACCATCGGCGTCATCGCGATGATGTCCGGATTCACCGGTGTCGTCGTCGGCCTCCAGGGCTTCGCCGCTCTGGAGCAGTTGGGTAGCTCGGTCCTGACCGGCTTCCTCTCCGCATACGTCAACACCCGTGAGATCGCTCCGATCGTTGCGGCTCTTGCGCTCTCGGCCACGGTTGGTTGTGGCTTCACCGCCCAACTCGGTGCCATGCGTATCTCCGAAGAGATCGACGCGCTCGAGGTCATGGCAGTTCCGTCGGTGCCGTTCCTGGTCACGACGCGCATGATCGCCGGCTTCGTCGCCGTCATCCCGCTGTACATCGTGGGTCTGCTTGCGGCGTACCTCGCCTCGAGAGTGATCAGCACGGTCTTCAACGGGCAGTCGACGGGTTCCTACGACCACTACTTCAACCTGTTCCTGCCACCGCAGGACGTGCTGTATTCGTTTGCGAAAGTCCTGGTATTCGCCTTCGTGCTGATCCTGATCCACTGCTACTACGGGTTCCATGCCTCAGGTGGTCCCGCAGGTGTCGGCGTGGCCGTCGGCCGCGCTGTTCGCGCCGCAATCGTGACGATCGCCGTTCTCGACTTCTTCCTCAGCCTCGCAATCTGGGGCACCACGACGACAGTGAGGGTGGCCGGATGATCGAGGCTCCGTCAGTCCTGCGCCGCCGTGTGCTCGGACTCGTGTTCTTCGTGGTGTTGGCATTGTTCCTGGCCTTCACCATCGGAACCTTCAACAAGACGTTCAAGGACGTCGTGAAGATCGACCTCGTGACCGACACAGTCGGAAATGCGTTGCCACCCAACGCGGACGTCAAGGTCCGTGGGCTGCTGGTCGGCGAGGTGCGATCCGCGTCGACGAAAGACGGCCAGGTCACCTCGGTCCTCGCGATCGAGCCGGACAAGGCTGATCTCATTCCGTCCAACGTCACGGCGCGTCTGCTCCCGAAGACGCTTTTCGGTGAGCGCTACGTCTCCCTGATCATTCCGGAGGGAACCACCGCGACCCCGATTTCCGCGGGAACGGTGATCCACCAGGACAAGAGCGGCAATGCTGTCGAGGTCGGCGACGTTCTGGACGGACTGCTCCCACTTCTGCAGGCGATTCCGCCGCAGGATCTGGCGAACACTCTCGGTTCTCTCGCGCAGGGTCTGACGGGACGCGGCGCCGAGCTCGGTCTGACGGTCGATCGTCTCGAGGAGATCTTCCGCGGCGTCAATACCGAACTGCCCGCGGTGCAAGAGGATCTGCGCAAGTTCGCGGACTTCTCCCAGACGTACTCGGACGCTGCGCCCGATCTGATCAACGCTCTCGACAATCTGCGGACCACGGGTAACACGGTGGTGCAGAAGCAGGACCAGTTGCGGACACTGCTGGCGTCGCTCACCGTGACATCGTCTGACACCGCAGCCTTCCTCGAAGCGAACTCGTCCTCGATCATCACGCTCGCTGCGGATTCGAAGGAAGCTCTCCAGCTTCTGGCCCAGTACTCTCCGACCTTCGGGTGCACGTTCAAGGGCTTCTCGGACACCGCTCCGGAAGCTGCCAAGATCCTGTCCACCGACGCGCCCAATCCTGGTGTGCGTGCGAGTATTCAGATCGTGAACCCCAAGGGGCGCTACCTGCCCAACCAGGACGAGCCACGGCTCGTCGACAACCGCGGCCCGGTTTGCTACGACAACGTCACCGAGCCCGGTCGTCCGTTCCCGCAGTACCCCGGCGGTTCGTACGGTGACGGTTCCTACCAGGTTCCTTCCCGCAATCCAGGTCCCGCCACCATGGAATTCCTGCCTGCACCCGAGGGCTCCGGACCTCAGTTGTTCTCGACCAACAACAGCGGTCCGGCTCAGCAGGCCGGCTACGCGGGCTCGAAACTCGAAGAGGATACGTTGAAGGTGATCTACGGACAGGCCAACGGTGTTGCGCCGGACGATGTTCCGGCGTGGACCACGATGGTCAGCGCTCCGGCATTCGCAGGTGCGGAGGTGAGCGTCCAATGAGAGGACTCGCAGCTCCGCTGACAAAGCTCATCATCTTCGTTGTGGTGACGGTCCTGGCGACAGGACTGCTGGCAGCCAGTATCGCCAACCTCGGCGGCGGTGGCGGCACCAAGTTCAACGCCGTCTTCTCCGACGTCACTTCGTTGAACGAGGGCGACGAGGTCCGCATTGCCGGTGTTCGTGTCGGCCAGGTCGAGAAGATTGCCATCGTCAACGACAACCAGGCCGAGGTCCAGTTCTCGGTGTCCGACCGTGATTGGTTGCCGGCCAGTTCCATCGCCACCATCCGGTTCCGCAACCTGGTGGGGCAGCGGTACATCTCGCTCTCGCAAGGTGAAGGCAGCCAAGGCAAGAAGATCACCGGCGGCGATACCCTGCCGCTGTCTCAGACGCGCCCGGCAGTCAACCTCACGACACTCTTCAACGGCTTCAAGCCGCTGTTCACCACCCTGAGCGCGGACGACGTCAACAAGCTGTCGTACCAGATCATCCAGGTCTTCCAAGGCGAATCGGGCACCATCAGTGAGCTCGTGCGCAACACCGCGAGCCTGACCAACACCGTCGCGGACAAGGACGCGGTCATCGGCGCGGTGATCAAGAACCTCAACGACGTTCTCGACACCGTCAACGCGAACGACAAGAACCTCGATTCACTGATCGTCAACACCCAGCAACTCGTCACCGGGTTGGCCAACGAGCGTGGGGTGGTCGGTTCGGCCGTCACCTCACTCGCCGGCCTGACCGACGCGACGGCAGACCTGCTCGAGCCGACGCGGCCGTCGATTCAGGGCTCGATCACGGCGCTCAACACATTGGCGACCACACTCAATCGTCGGAGTGACGACGTCAACGCGGTGCTCGAGACCTTGCCGGTCAAGCTCGAGAAGCTCGCACGCGTAGCGAGCTACGGTTCCTGGTTCCAGTTCTATCTGTGCGGAATCGACATCGTTGCCGGTCCAGGACAGTCTGCGTCGCTGAATCTGCCCACCGGCCTGCCGACGGTCAATCAGCCGATTTACACCAACGCGGCCACGCGATGCACTCAAGACGGTATGAGGGAGTTGCAAGGTCGATGAGTAAACGTCGCAGTCCGGCAATGGCCGGAGCCATCGGTATCTTCGTGGTGTTGCTGGCCACTTTGTCCGCGTTCTTCCTCGATTCGCTTCCGTTCGTGGGAGCAGGCTCGTCCTACTCCGCCGAGTTCTCCGAAGCCGCGGGTCTCAAGCCTGGTAACGAGGTTCGTATCGCCGGCGTGAAGGTCGGCAAGGTCACTTCCGTCGATCTCGACGGTGACCGTGTTCTCGTCGACTTCAAGGTCAGTGACGCGTGGGTGGGAGATCAAACCTCTGCGTCCA
Source organism: Rhodococcus sp. no. 34 (assembly GCF_054589475.1). Classification (NCBI taxonomy): domain Bacteria; kingdom Bacillati; phylum Actinomycetota; class Actinomycetes; order Mycobacteriales; family Nocardiaceae; genus Rhodococcus; species Rhodococcus sp. no. 34. The sequence goes on from NZ_BAAILK010000024.1 coordinate 121,102, forward strand.
TTCAGATCAAGACCATTCTGGGACAGAAGTACCTCGCACTAGATCCGCGCGGAACCGACAACCTCGATCCCAAGGATCGGATTCCGCTCGAGCGCACCACATCTCCGTACGACGTCGTTCAGGCCTTCTCGGCAGCGGCAGACACCGTCGGCGACATCGACACCGACCAGTTGGCGAAGAGCATGGAGACGTTGTCCCAGGCATTCTCCGAGACACCTGGCGATGTCCGCGCTTCGCTCGACGGTGTCAGTCGGCTGTCGCAGACGATCGCGAGCCGCGATCAGGACTTGCAGAAGCTCTTCGCCGCCACCGGGAAGACGTCGCAGATTCTTGCTGACCGCAACAAGGAATTCACCCAGCTGATCCGAGACGGTGGACTACTGGTGCAGGAACTCAACAATCGCCAGCAAGCGATTTCGCAGCTGCTCACCGGAACCCAACGCGTCTCTCAGCAGCTCACCGGTCTCGTTCGTGACAACGAGGCGGCAATCGGGCCGGCGCTGACGCAGCTCAACGGCGTCATCGACATCCTGAAGGCAAACAACGAGAACCTGGACAAGGCACTGAAGCTCTACGAACCCTTCATTCGCTTGTATGCCAACGTGGTCGGCAACGGCCGTTGGTTCGACCAGGTCGTCGTGAACCTCCTTCCGCCGGGTCTACCGGACATTCCGGGCTACCGTGACCCCGTTCGTACGTTGGGAGGCAACTGATGGCTGATACTGCCGAAGCCGGAAGCGGCTCCAAGAAGCGCTCGGTCGCGATCATCGCCGCTGTTCTGATCGGGTTACTCGTAATCGGTGGCGCGCTGTGGTGGGTGTTCACTCGCGCCGGTACCACCAAGATCACCGCCTACTTCGACAAGTCGGTGGGTATCTACGACGGCTCCGACGTTCGTGTTCTCGGTGTCAAGGTCGGCACCGTCGAATCCGTCGAACCCCAGGGAGATCAGGTCAAGGTCGAGCTGCGTGTCGATCGTGGGATCGACATTCCCGCGGGTGCCAGTGCCGCTCAGATCACGCCGTCGGTGGTTGCCGACCGCTACATCCAGCTGACACCGGTCTTCACCGGCGGCGACAAGATGGCCAGCGGTGCAGTAATTCCGATCGAGAAGACGGCGACGCCCGTCGAGGTCGACCAGTTGTACTCCAGCATCGACGAACTCGCGTCGGCGCTCGGTCCTGAAGGTGCCAACAAGAACGGAGCACTGTCCGATTTCGTCGAGACAGGTGCGGCCAACCTCGAGGGCAACGGTGAAGCGTTGGGAGACAGCATCACCAACCTCTCGGATGCCGCACGGACGCTCAATGATTCGCGTGACAACATCTCGCTCACCATCAAGAACCTGGATACTTTTGTGGGCGCTCTCGCGGCCAACGATCAGCAGGTGCGCCAGTTCAACACTCAGTTGTCGGACCTGACCGGATTCTTGGCAGGTGAGCGCGACGATCTCGGTGCCGCTCTGAACCAGCTCTCGATTGCTCTCGGCGACGTCGCGAAGTTCGTGGCCGACAACCGCGATCAGTTGGTCCAGACAACCGAGGGTCTCGTCGAACCGACACAGACATTGGCGAACAACAAGGAAGCACTGGCCAACACGCTCACCATGCTTCCGCTGGCGATCTCCAACTTGGTCAACTCGTACGACGCCGAATCAGGTGTGCTGGCTTCACGTCTGGCGTTCCCTGATCTTCAGAACCCGGCCGGAGTGCTCTGCAAGTTGATGGACCTCGGCAAACTGTTGCCCGGTGATCCGCGGTTCGAGGCGTTGGGACGGCAGATGCAACCGGCCATCGACCAGTGCGCAAACGTCGCAGCGATGACCGACGCAGCCAATCAGGCTGCAGGCCTGAACCTTCCCTTCGGCATCCTTGCCGGTTCCGAACGACAGATGCAGGTAGTTCCGGGCACTGTGCCCGGCGTCGTGTCACCGCGACTGACCAGTGGAAACGGGGAGGGCGAGTGAAGCGTTCGTTGATAGTCGGCGCCGGATTGTGCGCCGTCCTGATCTCGGCAACCGCCTGCTCGTCCGAGGGGATCTACGCTGTCCCGCTTCCCGGCGGTCCTGATGTGGGTTCCGATCCGATGCACTTGACCATTCAGTTCGACGACGTGCTCGACTTGGTTCCGCAGTCCGCTGTGAAGGTCGACGGCGTTCCCGTCGGTCGAGTCGACGACGTGTCGGTCGGACCGGACGGATGGACCGCGGACGTCGGAATCATCCTCGACTCGTCGGTTGATCTGCCCGCCAACGCAATTGCCGCGGTCGAGCAGACCAACCTGCTCGGCGAGAAGTTCATCCAGCTGTCGGCCCCGCCGTCCGGACCGGACTCTGCGAAGCTGGCCGACGGTGACCTCATTCCGCTGGATCGCACTCGCCACGCCACGGAGATCGAGCAGGTTCTCGGCGCATTGTCGCTGCTGCTCAACGGCGGCGGTGTGGGCCAGTTGCAGCCCATCGTCGAAGAACTCGGTGCCGCGTTCGACGGTCGCGAAGGCAAGACGAGAAGTCTTCTGGAGCAGGCGAACACACTCATCGGTGGACTCAACGAGCAGCGTGACGACATCACACGCGCCCTCGACGGCCTGGATGTGCTCTCGACTCGCGTCAACGATCAGAACGAGAAGATCGGGAAGATTCTCGAGGAACTCCCCGTTGCGACACAGGTTCTCAACGAGCAGCGTCCGCAGCTGACGCAGATGCTCGCTCAGGTGGATCGACTCGGAACAGTGGGAACCGACGTCCTCACACAGTCCAAGGACGATCTGATCGCTGATCTTCAGGCTCTGCGTCCGACGCTGCAGGCGCTCGCAGACTCCGGTGACGACTTCGTGGGGGCACTTCCGTTCCTTCCGACGTTCCCGTTCCCGGACGGTGTCGAGAAGATTGCACAGGGTGGTTCCGTCAACCTCTTCCTGAGTGTCGACCTGCAGATCGGCAATACACTCTCGGGTCTCGGTGTCGGGCAGGGAGAACCGGAATACCGCCAGCCCAAGTTCGGCAATCCCAAGCCGGTGGTCGACCCCTCCAACCCGTACTACAACGGCAACGGGCCGCGACCGGGGTGGCCGACAGTGTCACTGCTGCCGATCGCTCCGATCCTGCCGCAGGTTCCCGTTGTCGCCGGCCTTCCCGCCACAACAGCGGGTGACCCGGCAACGCCGGCGCCCGCGGCGAACCCACTCAACCCCATCCAGGGAATGCTGGAACAGTTCGGAATCGGCGGTGATGGACAGTGAGATCAGCTCTGGTCAGATGGCAGCTCGTCGGCTTTGTCGTGGTTGCGCTCCTGGGTCTCATCTACGTCGGCGCCAAGTACGTGCGCCTGGACAACCTCATGGGGTTCGGTCAGTACACGGTCAAGACCGAATTGGCCACGTCCGGTGGAATTTTCACCAACGCCGAGGTGACGTATCGCGGCGTGCCGGTCGGGCGAGTGGGCGACATGTCGTTGACCGAGGACGGAATTCAGGTCGACCTGAAGATCGACAACAGTGCTCCGGAGATTCCCGCGTCGGCCCGTGCCGTCGTGGCCAACCGCTCCGCCATCGGTGAGCAGTACGTCGACCTTCAGCCCGATACCGACCAGGGACCGTTTCTCGAGGACGGCTCGGTGATCGCGGTGGGGGACACCACAACTCCGATCCCGATCGAGGATGTGCTGACCAGTGCCAACGGCTTGGTCAAGTCCGTGCCCGTCGACGCGCTCCACACCGTCGCCGTCGAACTCGGTGCAGCGTTCAACGGTAAGGGCGAGGACATTCAGGTCCTGGCCGATTCGCTGTCCGGTCTCTCGCAGTCCGGGCTCGACACTCTGCCTCAGACGCTCGCGCTGATTCGGAACAGTGAGACGGTATTGACGACGCAGTCGGATCAGTCCTCCGCGATCAAGCAGTTCAGTACCGATCTCGATGCTGTCACAGCGCAGCTGCGGACCAGTGATCCGGATATCCGTCGCTTGATCGACAACGGCATCCCGGCCAGCGATCAGATCGGTGCTCTCATCAACGAGGCGGGCCCGAGCCTGACGACTGACCTGACCAATCTTGCCGCGACCACCGAGACGCTTGCGCCGCGAACGATCGCGCTGCAGCCGTTCCTGATCTTCCTTCCCGGCCTGGCCGCTGCCGCACCGACGGTTGCTCCCGGCGACGGAACGGTCCATCAGGGCTTGGTGCTGGAGACCAACAATCCGCTCTCGTGCACGGTGGGTTACGAAGGCACCATGGCGATCCTGGACGAGATGAAGCGTCAGAATCCCAATTTCGACGACACCCAGCAGGACTTCCCGCTCAACACCGCCGCGTCGTGTGAGACGCCGCTGGGCAGCGAGACGGGCGTCCGCAGTGCCAACCGCGTGGTGTACGCCGATCCCGACACGATCCAGCCTTGGGACTTCAAGCCGAAGGTCGATCCGGACAAGTTGAACCTCAACCCGATCGCGACGCAGTTGGCGCCGTTGCTCGGAGTGACACCGAAGTAGACCGATCCGAATGTGGTCGAGTTTGTGCAGTTCAGGCTACTGAGTTGTGGCAGTTGACGATTCGCGGCCAGAGGCTGGGCAAAACAGGTAAGTAGGGTAGTGAGTGTGATTCAGAGAAACAGTTCCCCGCAGTCCGGCGGGCCCGAGCAAGTCGAATCGGGAGCGCCGACAACCGGTAGACCGAAGGGGCTGACAGCGTCTCTGATTGCGGTCGGTGTCTTGCTTCTGGCGGCAGTGGTTGCGCTCGGTGTGTTCGGCGTCCCGTACGTTCGGGCGCTCACCACCGACCGCACCACCGCCGAGATGCGTGACGACGCGCTTATCGGTGCGCAGCAAGTCGCGATCAACCTCAACAACGCGGATTCGGCCAATCTCGACCAGTCGATCGAGAACATGCGTTCTTCGGTGACCGGTGACGAGATGACGACGTATCTGCAGACCGTTCAGGATTCCATCACAGACGAGTTGCGTAACTCGGGCTCGAAGGCTGACACCGAAGTCGTTCAGTCCGCGCTGACCGAGCTCAATACCGATGACCGGACCGCCACGGCACTGGTCGTCGTTCGAGTCACCACGACCCAGGGCAACCAGTTCGTCAAGAATCAGCTCGGCATGCGGCTGGGCATGGTCGAGGTCGACGGGGTCTGGAAGGCTCAGTCGGCTGATCCGATCGGCTCTCGGCTCGATCTCGGCTCCGGCACCCTGCCGGCCACCGACGGCTCCACGCCTGCTCCTGACGCAACGCCCGCACCCGGTTCGGGGACCGAGGCACCTGCCTCCGGTGCTCCCGCACCGACAACCGAGGGTGGTGATTCCGGTGGCCAGTAGTTCGTCGAACCTGCACACCGACATCCCTCGAAGGAGAAGCGCGTAATGCCACCCAAACGTCGTACCGGCGGACCGTCCTCCCCGCAGAACCGTCGGCCGAAGATCGCGGGAAGCGCTCGCTCGCTCAACGTCCCCGCGGGGACGTCCGATTCGGATCCGGTCGAGCCCACGATCGAACAGCCGGAAGAAGAAACACAGGAGGCTGTGAAGCCGGAGGTTGCGAAGCCGACGCTCACGAAGGCAGAGTCCGGAGAAATCGAGCCGCCGAAGACGGAAACCGACGCTCCGGAATCCACACCGGGCCCCGATCTGACCAAACCGGCGAAAACCGTCGCAGACGAGCCCAAGGCCCCTGCTACCCCGGAGACGGGCGCGGGGGAGTCGGCGACAACACCTACACAATCCAAGGCCGGTTGGCGCCTGGTCGCGATCCTGGGGGCCGCAGCGGTCATCGTCGCGATCCTCGCCGGCATCGCCTTCTTCAAAGTCGGCGCGAAGACGGACGACATCGCCTGGGTGGACGAAGGCGCCACGGCTGAGGTTCTTCGTGTGACGCCGTCGGCGTTGGCTGCAGTCTTCACGTTTTCTCCCGACACCTTCGACGCCGATTTCGACAAGGGTGTCCAGGGCCTGAACCAGTCGATGCGCGATCAGCTGACGCAGTACAAGGACACGCAGAAGGCCGGCGTCGAACAAACCCAGACGGCAACGACCGCTGATGTCCCGCTGATCGGGATCACACGGCTCGAGAAGGACCGGGCGCAGTTGCTCGCCCAACTGAACGTCAGCTCGACGCAGAACGGCGTGGCGGCAGACTCTCGCTCCGGAATGGTCATCGTGAGTCTGGAGAAGCAGGATGGAAACTGGCTGATCTCGGAGATTCGCGACCAGTAGCTCGGAGATTCGCGACCAGTAGCACCTGCGCACCAGCGCGAAGATCTGGATCGACGCACGATGTCGGTCCAGATTTTTCGTATGTGACGCCGTTGCTGGCTACACTCCCGGTGGCAGTGTTCGAATGCGCGTCACGAATGTTCGAATGCTGCGACACGCGCTCTCGCCCTTGACGGAGCGGTCCGCAAGGTCCACTCTGATCGGTGAACATGCACGGACGAGTGATCGGCAGTCTCACGTCAGTATCTGAATTCGACCCTCAGTTACACCCGACTCGACATTTCCAGAGTAAGGGTGTACTTTTGGACGTTGCGCTGGCTGCCTCCTGTCCACCCCTCGTCTCAACCGCTGCGAAGTCAAGTACTTCTTGCTTTCTGCGACGGGTTTCGTTCGGGTTGTAACCAGCGAAATTCGAAGCAGATACAGCGGCGGTCGCAACAGCACGGAGCGGCCCGCGTGAGGTGCTGGAAGGACGCATCTTGGCAGTCTCTAGCCAGACCAAGGCAGTTTCCGGAATCCCCGGAGCCCCGAAGAGGGTTTCGTTCGCGAAAGTTCGCGAACCCCTCGAAGTTCCCGGGCTTCTTGACGTACAGACAGATTCGTTCGAGTGGCTGATCGGCGCGCAGAGTTGGCGTGAACGAGCAGCGGCACTCGGCGACAATGCAGTGTCCGGTGGTCTCGAGGACATCCTCGCGGAGCTTTCTCCGATCGAGGATTTCAACGGCACTATGTCGCTGTCCTTCTCCGACCCTCGATTCGACGAGGTCAAGGCCTCGACGGACGAGTGCAAAGACAAGGACATGACCTACGCGGCGCCGTTGTTCGTCACCGCGGAGTTCATCAACAACAACACTGGTGAGATCAAGAGCCAGACGGTCTTCATGGGAGATTTCCCGATGATGACCGACAAGGGCACCTTCATCATCAACGGCACCGAGCGTGTGGTCGTCTCGCAGCTCGTGCGTTCCCCCGGTGTGTACTTCGACATGAGCGTCGACAAGAGCACCGAGAAGGATCTGCACAGCGTCAAGGTGATCCCGGGTCGCGGCGCATGGCTCGAGTTCGACGTCGACAAGCGCGACACCGTTGGTGTCCGTATCGACCGCAAGCGTCGTCAGCCTGTCACCGTCCTGCTCAAGGCACTCGGCTGGACCACCGAGCAGATCACGGAGCGCTTCGGCTTCTCCGAGATCCTCATGGCCACGCTGGAGAAGGACAACACCGCCGGCACCGATGAGGCGTTGCTCGACATCTACCGCAAGCTGCGTCCGGGCGAGCCCCCCACCAAGGAGAGCGCGCAGACCCTGCTGGAGAACCTGTTCTTCAAGGACAAGCGCTACGACCTCGCTCGCGTGGGTCGTTACAAGATCAACAAGAAGCTCGGCCTGAACGCGGGTCAGCCGATCGTTGCATCCACGCTCACCGAAGAAGACATCGTCGCCACCGTCGAGTACCTCGTGCGTCTGCACGCAGGTGACACCTCGATGACGGCTCCGGGCGGCGTCGAGGTTCCCGTCGAGGTCGACGACATCGACCACTTCGGCAACCGTCGTCTGCGTACGGTCGGCGAGCTCATCCAGAACCAGATCCGCGTGGGCCTGTCCCGCATGGAGCGTGTGGTTCGTGAGCGCATGACCACGCAGGACGTCGAGGCAATCACGCCTCAGACGCTGATCAACATCCGTCCCGTCGTCGCTGCGATCAGGGAGTTCTTCGGAACCTCCCAGCTGTCGCAGTTCATGGACCAGAACAACCCGCTGTCGGGGCTGACGCACAAGCGTCGTCTGTCCGCCCTCGGCCCGGGTGGTCTGTCCCGTGAGCGCGCCGGCCTCGAGGTTCGCGACGTTCACCCGTCGCACTACGGCCGCATGTGCCCGATCGAGACCCCGGAAGGCCCGAACATCGGCCTGATCGGTTCGCTGTCGGTCTACGCCCGCGTCAACCCGTTCGGTTTCATCGAGACCCCGTACCGTCGCGTCGTCGACGGACAGGTGACCGACGAGGTCGACTACCTGACCGCTGACGAAGAAGACCGCCACGTAGTCGCGCAGGCCAACTCGGCCATCGACCGCGAGGGTCGCTTCACCGACTCGAAGATTCTCGTCCGCCGTAAGGGTGGCGAGGTCGAGTTCGTCGCGTCCTCCGACATCGACTACATGGACGTTTCGCCGCGTCAGATGGTGTCCGTCGCAACCGCGATGATTCCGTTCCTCGAGCACGACGATGCAAACCGTGCCCTGATGGGCGCGAACATGCAGCGTCAGGCTGTCCCGCTGGTTCGCAGCGAGGCACCTCTCGTCGGTACCGGCATGGAGCTGCGTGCAGCTGTGGATGCCGGCGACGTCATCATCACCGAGAAGACCGGTGTCGTGGAGGAGATCTCCGCGGACTACGTCACGGTGATGGCTGACGACGGAAGCCGCAAGACGTACCGGATGCGCAAGTTCGCGCGTTCCAACCAGGGCACGTGCGCCAACCAGCGTCCGATCGTGGACGAGGGACAGCGTGTCGAGGCCGGCCAGGTTCTGGCCGACGGTCCTTGCACCGAGAACGGTGAGATGGCGCTGGGCAAGAACTTGCTCGTCGCGATCATGCCGTGGGAAGGCCACAACTACGAGGACGCGATCATTCTGTCGCAGCGTCTCGTGGAAGAGGACGTCCTGACCTCGATTCACATCGAGGAGCACGAGATCGATGCCCGCGACACCAAGCTCGGTGCCGAGGAAATCACTCGCGACATCCCGAACGTCTCCGACGAGGTCCTCGCCGACCTCGACGAGCGCGGCATCATCCGTATCGGTGCCGAGGTTCGTGACGGCGACGTGCTGGTCGGAAAGGTCACGCCGAAGGGCGAGACCGAGCTGACCCCCGAAGAGCGCCTCCTTCGCGCCATCTTCGGTGAGAAGGCTCGCGAGGTTCGTGACACGTCCCTCAAGGTTCCTCACGGTGAGACCGGCAAGGTCATCGGAATCCGCGTGTTCTCGCGTGACGAAGACGACGATCTGCCTCCCGGTGTCAACGAGCTGGTCCGCGTCTACGTGGCACAGAAGCGCAAGATCCAGGACGGCGACAAGCTCGCCGGCCGCCACGGTAACAAGGGCGTCATCGGCAAGATCCTGCCGCAGGAAGACATGCCGTTCCTCTCGGACGGCACGCCTGTCGACATCATCTTGAACACGCACGGCGTCCCGCGTCGTATGAACATCGGTCAGGTCTTGGAGACCCACCTCGGGTGGATCGGCAAGACCGGCTGGAACGTTCAGATCGCGTCCGACGGCTCTCGTCCCGACTGGGCTGCGACCCTGCCGGAAGAGATGCTGTCCGCTCCGGCCGACTCGAACATCGCCACCCCGGTGTTCGACGGTGCGAAGGAAGACGAGCTCACCGGTCTCCTCGGCGCGACGCTGCCGAACCGTGACGGCGAGCAGATGGTCGGACCCGACGGAAAGGCCACCTTGTTCGACGGCCGCTCCGGCGAGCCGTTCCCGTACCCGGTCTCGGTCGGTTACATGTACATCATCAAGCTGCACCACTTGGTCGACGACAAGATCCACGCTCGTTCGACCGGTCCGTACTCGATGATCACGCAGCAGCCTCTCGGTGGTAAGGCCCAGTTCGGTGGCCAGCGCTTCGGTGAGATGGAGTGCTGGGCGATGCAGGCCTACGGCGCGGCTTACACGCTGCAGGAACTGCTGACCATCAAGTCGGACGACGTGGTCGGTCGAGTCAAGGTGTACGAAGCCATCGTCAAGGGCGAGAACATCCCCGAACCCGGCATCCCCGAGTCGTTCAAGGTGCTCCTCAAGGAGCTCCAGTCGCTCTGCCTCAACGTGGAGGTGCTGTCCTCGGACGGCGCGGCCATCACGATGGCGGACGGCGACGACGAGGACTTGGAGCGGGCCGCAGCGAACCTGGGCATCAACCTGTCCAGGAACGAAGCTGCGACGGTCGACGACCTCGCGAACTAGGTTTCGGTCCCCGGGTTGCTCTTGAGAGAGCGGCCCGGGGGCGTAGTTCACATTTGAATTGGCAGTCAGGTTGCCGGGTGACCGGCAACCGTAACCCCAACGGGGAAAGGAAGTTACGTGCTCGACGTCAACTTCTTCGATGAACTCCGCATTGGCTTGGCCAGTGCAGAGGACATCCGCAATTGGTCCTACGGCGAGGTCAAGAAGCCGGAGACCATCAACTACCGCACGCTCAAGCCCGAGAAGGACGGCCTCTTCTGCGAGAAGATCTTCGGCCCCACTCGGGACTGGGAGTGCTACTGCGGTAAGTACAAGCGTGTCCGCTTCAAGGGCATCATCTGTGAGCGCTGTGGCGTCGAGGTCACTCGCGCCAAGGTTCGTCGTGAGCGCATGGGTCACATCGAACTGGCCGCACCGGTCACGCACATCTGGTACTTCAAGGGTGTTCCGAGCCGTCTCGGTTACCTGCTCGACCTGGCTCCGAAGGATCTCGAAAAGATCATCTACTTCGCTGCCTACGTCATCGTCGGTGTCGACGAGGAGCTCCGTCACAACGAGCTGTCCACCCTCGAAGCCGAGATGCAGGTCGAAAAGAAGACCGTCGCAGATCAGCGCGACGCCGATCTCGAGGCACGTGCGCAGAAGCTCGAAGCCGACATCGCCGAGCTCGAGGCAGAGGGCGCGAAGTCCGATGTCCGCCGCAAGGTCAAGGACGGCGGCGAGCGCGAAATGCGTCAGCTCCGTGACCGCGCGCAGCGTGAGCTGGATCGTCTCGACGAGATCTGGACCACCTTCACCAAGCTGAGCGTCAAGCAGCTCATCATCGACGAGCTCCTGTACCGCGAGCTGGTCGACCGTTACGGCGAGTACTTCACGGGTGCGATGGGCGCAGAGTCCATCCAGATCCTGATGCAGAACTTCGATCTCGACGCCGAGGCAGAGTCTCTCCGCGAGACCATCCGCAGCGGCAAGGGCCAGAAGAAGCTGCGTGCACTCAAGCGCCTCAAGGTGGTTGCGGCATTCCAGACCAACGGCAACTCGCCGATGGGCATGGTCCTCAACGCTGTTCCGGTGATCCCGCCGGAGCTTCGCCCGATGGTTCAGCTCGACGGTGGACGTTTCGCGACGTCCGACCTCAACGACCTGTACCGCCGCGTCATCAACCGCAACAACCGCCTCAAGCGACTGATCGACCTCGGTGCTCCCGAGATCATCGTCAACAACGAGAAGCGGATGCTGCAGGAGTCGGTCGACGCCCTGTTCGACAACGGTCGTCGTGGACGTCCGGTCACCGGACCGGGTAACCGCCCGCTGAAGTCCCTGAGCGATCTGCTCAAGGGCAAGCAGGGTCGCTTCCGTCAGAACCTGCTCGGTAAGCGCGTCGACTACTCGGGTCGTTCCGTCATCGTCGTCGGTCCTCAGCTCAAGCTGCACCAGTGTGGTCTGCCCAAGCTGATGGCTCTCGAGCTGTTCAAGCCGTTCGTGATGAAGCGTCTGGTCGATCTGAACCACGCGCAGAACATCAAGTCGGCAAAGCGCATGGTCGAGCGCAAGCGCGTCCAGGTGTGGGACGTCCTCGAAGAGGTCATCGCCGAGCACCCCGTGCTGCTCAACCGTGCACCTACGCTGCACCGTCTGGGTATCCAGGCATTCGAGCCGCAGCTCGTCGAGGGCAAGGCCATTCAGCTCCACCCGCTGGTGTGTGAGGCCTTCAACGCCGACTTCGACGGTGACCAGATGGCTGTTCACCTCCCGCTGTCGGCAGAGGCACAGGCCGAGGCACGCATCCTGATGCTGTCCTCGAACAACATCCTCTCGCCTGCTTCGGGTCGCCCGCTCGCCATGCCGCGTCTGGACATGGTCACGGGTCTGTTCCACCTGACCCGTCTCGACGAGGGTGTCACCGGTGAGCTCGTTGCTCCGACCAACGACGAGGCAGAGCAGGGCGTGTACTCCTCGCCCGCCGAGGCTCAGATGGCAGTCGACCGCGGCGCGCTCTCGGTTCAGGCTCAGATCAAGGTGCGTCTGACGGAGCAGCGTCCGCCGCGCGACCTCGAGAACGAACTGTTCCCCGAGGGCTGGAACTACGGTGACGGCTGGACCGCCACCACGACACTCGGCCGTGTGCTCTTCAACGAGCTGCTTCCGGCGGACTACCCGTTCGTCAACGAGCAGATGCCGAAGAAGCGCCAGGCGACGATCATCAACGATCTCGCCGAGCGGTACCCGATGATCGTGGTTGCTCAGACCGTCGACAAGCTCAAGGACGTCGGGTTCTACTGGGCCACCCGTTCGGGTGTCACGGTCTCGATCTCCGACGTGCTCGTGCCGCCGGAGAAGCCTGCCATCATCGAGGACTTCGAGGCTCAGGCCGACAAGATCGAGAAGCAGTACCAGCGTGGTGCTCTGGACAAGAAGGAGCGCAACAGCGCTCTGGTCACCATTTGGCAGGAAGCGACCGACAAGGTCGGCAAGGCCATGGAGGCTCACTTCCCCGACAGCAACCCGATCCCGATGATCGTGAAGTCCGGCGCAGCCGGCAACATGACTCAGGTTCGCTCGCTCGCCGGTATGAAGGGCCTGGTGACAAACCCGAAGGGTGAGTTCATCCCGCGTCCGATCAAGTCTTCCTTCAAGGAAGGCCTGACCGTTCTCGAGTACTTCATCAACACGCACGGTGCTCGTAAGGGTCTGGCCGATACCGCACTCCGCACCGCCGACTCGGGTTACCTGACCCGTCGTCTGGTGGACGTTTCGCAGGACGTCATCGTCCGCGAGGTCGACTGTGGAACAGAGCGCGGCATCGTCACCACGATCGCCGAGAAGCAGGCCGACGGCACGATGATCCGCGATGCTCACGTGGAGACCAGCACGTACGCCCGTACCTTGGCGGCCGATGCAGTCGACGCGAACGGCACCGTCATCGTCGAGCGTGGCCACGATCTCGGTGACCCCGCGATCGATGCTCTGCTCGAAGCCGGCATCACGACGGTCAAGGTCCGCTCGGTCCTGACCTGCACCACCGGCACCGGCGTTTGCGCCACTTGCTACGGCCGCTCGATGGCCACCGGCAAGCTGGTCGACATCGGTGAGGCTGTCGGTATCGTCGCCGCACAGTCGATCGGTGAGCCCGGTACCCAGCTGACCATGCGTACCTTCCACCAGGGTGGTGTCGCAGGAGATGACATCACCGGCGGTCTGCCGCGTGTCCAGGAGCTGTTCGAGGCACGTGTGCCCAAGGGCAAGGCTCCTATCGCGGACGTCACCGGTCGGGTACAGCTCGAAGACGGCGATCGTTTCTACAAGATCACCATCGTTCCGGACGACGGCGGCGAAGAGGTTGTCTACGACAAGCTCAGCAAGCGTCAGCGTCTGCGTGTCTTCAAGCACGCCGACGGTCGCGAAAGCCTCTTGGCTGACGGTGACCACGTCGAGGTCGGACAGCAGCTCATGGAAGGTGCTGCCGATCCCCACGAGGTCCTGCGAGTCATGGGTCCGCGTCAGGTTCAGATCCACTTGGTCAACGAGGTCCAGGAGGTGTACCGGAGCCAGGGTGTGTCGATCCACGACAAGCACATCGAGGTCATCGTGCGCCAGATGCTTCGTCGCGTGACGATCATCGATTCCGGTGCCACCGAGTTCCTGCCCGGTTCGCTCACCGAGCGCGCCGAGTTCGAGTCGGCAAACCGCCGCGTTGTCGCCGAGGGTGGCGAGCCCGCAGCCGGCCGTCCGGTGCTCATGGGTATCACGAAGGCGTCGCTCGCGACGGATTCGTGGCTGTCCGCGGCATCGTTCCAGGAGACCACTCGTGTCTTGACCGACGCGGCTATCAACTGCCGCTCGGACAAGCTGATCGGTCTGAAGGAAAATGTCATCATCGGCAAGCTGATCCCTGCCGGTACCGGTATCAACCGTTACCGCAACATCCAGGTTCAGCCCACCGAAGAGGCACGCGCCGCTGCTTACGCAGTGCCGTCGTACGACGACCAGTACTACAGCCCGGACGGCTTCGGCCAGAACACCGGTGCTGCAGTTCCGCTGGACGACTACGGCTTCAGCAACGACTACCGCTAGTCGGGTAGTCGCATGTGACGACTACCGCTAGACGGGTAGTCGCATGTGACGACTACCGCTAAGCGTTAGTTCGTAGAAAATCCCCCCACTTCGAAAGAGGTGGGGGGATTTTTCATGTCAGGAGTGGGACGTTTTCAGGAGTTGCTGCCGCTGAGGTCCGGGATGACGATCTCCTGGACGGCCCACTTGTTCCCGTCGGGGTCGGCGAAGTAGATGAACCGCCCCCAGGCCTGGTCGTCGATCGGGCTGATGTCGATGCCGCGGCTCTTGAACTCGCGCTCGGCCTCTTCGATGTCTTTGACCACTACCTGCATGCCGACGACCGAGCCGGGCTCGGCGTCGGTGATTCCCTTGCCGATGCAGATCGAGCAGGCCGAACCGGGAGGGGTCAGCTGGACGAATCGCAGGTCTTCGCTGACCGTGTGATCGTGGTCGGCATTGAATCCGAGGCGGACGTAGAAGTCCTTGGCGCGGTCGATGTCGGTGACGGGAATGGCGACCAGTTCGAGCTTGATGTCCATGACGTGCCCTTCATGTGATGGTGAATTCCGGCGACAGGTCCAGTGTTGCGGGTATTGCGGTCAGAAACGGTCCTCGTTCGGCGTCCGGATGAAACTTTCCGAATTCCTTGTTGCTCCGAGGGTGCTTCTCTCACTGCTCGACCGATCCCGAACCAGGAGCGGATACCCCGACTCCGCAGCTCTGACGCATTCCGTCGAACGTGCCGCGCACGCCGACGCTCTCGGCTACCACCGGTTCTGGGTGGCCGAGCATCACGCGGTGCCCGGGATCGGGAGCGGGTCGCCGGCAGTACTGCTTGCCGCGATCGGCGCGCATACGCGCGATATCAGACTCGGCAGCGGTGGGGTCATGCTGCCGAATCACCAACCGCTGATCGTCGCCGAGCAGTTCTTGATGCTGGAGGCTCTGTACCCGGGGCGAATCGATCTCGGCCTCGGCCGATCGCTGGGATTCACAGAGCCCGTACGTCAGGCACTACGACGCAGCAAGGACGCTCCGGACACGTTTGTGTCGGACCTGGACGAGGTGAGGCGTTATCTGGACGGTTCCGCCGCAGTGACGGCACGGCCGGCGTCGCAGACTGGAGTCCCGATCTTCGTGCTCGCCACGCGCACAGGCTTGAAAGTGGCAGCGCAGCTGGGGCTTCCGGTGGTCGTGGGCGGGCCGATACTCGGAATCGGTAGCACCGACCGGGTGGATGCGTTGGACGAGTACCGCCGAGCCTTCCGGCCCACCGACGCTCATCCCGAACCCTATGTGGTGGTTTCACTCGAAGTGGCGGTTGCCGATACCACCGACGCGGCGCGTGAGTTGCTGATCCCGGAGGCGTACGCGCTCGCTGAATCGTCACGGACAGGGGAGTTTCCGCCGCTCGTGTCGCCGGACGAGATCAGGCGCGCCCCGCGCAGTGATCGAAACGCCAGGCGCATCGAGTCGTTCACGGCTTCGGCGCTGCACGGGACGCCCGTCGAGGTGAAGCAGCAGCTTCACGATCTGGCCGAGCGAACCGGTGCCGACGAATTGCTGGCGTCCACGTCGACGTACGACCGTGACGCGCTTGCACTTTCGGACCGCCTACTGCGTGAGGTGGTTTAGCAGTGTGGTTGATCTAACGAGGCACGTGAAACTCGAGCAGAGTGGCGACGGAGTCGTCGAGTTCGGTCCACGGCACCGGTACGGAGAGGACGGCGATCGCCGAAGTCGGGAACTTGTCGCGGATACGTTGCGCCGCTTCGGAGTTTTCGTTCGATGCGAGATCGAGTGCAGTCCAGGGAATTCCGGGTTCGTGTCCGACGATCAGGAGCGTCTTGACGTGGTCGGACGTGGTTCGCGCAGCTGCAATGACGTCTGCGGGTGAGCCGCCGTAGATGGACTTCTCGAACCCGGCGGGAGCTTCGATTCCCGTCGAGGCAAGGGTTTCGACGGTCCGCCGGGAGGTGGAGCACAGAACGGCGTCGACGGGCGGGACGTTTTCGCGGATCCATTCGCCGCCGATGCGGGCCTCGCGCAGGCCCCGTTCGGCGAGCGGACGCTCGTGATCACGGATGCCCTCGGGGTAGCTGGACTTGCCGTGTCGCATGAGGACGAGGGTGCGGTGGTCGGCCATGCGTTCACGGTATCCGCTTTGTGCCCGTCAGTCCGGTTACTCTGGATGGTCAGGACCTTGAAGGAGGTTTTCGATGGCCGGTAAGAAGCTCGATCGAACTAATGCCCGAACTGCACTCGAGGTGGTACGCGAAAGCCCCACCATCGCTTTCATCACCGTTGCCCCGGCAGTGGTCGTGTTCGGCGTGGTGTGGTGGCTCTTCGGTTTCTGGGCCGCGATTCTTCTTGCGTTGGTGTTCGGTGTCGCGGCTGTCGCGACCCAGAAACTGCGTTAGAGGGCGCTCACCTGCGCAACTGCGCGGAGCGCTTCGCCGACCAGGAACCAGACCGTGACGGTCTTGTCGTCGACGCGGCTGCGCAGGACGACGTCGTCGCTGGAGACGATGGGGGAGAGGTACTCGATCAGTGCTCGATGCGGAACTGTCCGTAGTTCGGTGCGAGCGCTGAGGACCTCTTCGACTGCCTGCCAGTAGACGGCGTTGTTGACGTGGTCGAACGGGTCGATATCCGTGGCGCGCAGAGCGAACGGCGTGTCCAGAACACCCGCGCCGTCCGCCTCCGGTGCGTTCTCGGCGAGTACCCGCTTCCACTTCAGGCGATGCTCGTCGGTGGATTCCTCCAGTGGCCGCATGAAGTCGTCACTCATCCGCGTGGGCATGCCCGACTCGGCGCTGATGTTGATCCAGAAGCCTTCGGTTTCCATCAGCGCGCCGTTGCTGCCGTCGAAGCGCACACGCATGTTCGCCCATCTCGTGGAGAAGCCGGAGCACCAGCGAGTCATCGTCAACTCTTCCGGCCAGATCGCCGGGCGTACGACGTCGACGACCGTACGACGCACTATCCAGAGCGGATGGGTGTCGATGGCTCCCGCGGCCTCGATGTTGTCGTTGCCGATGTCCTGCAGGTAGCGGGCGACGGCGTCGAGCCTGACCTGCTTGGCGACGTCGATGTCGCCGGTGCGGACCGGGCGGGACTTGACGAAGATCGGTCCTCGGTCCGGCTGTTGCGCGAGCGTGAGATCTGGGTTCACGTGAGATTCCTGTTCGCTGGAGTGAGCCGATTCTGTCAGGCTTTTCAGCGAGTGGCGATTATCTGCTTTCCGCAGCCGGAGCCGTCGACCATTCGTGCCACGGCGACGGCGGTGTCGGCAAGGGGATGAACGGAGTCGATCACCGGGGTGATGTCACCTGCGTCGATCATCTGCGTCAGGACCTCCAGATCGTCGGCGTTCTCCGAAGCGATGAAGGTGCCCATTTTCTGAGATATGAACGGAGACAAGCACTGTGCGCGTATTTGGCGATCGGTTCCGCCGAGCCACCGTCCGCCGTTCTCGCCGCCGACGATCACCAGCGTTCCGGTGCGTGTGAGCGCCCGTCGAAGATCTCGCAGTCGGCGGTTGCCGCCGGTGTCGATGATGACGTCGTACCGATGCGATCCGTCGGTGGCGTCGTCGACGCGGTAGTCGAGAACCTCGTCGGCACCGATGGAGCGGACGGTATCGGTTTTCGAGGTGCTGCACACGCCGGTGACGTGAGCGCCCATGGCTTTTGCCACCTGCACCGCGTAGATCCCGACGCCACCGGATGCGCCGAGTACGAGGACGGATTGGCCCGCCTGCACGCGGCCGTGGTCGCGCACGGCTTGCAACGCTGTGAGGGCGGAGACCGGCACCGCTGCTGCTTGTGCGAACGACAACCGTGCAGGTTTTGCGGCAATCTTCGTCTCGAGTGCGCGTGCGTACTCCGCGAACGAACCGACCGCGATCCCGTATACCTCCTGGCCGACTGCCACGCGGGTCACCGAACTGCCGACGGCCTCGACTCGGCCGGATACGTCCAGTCCGCGGACTCGGTTCCTAGGTCTGCGCAGCCCGAAACCCGCGAGGCGCAACGGATATGGCAGTCCGGCCATGAGATGCCATGCCCCGCGGTCGACGGACGCGGCCTCGACGCGTATCAGCACTTCGTTGTCGGCGACAGTGGGGCGCGGAATGTGGTCGAGGTAGAGAACGTCGGCCTCGCCGTAGCGATCCTGTACGACGGCGGTCATCAGTTCCTTCGGCATGCGAGTCTCCGTTCGTCGAATACTTACAGCGTAAGTATTGCACTTACGGTGTAAGTTCTGTCAACGTGGAGAAGCGCGCAAGATTGACCCGAGACGACGTCGTACACGCTGCTGTCGCGCTTGCCGATTCCGTCGGAATCGATTCGATGACCATGCGGAAGCTGGGCACCGAACTGGGCGTCGAAGCGATGTCTCTGTACAACCATGTTTCGGACAAAGGGGATCTGCTCGACGGAATGGTCGATGCGGTCTTCGCGGAGATCGATCTGCCGACGCCGGGACGCCCGTGGCGCACGGAACTTCACGTGCGAGCGGTATCGACAAGGGAAGTGTTGGGGAGGCACCCGTGGGCAACTCCGTTGATGGAGTCCCGAACGACGCCTGGTCCCGCGACCCTGCGCCACCACGATGCCGTCATCGGAACGCTACGCGCCGCCGACTTTCCCGTCGCCCTTGCTGCGCATGCCTTTTCGATCATGGATGCGTACATCTACGGCTTCGTGCTGCAAGAAGTGAGCTTGCCGTTCGAAACAGCGCAGGAAACGACGGAACTGGCGAAGGCGATCATGGGCTCGTTCGAGAGCGGTCAGTATCCGCACCTGGCCGAGTTGACCACCGAGCACGTCCTTGCTCCGGGATACAGCTACGCCGCCGAATTCGCTTTCGGTCTCGATCTGATTCTCGACGGACTCGAACGTCTGCACATCGGGAGCGAACGATGATCTGACGTGAGTACCGGGTTAAAGTCGAGAAAACCGGGTTACCGGTCCAGACTTCAGATGTCCCGAAGAGGAGCTTGCTGTGCGCGCCATGGTGGTTACGGAACTGTCCGGTCCCGAAGGAATTGTCGCGCAGGAGGTTCCCGAGCCCGCAGCCGAAGGTCTTGTTCTCATCGATGTGAAGGCAAGTGGCGTCTGCTTTCCGGACCTGCTCATCACCTACGGCAAGTATCAGATCCGCCCGGAACCGCCGTTCATTCCCGGCGCGGAGATCTCGGGCGTCGTGGTCTCCGCGCCGGAAGGGTCGGGTTTCGCTCCGGGCGATCGTGTTCTCGCGGCCGCGTATCTGGGTGGGTATGCAGAGCGGATTGCCGTCAACCCGGCTCAGGTACTCCGAATTCCGGACGGACTCGCCTTCGACGAGGCGGCCTCGCTGATCATCAACTATCAGACGATGGAGTTCGCGCTCGCTCGTCGCGCGAAGATCGTCGCGGGGGAGACTGTCGTCGTGCTCGGCGCTGCAGGCGGAGTCGGAACGGCAACCATCCAGCTGGCCAAGGCGCACGGTGCCCGGGTGATCGCCGTGGTACGACGCGAGGGCGTCGATGACTTCTTGCGTGAGCTCGGTGCCGACGAGGTGGTCGCGCTGGCTCCGGGATGGGGAGAGCGGATTCGGGAACTGACCGACGGCGTCGGCGCTCAGATCGTGGTGGATCCGGTGGGCGGCGATGCGTTCGACGACGCGGTCCGGGTTCTGGCACCCGAAGGACGACTCGTGGTGATCGGATTCGCCGGCGGCGGTATTCCCGAGGTAAAGGTGAACCGGGTGCTGTTTCGCAATATCAGCATTGTCGGCGCGGCATGGGGTGAGTTCACGCGTACCAATCCCGAGGCGGTAGCCGAGGTACACGCATCGCTGGTAGAACACGTCCGAAACGGCTTGCGTCCGCTGGTCAAGGCACGGTATCCGCTTGCCGACGCAGCAGTTGCCCTGGCTGATCTCGAAAGCGGCAAAGTTCTCGGAAAGGCCATCTTGCTGCAGGAATGATTCTTCGCAACGTGATGGTGGTCACCAAATAATAAGTTGCAACATGTTTTCATTTGGGCAATAGTTGCAACCGCACTACCATTTGCCAGGTGATCGCTTCCGATTCTGATGACCTGTATGGAGCACTCGACGAGTTGTTCACTCGCCTGATGAGCGCCGGTGATTCGGAGTCGATCGATGCGTTGATCGAACTGGATCTCTCGTTCTCTCAGGTGCGTGTGCTGTTCGTACTTGCACAACGTGATGCGGCGATCCCGATCAACGAGGTTGCCGACGAGCTTCGGCTCTCGGTGGCAGCTACGGGGCGGAACATCGATCAGCTCGTGAACATGGGTCTGGTCGATCGCCGTGAAGACGAGCGGGACCGACGCGTCAAGCGGGTTTCCTTGTCGGAGGCCGGTCGTAAGGTGACGACCAACCACATCGAGTGCAAGCGCGGCCAGCTTCGCGAATTCGCGTCGCGTGTTCCTGAGCCAGAGCGGATTCGTTTGTTCGAGGCTCTCAAGCCCATTCTCGCGGGTGACTATCTGCGAGCACTTAACCAGGAGACTTCGCGATGACATCGCCGAACGCGCCGGCACCGGCGTCCGACAAACTTGACGGGGCGGTCCTCAAGATCGCTTCCGTGGTGGTGCTCGGCGCCATCATGTCGATTCTCGACGTAACCGTGGTGAGCGTCGCGCTCACCACTTTTGCCGAGGACTTCGAAACTTCGTACGCCACCGTCGCGTGGACGATGACGGCCTACACGCTCGCCTTGGCGACGGTCATTCCGGTTACCGGTTGGGCTGCCGACCGTTTCGGCACCAAGCGCCTGTACATGACGGCCCTGGTGCTGTTCGTACTCGGTTCGGTCGCTTGTGCGATGGCGTGGGACATCACCTCGCTCATCGGCTTCCGCGTGCTCCAGGGTCTCGGCGGCGGCATGTTGATGCCGCTCGGTATGACGATCATGACCCGGGCCGCCGGTCCGGACCGTGTCGGTCGTGTCATGGCAGTTCTCGGTATCCCGATGCTGCTCGGTCCTATCGGCGGCCCGATTCTCGGTGGTTGGCTGATCGAGGCCGCGAGCTGGCACTGGATCTTCCTGATCAACTTGCCGATCGGCATCATCGCTCTGGCTGCTGCGTTCATCATTCTGCCGTCCGACAAGGCGAAGCCTTCGGAGTCCTTCGACTTCCTCGGCATGATCCTGCTGTCGCCCGGCCTGGCGCTGTTCCTGTTCGGTGTGTCGTCCATCCCTGAGGTGGGAACCGTCGCGTCCGCTCGGGTTCTGGTGTCGGCCGGTATCGGTCTGGCACTGATCATCGCCTTCGTGTTCCACGCGCTCAACAAGGATCACCCGCTGATCGACCTGCACCTGTTCAAGAACCGTCAGTTGACCACCGCCGTCATCACGACGTCGCTGTTCATCGTCGCGTTCATGGGCGCCGGGTTGCTGTTCCCGAGCTACTTCATTCAGGTCGGCGGTCACACCACGCTCGCTGCCGGATTGTTGATGGCTCCGCAGGGTCTCGGCGCTATGGTCACCATGCCCATCGCTGGTCGACTGGTCGACAAGATCGGCCCGGGCAAGATCGTCCTGACCGGTTTGCCGTTGATTCTGATCGGCTTGGGTGTGTTCACACAGGTTGCCTCGGATTCCCCGACGTGGCTGCTGATGGGTGCCTTGTTCGTCATGGGCCTCGGTATGGGTTGCACCATGATGCCGCTGATGACCGCAGCTATCGTGACGCTCTCCAACGAGCAGATTGCTCGCGGCTCCACCCTGATGAACATCGTTCAGCAGACCGCAGGTTCGATCGGTACCGCCGTGATGTCGGTGGTCTTGACCAACCAGCTTCTCGATCGTGGCCTCGACACGACGATGGTCGGTGCGGCCTCGCACATTCCGACCGAACCGGGAAGTCCGCAGGAGTCTGCTGCGAATTCGATTCTCAGTGCGGCGTCGGATGCCTTCGGTAACACCTTCCTCGTTGCCACTGTGCTGATCGTCCTGACCCTCATCCCGGCGTTCTTCCTGCCGCGGAGCAAGACCACCAGGCCGGTGGCCGAGGGCGAGACGGCAACGCCGATCGTTATGCACTGACCGCTTTTCGGTAGATCGTTCGTCCAGGTGAGGGCGGCACACATCTTGTGTGCCGCCCTCACCTTTTTGCCGTGGAATACAGCTGGATGGTTGAATGTTTGATCAGTTACATGCAAACGCATGGATCTAGTTCGCGGAGGAGCAACCATGCAGTTCGGAATCTTCACGGTCGGTGACGTCACCACTGATCCCACGACGGGGGCGACCCCGACAGAGCACGAGCGCATCAAGGCCATGACGACCATCGCCAAGCACGCCGAGGAAGTCGGTCTCGACGTCTTCGCGACCGGCGAGCATCACAACAAGCCGTTCGTGCCGTCATCTCCGACCACGATGCTCGGATACATCGCGGCCCAGACCGAGAAGATCACGCTCTCCACGTCCACGACGCTGATCACCACCAATGACCCGGTGAAGATCGCCGAGGATTACGCGATGCTTCAACACCTCGCCGAGGGGCGCGTCGATCTGATGATGGGTCGCGGAAACACCGCGCCTGTGTACCCGTGGTTCGGCAAGGACATTCGCGCCGGTATCCCGTTGGCGCTCGAGAACTATCAACTTCTTCGCCGGCTCTGGGACGAGGAGGTCGTGAACTGGCAAGGGGAGTACCGCACTCCACTCCAGGGATTCACGTCCACACCGCGCCCGCTGGACGGCGTCGCGCCGTTCGTGTGGCACGGCTCGATCCGCAGCCCCGAGATCGCGGAGATCGCGGCGTATCACGGCGACGGATTCTTCGCGAACAACATCTTCTGGCCGAAAGAGCACTACATCGAGCTGATCAATCTTTACCGCCGGCGTTACGAGCATTACGGCCACGGGTCCGCGGATCAGGCGATCGTCGGTCTCGGTGGTCAGGTCTTCGTGCGCAAGAACAGTCAGGACGCGGTCAAGGAATTCCGTCCGTATTTCGACAATGCTCCGGTGTACGGCCACGGGCCCTCACTCGAAGAGTTCACCGAGCAGACGCCGCTGACCGTCGGTTCCCCTGAACAGGTCATCGAGAAGACGTTGGCGTTTGCCGATTTCTTCGGTGACTACCAGCGCCAGCTGTTCCTGATGGATCACGCCGGACTGCCGCTGAAGACGGTGCTCGAGCAGCTCGATCTGCTCGGTGAGGAAGTTGTTCCGGTTCTGCGCCGTGAGTTCGCGGCCAGGCGACCAGCACATGTGCCGGACAACCCGCCCACTCACGCGTCGATGAAGGCGGCTCGTGAGGCAAGCAGTGTCACTGCCTGACGAGCAACTGCCTGAGGTTCCGGTCAGCACCACCGAACTCGCCACCGACGCCTGGGAAGCCTTGTTTCGCGCCCAGGTGTCGGTGCTGCGGCGGCTCTCTGCCGACGACGTCTGGGATCAGGTGTCGATGCGCGAGTACGACGTGCTGTTCACGCTGAGTCTTGCGCCGAGTAGTTCCCTTCGCCTGCATGACCTGAATCGGGAGATATTGCTGAGCCAGCCTTCGCTCAGTCGCCTGGTGGAACGGTTGGAGGGCGAAGGTCTGGTAACGAGAAGTGTTGATCCACAGGATCGCCGCGGGACGATCGTGCAACTCACCGAAACGGGTGCAGCGCTGCAGAAATCAGTGGGTCGCCGTCATGCCGCGAGCATCCGCCGCCACGTCGGACCGGCCCTGGACGCGGATGAACTTCGACTGTTGGCCGAATTGTGCACGCGTCTGCGTCTCGCGCAGTCATGACTGGAGGCAGGATGGACGATATGAGCAACCTCGAAGCGCAGCCCGTCGAGCAGGAATGCGAAGGCCATCCGGCGGAGAGCGAGATTCAGATCCTCACCCCGCGCGACGTACCGCTCGGTGGCCCGCGGGCCATGCGAGTGCGACGCACCCTCCCGCAACGCGAGCGTTCGCTGATCGGGGGATGGTGTTTTGCAGATCATTACGGTCCGGATGACGTCGGCTCAGGACCGGGCATGCATGTGCCGCCGCATCCGCATACCGGTTTGCAGACGGTGAGTTGGCTGTTCACCGGAGAGATCGAGCACCGTGACAGCATCGGTTCCCATGCGATGGTGCGGCCGGGTGAACTGAATCTGATGACGGCCGGGAGTGGGATCGCGCACTCCGAGGTGTCGACGCCGAATACGAAGGTTCTGCACGGGATGCAGTTGTGGGTGGCCCTGCCGGATGCGGCGCGCGATACCGCACCCGCGTTCGTTCACTATCGACCGGAGCCGGTGACCACCGATGGTGTCACGCTCAGTGTGTTCCTCGGTTCGCTCGCCGGTGAAACGTCTCCGGTGTCTACCTTCACCGAATTACTCGGTGCCGAGGTGATTCTCGATCCTGGGGCCGAGATCGCCCTCGATGTCGATCGTTCACATGAGCACGGCGTGATCGTCGATCAAGGATCGGTTGTTCTGCGTGGTACCACTGTCGGCTGGGCCGAGTTGGGTTATCAAGCACCGGGTTTCGGAAAACTGACTTTGCGCAATCCGGGATCCGAACCGGCTCGACTGCTACTTCTCGGCGGGAAACCGTTGGGCGAGCAGGTCATCATGTGGTGGAACTTCATGGGCCGTACACACGCAGAGATCGTCGAGTATCGACGCAAGTGGCAGGCCGAGCTTGCCTCCGGATTCGACGGCAGCGTCCCGGACCGGCGTTTCGGCGTCGTGCCGGGATACGACGGTCCGGCGCTCCCGGCACCCGAGTTGCCGAACAGTACGTTGCGGCCCCGAGGCTAGTCGTTGCTCTTGCTGCTACCGGCCGCGAGCGTCGTTTCGATCAGGCTTGTTCGATGTCCTGGTGAGCCTTCGCGAGCATGATGTAGCCGGCGCCGTTGGCGGTGATACCGGCCTTTTCGCCTTCGGAGAGTTCACGTTTGACCTTGGCGGGCACGCCGGCGACCAGTGATCCAGGCGGGATTTGCATCCCCTGAGACACGACGGCGCCGGCTGCAATCAGTGACCCCGAGCCGATGTGTGCGCCGTTGAGCACCACGGCACCCATGCCGACGAGAACGTCGTCTTCGACGGTGCACCCGTGCAACACTGCGTTGTGGCCGACCGAGATTCGTTCGCCCAGCACTGCGGGGAACGTCGGGTCGGCGTGCACGGTGCAGTTGTCCTGAATGTTGGTGTCAGCGCCGATGGAGATCGATTCTGCGTCGCCGCGGATAACCGCGCCGTACCAGATGCTGGCTCCCGCAGCGATGGTCACCGCGCCGACAACGGTGGCGTTGGGTGCGATGAACGCACTTTCGTCGATCTGCGGGGTGTTACCGAGAACGGTGGCGATGATCGGGTTGGTCATGGTTCTCCTGTGCGTTGGAATGACGTGCTCTGACGGTACCTGGACTACTTCGCTGTGGGTTTTCGATTCATGACGACTGTGCCGACGCCCGCGGCCACCACCAGTGCGATGGCCACGAGTGTGAACGCGTCGAGCGTTTGCCCGATCACGAGGACTCCGGCCAGTGCGGCCGCTGCGGGTTCGAGGGCGATGAGGACGGCAAAGACTTTCTTGGCTAGAGAGCGCAGCGCCCACATTTCCAAGCTGTACGGGATGACGGACGAGAGGACGGCGACGGCTGCGCCTGCGGCGAGCATCGTCGGATCCAGCAGTTCACTTCCGCCCGAGACGACGCCGAAGGGCAGCGTCAATACGGCCGCGACGATGCTTGCGCCTGCCAACCCGTCGGCGCTCGGGAGCGTCGCGGCCAGGTGGGAACCGGCCACGATGTATCCGGCCCACGCAGTAGCGGCGATCAACGCGAACATCACCCCGATCGGGTCCAAACCGGATTCGCCGTGATCGCCCAACCCGAGCAGCAACACTCCGCCGAAGGCGAGCAGCACCCATGCTCCGTCGGCCCACCGACGAGACAGAACTGCGGCCAGGGTGAGCGGTCCGAGGAACTCGATGGTGACGGCCGTTCCGATGGGCACCGTGTCGAGGGCGAGGTAGAAGGCGCCGTTCATCACGGCGAGGGCGATGCCCAGCGCGAAGATGCCTTTGCGCTGCCGGTTCGACCATCTGCTCCATCGCGGGCGGACGATGACGCCGAGGATGATCGCGGCGATCGTCAGCCGCAGCGTCGTGGCTCCGGCCGGCCCGATCTGCGAGAACAGTGTCGTCGCGAATGCCGCTCCGAACTGGAGCGACAGTATCGACGTGAGGACTGCTCCGACCGGCAGTAGCTGACTGCCGGCCTTCATTCTCCGGTGAACTCGGGACTTCGACGCTCGAGCATCGCGGCGACGGCTTCGTGGTGATCTCGGGTGTGGTGGGCGATCGACTGCATGGCGGCCGAGAGTTCGAGCAAGCTCTCGAGGCTCTGGTGCTGGCCCTCGCGGAGGAGCTTTTTGGTCATGCGGAGTACCTGCGGGGGATTGGCGGCTACTCGAGCTGCCAAAGCGTGCGCAGCGGAAAGCAATTCCTCGGGCTCGGTCACCTGCGAGACCAGACCCCAGTCGAGTGCTCTCGCAGCATCGATCGGTTCACCGGTGAACGCCATCTCGGCCGCGCGGGCGTTGCCGATCGCGCGGGGGAGCAGCCACGCTCCGCCGTCGCCGGGGATGAGTCCTACCTTGACGAAACTCTCGGCGAAGACTGCGGCGGTCGAGGCGATGCGGAGGTCGCACATGAGTGAGAGGTCGCAGCCCGCTCCGATGGCCGGGCCGTTGACCGCCGCGATGGTCGGCACCTCACACGTGTACAGCGCGAGCGGGATGCGTTGGATGCCGTGCCGGTAGCCCTGGCGGATCTCGCCGGGTGCGCCACCGAACATGCCCTCCTTGTCTCGCATGTGCTTGACGTTGCCGCCGGAGGAGAAGGCCGATCCGGCCCCCGTCAGAATGACCGTGCGCACACTCTGATCTCGGTTGACCGCGGTGACTGCGTCTTCGAGGGCCTCGATCATGTCGATCTCGGAGATCGCATTGCGGGTGTCCGGGCGATTGAGGGTCCACGTGACCACATCGCCGGTTCGCGAGATCAGTACGGCGTCGCTCATGGGTGCTCCTGGTTGTCGATGGCAGTTGAGCTCAGTCTCTCACCACAGGAATTCGCAATAACAATCATTCGTGCTTGATTTTTATGGATGTGAGTGTGATGCTGGTCGCATGGCCGAACTTCAGACGTTCATCGATGACTTGCGGGCCGAAGGCGAGAGCCTCGACGCCCTGGTTGCGGATCTGCCCGAGGAGAAATGGGCGACAATGACGCCTGCGGAAGGGTGGACCATCGCACATCAGATCGGGCACCTGCACTGGACGGACAGTGCAGCGATCCTGGCGATCACCGACCCGGACGGGTTCGCGGAGCAGTTGAAGGCGGCGTTCGTGAACCCGGCAGGGTTTGTCGACGACGGTGCTGCCGAACAGGCGGCCCGCCAGCCGGCGGAGTTGCTCGCCGATTGGCGAGCGGGGCGCACCGCTCTCGTCGAGGCGCTCACCGCCGCCCCGGCCGGAACCAAGTTCCCCTGGTACGGCCCGCCCATGGGCGGTGTCTCCATGGCTACCGCGCGACTGATGGAGACGTGGGCGCACGGGCAGGACGTTGCCGACGCACTCGGCGTCGAACGCGCTCCGACGGCGCGCATCAAGAACATCGCTCACCTGGGTGTGCGGACGCGAAACTTCGCGTACTCGGTCAACGAGAAGACGCCGCCCGCCGACGATTTCCGGGTTGAGTTGACCGCGCCGGACGGGTCGCTCTGGACCTGGGGGCCGGAAGATGCGCCGCAGAAGGTCACCGGGCCGGCGTTGGACTTCTGCTTGCTGGTCACCCAGCGTGCCAATCGCGCCGATCTCGATCTGGTCGCCGTGGGTGCCGACGCGGACGAGTGGCTCGGGTTCGCGCAGGCCTTTGCCGGACCCAGCGGTGAGGGACGAGCCGCCGTCGGATCCAGCGGTGAGGGACGAGCATCGAAGGTGGGCAAATGAGTTCGGTACGGATCGGTAACTGCTCCGGGTTCTACGGCGACCGCGTCTCGGCGATGCGCGAGATGCTCGAGGGCGGCGAACTCGACTACCTGACCGGCGACTACCTGGCCGAACTGACGATGTTGATCCTCGGGCGGGACCGGATGAAGGACCCGGCGCTCGGCTACGCGAAGACGTTCCTGCGGCAGGTGGAGGACACGCTCGGCCTTGCGCTCGACAAGGGGGTGAAGATCGTCGCGAATGCAGGCGGTCTCAACCCGGCCGGACTGGCCGACGCGTTGCGCGAGGTCAACACCAAGCTGGGGTTGAACGCAAAGATCGCCCACGTCGAGGGCGACGATTTGATCTCTCGGGCAGACGAACTCGGACTCGGCTCCCCACTGACGGCCAACGCGTACCTCGGCGCCTGGGGCATCGTCGAAGCATTGTCGGCCGACGCCGATGTCGTGGTCACCGGACGTGTCACCGACGCTTCGGTGATCGTCGGTCCGGCCGCTCACCATTTCGGTTGGAAGCGAGATGATTTCGATCAGCTTGCCGGTGCTGTCGCGGCGGGCCACGTCATCGAGTGCGGAACCCAGGCCACCGGCGGCAACTACGCGTTCTTCACAGAGATTCCCAATCTGGGTCGGCCTGGCTTCCCGATCGCCGAGATCAACGCGGACGGATCTTCGGTCATCACCAAGCACGCCGGAACGGACGGCGAGGTGAGCGTCGGCACGGTGACGGCGCAGCTGCTGTACGAGATCACCGGTGGACGCTATGCAGGCCCGGACGTGACGACCCGCATCGACAACGCAGTGCTCACCCAGGAAGGCCCGGACCGGGTGTTGATCAGCTGCGTCACGGGCGAGGCTCCGCCGCCGCAGTACAAGGTCTCCCTGAACACGCTGGCCGGGTTCCGTAACGAGGCCACCTTCATCCTCACGGGTCTCGACATCGAGGCCAAGGCCGATCTGGCGAAGACTCAGCTCGAATCCTGGCTGACGAAGAAGCCCGCCGAACTGGTCTGGACTCTCGCTCGCACGGATCATCCGGATTCCGACACCGAGGAAACCGCGAGTGCGTTGCTGCGCTGCGTGGTTCGCGATTCCGACCCCAAGGTGATCGGTCGCCCTTTCTCCGCGGTTGCGGTGGAAATGGCACTTGCCAGCTACCCCGGCTTCTCGCTGACGGCTCCGCCGAGCAACGGCCAACCGTACGGAGTGTTCACCCCCGGCTACGTCGACGCGGGATCGGTGCCGCACGTGGCCGTACTGCCGGACGGCACGCGCGTGGACATCGCTCCGTCCACGTTGACGCAGGACCTCGAACCCGTCGGCGAACCGGAGCGTCCGGAGCCGTTGCCGCCACAGACGTCGCTGTCGGTACCACTCGGCACGATCGCCGGTGCCCGTAGCGGCGACAAGGGCGGAAATGCCAACGTCGGCGTCTGGGTTCGCACGGACGATCAGTGGAAGTGGTTGGCGCACACACTGACCGTCGAGATGCTCAAGGAACTGCTACCGGAAGCAGCAGACCTGAACGTCACTCGCTACCAGCTTCCGCACCTTCGTGCCGTCAACTTCGTGATCGAGGGAATCCTCGGTCAGGGTGTCGCCTCGCAGGCGCGGTTCGATCCGCAGGCCAAGGGAATTGGTGAATGGCTGCGTTCGCGCCACATCGACATCCCGATTTCGCTACTCCCCGTAACTGACGAGAAAGAGGATTCACGGTGACCGTGTGGACCACACCGGAAAGGCTTGCGCTTCGCGAGACCGTACGCGGATTCGTGAACCAGGAGATTCTGCCGCATCTGACGCAGTGGGAGCGAGACGGCGAGATTCCGCGCGAATTGCACCGCAAGGCAGGCGCTCTCGGACTCCTCGGGGCCAGCGCACCCGAATCGGCCGGTGGTGAGGGCGGCGACGCCGTCGACTCCATCGTGATCTGTGAGGAGATGCATCAGGCAGGTGCGTCGGGCGGGCTGTTCGCATCGCTCTTCACCTGCGGCATCGCGGTGCCGCACCTGATCGCGGCCGGCGACGAGGCGCAGATCGAGAAGTGGGTCAAGCCGACCCTGCGCGGCGACAAGATCGGCTCGCTCGCCATCACCGAGCCCGGCGGAGGCAGCGACGTCGGGCACCTGACAACTACAGCCAAGCGCGACGGCGATCATTACGTCGTGAACGGCGCCAAGACGTTCATCACCTCCGGCGTTCGAGCGGACTTCGTCGTTACAGCGGTGCGCACCGGTGGTCCCGGCGCGGGTGGTGTATCACTGCTCGTGATCGAGAAGGGCACACCGGGATTCACCGTCTCGCGCAAACTCGAGAAGATGGGCTGGCGCGCATCCGATACCGCGGAACTCTCCTTTGTCGACGCCCGGGTTCCGGTGGAGAATCTGGTCGGTGCAGAGAACAGCGGCTTCGCGCAGATCGCCCAGGCATTTGTCTCCGAGCGGGTAGCGCTCGCCGCGCAGGCGTATGCCAGTGCAGAACGTTGCCTGGAGCTGACGCTCGAATGGTGCCGCGCCCGTGAGACTTTCGGTCGCCCCCTGATCAGTCGGCAGGCCGTCCAGAACACCGTCACCGAGATGGCCCGCAAGATCGACGTCGCCAAGGTGTACACGCACTCGGTGATCGAGCGGTACATGGCCGGTGACGGCGATCTGATCGCCGAGGTGTGCTTTGCGAAGAACACGGCAGTCGAGACGGGCGAATGGGTTGCGAACCAAGCTGTTCAGCTGTTCGGCGGCCTCGGATACATGCAGGAAAGCGAAGTGGAGAGGCAGTACCGGGACATGCGAATTCTGGGAATCGGTGGCGGAACCACCGAAATCCTCACCGGCCTCGCGGCCAAGCGATTGGGGTATCAGTCATGAGTGTCATCCGGTCAACACTGGACACCAATTCCGAGGTGTACAAGACCGCAACTTCGACCATGAACACCAAGCTCGCCGAGATCGAGGTCGAGCACGCCAAGGCGTTGGCGGGTGGCGGCGAGAAGTACACCGAGCGGCACCACAAGCGGGGAAAGCTCCTGGCACGCGAGCGGATCGAACTCCTGCTCGATCAGGATTCACCGTTCCTCGAACTGTGTCCCCTCGCTGCGTGGGGGAGTGACTTCCCGGTCGGCGCCAGCACCGTGGTCGGTATCGGCGTCGTCGAAGGTGTCGAATGCCTGATCGTCGCCAACGATCCCACCGTGCGCGGCGGCACCAGCAACCCGTGGACGCTGCGTAAGGGTTTCCGCGCCAACGACATCGCCATGCAGAACCGACTCCCGGTGATCTCCCTCGTAGAGTCCGGCGGCGCAGACTTGCCGACGCAGAAAGAGGTGTTCATCCCGGGCGGGCGTATGTTCCGTGACCTCACTCAGCTGTCCGCAGCCGGAATCCCCACCATTGCACTGGTCTTCGGTAACTCGACGGCCGGCGGTGCGTACATCCCGGGCATGTCCGACCACGTCGTGATGATCAAGGAACGCTCCAAGGTGTTCCTCGCAGGCCCGCCGCTGGTCAAGATGGCCACCGGTGAGGAATCCGACGACGAGGCACTCGGCGGCGCCGAAATGCACGCTCGCAAGTCCGGGTTGGCCGACTACTTCGCCGCCGACGAGCAGGACGCGATCCGCATCGGGCGCTCGATCGTCAAGCGGCTCAACTGGACCAAGAAGGGGCCGGCGCCGCGCGCGGAGATCATCGAACCGCTCGAGGATCCGGAAGAGTTGCTCGGCATCGTTCCGGCCGACCTGAAGATCCCGTTCGATCCGCGTGAGGTCATCGCCCGTATCGTCGACGGTTCCGACTTCGACGAGTTCAAGCCGCTCTACGGCTCCTCCCTCGTGACCGGGTGGGCCGAGCTCAACGGCTACCCGATCGGCATCCTGGCGAACGCACGTGGAGTGCTCTTCAGTGAGGAATCACAGAAGGCCACGCAGTTCATCCAGCTCGCCAATCGTTCCAACACGCCGTTGCTGTTCCTGCACAACACCACCGGGTACATGGTGGGTAAGGAATACGAGGAGGGCGGCATGATCAAGCACGGATCGATGATGATCAATGCGGTTGCCAACTCCAAGGTTCCGCACATCTCGATCCTGCTCGGAGCGTCCTACGGCGCCGGTCACTACGGCATGTGCGGACGCGCGTTCGATCCGCGGTTCCTCTTTGCGTGGCCCAGTTCCAAGTCCGCCGTGATGGGCGGTGCGCAGCTCGCCGGCGTCATCTCCATCGTGGGACGCGCTGCTGCCGAGGCGCGCGGCCAGGTCTTCGACGAGCAGGCCGACGCCGGCATGCGCGCGATGATCGAGAACCAGATCGAGGCCGAGTCACTCCCGATGTTCCTGTCGGGTCGTCTGTACGACGACGGCGTCATCGATCCCCGAGACACCCGCACCGTGGTGGGAATGTGCCTGTCGGCCATCGCCACCGCCCCGATCGAAGGCACCGAGAACTTCGGCGTCTTCCGTATGTGAGGCACGCCGTGACAATCACTTCAGTACTGGTCGCCAATCGTGGCGAAATCGCCCGCCGTGTCTTTGCAACCTGCCGCAAGAACGGAATCGGCACGGTCGCGGTATTTTCCGACGCAGATGCCGACAGCCCGCACGTCGCCGAAGCCGATGCTTCGGTTCGCCTGCCGGGTAACACGCCTGCCGAGACCTACTTGCGGGGTGAGCTCGTCATCGCCGCCGCCAAGGCTTCGGGCGCCGACGCGATTCACCCCGGATACGGATTCCTCTCCGAGAACGCGGAGTTCGCGCGCAGCGTCATCGACGCGGGACTGACGTGGATCGGCCCGCCCGTCGAATCCATCGAGCTCATGGGGTCGAAGGTCGAGTCCAAGAAGATCATGGACGCCGCCGGAGTGCCGGTGCTCTCCGAACTCGATCCCGCCGCGGTGACCGAGGCTCATCTGCCGGTGCTGATCAAGGCGTCGGCGGGCGGCGGCGGACGCGGAATGCGTGTCGTTCGTGAATTGTCGGCGCTGGACGGCGAACTGGAAGCGGCGCGGCGTGAGGCGCAGTCCGCTTTCGGCGACCCGACAGTCTTCTGTGAGCGTTACCTCGAGACCGGTCGGCACATCGAGGTTCAGGTCATGGCCGACCGCCACGGTGCGGTGTGGGCGGTGGGGGAGCGCGAGTGCTCGATCCAGCGTCGGCATCAGAAGGTGGTCGAAGAGGCCCCGTCGCCGCTCGTGCAACGCATCCCCGCCATGCGCGACAAGCTGTTCGACGCCTCGCGGCTCGCCGCCAACGCCATCGGTTACGAGGGGGCAGGAACCGTTGAATTCCTGGCTGACGAAAAAGGCGACTTCTTCTTCCTCGAAATGAACACGCGTTTGCAGGTGGAGCATCCGGTCACCGAGTGCACCACTGGACTCGATCTGGTGGAACTGCAATTGCAGGTCGCTTCAGGTGAAGCACTTCCGGACGATCAGCCGGAGATCCGTGGGCATTCGATCGAAGTGCGCCTGTACGCCGAGGACCCCGCCAAGAACTGGCAGCCGCAGAGCGGAACCGTCCACCACATCGAGTTGCCCGGTGACCCGCAAGAATTCAGTGTTCTGCGTGAGCAGGGCGTTCGCCTCGACTCCGGCGTCGTCGACGGCAGTGTTGTCGGCGTCCACTACGACCCGATGTTGGCCAAGGTCATCTCGTACGCGCCGACGCGGACCGCAGCTGCCCGGCTGCTCGCATCGACGCTGGCGCGCACCAGGATTCACGGGCTGCGCACCAACCGCGACCTGCTCGTCAACGTCCTGGCCCACCCCGCCTTCATTGCCGGAGACACCGACACTGCCTTCTTCGAGACTCACGACCTCGAGAAGCTGTCTACGCCCTTGGCCGATACCGCCGCCGAAAAACTCTCGGCGCTGGCGGCGGCACTTGCCGATGCCGCGCACAACCGGGCGTCGGCCCGCGTCATCGGCCGCTTGCCCAGCGGGTGGCGCAACCTCCCGTCGCAGCCGCAGAGCAAGAGCTATTCCACTGCGTCGGGCGAGTACGACGTCCGCTACTCCCTGAGCCGAAGCGGCGTGCTGAGTGCAGAAGGCTTCGACGACGTGCGCCTGGTATCGGCAACTGCGACCCGGGTAGTGCTCGAGCAGAGCGGAGTACAGCGCTCGTTCGACGTTGCGGCCTACGGGAGTGAGATTTTTGTCGACTCCTCGCTCGGACCCGTCGCGTTGACGGCAGCACCGCGCTTCGTGGATCCGTCGGCAGAAGTCGCCGCCGGTTCGTTGCTCGCTCCGATGCCGGGATCGGTCATCCGCCTCGGTGCCGCACTCGGTGACACCGTCACCGCCGGCCAGCCGATTCTGTGGCTGGAGGCCATGAAGATGGAACACACCGTCACCGCGCCGACTGCCGGTGTCCTGGTGGAACTTCCGGTCGCCGTCGGCCAGCAGGTCGAGGTCGGATCGGTACTCGCACGTGTGGAAGAACCCGCTACAGAAGAGGAAGCATGATGAGTTTCATCGAAACCGAAGAGCAGAAGGAACTGCGGGCATCCGTTTCCAAACTGGGTGAGCGCTTCAACTACGTCGACTACGTGCTGCCCAAGGCGCGAAAGGGGGAGCCGCTCACCGAATTGTGGAACGAGGCGGGCAAACTCGGATTCCTGGGCGTCAACCTGCCGGAGGAATACGGCGGCGGCGGTGCAGGCATCTACGAACTCGCGCTGGTGCAGGAGGAATTGGCGGCGCAGGGTGCCGGTCTGCTCCTGGTTGTCGTATCCCCGGCCATCTGCGGCACCATCATCGGCAAGTACGGCACGGCGGAGCAGAAGCAGCAGTGGCTACCCAGCCTCGCCGACGGCTCCAAGATCATGGCGTTCGGAATCACCGAGGCCGACGCTGGTTCCAACTCTCATCAGATCACCACGACGGCACGCAGGGATGGCGACGACTGGATCCTGAGCGGCAACAAGATCTACATCTCGGGTGTCGATCAGGCTGACGCGGTCCTCGTCGTTGCGCGGACCGAGGACTCCAAGACGGGCAAGCTCAAGCCCGCTCTGTTCATCGTCCCCACGGATTCTCCCGGATTCGTGAAGACGCAGATGGAGATGGACATCATCGAACCGGACCACCAGTTCATCCTCTTCCTCGACGACGTCCGTCTGCCGGCCGACGCTCTGGTCGGCGAAGCCGATGCCGCCCTGATGCAGTTGTTCGCGGGCCTCAACCCCGAGCGCATCCTGGGTGCGTCGATGGCCATCGGCATGGGCCGTTACGCCCTGAACGCCGCAGTGAAGTTCGCCAACGAGCGCACGGTGTGGAAGACGCCGATCGGCGCGCACCAAGGTATTTCGCATCCACTCGCGCAGGTGAAGATCGAACTCGAGCTCGCCAAGCTGATGATGCAGAAGGCCGCGGTGCTCTACGACAGCGGTGACGATTTCGGTGCTGCCGAAGCCGCGAACATGGCAAAGTACGCCGCTGCCGAGGCCAGCATCAAGGCGCTCGATCAGGCGATCCAGACGCATGGCGGCGCAGGACTGACGAAGGAATACGGACTGGCCGCCATGCTCGGTGCGGCTCGTATCGCCCGTGTCGCGCCGGTGAGCCGCGAGATGATCCTCAACTTCGTCTCACAGCATTCCCTCGGTCTGCCACGGTCCTACTAGGAAGAGGCGACTCATGACGGATCAGGACAAGCCATACGTACGGTACGAAGTATCGGGCGGTGCTGCCACGATCACTCTCGATTCACCCCACAACCGCAACGCGATTTCGACGCGGTTGGTCACGGAGTTGCAGGCTGGGTTGACGGTGGCTGCCGCCGATCCGGCAGTTCGAGCGGTGGTACTCACCCACACCGGTGGAACATTCTGTGCGGGAGCCGATCTCAGTGAGGCCTCCGGTTCGTCCGCATCACCGGAGGACGCCGTCAAGGAGCGAGGACGGGGGATGCTGACACTCTTGCGCAGCATTCTCGAGCTTCCCAAGCCGGTGATCGGGCGGATCGACGGTCACGTCCGGGCCGGAGGCATGGGTCTTGTCGGGGCGTGCGACATCGTCGTCGCCGGACCGGCGAGCACCTTCGCGGTGACGGAATCACGGTTGGGTTTGGCGGCGTCCATCATTTCGCTCACGGTCCTGCCGAGGCTCGACCAGCGATCTGCGAGCCGCTATCTGCTCACCGGCGAGAAGTTCGGCCAGCACGAGGCCGAATCCATCGGACTCGTCACCTCCGCGTCGCAGGACACGGGGGAGTCGATCACCGAACTGCTCGGCACCTTGCGCCAATGTTCACCGCAGGGACTTGCCGAATCGAAGTGGATCACGACGCGTTCGGTCCTGGCTGGATTCGACCGGGACGGCGAGGAGATGATCGCGCAGTCGGCTCGGCTGTTTTCCTCTGACGAGGCTCGTGAGGGCATGATGTCTTTCTTGCAGAAGCGTCCAGCAGCCTGGGCGCAGTAGAAACTGCGCAGCTGGGACACAGAAGCGCTGGAACACAGAAGTAGAAGGGATGGCGGCGCGATGACTCGAGAGCCCAAGCAGGACCGAAGTCGAGTCACGCGCTCCCACCTGCTCGAAGTGACTGTGGAGTGTCTCGCCGAACTCGGGTGGAGCGCAACGACGATGAGCGTCGTCGCGCAGCGTGCCGGGGTGTCCAGAGGCGCGATGCAGCATCACTTCCCGACCCGCGAGGACCTCATCACCGCGGCGCTCGAGGTGATGTTCGACGCCCGGATGGATCAGGCACGAAAGGAATCGACCGACCTTCCGGTGGGTGCCGGACGAACCGAGGCGATCATTTCGCGGTTGGTGGAGTACTACACCGGGACTCTGTTCAAAGCAGCACTGCAGGTGTGGACGGCCGCTGCCTCCGACCCCGACCTGCGTGCCCGCGTACTGCCCCTCGAGGAACGATTCGGGCGCATCGCGCACCGCATGGCCGTCGAGAGTCTGGGTGTCGACGACTCCGACCCGGTGACGCACCGCTTGGTACAGGCGACCCTGGACCTGGCCCGCGGGCTGGGGCTGGCTGATGTCTTGACAGACGACTCGCGCCGACGCACCGAGGTGGTCAAACAGTGGGCGGCGCAATTGGATTCCACGCTTGTTCGGGTACCGGTGGCAACTCCCTGAATCGGTAGCGGCGGGGCCGGCGCCGGTGCTCTCGACGCGCACGTGGCGTGTGTCGGGGGCCACCGAGAAGTACAGTCGGCTCCATGGCCGCACGCACTCTCACTTCGATCGGGACTTCGGTATTGGTCTCGGCTGCCGTGCTCTCGGCTGTGGTCGGCTGCAGCTCCGGTGACGGGTCCGTCGATCAGCCGGGCGACGGTGCGGGTTCGCAGGCACTCGCACCTACGGATCCGGGCCCGATGTTCGCCGAATGCGGCTCGGTGACCGACGAGGAAGTTGTCAACGCCTTCAATCTCGGCGCTTTTGCGACGACGACGCGCAACGGCGTCGGGTGCCAGTGGGAAGTCGCCGGTTCGAACGGTCCGAGCGTCAGTTTCTCCTGGTACCGCGGTAGCCCGATCGGCCGCGAACGGGCCGGGTCCGACCTGCTCGGACGTCCTGCCGACGACATCACGATCGGTGGACACCAGGGCTTCATCGCGTCCACGGCAGGTTCGTTGTGCGAGTTGGGTATCGCGTTCGGCGGAGACTTCGTGCACTGGTCGATCACCTACGGTTTGCTGCCACCGACCGCGGATCCATGCACGGTGGCGCGGGATCTGATGGAAAAAACAGTTTCGAGGGCACAGTGAAGTTCGAGGGCGCCGTGAAGCGCGTAAGGATCGGACTCGCCTTGGCGGGGTCGCTGGTTCTGCTGACAGGCTGCGGCTCGGTGGTCACCGGGACTCCTCGTGCGGAGGGCAGCTACGGCGGTAGTGACAGCCAGGAATTCGCGAACGTCCTCCAAGAATGCGAAGCCGTCACCGACGAGCAGATCGCCGGTGCCGTGGGTGCCGACGCCGTCGGGCGTGGGTTCTTCGGCGCTATCTGCCGTTGGGACGGCATCGGGACCGCGGGTCCGATCAAGATCACCTTCAACTGGTTCGAGACGGGCACCCTCGATCACGAGCGCGCTGCATTCGAGCATCTGGGATACGTGGTGGCGAAAATCGACATCAACGGCAGTGGCGGGTACCAGGTTCGCCAGCCGGCCGATCCGCAGAGCTGCGGGGTGAGCGCGAGCGCACCGGCCGGGGGAGTGTTCGGTTGGTGGGTCACCGAGCCGCAAGGCGGCGCGGATCCGTGCGAGGCTGCGGCAAAGCTCGGCGCGTTGACGTTGAACCGCAGCATCTGATCGCGACCGGTCCGGCTGCGTGGTCTGAGTGTGCAGCCAGAGTGTCTGGTCAGAGCGTGAGGTCACTATCACCGTGGCCTCGCTTTGACCTCGTGGCGCGCCGACAGGTATCGTTATGGGTCGTGTCCGGCATGCCCGGGCCGATCTGTGTGCCTAGCTAGGTATTGCCGTGCGCGCGTTCGAGCAGAAACTGCTGATGAACGAGCATCCGGCTGCCTGTGTGGGGGTATGCGACACGCCCGACCTCGGGGGCAGTGCGCGGCATGAAAGTGCTGAGTACAGACTCTGAGGTGGGTGAGGAGCAGCAGCTCTCTTGCTCCAACTGCTAGATCCCTAATTTCAGAACAGCCACGTTTTCGAACGGCCCGAGTTCGCTCGAGCAGTCTGTTCGTCACAAGAAAGCCGGTAAATGCCAACCATCAACCAGCTGGTCCGCAAGGGTCGCCGCGACAAGACCGCCAAGGTCAAGACGGCAGCCCTCAAGGGCAGCCCGCAGCGTCGTGGCGTGTGCACTCGCGTGTACACCACCACCCCCAAGAAGCCGAACTCCGCGCTCCGTAAGGTCGCACGTGTTCGCCTCACGACTTCGGTCGAGGTCACCGCGTACATCCCCGGTGAAGGTCACAACCTTCAGGAGCACTCCATGGTGCTCGTCCGTGGCGGTCGTGTGAAGGACCTCCCGGGTGTCCGTTACAAGATCATCCGCGGCTCCCTCGACACCCAGGGTGTCAAGGGTCGCAAGCAGGCACGCAGCCGCTACGGCGCCAAGAAGGAGAAGAGCTAATGCCACGTAAGGGCCCCGCTCCGAAGCGCCCGCTCATCAACGACCCGGTTTACGGTTCCCCGTTGGTGACGCAGCTCGTCAACAAGATCCTGCTGGACGGCAAGAAGTCCACCGCAGAGCGAATCGTGTACCAGGCTCTCGAGCAGGCACGCGAGAAGACCGGCACCGATCCGGTCGTCACCCTCAAGCGCGCCCTGGACAACGTCAAGCCTGCACTCGAGGTTCGTAGCCGCCGCGTCGGTGGCGCTACCTACCAGGTGCCGGTCGAGGTTCGCCCCGGTCGTTCCACCACGCTGGCACTGCGCTGGCTGGTCACCTTCTCGCGTGCACGTCGTGAGAAGACCATGGTCGAGCGTCTCGCCAACGAGCTCCTCGATGCCAGCAATGGCCTCGGTGCAGCTGTGAAGCGTCGCGAAGACACTCACAAGATGGCCGAAGCCAACAAGGCATTCGCCCACTACCGCTGGTGATGTAAAGCGTCGGAGCAACTGCCATCGGGTGGGGCTCCGACGCTTGTCGCCGTTGGCGGCCTGATCATCGCGACGGATTCCGGACGCAGGTGGCCAGGTTCGCCTCGGCAGAGACATAATTGAAAGACCATGGCCCTGACGGTGGAACACACCGATAAGGCCGACACCCGAAAACCAAGCAACGAGCGGGGAAGAAACCTGTGGCACAGGAAGTGCTGACTGACCTGAACAAGGTCCGCAACATCGGCATCATGGCGCACATCGATGCCGGCAAGACCACCACCACCGAGCGCATCCTGTTCTACACCGGTGTCAATTACAAGATCGGTGAGACGCACGACGGTGCGTCGACGACGGACTGGATGGAGCAGGAGAAGGAACGCGGCATCACGATCACGTCTGCCGCCGTGACTTGCTTCTGGAACAACAACCAGATCAACATCATCGACACCCCCGGCCACGTCGACTTCACGGTCGAGGTGGAGCGGTCGCTGCGCGTGCTCGACGGCGCAGTTGCTGTCTTCGACGGTAAAGAGGGTGTCGAGCCGCAGTCCGAGCAGGTTTGGCGTCAGGCTGCCAAGTACGACGTTCCGCGCATCTGCTTCGTCAACAAGATGGACAAGATGGGCGCGGACTTCTACTTCACAGTCCA
This sequence comes from Rhodococcus sp. no. 34, assembly GCF_054589475.1. Taxonomy (NCBI): domain Bacteria; kingdom Bacillati; phylum Actinomycetota; class Actinomycetes; order Mycobacteriales; family Nocardiaceae; genus Rhodococcus; species Rhodococcus sp. no. 34. Next base: position 161,470 of record NZ_BAAILK010000024.1, read on the forward strand.
GACCATCATCGACCGCTTGGGCGCGAAGCCGCTCGTTCTCCAGCTGCCCATCGGCGCTGAGGACGACTTCGACGGCGTCGTCGACCTGGTCGAGATGCGTGCCATCACCTGGCGCGGCGTAGTTCCGACCGGTGCACTGCCGACCATCGAAGAGATCCCCGCGGACCTCGTCGAGAAGGCTGCCGAGTACCGCGAGAAGCTGCTCGAAACCGTTGCCGAGTCCGACGAAGCTCTCATGGAGAAGTACTTCGGCGGCGAAGAGCTCACGGTCGAGGAAATCAAGGGCGCCATCCGCAAGATGACGGTCGCTTCCGAGCTGTACCCGGTCATCTGTGGCTCCGCGTTCAAGAACAAGGGCGTTCAGCCCATGCTCGACGCAGTCATCGATTACCTGCCGAACCCGCTGGACATCGGCGAGGTCGTCGGCCACAAGCTCGGTGACGAAGAAGTAGAGATCACTCGCAAGCCGAGCAAGGAAGAGCCGTTCTCGGCTCTCGCCTTCAAGATCGCTGCTCACCCGTTCTTCGGCAAGCTGACCTTCGTCCGCGTGTACTCGGGTCGTATCGATCCGGGCGCTCAGGTGCTCAACGCAACCAAGGGCAAGAAGGAGCGCATCGGAAAGCTCTTCCAGATGCACGCCAACAAGGAGAACCCGGTAGACGAGGCCGTAGCCGGCCACATCTACGCGATGATCGGCCTCAAGGACACCACCACCGGTGACACCTTGTGCGATCAGGCGAGCCCCATCGTCCTCGAGTCGATGTCGTTCCCCGCGCCGGTCATCCAGGTCTCCATCGAGCCCAAGACCAAGTCCGACCAGGAGAAGCTGGGCGTCGCGATCCAGAAGCTCGCCGAAGAGGACCCGACCTTCTCGGTCGAGCTCGACGAAGAGACCGGTCAGACCGTCATCGGCGGTATGGGCGAGCTCCACCTCGACATCCTCGTCGACCGCATGCGTCGCGAGTTCAAGGTCGAGGCGAACGTCGGTAAGCCGCAGGTTGCGTACCGCGAGACCATCACCAAGAAGGTCGAGAAGCACGACTACACCCACAAGAAGCAGACGGGTGGCTCGGGCCAGTTCGCAAAGGTCATCATCGCTCTGGAGCCTTTCGTGGGCGAAGACGGTGCTACCTACGAGTTCGAGAACAAGGTCTCCGGCGGACGTATCCCGCGCGAGTACATCCCCTCCGTGGATGCCGGTGCGCAGGACGCGATGCAGTACGGTGTTCTCGCCGGCTACCCGCTCGTGAACCTGAAGCTGTCGCTGCTCGATGGTGCTTACCACGACGTCGACTCCTCGGAAATGGCGTTCAAGGTTGCCGGTTCGCAGGCACTGAAGGAAGCCGCCCGCAAGGCCGGCCCCGTCATTCTCGAGCCGCTCATGGCTGTCGAGGTCACAACGCCCGAGGAGTACATGGGCGACGTGATCGGCGACCTCAACTCCCGCCGTGGCCAGATCCAGGCCATGGAGGAACGCAGTGGTGCCCGTGTCGTGAAGGCGCTGGTTCCGCTCTCGGAGATGTTCGGTTACATCGGTGACCTGCGGTCGAAGACCCAGGGCCGAGCGAACTTCTCCATGGTGTTCGATTCCTACGCAGAGGTTCCCGCGAACGTCTCGAAGGAAATCATCGCCAAGGCGACGGGCGAGTAAGCACAGCGAGCTCCCCAGCCCGCGCCGGCAAGTAACCTCGGTTTCTTCCGGCACGAAGCACGACCTAGTAACAACCAACCGCACTGCTGCATACGGCAAGCAACAACAGTCCAGGAGGACACAAAGTGGCGAAGGCGAAGTTCGAGCGGACGAAGCCGCACGTGAACATCGGCACCATTGGTCACGTCGACCACGGCAAGACCACGACGACGGCGGCCATCACCAAGGTTCTCGCGGATGCATTCCCCGACCTGAACGAGGCTTCGGCCTTCGATCAGATCGACAAGGCTCCCGAGGAAAAGGCTCGTGGCATCACGATCAACATCTCGCATGTTGAGTACCAGACGGAAAAGCGCCACTACGCGCACGTCGATGCACCGGGTCACGCCGACTACATCAAGAACATGATCACCGGCGCAGCTCAGATGGACGGCGCTATCCTCGTCGTCGCAGCTACCGACGGCCCGATGCCCCAGACGCGCGAGCATGTCCTGCTCGCTCGCCAGGTTGGCGTTCCTTACATCCTCGTCGCCCTGAACAAGGCCGACATGGTTGACGACGACGAGATCCTCGAGCTCGTCGAGATGGAGGTCCGCGAACTGCTGGCCGCTCAGGAATTCGACGAGGAAGCCCCCGTCATTCCGATCTCGGCACTCAAGGCACTCGAGGGTGACCCGAAGTGGACGCAGTCCATTCTCGACCTGATGGCTGCTGTCGACGAGTCCATCCCGGACCCGATTCGTGAGACCGAGAAGCCCTTCCTCATGCCCGTCGAGGACGTCTTCACGATCACCGGCCGTGGCACCGTTGTCACCGGTCGTATCGAGCGTGGCGTTGTCAACGTCAACGAAGAGGTCGAGATCGTCGGCATCAAGGAAACCTCGACCAAGACCACGGTCACGGGTATCGAGATGTTCCGCAAGCTGCTCGACTCGGGCCAGGCCGGCGACAACGTCGGACTGCTCGTTCGTGGCATCAAGCGCGAAGATGTCGAGCGTGGACAGGTTGTCGTCAAGCCGGGCACCACGACTCCCCACACGGAGTTCGAGGGCCAGGCATACATCCTGTCGAAGGACGAGGGCGGCCGCCACACCCCGTTCTTCAACAACTACCGCCCGCAGTTCTACTTCCGTACCACGGACGTTACGGGCGTCGTGACGCTGCCTGAGGGCACCGAGATGGTCATGCCCGGTGACAACACCGAGATGTCCGTCAAGCTGATCCAGCCTGTCGCCATGGACGAGGGCCTGCGCTTCGCAATTCGCGAAGGCGGCCGTACGGTCGGCGCCGGCAAGGTTGCCAAGATCATCAAGTGAGACTCTTGTCTCGCTAGCTGATTCACAGCACTGAAAAGGCGCTCATTCCCTTCGGGGAGTGAGCGCCTTTTCTGTGTCTTTGATCGAGTGGCCTGTGATCGAGTGTTCGGTGATCGGGTGCCTGCGTGCTTCTTACTTACTTGTTGGCTTCCACCCGGTCGAGGTGCAGCAGAACCTGTACTGCGACGGTTGAGCCGTCGAGGCTGCGCCTGGTTGCGCCGGCGATGCGTTCGGCCGAAGCGGTGAATCCGGCGACGTCGATCGACGGATCTGCAGTGACGACAATCGACAGCGTCGGCAGTCCGCGATCGACCGTCGCTTTGCTCTTGGTGCTCCGCACGCCGGTCAGTTGAGCGAGTTCGGCCGCTACGCCGTCAGCGACGGGTCCGAGATCCACGCTGACGTCGGTACCGGATTCGTTGTGCCGCAATGTGACTGCGCTCGTACGGCGCCGGCGAAGGTTCAGGTACAACAGCCCGAAACCGGCGAAGACGCAGAGGACGAAGGTGCCCGACAGTACCCAGTGCCACCAAGGCTCCTCCGGAAGGCCGAAGAGGACCTCCCGATCGAGGCGTGACACCCAGGTTCGAATCAGCGACGCGCCCGCGTCCCACGCGATGGCGTATGCGCCCGCCGCGAGGAGTGCGATTCCGACGATGAGGACGATGATCCGATCGACCGCGGAGATCCAACGGTTCACGAGGCGTCCTTTCGTCGTACTACAGTTTCTCGCACGACAACCGAAAGTTGCAGTGGCCGCTGCAGTATCGCGAGGTGGGGCCGAACCGCCGCGTCGACGGCTGCGGCAAGTTCAGCTCGATCGCCACCGGTCGATTCGATGTGAACCTTGACGTGTTTACGGTCGACGCTGGTGTGAGCCGAGCCGACGCCGGGAACGACCGCTGCGTGGCTACTGCACAGACGTGCAATGTCAGTCGGCCGCATCCACACCGTCGATGCGCTCGGGTTCCCGAGTGGGACATGGGTTTTCGCACGGCGTTTGATCGCCGACATTATCAGGACAACACCCGCGACAACGGCAGCGATCGCCACCGGAAGTAGCCACGGTTGCCAGTGCAGACGAGACGTCCACTCCACGGAGTTTCGGATCCAGGGTGCCGATTCGAAAGTTCCACGGTTGATGAACCATTCGCGCGAGACAACGAAGGCGAGTGCGAGTAGACCACACGCGATGACGAAGGCCGAAACCGCGGCCGCCGGGTTCGCAGAGGGGACCCGCGGCGGAATCGGATCCGAGAGTGCCTGCTGTGCCGGGCCCTCCGCGATCTCGACGCCGGAAACACAGGAGTCGTCAGAACCCTCGGTTGCCGCGATCATCACGTTCATGTCGTGGAGTGGAAGCCCGGTCAGCGATTCGACGCTGCGACCGACTTCCGTTCGCACCCGGCCGGTCAACTCGGTGACCGAACACGGCCAGGACACGGCGAGGAAGAGATTGATCGCGACGGCGTCGCTACCCATCGAGATGTCGGCTCGCGGAAGATCGCGTCCGGTCAGGCGGGTCAAGCCACCGGACTGGCGGACCACCCCCGGGACGTTCACCGCTGCGGCCGTGGCGATCTTGGCCATCGCACGGTCCTTGATGACCAAGGAGCCGCGTAGGCCAGGATCGTCCGCTGCGCTGGGATCGGACGGCTCAGCCACGGCCACGGCTTCGGAGGATCGCGCCGAGGTCGAGATGTCCGTCGCGGTGTGCTCCGATCGCCATACCGGCGGCGCCGAGCAGGACTGCGAAGACGAAACCGCTGAACCCACCCATGATTCCGGCGAGTGCGAGGAGCAGACCGACCAGCAGTCCGACGGTGGTGCTGTTCATGTCAGTTCCCTTCTCGAATGTTCGGTGCAATGTCTGTGACGGTGGCAGGCTCGGTGACTGCATTTTCGGCATCAACGGGTAGATATCCCGCTGTCGACAGGTCGCCGACGGTCACGTTCACCGGTACGTCGACCAATCTCGCCACCACCGCTCGTACGCGTTCGGCGACGCTGCGAACGTCTGCCGGATAGTGAACGGAAATGTGTACAGCACAGGAGTTTTCGTCGACGACGACGCCGGTGATGCGGCGTCCGGGGAGGTAGGTTCCCACTTCGCCGAACTGTCCTCCGTGCAGATCTGCCACTTCCGGGATGGCAAGAACCGCGTCGGCGACTACCTCGGCCGCGTCGATCTCGCGGCCGGCGTCGGCGGTACTCACTGAACCCTCGGCTTGGCTTCCGGATCGGTACTGCCGCCGCTCTCTGCATCCTCGAAGAGCATGACGTCGAAGACGGTGATGTTGACCTCGGTGACCTCGAGACCCGTCATGCTTTCCACTGCGGCAATGACGTTGCGGCGGATACCTACCGCCAGTTCGTGGAGTGCGACGCCGTACTCGGCGACAATGCCGATGTCGATGGCGGCTTGTTTCTCGCCTACCTCCACCGCCACGCCCTGGGCATGGTTGACGCGGGCGCCCGGTATGCGGTCGCGAAGTGCCCCCACCGCACGCGCTGTGCCCCCGCCGACGTCGTACACGCCGTTGATCTCGCGGGTCGCGATACCGGCGATCTTGGCGACCACGGCGTCGGCGATGATCGTCTTACCCTGGGTGCTGACTAGTTCCGCGCCACCGTCGGCGCCGAATCGGACGCTGTTCTTTTCACTGGAATCGCTGGTCATGGGGGCTCCCTGCTCATGTGTCAGTGCGTGCGTCTGAAGTACCTCCAACTGTAGTGACTGGTAGGTGACCATGCGGGATGCACCACACCTACTCCGGCATTTGGTATGGCAGAGTCGGAGGCAAATAGTGACGGCGTTCATAGTGAGCGCTGCAAGTGACGTGGGTCGGACAGGGTGGTACGTGGTGGCACGGATAGTGATCGTGGGTGCGGGTTTGTCGGGACTGCGGACCGTCGAGGAACTGCGACGAGCTGGTTTCGAAGGTGAATTGACGCTCGCGGGTGGGGAAACGCATCTGCCCTACGACAGGCCTCCGTTGTCGAAGGAAGTGATCCGCGGCGACAAGGACGAGACGACCTTGCGTCCGGCCGAGTTCTACGTCGAGAACAAGGTCGATCTCAAGCTCGGTTCGCCGGCAACCTCGGTGGACACGGTCGCCAAGTCGGTGGCGTTCGCCGACGGATCCACCCTGGACTACGACGAGTTGGTCATCGCGACCGGACTGACTCCGCGTCGCATCGCCGGCCTTCCGGAGTTGTCCGGAGTGCACGTTCTGCGCTCCATCGAGGAAGCGTTGGCCCTCCGCGCCGACCTTGCTCCCGGTAAGCGTGCGCTGATCGTCGGGGCCGGCTTCATCGGCTGCGAACTGGCCGCGAGCATGAAGTCTCACGGCGTCGACGTCGTGTTGCTCGAACCCCAGCCGACGCCGCTGGCGTCGGTGCTCGGCCCCACCGTCGGCGCCCTCGTCGAACGTCTGCATCGGAACGAGGGCATCGACGTCCGAGTCGGTACGGGCTTGACCTCGCTGTCCGGCGACGGAGCGGTTGCCGCTGCGACCTTGAGCGACGGTTCGGAAATCCCGGTCGACGTGGTCGCGATCGGAGTCGGTTCGGTGCCGGTCACGGGATGGCTCGACGGTTCGGGGATCGAACTCGACAGCGGAGTGCTCTGCGACGGCGTCGGCCGCACCAGCACCGAACACGTCTGGGCGGTCGGCGACGTCGCGTCCTGGCAGATCGGAGATCGACGCAAGCGTGTCGAACACTGGACCAATGCTGGGGACCAGGCCAAGATCCTGGCGGGAGCGATCACCGGAACGGGTGATCCGGATGCGCCGGCGCAGGTTCCGTACTTCTGGAGCGATCAGTACGATGTCAAGATCCAGGCATTGGGGACCGTCGCACCCACGGACACCGTTCACATCGTGAAGGACGACGGCCGAAAGTTCGTCGCATACTACGAGCGCGACGGTGTGCTGGCAGCTGTCGTCGGCGGCGGTAGCGCGGGAGCTGTGATGAAGATGCGCGCGAAGATCGCAGCCGGCACGCCCATCTCGGACGTGTTGGAGTCCACACCGGCCTGAACGGATGAGGCAGGACCGGTTCCGAGACGATAGATTTGTGCGGTGATCGTTGCACTCATCGACTCGGGACTGGGCCTGCTCCCTACCTCTGCGTGGCTCAGACGCCTGCGCCCGGATCTCGATCTTGTGCTGTCCCTCGATCCGGACGGCGCCCCCTGGGGGCCCAAGCCCGAGCCGTGGGTCGTCGACCGGGTACTCGGTGCGGTGCGGCGGAGCCTCGATCGTGGGGCTCAGGTCATCGTTCTTCCATGCAATACCGCGAGCGTCACCGCTCTCCCACACGTCCGCGAACTGGTCGGGCCGGGTGTGCCGGTCATCGGAACGGTGCCCGCGATCAAGCCCGCGGCCGCCGCGTGCGATTCAGTGGCGATCTGGGCTACCGCCGCGACGACTGCCAGCCGGTACCAAGCCGATCTGATCGAACAGTTCGGCAACGGCGCCAAGGTCGTCGGGGTGCCGTGCCACGGCCTGGCCGATTCGATAGACCTCGGTGATCGTGCAGCCGCACTTGCAGCTATCGAATCCGCAGTGACACGGACGCCGGACGACGTCAACGGCGTTGTCCTCGGCTGCACGCACTACCCACTGCTCGCGGACGAAATCGCAGCGCGGCTACCCGCCGGCGTCACACTCTTCGACAGTGCCGAAGCCGTTGCACGACAGACCCTGCGGCGGATCGACGGGCTCGGTGACGCGGGTGAAGGATCGGGAACCGTCGAGGTTTTCGTGAGTGGTCGTCCGGGCGCGCTACCGCCCAGCGCCGAAGCCTTCGACGCCGGGCGGTTGTTGGGCGCGATCAAAGCCTGATCCAACCTGTATTCAGCCATTCATCAACGGGCAGCTACTCCGCTCTGTCAATGGGCGGCTACGCCGCTCCGTCAATGTGCGGCTACGCCGCCGTGACCCCCGTGATGCATCCGCGCACTCATCACCGGCATCGCACTCACCGCGACCACAACGGTCAGGACCCCGACCACCCAGGCCGTCCAAGACGCACCGCGTAGAGCGTCGAAGCTCATGACCCAGGGTGAAATGAACATCAAGACGCCGAAAACGCCCATCGCGTAATCCGCCATGGCCATGTCCGGACGTGCCATGTGCGCCAGACCCGACAGTGCAACCAGGACACCCAGGACGACGAGTGACCACATTGCCCGATCGGTGGTGTCGAGCCACATCGGCGAGAGAGCCGCAAAGACGCCGAGAACCACCGCGACGGCATCTTGCATTCGATTCCACGACTTCATGACGAGACCTCCAAAGACGAGAGTGTGTCCACCTGTAGTACACGCCCGCGGCAGATCGAGATCAACTCTCCGCCAATTGCATTCGCGTTGCAGTTAGAGGCGATGTGGAGGCTCGAATATCAAGATTTGTGACTATTCGTCCGGATTGCCACGAGCCCGCGCGGAGCGCTGGCCGCGATATGTCCCGAGAGTGCCATGAGGGTGAGAGTGGTGAATGCGATAGCGGCGGTGATCATGGGTGGTCCTTTCACTGACTGTCCTCGAGTGTCGTCTGCCGACCTGTGGCCGAGCAGGGCACACGGTGTGAGGACGCTGAGAGAATCGAAGAGTCCGCACAGACGACCCGTGAGAAGGTTCTGGGGTGACGCAATCGAGTGCCCAGGACGTGATCGAACAGTTGGCCGACCTCGCGGATCCCGCGGATGCCGTCCAGCTACAGAAGTTCTTCAAGACAGCGCCGGGGGAGTACGGCGAGGGTGACGTCTTCATCGGTGTGCGAGTACCGAAGACGCGTTCGGTGGTGAAGAAGCATGTCGGTCTCGAGTTGCCTCAGGTACGCCTCCTTCTCGACAGCGACGTCCACGAGCATCGGTTGGCCGGTCTGTTGATCCTGGTTGCTCGATTCGAAAAGGTCAGTCGCCCAAAATTTTTCGACGACGAGAGTCGCGCCCGCATCGCCGACTTCTATCTCAGCGCTGTCGAGGACGGGCGGGTGAACAATTGGGATCTCGTGGATTCGTCCGCCGGACAGATCCTCGGCGGCTGGCTGTACGACCGAGATCGCCGGCTGATCTTCGAGCTTTCCGATTCGGGTGACCTGTGGCGACGACGGGTGGCGCTGCTGACGACTTACGGATTCATCACTCGCGGCGACGGGTCGACCACGCTCGAGCTTGCCGCGCAGGTGCTGGGTGATCGACGAGACTTGACCCAGAAAGCGATGGGCTGGATGCTCCGCGAGGTGGGCAAGCGGGTGGACCGGGATTTGTTGACCGGTTTCCTCGCGAAGAATGCAGCAGACATGGGACGCACGGCGCTGAGCTACGCGTGCGAACACCTGACCGCAGAAGAGCGAGCGCACTTCCGGGCGGCCCGCTAGCGAAGTACCGCTCGGTAGGTTGTGGGACGATTCTCGGTATGCCCGCCACCCGTGTCGAGGCGTCTCGAATTGTGACGATCGGTTCACTGATCGCTGCCGGCGTCGCAGCTCTGTGTTATCTCGTGTACTCCGTTCGAGCCGTCGAACCCGTTGATTTTCTCGTCTACCGCTACGCTGCCCAGGCGTTCGCAGCGGGATCGAACATCTACGAGGGCAATCTGTCCGGCCCGTTGATCGTCGAAGAGGGTATGCCGTTCACCTACACCCCATTCGCGGTGATCTTCCTCTGCCCGACTGTCCTCTTCGACTGGTGGACTGCCTATCTGCTGTGGTCGGGATTGTGCATCGCGGCGTTGGTGTGGACGGTTGCGAGGTTCACTCCCGCTCGCGTCCCCAAGCGGCCGCTCGTCATGGCGGCATTGGTCCTGGCCGTGTCGGTGACCCCCATCGTCAGTGCGCACATCTCATTCGGCCAGGTGAACTTGGTGCTGATGGTGCTCGTACTGCTCGACGTGACTCGCCGAGAGGATTCGAGATTCGGCCGGTGGTTTCCGCGAGGACTGCTGATTGGCGTCGCGGCCGCGATCAAGCTGACTCCGGCTCTCTTCATCGTCTACTTCGTCGTCACGAAGCAGTGGCGACTCGCGATCTGGAGTTCGATCGGATTTGCCGCGGCGACCGCCGTCGCAGCAGTGGTGGACCCGGTCGTCAGCTGGACCTTCTGGTCGGACGTCGTCTGGAACCTCAGCGACCGGGTGGATTTGAGCGGGCAGGCGATCGCGAGTGCCGGCAACAGTTCGCTGCAGGGCGGACTTGCCGCGCTGGGCCCATGGACAGCGTCTCTGGCGATGCCGTCGACCGTGCTGTGCGCGGGGGTAGCGCTATGGATCGCCCGAGATGTCTATCGCGTCGGGCGAGCGGTCGATGCGGCGTTGGTGATCGGATTGAGCGCGCCGATTCTTTCGCCGATCAGCTGGATTCACCACTGGGTGTATCTCGTGCCTGCTGCCGTCACGGTTCTCTTTCGGCTTCGATCGCCGCTGCAGTTCGGTGCGGCCGCTCTGGGGTTGGCCATCGTCTACTGCGGGCCGAGTATGGGACAGCAGTTCATCGAGACGTCGCCGCTCCTGCTGCCGTTCGGGTTGCTCCTTCGTGAGGGTTTCCTGATCGTGACCCTCGCACTGATTCTTGCGCTGTGGCGGTTGCCCACAACGGCGCCGGTGTGGGTTTCGCGGCGGGACTCGGAAGATGACTCGGGAGACTCCGAACATGACAAAGCCCCCGATTCCGCAGGGAATCAGGGGCCGTCATGCATCGAGGCAGGGTTCAGAACTCGATCTTCAGGTGATCGGTGATCGGCTTCGCCTGGCAACCGAGGATGTAGCCGTTCGCCACGTCCTCGGCGTCGAGGATTTCGGAGTTGTCCATCTGAACTTCGCCTTCGGTGACGGTGCAGGCACACGACCCGCACTCGCCTTCCTGGCAGGAGTACGGCACGTCGAGGCCCTTGGCGAGCATGATGTCGACGAGCGTCTGCTTGCGCGGCCAGACGAGGGTGTGGGTTTCACCGTCCAGTTCGACCTCGACGGTTGCGGCGTCGGCTGCTTCCTCGTCGGAGACCTCGGCTACCTCGACGTCACGGAACGGGTCACCCGCGAGTGAATTGAAGACCTCGGCGTGAACCTGCGTGCGGGGCATGCCGGCCTCTGCCAGTGCCTTGTGGACGGCGTCCATGAAGGGGCCTGGACCGCACATGAAGGCCTCGTACGCGACAAATGGCTTGGCCAGTGTCGCCAACTGTGAGACGGCGGGGAGTCCCTGCACGGTTTCGATCCAGTGGACAACGGTGAGGCGGCCGGGGTGTTGCGCTGCCAATTCGCGAAGTTCGGCGCCGAAGATGACGGACTTCTCGTCGCGGTTCGCGTAGATCAGCACGACGTTGCCGCTGCCCTGCGTGAGGGCGGACTTGAGGATCGAGATCACCGGAGTGATACCGCTGCCTGCACCGAAGAGCAGGAAGTCGTGATCGAGCGACTTGGGCGTGAAGACACCTGACGGCGGCAGCACTTCGATGGTGTCGCCGACCTGGAGCTTGTCGCACAACCAGTTGGAGCCGTAGCCGTCGACGGTTCGCTTGACGGTCACCTTGGGGGCGTCGTCGGTGAAGGGTGAACTGGCCAGCGAGTAGCAGCGTGCGACCGAGCCGGTCTGATCACTCGGGATGCGCAGGGTCAGGAATTGACCTGGCTTGTAGTCGAACTTGTCCTTCAGTTCTGCGGGAATCTCGAACACCAGCGACCGGGCGTCGGAAGTCTCTTCGATGACTCCGGACACGGTGAGTACCGCCGATCGCGAGCTGTGCGGTACCTCGACTGTCGTCATCGCGAAGCTAGTCCTCTCGTGAAGCTGGGTAAAGCGCAGGTCAGTGAAGTGCAACATCTAGAACGTGTTCTAGTTCAATGTTAGCAGTGATGAAAAGCTACTGGGGATCGTAGTCGCCGAGCAACACGTTCCCGATCAGCGGGAACCACGGCGGTCTGATCCAGCCGTCCTGGCAGTCCGGGGTGGCGTCGACCTGCCCGAACGGGCGGTTCGTGAGCGGCGTCCGGGCGGTTGAGCTGCCGAAGTCTGTGCACGGGCTGTTTGTCGGTACACAGTGGGAACCAGGTGAGACGCCGGTCACAAAGATTCGGCTCGAATCCCTCCCGCAGTCACATTCGTGCACATCCCTGAGGAGATACCGATGGCTATCGAGCTCAACCAGATCTGGGACTTTCCCATCAAGGAGTTCCACCCCTTCCCTCGCGCCCTGATGGGTGTGGGCGCTCACGACATCATCGGGGTGGAGGCCAAGAACCTCGGCTTCAAGCGCACCCTTCTGATGACGACCGGTCTGCGCGGTTCGGGCATCATCGAGGAACTCGTCGGCAAGATCGAGTACCAGGGTGTCGAGGTCGTGCTCTACGACAAGGTCGAGTCGAATCCCAAGGACTACAACGTCATGGAGGCCGCGGCTCTCTACCAGAAGGAGAAGTGCGACTCGATCATCTCGATCGGCGGTGGTTCGAGCCACGACGCCGCCAAGGGCGCTCGCGTCGTGATCGCACACGACGGTCGCAACATCAACGAGTTCGAGGGCTTCGCCAAGTCCACCAACAAGGAGAACCCGCCCCATATCGCCGTATCCACCACGGCCGGAACGGGTTCCGAGACGTCGTGGGCGTACGTCATCACCGACACGTCGGACATGAACAACCCACACAAGTGGGTGGGCTTCGACGAGGCGACCATCGTCACCCTGGCGATCGACGATCCGCTGCTCTACTACACCTGCCCTCAGCATTTCACCGCGTACTGCGGCTTCGACGTACTCGCGCACGGCAGTGAGCCTTTCGTGTCTCGTCTCGATTTCGCGCCTTCGCTCGGTAACGCGATCTACTCGGTCGAGTTGGTCGCGAAGAACCTGCGCGAGGCCGTCTTCGAGCCGCGCAACCTCAAGGCCCGCGAGGGAATGATGAACGCGCAGTACATTGCCGGGCAGGCCTTCAACTCCGGTGGCCTCGGCATCGTTCACTCGATCTCGCACGCGGTCAGTGCCTTCTTCGACAGCCACCACGGTCTGAACAACGCAATCGCGTTGCCGCGTGTGTGGGAGTACAACCTGCCTTCGCGCTACGAGCGCTACGCCCAGTTGGCCGGCGCACTCGGTGTCGACACTCGCAACCTCACCACGGTTCAGGCCGCAGATGCTGCCGTCGAGGCTGCCATCCGTCTGGCCAAGGACGTCGGTATCCCCGACAACTTCGGTCAGGTTCGCACCGACTCGTACGCGAAGAACCAGATGAACACCAAGAAGTACGAGGGCCGTGGTGATGTCATCAAGGGTGACGAGAAGACTGTGCGCGCCATCTCCGAGCACATTCAGGACGACTGGTGCACCCCGGGCAATCCCCGTGAGGTCACCGTGGAGTCGATGATCCCGGTTGTCGATCACGCTATCAACAAGTCGTACTTCTAGCAGGGCCTTCGGCCCCGTGCGCCTTTTTGGTAGCCCGCACTACCAAAAAGGCGCACAGGGGCTTGCCCCCCATGAAAGGTATTCCATGTCCGGTCGCAGTTTCTCCAGCGGAATCGAAGTGAAAGATGCTCTGCGAGAGCAGGACTACATTGCCGATGACGAGTTCGCGGTAGTCGTTCATCTGGCGACGGCGCTGGGGCGCCCGCTCCTGCTCGAAGGTCCGGCCGGTGTCGGCAAGACGGAACTGGCGAAGTCTCTGGCTGCGATCGGGGGCCGCAAACTGGTGCGATTGCAGTGCTACGAAGGGCTGGACGACAATCGCGCCCTGTACGAATGGGACTACGCGAAGCAACTCCTGCACGTGCAGATGCTCCGCGACCGGATCAGCGATCAGGTTTCCGAATTCGACAGCGTCGCCGAAGCGTCCAAGTTTCTGGCCGATCAGGATTTCGGTTTGTACTCCGAGAACTTCCTGTCCGTACGACCGCTGCTCGAAGCAATCCTCTCACCCGATCCGGTAGTGCTTCTGGTCGACGAGGTAGATCGCACCGAGGAATCGATGGAAGCACTGCTCCTCGAGATTCTCGCCGAACAGCAGATCACCATTCCCGAGGTCGGTACGTTCGTTGCCCGCTCGCAGCCCTGGGTCATCCTGACGTCCAACGACACCCGCGAGCTCTCACCCGCGCTCAAGCGTCGTTGTCTGCATTACCATCTCGGCTATCCGACGTCGGAGCGTGAACGCGAGATCGTCACGGCCCGAGCGCCGGAGGTGGATTCGGCTACGGCCACCGAGGTTGTCGAATTGGCTCGCATCCTGCGTGACCTCCCGCTGCGCAAGAGTCCGTCCATCTCGGAGGTCATCGACGCGGCCAGAGCGGCAACAGTGCTCGCGGCCGGCGGATTCGACACCGCTTCCGACGCCAAGGTGCGCGACATCCTGCTCACGGCGTTGCTCAAGTACTCGTCCGATGTGACGCTGGCCAAGGAACGATTCGACGGAAAGCGTCTCGAATCACCGTCGCGTGACGGTGGCGAGCCGATCGAGCGGGCCACGGTGGCAAGCAAACCCGCCAACACGACGACGGCCGTGTTCCGGGGCACGGGTGGACGTGACCCTCATCAACAGGGAATCCGCGGCGGCAGCGGAATCCGTTCGACGCGATGACGACGCTCGGTGGCCTTGCCGTGTGGCAACCGTCGTTTGTTCTCGACGTGGTGTCCGCGAGTTTCGGCCGATTGCTGAGGGCGGCCGGAGTTTCCGCGTCACCGGCCGAGGTCATCGAGGTTCGGCGTGTTCTCGCGATGGTCGGCGCTTCGGATCGTGAGACGTTGCGAGCATGTCTTCGGGCAGTGTGCGCCAAGTACTCTCACGAGCAGGCCGGTTTCGATCGGGCGTTCGACGCGCTGTTCCGGCCGGCCGCAGGCAAAGCGCACGGCGAGCGGATGGGTTCGCGCGCCGAGGTGGCGGACGGTCTGCCCACCGCGCTGGGGATCGACGAGGATCAAGAAGTTGGTCGGTACGCCGAGTACAACGAGCGTGCGGCCGAGGTCGGCGACTACTTCGACACTCCGGAAGCGGAGAAGGGCTTCAACCCGCACAAGGACGACGACGATGTGTCGATGACGTCGAGCGATGCCGAACTGTCGGTCGATACCGGTTCGGAGACCGGTCGACGCGGAGTCAGTTACACGGTCGACGTGGACCGTGCAGCATCGGCGGTGGTCGGTGACCTGAGCACCAGTGTTGCTGCAGCAGTGGTCGGCTCGCTGTCCTGGGACGATCCGACGTCGATCCTCGCCTGGTTGGATGCCTACGACCCGAGCAAAGCGTATGCAGATGTCTCCGACGACGGGCCGTTGACGCAAGCACAATTGAACCGGCTCGTCGAGGCGGTCGAAGCGTTCGTGCAAGCACTCTCGGCCGCTGCACTCGCCGAAACCGCTCCCGATGCGCCCGACAGTGAATCTGCCGCGGGCGCAACGCACAACGACATCGAACTCGCGTGCCACGAAGTGCTTCGGCGAATGAGAGGACCGTCCAGACCTCGGCCCCGTGAGCGCTCTCGTGGGCATCTCGACATGCGGCGCACGGTGCGTTCGAGCCTGCGCACCGACGGGATACCCTTCCATCTCGTCGTGAAAGCTCCTCGCCCCGATCGTGTTCGACTACTTCTCATCGCCGACGTGTCGCTGTCCGTGCGCCCCATCACCGCGTTCACTCTGCGCTTGGCTCAGGCACTGCATCGCCGGGCAGATCGTTGTGAAGTCCTCGCCTTCGTCGATCGTCCGGTCGACGTGACCGACACCCTTCTCGCCAGTAGTGGTGACGGCGCACTGGCCGCGGTACTCGCGCACCCGGGTCTGGATCTGGAAGCCAGCAGCGATTACGGGCGGGTGCTCACAGAATTGTTGGACGAGCACGGAAACACCTTGAACTCACGGACGTCTGTCATCATCGTGGGCGACGGTCGGTGCAACGGGTTGCCCCCGCAGGCGGACAAGCTCGAGGAACTCCGCCGAAAGGTCCACCGTCTGGCATGGATCACGCCTGAACCGCAGCGTTACTGGAACCAGGCATCGTGCGCGATGCCGGAGTATTCGGAGATCTGCGACGAGGTTGTTGTTGCCCGAGATGCCGCGCAACTGATGGCAAAGGCCGCCGAGCTGGGGCACGCACTTCGCTGATGTCAGTGCACTTCACCGATGTCACTGCGCGATCTGTCGTGAACTAGTTTGATCTCATGTCCGAAATCAGGGGATCGATCTGGCGACCGATCGCGGCGCTGACAGTGCTCGGCGCCGTGTGTGGGGTTGTGGCGCTCGGCGTGTTTCAGTGGTGGTGGAAGTCGTTGGCGTCACCGCACATTCTCACCGGAGGATCCTATCGGGAGCCGTTTTCCGAACCGACATACACCGGACCCATATTCATGGACATCTTTCCGGCAGAACCTGCCCCGTGGCTGTACTCGGGACTGGTCCTCGGACCGACGGCGGTCGGCTTGCTCGCCGGGATCGTGTTCGTGGTGTTCGTCCGGTGTAATCGTGCGCAGAACCGCACGATTGCACCGGACGAATCATCAGAGCGCTAGCAACGCGCGCGAGCGCAGGCGAGGGTCTGCCAACGGACGTAGCGCCAAGCGCAGCAAGACCAAGACGTTGTCGTCGCCGGCAATCCTGTTGACTTTCAACGTATTGCACTCGACACACTGGTGAACGAGCATCCATTCACCGTCTTGCCGGACCGACAGGCAGAGCGCCGCCATGGCACCTCGGCACTGTTGTGCTCGGTCGCCCGGAACGCGACCGTCCACGTGGCGGCTGGCCAGACAGTTCGGGCAGTGGTTCCGATGAGCGGTACCCGGCGCCGCAGTGGAGATGTCCAAACGGCATGTGAGACAACGGAAGCTCGATCCTTGTTCTCCGCCGATTCCGTGCAGTACGTGCTTGGCCCGTTGCGGTGCCCGCCGCGGGCGGGTGCTGGGATTCCTACGTGGCATCTGATTCCCCCTCACAATTCGCCGAAGGCTTCGAGCGGGAAGGGCGGTTGCGCGAGCGGCCGCACTGCCATTCTCATCAACAACAACTGGTTGTCGTCTCGGCTGACGGGGTTGGAGGTGAGCTCGAGGCACTGTGCGCAGCGGTGGATGATCATCCAATCGCCACTGCGCAGTACTGCGATCGAAATGGGAGCCATCCGCATTCCGCAGTCCGACGGTCCACCTTCCACCTGGTCGAACAGGTGTCGGGAATGCAGGCAACTGGGGCAGTGGTTTCGGCGATCACCATCGGGGCCGTAGGTCATGACTGTGAGTCCGCACTGAATGCACGAGAAGGTGTCGGTTTTCGAGATGGAATTGTGTGATTGAGGCACTGGAGAACTCCTAGCTGAGTGAACAAAGCAGTAGGAGCAGGCCGAGGGGGCCTCGCGGCTGTCAGTCCGACGTTTGGAGGATCAGCATGTGACCCTCGAGGTTGCCGGCAGTGCAGGGGCGGGAGGCGCGCTCGGCGCGGGCTGGGTCATAAACACCTTCTGAATCGGTTCTACGGGCCACTCTGGCCGCAACCGAAAGTACAGCGGGACCTTCTCGCCGCGCCATTCATTTTCCCGAGACGCCTTACCTGCCCGAACGGGTAGGTAAGCGCCTCTCCTTCGGTGGGTGTGCCCCGACTGCTGTCCGCGTAGGCTCGGGGCCAGCGATTGTAAGGTGGATCACACCAGTTTGTGCACGTGGGAGTTGATGCGCTGAGAGCGACGGATGCGAAATCCCGACCGGAGATCTCAGAGCAGCGAGAGGAGAGTGGGGTCGTGTCCGTGGCATACCCGGATGCTGTGAACCACGGTGTTCATCGCCGCGGCACTGCTGCTCGACTGGTCAAATTTCACGCCCCCGAGATCGTCTTCGGTATCGGTTCCCTGGTCGAGGCAGCACACGCGACTCTGAGGTTCGGCGGGTTCCGACCATTCCTGGTCACCGATCCCGGTCTGATCGACGCGGGATGGGTCAGCGAACTCGAAGACCATCTCACGGAGCAGGGATTGACGGCGACGGTGTGGTCAGGGCTGACGCCCAATCCCAAGGACTTCGAGATCGCGGCCGGTTTCGAGGTGTACCAGGAAGGTGAGTGTGACGTCATCATCGCGCTCGGCGGCGGTTCCGTCATCGACGCGGCTAAGGGTGTAGCCGTCCTCGCTGCCAACGGTGGCAACATACTCGACTACGAGGGGGTAGATCAGGCGACCAAACCGATCCCGCCGTTGGTGATGGTTCCCACCACGTCCGGCACGGGCGCGGACGTGTCGCAGTTCTGCATCGTCACGGACACGACCCGCGGCACCAAGATCACCATCATCGGCCGGGCGCTGGTGCCAGATGTGACGGTCATCGATCCGCGGTTGCTCACGACGATGCCCGAGTGGCTCAATGCGGCAACAGGATTGGACGCATTGACGCACGGAATCGAAGCCTTCGTCTCACTGGCGCACAATCCGTTGACCGATCATCACGCGCTCCGCGCGGTCGGCCTCGTGACCGAGAATCTGGTGCACACGATCCAGGACCCGATGGAGATGGAAGCTCGATCGGTGATGGCGCAGGCGAGCCTCGAGGCCGGGTTGGCGTTCACCAACGCGATACTCGGAGCCGCGCACGCCATGAGCCATCAGGTGGGCGGCATGCTCGACCTTCCGCACGGCGTCATCAACGGAATTCTCTTGCCCCACGTCATCCGGTTCAATTCCACCACGGACGCCGCCCCCTTTGTCGCCATCGCTGCGGCACTGAGTCTTCCCGAGCAACGCGGCACCCCGGAGGAAGCAGCGCTGGCGGTGGCCGACCGGGTCGAGCGTCTCGCCCGGGAGGTCGGTGTGCCGAAGGGGCTGGGGGAGTTGGGTGTTCGCGAGGAAGACCTGAGTAGGCTCGCCAGCTTCGCGTTGCTCGACGCCTGCATGTCCACCAATCCCAGGGAAGCGACGCAGGAACAGATGGTGGCGTTGTTCCGAGGTGCCTTGTGAAGATGGACGCTGTGAAGATGGACGCTGTGAAGAGGGACGCTGTGAAGAGGGACGCTGTGAATTGGTGCAGGCGATGACCGCGGACCTGTCCCGGCTCACCGGATTACGATCGGGTAAGAGTTCGTTCTACCCGCAGTATCGCGGTGCGGCCGAGCGCCTCGAACGCGTCGTGCATGCCTTGGAGTTGATCTCGCGGGCTTTGGTGCGCACCGTCGAGGGGCCGGAAACCCTCGTCTGCGCGGTCGCGGAAGCTGCCCGTGCGCATCTGAGTGCCAACTGGATTGTCTTCGCCTTGGCTGACGGAACATTGCCCGACGCCGGACCGCGGCGACTGGTTCTCGGCCCGGACGCCACCCCTTTTCTGGTCGACAACGTCGAGGGACCGCCACTTCCGGAGGATGTCGTCGAATGCCTCGACGACATCCGGTACGGAAGAATCGAATCCAACTCGGTGATCGACGCGCACTACGCGTTTGTGCCGATCGTGCTCGGTGGCGGCGTGGTAGGTGCCTTTGCAGCCTGGACGCCGGCCAACCGAACCCTCGACACGACGGACGGAGCCGTGCTCAGCATTCTGGCCAGCCAGACTGCTGTGGCTCTGCAGAATTCGGCGCTCTATCAGCGCGGACAACTACTGCTCGAGCGTGCCGAAGATGCGTATGCGGAGGCCAATCGTACTGCAGCCGACCTTGCGGTGCGCAACAGCGAATTGGAGTCCACTCAGCGTCAACTCGGAGTGGCGCACCGGCACCAAGTGGTCGACGACGAACGTCACCGGATCGCCCGCGAACTGCACGACAGTGTGACACAGGCGGTGTTGTCGGCGGGCATGCAGATCGAGGTCTGCCGGAGCGACATCCCGGAGGCTGAACGCAGTGAAAGACTGGACTTGGCAAAGGATTTGACCAGGAGGGCGGTCGAGCAGCTTCGTTCGGCGATCTACGCGCTCAATCATTCCTCGGACGCGGACCGGACGTCGTTGCCCGAGATGCTCGAGCAGCTCGGCGTGGTTCACATGCCGGACGAGTTGGCGGTCAGCGTTCGCGTCGGCGGTACCCCGACCGAACTTCCGGGCGATGCCGAACACGCTCTTCTCCGGATCGCTGGGGAAGCGCTTTTCAATGCAGCGGTCCATGCTCACGCGAATCGGGCGGTGCTACGTCTGACCTATCGGGCGGACTCCGTGTTGCTGTCGGTCTCCGACGACGGTGACGGCGACCCTGCGCGAATGCGTCTGATCCTCAAACTCGCAGCCACCAACGACGTCGACGGCCGCCATCGCGGTCTCGCGAACATGCAGGCGCGAACACTCGAGTTGGGTGGTGCGCTCGAAGTACGGCGCGCGCGGATCGGTGGGATTCAGATTCTCGTGCGACTACCACTGCCGTTCGACTCGGGCATAGAAAACCTTTGCTCCACAACTGAAATCGAGAGCGAGGAATCATGACCACTGCGCGTCCCGTCATCACCCGCGGAGCATCGCCGGTTCAGGGATTGGTTCGAATCGTCCTGGTCGACGACCATGCAATTCTGCGGCAAGGGCTCCGCTCGGTTCTCGAGCGCGAAAGCGATCTCGAGATCGTGGGGGAGGCGTCGTCCCTCGCCGAGGCACTCGCCGTGGTCGACAAGGTCGGCCCGGACATCGTCCTGATGGATCTCAAACTCTCCGCCAGTTCCGACTACGAGGGACTGACCCTGTGTGGCCAGCTGTCCTCGGCGCATCCCGGCCTCGGACTGTTGGTTCTCACCACGTTTCTCGACGATCAACTGGTGGTGCGAGCGGTGCACGCGGGTGCTCGCGGCTATGTCGTCAAAGACGTCGACACCACCGAATTGGTGCGTGCGATCAGGGCGGTCTCGCGGGGTGAGAGTGCGTTCGATTCGCGCAGCGCGTCAGCTGTCGTGCGATCGCTCAACGGGCAGTCGTCGTCGAAAGAACGATTGACCGATCGCGAACTCGAAGTGCTCAGACTCCTCGCAAACGGCTTGTCCAACATCAAGATCGGTGAGAGATTGTTCATCTCACCGACCACCGTCAAGTTTCACGTCAGCAACATCATGCGCAAACTCGAGGTGAGCCGTCGAGCAGAGGCCGTCTACGCCGCGAGTAAGCAAGGTCTGATCTAGCTCCGCTCGGAGACCGTCCAGGCGCGCAGCGCTTGATGCTGTACGAGGAGCACGCTCGAACGAGTTGTGCGCAGAGTCGACGCGGTCATCTCGGCAGTCAGACCCACTGCGATTCGTAGTACCAGAACCTCACGTTGGTCGTCGGTCAGGCGACGCGGGCGTTTGAATTGTCCGTCGATGTTGCGTGACTGGGGAATTGACGCAATTCGTCGAGAGGCCAACTCGTACGCGAAGGTCTCGATGCGTGTGTCGGCCGAGATCGTGTCGGACATTCGTGTGACGACGTCCAGGGTGCATTGGTGGGCGAGATCGTCGGCGAACGTCGCGACGGGCGTCCCGAGGAGTCTGGCGCGATAGTAGAGAACGACGCGAGGGTGCAACCGGGCCAGTAGTTTCGACAGTGCATGGTGATCACCGGCGAATGCCTCGGCGGCGGTGCGATTCAGGGAAATCGATCGTTCACAGGTTTCGGGTGAAGCGGTACGCGCGAAGGGTGGAGTCGGTGAAGTGTTCGCGCCCCTGATCGACAGCTTCATCAGCAACTCCTCGATTACACCGCACCTGACCATGCTGGAACGAGAATTGAGGTACCCCGCCGAAATTGCGGGTAAACCTGAAGCTACCTGCCAGGTGTCCGGTCTTTTCGCCGGGAGCGCCAGTCCGCGAGCATTCGCGGCATTTCCGCGGCCATGAAGTCGAAGAAGTCGCGCAGATCTGCCATTCGATCGCCGGCGGTTGTTCCTTCACCGAGGACTCGTATGCCCTCGTCCGCAACTGCCGAGACCTGGTAGAGCGAGGACTGTTTCGTGACAAACGCGTCGGCCCACATGTCGACGCTGACGCAGTAGTGCTGACGCCGCGATCCGGGGACGGCCACACGCTCGATCAATCCGACTTGCTGGAGGTATCTGACGGCTCCGGAAATGGCGGCGGGGCTCACTCCCAACCGAGATCCGAGATCTCCTGGCGTGGACGAGGGTGTCTCGCTGGTCATCAACGCGGCCCAGATGCGGGCGGGCATCGGCGGAAAACCCATGTCGCTCAGTACGAGTGAGAGTCGCTCGACATAGTGTCGGCTCTCGTCCGGTGCAACGGTGTGGCTGGTGTCGGTCATCGGAACCCTTCGATCTTTCCGTCTTTTCTATCTTCACACATTTGTGAAATCGGCGTACGGTCAAATTCATGGGTGCGGCAATTTCAGTAAAAAGCCTCGTCAAGACCTTCGGTACCACCCGCGCGCTGGACGGCCTCGACCTCGACGTCTCGACGGGTGAAGTGCACGGATTCCTGGGGCCGAACGGTTCCGGAAAGTCCACCACTATTCGGGTGCTCCTCGGCCTGCTCCGCTCGGACTCCGGAGACGCAACCGTTCTCGGCGGCGATCCGTGGCGAGACGCTGTTACTTTGCATCGACGTCTCGCCTATGTGCCTGGCGACGTGAATCTGTGGCCCAACCTCACCGGCGGTGAGGCTATCGATCTGTTGGCGGGCCTGCGCGGTGGCCTGGACCGAAAACGCC
Source organism: Rhodococcus sp. no. 34 (assembly GCF_054589475.1). Taxonomy (NCBI): domain Bacteria; kingdom Bacillati; phylum Actinomycetota; class Actinomycetes; order Mycobacteriales; family Nocardiaceae; genus Rhodococcus; species Rhodococcus sp. no. 34. The sequence goes on from NZ_BAAILK010000024.1 coordinate 184,005, forward strand.
GCAGCGAGTTGCTCGATCGCTTCGAATTGGACCCGACCAAGAAGGCGCGCACGTACTCGAAAGGTAACCGGCAGAAGGTTGCACTCGTGGCCGCGTTCTCGTCCGACGTCGACCTGTACGTCCTCGACGAACCCACATCGGGGCTCGACCCGTTGATGGAGGCGGTATTCCAGGACTGCGTCGAGGAGGTGGCTCACGCCGGAAAGACGGTACTGCTGTCGAGCCATATCCTCGCCGAGGTCGAAGCGCTGTGCGATCGCGTGAGCATCATCCGCGACGGGCGAACGGTGGAAGAGGGAACACTGTCCGAACTCAGGCATCTCACGCGCACGTCCGTCGCGGCGGAGACGCAGCGTCCGATCGGTGGACTCGACGGACTCGGCGGTGTCCACGACGCGGTGATCGACGGTAACCACGTCACCTGCGAAGTCGACAGCGCGCAACTCGGACCACTCATGACGTACTTGGTCGGATTCGGAATCGTGGCGCTCACTTCCACTCCGCCGACTCTCGAAGAACTTTTCTTGCGGCACTACGGTGACGAACGGGCCAGGGAGACTTCGGTACACCTGCGAGCCGAGACCGGAGTACGGCCATGACCGTTGTTGTCGAGGCCGCTTCACCGGTACCGGCCTCGGCAAGTCAATTCACCGGCACACGCCGACTGGTTCGGCTGGCTTTGCGGCGGGACCGAATTCAGCTCTCCGTGTGGGTTATCTCCATCGTCTTGTTCATGCTGCTGGTTGTCGCCAGTGTGACCGGGCTGTACTCGACACCCGAGGAATTACGAAACATCGCAGTCAGTTCCGCGGTATCGCCGGTCGCGCTGGCGACCAACGGGATCGTGTCCGGTGATTCGCAGGGCGCGATAGTCGCCAGTCAGTCGGTGCTCGTGTTCGCGTTGGTGGCCGCATTGATGAGCACCCTCGCGGTGGTTCGCCATACGCGACAGAACGAGGAGACCGGCCGAGCCGAGATGATCGGTGCAGCGGTGGTAGGTAGACGAGCGCTCCTGACCTCCGCACTGATCGTAACGGTCGGTGCGAACGTCGTTCTGGCACTGGGAATTGCACTGGGATCGATCGCCGTCGGTTTGCCTGTCGTCGGTTCGTTCGCGTTGGGCGCCTCGATAGGTGGGACCGGAATCGCGTTTGCCGGAGTGGCAGCCGTGACGGCGCAGATCACCGACGGTGCTCGTACGGCCAACGGCCTGGCGGGTGCCGCGATCGGCGTTGCCTTCATGCTGCGCGCGATCGGCGACGTGAACAGTACGGTCGTCGACGACGGAACTCGCGTTGTGAGCGGTTGGTTGTCGTGGCTCTCGCCGATCGGATGGGCACAACAGATCAGACCTTTCGACGACGACGCCTGGTGGATCCTGTTGTTGCTGATCGGATTCGCGGCTGTGCACGTGGTGGTGGCTTTTGTTCTCATCGGCCATCGCGATCAGGGAGCGGGACTCGTTCAGCCCCGACCCGGCCCGCCAGTCGCGGCATCGTGGCTACCGTCGGCTTGGGGCCTGGCGTGGCGCATGCAGCGAATGACGATGTTCTGGTGGATCTTTGCCGTTGTCATACTCGGGTTCGCGTACGGCGCTGTGGGCAACGAGATCGACGCGATGGTGGGATCGTCGCAGCAGACCGCGGAGATGTTCGAGAAACTTGGCGGCGGATCGGATCTGGTGGATTCCTACTTGGCCACTGCTCTGGGGCTCACGTCGATAGTCATCGCGGCGTATTCGGTCCAGAGTCTTCTCCGGATGCGGGGCGAGGAAACATCGGGACGGCTCGAACCGTTGCTGGCAACGTCTTTGTCGCGGTGGAGGTGGATGCTTTCCCACCTGGGTGTGGTTGTGGGCGGCGTGATCCTCGCGCACGTCTTGATGGGTGCCTTCACCGGTTTTGCCTTCGGGCTCGTCACGGACGACATCGGCGGCAACACACTTCGTATGACTGGCGCCGCGTTGGCCTATCTGCCTGCGGTGCTCGTAGTCATGGGGTTGGTGTCGTTGGCTTTCGGACTGTTTCCGACGTACGCGTCGGCGCTCTCCTGGGGAATCTTGGCGGCATGCATCGTGCTCGGGCAACTCGGCACGTTGCTGAAGCTTCCGCAGGTAGTGCTGGATCTGTCGCCCTTCACCCACGTGCCGGGTGCCCCTGCCGAGCCGGTGACAGTTCTGCCACTGCTGACAATGATCGTTGTGGCAGTGGTGCTTTCGACAGCATCGCTTGTTACGTTCCGTCGTCGCGACCTCCAGGTGTAGGAGAGCTGAACTCAACTAAGAATTCGACGAAGCTGGCGAGCTCGAGCAGCAAGTCGTCCGGTCGAGTCGAATAGTTCGGATTCGTCAACACAGAGAGTGTCCGTCGCCCAGGCAGTCCCGTGGCGTAGGCGATACCACGGTGACAGTGTTCGGGGATCTGCCGTGAGGTACTCCGGGGTGAAATGCGCGGTGAACTCGATGGTCGGTATGGCCACGGGCATCGTCAGTGTCGCGAACAGTCCGGGCGGAAGCGCGTCGAGAAGGACCGCGGCACGCTCTTGGGCCGTGAAATCGAGGTCTGTGAGCAGGCGGATCCAAACGTCGAATTCAGGGGAGTCGCCACCGGCGAACGGCCTCGCGGAATTGATCGGCCGGATGTCGAGGTGCTGGGCGAACGGCACAAAATCCACCGGGATCTCCAGCGGCGGCAGGGTTGACGGGTCGGCCGGAGCCGGTTCGGCGACAGGGGCGGACATTGTTGTAGCTCCTATGTCGCGGGCCAACCGAACGAGAGCGGATCCCGAACCGGTCAGCGTGACGTGGCAACTGACGGTCCGCCCGCCCCGCATCTCGCCGACAGTCAACCCGGCCGGCCCAGGAGGAACGGGGCGGTCCAGGTGCGCCGTGACTGCCAGCGGTTCGGCTCCGGACGCGTCGGCCGCCACTCGCAGCATCCGTGCAATTGCGAGTCCGCCCTGGATGCCGTCGAAACTCCGCCAACTGGAGTCGAATTCGGTGTGATGACGCGCTGCGTCGGTCGACGGCGCGGCCGCCACTGATGCCTGACTAGTAATTGCCATAGTCAGCACCCTAGATGCTGACTATGGCTATGGCAAGCTAGGGTCTATTCGGGAGTGCTGGACGACCCACCGAAGAGCATGTAGATGAGGATCTGAAGAATGCCGAGAGGATTGATCTCGCCGAGGCTGCTCATGTGTGAGGAACTCCTGATTGCAGGGATGGGTATTGTTGCGTCGCAACGTCACTGAAAGTACGGCAATTCAGACAATGCGGTGCGGAATTTACCGATAATTCACTGTCCGCGAGTCGGGCGACAGTGCAGGTAGGCGTCAGTGACTACGTCGAGAACGCGATTGCCGTCTGCATCGACCAATTTCGCTGTGATGGTGACCAATCCCCGCGCGCGATTGTCGAACACGACGTTGTCGACGGTGACCTTTCCGCTCAGGGTGTCACCGGGGCGAAGCGGACGGAGGAAGCTCACGTCGCGCATGGTTTTCCCGGCGATCACGTTCCACTGGTCGTAGAGACTGGCGACCACCAACTTCTGGCAGATCGACAGGGTGTGCAGCCCGCTGGCGATCAACCCGCCGAAGACGCCGGACTCGGCGGCTTCCTTGTCGACGTGAAACCACTGGGGATCCCACTGAGTTGCGAACTCGACGATTTCCTCTTCGGTCACCGAATACGAACCCAATGGGATCACTTGGCCGATCTCGAGATCCTCGGCGAACACTGCGCGTTTGTGAAGGGCGGCCGAATCGTTCATGGTTGTGAAAATCTCCTGCGTGTTCCGGGTGTACTCGGAACATACTCTCGCAGTGTGTTCGAGTCGGTCTCCGGTGTCGTCGGGCAATGCAGGGTCACTAGAATCGCCACATGGTCGACGACGCGAAAATCGAGCCGAGGGCGCTGGTAGGAAAGTGGCACTTCGAGCGGGACATCGTCGACCGCCTTTCCGGTTCCACCAAGCATGTATTCGGCGAGACCACTATCTCCGACGCCGGTGACGGTCGGATGCGCTGGTACGAGAGCGGCACGCTGCGTGACGGCGACCTGGAATTACCCGTGTTCCGAACTCTGTTCGTTGCCGAGCGCGGCCTCGAGTGGGCCGTGACATTCGAAGACGGCAGAGAGTTCCACGACTGGGCGCCGGGGGAGGAAGTCGAGCACCTGTGCGGTGCGGATACCTACCGCGGGCGAATCGACGTCACTGCCGGAGATCGATCGACCTGGACTGTCGTCTGGACCGTGACGGGGCCGAGCAAGGACTACACGATGACCACGCATCTCACCCGGCCCTGATCACATCGCTCGCCAGTTACTCGACGCCGATCGTCACCTCGGTGGACTTCACGAATACCGTTGCGGCTTGGCCTGGTTCAAGATCGAGATCCAGTGCGGCATCGCGGGTGATCGACGAGGTCACAATCTGATTCCCGCCGTCCAACTTCACCTTGACCGTCGCCATGACGGTGCCGAGGTTGACCTCGGTGATGGTGCCGGTGAGTTGATTTCGTGTGGACAGTCGCATCGCTGAACTCCTGTGCTCTCGGGTGGGTGTTCTTCGACCATAATGCGATGGTCGCGTGTCTACCCAGCGATTCCGCAGGTGCGGACATGCGGGCGCCGCCGGTGCGCGAATATTGTCGGGCGGTGGAGGTAGATTCCGGTCATGACTGAACCCGTGAAAGGCCCGGCGTCGTATTTTCCGTCGATCGAGAAGAAGTACGGTCGGCCGATCGGTGAATGGCAAGAGCTGATCAGAAGCTCAGACCTCACGAAGCACATGGAATTGGTCAACTGGTTGAAGTCGGAGCACGGTATGGGTCATGGGCACGCGAATGCGCTTGTCGCCCATACGCTGAAAGAAGGGTAGTTCTTTTCAGGCGGCCGAAGCGTCCAGCACCAACCAGCCGCCGTGATGCTCGAATACCTCGAACGGCACACGGCTCTGCCGGCCGACCGCACGCAGTGACTCGAGATCGAAAGTGCGGATGTGGCCGTGGCACGCGGTGGCTTCGTCTTCGAAGGGGACGGCAATGACGACCCGTTGACGCGCGATCCGGAGTGCTTGCGCGATCACGGCCTCGCCGACTGCGTCGTCGACGTGTTCGAGGAGATGAATCGCGGTGACGGTGTCGGCGCTGTTGTCCGGTGCCGGTACTTCACCCGCGTCGCAGATCACCGTGTCGATCGTGATGCCGAGTTCGGGGGCAACCGCGTCGAGCAGGATCATCGTTCCGGGCAGGATGTCCGTGGCGGTCACGTCCATTCCGGCGCGCGCGAGCCGCAGGGGCAGGAAACCGAAGCAGGAACCCAGATCGAGCACGGAACCGCGGACCAGCTCTTCGGCTTTGTCGTGAATCGGCGCGAAATCTGCAGTGCCGTCCAGTAGTTCGGCAAGTGAGTTCCGGTAGTAGGTGGTCCAGGATTCGAGAGCGCCGTCCACGGTGGAGCGAACCAGGCCGACCATCGTCAACTCGAATTCGTCCTGACCGAACTCCGCGTCCTGGATCGACGAGGTGACTCCGGCGACGAGTCGCTCACTCAGATCGGCGGGAGTGAGGGAGTGCTTGACGTGGAGGCGACCGCCTCGGCGATCGAGCGAGATCGGACCGGACTCGACGCGTTCGACGGTGACATGCCCGAACGACCACAAGCCCGGCGTCGACGGCGCCAGGGAATCCAGGACGGGTTCGTTCGTGATGGTGGACATGATCGCCTTTCTCGGGTGGTGATGCTTTCTCAGGTGCTGATACCGGTCCGCAGGGACTGCGTACCTGTTTTCAAGAGTTCCGGTAGCTCGAGTGAATCGTCGGTGAGCCACTGCTCGTACGCCGACATCGCGACCCCGAGCAGAAGATAGCCGACCGTGCGTGGGCCGTGATCGCTCGGCTCGAGATTCATTCGGCGTGCGACGTAGTCGGCGACCACCTGCCGCCAACCTTCGTACATCACCACAGAGTATGCCTGAAGCGTCGGAACTTCGAGGATCAATTCCATCCGTTTGCGATGTACCGCAGTCTCTTCCGGTGGGAAGGTGTTGAACGTCAACAATGCGGATTCGAGTGCGTCGACCAACGGAATATCAGCGGGCAGTGAATCCAGGTGCTCGCGCATCTCGTCGAGATGTCCGTCGAAGTCTCCCCAGGGAACGGCGTTCTTGGACGGGAAGTAGCGAAAGAAAGTCCGACGCGCGATGCCGGCGGCGTCGGCTATCTGGTCGACGCTCACCTCGTTGAAGCCGACTGTCGAGAACAGTTCGATCCCGATCGTGCTGATTCCCTCCTTCGTTGTGGAGGGGCGACGACCTATCCGAGCGGACGGTTTCTTGCGGCTACGCATACTTTTTTCGCTCCATGTGTGTCATTCTGCACTCGATGCCATTACAGTGGTGAACCGAGTCACAGTGAAGTCCCACTAGTGACCACCAACTCCCAGGTTGGAAGTCTGATCTACAGACTTCCAGACGGAGTGCGACCGCAGGAGGAATCCATGTCAGATCGTGACAACAAGGCGCTCGAGAACGACCTCGTCGAGGAGTCCCTCGTGGAGGAAGTTTCCATCGACGGCATGTGCGGCGTGTACTGACCGTGTCTGCTTTGGATCTCGATGCGGGGTGGAAACTCCACCCGCAGGTAGCGCTTCGCCCCGAACCTTTCGGGGCGTTGCTCTACCACTTCGGAACACGCAAGCTGTCGTTCCTGAAGAACACGACCATCGTTGCGGTGGTCAAGGCGTTGCCAGACCATCCTGATGTCCGGTCCGCACTACGTGCGCAAGGCATCGAAGATGACGCGGCTCCCCAATATGCCCGCGCGCTGAGCACTCTCGCCGACTCGCACATGATCGTGCCTGTCTGAGCCAGACGCTCGCCCCCACGTGCGGAACAGTCCTTCCGCACGTTCGCCCGCTTCATTTCTTCGCGAGGACACAGCCATGACCTCAGTTCTTGAACAGCCCTCCCCGCCCGCCAAGGTGGGTCGCCTCGTCGATCAGTTCGAACTCGGACTCGACGCCCCCATCTGCCTGACGTGGGAACTCACCTACGCCTGCAACCTGTCCTGCGTGCACTGCCTTTCGTCGTCGGGTCGTCGTGACCCCAACGAGCTGAGCACCGAACAGTGCAAGTCCATCATCGACGAGCTGCAGCGTATGCAGGTTTTCTACGTCAACATCGGTGGCGGCGAGCCGACGGTACGCTCCGACTTCTGGGAGCTCGTCGACTACGCGACCGACCACCAGGTTGGTGTGAAGTTCTCCACCAACGGCGTGAAGATCGACAAGAAGGTCGCGGCGCGCCTCGCAGCCAGTGACTACGTCGACGTGCAGATTTCCATCGACGGTGCCACCGCTGAGGTCAATGACGCTGTGCGCGGGCCTGGTTCGTTCGCGATGGCCGAGCGCGCTCTCGCGAACCTGAAGGAGGCCGGCTTCAAGGACGCCAAGATTTCGGTGGTCGTCACGCGGCACAACGTCAGTCAGCTCGACGAGTTCAAGGCTCTCGCGGACAAGTACGACGCGACCCTGCGCATCACTCGACTGCGTCCTTCGGGCCGCGGCGCCGACGTGTGGGACGACCTGCACCCGCGTCCGGAGCAGCAGCGTGAGCTCTACAACTGGCTGGTCGCCAATGGCGAAGGCGTCTTGACGGGCGACTCGTTCTTCCACCTCTCCGCCTTCGGCGATGCACTGCCCGGTCTCAATCTCTGTGGTGCGGGCCGCGTCGTGTGCCTGATCGACCCGGTCGGTGACGTGTACGCATGCCCCTTCGCGATTCACGAGCAGTTCCTCGCCGGAAACATCGTGAAAGACGGTGGATTCCAGGAAGTCTGGCAGCACTCGGACCTGTTCGAGGAGCTGCGCTCGCCCCAAACCGGTGGCGCCTGCAGCAAGTGCAACCACTACGACTCCTGCCGCGGCGGCTGCATGGCGGCCAAGTTCTTCACCGGACTGCCGATGGACGGACCTGACCCCGAGTGCGTCATCGGCAACGGTGAAATGGCACTGGCGTCGGCGGGCGAGGTCCCGAAGTCCAGTGTCGACCACTCCCGTTCCGGTCAACGTAAGACCCCACGTGCATCGGTGCCACTGACACTGATGATGCGTCCGCCCGCCAAGATTTGTGACGAAAACCCGCTTGCGGGAATGCAGTAACTACTGCGCGATACCGACAGTGCGGCGAAAGCTGCACCCCAGAGAGGTCAGTTCAATGGCTAAGAATGCTTTCTTCGAGACGGTGGCAGAAGCACAGCGCCGTGCGAAGAAGAGGTTGCCCAAGTCCGTGTACGCGGCGTTGGTAGCGGGATCCGAGAAAGGGCTGACGGTCGACGACAACGTCGCGGCATTCAGCGAATTGGGTTTCGCTCCCCACGCTGCCGGGCTGTCGGACAAGCGCGAAATGTCCACCACCATTATGGGCCAGGACATTTCGTTGCCCGTCATGATTTCACCGACCGGTGTGCAGGCAGTGCACCCCGACGGTGAAGTAGCGGTAGCCCGTGCGGCTGCAGCACGGGGAACAGCCATCGGACTGAGTTCTTTCGCCAGCAAGTCCATCGAAGAAGTTGCCGCGGCCAACCCGCAGGTCTTCTTCCAGATGTATTGGGTCGGCAGCCGCGACGTGCTCCTGCAGCGTATGGAGCGCGCTCGCGCTGCCGGTGCCAAGGGCCTGATCATCACCACCGACTGGTCCTTCTCGTACGGTCGCGACTGGGGCAGCCCGTCCATCCCCGAAAAGATGGACCTCAAGGCGATGTTCCAGTTCGCACCCGAGGGAATCATGCGCCCGAAGTGGTTGCTCGAGTTCGCCAAGACCGGCAAGATCCCGGACCTGACCACCCCCAACCTCGCGGCTCCCGGCCAGCCTGCACCGACGTTCTTCGGCGCATACGGCGAGTGGATGCAGACTCCGCTTCCGACGTGGGAAGACATCGCCTGGCTTCGTGAGCAGTGGGGTGGACCGTTCATGCTCAAGGGCATCATGCGCATCGACGACGCCAAGCGAGCTGTCGACGCCGGTGTCTCCGCTATCTCGGTCTCCAACCACGGTGGTAACAACCTCGACGGCACCCCGGCGCCGATCCGTGTGCTCCCGGGCATTGCCGAGGCCGTGGGCGATCAGGTGGAAGTTGTTCTCGACGGCGGCATTCGACGCGGCGGCGACGTCGTCAAGGCGCTCGCACTCGGAGCCAAGGCCGTCATGCTCGGGCGCGCCTACCTGTGGGGCCTCTCGGCCAACGGCCAGGCCGGTGTCGAGAACGTGCTCGACCTCATGCGGATGGGCATCGACTCGGGGCTGATGGGCCTCGGCCACTCGTCCATCACCGAACTGAGCCCGGCGGACCTGGTGATTCCGGAAGGCTTCACACGCACATTGGGTGCCAGCTGAGATTACGGCTCCGATAGAGCTGTGAGTTGACACTCGACGAACACACGACCCTGGCCGGACGCCTCGTCCGGTCCAGGGTTGTTTTCGGTCCGCACGAGACCAATCTTGCTGTGGGACGCTCGCTTTCCGATCGGCACCGTGCGTACTACCAGCGCCGCGCCGAGGGCGGAACCGGGATCGTCGTCACCGAAGTGGCCTCGGTATCGGAGAACGACTGGCCGTACGAGCGGGCACCGTTGGCGTCGGAATGTGGCCCGGGGTGGCAGTCGATCGCGGCTGCATGTGCTCCGTACGGAGCGCTGGTTCTGGCCGGGCTCGGTCATACCGGGATGCAGGGATCGAGCGCATACTCCCAGTCGGTGCTGTGGGGACCGTCCAGAGTGGCCGACCCGGTGACGCGTGAGTTGCCGATGGCAATGGGGCAGGCGGAAATCGACCAGTTGATAGCCGGCTTCCGTGAGGCGTCGGCGCTGGCCGTCGCTTCGGGAATGGACGGAGTGGAACTCGATGCCGGTCCTCGAAGCATTCTGCGACAATTCCTTTCGGGTCTGACCAACACTCGGCAAGACCGATACGGTAGCGATCGCGTTGCTCTTGTTCGCGAGGTCATCTCGGCAGTGCGCGAGGAAGTCGGGTCGGATCACGTTGTCTCCCTGCGGTTGTCCTGTGGCGAGGAAGCTCCATGGGCGGGCCTGACGCCCGATCTTGCCATCGGTATCGCGCGTGAAGTGTCTCCGTTCCTCGATCTCCTTGTCGTCGTTCGTGGCGGACTCTATTCGTCTGACCGGTACCGCCCCGATTTTCACTGCCCGCCGAACTTCAACCTCGATCTGTGCCGTGAGATCAAGGCCGCTCTGTCGATTCCTGTTGTCGTGCAGGGGAGCGTCGTGGACATCGCCGACGCTCACGCGGCGCTGGAAGTAGGTGAGTTCGTCGAGATGACCCGGGCCCAGATCGCAGACCCGGACCTGGTCGTGAAAGCCGCGCGCGGCGATCGTCCCCGGCCGTGTGTGCTCTGCAATCAGACGTGCCTCGTGCGTGATCCTCGCAATCCTGTCGTGACGTGTGTCGGGAATCCGAGCGCGGGTTTCGAGACGGTGGACCCCGATGAGCGAGAGCAGATTTCGACACCGGGAGCCGTGCTGGTCGTGGGGGGTGGCCCCGCTGGGATGGAAGCCGCACGGATCTCGGCGGTGGCGGGGCACTCGGTCACACTCGTCGAGAGTTCATCGCAGTTCGGCGGCATGATCCGAACTTTTGCGCGAGGTGACGGCCGTAGCCGGTTCGCACTCCTCGCGCAGTGGCTGGAGGACGAATGCCGTCGTAGCGGCGTGACGATGCGGACCGGGGCGGCGCTCGACGCCCAAGGCCTGGGTGACGCACGCAGCCGGGGCGAGTTTGTTGTCGTTGCCACCGGTAGTGCTGCGAGGCCGCCGACGTATCCGGTCGACGATTCGGTTCGGTGGTTGGATGCGTCGGAAGCCTTCGAGAAGTTGAGCACCGTGGGGCCGGGTCCGGTCGCGCTGATCGATCCCCTCGGTGGACCGATCGCGGTGGCGTTCGCAGAAGCACTCGCGGCCCATGGCATCTCCGTCTCGATTGTGACTCCCGACAGCATTGTCGGTTCGAGGCTCGGTGCGAGTGGGGATCTGGTCGGCGCCAACACGCGCATCCAGCAGGCCGGGATCACCAGGGTGCTCGCGTCACGTGTCACCGAAATCGCTCGAGGGGCCGTCTGCGTCGAACACGTCCATACCGGCGAGCGGTCACAGCTCGAGTGCGAAGTGGTGATCGACTGCTCGCCTCCTCTGCCGAACGAAACGCTGAAGGAAGAGGCCGACATTCAGGTGGGCGACTCGGTTGCCCCGAGAACTGTTCTCGAATCCATCCGCGAAGGGCGCTTTGCAGGGTTTACTACTAGAACGAGTTTCAATTCTGCAGAGAGGGCTATCTCATGACACAGGGTTCAGTTCGTTCGCTCGAAGGTCGCGTTGCTTTCATCACCGGCGCAGCGCGCGGTCAAGGACGTGCGCACGCGGTCAAGATGGCGCGCGAGGGGGCAGCGATCATCGCGGTCGACGTATGCGCGTCGGTGGCGTCGGACAATTCCTACGACGCAGCAACTTCCGAGGACTTTGCCGAGACGATACGTCTGGTGGAAGCGGAGGGCGGGAAGATCCTCGCCCGCGAGGTCGATGTCCGTGACGGCGCAGCGCTCACCGCGGTGGTCAAGGACGGCGTCGAACAGTTCGGACGTCTCGACATCGTGGTCGCCAACGCCGGGGTCTGCAACTGGAATCGATTCTGGGAAATGTCGGACGAGCAGTGGGAAACGCTGATCGACATCAACCTGACCGGAGTCTGGAAAACCCTCAAGGCCTCGGTGCCGGCGATCATCGAGGGTGGGCGCGGTGGATCGATCATCGTGGTCAGTTCGGTGGCCGGACTCAAGGCGCTGCCCGGACAGGCGCACTACGCGAGCGCCAAGTTCGGTCTCGTCGGTCTGACGCAGGCAGCGGCAAAGGAACTGGGGGAGTACAAGATCAGGGTCAACTCGATCCACCCTTACGGAGTAAATACGCCGATGGGGGTCGACCAGGGCGCGCTCGAGGTATTCGCAAAGTTTCCGCAGTACCTTCCCAACTTCACTCCGATCCTCTCGGACATCGCGTTCGCCGAACCCGACGAGATCGCCGATACCGTTCTGTGGCTCGCGGGTGACGGTTCACGCACCGTCACGGCAAGTCATATCGCTCTCGATCAAGGAAACTCCAAGGTCTGATGACGCCGTACCCGCGCCTCTTCGCGCCACTGCGCCTGGGCAACCTGACACTCCGCAATCGGGTCGTGTTCTCCGCACACCTGACCAATTACGCGGAGAACGGGTTGCCGACGGAGCAGCACGCGAGCTATTACGAGGCGCGGGCCCGCGGCGGTGCGGGTCTGATCATCACCGAGGAACACTCGACGCATCCTTGGGATCGACCGTACGAGAAGATGATTGCGGGCTATCGGCCCGAAGCGATCGAGGGATACCGGCGGATCACCGACGCCGTTCATGCACATGGTTCGTCGATTCTCGCGCAGATCAACCACAATGGGGGCCAGGGCGCTGGAACCTATTCGCGATCGCCGCTGTTGGCGCCGAGCGCCGTCGCCGATCCGTTGTTCCGCGAGGTGCCCAAAGCTGTCGACGACGCGGACATCGCCGAGATTCTCGCAGGGTTCGCCCTTGTTGCCCGCAATTGCGTCGCCGGTGGCTTCGACGGGGTGGAATTGCAGGCGTCGCAGTCGTCCATAGTGCGCGCGTTTCTCGCCCCCTCGACCAACGTGCGCACCGATCGCTACGGCGGGGGCGTGGCACATCGTGCACGGTTCCTTCTCGAAGTGCTCGGGGTACTGCGTAAGGCCATCGGCCCGGATCGTGTCCTCGGTGTGCGCCTGAGTGGATACGAGGGAACGCGGGGTGGCATCGAACTGTCCGACGCAGTAGCCACCGCTCAACTCATCGAAGCTGACGGTCACGTCGACTACATCAATACCACCGTCGGAATGGCCACGGAAACACTGCATCTGGTCGAAGCATCGATGGCTGTACCCACCGGCTACGCCAACTTCGTCCCGTCTGCGATCAGGGAGGTCGTCGATCTTCCAGTCGTCGGAGTCGGCCGTTTCAAGACGCCGGAGCAAGCCGAAGCCGCACTCGAGGACGGTGTATGCGATCTGGTGGGAGTAGTTCGCGGGCAGATCGCCGATCCGGATTTTGTGAACAAGGCGCGTGCTGGTCAATCGGTACAGGTGCGAACCTGCCTGTCCTGCAACCAGGAATGCGTCGGGCGGATGGGTCTGGGACGTTGGTTGGGGTGCACCGAAAATCCGCGCGTCGGTCGGGAATCGGTACCGCTGCCGATGCCGCGGCGACGGGGCCGCACGGTGGTGGTGGTCGGTGGCGGCCCCGCCGGCCTGCAAGCTGCGGCTACAGCGGCCCAGCTAGGTCATGCGGTGACGCTGTTCGAGCGTGAACGAAGACTTGGGGGACAGATTCTTACCGCCTCGGTGGTACCGGCTCGCCGTGAGCTCGCCGACCTCGTCCGGAATCTCGAATCTGAGTGTCGCCGAAGCGGTGTGACGATCGAGCTGGGCGCTGGAGCTGATCTCGCGATCGTGGAGGAGCGCGCGCCCGAGGTGGTCGTGATTGCAACCGGAGCGCGGCCTTTACGCCCAGCGTGGGCGGGTGGATCAGAGCGTGTGGTGGGTGTTCGAGACGTTCTCGACGGCAAGATTCTGCCGAGTGGAACGGTGCTCGTCTACGACGAACTGGGATTCCATCAAGGTACGTCGGTGGCTGAGTTCCTCGCTGATCGAGGCTGTGCCGTCACGATCGCGACCAACGGCATGGTGGTCGCGCAGGACCTGAGCATCACCCTGGATTTCGAGGGGTGGAACCGCCGGGCGTTCGAGAAGTCGATCGTGCAACGGACAGATCTGATGGTGACTTCGGTGAGTGCTGGGGCCTCGCCGCTCGTGAGCTTGGTTCACCTTCCGACGGGTGTGACCGAGGAAGTTGCAGTCGACTGGGTGGTCTTCGCGACACAGCAGGAACCTGTCGACGAGTTGTGGAACACCTTGCAGGGAAGCTGTTTCGAGAAATTTCGCATCGGTGACGCCTTGTCTCCGAGGCGTTCGCACGCGGCCGTCATCGAGGGGCATCGGGCCGCGTTGGCGATATAAGTCGTCCGTTTTGTCTCTGGTTCTCGAAAGTATGTTCGATTAAACTTTGAGCATGGACAGTCGGGATGCGTGGCAGCTGGATGGTGAGGACCTCAAGGGTGAGGTTCTGGATCTGGTGCGTGTCCGGCACGAGTTGCAGTCGCGGATGGTGTTGCTGATCGTGGAGATGTTTTCCCGGGAGGTTCTTGGCGGGAAGGGTTTTCGGGCGATCGCGCTGTGGTTGCACGGGTCGACGAATCTGGAGATCGGTGAGTGCAGCCTGCTCGTCGGCTTGGCGCGGTTGTTGATGCTCGAACCTGTTGTCGCGGATGCGTTTCATCGTGGTGACGTTGATGCGTTGAAGGCGCGGCAGGTGGCGTCGTTCTGTCAGCATCCGCCCAAGAACATGACCCTGGCGGATGTGGACAAAGCCCGCGGGATTCTGTTGGGTTTGGCGTCGAAGAACATTGCGGATTGTGATGCGGTGCGGGCGGCGATTCGGCGGATCGAGAAGCAGTACGGCAAGCGTGAGGACGGTGTTCCGGTCGGCGAGGATTCGGAGCGGAATGAGTTCTACGCCTCGAAAGGCTTGTACGGCAGGGTGACTGTGAAGGGTGATCTGGATGCTGTGAACGGGGCCCGTCTGATCACGTTGTTGTCGAGTCTGTCCGCTCCGACGCCGGAGAAAGACGGTGTCAAAGACGCCCGCACTCCGGCGTTACGGCGGGCGGATGGGTTTTGCGAGTTGTTGCGCCGGTATGAGCGGGCGGGGTTGGGTCCGATCGAAGGTGGGGTGAAACCGCACATCACGGTGACCGCGTCGGCGAAGGACGTGACGGATCTGCAGGCCTTGAAAGACCTCCTGCCGTCCACTGAGGAGTTGGGGTTTGCGTGGACGGATTGGGTGGGTCCGATCAGTATCGATACTGCCCGGATGTTGGCGTGCGACTGCACCGTGACGCGGATTTTGTTGGATGAGAATGGTGTTCCGCTCGAGTGCGGTAAGGAAGCGAGAACGGCGACGGTTCCGCAGCGGCGGGCGTTGGCGGTTCGAGATGGTGGGTGTGCGTTTCCGGGGTGTGGGACGCCGTCGGGGTGGTGCGATGCTCATCATATTGTTCACTGGAATGATGGCGGCCCAACGGATCTCGACAATCTGATCTTGTTGTGTGGTCATCATCATCGGACGCTGCATCACACCGAGTGGCGGGTGGAGATCGGCCCGGATCGGAAGACGGTGTTCTATCCACCGATGTCGGTTGATCCGTATCAGCATCCGATCGGCGGGAACAGCCCACCGACAGCAGCCTGAACGGGCATATTTGAAAATGGCAGCGTGTGTACCGGGGACGAGGCATGCCCCGGGGCACACGCATGCTGTGTTTCGGGGTGGCAGTTTCGGGGTGGTAGAGCCGGGGTCAGGCTATACATGAGCGATGAAACGCAAGGGACCATTCTGGGATGTGGTCGATGGGCATTCCCGCCCTCTCCGGCAGCGACATACTCGGTTGGACACTTCGCGCGATAGATCCTGAGTCCTCTACGTTCGAAGTGGGATTCACTCATGGTCCCGCATTCTTGGTCCCGCATCGGTAGCCACTCTCGAACCCGACCAGTTCGCGCGGACAGCGTCGTTGCATGTTCAATTCCCCGAGCGTGCCCTCCCCGGCGCACACATCGGGCGTGGCCGTGTCGTGAGACGTGATGTATCCCTCGCTTTTCTTGCAGGAGAACTTCTGACCGAAACCGGAACTGCCGTCGCAACAGTTAATGCCACCACCACAATCCGATCGATTCGGGTGGAGCCGAGTGCTTGAGGAGCTGTGCACAATACGATCGGGGGATGAGTTCTCCGCGTGACCTTGCTGCCATCCCGAGTCCGGCGCTCGAGGGCACTGCGCTCACCGTCGTGGTCCCGGTCGGTTCTTTCGAACAACACGGACCGCACCTGCCTCTCGATACCGACACCCGGATCGCGAGAGCAGTCGCACAGGCTCTGCCCGACGTTGTCGTGGCCCCGGCCATCGAATACGGGGCGAGCGGCGAACACGAAGGGTTTGCCGGCACGATTTCGATCGGTGCCGAGGCTATGGAAACCCTCGTCGTCGAATACGGAAGGTCGACGTTCAGATGGACGAAGCGGGTGCTGTTCGTCAACGGCCACGGCGGAAATGGTCCCGCGCTGGCCAAAGCTGTGGCACTTCTTCGATACGAGGGACGTGACGCCGCTTGGGTGCCGTGCGCTGTTGCGGGTGCCGATGCGCACGCGGGGCACACTGAAACGAGCCTATTGCTGCACCTTTCGCCCGATTTGGTGCACATGAGCCTTGCTGAGACAGGAAATTTGTCTCCTATCGCGGACCTGATGCCAGGAATGCGTTCGGGCGGTATGGTCGCTGTGTCGCAAAACGGCGTTCTCGGCAATCCAGTCGGGGCTACCGCCGAAGACGGCGCATACATCTTCGGTGAGTTGGTAGGACGCGTGACGGATGGACTGGCCCGGTGGGAGCCTGGTCCAGATGGGAGGCTTCGGTGACGACCACGACCGAGTGGGGGCGGACGGTCCACCTGCGACGGCTTTCGAGGCTGCGACGAGTTGCAGCACGACGGGCTACGTCCCTTACGATCATCTGATGCGACCAGCAAGACTCCCCGACGGCTTCGGCATTCGGTTGGACCCCAAGGTGCGCACGTACTCGGGTGGCCGGGTACTCATCGGCGGATCTCCGACGCGGATGCTCAAGCTGGCGCCGACGGCTGCGGCGATGATCGGTGACGGCTTCCTCGAGGTGGTCGATCAGCAGAGCGCTGCGGTTGCTCGACACCTTCTCGATTCAGGTGTCGCGAATCCTCGTCCGATGTCGACGCCGTCCGCTGCCGATGTCACGGTCGTGATTCCGGTCAAGGACAACCAGGCCGGCGTCGAACGCCTATTGCCCGTCCTCAAGGATCTGACCGTCATCGTTGTCGACGACGGTTCGGAAGTGCCGGTGGAGCCCCGTCGCGCCTGCCCGGGCACCGGCACCATCACAGTGGTCCGGCACGAGAGTGCCCGCGGACCCTCGGCAGCGAGAAACTCGGGATTGCGTTCGGCCCAAACACGTTTCGTAGCTTTTCTGGACTCCGACGTCATACCGCGTGCCGGTTGGCTCGAGTTGATGTTGGGCCACTTCAGCGATCCGGGGGTTGCCCTTGTTGCACCCCGCATCGTCGCCCTCGATCCGTACGGGACGGCGCTGGCGCGGTACGAGAACATGCGATCGTCTCTCGACCTCGGACGTAAGGAAGCTGCGGTGAAGTCGGGCAGTCCGGTCGCCTATGTCCCCAGCGCCGCCGTGATCGTCCGGCGCGACGTGGCACTCGAATGCAATGGTTTCGACGAGAGTCTCGAAGTAGCCGAGGACGTCGATTTCTGCTGGCGACTGCAGGCTGCGGGTTGGCGACTGAGGTACGAACCGGTTGCGCATGTCGCCCACGATCATCGAGTTCAGTTCGACAAGTGGTTCGCCAGGAGAGCGTTCTACGGCACGGGTGCGGCGCCGTTGGCTGCAAGACACGAGGGTTCGGTTCCGCCGATGGCGATGTCGTTCTCGACGCTCTTCGCGTGTATCGCCGCTGCAACACTGACCCGTTCCGGTCTTGCCGGCGCACTCGGCGCTTTGCTGTTTACCGTTTACCGGCTGCGAAAGATGTTCACCGGCCTGAGTCAACCCACCCGGATCGCGGCGATCCTCACCGCGCAGGGAGTTGTCGGCGGATTCTGGCAACTCGCCTCGGCAATGTGTCGTCACTACTGGCCCGTGACGCTCCTGGCGGTGATCGCCTCCCGTCGAATTCGGCGGCTGGCCGTCGCTGCGGCAGTCACCGAAGGTTTGGTGGACTGGTATCGCCACCGTGAGCCAGGCGGGCTGGGACCGGTTCGGTACGTCTTCTTCAAACGAGCCGACGACATCGCGTATGGAGCCGGACTCTGGCGTGGCGCATTCGACGCCCGCGACTGGGCGGCGCTGAAACCTCGAATCACCAAGTGACAGAAGCCGACTACGCAGATTTCCTGGTTGTCGGTGGTGGCACGTGTGGTTGCGTGGTCGCAGCCAGGCTCAGTGAAGATCCATCCGCCACGGTGATGCTCCTCGAATCGGGAAGCGGATATCGATCGGCGCTCGAACTCCCGGACGTCCTGGGTGATCCGTACCGACTGCCGGTCGGACCTGCGAGCGAATACACGTGGACCTATCCGGTCGAACTGACGCCGCGTCGGGCGTCCACAATTGCGCGGGGGCGGACACTCGGTGGATCCGGAGCCGTCAACGGTGCGTACTTCACCCGCGCGACCCGTGCTGATTTCGAGAATTGGCCGAGTTCATGGCGATACGACGACGTCTTGCCGTACTTCAAGAAGTCCGAAACGGATCGTGATTTCGAGGGCGAGTTCCACGGGACCGCCGGACCGATCCCGGTCGAGCGTCGAGCGTGGGACCAACTACATCCACTGAGCGGCGAGTTTCATGCGGCAGCGCTCGGAGCAGGCTTTCCCGACGACGTCGACAAGAATGCGCCGGACTCGTTCGGGGTGGGCCGAGTGCCACTGAACGTGTCGGATCATCGTCGGATCAGTACGGCGATCGGGTATCTGATGCCGGCGTTGCACCGGCCGAATCTGCGGGTGGAATCCGGAGTGAACGTCATTCGTATCGCGTTCTCGGGTACCCGTGCGATCGGCGTCGACGTTCTCGGCGACGGCAATGTCCGACGCATTCGTGCCGACCATGTGGTCGTGTGTTCGGGTGCGGTGGCGACACCGCACATTCTCCTGAATTCCGGTGTTGGTCCAGCGGAACAACTTGTAGGGCAGGGAGTTTCCGTCGTTCTCGATCGACCGGGCGTCGGACAGAACTTCGTCGACCACCCGGAAGTGCTGCTGCCGTACTATTTTTCGAAGCCCCGCACGATTCGATCGCAGACTCCGGTGCTGGAGACAGCCCTCAACCTCGCTGAGATCGAAATCCGTCCGTACACCGCATCTTTCACAGACCTGGTTCCCGGTGTGCCTCGCATGGACCACGGCGTCGGAGTGGTCCTCATGGCGCCGCACAGCCGGGGAAGCATCGAACTGGCATCGCGGGATCCCGCTGGGGCGCCGCGTATTCGGTACAACTACGTCGCGTCGGCGCACGATCGAGCTGCCATTCGGGAAGGGATGCGGATCGCCGAGAATCTTCTCGAGTCGATCGCCGAGACGGGGTTGATCGATCGCCCCGTCGTGGAGTACACCGATGAGTGGGTCGAATCCCGCCTGGGAACGTCGCTGCATATGTCCGGTAGTTGCGTGATGGGTGCCGAGGCGGACCCGTTCGCAGTCGTCGACGGTCGGTGCCGTGTGATCGGCGCGCAAGGACTCAGTATTGTTGACACGTCAATCCTGCCGACGATCCCGACCCGCGGCCCGCATGCGACCGCGGTGATGGTTGCGGAACGAGCAAGCGCCATTCTGCTCGGTGACGAGTGACCGCGAGGGGCAGCAGGCTGGGTCGGCAGTCATACCGAATGGTCGTTCTCGCCTATGGGCTGTGATCGGCGTTACAGTGGTCCACGGAGCGGAGGAACGCAAAATATGGCACGTGAACAGGCTGTGCCCGGCAACCCGTGGGTGGCGGTCAGGCCAGGCGATGACGTCGCGTTACTCGCGCGGCGACTTTCGTCTGCCCATCAGTCGTTCATCGATGCCCGCGGCGTGCCCGGCCAGGGGCTGACCGACGACTCCCATGTCCGCTCGGTCGTACTCGAGTCCTGGATGCGTAGCCGCAACAAGGGGGTAAATCCCGATGTGGTCGGCAACCCTGAGATGCTCGAAGGGTTGGAGCTCGAAAAATATCGCTCCGCGCATCCCATGTCACTGATCCGTCCGGTGATTCGGAAACTCCTGGTGGAAGATGCTGCCGAGACCGGACTACTGATCGCGATCAGTGACGCACACGGTCGACTGCTCTGGGTGGAGGGTGACAACTCGGCCAAGGACAAGGCGTTGTCCATGAACTTCGTCGAAGGCGCCGATTGGAGCGAAGATCGTGTCGGCACCAATGCGCCGGGAACGGCGCTTGCTCTCGATCACTCCGTACAGATTTTCGGATCCGAGCATTTCAACCGAACCGTGCACGACTGGAGTTGTTCGGCCGCACCCGTCCACGATCCCACCACTGGTCAAATCCTTGGTGCCATCGACATCACCGGTGGTCCCAGGGTTGCGGTTCCCGAAGTGCTGTCACTGATCCGTGCAACTGTCGCGGCCGCCGAATCGGAATTGCGATTCCATCTCTTGAACTCGCCCATCCCGCTCAGTGCCACGGCTCCGCGCCTCGAAACATTCGGTGCCGGCCGGCCGATGCTGGTTCGCGGCGGTGACCGCATCCCGATTTCGCAGCGTCACGCCGAGATTCTCCTTCTGCTTTCCGAACACCCGGAGGGTCTCAGCTCCGACCACCTTGCGGTCCTGCTCGACGAGGGGGAGCTCGACGCAGTGACCATTCGCGCGGAAATGTCGCGGCTTCGTAAGGTTTTCGGTGCCGACCGGCTGGCTTCGCGCCCTTATCGGATCATCACGGAGTTCACGACAGATGTCGGCGATGTGCGGGCAGCGTTGGATCGAGGCGACGCAGCGACGGCGATGAAACTGTATTCGGGCCCGGTGCTGGCGGGCTCGGCGTCTCCCGGCATCGAAGAGGTGCGGGAAGAACTACGCACCAGGGTCCAGGCAGCTCTGCTGCGTGGAGGTGACGCCAACCTTCTGGCCCGGTGGACCACGTCGGTACACGGCCGCGAAGACTCCGTCGTGTGGGAGGCCTACCTGTCCACGTTGGATCCTCAATCTCCGCTGTATTCGCAGGTCCAGGCAAGAATTGATCTCCTCGACCGCCAGTTGGGCATCTGAGAATCATCTGCGTTTCTCGCACGCAACGTACTTGCAACGTTGCAACTCCTAGTGTTGTGAATCACACCCCACCGGGGGGTGGGATTGCAGTCACCGATTTGGTGGGTGCGCCCAGGAAGATCACGTTTACATAGGAGCTTGCAATGACCGTGTACGCCCGCCCAGGTACCGCCGACGCGATCATGTCCTTCCAGTCTCGATACGACAACTGGATCGGCAACGAATGGGTTGCTCCGGTCAAGGGTCAGTACTTCGAGAACCCGACACCGGTGACCGGACAGAATTTCTGTGATGTGGCTCGTTCCACCGCAGAAGACATCGAACTCGCTCTCGACGCAGCGCACGCAGCAGCTCCGGCCTGGGGCAAGACCTCGGTCGCCGAGCGCGCGATCATCTTGAACAAGATCGCTGATCGTATGGAGGAGAACCTCGAATCCATCGCACTCGCCGAGTCGTGGGACAACGGCAAGCCGATCCGCGAGACCCTCAACGCCGACATTCCGCTCGCCATCGATCACTTCCGATACTTCGCGGGAGCTATTCGCGCACAAGAAGGTTCGCTCTCGGAGATCAACTCCGACACCGTGGCGTACCACTTCCACGAGCCGCTCGGCGTAGTCGGCCAGATCATTCCGTGGAACTTCCCGATCCTCATGGCCGTGTGGAAGCTTGCTCCCGCCCTCGCTGCCGGCAATGCCATCGTGCTCAAGCCTGCCGAGCAGACGCCAGTCTCGATCCTGCACCTCATCGGCATCATCGGTGACCTGCTGCCTGCCGGTGTTCTCAACATCGTCAACGGCTTCGGCGTCGAGGCCGGAAAGCCGCTCGCGTCCAGCCCGCGTATCAAGAAGATCGCGTTCACCGGTGAGACCACCACCGGTCGCCTGATCATGCAGTACGCGTCGCAGAACCTCATCCCCGTCACTCTCGAACTCGGTGGCAAGAGCCCCAACATCTTCTTCTCCGACGTCCTCGCCTCTAACGACGACTACCAGGACAAGGCACTCGAGGGCTTCACGATGTTCGCCCTCAACCAGGGCGAGGTCTGCACCTGCCCGTCACGTTCGCTGATCCAGGAAGACATCTTCGACGAGTTCCTCGCGATGGCAGCCATCCGCACCAAGGCTGTGCGCCAAGGGGATCCGCTCGACACCGACACCATGATCGGTGCCCAGGCCAGCAACGATCAGCTCGAGAAGATCCTCTCGTACATCGAGATCGGCAAGGCCGAAGGCGCCAAGGTCATCACCGGTGGTGAGCGAGCCGAACTCGGCGGAGACCTGTCCGGCGGCTACTACGTCCAGCCGACGGTGTTCACCGGCAACAACAAGATGCGCATCTTCCAGGAAGAGATCTTCGGACCCGTCGTCTCGGTCACCTCGTTCAAGGACTACGACGAGGCCATCGAAATCGCCAACGACACGCTCTACGGTTTGGGCGCCGGTGTCTGGTCCCGCGACGGCGGAGTTGCTTACCGCGCAGGCCGCGACATCCAAGCCGGTCGCGTCTGGACCAACACGTACCACCAGTACCCGGCACACGCCGCTTTCGGTGGATACAAGCAGTCCGGCATCGGCCGCGAGAACCACCTGATGATGCTCTCGCACTACCAGCAGACCAAGAACCTCCTGGTCAGCTACGCCCAGAAGGCTCAGGGCTTCTTCTGATCTACCCACCGGTACCCGTGAGCCCCTCGCTGCGGGTGCCGGTGAGCAAGACTGCAACACGCGAAACCTGCACAAACACACGGAGGTTGGAATGAGCGCCACGGACACACCCGATACCGGCGCCGTTCCACCCCGGTTGGTGACCACCGCTGGGGCGGCTGACCTCCTGCGCCGCCTCAGCGGGACTCACGGCGAACTGATGATGCATCAATCCGGCGGATGCTGCGACGGCTCGGCCCCGATGTGTTATCCCTCAGGCGAATTCATCGTCGGGGACCGTGACGTACTACTCGGAATCGTCGATCTCCGACTTGCTGTCGGAGAGACTCCCGAAGACCTTCCCACCGGAACCGACGCTGTACAGGTCTGGATTTCCGGATCACAGTTCGAAGCCTGGAAGCACACCCAGTTGGTGCTGGACGTCGTGCCCGGCCGCGGCAGTGGATTCAGCCTGGAGTCTCCTGAAGGATTCAGATTCCTCAGTCGAGCAAGGGCATTCACACCGGACGAAAACGAAGCACTCGGCGCGTCGAGCATTCTCGTGGGCGCTGATTGGGAAGCGGGCGTGCGTCCTTTGCCCCCGACGGTTCCCCAGGTGGTCGCCGAGGCCGTCGATGCCTGCCCGGTGCCGGGCGCGGCCGCCCGATCCTGAGAACGGCAGCCTGAAGAAGATCTGAACAGACTCGGGGCCGCTCACATGACAGCCAGTTAACAGCACGGTCATCTCCAGGCGACCTTCTCCGTACATCGCCCACATACCGTTCATTTCACGCGACGCATCCACCGTGCGTCGTCTCATTCTTGACCGATTCAGAGGATGGACATGTCTCTTTCCGACCACGCAACCGGCAAAAACGCCGGTGCCGCGGGTGCACACCACGACGGCGCAGACTTCCATGCGGAAGACAATTCGTACCTGGAGAAACGAACACTCCGAAAGGGAACAGCAGGGTGGGTGCTGCTTGCGGGGTTGGGTGTCAGCTATGTGATTTCCGGTGACTACGCCGGCTGGAACAACGGTCTGGCCGAAGGTGGTTTCGGTGGCCTTCTCATCGCGGCGGTTGTCATCGCGGGTATGTACCTGGCGATGGTGCTCGGTATGGCCGAGATGTCGTCGGCACTTCCGGCTGCGGGCGGGGGGTACACGTTCGCCCGACGGGCCATGGGGCCCTGGGGCGGATTTGCCACCGGCACAGCGATTCTCATCGAGTACTCGATAGCGCCCGCAGCGATCGCGACCTTCATCGGTGCGTACGTCGAGTCGCTGAACCTGTTCGGGATCACCGACGGCTGGTGGGTGTACCTCGCGGTGTACGCGATCTTCATCGGCATTCACCTCACCGGCGCCGGTGAGGCACTCAAGGCGATGTTCATCATCACCGCCATTGCACTCGTCGGCCTGGTCGTGTTCGCGGTTTCGGCTGTCGGCCTTTTCGATTCGTCCAACCTCACCGATATCGCCGTCGACACCAGCGCAGTCGGATCGTCGTCGTTCCTGCCATTCGGTCTGCTCGGAATCTGGGCCGCCGTGCCCTTCGCGATCTGGTTCTTCCTTGCCGTCGAAGGTGTACCGCTGGCCGCCGAGGAAGCACGTGAGCCGGAGAAGAACGTCCCCCGCGGCATCATCATCAGCATGTTGATCCTGATCGTCACAGGCGCAACGGTTCTCTTCCTCGCCACCGGTGCGCTCGGCGCAGACGCCCTGTCCACCTCCGGAAATCCGCTCGTCGAGGCGCTGGGGGACAGCGGAGCGGCAAAGGCCGTCAACTACATCGGACTTGCCGGTCTGGTCGCGAGCTTCTTCTCGATCATGTACGCCTACTCACGCCAGACATTTGCGCTCTCGCGTGCCGGTTACCTGCCGAAGAACCTGTCGGTGACCAACAAGCGTAAGGCCCCCACTCTCGCTCTCGTCGTACCCGGAGTCATCGGCTTCGCGCTCTCACTCACCGGTGAAGGTGCAATGTTGCTCAACATGGCGGTGTTCGGCGCGGCAGTAAGCTACGTCCTGATGATGGTGAGTCACATCGTTCTTCGTAAGCGTGAGCCGAACATGCCGCGCCCGTACCGCACGCCCGGCGGTATCGCCACCACCTCGTTTGCGCTCGTGATCGCGGCAGTGTCGGTGGTGGCCACCTTCCTGGTCGATCCCGTTGCGGCATTGCTGACGTTGGTTGCCTTCGGAGTTCTGATGGCGTACTTCGGTCTCTACAGTCGTCACCACCTTGTTGCCAACTCGCCGGACGAGGAGTTTGCTGTACTTGCACAGGCGGAAGAAGAATTGGGATGAGTCGCGGGATGGCCAAGTATCACCAGCAGGTATCCGGAACCAACTACTCGTTCGACGGTCTCGTCGATCTGATGGCAAAAGCGACACCACTGCGGTCGGGTGACGAACTAGCCGGTTGCGCGGCAAGCTCCGACGCCGAACGTGCTGCTGCTCAATGGGTTCTGGCTGATCTTCCGTTGACGGTGTTCCTCGAAGATCTGTTGGTTCCGTACGAGGACGACGAGGTAACCAGGCTCATCATCGACAGCCACGATCGCCTGGCCTTTGCGCCGGTGGCGCACCTGACTGTCGGCGGACTACGAGACTGGTTGCTCGAGACCGCGTCGGCGCCGGAAGCTTCCGCACGGTTGTCCGCCGTAAGTCCCGGGCTCACCCCCGAGATGGTTGCGGCGGTCAGCAAGATCATGCGCAATCAGGACCTGATCGCCGTCGCGAAGGCCATCACCGTGACCGCGGGGTTCCGTACGACCATCGGACTGCCCGGCCGGCTGAGCACCCGACTCCAGCCAAACCACCCGACAGACGATCCACGCGGCATCGCGGCGGCCACATTGGACGGTCTCCTGATGGGATGTGGCGACGCCGTCATCGGTATCAACCCCGCGACGGATTCACCCCAGGCCACCTCGGATCTGCTCCACCTGCTCGACGACATCCGTCAGCGATTCGAGATCCCGACTCAGTCGTGCGTGCTCTCGCACGTGACCACCACGATCGGGCTGATCGAATCGGGGGTGCCGGTCGATCTTGTCTTCCAGTCGATTGCCGGTACCGAAGGCGCCAATTCCGGTTTCGGAGTGAACATTCCGCTCCTGCGTGAGGGCAACGAGGCCGGGCGCTCCTTGAACCGCGGAACGGTCGGCAACAATGTCATGTACCTGGAGACGGGGCAGGGGTCCGCCCTCAGCTCAGGTGCCCACTACGGCACCGGCGGAGCCCCGGTCGATCAGCAGACACTCGAGACCAGGGCATACGCAGTGGCACGTGATCTCGAACCGCTGCTGGTCAACACGGTGGTCGGCTTCATCGGTCCCGAGTATCTCTACGACGGCAAGCAGATCATTCGCGCGGGCTTGGAGGATCACTTCTGCGGAAAACTCCTCGGGCTGCCGATGGGAGTGGACGTCTGCTACACCAACCACGCCGAAGCCGATCAAGACGACATGGACAACCTGCTCACCTTGCTGGGCGTCGCCGGCGCGGCGTTCGTGATCGCGGTGCCCGGCGCCGACGACGTGATGCTCGGCTATCAAAGTCTGGCGTTCCACGACGCGCTGTACGTGCGTAAGGTTCTCGGTTTGCAGCCCGCCCCGGAGTTCGAGACCTGGCTCCACAACTTGGGGATGACCGACGCAAACGGTCGGGTTCTTCCGATCGATGCCGAAATGTCGCCGCTGCGGGCTTTGACGGTGAACTCATGACCGAAGATCAGGCACCGATCCTCGATTTCTGGGGTCCACTGCGCAAGACCACACAATCGCGTATCGGGTTGGGCCGCGCCGGTGATTCGTTGCCCACCAAGCGGGTTCTCGAATTCAAGGCAGCGCACGCCGCAGCTCGCGACGCGGTCCACGAGCCACTCGACTCCGAGACGCTTGCCATTCGGGTCGAAGGGGTGGGCATCGGGGCGCCGGTGGTGGTCGCGAGCAGCGTCTCCACCCGCAGTGAGTATCTCCGGAGACCTGACCTGGGGCGCCAACCGGCTGACCTGGGTGCGATCTCGAGTTCCGACAAGGAAATCGGGTTCATCCTCGCCGACGGACTCTCGCCGCGCGCACTGATGGACCACGGTGAGCAATTGCTGTCCGCGTTGGTCACGGTGTTGGGGGAGCGGTACTCGATCGCGCCGCCCGTGATCGCCACGAATGCCCGTGTGGCACTGGGTGATCACATCGCTGCCGCGATGGGAGTGCAGACGGCGATCGTCCTGATCGGCGAACGTCCAGGGCTCTCCGTTGCGGACAGTGTCGGGATCTATCTGACTCACCTTCCGCGCGTCGGTCGTACCGACGCGGATCGAAACTGCATTTCCAATGTCCACCCACCCGAGGGACTCGGATACGAGCAGGCTGCTCGTGTCGTCCTGGGATTGGTGACGGGAGCGCGCCAGTTGGGCCGCTCCGGCGTCGACCTCAAGGACACCTCTCGCGCCGACGCCGTTGCGTCGGGAGAAGTGCTGACGCTCGATTAATTGACAACTGCACGGCATACCCGGGTCGATCGACCCGGGTATGCCGTCGTACCCGAATCACGACGAAAACGAGGGAATCGATGTTCCGTTCGCTGCATGCCCGCGCCCTGTGTGCGTTGGCGGTAGGTAGTGTCCTGTTGAGTGCAACTGCATGTAGTTCGGCAGCGAGCGCCCCGAAAGAAGATGTGGCGCAGAGTGGTTCATCCTGTGCTGCGTTGGATCCCAGTCTTGCGTGGTACGGCGACAACCGTGTGACGTTGGATGCCATGATGACGGAGTTCGGAACGTGTGGAGCTGCAGGTGATGTCGATGACGGAGCTCCGTTGGCGCTCTTCGACTGGGACAACACAGTTGTCAAGAACGACATCGGAAGCGCCACTGCATTCTGGATGATCAAGAACAACAAGGTGTTACAGCCTGCCGGAGGGGACTGGGCAACCACCAGCCGCTTCATGACGCCAGCCGGCGCTGCCGCACTTTCCGCCGCGTGCGGCTCCGAGACCGCGCCGGGGCAACCGTTGGCAACCAGCACCGACTCGGACTGCGCCGACGAGATCGTTGCGGTACTCGAAGAGAAGACTCGCGACGGCCAGGCCGCATTCGACGGTTACGATCACCGCCGGACAAAAGCCGCATACGCGTGGGCCGTGCAGTTGATGGCAGGGCACACCGAGGACGAGATCACCGAGTACGCCCGCGCAGCGCGTGCCGAGAATCTCGCTGCTGCAGAAGGATCCGATCAGACCGTCGGTACGACGGAAGTCGACGGCTCGGTGCGGTACTACGCGCAAATCGAAGATTTGGTGAAATCCCTCGGCGCTCATGGATTCGACGTGCGGATCATCTCCGCCTCGGCCGAACCGGTCGTTCGAGTCTGGGCGGAACAGCTGGGATTGGACGCCGATCACGTGATGGGAGTTCGGCCCATCGTCGAGGGCGGGGTTCTCACCGGGCGCCTGCGTGGGTGTGGTGGCGTTGCGGACGGCGACGACTCGGTCATTCCGTACATCGACGGCAAGCGGTGCCAGGTCAACGAGGTTGTCTACGGGGTTCAAGGGCCTACGGCGTTCGAGCAGTTGGCCGCCGATCGACGTCAGGTATTTGCTGCCGGTGATTCTGTCACCGACGTGACGTTCCTCGGAGATGCGACCGGCGCGCGCCTGGTGATCAACCGCAACAATCCCGAACTGATGTGCAATGCCTACGACAACAGTGACGGGAAATGGCTGGTCAACCCCATGTTCATCGAACCGAAGTCCCGGGCGGACGCTCCCTATCACTGCTCGACCGATGCATACACCGACGCGGCCGGGGCAAAAGGTGCCGTGACTCGCGCAGACGGCAGCGTGATCCCCGATCAGGCCGATACCGTCGCGTGACGGTCGACTTGTCGCGGTGACTTCACAACGATCGATCGGGGTGTGATCTGATTCTGTCGAGCCCCTTGCCGGGCTGCGGAAACCCACGGGTGTCCGCTGTGATGCTGGAGCCGCAGAGGCGGCACGTGAGTAGGAGAAATCGATGGCCTTCGCTGGCAATGTGGACGAGTTGGCACTGCTCCAAGCAGTACGTCTCAAGGAGCGGGTCGGAGCGG
Source organism: Rhodococcus sp. no. 34 (assembly GCF_054589475.1). NCBI lineage: Bacteria > Bacillati > Actinomycetota > Actinomycetes > Mycobacteriales > Nocardiaceae > Rhodococcus > Rhodococcus sp. no. 34. Next base: position 212,783 of record NZ_BAAILK010000024.1, read on the forward strand.
TCGTCCTGGCCGAGCACCTGGGCGTCAGCGCGGCTTCCGGTCAAGCTGCGTACGACGCACTTGTCGCGCAGGGCAAAGCGGTCGAAGCGGAAAACGCCATCAGCCTGACCGAGAAAGGTTTGGCAGAACTCGAAGATCAGTTGGACGCCGAGCGCGTCTCGATCGACGAGGACTCCATCGGTGAGGTGTACGAGGCGTTCCTTCCCTTGGACGAGGAGTTCGCCGCGCTCATCGACGACGCAGATGCGGATTCCCTTGCAGAGCTGGATCGCCGGGCTGCAAACCTGTTCGATGATCTGTCGGCATTCGTTCCGCGGTTGTCTCGCTATCAGGATCTCTTCTCGGATGCTCTCGCGAAAGTGCAAGCGGGGGAGTCTAAGTGGATTTCGGAACCGATCATCGACTCCTACGCCACGGTGTGGGGCGAGATCCGTCAGGAGCTTTTCGGGGCTGCCGGTAAGGCTTGATCCGTAGCGTTGCACCGTGACGCAGTTTCTCGAGGGCCGTCCGATTCGTGTGAACGAATCGGACGGCCTGCGGCATGTCGAGGGTCGTGAAACTCGTTACCATTGCATACAAGTGGTGACTGAGATCACTCCTACCCCCTTTCGGGGGTAGTGCGGGGGTGAGCCACATCACTACCTTTCCTCCTATCGACGGTGATGCCCACAGGGCGACACCACGGGACCACGGAGGAATCGAGTGACCACAGTCTCTCCCACAGGCGGCACCAGTGCCGCCGGCGCCGGGGGTGCGAGTGCCGCAGGTGCGACGCAGCCCCCGCAGAACACCACCAGTGTGCGGCGCGTCGCAATCGCGAGTTGTATCGGCACGACTATCGAGTTCTACGACTTCTTCATCTACGGAACCGCTGCGGCACTTGTCTTTCCGACGGTGTTCTTCCCCGCGCTCGGTGCCACTGCGGGAACTGTCGCATCGTTTGCGACTTTCGCAGTCGCATTCATCGCCCGGCCCGTCGGCGCAATGTTGTTCGGACACTTCGGTGATCGCATCGGTCGCAAGAAGACGCTGATCTCGACGCTCCTGCTCATGGGTATCTCGACGCTCCTGATCGGCTTGCTGCCGGGTGCTGCAACCATCGGTGTCGCGGCCCCGATCATCTTGGTGCTCTTGCGATTCGGCCAAGGTTTCGCGGTCGGTGGTGAGTGGGCAGGCGCAACCTTGCTCACCGCGGAATACGCTCCACCGGGCAAACGTGGTCTGTATGCGATGTTCCCGCAGCTCGGCCCTGCAATCGCCTTCGTTCTCTCGAGCAGTACCTTCCTCATCACCGGCGCAGTTCTCGGCGACACCAACCAGGCTTTCCTCGATTACGGCTGGCGTATCCCGTTCCTGTTCTCCATCGTGTTGGTCGGCATCGGCCTCTACATGCGACTCGCTATCGAGGAGACTCCCGTCTTCAAGGCGGAGCAGGCAGAGCGCGTCGCGGAGCAGAAGAACGAAGCACCGCGCACCCTTCCGTTCCTGGATGCTTGGCGGTTCCAGACCAAGGAGATCCTGCTCTCGGCAGGCGCCCTGGCTTGCCTGTTCGCGTTCTTCTACATGGGCACGGCTTTCCTGACGAGCTACGGAACAAAGACCCTCGGCTTCTCCCGTCCGTTCGTCCTGTCTGTCGGTATCGCTTCCGCGGTTGTCTTCGGTGCGGCGATCGTCGTTTCCGCTCTGTACTCGGACCGCATCGGGCGCCGCAAGGTCATCATGATCTCGTGTGGTCTGGCCGTCGTCTGGGCGCTGGTGCTGTTCCCGCTCCTCGACACGGGATCGCCGATCGCGTTCATCATCGGAATGTTCGGCACGCTCATGATCTTCGGAATCGCCTACGGCCCCTGCGGTGCGCTGCTTCCGGAAATGTTCCAGACCCGCTACCGCTACACCGGTGCCGGCCTCGGCTACAACCTCGCCGGAGTGCTCGGTGGGGCAGTGCCGCCGCTGATCGCCGCACCGCTGGCCTCGGCCTACGGGAGCATGGCCATCGGAGTCATGCTGGCGATCCTGGGTGTGTTGAGCCTGATCTGCACCTGGGCACTCGTCGAGACCAAGGATCACGCGCTGTAACCACTGTGCGCCTTTATTAACCGCCGGCGGTTAATAAAGGCGCACAGCAGGCGGGTGGGGTGTCCGGACTCTGAACAGTTACGGCCACCCCGCACCGGGAAGTATGTCGTGCATCACACCGAATCGAGTAAATTCGTAGATGAGAGGGTCCGCTGCGGCGGCCCCTCTCATAGGTGCCTGAACAGGTAACCGGAGAGGACAGAACACATGAGTACGCCGCTGCCCAGCTATACGTCCGGAGTATGGGACGGTCCGATGCTGGGCGACACCATCGGAGACAACCTCGATCGCACGGTTGCCGCACACGGCGACCGCGATGCGTTGATCGACCACGCCAGCGGTCGACGATGGACGTACCGGGAGTTCGCCGAGCAGGTGAACGGGCTCGCTGCCGGACTACTTTCCCGTGGTGTGGGGAAGGGTGATCGGGTAGGGATCTGGGCTCCCAACTGTCCGGAATGGACGTTCACGCAATACGCGACGGCAAAGATCGGCGCGATCCTGGTCAACATCAATCCGGCGTACCGCTCGCACGAGTTGCAGTACGTGCTCGAGCAGGCCGGGATCTCGACGCTGGTGTCTGCGGCCAGCTTCAAGACCTCGGACTACGCGTCGATGATCGAGACGGTGCGGCCGCAGTGCCCGGATCTGACGTCGGTGCTCCTGCTCGGTTCACCCGAGTGGGACGCGGTGCTTGCAGACGGCTTGGCGGCGCAGGCAAGCGATCCGGCTCCGCTCGCCGCAGCCCAGGCCGCGTTGTCGGCCGACGACGCGATCAACATCCAATACACCTCGGGTACTACCGGTTTCCCGAAGGGCGCGACGCTCAGTCACCACAACATCCTCAACAACGGCTATTTCGTCGGCGAGTTGTGCCACTACAGCGAGGTCGATCGGGTGTGCATCCCGGTGCCGTTCTACCACTGTTTCGGCATGGTAATGGGCAACCTTGCGTGCACCAGTCACGGTGCTGCCATGGTCATTCCGGGTCCGGCTTTCGATCCGCGTGCTTCGCTCGAAGCCGTTCAGGCCGAAAAGTGCACGTCCCTCTACGGCGTTCCGACGATGTTCATCGCGGAGTTGGCGTTGCCGGACTTCGACAGCTTCGATCTGTCGTCCCTTCGCACCGGCATCATGGCGGGCTCGCCCTGCCCGGTCGAGGTGATGAAGCAGGTCATCGATCGCATGGGCATGTCGGAGGTGTCCATCTGCTACGGCATGACGGAGACCTCGCCGGTGTCGTTGCAGACCCGCTCGGACGATTCGATCGAGCAGCGCACCGAAACGGTCGGACGGGTAGGGCCGCATCTCGAGATCAAGATCGTCGATCCGGCAACCGGATTGACGGTGCCCCGTGGCGAGCCGGGTGAACTGTGCACGCGTGGTTACTCGGTCATGCTCGGATACTGGGAGAACCCGGAGAAGACCGCCGAGGCGATCGACGCTGCCCGGTGGATGCACACCGGAGACATCGGAGTCATGGACGAGGCCGGATACGTCGCCATCACGGGACGCATCAAGGACATGGTCATCCGCGGTGGCGAGAACGTCTATCCGCGTGAGATCGAGGAGTTCCTCTACACCCACCCCGACATTCTCGATGCGCAGGTCATCGGCGTACCCGACGCAAAGTACGGCGAGGAATTGATGGTGTGGGTCCAGATGCGCGAAGGTGCAGACGATCTCGACGCCGATTCGGTCCGCGCGTTCTGCACCGGCAAGCTCGCGCACTACAAGATTCCGCGGTACGTCCATGTCGTCGACGAGTTCCCGATGACAGTCACGGGCAAGGTCCGCAAGATCGCGATGCGAGAACAGGCGATCGAATTGATCGGTCAGGCCTGAGAGTATGTCCGCGAACCCAGGGGAGCGTGAGCCGGTACGCCCCGAGATCGCGCTCTCCTGGAAGCGTTCTCGACTCAGTGGCCTCGACCCGTCGTCGGCCATCGCCGTGGACACCGAGGAGCAGGACGGTGAGTCTCGTCTGCTCCGGGCCGCCGCACCCGTGCTCGACGAAGTTTCGCAACAGATCGCGGGCACCGGTTTCTGCGTGCTGCTTGCTGATCGCGAATGCCGCGTGGTCGCTTCGGTGTACTCCGACAGTCGCGTCGAGCGAACGATCGAGCGGTTGGGTGTCGTCAACGGTTCACGCTTCGGTGAAGAGCACGCCGGCACCAACGCGCTCGGTACGCCCCTCGAGGTCGGACGAAGCGTGGTGATCCACGGTGACGAGCATTTCCTCGACAGCCTCAAGGGTTTGAGCTGCTACGGACAGCCGATCCTGCATCCCGTCACACGTCGTGTCGAAGGCATTCTCGACATGACCGGCGTTGTCTCGCAGGCCAACCCACTGTTCGCGCCCTTCCTTGCGCGTGCTGCAGCGGACATCGAGAAACGGCTGCTCGAAGGCTCGAAAGCATCGGAGCAGCGGCTGGTCGACGCATTCCAGCGAGTTTCACATCAGCGCCACATTGCCGTCGCGGCCATCGGCGACGACATCCTGCTGAGCAACCGAACCGCTTTGGATCTGCTCGACACCGCAGACCATGTATCGCTCCGTTCCTTGATTGCCGACCTGAATCCGGACCAATCACGATTGGTGACAGTCGAATTGGCGTCCGGCGCGCTGGCGCGAGTTCAAGCCGACCGGATTTCCGGGGCTGACGGTGGTGCGCTCTTCCTGGTCGAACCACTCCAACGGGAACGGGCACCGATCCGCAGAACGCACGAGCGGGCACCGTCTCCGGGCGAACGACTGCGGCGCGACCTGATGCGGGCGCGGGCAACCTCTGCCGCCGTGGCGATCTCGGGTGAAGCGGGATCCGGCCGAACCTCGGCAGCATCGGACGTAGTCGGCAGTGTCGATGCGAGTTGGCTCGATGCCACGCGAATCGCGTTCGACGGCCGTGAGCAGTGGGTCACCGATCTCGTGCGAGCAGCCCGTAAGCGTTCGGGCGTGGTCGTGATCGAACAGGTACAACTCCTTCCTGACTCGGTGTTGCCGCTGGTCGCAGACCTGATCGACGCCAGCGCCGAGGGGCCGAAAATCGTACTGACCAGCGGAGCGGCAGTTGATCTTCCGCCGACCATCGCCGCGCTGCTCTCACGATGCGCCTCCAGGGTTGTCATCACCCCACTGCGCGAGCGACAGGCTGAGATCGCCGAGTTGGCACAAGCCATGTTGGAGGGGATCTCGCCAGAACTGAGGTTGACCGCCAGCGCTGCCGAAGCACTCGCGGCGGCCAACTGGCCGGGCAACCTGGCCGAATTGCGCGTCGTGTTGAATCGCGCCTCGGATGAACGCTCGAGCAATCGCATCGACGTCGCTGATCTGCCCGAGGACTATCGCACCACGACCAAGGTGTCTCGGTTGGCAGGGCGGGAGAAAGCCGAGCGCCAGGCGATCATCGGAGCGTTGAAAGACTGCGGCGGCAACAAGGTTCACGCGTCGGCGCAACTCGGAATCAGCCGAAGCACTCTCTACACACGGATGCGGGCGCTCGACATCACTGTGTAGTTTGCTGTCCGACTTCAGTTGTACAAAGTTCGGACAGTTAGCACCCCTGGAAGCGCGGAAGTATGGCGTGCATCACATTCGCACCTCACTACTTCAGGGGAGTTTCCGATGACGGCAGTAGCCGAACACACCATCAGTTCCGCGGTACAGGGTTTCCTGAACGGACCGAAGAAGCTCTACATCGGCGGCGAATTCGTCGACGCCGCTTCGGGTCAGACCTTCGCGACGTACAACCCGGCTGACGGACAGAAGCTCGCAGACGTGGCACACGGTCAGGCCGAAGACATCGACCGCGCGGTACGTGCCGCTCGAACGGCTTTCGAGGACGGCCCCTGGTCACGTATGAAGGCAAACGAGCGCGAGCGGATGATCTGGCGCGTCGGCGACATTCTCAGTGCTCGTGCCGAGGAATTCGGTCAGCTCGAAGCTCTCGACAACGGCAAGTCCGTTGCCATCGCCACCGCCGTCGACGTAGCTTGGGCCGCAGACGTTTTCCGCTACTACGCGGGTTGGGCCACCAAGATCGAAGGCAGCACCGTCAACGTGTCGATGCCCTTCTCTCCGGGCGGCGAGTTCCACGCCTACACCCTGCGTGAGGCGATCGGCGTCTGCGGACTGATCGTGCCGTGGAACTTCCCGCTGCTGATGTCGTCGTGGAAGCTCGCCCCCGCTCTCGCAGCCGGAAACACGGTGATCCTCAAGCCTGCCGAGCAGACCCCGCTCACCGCACTGCTTCTCGCGGAGGTCTTCGAAGAAGCCGGCTTCCCGCCCGGTGTCGTCAACATCGTTCCCGGCTTCGGCGATGCAGGTGCTGCACTGTCCGGCCACGACGACGTGGACAAGGTCGCGTTCACCGGTTCCACCGAGGTGGGTAAGAAGATCGTCGACGCCGCCAAGGGCAATCTGAAGAAGGTTACGCTCGAGCTCGGTGGCAAGAGCCCCAATATCGTGTTCGCCGACGCCGATTTCGATTCCGCGGTGGAGGGTTCGCTCAACGCGTGGCTGTTCAACCACGGACAGTGCTGCGTTGCGGGTACTCGGCTGTACGTCGAGGACACCATCTTCGAGAAGTTCACCGAGGCCGTCGCGCACGCAGCGAGCCAGGTCAAGATCGGACCCGGCCTCGATCCCACCACCCAGCTCGGACCGCTGGTCTCGCAGGAGCAGTTCGACAAGGTGACCGGCTACCTGCGTGAGGGAATCGCCGACGGCGCACGTGCACTGACGGGCGGCAACCGCTGGGGCGATCAGGGCTACTTCGTCGAGCCGACCGTCTTCGTTGACGTCAAGCCCGAATTCTCCATCGTTCAGGAGGAGATCTTCGGACCCGTCGTGGCGGCGCTGCCGTTCAACGCGGACGACGGACCGATCACTGCCGCAAACGATTCCATCTACGGCTTGGCCGCCGGCATCTGGACCCGGGACATTTCCAAGGCTCACCGCACGGCGAAGCGCTTGAAGGCCGGTTCGGTGTGGATCAACCAGTACAACGGCTTCGACACTGCAATGCCCTTCGGTGGATACAAGCAGTCCGGCTGGGGCCGCGAGCTCGGCGCTTCGGCTATCGATCTCTACACCCAGACCAAGGCCGTCAACATCGCTCTCTGACCGACCCCATCGCTCATTCTCTCGTCCGACAATCAAGGAGATCACCAGTGAAGACCAAAGCTGCTGTACTGCTCGAGCCCGGAAAGCCTTTCGAGATCATGGAACTCGACCTCGACGGCCCGGGTGTGGGTGAGGTACTGATCAAGTACACCGCTGCCGGACTGTGCCATTCGGATCTGCACCTGACCGACGGTGATCTCCCGCCGCGTTACCCGATCGTCGGCGGACACGAAGGCTCGGGCATCATCGAAGAGGTCGGCCCAGGCGTCACGAAGGTCAAGCCGGGCGACCATGTCGTGTGTAGCTTCATCCCCAACTGCGGCACCTGTCGCTACTGCTCGACCGGTCGCCAGAACCTCTGCGACATGGGTGCCACCATCCTCGAAGGCTCGATGCCCGACGGTTCCTTCCGTTTCCACGGCAACGGAATGGATTTCGGCGGAATGTGCATGTTGGGAACGTTCTCCGAGCGCGCCACCATTTCTCAGCACTCGGTAGTCAAGATCGACGACTGGCTTCCCTTGGAGACAGCGGTGGTCGTCGGCTGCGGCGTGCCTTCGGGTTGGGGAACGGCAGTAAATGCCGGTAACCTTCGGGCCGGTGACACCGCTGTGATCTACGGCATCGGTGGTCTCGGCATCAACGCCGTCCAGGGCGCCGTTTCGGCCGGCTGCAAGTACGTCGTTGTGGTCGATCCGGTTGCTCTCAAGCGTGAGACCGCACTGAAGTTCGGTGCAACCCATGCCTTTGCAGACGCCGAGAGCGCTGCTGCCAAGGTCAACGAGCTGACGTGGGGACAGGGTGCCGACGCTGCGCTCATCCTTGTCGGCACCGTCGACGAGGACGTGGTCAGTGCAGCGACGGCAGTGATCGGCAAGGGTGGCACCGTGGTGATCACGGGACTCGCCGACCCCGCCAAGCTGACCGTTCACGTGTCGGGTACCGACCTGACGCTGAATCAGAAGACGATCAAGGGCACGTTGTTCGGGTCCATGAATCCGCAGTACGACATCGTGCGACTGCTGCGTCTCTACGATGCCGGTCAGCTCAAGCTCGACGAACTGATCACCAACACCTACAGCCTCGAAGACGTCAACAAGGGCTACCAGGATCTACGTGACGGCAAGAACATCCGTGGCGTGATCATTCACGACAAGTAACCCCAAGTGCTGTGCGCCTTTGTTAACCGCCCGCGGTTAATAAAGGCGCACAGCACTATTTCTTGGCTTTCGACAAAATCTGCATCAACTGAAGTAGCGCCGAGAACTTCGCGAACACCGAGCGCGAGACCACCGGACCGAAAGCCGCGGTGTCGGTTGCGTCGAAGGCGTCGAGCAGATCCCGAAAGCTTTCGATCTGCTTGATCATCGCGTCCAGGTCGACGTGCGTGACGGCGTCGGCTTCGCGCAGAGCGAGCAGGTACTGCGGCGCCGTCACCAAGGCGACCGCCGGGATCTTCCGCTCGAACAGTGGTTCGCCCTCACCGAAATGAATGACCGGTCCTGGCGCCACGATTCGGCGATCGCCCGCTCCAATGTCGCGCCACAGCGGTGCAACGATGTCGTGCACTTCCCGACTCGTCGCGTAGAGCAGTTCCGGTTCCGGAGTGGTCTCCAAGGCATAGCCGCCGGTCGAGTTGTCCTCGGTATCACCCAGTGCGCCGAGGTGCTCGATGGCGATCCCCGCTACGGCGCGCGCCTGACCGGCTTCGCCCTTCCACATCTCGGGGTGCGCTTCGAGCCAGGTGGACGTTGCCTGTCCGTGCTTGGACACCGCTGGAATACGAAGGTGGCCAGTCGTCAGGACAAAAACGTACGACCGTCGATGCGGCTGCGCCACGGCGTGCCGCGCCAACGCCAACATTCCCAGATGGCCGTTCTCCTCGACACCGTTGGTTCCGTCGCTGTGAGTGATGAGCAGAATCGTCTCTTCGGGTGAGGTTCCGGGGGACACCGCCCACACCGTGTCGGTCCGGGTGTCCGGATGCAGAGTCGCATCCAGTACCAGAGTCGCCAGCTGACCGGAGCGAGCTGCAGCGACAACCTTCGCGCCCTCGTCGCCGGCCACCCAGACGGCGGGGATGTCGTGATATGGCTGCGTGAACGGAAGATATTGTCCCAGTGCGTTGTCCGGAGCGATGTCACGCCACACCGCGATCACGCCGAGGACACCGGCCTTGCGGGCCTTGTCGAGCTTCGGGCCCAGAAGTGTTGCGGAGAGAACCGGATTTCGAAGTGTCTCGTCGGTGGCGATCGGGCCCCACTCGCTGACCAGTAGCTTGCGGGGGAGATCGATGTGCGGGACCTCGATCACTGCGATCGCGCCCTTGGCCGCCGACCACTTGGGGCGTCGCGCGCTGACGTAGACCAGGGGAGCGGAGATTCCCTGTGGCCCGGTCAATCCGGAGTAGGGGAATGCGGACGAAACTCTGATCGGTCCCGTCGGCAATTCGATGCGAAGTCCGTCAGGTGTCGCCGGCAGATCCCAGCGTTCGAAAGTGTGTGAATCACGCCGGACGTCGAGGCCCAGTTCGGTCAGTTCGTTCGCGACTTCTTCCACCACCTCGTGGTGTGCAGGAGAGCCCGTCAATCGTGGGCCCAGCGCGTCGAGTCGCTGTTGGCCGGCAAGGAGGAGATCGCGATCGACGGCCTGGCCGTGATTCATGGGATTGCCTTTCGTACTACGCGACGTCTGCTCTGGTGAGGCGCCTGCCCGTGTCGTGTCCACGGTACCGAGCGGTCTGAAAAGGAGACGGAGAGCGCGCCGGATATGCCGTTTTCGCAGATATACCAGGTGCCAACGAGCCGGTCGGTCCGTACCGTATGACCTTGGCACCGAAAGACTCCGTGTTCTTCGGACAGACCAGTCCACGGCGAGAGAGGCCTACGTTGGCTACGTATCTTTACAGGTTGGGGAAGTTCGCTTTCCGCCACAAGTATCTTGTGGTGGCCGCGTGGATTATCGTGATCGCGGTGGTGGGGGGCGCTATCAGCGCCACAAATCCGACGTTCTCCAAAGAATTCAACCTTCCGGGCACCGATTCACAGCGTGCGACCGAGTTGATGAACGAGAACTTTGCAGCTGCAGCGGAGCAGCAAACTCAGGCGTCGACCAGTATTCTCATCGCGGCAGACGACGGGCTTGCCGCGCACAGCGATCAGATCGATCAGTTGATCGCGCAGGCGAAGACGTTGCCGGACATCGTCGATCCCGAGAAGATCGTCAATCCGGTCACTCTCGCGGAGGCCAATCCAGCGGTGGCGTCGGCCGTTCTCGGCGACAACGGCAAGGTCGGGCTGATCCAGCTCAATCAGTCGATTCGCATCGAGGATCAGACGCAGGCCAACAAGACCGCGTTCCTCGACTTGATGGCAAAGTTCCGCACCGGCGGCTTGCAAGTCGAAGGAACCGGCTCGATGATGCAGGTGCAGGCCGCGGGCGGTCTGTCGGAGATGCTCGGCTTCGCGGTGGCGTTCATCGTGATGATCGTGGCGTTCGGTGCACTCATCGCGGCGTTCATCCCGTTGTTCACTGCAATTCTGGGAATTGCGCTGGCCACTCTGACTGTCACCCTCGGCTCGGGCTTCTTCGACATCAACGAAGGCGTCACGGGAATCGTCACGATGATCGGCATCGCAGTCTCGATCGACTACGCGTTGTTCATCGTGTCGCGCTACCGCAGTGAGCTCAACCTGGGCGGAACCAGGGAAGCCGCCGCCGGACGCGCAGTAGGTACTGCCGGTTCGTCTGTCGTATTCGCAGGCCTGACAGTGGTGGTTGCGCTGGCGGCCCTGGCGGTGGTCGGGGTTCCGATGATCACGCAGATGGGAATCTCGGCAGCGGTTGCCGTGATCATCGCTGTGCTCGGCGCAATCACATTGATCCCAGCGGTTCTGGGTATCTTCGGCCGATTCGCGTTCTCGCCTCGTATCCCCGGGCTGCGCCACGGTGACGAGCCCGAGACGATGGAATCCAACGGACATCGCTGGGCCAAGATAGTCACCAAGTACCCGTGGCCGATCGCGGGTGCTGCGCTGGTGCTTCTGGTGATCGCGGCTATTCCGATGACGAAGCTCGAACTCGGACTCTCGTTCACTCAGGACGAAGAGCGGCCGGCACTTGCCCTGCTGCAACGTGGGTTCGGTGAAGGCGTCAATGGCGAATTGTTCGTCGTGCTCGACGCGCCTGACGGCACCGACATCACCGCGATTGCCGAAGGCACTGTCGCGCACATCAAGGGCCTCGACAACGTCGCAACTCCGGATCAGTTGATGTGGGTCGGAAACGGACCGGACGCAGCAAACCCGATGGCGGGCGCCAACTCTGCGCTGATCGCGGTCACCCCGCAGATGTCACCGAGCGGCCCCGAAACCCACGAGCTGATGAATCAGATCCGGGATTACGGATCGACGGTGAAATCGGAAGGCGCAGAACTCGGTGTAGCGGGGCAAACCGCGATCGTTGCCGACATGTCGTCGAAGCTCAGTTCCGCGCTCATCCCGTATCTCATCGTGGTTGTGGGGCTGGCGTTCATCATCATGATGGTCGTCTTCCGCTCGATCCTGGTGCCGCTGACCGCAACTCTCGGATTCCTGTTTTCCGTCTGTGCGACCTTCGGCGCCACGGTGGCCATCTTCCAGGAGGGCGACTTCGGGCTGATCGAGCACACACAACCCATCATCTCGTTCCTGCCGATCTTCATGATCGGTGTGGTCTTCGGGTTGGCGATGGACTATCAAGTGTTCCTCGTGACGCGAATGCGCGAGGAATACGTGCACGGATTGTCGGCCAAGGACGCCATCATCTCCGGCTACACCCATGGTGCTCGCGTGGTCGCGTCGGCGGCCATCATCATGATCTCCGTGTTCGGCGCATTCATGCTGTCCTCGGAGACGACAAGCAAGATGATGGGCTTCGGCCTCGCGGCGGCAGTCTTCTTCGACGCCTTCATCATCCGCATGATCGTGATACCTGCGGTCATGTCGATTCTCGGTGATTCAGCGTGGAAGTTGCCGGCGTGGCTCGACAAGATCCTGCCGAACGTCGACATCGAGGGTGAAGCGATTCGACGGATTCCGATCGAGCAGGATCCGGATTCCGATCCAGACCCGAATCAGGTGCCTGTGAGGGTGTAAGCACTCAGGCAGTCAGAACGGGGTGCCGGTTGCACAGCAACTGGCACCCCGTTCTTCTGTGTTCATACGGAGCCCGCGCGATAGGAAACCATCCGGTTGGTAACAGAAATTGCTGTGATCGCGACAGGAATTCCAGAGGCGACGCGCATCGGGGGCGAGCCGTGACGGTGACTGCGAGGGTACGTGTCGAAGGAGCAAACCGATTCGAAGCGGGCGGAGAAGTGGACCTTCGCGCTGACGGTCGTCTCCCTGATCGCCGGTGGGACAGTGGTTGCCGGGCTGGTGGATCGGTGGAGCAGTTCGCCGTCCGATGACATCTCGGTAGCTGCGTCATCTTCGATCACCATGACATCCACACCGGACGAGATTCCGGCGGAAGACGTGCCTGAATTCTCGTACGTCACGCCGAGCGCGGTGTACCCGACCACGATTCCGGGTTGTGAGAAGGTCGAAGCGCCGGAGGAGGATTCGTTCTTCTCCTATATTCTCGACGGATCTGATACGTACGACGATCCACGCTTTCCGTGGTTCTCGAGTGCCAAGGCCGCCGCGATGTCGGAAGCGGTCAAGCAGGCGCTCCCGAAAGATGTCGAGCTGAAGTTCGCCAGCCCGGGTAATTCGCTGCAGTTCGGGCCGATCTCTGCACCTTCGAACACAGATGGGCTGCCCGAGGGTTTCTCGCTCGAGGAGTTGGCGTCCACCACTGCGTCCGGGACGCTGATTCGGGACGGGA
>NZ_BAAILK010000024.1:225930-255537 GCF_054589475.1 Rhodococcus sp. no. 34
GATCGGCGCGCTCAGCCTGATGCTGCACTCGAGTTCTGATCCGATCCCATCGTGTGTTGCGGGGTCGCTCGTCGAACGTCGGGTGCTGGCTGACCAGTCGGTAGTGGATCTGCAGGATACGTGGAGCGAAACCAATGGTGTACGCACCCTTGGTCGGTCGGCGATGTTGTACGGAGTCGACGGGACCCGTATTCAGGCGTATGTCAACGACACTAACAACGACGGAGGTCGGAACGCCGAGAGTTCCGGCGTGGTGCCACTGACTCTCGACGACCTTGTAACCCTTGTCGAAATGCCACAGCTGCGAATCACTACTCCAGTTCCCCCGGGTACGGCACCGCTTTCGCCCGGGTGCCACGGGATCCCTCGAGACTCTGGCGACGTGGCCGAACTCGATCGCGCGACGATCGAACGTCTCAACGCCGTACTCGAAGTCAGATGGCGCGCTGTACCTCCGGGTTTTCCGATTCTTGATGCCGGACCGGGCACTCTGACGGTGGCGGAGAATGACAAGTCCACTGCATGTCAGAGACTTCTCACCCGGACGGGAGACAGCGAGTCGACGCTCAACATGACAATTACCGGCGGACAACCACTCCCTACGGAGCCCAACAAATACGACCCTTCCTACGACGGGCACCCCTTGGAGGTCGTGACGCGACCGGATGGATCCGTGATCGAGCGAGACGAACGGAACTACGCGACCGTGCCCATGACAAATGACGGCTCGAAAGCAGAATCGACGCAGGAAACGAGCAGGTCGGTGGTCGTCACCCGCCCGAATGGGACCCAAGTCTCGGTTTCGTCGTCGGCTGCGATCCCGAACGATCCGATGACGTTCGCGCAGTTGGAGTTTCTCGCGACGACCGAAGGCTTGGAGATTCGATGACCACCAGATTCTCCCCGAAATCGCGACTTCGGATCGCGGCCGCCGCAGCCGTAGTCACCGTCACTGCCGCCATCGCCACGGTGGTCACGTCGACGAGTTCCGAACCGACAGCGATCTCGTCGCCGCTATGGAGCGTCGAGGCCTCCGAGATTCTCGGGCGCGAGTTCGCGATCTTCCGGAGCCCACTTGTTGGAACCGAATTCAACATGGACATGGGCGGATTCATTGACGCCGGATCACTCGTGGTCACGATGATCGGTATGCCGGACCGCCAGGCATATTCGTTGGACGACGCGGAATTGGTCGCACTCGATGCCGACGACGGCACTGTCCGTTGGCGCACGTCGGCGGTCGACGTCGGTGGTTGCTCCGAGACTCTGCTCGGCAGTTCGGTGCTGTGTTTCTCCGGGCCGTACGTATCCGGTGGTTCGTACTCACATTTCGATATCGAGACAGGAGAGCGTCGAGACATCAAGACGCCGTGGGCACCGATCATCGCGGTTGTCTCGGGTGACACGGTCCTCGCGCTCGAGGGTGATATCGAGAGCAACGACGTTCGCGTGCACAGCGGAACCGTCGACGATCCGGAAGCGAACTGGTCCAAAGCGTTCGACGTCGGTGGATCGTGGGAAGCCGGATACGTCGATCCGGTGATGTCGGTGCACGGCGATCTGGGCGTGATCACTCTCGACGAGTCTCTGGGATTCGATCTGAAGACGGGCGAACAGCGCTGGGTGCACGGTTACTCCACCTGCTCGACCGCGCACACATCGTCGGACGGCGTGACATTGGTGTCGGATGGCGGTTGCGAAGGCAATGGCCGTCCGACAAGTGAGTACGCGCTCGATCAGAACGGGCGCGAGTTCGCCAGGACAGACGAACTGCCCTCGGAGTCCTCGTACTACGGCGGGCGATACAGCCGAGATAATCCCGCAGGAGGATCGACTCCGATCATTCTGGGACACAGCGGTTTCGACCGGACTTCGGGTGAGAAGTTGTGGTCCAACAGTGAAGTCTTCGACACCGCACAGTCGTTGGCGGTGATCGGCAACGTGGTTGCCGTGACCCGTTCTGGTTCCGAGCCCGAGGTCCAGTTCGTGGACCTGCTCACCGGTGAGGTCCTGTGGCGATCGAACGCCGAGCGCGCCGGGGAGGTTGTCTGGCACGGCGATGTCGTTATCGACGAGGGAAACGTCTACGGAACGAATGTCAGGACCGGCCAACGTAGTTGGGAGATTCGGGTGGACCGGGACGGGGACGACGAGTTCACGCCTTGGATGATGCCGCGCGAGCTGTGGGCGGGGGAGAAGGTGCTATTGCGTTCCAGTGAAGACCGCATCACGGCGTTGAAACTGTCGTGAAATTCGGTGGCTGCGAACCTTCGGTGATTAGCGAAATTCGATGGGTTACTGGTGAACTGGCATGATTCGACCTTTCGACATGCCGAACAAGCGCCTGAACTCCAGGCGCTCCTGCTCGAAGTTGTAGATGCGGTAGACGGGCCACACGAGCGCGTGGAGCATCGAGTCGCCCCAGATGGTCAGTTTGAGGCGCCAATTCATGATGTTGTGAAGGTGCAGAACCGATTCGGATGCTTGGTTGTACTTCAGGTACTCCAACGGAGGGGTTTCACCGCGTCGACCGGACGTTTCTGCTCGCATGTCGGCGATCTGACCGATCGTCATCCCTTCCTCCCGAAGGCACAGTGAAAGGTCGATATCCTCGTGGATGTCCGGCCGGTCACTGACTTGCTCGCGGACGGACAGCCATGCGCTCTTTCTGATCGCCATGTTCGCTCCGGCGACAGCGAGTACTTGACGTTCGCAATCGAACTTCCCCTGTTTCACCTGCCTGTCCAGTGCGTAGCGGTGGATTCGAGCAAACGGCGATTCGAAGAGGTAGGTGAGTCCGGCAACCGCTGAATGAGCGGTGCTGCGTTGGAAGAAACTCTTGACCGCATCAGCCCATCCCGGTTGTACCCGTGTGTCCGCGTCGATACGACCGATGATGTTGCCGGTCGAGGCGTCGAAGCCCGCGTTCCGGGCGTGTACGACGCCTTGGCGGGCCTCGAAGACATATCTGACTTTGTCGTACTTCTCGGCGAACTCCTGGATGATCGATGCAGTACCGTCCGTCGAGTTGTTGTCGACAATCAGAATCTCATCGATTTCCGACTGGGTCAGTAGACGCTCGATGCAGCCGGAAACCGCGTTCTCTTCGTTGAATACCGGAACAACCACCGAAAGTCGATTAGTGGACAAGTGTTCAATATCCTGCATGGATGCGGTCACTGTATTCCTTTGCTGGGCAATCGGGTCCAGTCCTTCGCAAAGGTTACGATAGCAATAGGTGACCATTCGGACAATTTGAACCGAGGGCCATATGATCAATCCTGCAACAGCTTATTGCGGGAAACTATCAGCATAAGTGCAGCTGGCATGGCATAAATGCATGCAGAATAAGCCTTTCGGAACTGATTGATTTTTACCCACTCGAGTCTATTCGTCGGTCGAACACCGGACTTTAGTCCTTCTAATTCCGGCAAATATAATGCTGCCCGTTCGCTGAATTGTGAATCGCCACTGCGGCAACCGCCGGGCAATATCTGGATGTCGCAAGTTGCTTTTTCAGTGAAGTGGAGTCGGTGCAGCGCAAGTGTCGTATTTGTAGATTCAACGGTCCCTCGTCGGCCGGGTTGTCGCCATCTGCAAATATTTGCTTTTGTAGCTGTCGGTCTGGATTTTCCAGTGAAGTCTGCCCCCCGCGACTCTTCAGCACCGATTTCCGATGTGCAATCGGTAGCCGGCCCTACCTATCGGGTCAGGATGCCTTCGGTTTCGGGTGCCGGAACGGTTTTCCCCGTGATCGGATCGACTTCCTCGAGCGGTGGAACGTCTTCTCCGTCGAGCACTCGGCGCATGCGCTCCTTGTCGAGCTGCCCCTCCCAATTGGCGACCACGAAGGTTGCGACACAGTTCCCGAGCAGGTTCACCGACACCCGCATCGAGTCCATGATTCGATCCGCGCCCAGTAGGAGTGCGACTGCGGCAACCGGAATTGCGCCGTGACCGATTGCGGCCACGGTGGCGGACAGTGCCAGGAATGACGATCCCGGCACGCCGGCCATTCCCTTTGAGGTGAGCATCAGAACCAGGACGGCAGTGATCTGTTCACCGAGTGTCAGGTCCACGCCGAGTGCCTGCGCCAGAAACAGCATGCAGATCGACAGGTACAGCGTCGCGCCGTCGAGATTGAACGAGTAGCCGGTAGGCACCACCAATCCTGTTGTAGTGCGCGAGCATCCGGCGTTGGTGAGCTTGACCATGATTCGGGGCAGAACTACTTCGGTCGACGCTGTTCCCAAAGCGAGGAAGAGTTCGTCCTTGATGTACTTGACGAATTTCCACAGGTTCACGCCCGCGAAGTACCTGACTATCGCGGCCAGGATGAGGATGAACAGGACGGCGGCGAGATAGCATGCGGCGATCAGCTTTCCGTAACTTCCGAGCGAAGCGATCCCGTACTGACCGACGATGTACGCCATCGCGCCCAAAGCGCCCAACGGCGCCAGTCTCATGATCCAGCCGATGATCGTGAAGAACAGATGGCTCAGACGATCGACGAGTTCGAACACGATCGGTGGTCCACTCTCACCCGCCTTGGCCAATGCGAGCCCGAACAGTACGGCGAAGAAGAGGACTTGGAGGAGTGCGTTCTCGGCGAAGGCCGAAACTATCGACACCGGAATGATATTGAGCAGGAATTCGACGGTGTGGGGAAGTTCGCCACTTCCGGTCTTGGCTGCCACGGCGTCCGCACCGTTCGCAAGCGTCTCCGGATCGATGTCGAATCCCGCACCCGGCTTCATCAGATTTCCGATGAGCAGCCCGAACAACAGGGCGAAGGTGGTCACGACCTCGAAGTAGATGAGTGCTTTGACGCCGATACGCCCCACGGCCTTCAGATCCCCGACGTGGGCGATCCCGATCACAACGGTGCAGAAGATGATCGGCGCGATCAGCATTTTGATCAGCTTGATGAATCCGTCGGCGAGGGGCTTGAGGTTCGCGCCGAATTCCGGCCACAACCAGCCGATGAGAACACCGATGACGATAGCGGCGATCAATTGCACGAACAGTGATCGGTACCAGGGCGGCTTGTTGGCGAGTCGCGCGAGCTCGCTGTTCGGCAGTTCTACGGAAGTTGGCATGGATGGGAACGGTAGGTCCGCTTGATTGCGAAAAAATAACTCGCGAATGTCGTGGATGTAACGCGTCGAGGTTGCATCTCGGACAACAATTCGGTCAACAAGCGACAGTTGTGTGTGACTGTGGTTATTGTTTCCCTGAGCGGTGATCTTCCGTCCGCGTGCATGCACGACGTGTGAGAGGGGCTGTCATGGGGCAAATTATCGGAACCATCATTTTCGGCGCAGTCATCGGAATCCTGGCTCGTCTCGTACTGCCAGGTAAGCAGCAGTACGGCATGATCGTGACCGTCGTGCTGGGTATCGCCGGAGCGCTTATCGGGTACTGGGTCTGGGGAGCGATCTCGGACAAGGGCGACACGGGTGGAATCGACTGGATCCGCTGGATCATCAGCATCGCCGCGGCGGCCGTGCTCTCGATCGGCTATAGCGCCGTCACGGGCAAGAAATAGCAAGCCAACTCGATTCGCGAAGTGCGCCCTCCCGAAGTTCGGGAGGGCGCACTTCTTTTTGTTTGCCCTAGTTGTCCGACCCCAGTTGTGAGCGAACGGCACTTTCGTCGCCTCAGATGCGCCGCAAGGCGCGTTCGCTCAGGGCAGGGGACCGAATTCAGAGTGCCCGTCGCTGAAGATGCAGCGCCTCGAGGAACTGCGCCGGCAGATCCTGCTCGAGGATTTCGTCGTCAGGATGCGGTAGCGCTTTGATTTTCGCGAACTCGTCGTTGAGCCGTTCCATCTTGACGTCCAGGCGGTGTGCCGCGGCCGCTGCCTCGGTGAGTTCGTCGAGGAGTTCAACGGGAACCTCGCGGTTGTACTTGTAGTAGATCTTGTGCTCGAGGCTCGCCCAGAAATCCATCGCGATCGTGCGGATCTGAAGTTCGATCGGTACGTGCCTGACGCGGTCACTCATGAAAACCGGGACCTCGACGATCAGGTGCAAGCTCTTGTAGCCGTTGGGTTTCGGATCGGCGATGTAGTCCTCGCGCTCGATCACCCGAAGGTCCGTCTGGCTGGTGAGCATCTCGGCGATCCGGTACGTGTCGGAAATGAAGCTGCAGGTGATGCGCACGCCGGCGATGTCGAAGATGTTCTTCGAGATGTCGTCGATCGTGAGCGGGATGTTCAGGCGTTGAGCCTTACGCAGGATGCTGTCCGGCGACTTGACCCGTGACGTCACGTGTTCGATGGGGCTGTACTGATTGATGTGAGTGAACTCGTCCTTGAGAATGTTCACCTTGGTCATCAGTTCGGAGATTCCGAATTGGTACAACATCATGAAGCGGGAGAACTCGGTCCGCAGTTCGGCGAAATCGGCTCTGCTGACCCCACTGCTGTCTTCCACGTTCGGCACCCTCATCTGTTAGCTGGTGTAACCAGTCTGCCACCGATTGTGCCGTGTCCGGTTTCAGTGGGTGCGCAGTGCGGCGAGCGTCATATCCCGCAGGACGCGACGTGCGCGTGCCGGCGAAGCTGGGTTGGCGCTGTGAGGGGTCGAGTTGATCAGTCCGAAAGTGGCATGCGCTTTGATGCGGGCATCCGCCTGATCGAGCTGGGGATCGAGTTGCTCGAGGACTCCGACCCACACCTCGACGTACTTGCGCTGCGTTTGGCGCACCTGTCGACGCGCGTCGGCCGGCAGGCTTTCGAGGTCGCGGTCCTGGATGCGGATCAGGTCCGGCTCGCCGAGCGCGAAGTCGAGGTGGAACTCCACCAGTGCGTCGAGAGCGGCGCTCGGTGAGTCCGCTGCCTCCGCTGCCGCAGAACCGCCTTCGTGCAGGCGCGTGCTGATGCCGACGAGAAGTTCCACGAGGACGGCATCCTTGTTGGGGAAATGCCGGTACACGGCCGGGCCGCTGATACCGACGGCCGCGCCGAGGTCTTCGAGTCGCACACTCACGAATCCGCGTTCGGCGATCAACCGTGCGGCGGCATCCAAGAGCTGACGACGACGGTCGGCCTTCATCTGATCGCGTCGCGTCGGAGCTGCTACCTGCTCAGAGGTCATTCTCTCGATCTTTCTTCGCTTGTGTTCTGGACAACTCAGTTAATCATAGTTAATCTAGTTTCAGTTATCGAGCATTAACTCATGGCGAAGGCGGCGGGATGACTCCCAGTGGAATCACGCAAGGATCGGGCTACCGGTCCGATCACACCGTTCTGGTGGACGAACTGAAGAAGAAACTGGCGCAAGCAGCGCTGGGTGGCAACGAGCGCTCTCGCGAGCGCCACGTGAGCAGAGGGAAACTGCTGCCGCGAGATCGCGTCGACTCGCTGCTCGACCAGGGCAGCCCGTTCCTCGAGTTGTCGCCGCTGGCGGCCAACGGCCTGTACGACGACGAGTGCCCCGGCGCCGGCGTCATCACCGGTATCGGCCGTGTGTCGGGCCGGGAGTGCGTCATCGTTGCCAATGACGCAACGGTCAAGGGCGGCACGTACTACCCGATGACGGTGAAGAAGCACCTGCGCGCGCAGGAAGTTGCGCTGCAGAACAACCTTCCATGCATCTACCTCGTCGACTCCGGCGGCGCCTTCCTGCCGCGCCAGGACGAGGTCTTCCCGGACCGTGAACACTTCGGCCGGATCTTCTACAACCAGGCGACCATGAGTGCCAAGGGGATTCCCCAGATCGCCGCAGTTCTCGGTTCGTGCACCGCGGGCGGCGCCTACGTGCCCGCGATGAGTGACGAAGCAGTGATCGTCCGCAACCAGGGCACGATCTTCCTCGGTGGTCCGCCGCTGGTGAAGGCGGCCACCGGTGAGATCGTCACCGCCGAAGAACTCGGCGGCGGCGACCTGCACTCCAAGGTTTCCGGCGTCACCGATCACCTGGCCGAGGATGACCGCGACGCACTTCGTATCGTGCGCAACATCATTGCCACGCTCGGCCCCCGCTCCGAGCGCCCGTGGGACGTCATCTCCACGGTTCCGCCTGTCGCAGATCAAAGCGAACTCTACGACGTCGTCCCGACCGATCCTCGGACTCCGTACGACGTGCACGAGGTGATCACCAAGCTCGTCGACGGTGGCGCGTTCCAGGAGTTCAAGGCTGAGTACGGCAAGACGCTCGTCACCGGTTTCGCCCACATCGAGGGCCACCCGGTCGGCATCATCGCCAACAACGGCGTGCTCTTCGGTGAATCCGCCATGAAGGGAGCACATTTCATCGAACTGTGCGACAAGCGCAGTGTGCCGCTGCTGTTCCTGCAGAACATCGCAGGCTTCATGGTGGGACGCGACTACGAGGCCGGCGGCATCGCCAAGCACGGCGCCAAGATGGTCACGGCAGTTGCGTGTGCACGGGTCCCCAAGCTGACAGTTGTCATCGGCGGCTCGTACGGCGCCGGCAACTATTCCATGTGTGGACGCGCGTATTCGCCTCGCTTCCTGTGGATGTGGCCGAACGCGCGCATCTCGGTCATGGGCGGCGAGCAGGCAGCTTCGGTGCTCTCGACGGTTCGTAGCGAGCAGCTCGACAGCGCGGGCAATCCGTGGTCGGCCGAGGACGAAGAGTCGTTCAAGGCGCCGATCCGTGAGCAGTACGAGGCTCAAGGCAATCCGTACTACTCCACTGCGCGGCTGTGGGATGACGGTGTCATCGATCCCGCAGATACCAGAACTGTTCTCGGCCTGGCCCTTTCGGTGTGCGCAAACGCACCGATCGAGCCGGTCTCCTACGGCGTCTTCCGGATGTGAGCGAAATGACTGAGTTGCGCACTATCGATACTGTTCTCGTGGCCAACCGCGGTGAGATCGCGGTTCGCGTGATCCGCACGTTGCGTGAATTGGGAATTCGCAGCGTCGCCGTCTACAGCGACGCCGATGCGAATGCTCGCCACGTCCGCGAGGCCGACACTGCCGTCAACATCGGACCGGCCGCGGCGCGTGAAAGCTACCTCGTCATCGACAAGGTGATCGACGCTGCCAAGTCCACCGGTGCTCAGGGTATTCACCCCGGTTACGGCTTCCTGTCGGAGAACTCGGCGTTCTCGGCTGCTTGCGCGGCCGCCGGAATCGCCTTCCTCGGCCCCTCCGAGCGGGCTATCGAGGTGATGGGCGACAAGATCACCGCGAAGAACGCGGTTGCCGCGTTCGACGTGCCGGTGGTCCCGGGTATCGCTCGCCCGAATCTGACCGACGAAGAACTGATCGCAGCGGCCGAGGACATCGGCTACCCGGTGTTGGTCAAGCCTTCGGCAGGCGGCGGTGGCAAGGGAATGCGTCTGGTCGAGGATCCGGCCAATCTGGCCGAGGCTCTTCGCAGTGCCCGCCGTGAGGCCGCGTCGTCGTTCGGCGACGACACCCTGTTCCTCGAGCGATTCGTCCTGCGGCCCCGGCACATCGAGGTCCAGATTCTCGCCGACCAGCACGGCAACGTCGTTCACCTCGGTGAGCGCGAATGCAGCCTGCAGCGGCGTCACCAGAAGGTCATCGAAGAGGCTCCCTCGCCGCTGCTCGATCAGGTGACCCGTGACCGGATCGGCGCGGCAGCGTGCAACACCGCTCGAAGCGTCGATTACACCGGCGCCGGCACCGTGGAGTTCATCGTCTCCGCCGACAAGCCGGACGAGTTCTTCTTCATGGAGATGAACACCCGCCTCCAGGTCGAGCATCCCGTCACCGAAATGGTGACCGGACTGGATCTGGTCGAATGGCAGGTCCGTGTGGCAGCAGGGGAGAAGTTGGCCTTCTCCCAGAGTGACATCACGCTGACCGGGCACGCCATCGAAGCTCGTGTGTACGCGGAGGATCCGGGCCGTGGATTCCTGCCGACCGGCGGCCGCGTCGTCGATCTGGTCGAGCCGTCAGGTTCCGGCGTGCGCGTCGATTCCGGACTGCTCGCGGGCACCGTCGTCGGCAGTGACTACGACCCGATGCTCAGCAAGGTCATCGCCCACGCTCCCGACCGCGCGGGCGCACTGCGCAAGCTCGATCGCGCACTCGGTGACACCGCAGTGCTCGGAGTCGTGACCAACATCGAATTCGCACGGTTCCTCCTCGCTGATCCGGATGTGATCGCGGGCAACCTCGACACCGGTCTGCTCGATCGTCGCGTCGAAGACTTTGTCGCAGCCGACGCCTCCGACGAGGTGCTCATTGCTGCCGCGGCGTATCGCTGGCTCTCGCGGTGGACAACTTCGGAATCCGTTGATCCCTGGGACGTCCCGAGTGGGTGGCGCGTCGGAACTCCCGCTCCGACCAGCATCAGGCTCTCCGCCGGCACCCGAACGGCGCACGTTGCGATCGTCGGCGTTCCCGCGGATGCAAAGGTCGAGGTCGAAGGTTCACAGCCTCGCGCATTCAGCGCGACCCTGACGGGATCCGAACTGGCGGTGGTGATCGACGGACGTCGACGCACGTTTGTCGTCGCCGAGACCGATGGTGGTCTGTGGCTGGCAGGCGGCGGAACCTGGCACGTGCGCGAGGTTGCCGAAGTCAGCGTTCGCGGTGAGGACAAGCACGCCGGTGACGCCGAAATCGCCAGCCCCATGCCCGGTGCCGTCATCGCAGTCAACGTCGAGAACGGCGCGGCAGTGAGCGCGGGACAACCACTCGTCGTGGTCGAGGCCATGAAGATGGAGCACTCCTTGACGTCCCCGATCGACGGGATCGTGGAAGTGCTTGTCCGTCAGGGCGATCAGGTGATGGTGGATCAGGTTCTGGCCCGCGTGGTACCTGTCACGGACGAAGAGACTGCAGAAGTAAAGACCGAGAACACGACGCAGAAGGAAGACGCCTGATGTCCGATTACCTTGCCACCGGAGCGCTTCCGGACGAATACCAGCAGCTCGCCAAGACGGTTGCAGATTTCGCGAAGACCGTAGTGGCACCGGTTGCTGCCGAGCACGACGCCAACCACACCTTCCCGTACGAGGTAGTGGCCGGGATGGCCGACATGGGACTGTTCGGCCTGCCGTTTCCCGAGGAGTACGGCGGAATGGGCGGCGACTACTTCGCACTCTGCCTGGCGCTCGAAGAGCTGGGCAAGGTCGACCAGAGCGTCGCGATCACTCTCGAAGCTGGTGTGTCCCTTGGTGCCATGCCGATCTACCGTTTCGGTAACGAGGCACAGAAGCAGGAGTGGCTTCCGCAGCTCACCAGCGGCAAGTCGTTGGCTGCCTTCGGCCTGACCGAACCCGGTGCGGGTAGCGACGCCGGCGGCACCAAGACCACCGCGAAGTTCGACAGCGGTGAGTGGATCATCAACGGCAACAAGCAGTTCATCACCAACTCGGGCACCGACATCACCAAGCTCGTGACGGTCACCGCGGTCACGGGTGTCAAGGACGGCGGCAAGAAGGAGATCTCGACGATCCTCGTGCCGACCACGACGCCCGGCTTCACGGCCGAACCGGCGTACAACAAGGTCGGTTGGAACGCATCCGACACCCATCCGCTCACGTTCGCCGATGTTCGTGTCCCCGAAGAGAATCTGCTCGGTGAGCGCGGCCGCGGCTACGCGAACTTCCTGCGCATCCTCGACGAAGGCCGCATCGCTATTTCCGCGTTGAGCGTCGGTGCCGCCCAGGGCTGCGTCGACGAGTCGATCAAGTACGCCAAGGAACGCGAGGCGTTCGGTCGCCCCATCGGACACAACCAGGCCATCGCGTTCAAGATCGCGCGTATGGAGGCTCGTGCCCACGTCGCACGTACCGCGTACTACGACGCGGCCGCACTCATGTTGTCGGGCAAGCCGTTCAAGAAGCAGGCGTCCATCGCCAAGCTGATTTCCTCCGAAGCTGCCATGGACAACGCCCGTGACGCCACGCAGATCCACGGCGGATACGGCTTCATGAACGAGTACGCCGTCGCGCGCCACTACCGCGACAGCAAGATCCTCGAAATCGGTGAGGGAACGACCGAGGTGCAGTTAATGCTCATCGCTCGTGAGGCAGGGCTGTGACGAACCCCAAGAAGATCACTCAGCGCGGGCTCTGGTTCGAGGAGTTCGAGGTCGGCGCGATCTACGAGCATCGCCCAGGCCGGACGGTGACCGAGGCTGACAACGTCCTGTTCACGACTTTGACGATGAACACGCAGGCGTTGCATCTCGATGCCGCGTACAGCGAGGACACTCAATTCGGTGTGCGGCTGGTCAATTCGATGTTCACCCTGTCGACCATCGTCGGCCTGTCCGTCGCGCAGTTGACGCAGGGCACCATCGTGGCGAACCTCGGTTTCTCCGAGATCAGCTTCCCGAAGCCGCTCTTTCACGGCGACACCTTGTATGCCGAGACGCTCATCGCGGACAAGCGCGAGTCGAAGAGTCGTCCAGGTGAAGGCATCGTGACGCTCGTGCACACCGGGCGTAACCAGTACGGTGACGTCGTCGCACTGGCCACGCGCAAGACCCTGGTGCAACTGCGTCCGGCAGAGGTGTCCTCATGACGTGGACACCGCCGGGGCCGGCGTGGTTGTTCTGCCCGGCGGATCGTCCCGAGCGCTATGCGAAGGCCGCGGCTGTTGCCGACGTCGTGATCCTCGATCTCGAAGACGGTGTGGCTCCGGCCGACAAGGAAGCCGCACGTGCAGCCCTGATCGACACGCCTCTCGATCCGGAGCGGACGGTCGTGCGCGTCAATCCGGTCGGTACACCTGATCACGAACTCGATCTGATCGCGCTGGACGGCACACACTATTCGCGTCTCATGCTGTCCAAGTGCGAATCGGCCGAGGACGTCCTCTCGCTCGCACCGGCGGACGTGGTTGCGCTCGTCGAGTCCCCGCGAGGAGCCCTCGCCGTGGCCGACATCGCGCTTGCTGCGAACGCCATCGGTGTCATGTGGGGAGCCGAGGATCTTGTGGCCGGTCTCGGCGGTAATTCGAGCAGGCACCCGAACGGTTCGTACCGCGACGTTGCCAAGCATGTCCGATCGACGTCTCTCCTGGCCGCGAAGAGCTACGGCCGGTTGGCTGTCGATTCCGTGTACCTCGACATCAAGGACCTCGTCGGCCTCGGCGTCGAGTCCGCTGATGCCGTCGCAGTCGGCTTCGACGTGAAGGTTGCGATCCATCCGAGTCAGGTCGAGGTCATCCGCGGGGCCTTCGCACCTTCGGAAAAAGAGATCGACTGGGCCACACGAGTGCTTGCCGCGGTGTCTACTGAACGTGGTGTGTTCGCGTTCGAGGGCAAGATGGTCGACGCTCCCGTTCTCCGTCACGCCGAGAAGCTTCTTCACCGAGCCGGAATCTTTCAGCAGAAGGAGAACTAACGGATGAGCAAAGTCGTGAATACGGCAGCTGAGGCAGTTGCCGACATCGCGAGCGGATCCAGGCTCGCAGTGGGCGGCTTCGGGCTGTGCGGTATTCCCGACGCACTGATCGCAGCGATCGCCGACGGCGACGCCACCGATCTCGAGGTGTTCTCCAACAACTGCGGTGTCGACGACTACGGTCTCGGCATTCTGCTCGGCGCGCACCGGATCGCCAGGGTGACGGCGTCGTACGTGGGGGAGAACAAGGAGTTCGCGCGCCAGTATCTCGCCGGTGAGCTCGAAGTGGAGTTGACCCCGCAGGGGACGCTGGCCGAGCGGCTGCGAGCAGGCGGTACCGGCATTCCGGCGTTCTACACGCCGGCGGGCGTCTGCACACCGATCGCCGAGGGCGGCTTGCCGTGGCGATACAACGCGGACGGTTCGATCGCCGTGGCGTCGCCACCGAAGGCGACGGCAGTGTTCGGTGGCCGCACGTATGTATTGGAAGAGGCGATCACGGCTGACTTCGCGCTCGTGCATGCGGACTACGGTGACACCGAAGGAAATCTCGTCTTCAACAAGACGGCGATGAACTTCAACCCGCTTGCTGCCATGGCCGGCCGGATCACCATCGCGCAGGTGGAGAACCTCGTCGAGCCGGGCGACATCGACCCCGCGCACGTGCACCTACCTGGAGTGTTCGTTGCGCGCGTCGTACACACAGGCCCACAGGAGAAGCGGATCGAGAAGCGGACCGTCTCAGGAGGCACCAAGTGACCAGCGCAGAGGAAACCCGTGTCGGTTGGACTCGCCACGAGATGGCCGCTCGCGCTGCCGCCGAGATGCGGCCGGGGGAGTACGTCAACCTCGGCATCGGCCTGCCGACTCTGATCCCCAGTTACCTGCCCGAGGGCGTCAAGGTGGTCCTCCACAGCGAGAACGGCATCCTCGGTACCGGACCGTATCCGACCGATGATCAGGTCGATGCCGACCTCATCAATGCCGGTAAAGAAACCGTCACCGTCAATTCAGGCGCCGCGTTCTTCGACTCGGCTCTCTCCTTCGGCATGATCCGCGGTGGTCACATCGACACCGCGGTGCTCGGCGGGATGCAGGTATCGAAGACCGGTGACCTTGCCAACTGGATGGTGCCGGGCAAGATGGTGAAGGGTATGGGCGGGGCGATGGACCTGGTCCACGGTGCCCGCCGCGTCATCGTCGTGATGGAGCACACCGACCGCGACGGCAATCCCAAGATCGTCGAGGCCTGCACGCTGCCGCTTACCGGTCAGAGCGTCGTCAACCGGATCATCACCGACCTGGCAGTGCTGGACGTCACCGCGGACGGGCTGCAGCTTGTGGAGCTGGCTCCAGGGGTCAGCAGCGAGCACCTGAAGAGTGTGACTGGTGTGGGCTTTTCCTGAAGCTTCGTACCGTAAATCGAAGAACGCGCCGACCGCTGGTCGGCGCGTTCTTTCGTCGGTCTGTCGGCGAGTACCGATAGTCTCGATCAGCGACTGTCGAATCTTGTTCGAGCTCAGACACCCAGTACCTGGCGGCCCTGTAAATTGTCCGAGGTGACTGATGTGGGTTGGGGTGTAGATCGTCGGTTGCAATTGATTGTCCCAGGGGGTGAGGTGTCGCGCGCCGCGTCTGAACGGTGCGTTTCGGCA
Organism: Rhodococcus sp. no. 34; assembly: GCF_054589475.1. Lineage (NCBI taxonomy): Bacteria > Bacillati > Actinomycetota > Actinomycetes > Mycobacteriales > Nocardiaceae > Rhodococcus > Rhodococcus sp. no. 34. The sequence goes on from NZ_BAAILK010000024.1 coordinate 240,891, forward strand.
ATTCGATCGGGGGGTAGATGAGCTGGGCGATTTGTAACGAATTGCAACAAAACCATCGATACACCGGGGTATGGATTTCTCTTGTCACCTATGTATCGGAGACAATGGGTGGTTCTGGCTCGTCGAGGTTGGATGAGGTCGGTAGCTGCTGCGAATCGGACGTTCGGCTCGCACGGGTGCGCAATGGTGTGGAAGAGAGGCTGTGGGCGTGAATTCGCTGGGTAACGGAGAACTGGGGAGCGGCAAGCCGGAGGTCGGCAGCTCGCCGGAAGACGTTCAGCGATCCGACGCATTCCCGCTTTCCGCGGCCCAGCTCGGTATGTGGTTCGCGCAACACCTCGATCCCGCCGTTCCGGTCAACATCGCTCAGTACGTCGAACTCCGTGGTGCTCTGGAACTTGACGCCCTTCGGCAGGCCTGCGCAGACGCCGGTCGCGAAATCGGGTCGGCCTTCGTCCGGATCTTCGAGATCGACGCCCAGCCTTACCAGATCATCGACCCCACACTCGATGATTCGGTCGGTTACGTCGACCTTCGTAGTGAAGACGACTCGCACGACGCTGCCATGCGGTGGATGCGAGCAGATCGCAGCCGGCCGATCGACATGCTCACGGACCGCTTGATCTCTGCCACGATCCTGCGGCTCGGCGAGAATCGCTACTACTGGTACACGCGGGTCCACCACACAATTCTCGACGGATTCGGTGCGTCGACGTTCGTCACTCGTGTGGCGGAGCTGTACTCGGCGCGCGTGGAGGGCCGGGATCCGGAGCCGAGTGAGGCCTCCGATCTCCGGAACGTCTACGAGGTGGACAACAAGTACCGCCAGTCGAGTCGTTTCGAAACCGATCGCAAGTACTGGGCAGACAAGATCGAGAATCTCGACGAGATCTCGAGCCTCGCGGGTCGAAGTGCCGCGCCTGCTCCAGTCAGTCGGATCGACAGTGCAGCGCTGTCCAACCACGTCGAGGCGCTGCTCGGGCGGTTCCTCGAGCGCATCGAGAAGACCACTGTTGCCGGCACTGTCGTCGCGGCGTTTGCGGCGTACCTCGCTCAGATGACCGGGCGAGAGGACGTGTCGCTGAGTCTGCCCGTTTCCGGTCGAACAACAGCCGTGCTGCGTCGATCCGGAGGCATGGTCTCCAACGTCGTGCCGCTGCGCCTGACCGTCACCGCGGACACCACCGTCCAGGAGCTTCTGGACGATGTCAGGAACGAAATGTCCGGCGCACTGCGCCACCAGCGATACCGACATGAGGACATGGTTCGCGGCGGGGACGGGCCGGGCAGGGGCGGATTCTTCGGTCCCTGGATCAACATCATGATGTTTTCCACCGAGTTGGCGTTCGGGCCCCTCGTCGGCGAGCTTCACATCCTGTCCACGGGTTTGATCGAAGACCTCGGTGTCAACCTGTACCAGAGCGTCGGCGATACCCGCACACACATCGACTTCGAGTCGAATCCCAATCTGTACGCGCCCGCGGACGCCCAGCGAAATCACTCGCGGTTCGTAGAGTTTCTCGAGAAGTTCGTCTCGGCCGAAACGAGCCGCAAGGTCTGGGATCTTCCTGTCGCAACCGACGAGGAGCGAAACAAGGTTGCCTTGTGGAACCGCACCGGCTTCCACGTTGCCTCGCAGACCATCACCGAAGCATTCGAGCGTCAGGTCGAGAGAACTCCCGATGCCACCGCTGTCGTTTTCGAAGGCGCCAGCCTCACGTACGCCGAATTCGACGCCCGCGCAAATGGTTTGGCCCGACAGCTCATCGCCATGGGTGTCGGACCCGAATCGCTTGTGGGGCTCTCGATCCGCAGGTCTCTGGACTTGATGGTCGGTCTGTACGCGATCGCCAAGGCCGGCGGGGCCTGGGTGCCGGTAGATCCCGACCATCCAGCCGACCGCACCGCCTATATTCTCGAGTCGGCGCAGCCCACGTGTGTTGTGACTACTGCGCGGGACGAGGTGGATCTGCCCGAGGGGACTCGGGTGATCGAGATCGACACCCTCGACTACGGACGGCTCGACAGTCGACCGATCGCCAACGCAGATCGCCTGTCTCCCTTGCATTTCTCGAACACTGCGTACGTGATCTACACCTCGGGGTCGACCGGGCGACCCAAGGGTGTCGCGGTCACTCACGCAGCGATCAACAATCAGCTTCAGTGGATGAATGCCGAGTACGGGCTTTCGGCGTCGGACATCTACCTGCAGAAGACCGCCACGACATTCGACGTGTCGCTGTGGGGATTTTTCATGCCGTTGCAGGTCGGCGCCACGCTCGTCGTCGCGACTCCGGACGGCCATCGGGACCCGATCTACGTGGCGAACAAGATCGCGGAGCTCGGCGTCACGATCACCGACTTCGTGCCATCCATGCTCACGCTGTTCACGGCGAATGCACCTGCCGGATCTTGTGATTCGTTGCGCCACGTGTTCGTCATCGGCGAGGCGCTCCCGCCCGAGACGTCTTCGGCCTTCCGTGAACTCTGTGGAGCCGGACTGCACAACCTGTACGGTCCGACCGAAGCTGCGGTATCGGTCACGTACTACGAGGCCGTGGCCACGGATACTACTTCCGTGCCGATCGGTATGCCGCAGTGGAACACTCAGGCGCACGTACTGGACGGACAACTTCGCCCGACCCCCATCGGGCAGCCGGGTGAGCTCTATCTCGCCGGCGTTCAACTCGCGCGCGGATACGTTGGTCGACCGGACCTGAGCTCGGATCGGTTCGTAGCCAATCCGTACGGCACGGCCGGTGAGCGTATGTACCGGACCGGCGACCTCGTTCGTCGCCGTGAGGACGGAAATCTCGACTACATCGGGCGTACAGACTTCCAGGTGAAGTTCCGCGGGCAGCGCATCGAACTCGGCGAGATCGAGACCGTCCTTCTGGCGCACCCCGACGTTTCGCAGGCTGTCGTTTTGGTGACCGTCACCCCGACCGGTGATCAATTGGTCGGCTACGTCGTGCCGGGTCCAGGCCGAAACATCGATGCTGCGGTCCTCAGTGAGTTCGCCGGCCGAAGCCTCCCGTCGTACATGGTTCCGGCCGCGTTGATGGTGCTCGATGCGTTGCCGCTCAACACGAGTGGCAAATTGGATCGTGCCGGGTTGCCCGAGCCGGTGTTCGCGAGTGCAAAGCAGTACCGCGAGCCCCGCACCGAAATCGAACGCATCGTGGCGGACGTGTTTGCCGACGTTCTCGGTGTCGAGCGCGTCGGTATCGATGACGACTTCTTCGAGCTCGGTGGAAACTCTCTGGTTGCAACACAATTGGTGACGCGAGTGGGTTCGGCATTGGGAGTGCAACTCGGCGTTCGAGAGCTCTTCGAATCCACCACGGTCGCCACCCTGGCGGCCCGCGCCGAGTCGGTGGCGGGCAACGCCAGGCAGCTCACCCCGCTGATCGCCAAGCCTCGTCCCGAGGTCGTCCCGCTCTCGCTTGCGCAGCAGCGCATGTGGTTCATCAACCGTCTCGATCCGTCGACGCCCGCCTACAATCTTCCGTTCACGGTCCGGCTCACCGGTTCGGTGGACCCGTCCGCCCTGCATGCCGCGGTGATGGATCTTCTCGAGCGACACGAGTCCTTGCGGACGATCTACCCTGATGTCGACGGAACCGCGCAACAGCTGGTTCTGCCGGTCGACCGGGCCGCGGTGGAGTTGAATCCGGTCAAGATTCGGAATTCGCATCTCGACGCGGCGCTGTTCGACGTGGCGTCTCGCGGCTTCGACGTGACGCTCGAAATCCCGGTACGGGTTGCCCTCTTCGAGGTGTCTCCGACGGACTACGTCCTGGTGATGGTTCTCCATCACATCGCTGCAGACGGACTGTCGTTCCGTCCGCTCGCACGTGACCTTCTCGTCGCCTACTCGGCGCGAAGTGAGAAGTCTGCGCCGGCGTGGACGCCGCTGCCGATTCAGTACGCCGACTACGCCCTGTGGCAGCGCGAAGCACTGGGATCCGACGAAGACCCGCGCTCGGAGTCGTCTCGCCAGATCAACTTCTGGCGCCGGGCACTTGCCGATCTGCCGGATCAGTTGGATCTGCCGACCGACCGACCTCGTCCGGCCATCGCGTCCAATCACGGTGCCAAGCACCATTTTCAGATCAGCGAACGCACGACGCGCAAGTTGAACGAGTTGGCGCGCTCGAGGAGCGTCTCGCTGTTCATGGTGTTGCAGGCGGCATATGCAACGCTGTTGAGCCGGCTCAGTGGTACCTCCGACATCGCGATCGGTGCCCCGATCGGCGGGCGAGGCGATCAAGCGCTCAACGACGTGATCGGCATGTTCGTGAACACCCTGGTGCTTCGCACCGAGGTCGATCCGAACGAACGATTCGAAGAGTTGCTCGCTCGGGTAAGGGAATCGGGCTTGTCTGCCTACGGGCATGCCGATGTGCCGTTCGAGCGGTTGGTCGAAGTCCTGAGTCCGGCGCGTTCGCAGGCTCGTCACCCGCTGTTCCAGGTTGCGCTCACTGCGGAGATCAGTGGACGACGCGAACTGGAATTCTCAGGTGTCAAAGCAGTTGCAGCTGAATTGGAAGTACCGGTCGCCAAATTCGATCTCGAGCTCATGGTGTCCGAGAATCCTGAAGGCAGCGAAGACTCGGACGTCTTGAGCGCCACCTTCACCTATGCCACGGACCTGTTCGATCCGGCCACGGTGAACACTTTCGCTACTCGGTTCGTGCGCATCCTCGATGCCGTGGCTACCCGACCTGAAACGATCGTCGGCGATATCGACCTGCTCTCACGCTCCGAGCGCACCGATCTGACGGTCGTAGCCGCGGATGACACGATGCCCCGGCAGAGTCTCGTCGACATCTTCCTGTCCGGCACGGCTGAGGCGGATTCGGTTGCTGTGCGCTTCGAGGGTCGATCGATCACCTATCGAGAGCTCGATGAGCAGTCGTCGAAGCTCGCACGGGTTCTGATCGGACGTGGCGCCGGCCCCGAGACCATTGTTGCTCTCGCCTTTCCTCGCTCGTACGAGATGGTCTGTGCAGTATGGGCGGTGGCGAAGTCAGGGGCGGCATACGTCCCAGTCGACCCGAGTTATCCGGAAGATCGTGTCCGGCACATGCTGGCCGATTCTTCGGCCGCGATCGGACTCACGTCGGGACAGTTCGTAGATCAGCTTCCTGCGGTCACAGAATGGTTGGTCCTTGACGGCCAGGCGCTGAACGGAGAACTGTCGGCGCAATCTTCAGCGCCGGTCACGGACGAGGACCGAATCGCTCCGATTCACAGTTCTCACGTTGCATATGTCATTTACACATCCGGTTCCACGGGAAAACCGAAGGGTGTCAGCGTCACTCACGGTGGACTCCGTGGCGTCAGAGACGCAGCACAGCGTCGCTACGGGGTAGAACAGTCCTCGCGCTTCCTCCATATCTGTTCACCGAGCTTCGACCCGTCGGTACTCGAATGGATGGTCGCCTTCTCCGCGGGTGCAACTTTGGTGATCGTTCCGTCGACAATTATCGGTGGACACGAGTTGTCGGATCTTCTTCATTCCGAGAAGGTCACACACGCGATCATCACTCCCGCAGTACTCGGGACCATGGAGCCGGCAGAGCTGCCTGAATTGCGAGTCGTCTCCGTCGGCGGTGACGTGACCACTCCCGAGTTGCTGGCGAAATGGGCCCCAGGGCGCGCCTACTTCAATGGGTATGGTCCGACCGAGACCACTATCATCTCGTCGTTCGGCGATCTCGCGATCGGCCGATCGATCGACATCGGGCGTCCCGTCGAGGGCATGTCGGCACTGGTACTCGACGAGCGTCTGCATCCTGTTCCAGTCGGTACCAGGGGAGAGCTCTACTTTGCGGGCGCTGCATTGGCTCGCGGCTACCATGAGCGGCGAGGCCTTTCTGCGGAACGGTTTGTCGCCAACCCGTATTCGCCGGATGGCGAGCGAATGTACCGGACCGGCGATGTCGTGCGCTGGACCGGCGGAGACGCGCGCGGTGACGCGGGGGTTCTCGAATACGTCGGCCGCAGTGACTTCCAGGTCAAGGTTCGCGGATTCCGTATCGAACTCGGTGAGATCGACGCAGTTCTGTCCTCGCACGAGTCTGTGCGCTTCGCGGTGACGGTCGGAAGCGAAGGCGCGGCGGGTATCACAACCCTCGTTTCCTACGTCGAACTGGCTGACGGGTCGAGTTTCGATCGGGACGTGCTCGCCTCGTTCGTGGCGGAGGCTCTGCCGAGCTACATGGTTCCGTCCGTCATCATGGAACTCGCTGAGGTTCCGTTGACCCCGGTGGGCAAATTGGATCGCCGGGCTTTGCCGGAGCCTGTTTTCGAGGTCCGCGAGTTTCGTGCACCCACCACGCCGGTGGAAGAGATTGTCGCGCAGGTGATTGCGGATGTTCTCGGAGTGGAACGAGTCGGCCTCGACGACGACTTCTTTGAACTCGGTGGCAACTCCCTGGTGGCCACTCAGGTCACCTCCCGATTGGGGCGGGCGCTCGACACTACGGTGCCGGTGCGAACGCTATTCGACGTTTCCACCGTCGAGGCGCTCGCCGCACACATCGAGTCGCACGTAGGTAGCGGCGGGCAGAAGGCGCTCGTCGCACAGGTGCGTCCCGCGGAAATTCCGTTGTCGCTGGCGCAGCAGCGCATGTGGTTCCTGAACCGCTTCGACACCGACTCAGCTGCTTACAACATCACTTTTGCTCTGCACCTGACTGGTCATCTCGATACTGCCGCGATGGAAATGGCGCTGGAGGACGTACTGGCCCGGCATGAGGTGCTCCGAACGGTATATCCGGACGGGGCTTCCGGACCGAAGCAGTCGATTCTGTCGCTCTCGGAGGCGTTCGGCGGGCTGACCGTGGAGTCGGTTTCGGATCAGGACGAGCTCGAAAGTCGAGTCGCTGCAATCGGATCCTCAGCGATCGACGTCACCGTCGACGTGCCGATCCGTGTCCGCCTGTTGACGGTCAGCGACACCGAGCACACCCTTGCGATCGTGGTTCATCACATCGCCGCTGACGGTTGGTCGATGGCGCCCCTGGCTCGCGATGTCATGATTGCCTACTCGGCACGCAAGGACGGGATCGCGCCGGCGTGGCAGCCGTTGACTGTGCAGTACGCCGACTATTCGTTGTGGCAGCGTGAGGTTCTGGGGTCGGAAGACGACTCGGAATCACTGATCTCGCAGCAGATCTCGTACTGGACCGAGACTCTGGCAGACCTACCGGATGTGATCGAGCTTCCGTCGGACCGGTCTCGGCCTGATGTGGCGTCGATGCGCGGCGAGCGATTCGCGTTCGAGATCTCCGGGGATGTGCACCGTCGATTGGACGCGCTGGCACGGGAGAACAACGCGACGCTCTTCATGGCGTTGCACTCGGCGCTTGCCGTTCTGATGGCCCGACTGAGCGGGACCTCGGACATCGCCGTGGGCACTCCCGTTGCCGGTCGCGGGGACGAGGCGCTCGACGATCTCGTCGGTATGTTCGTCAACACGCTTGTTCTGCGCACCGAGGTCGACCAGGCCCAGACATTCACGGATCTGCTGGCTGCGGCGAGTGATTCTGCGCTCGGAGCGTTCGCTCACTCGGACGTGCCCTTCGAGCGGTTGGTGGACGTCTTGGCTCCCGCCCGGTCGCAGGCCAGACATCCGCTCTTCCAGGTTGTGCTGTCCTTGCAGAATCTCGCGCAAACGGCATTGGAACTGCCGGGACTGGCGATCAAGGCCGCCGAAATCGACACGACCACTGCCAAGTTCGACCTCGAACTCGCAGTAACAGAGTCGATCGGCGAAGACGGGATCCAGCAAGGGCTCTCGGCCGAATTCACGTTTGCTGCAGATCTGTTCGACGTTTCGACGGTCGAGGGGTTTGCTCGGCGTCTGGTTCGTATCCTCGAGACTGTCGTGTCGGTTCCTTCGATTGTCGTCGGTGACATCGATATTCTCGATGCGGCCGAGCGGGGTGTGCTGGCCGATGTTCATGGAGGTCAGTCGGTCTCGGGAACCCTGGTCGAGATCCTCACAGCGGCGGCCGCTTTGGATCCGTCGGCGGATGCGATTCGCTTCGACGGTCAGTCAATCAGCTACCGCGAACTCGACGAGCGGTCGTCGCGACTCGCTCGTGTTCTGATTGAGAAGGGCGTCGGGCCGGAGGATCGGGTCGCGATCGCGATTCCGCGTTCGGCCGATTCGGTTCTCGCTCTGTGGGCAGTGGTGAAAACGGGTGCTGCATTCGTGCCCGTCGACCCGACGTATCCGGTTGACCGTATCGCCCACATGATCTCCGATTCCGGTGCGGTGCTGGGTCTTGCGCTCAGTGACGTCGAGGCAGGATTGCCGTCGGCGTTGACGTGGGTTGTTCTCGACGACGAGAAGACAGTGGCGGCGTGCGCGGCAGAATCTTGCGCGCCGGTGAGTGATTCGGATCGACGCAGTGCGATCGACGAGCGGCAGCCTGCTTACGTCATCTACACCTCTGGCACCACGGGTCTGCCCAAGGGCGTTGTGGTCACCAATGCGGGTGTGGCGAACTTCTGCGCCGAGCAGGTCGAGCGCTATGCGCTGACCGCGGATGCTCGAACGCTGCATTTCGCCTCGCCGAGTTTCGATGCTTCTGTTCTCGAGTTGCTGATGGCATTCGGAGCAGCATCGACGATGGTGATTGCGCCGACGACGGTGTACGGCGGCGCGGAATTGGCCGAGATCTTGCGCTCGGAGGGCGTGACGCATGCGTTCGTGACGCCCGCTGCGCTGGCATCAGTGGATCCGAGCGGGCTCGACGCGTTGCGGGTGGTTGTCGTCGGTGGCGAAGCCAGTTCGCGGTCTCTCGTTGCCAAGTGGGCGGTGCCGCTTCCGGATGGCGGTGTGCGTGGATTCTTCAATGCGTACGGTCCGACGGAGTCGACAGTCGCCTCGAACATCAGCGATACGCTGACCGCGTTTGATCGTATGAACATCGGCGGCCCGATTCGGGGAATGGCCGCGCGGATCTTGGACGGCCGCTTGCAGCCCGTTCCGGTTGGTGTCGCAGGTGAGTTGTACGTGTCGGGTGTTCAGGTCGCTCGTGGATACCTGGGACAGCCGGCATTGACAGCGGGTCGTTTTGTCGCAGACCCGTTCGGGGCGCCGGGAGAGCGGTTGTACCGCACGGGTGACGTGGTCCGGTGGATCGACGGTGGCGCAGTGGAGTACGTGGGCCGCAGTGACTTCCAGGTCAAGATCCGTGGGTTCCGTATCGAACTCGGCGAGATCGAGGCCGCGCTGACCCGTTGCGCGGGCGTTGCGCAAGCTGTTGCTCTCGTTCGTTCCGACGATCACTTCGGAGATCGTCTCGTTGCATACGTCGTGCCGCAGGCCGGCGCCGAGGTGGATCCCGCACAGGTCATCGAGTCGGTGTCGACGTTCCTGACCGGCTACATGGTCCCCGACTCGGTACTGGTACTCGATTCGATTCCGTTGACCACCGCGGGCAAGACGGACATCAAGGCTCTGCCCTCGCCCGTGTTCGAGTCCAAGGTGTACCAGGCGCCGATCACGACCGTCGAAGAGACTGTCGCGCAGGTGTTCTCCGAAGTTCTCGGAGTCGCACAGGTTGGCCGCGACGACGATTTCTTCGAACTCGGCGGCAACTCGTTGATCGCGACCCGTGTCGCCGCTCGGCTGGGAGAGGCGCTCGACACAAGCGTTCCGGTTCGTGCGCTCTTCGAAGCGTCGACCGTGCAGTCACTCGCCGTCCGGCTCGAGCTGCACGCCGGTTCGGGCGCCACCGCCCCACTGGTGCAGCAGCCCCGGCCAGCTCGGATCCCACTTTCGTTGGCGCAGCAGCGCATGTGGTTCCTGAACAGGTTCGAACCCGCGTCGGCAGTGAACAACGTCCCGGCGGCGATCAGGATTTCGGGCGCCCTCGATGTGGCAGCTCTTGACGCCGCCGTGATCGATGTCGTGGGCCGACACGAATCACTGCGAACTGTGTATCCAGACGTCGACGGCGTCGGCTATCAGGACGTCCTCGACGTCCAAGACGTTGTCGTCGATCTCAGCCCCGTGTCGATCACGGAAGATCGCCTGGCTGCGGGCGTCGCCGAGCTGGCGACAGTCGGCTTCGACGTGACGTCCGAAGTCCCGTTGCGCGCCAAGCTCTTCAAAGTCGGCGACAGCGAATACGTTCTGGTGTTCGTCGTGCATCACATCTCGACCGACGGTTTCTCGATGGGTCCGTTGACCCGTGACGTGATGGTTGCCTACGAAGCACGTACACGAGCGTCGGTGCCGGCTTGGACGCCGTTGCCGGTGCAGTACGCCGATTACTCGTTGTGGCAGCGTGAGGTTCTCGGGTCCGAGGACGATCCGCGGTCCGTGATCGCGAAGCAGATTGCGTTCTGGTCGGATGCGTTGGCTGATCTTCCGGAGCAGTTGGATCTGCCTGGTGATCGTCCTCGTCCCGAGGTCGCTTCAGGGCGCGGAGCCGAGGTCGAGTTCGATATCGACGCCACCCTGCACGAAGCTGTCAATTCGATTGCGCACAGCAGTAACTCGACACCATTCATGGTTGTTCACGCAGCGCTCGCCGTCGTACTTTCTCGTTTGTCCGCAACGACCGACATCGCGATCGGTACACCGATCGCGGGTCGCGGTGAGGCGCAGCTCGACGATCTGATCGGTATGTTCGTCAACACTTTGGTGTTGCGTACCGAGGTTGATCCGTCGATGTCGTTCACGGATCTGTTGGCTTCGGCGCGTGAAGTGGATCTACAGGCGTTCGCGCACGCGGATGTTCCGTTCGAGCGTGTGGTGGAGGTTCTCGATCCGGTTCGTTCGCAGGCTCGTCATCCGCTGTTCCAGGTGGCATTGACGTTCCAGAACCACGAACAGACAACGCTCGAACTGGGCGACCTCGAAGTGTCGATCGAAAGTGCCGATCTTGCGCTGGCGAAATTCGACCTCCAGTTGACCCTGACCGAACGAACCGACGAGGCCGGCGCACCCGCCGGAATGTCCGCCTCTTTGACGTATGCGACGGATCTGTTCGACGAGTCGACCGTTGTGGAATTCGGTGATCGGCTGGTAAGGACCTTCCGTGCGGTGACTGCTGATCCCACCGTAGCGGTGGGTGACGTTGACATCTTGGTCGATGGAGAACGAAACCTGCTGTCCCGCTTCAGTGCCGGCCAGATCGATCGTGGTGTGGATTCGACGTTGTCGGCGTGGTTCGATGATGCTGCTGCGCGGTTTGGTGATCGGGTTGCGGTGCGGTTCGGTGGCGAGTCGTTGTCGTATGGTGAGTTGTCGGTGCGGGCTAATCGTTTGGCGCGCAGGTTGATTGCTCAGGGTTGTGGTCCGGAGTCGTTGGTCGCGGTGGCGTTGCCGCGGTCGGCGGATCTTGTGGTGGCGTTGTTGGCGGTGGTGAAGTCCGGTGCGGGGTATTTGCCGGTGGATCCGTCGTATCCGGCTGATCGTGTCGAGTTCATGTTGGCTGATGCTGCTCCGGTGGCTGCGATTTCGTGGTCCGGGCGTGAGTTGGTGTTGCCCGCTGGTTTGCCTGTGGTTGATATCGACGCGGTGGATGTGTCGGAGTTCGATGGTTCGGTGGTGGCGGATGCGGATCGTGTTGCGCCGTTGCGGTCGTCGAATGTTGCGTATGTGATTTACACGTCGGGTTCGACGGGTCGCCCGAAGGGTGTGCAGGTTCCGCACACGACGGTGGCGAAGTTGTTTGCGAATACCGAGGGTGTGTACGGGTTCGACGAATCCGATGTGTGGACGATGTTCCACAGTTATGCGTTCGACTTCTCGGTGTGGGAGTTGTGGGGTCCGCTGTTGTACGGCGGCACGTTGGTGGTTGTGGATTATGTGACGTCGCGGTCGCCGGAGCAGTTCTTGGAGTTGCTTGCTGCTGAGCGGGTGACGGTGCTCAATCAGACGCCGTCGGCGTTCTATCAGTTGGCCGAGGCTGATCGGTTGGCGTCGGAATCCGGTCGGGCCGCTGAGTTGTCGTTGCGGTGGGTTGTTTTCGGCGGCGAGGCGCTCGAGCTGCGTCGCTTGTCGGATTGGTACGGCCGCCGCGGTGACTTCGCGCCGACGTTGGTGAACATGTACGGCATCACGGAGACGACGGTGCATGTGAGCCATCGTGTGTTGGATGCTGCGTTGGCGGCGGATGCGTCGGCGAGTGTTGTGGGTCAGGCTATTTCGGGTCTGCAGGTGTTCGTGCTCGATACGCGTTTGGCTCCGGTGCCTGTTGGTGTCGCGGGTGAGATGTATGTCTCTGGTGTTCAGTTGGCTCGGGGTTATCTGGGTCAGGCGGGGTTGACGTCGACGCGGTTTGTGGCGAATCCGTTCAATGCCGGCGAGGTGTTGTACCGCACGGGTGACGTCGCTTCGTGGAACAGCGCTGGTGATTTGGAGTATCTGGGTCGCGCGGATGATCAGGTGAAGATCCGTGGTTTCCGGATCGAGATCGGTGAGATCGAGTCTGCGGTGTTGGCGGATGTGTCGGTGGCGCAGACGGCGGTGGTCGTCCGTGAGGATTCTCCGGGTGATCAGCGGTTGGTGGCGTATGTGGTTCCGGCTGCGGGTGTGAGCGTTTCGGTCGACGATGTCCGCACCGGTGTGGGTTCGTTGTTGCCGGAGTACATGGTGCCGTCGGCGTTTGTGGTGTTGGATTCGATTCCGTTGACGGTGAACGGGAAGTTGGATCGTCGGGCGTTGCCGGTTCCGTCGTTGCAGGTTGCGGTGTTCCGTGCTCCGACGTCGGTGGTGGAAGAGGTTGTTGCGCAGACGTTTGCGGATGTTCTGGGCGTCGAGCGTGTTGGTTTGGATGATGATTTCTTCGCGCTCGGTGGTAATTCGCTGATTGCGACGCAGGTGACGTCTCGGTTGGGTCAGGCGTTGGATGCTTCGGTGTCGGTGCGGGAGTTGTTCGAGGCGTCGACGGTGGAGGCGTTGGCTGCTCGTTTGGGTTCTCATGTCGGTGGCGGTTCACGTGCGGCGTTGACTGCGCAGGTGCGTCCGGTTCGGGTTCCGTTGTCGTTGGCGCAGCAGCGCATGTGGTTCCTCAACCAGTTGGATACGAGCTCGGCAGGGAACAACGTCCCGGTTGCGATAACTCTCACCGGAGAACTGGACGTCTCGGGGCTGGAGCAAGCGGTCGCCGACGTTATCGGCCGTCACGAGGTTCTGCGCACGGTCTACCCCGAGGTCGACGGCGTCGGCTACCAGAAGATCGTTGCACCGGCTGATGTCGACGTGAACCTCGCTGCAACCTCGGTCTCGGATTCGGAGATCGTTTCCGAGGTAACGAACTTCGTAGCGGCAGGCTTCGACGTGACGGCCGAGGTGCCGTTGCGCGCCAAGCTTTTCCAGATCAAGGCCGACGAGCACGTTCTGGTATTCGTGGTGCATCACATCTCGACCGACGGTTTCTCGATGGGCCCGTTGACCCGCGACGTCATGACCGCCTACTACGCCCGAACCAACGGCCAGGCTCCGACCTGGACGCCGTTGCCGGTGCAGTATGCCGATTACTCGTTGTGGCAGCGTGAGGTTCTCGGGTCCGAGGACGATCCGCAGTCCGTCATCGCGCAACAGATCACTTACTGGGCGCAAGCACTGGACGGCGTGCCCGAACAGTTGAATCTTCCGGGGGATCGGGCTCGGCCGGCGGTATTCTCCGGTCAGGGAGCGACATTCGAATTCTCGATCGGTCAGGAATTGCATGAGCGGCTGATCAGCGTGGGCCGGGAACACAATGCGTCGATGTTCATGGTGGTCCATGCGGCTCTGGCGTCGCTTCTCGCTCGTCTGTCGGGAACAACGGACATCAACATCGGTGCACCGATGGCCGGGCGAGGTGAATCCGAACTCGACGATTTGATCGGAATGTTCGTCAACACCCTGGTTTTGCGTACCGAGGTTGATCCTTCGGCGGCGTTCACAACACTTCTGGCCTCGGCTCGGGAAACCGACCTTCAGGCGTTCGCGCACTCGGACCTTCCGTTCGAGCGGCTCGTGGAAGTGCTGGATCCCGTTCGGTCGAGGGCACATCACCCGCTGTTCCAGGTGGCATTGGCATTTCAGAACCTGGGACAGAACTCGTTGGCTCTGCCCGGTCTGACGGCGGCCGAGTTCGAAATCGACGAGACCGTGGCCAAGTTCGACCTGCAGCTCACGATCAGTGAGGTATCAGAAGGGCTGTCGGCGACGTTCACGTACGCGACGGATCTGTTCGACGAATCGACCGTCCGCGGATTCGCCGCACGATTGATGCGCATTCTGAACGGAATTGCGACGGACCCCGCAACTTCAGTGGGTGACATCGAAATCCTCGACGCGTCCGAGCGTGAGGTTCTGACGAGTCAAAGGGCTTCGTCAGGAGTAGCGCAGGCGCCGTTGGCCGAGATTCTTGCCGACGCTGCTGCGCGCTACCCGGACAACGTCGCTTTGCGCTACCCCGGCACGGCGCAGGCCGCGGCCGGTAGGTCCATGACGTATCGAGAGGTCGACGAGTGGTCGTCGAAGCTGGCCCGCGTTTTGATCAACCGTGGTCTCGGGGCTGAAGATCTTGTGGCGGTGTCGATTCCGAGATCCGTCGAATCGGTACTCGCGGTCTGGGCAGTGTCGAAGACCGGGGCAGCGGTCGTTCCGATCGATCCGCAC
>NZ_BAAILK010000024.1:255603-260579 GCF_054589475.1 Rhodococcus sp. no. 34
TATCCGGCAGACCGTATCGCGCACATGCTCAGCGACTCGGGTGCGAAGGTTGGCCTGACCCTCGACGTCGAACGTCCGAATCTCGCCGACGAAGTCGAGTGGTTGGTCGTGGACGGACCGCTCGGCGAACAGATGATCGCCGGAGTGTCCGGAGCGCCAATCGATGCCGACGAACGTGTCCGTCCACTGACGACTGCTCATCCGGCTTGGGTCATCTACACCTCCGGCACGACAGGACTGCCGAAGGGCGTTGTCGCAACCAACGCGGGACTGGCGAGCTTCAGTGTCACGCAGGCCGCGCATTACCTCGTGAAGCCCACCTCGCGGACATTGCACTTCGCGTCACCGAGTTTCGACGCGTCGATGCTCGAGTTGTTCCTCGCGGTGGCCACCGGCGCGACGATGGTCATCGTCCCGCCTGGCGTGTACGGCGGCGACGAACTGGCTGAGGTGTTCCGTAGCGAACGAGTCACGCATGCGTTCATCACACCCGCTGCCCTGGCGTCGATGGACCCGAGCGGCCTGGACGACCTGACGGTGGTAGGCGTGGGTGGCGAAGCGTATTCGCCGGAACTGATCAGCAAGTGGACGACAGGGGACGGATCGGCCGCGTCGGCTTCGGCTCCCAGGACATTCCTGAATGTCTACGGCCCGACCGAGACGACGATCGTGACGAACGTCAGCGTTCCGCTTCTGCCCGGTGACCGAATGGACATCGGCGCCACGATCGGTGACATGGCCGCATTCGTCCTGGACACACGACTCAATCCAGTTCCACTGGGAGTCTCGGGCGAGCTGTATCTGTCCGGTCCTCAGGTGACCCGCGGCTATCATCGTCGTCCAGGCTTGAGTGCCGATCGATTCGTGGCAAACCCGCACGGTAATCCGGGCGAGCGAATGTACCGAACCGGTGACGTGGTGCGCTGGGTCGCTGGAACGGCACCCTCCACCTACGCCGTGGAATACGTGGGCCGCAACGATTTCCAGGTCAAGATTCGCGGTTTCCGTATCGAACTGGGCGAAATCGATGCATCGCTGACGGCACACCCCGAGGTCGAGTTCGCTGCGACGATGGGTACGACCCTGCCGTCGGGTGCCCCGGCGCTGGTGTCGTACGTGTTCACCGGAAAGCACGCTTCGGTCACTTCGGCGGAATTGATCGAATTTGTCTCCAGAACCCTCCCGGCCCATATGGTTCCGGCTTCGGTCATGGTCTCCTCGGACATGCCGCTCAGTCCGGCAGGCAAGCTGGACCGAAAAGCGCTCCCAGCACCGGTTTTCGAGACCAAGGAATTCCGCGCCCCGGTCACCGAGATGGAACAAATCCTGAGCGAGATCTTCGCGGACGTTCTCGGCCTGGATCGCATCGGCACCGACGACTCGTTCTTCGCTCAGGGCGGCGACTCGATCATGTCCATCCAACTCGTCTCTCGTGCGAAGGCACGTGGGGTCGTATTCGCACCCAGTGACGTCTTCGAGAGCAAGACTGTCGCGGCATTGGCCGAAGTGGCGAAGTATGCCGCCGACGTCGAGGCCGCGGTGGTGCTCGAGGAGTTGCCGGGCGGTGGAGTCGGCTGGATGCCGTTGACGCCGATCGAACGATTCATGGTCGAGCGCGGTGGCAGCTACAACCGATTCACACAGACGATGACTCTCGAGCTTCCACTCGGAGTGCAGCGAGCCGACATCGTGCGAACACTCGCTGCAGTCGTCGACCACCACGACATGTTCCGCTCGCGGTTGATCTCCGACGGTCGCGGATGGGGAATGTCGGTCTCCGAGCCTGGAACCGTGGACGTCGAGGATTTGCTCAGCCGCGTGGATGTTGATGCGTCTGCGGACGAGTCGACAATTATTCTCACGGCTTCCAAGGGCCTCGACGAGGCTCTCGGCCGGTTGAATCCGGCGGACGGCGTAATGGTTCAGTTCGTGTGGGTCGACTTCGGTCCCGCTCGCACCGGGCGCTTGATCATTGCTGCACATCACCTGATCGTCGACGGGGTCTCCTGGCGAATCATCGTTCCGGATCTGGTGTCGGCTGCGGCTCAGATGGCCGGGGCGAGCGGAGCGACGGGGGATGTAGCCGGAACGACGGGGGATGTTGCTCTCGAGCCGACCGGTACGTCGATGCGACGCTGGGCTCATGCTTTGTCCGAAGAGGCCCATCGGGATTCGCGTGTGGCCGAGCTGGATACGTGGCGGAAGGCGTTGCAGACACCGGACCCGGTGCTGGGTAAGAGGGCGTACGACTCTGCCGTCGACGTTGCGGCAACGGTTCAGCGGATAAGCGTGACGGTCCCCACTCAGGTGACGGAGACTCTGTTGACCACGCTGCCGGAGGTTTTCAACGGCGGCGCCAACGACGGCCTGCTCGCTGGACTGGCACTCGCGCTGATCGAGTGGCGTCGCCGAGGCGGAATCGACTCGACGTCTGCTTTGCTGCAACTGGAGGGCCACGGCCGCGAAGAAGCCGTGATTCCTGGCGCGGATCTGTCAAGGACCGTTGGCTGGTTCACCGCTGCCTTCCCGATCAGTCTCGATCTTTCCGATGTTGATCTGGGTGACGCTTTCGCCGGAGGTGATTCGGCGGGACGCGCGATCAAAGCAGTGAAGGAACAGCTGCTGGCGATCCCGGACAAGGGCGTCGGGTACGGACTGCTGCGCTACCTGAACGAAGACACGCGCGCAGTGCTTTCTCGCTTCGCCGGGGGACAGGTCAGCTTCAACTACCTGGGAAGAGTTGTCGCCGAGGATCTTCCGGCAGGTGTCGAGGGACTCGGGTGGCTGCCGGCGGGCGATTTTGCCAAGGTGTCCGCACCCGAAGACATCGACATGCCCGCAAACAAGGTCGTCGACATCAATGCGATCGTCAACGACGGAGCAGACGGTGCTGTTCTGGAGGCGTCCTTCGCGTACCCCGTCGGTGCCATCGACGGCGAGAGTGTCGAGGCATTTGCACAGATTTGGGTCGAAGCACTGACCGCGCTGGCGGAGCATTCTCGATCCGTCGGAGCCGGTGGACTCACACCGTCCGACGTGCCGCTTGTCTCCGTGAGCCAACGAGATATCGACGGCTTCGAGAATCGATTCGGTACGGTGACCGACATCTGGCCCCTGGCACCGCTGCAGTCCGGTTTGCTCTTCCACGCGATGTTGGCAGAATCCAGCGTCGACCTCTACTCGGTGCAGATGATTCTCACTCTGTCCGGGAAGGTGGATGCCGACCGATTGCGCACTGCAGCACAGGGAATCATCGACCGTTATGCGAACCTGCGAACGGCATTCACGGCCGACGACGACGGAACGCCGGTCCAGATAGTCCTCGAAGACGTTCCAGTCCCGTGGCGGAACATCGATCTCAGCGATATTGCGGCCGTCGACCGTGAGGCAGCTCTGAACGAAGTTTTGACGGCTGACCAGGCGACACACTTCGACATGGCGTCACCGCCGTTGATTCGGTTCACCTTCGTCACCATGGCGGAGGGGGACTATCGCTTGGTGGTGGCGAATCACCACATTATTCTCGACGGTTGGTCGGTGCCACTGCTCTTGCAGAACCTGTTGGCGCTGTACGCGACGCGTGGTGACGACTCGGTTCTTCCGCGTGTGCGTAGCTATCGCAATTACCTGGCGTGGCTTGTCGATCAGGATCGTGATCGATCACTCACAGCCTGGGCGGATGTGCTTTCCGGCGTCGAAGAGCCGACGCTGCTTGCTCAGGTCACAGGCGGACAGGAATTCACCGCGCTGTCACAGAAGCTGAACGTGTCGATGTCGTCGGAGACAACCGCGGCGCTCACCGCTCTGGCCGCACGACTCGGGGTCACCGCCAACACGATCGTGCAGAGCGCGTGGGCGGTCCTGCTCGGTGCGTTGACCGGAACCGACGACGTTGTCTTCGGTGCAACAGTGTCCGGCCGGCCACCGGCGCTCACCGGCGTCGAATCGATGGTCGGGTTGTTCATCAACACCCTCCCCGTGCGGGTGCGCCTCGACGCCGCGGAGTCCGTCGAAGAATTGGTTGCCAGGGTCCAGATCGAGCAGGCGAGAATGCTTGATCATCACTATCTCGGTTTGACCGATGTCCAGAAAGCAGCGGACGTCGGAACACTGTTCGACACGTTGGTTGTATTCGAGTCGTACCCGGTCGACCGTGAGGGCCTCGCCGCACAGGCGGATGTTCTCGACGGAATGATGATCGACGACATTGCCTCGGACGATTCCACGAACTACCCGTTGACCCTGCTGATCGCACTCGACGAGCAGTTGCACTTGACGCTGCGGTACCTACCGGACTTCTTCGATGCCGACTACGCAACTGCGTTGCTGGACAGAGTTCTTCGACTGCTCTCCTCCGCAGCCACCGATCCTTCGGTGCGTGTTGGTGACGTTGATATTTTGGATTCTGTTGAGCGTTCGTTGGTGCTCGAGGGGTGGAATGACACGGCTCGTGAGGTTGGGGGTGTGTCGGTGTTGGATGGGTTTGTTGCGCAGGTGGCGGCGTCTCCGGATGCGGTAGCGCTCTCGTTCGAGGGGCAGTCTCTGTCGTATGCGGAGTTCGATGCTCGGGTGAATCGTTTTGCCAGGTATTTGGTTTCGGTGGGTGTGGGGCCGGAGTCGTTGGTGGGTGTTGCGGTTCGTCGGTCGGTTGATTTGTTGGTTGCGGTTTACGGTGTGCTCAGGGCTGGTGGTGGGTATGTTCCGGTGGATCCGGATCAGCCTGCGGAGCGTAATGGGTATGTGTTGGCGGCGGCGTCGCCGGTGTGTGTGGTCAGTACTTCTGATGTTGGTTTCGATGCTGGTGTGGTGCCGGTGGTCGAGGTTGATGTTGTTGATGTGTCTGGTTTTTCGGATGCTCCTGTCTCGGATGTGGATCGGGTTGCGCCGTTGCGGTCGGGGAATACGGCGTATGTGATTTTCACGTCGGGGTCGACGGGTCGGCCGAAGGGGGTGGCGGTCAGTCATCGCAGTGTGGT
>NZ_BAAILK010000025.1:0-28288 GCF_054589475.1 Rhodococcus sp. no. 34
CCGCAGACAACACCTCCTGGAACCCGACACCGTCGACCTCCGGATACACCGTCCGCAAAATCTCATGCCGACCAACAACATCCGACACAGCAGCCTGCAGAGCCTCCACATCCAACAACCCCGACAACCGAATCGCCACCGGAATATTGTTCGCCGACGACAACGTATCGAAACGGTTCAAGAACCACATCCGCTGCTGCGCCAACGACAACGGCACCCGCTCCGGACGCACCCGAGCAGTCAACGCCGCCCGAGCACCCGAACCAACCTCCGACTCCACCCGAGCAGCCAACAACTCCACCGACGACGCCTCGAACAACACCCGCACCGGAACCTGCGCATCGAGCGCCTGCCCCAACCGAGCCGCCACCCGAGTAGCAATCAAAGAATTACCACCCAAAGCAAAGAAATCATCATCCAACCCGACACGCTCGACCCCGAGAACATCCCCGAACACCGACGCGACGATCTCCTCCACCGCCGTCACCGGAGCCCGGAACACCGCAACCTCGAACACCGGCTCCGGCAACAACTTCCGATCCAACTTCCCAGACGCATTCAGAGGCAACGCATCCAACACCATGATCAACGACGGAACCATGTACGACGGCAACACCGCACGCAGCGAATCCGTAAGCGCTACAACATCAACCACCGCACCCGACGCCGGCACCACATACCCAACCAAGCTGTCACCCGACTTGGAGTCAGAGTGCATCACGACGACGGCGTCGTTGACGTTCTCATGCGTGAGCAGGGCTGATTCGATCTCACCCAGTTCGATCCGCTGACCACGCAACTTCACCTGGAAATCACTACGGCCGATGTACTCCAGCTCCCCCGATTTGGTCCATCGAACCAAATCTCCGGTGCGGTACAACCTGGCGCCGGCTGATCCGAATGGATCGGCGACAAATCGCAGCGCCGTCATAGCAGGCTCACCGTGATATGCACGAGCCACCTGCGGTCCACCCAAATACAGTTCACCGGCCACACCCACCGGCACTGGCGCCAACCGGCCGTCAAGCACAACAGTGGACGCGTTAGCGACGGGCGTACCGATCGGGACGACCACCGCCTCAGGAGTCGCCTCCCAAGCTGTTACCACCTCGACCTCGGCAGGCCCGTACCAGTTGTGCAGGCTCGCCGAGGCGTACCCGCTGAATCGGCGTACGGTGTCGGCGCTCAACGCCTCTCCTGCGACAAAGACTCGACGCACCGATTCCGGCAGCGGCGCGGGCACCGCGGACATGAATGCGCTCAACATCGACGGAACGAAATGCACCGTCGTGACCCGCTCTTGAGCGATGGTTTTCGCAAGATAATCTGCGTCCCGGTGTCCATCGGGAACCGCGATGACCAGTTTCGCGCCAGTTTGGAGAGTCCAGAACAATTCCCAGACCGAAATGTCGAAGGTGATCGGCGTTTTGTGCAGTACCACATCCGAGCAATCAAGCCTGTAGGTCGCCTGAGCCCACACCAACTGGTTCACCGTTGCGCTGTGTGTAATGGCAACGCCCTTGGGTCGACCTGTCGAACCTGAAGTGAAGATCAGATACGCCGTGTTTTGCGATCGCAAAGGCGAATTGCGTTCAGAGTCGGCAATCCGGCGAGATGGGAACCCGTCCAAGTTCAGAGCCTCGACAGTCACCATCCGTCGACCCGTCGACGCGAACTGATCGCGAGCGGTAGTCAGAATCAGTACCGGATCCGCCGCCTCTACGACGTACTCGGTGCGTTCTGCTGGATGATCTGGATCGATAGGAACGTAGGCGCCCCCAGCCTTCAGAACGGCGTAGATCGCAACCACGAGGTCAATGCTCCGACGCATCGCCACACCGACCAACTGCTCAGGTCCGACTCCTTCGGAAATGAGGTGACGCGCGAGTTGATTGACCTTGGCATCGAACTCCGCATACGTAAGTTCAATTGCGTCCATGGCCAACGCGACGGAGTTAGGCGTCCGCGCAACCTGCTCGTCGAACAACGAGACCAGCGTCGCATTGTCCGAGCACAAAGATCCGGCCGAAACAGCTTGTGCCAGTACCTGTTCACTCTCGCTCTGTGAGAGTACGGGAATATCACCCACCAGTACGTCCGGAGTTGCGGACACTGTGCTCAGAATTCGCAACAGACGATCGACGAATTCCAGCACCGTTGATTCGTCGAACAGGTCGGTTGCGTAGTTGAACGACCCGTGTATCCCTGAGGGTTCTCCAGACTCGCTGATGACCTCGGACAGAGTGATCTGAAGGTCGTATTTCGCCGTTCCCGAGTCCGCTTCGATCCCGGAAATCGTGAGTTCTGGCAACACGAACTGCGTTTGCGCAAAGTTCTGGAACACCAACAAAACCTGGAACAGCGGTGAGTGCGCAGTAGAACGCACGGGGTCGATCTCATCCACCAACCACTCGAACGGCACATCCGCATTGGCAAACGCCGATAGATCGATTTCACGCACCTGCTCCAGGAACGAACCGAATCCCTCCGACGCTTCGACGTTCGTGCGTAAGACCAGCGTGTTGACGAACATACCAATCAGATCGTCGAGTTCGGCCTCCCCGCGTCCTGCGACAGGAGTACCAAGCACCACGTCCGTGGAACTGCTCAGTCTGGACATCAAAACAGCCACAGCCGCGTGAATGACCATAAAGACAGTGACGTTGTGACCCTCTGCAAGCCTCGACAAGTCTGAATGAAGGCGTGCATCGATCGTGAAATTGACTGTCGCTCCGCGTAACGACTGAATCGCGGGCCTTGCACGATCCAAGGGGAGATTCAAAACGGGGGGGACGTCAGCCAACTGAGTTCGCCAATACGCAATTTGCTTCGACGCGATCGAGTCCGGGTCACCATCTGAGCCCAACAGCTCGCGTTGCCACAACGCATAGTCCGCGTACTGCACTCCGAGAGGTGCCCACCCCGGAACCACCCCCCGAGATCGGGCCTCATACGCGACCATGACATCGCGCCCGAGTGGCCCGACTGAGGAACCGTCTCCGGCAACGTGGTGGATCACGACAACCAACACGTAGTCGCCAGAGCCAAGGCTGAACAGTTTCGCTCGAACGGGGACCTCAGCACCGACGTCGAATCCCTGTCCGACAACCTCTGCTACGCGCAGCATTACAGACTCGGCGTCGACCTCGACTGGACTCAAGTCCAGCACGACCTCTTCGGGTGGAACAATTACCTGCATTGGTCCATCTGGATCGCTTGGGTACAACGTTCTGAGCGACTCGTGCCGTGCCAGGACATCGGAAACAGCAGCTTTCAGCCCCGCCACGTCCAGCTTCCCTGAAAGCCGGATCGCGAGAGGAACATTGTAGACCGGCGACTCTGGGTCGAGTTGGTTCAGAAACCACATCCGTTGCTGTGCAAGGGACAACGGCACCCGCTCCGGACGCACCCGAGCAGTCAACGCCGCCCGAGCACCCGAACCGATCTTGGTCTGAACCCGGGCAGCCACGCGCTCGACCGAGGACACCTCGAACAGCACCCGTACCGGAACCTGCGTATCGAGCGCCTGCCCAAGGCGGGCAACCATCCGAGTCGCAATCAGCGAATTGCCACCCAAAGCAAAGAAATCATCATCAAGCCCGACCCGATCCACACCCAACACCTCGGCGAAAACCGAGGCAACCGACTCCTCCACCGGAGTCACCGGAGCCCGGAACGCCGCAGCCTCGAACACCGGCTTCGGCAACAGCTTCCGATCCAACTTCCCCGAAGCATTCAGCGGGAACGCATCCAACACCATGATCTGCGACGGCACCATATACGACGGCAACACCGACCCCAACGAATCCACAAGCGCCGCAACATCAACCACCGCTCCCGACGTCGGCACCACATACCCCACCAACTGATCACCGGTCTTGGTCGACACCACCGCCACCGACGACACCGACACCGACACATCGGCCACCAGGGCCGACTCGATCTCCCCCAACTCGATCCGCTGACCCCGGAACTTCACCTGGAAATCAGTGCGCCCGATGTACTCGAGCTCCCCCGACCAGCCCCACCGCACCAAGTCCCCCGTGCGGTACATCCGATCGCCGACACTGCCATGAGTGAACGGATTCGCGACGAAGCGATCCGCCGACAAATCCGGACGAGAAACATACCCACGAGCCAACTGATCACCCGCAAGATACAACTCTCCCGCAACACCCGCCGGCACCGGACGCAATCGCGAATCCAAGACGAAAACCTGCGAATTCCACTGCGGCACACCAATAGAAGCCACACCACCGTGGACAGCATCCGTCACATCCGCGAACGTGATCGACACCGCGGCCTCGGTCGGACCATACAAGTTGTGAACCCGCGCGCTTGAAACAACACCGAAATCGCGCACCGTCTGCGCCGGCAACGCCTCACCGATGACGAACACATCACGTAGCGAATCCAACTGGCTGGCAGAGACTTCCCCCGCGAACACCGACAGCATCGTCGGCACGAAGTCCGTCACCGTCACGCGCTGATCAGCGATCACCGACGCCAAATACCCCGGATCCCGATGACCGTCATGAGTGGCCACCACCAACCGAGCACCCACCGCCAACGGCAGGAAGAACCCCCACAAAGACACGTCGAACGTCGTCGCAGTCTTCTGCAGATACACATCCGACCCGGTCAGAACATACTGCCCCTGCATCCACGCCATCTGATTGACGATCGCCGCATGCGAAACCGCCACACCCTTCGGCTTCCCCGTCGACCCCGACGTGAAAATCACATACGCAGCATTCGAAACACGCAACGGCGCAACACGATCCACATCAGAAACAGGCGCATCCGAGAATCCGGACACGTCCAGCTCGTCTATCAACACCACATCGAATTTACTCGGCAACACCACACCGTCACCAGCAGTGGACAACACACAGACCGGTGCCGCGGTCTCGAGAATATGACCATTGCGCTCGACCGGATGATCCGGATCCAACGGCACATACGCCCCACCCGCAGCAACCACTGCATACATACCAACCACAAGGTCAACCGACCGGCGCATCGCCAACGCCACCAACGACTCCGGCCCCACGCCCACCGAAATCAGATACCGTGCAAGACGGTTCACCCGAGACCCGAACTCCGCATACGTCAGAGACTGCCCCTCGAACACCACCGCCACCGCATCCGGCGTCGCCGCCACCTGCGCAACAAACCCGTCGAGCAACAAAGCACCAACAGTCAACTCGTGAACAGTGTCATTGACCGCCACCAGCACCTGCGAACGCTCGCCCTCACCGAGCAACTCCACATCCCCGACAACCGAATCAGGCTCCGCCACCATTGCTTCCAGAACACGCACCAACCGCTCCGCAAACGAAACAACTGTCGACGCGTCGAACAGATCCGTCGCATACGTCAACGACATCGGCATCCCCACACCGACGCCGTCCTCCTCCAACGGCGTCACCGTCAACTGCAGATCGAACTTCGCGATCTCGACGCCGGCGTCGAAACCGGCAATCGACAGTCCCGGCAACTCCACGACATCCTGCGCCATGTTCTGAAAGAACAACGCAACCTGGAACAACGGATGATGGGCCTGCGACCGCGCCGGATCAAGCACTTCCACCAAACGCTCGAACGGCACGTCCTCGTTGCCGAACGCCCCGAGATCGACCTCACGAACCCGACCCAATAACGCCGAGAAAGACTCCGAAGAATCCACCTCGGTCCGCAACACCAACGTATTGACGAACATACCAATCAGATCGTCCAGCTCCGGCTCACCCCGCCCTGCGATCGGAGAGCCCACCACAACGTCGTCACTACCGCTCAGCCGCGCCAACAACACCGCCAACGCCGCATGCACCACCATGAACAACGACACATTACGATCAAGCGCCAACTGCTCGAGCGCTCGATGTAACCGCGCGTCTATCGAAAACTGGTAACTCGCACCCTGATTGGATGCCACCAACGGCCGCGGGCGATCCGCCGGCAGCTCGATCCGCTCCGGCAACCCCGCCAACACCGACGTCCAATACCCCAACTGCTCAGACATCAACGACGACGGATCACCCTCGGACCCCAACACCTCACGCTGCCACAACGCGTAATCCGCATACTGCACCGCCAACGGCGCCCACCCCGGAACCTGTCCACCCGCACGCGCCACATACGCCATCGACACATCACGCACCAACGGACCCATCGACACACCGTCAGCAGCGATATGGTGAATCACCAACGCCAACACAAACTCCGACGAACCCGTCTGGAACAAACGAACCCGTAATGGCACCTCGACCGTGACATCGAACCCCTCTGCCACCACTGGCGTCAGCACACCGAGCAAGTCGGCCGCGTCGACAGTTTCGGGCAATACAGTTTCCACGAATTCGTCCACCGGAAGTACTTGTTGGAACCCGATGCCCTCGAATTCCGGATAGACGGTCCGCAACACCTCGTGCCGCGCAACAACATCCGACAGCGCTGCGGACAGTGCCGAAACATCGACGGCACCGGACAACCGCAACACGATCGGAATGTTGTTCACACCAGACACAGAGTCGAATCTCGACAAGAACCACATCCGCGACTGTGCAAGGGAAAGAGGTATCCGCTCCGGACGAGAGCGAGGGGCCAAGGCAATTCGCACACGCCCCGCTGAATCTGACAAAACAGATGCAAGACCGGAGACTGTCGAGTACTCGAAGAGCGTTTTGACCTGAACCCGCACATCGAAAGCCGCACTGAGACGCCCGGCCAATTTCGCAGCAATCAACGAGTTGCCGCCGAGTTCGAAGAAGTCGTCGTCAGCGCCGACTCGGTCCACCCCCAAGAGTTCTTCGAATATGCGCGCGACCACGACCTCACCATCGGAGGATGGCGCTACAAACTCTCGGGCCTCGAATACGGGATCAGGAAGTGCTGCTGAATCCAGCTTTCCTACTGGCGTCAAGGGAATCTCGTCGATGACAACGACAGCCGCCGGAATCATGTGACGGGGAAGATCCGTCTTGACCACTGCCAGGACGTCATCCCCGGACAGCACGGCTCCAACTGCAGGAAGCACATAAGAGATGAGAGCCGTTTCACCGCTGGGCAACACTCGCCCGAGCGTTGTCACGAACTCGACCCGTTCGTCGAGTGCGATGACCGCGTCGATTTCAGTCAACTCGATGCGGAAGCCACGGATCTTGACCTGGGAATCGGACCGTCCGACGTATTCGACGCTACGATCGCCGGCAGCACTTTCCGTCCACCGCACCACGTCCCCCGTGCGGTACATTCGTTCACCCTGTGCCCCAAAGGGATTCGCGATGAATCGATCGGCCGTCATACCTGCCAAATTGTGGTATCCGCGCGCAACCTGCGGCCCTGCAAGATAGAGCTCACCCGTAGTCCCCGTCGGTACAGGCTGCAAGCGGGCATCCAATACCAAAGACGCTGCACCACGAATCGGACCACCGATCGTGACGGGATCACCCGCGCCGAGTTCCGTCATGTTCGTGACGATCGTCATCTCGGTCGGGCCGTACGCGTTGACAAAGTGGCGTCCGGGCGCCCACTTCGCGACCAACTCTGGCGGACACGCTTCACCCGCGACCACGACGACAGCAACATCGTCGAGTCCAGATGGATCCACCGATGCGAGCACCGAAGGAGTAGCGCCGACATGCGTCACTCGCTCTGTCTTGATCAGCTCGGCTAGCTCGGGCCCACCGTAGATGCTCGATGGGGCAATCACCATGACGGCGCCCGCCCCGATCGTCTCGAGTAGTTCGAAGATCGATACGTCGAAGCTTGGAGTCGTGAAGTGCAAAACCCGCGAATTGCCGTCGAGCGACAGCATGCGAATTTGCTCTCGCTGCAGGACGGCTAGCCCCGAATGCGAAACAACAACACCCTTGGGTCGCCCTGTGGAGCCGGATGTGTAGATGACGTACGCGGCGTGCTGCTCACGCAGTGTCCTTACCCGCTCGTCATACGTCACTGGCGCGCCGGAGACAGCGGCCAACGACTCGACAGTGTCCGAAGCATCGATCGAGATCCACCCGACCGAGTCGGTTAACCCGGCGCGTGCACCCTCAGTGGTCAACCCGACCGAAACTCCAGAATCGCTGATCATGTAGGCCACGCGATCGGCTGGATAGTTCGGATCCACCGGGACGAAGGCGGCGCCGGACTTGGCGACTGCCCACAGTGCCAGAACGGACTCGATGGACCGCGGTATCGAAATTGCAACCCGATCCTCTGGCCCCATGCCGCCGGCGATCAACAATCTCGCCAAACGAGACGATTGCTCGTCCAACTCTGCGTATGACAGCGAACGTCCTTCGAACCGCAACGCCTCCCGCTCGGGCCCCAGCTCGACGGCCGCCGCCAGCAGTTGCGGAAGCAACGAGGTGCTGGCACGACGGCCGCGTGCCGGACGCTCTCGACGTGCCTTGCGAGCTACCGAAGTCCCTGGCGTCACACCATCGGAGCTCATGCGGTCACGACCTGCACTCGAACGGCATGCTGGAGGAACACGTGCTGCGTCAAGACAATTTCACCTTCGCTTTGGTACTGCAGTTCGATCAGTATTCGCAGGAATCCGATCACTTCCGAGGTTCTACCCTTGACCTGGGCAAATCGCGTTCGACGTCCCGGTAAAGCCCCAATAGTTGATCGGACACACCGAACCATTGTTACAGCTGTCGCGGAGTGGACATCATCGGACTGTTCGGGATATGGGAGTCCATCAACTTCGTGAACGGCGGCGTCAGCTCAGAGTCCACGTCGCGGGATCACACGCCAGGCGTAGATCTGGCAAAGCTCCTTCGACAACACCTGTGAAGACGTCTGTCGGACCAACCGCGTGCGACACCCACTCCTCTGCAAGTAGCTCCTGTACCTCTGCGTCCTTCGCCGCTTCCGAGTACAGCAGTACGACGCCACCGACCGCTCCGCCAAGCAAAATAGTCAGAATCGATGTTTCGTCTTCCTCGGGACCGAAGTACATCAAACGCGATTCATAGTCGACATCGTGCTTCTGCGACATCGCGTCCAACTTCGCTGCGAGCTCTCCATAGGTGATCTGGCCAGGGTGCGAACCGGCAACCACGACCGCGATGTCGTCCGCGCTCAGCGGACGAAGCCGGTCCGTGTAGTTCACGGAACGACTCGAGTACGACGCCACCAACTCGATAACATCTGGCTGGTCCAAGTCGAGGCTCGTGTCCAGCGGTACGTCAGATTCGGCCTCACCCGAAATCAACGCCAAGGCCACACTCGGAGCCGTTTCTGTCCCACGTGCTGCTCCTGTAGCTCCTACCAGAGCTGCCGCGCCGGCTTTGGACAGCGCCCAGGCCGCCACCACCAGTTCGATGCCACGCAATCCTGTGATCCCCACCGTGTCGCCCGGACCGATCCCAAGATTGATCAGGTGGCGAGCGAGGCGAGATGATCGTGCATCGACCTCGTGGTAAGTCATTTCCTCCTCATCGCACACGACTGCGACAGCATCAGGATCAGCCTCTACGGAATTTGCCAATCGCTGTGGCACGAGTCGGCCCGTCGGAGCGCCAACGGCCGGGGGCGGCGTTGTGTCCACGGAGCCGAGGACTTCTGCTCGTTCGGAGTCGGTGAGCAGTTCGATGTCACCAATCGGACGTGAAGGATCCGAGGAGACCCGATCTAGAACGCGGACGAAGCGCTCGACATGTGCGTCGGCGGTTGCTTGGTCGAAAAGGTCCGCAGCGAAAACCAAATGGCCGAGCAACCCTCCCGTTACCGGATCTGAACTGAGATTGAGTTGGAGGTCGAACTTCGCAGTCGCCTCCACACCCTCGACAGCCGTGATCTTCAAATCCGGCAGACTGAACGAGGCTCCTGCCATCGGTTCGACCGACAGTGCAACCTGGAAGAGCTCGCTCGCTGACGCCGACAAGGCGCCGGTTACTTCCTCGAACGGGATGTCTCCGTTCGCAAATGCCTCGAGATCGACGTTTCGGACGAGCGAGACCAAGTCGCCGAATCCCGCTCCGAGATCCGGAGCGGTCCTGAGTGCAAGCGTGTTGACGAACATTCCGACTATGTCGTCCAGTTGCTGCTCACCTCGCCCGGCCACTACCGTTCCGATCGCGAAATCTCGGCTTCCACTCAACCGTGCGATGAGTACTGCAAGCGCAGCGTGCACAACCATGAACAATGTGGCGTTGTGTTCGCGCGCAATCTCGTTGAGCCGCGCCGCCGTCTCCGCGTTGACGGAGAACTCCGAGACACCGGCACGTGCAGACATCTGCGCGGGTCGCTGACGGTCGGAAGGCAATCCGGGCGTCGACGACACACCGTCCAACGTCCGGCGCCAGAAGTCGAGTTGCCGTGCAGCCTGTGAGCCGACCTCGCCAGCGCTACCGAGTACTTCGCGCTGCCAGATCGCGAAGTCCGCGTACTGAACAGTCAACGGCGTCCACGACGGCGCGGTGCCGCGCACGCGAGCCTCGTAGGCGACCATCATGTCTCGGGCAAGAGGTCCCATCGATTCACCGTCAGCGGCGATGTGATGAGCGACCAAGACGAATATGAAGTCTGCCGGGCCCAACTCGAGCAACCCAGTGCGTACAGGTACCTCCTGAGCTACGTCGAATCCGGTCGTCACCAACTCCACGACGCGATTGAACGCCGCGGCCTCGTCGTCCACCTGAATCGTTTCGAGAGGCGAAAGGAGTTCGTCGATCGCGACGATTTTCTGAACCGGCCCTTCGATGTCACTCGGGTAGCTGGTCCGGAGCGACTCATGTCGAACCAAAACGTCGTGAAGAGCCTGGCGCAAAGCCGCGACATCCAAGTTCCCTGTCAATCGCAGAGCCAACGGAATGTTGTATGCCGCAGAACCGGGATCCATCTGGTTTACCAACCACATTCGCTGCTGGGCCAAGGACAGAGGAAGACGTTCTGGACGTTCCCGCGCCTCCAACTCCATCCTCGCACCGGAACCTGCGGTCTTTTGGACTACTACAGCCAAACCTTCCACTGTCGAGTTCTCGAACAGCACGCGCACCGGGACCTGCGCATCGAGTGCCTGCCCCAATCTTGCTGCCAACCTGGTAGCGATCAACGAATTACCACCCAGCGCAAAGAAATCGTCATCCAGACCGACCCGCTCCGCGCCCAACACATCTCCGAACACCGACGCAACAATTTCCTGCACCGCTGTGACCGGCGCCCGAAACTCTGCTGCCTCGAATACCGGTGACGGGAGAGCCTTTCGATCCAATTTGCCCGACGCATTGAGTGGAAGCTCGTCGAGGACAAGAACCTTCGAGGGCACCATGTACGTCGGAAGCACGGCCCGGGCAGACTCCAGAACTTCCGACGCATCTACTGCAGTTCCCACGACATACCCGACCAGGCTGTCGCCGAACGTCGCATCGCTGTGCAGGACGACCACCGCATCTGAAACCGCCTCGTGCGAGATCAGAGCAGATTCGATCTCGCCGAGTTCGATACGCTGCCCCCGCAGTTTGACCTGGAAATCCGATCGGCCGATGTACTCGAGCTCGCCCCGACCGTTCCACCTGACGAGGTCGCCGGTTCGATACAACCTGCTGCCGCCATCTGAGGCGCCCCTTTCCCCGCCCGCAAAGGGGTTGGCGACGAAACGCTCCGCCGTCAACGCCGCTCGGTTTCCGTATCCGCGACCGACACCGACACCACCGACATACAACTCGCCGATCACGCCCGGCGGCACCATACCCAACGACCGATCCAGAACGAACAGATCCATGTTCGGCACCGGTGCACCGATCGGAACGCTGACGGTGTCATGCGCAGTCACCGCGTGGAACGAGACCACGTCCGACGCTTCCGTCGGGCCGTAACTGTTCACCACGCGTACTCCGCCTGACAACAAACTGCCAAGACGATTAAGCCGGATCGACTCGCCTCCAAGGAACACAACATCGAGAACGCTCAAAGCAGACTCCTCGTCGGAATCCACCACGGCTTCGAACGCGCTCGGCGACATGTTCGCCACTGCAACGTCACCGTGCCCGACGCGAGCAACGATCGCATCCGGATCGAAACCGTCCGAGGCAAGCACTACGCTCCGACCGCTGCTCAACGCTGCCCAGACGTTCTTCTGCGTCAAGTCGAAACTCGGTGACGACGCGATCAATAGACCACCAGTTTCGGGCAACTCGCTGCGGTACCAGGCCACCGTGTTCTCGATGCCGGCCATCGGCACCAACGTCGGCTTCGGACGACCCGTCGAACCGGATGTCGAAATGACATACCCCAAGCGGTCCCCCGCACCGAGTTCACGCCATCGATCCGTCGGCCTCTCCACCCTCGGCGAATCACGCATGATGCTGTCGAGGACGATCACGTCCACCGCCAGATCGAGAGTCGTCGTACTCACCGCGCATCGGGCACCGGTGTCGGCGATTATCGCTTCGATCCGATCCTGTGGGTACGACGGATCGATCGGCCCGTACGCAGCACCCGCCTTCCACGCCGCCAACATACCTACGACCCACTCGACCGACCTCGGCACGATCAACGCGACGACGTCATCCGGACCGACGCCGGCCGCCGTCAATCGCTCGGCCACCACGTTTGCGTAGGCGTCGAGCTGCCCATAGGTCAGCGCCTCGCCATCGCACTCGACGGCAAGAGAATCAGGCGTCCGCCCAACCTGTTCTTCGAACATCGCAGTCAAGGACGCGCCTGCCAACGCTGTGCGCCCACCAGCGGACCAGCTGAGAAGGTTGCTGCGCTCAGCAGCGGTAAGTACGTCGATATCACCCAACCGAACTGACGGATCAACAGTGATCTCAGCAAGGATGCGCCCGAACCTGCCGGCAAAGCCTGCCACCGTCGACTCGTCGAACAGATCCGTCGCGTACGTGAACTGCGCCGCCATCCCCGCCGGGGCACCCGCCTCGTCGAACTGCTCGACCATGGTCAGCTGCAGATCGAACTTGGCCGCCACCGTGTTGGCGTCGATTCCCGCAACTGTCAGATCGCCAAGTCGAAGCACCGACTGCTCCATGTTCTGGAACGACAGCATCACCTGGAACAACGGATTACGCGCCTGCGACCGCGCCGGATTGAGCACCTCCACCAACCGCTCGAACGGCAGATCTACGTGCGCAAACGCACCCAGATCGCCCTCACGAACCCGACCCAACAACCCCGAGAACGACTCCGAAGAATCCATCTCGGTCCGCAACACCAACGTATTGACGAACATCCCGATCAAATCATCGAGAACCTGCTCACCACGACCCGCCACCGGAGTACCGATCGCAATATCGGACGTCCCCGACAACCGCGACAACAACACCGCCAACGCCGCATGCACCACCATGAACAAGGACGAATTCGACTCACGGGCAATTTTTTTCAAAGAATGATGCTCTGGCGCGTCGATAACGAAAGCGTGTTTGGCGCCACGATTGGACGCCACCGCCGGCCGCGGACGATCAGCCGGCAAATCCAACTGATCCGGCAACCCCGCCA
This sequence comes from Rhodococcus sp. no. 34, assembly GCF_054589475.1. Classification (NCBI taxonomy): domain Bacteria; kingdom Bacillati; phylum Actinomycetota; class Actinomycetes; order Mycobacteriales; family Nocardiaceae; genus Rhodococcus; species Rhodococcus sp. no. 34. Next base: position 13,474 of record NZ_BAAILK010000025.1, read on the forward strand.
ACGCCGACTCCCAGAACCCGATCTGACGCGAAATCAACGACGACGGATCATCTTCCGAACCGAGAGTCTCCCGCTGCCACAACGCGTAATCCGCATACTGCACCGCCAACGGCGCCCACCCCGGCACCTCACCCCGAGAACGAGCCTCGTACGCCACCATCACATCACGCGTCAACGGCCCCATCGACACACCATCACCACTGATGTGATGAACCACCATCGCCAACACGAACTCCGACTCCGACACCGCGAACAACCGCGCCCGAACCGGAACCTCCACCGCCACATCGAAACCGGTCGACAAGAACTCCGTCACCGCACCAACGACATCGGACTCCGACACCGCCACCGGCGACAAATCCAACCGCACCCGATCCGCAGACAACACCTCCTGGAACCCGACACCGTCGACCTCCGGATACACCGTCCGCAAAATCTCATGCCGCACAACAACATCCGACACCGCAGCGTCCAACGCCGCCACATCCAACAACCCCGACAACCGAATCGCCACCGGAATATTGTTCGCCGACGACAACGTATCGAAACGGTTCAAGAACCACATCCGCTGCTGCGCCAACGACAACGGCACCCGCTCCGGACGCACCCGAGCCGTCAACGCTGCCCGCGCACCCGAACCAATCTCCGACTCCATCCGCGCAGCCAACAACTCCACCGACGACGCCTCGAACAACACCCGCACCGGAACCTGTGCATCGAGCGCCTGCCCCAACCGAGCGGCCATTCGAGTAGCAATCAAAGAGTTTCCGCCGAGTGCGAAGAAGTCGTCATCCAGACCCACTCGCTCGACCCCGAGTACCGCCGAGAAAACAGAAGCGACAATTTGTTCTACCGGCGTGACCGGGGCCCGGAACACCGCAACCTCGAACACCGGCTCCGGCAACAACTTCCGATCCAACTTCCCAGACGAGTTCAGAGGCAACTCGTCCAAGACCATGATCGCGTTCGGAATCATGTAGACAGGTAGCGATTCAGGAAGCGCATTCCTCAAGACTTCTACGTCGATCACAGAATCCGGGACCGCGATCACATATGCGACCAGCTGATCGCCCATATCGGTGGATGCCACAGTGACCACACACTGAGCTACCGTCGAATGCGCCAGCAGAGCTGACTCGATCTCACCCAGTTCGATCCTCTGACCACGGAATTTGACCTGAAAATCGGTACGCCCGACATACTCGAGTTCGCCTGCGGTGTTCCACCACACCAGGTCCCCGGTGCGATACATCCGACTGCCACCGGGATTGATTTCACCGTTCGTGTCGCTCGCCTCCACAAATGGGTTCGCGACAAAACGATCACTGGTGAGATCGGGTCGCGCGACGTAACCGCGCGCCAGTTGATCACCGGCCAGATACAGCTCACCCGCAACGCCTACCGGCACCGGCTGCAACCGACTGTCCAACACGTAGACCTGCGAGTTCCACTCGGGCACCCCGATCGGAATCCCTGTTGATTCCGATCCATCGACCTCGTAGTAGGTGATCGAGACCGCAGCCTCGGTTGGGCCGTACACATTGTGCAGGCCTGCAGACGACACCTGAGCGAATGCACGCACCGTCTCGACCGGCAATGCCTCACCGATCACGAATACGTCCCTCAGTGACACCAATGCGTGTTCCGGAACCGAAGTCGCGAAGACGGTCAACATCGATGGAACGAAGTCCGTCAGCGTCACCCGATGATCTTCGATCAGACGAGCCAGATACGCGGGATCTCGATGGCCGTCGTGAGATGCCAGCACCACTCTCGTACCGGACAAAAGCGCAGTGAAGTATCCCCACAACGAGACGTCGAATGTCGTAGCAGTCTTTTGCAAATAGACGTCTTCTGGGCCGATGGCGTACTGATCCTGCATCCACAGGACCTGGTTCACGATGGCGTGATGCGACACCGCAACGCCTTTGGGCTTGCCCGTGGAACCCGAGGTGAAGATCACGTAGGCGGCATTCACATCATGCAGACGACCGCGACGATCAGCATCGGAAACGACTGAAGCCGAGTAGCTCGAAAGATCGACACCGTCGATCAACAGCACGTCGGCGCCGTTCGGCGCTACGAAAGCGTCCCTCGTCGTCGACAGCACACAGACTGGATCGGCCGTCGTGAGGATGTGCCCGATTCGCTCGGCGGGGTGATCGGGATCCAAGGGCACGTAGGCTCCGCCCGCGGCGATCACCGCGTACATACCTACTACCAGATCGAGCGATCGACGCATCGCCAAGGCCACCAACGATTCGGGCCCGACACCATCTTCGATCAGCTTGCGTGCCAATTTGTTCACACGTTCCGACAACTCGCCATAGGTCAGCGACTGGCCGTCGAACACCACGGCAACAGCATCGGGTGCCAACGCAACGCGAGTGTCGAACAGCGAAGCCAATGTCTCACTGTTCCCGACGTCATGTGCGGTGGAGTTGCGCGCAGTCAACAGCGACTCGCGCTCGGCCTCGTCCAACAGCTCGATGTCACCCACGGTGATCGACGGATCCACGACCACCTGTTCGAGGATCCTGGTGAACCGATCGGCGAATCCACGAATCGTCGACTCGTCGAACAGATCTGTGGCGTATGCGAACTCGGCGAACATGCCGTCTTCGAGCGCATCTTCGACGCGGGGAGCGAGAGTAAGTTGAAGATCGAATTTCGCGATACCGGCATCGAACTCGACGCCTGAGACCTCCAATCCCGAAAGCTCCAAAGCATCCTGCGACATGTTCTGGAAGAACAACGCGACCTGGAACAGCGGGTGATGTGCCTGCGATCGGGTGGGATCGAGCACCTCGACCAGCCGCTCGAACGGAACATCGCCGTTGCCGAGCGCCTGAAGGTCTGTCCTCCGCGTTGCCGAGACGAGCGCACTGAACGAACTGGCGAGGTCAACAGGAGTCCGCAGGACCAGTGTATTCACGAACATACCGATCACATCGTCGAGCGCCTTTTCGCCTCGCCCTGCAACCGGAGTACCGATCACGATGTCACTGGTACCGGACAACCTTGCGAGAAGCACGGCGAGGGCCGAATGCACCACCATGAACAGCGATGCGTTCCGCTCGCGTGCGAGTGAGTCCAAGCTCGACCGAATCTCTTCGCTGACGGAGAAGCGATACGTAGCGCCACGATTCGAAGCGACGACCGGGCGGGATCGGTCAGCCGGTAACGCAAGCACTTCCGGAGAATCACGAAGGACGGAGCGCCAGTGGTCCAGCTGAGCCGAGATCAACGAATCCGGGTCGTCCTCGTCGCCGAGGACCTCCCGCTGCCAGAGTGCATAATCGGCGTACTGCACCTCGAGCGGAGTCCAATTCGGAACGCCGTTCGAAACCCGAGCGGTGTAGGCAACCATGACATCCCGAGTCAACGGGCGCATCGAGAAGCCGTCCGCTGCGATGTGGTGCACAACGAAGGCCAGAACGTACGAATCCTCTGCAAGTTCGAACAACCCGACTCGAACCGGAACGGTTGACGTCACGTCGAAACCCTGGAGCGCGAAACTCAGAAGTTCGTTGTGAATATGCGAGGCGTCGATGACCTTCGGTGTCAGTTCAACCGGCACCTCGGACGACGGGAGGACTACCTGGTGTCCTTGTCCACCTTGCTCCGGATAGACGGTCCGGAGCGACTCGTGGCGTTCGATTACATCAGAAATCGCATGCCTCAGCGCCGAAACATTCAGGACGCCTTTGATATTCAATGCGATCGGAATGTTGTTGACGGCAGAATCAGGATCGAAGCGGCTGAGGAACCACATTCGCTGCTGAGCTAGTGAGAGTGGGATCAACGCCGGCCGTGGGCGGGCCACGAGCGCGGTCCTCCCTCCTGCCCCTGCGATCAACTCAACCTGCGCTGCCAAACCTTCGACAGTCGAAGCATCGAACAACACCCTCACCGGAACCTGAGTGTCGAGCGCTTGACCTACGCGAGCCACCAACTGCGTTGCGACCAAAGAGTTTCCGCCGAGCTCGAAGAAGTCGTCATCCAGACCGACCTGTTCCAACCGGAGAACATCTCCGAAGACGCCGGCCACAGCGATTTCGGCGACACTCGACGGTGCCCGAAACTCGCGCGCCACGAACACCGGATCCGGAAGAAGCTTCCGATCCAACTTCCCCGACACACCCAACGGCAACTCTTCCAGCACCATCACCACCGCCGGCACCATGTAACCCGGCAGACGACCCGCAACAACTCTCTTCAACTCGTCAACGTCCACCACACCACCAGCGGCCGTAACGTACGCAACCAACACATCCTCACGCACAACCACAACTACCGACGACACCGACTCGTGCTCACGAATCACCGACTCGATCTCACCGAGCTCGATCCGCAAACCGTGCAACTTCACCTGAAAGTCACTACGCCCGATGTACTCCAACTCGCCCGACGCAGTCCACCGCACCACATCACCGGAGCGATACATCCGCCCACCATCACCCGAGAACGGATTCGCCACAAATCGATCCGACGACAAATCCGGCCGACCCACATACCCACGAGCCAGCTGAACACCCGCCAGATACAGCTCACCCGCAACACCTACCGGCACCGGACTCAATCGAGAGTCCAGAACAAACACCTGCGTATTCCATACCGGAGCACCGATCGGCACCCCCAGAACATCCGCCGGCACCACCTCGTGGAACGTCACATCCACCGCCGCCTCGGTCGGACCATACAAATTGTGCACCCCGACACCCGGCAACACAGCCCACACATCGGCAACAACACTCGCCGGCAACGCCTCACCTGACGCGAACACCCGAGTCAGCGAAACACACGCAGCCACAGACGAATCCGTCACGAAAACCTCGAGCATCGACGGCACGAAATGCACCGTCGTCACACCCTCCCCCACAATGACCGACGTCAAATACCGCGGGTCACGATGCCCATCCGGCACAGCCACCACCAACCGAGCACCAACCTGCAACGGCCAGAAAAGCTCCCACACCGACACATCGAACGTGAACGGCGTCTTCTGCAACACCACATCCGACGAATCCAACCCGTACTCGTCCTGCATCCACGCCAACCGATTCACAATCGCCGCATGCGAAACCGACACACCCTTCGGACGTCCCGTCGATCCCGACGTGAAAATCACATACGCCGCATTGCCCGACCGCAAAGGCGAGACCCGATCGATATCCGAAACAGAGTTATCCGAAAAACCAGACACATCAACAACATCAACCTCGACCACCGGTACCACACCGGCATCGAATCCAACGTCAGAGGTACTGATCACGCATACCGGCGACGCCGACTCCAACACGTACGCATTGCGCTCCGCAGGCTGATCCGGATCCACCGGAACATACCCACCGCCAGCCTTGAGCACGCCGTAAACCGCAACCAACAAATCAACCGACCGACGTACCGCCACACCCACCAACGACTCCGGTCCCACACCCACCGAAACCAGGTACCGGGCAAGACGATTCACCCGCGAATCGAACTCCGCATATGACAGCGAAACACCCTCGAACGACACAGCTACCGAATCCGGCGACGCCGCAACCTGAGCATCGAACACGTCCACCAACGACACATCCGCAACCTCATGCGCAGTGCCATTCCACGACTCGAGCACCAAAGATCGCTCACCCGAATCGAACATATCCACATCACCAACCCGAACCGAGGGATCGGCAACCACTGCTTCGAGAACTGAAATCAACCGCTTTCCGATTGATTTGGCAGACGACTCGTCGAACAGGTCGGTCGCATAGACCAGTGCGACGGTCAAACCACCGACCTTGTCCGCGGTATCAGATTCCCACACAGTGAATTGGAGGTCGAACTTCGCGGCCGACGACTCTACGTCCAGTCCGGAAATGCGCAGTCCCGGAACCTCCAGACTTTGCTGCATGCTCTGTCCCAAGTTCTGCAGCGAGAGCATCACCTGGAACAACGGGTTCCGTGCCTGAGACCGGGCGGGGTTGAGTACCTCCACCAGTCGTTCGAATGGCACATCGGCGTGCCCGAAGCCGCTGAGGTCGGATTCGCGCGCCCGCGAAATCATGTCCCGTGCCGAAGCTTCGAGATCAACCTCCGTGCGGAGGACGAGTGTGTTGACGAACATTCCGATCAGGTCGTCGAGAGCTTGATCGCCTCGACCGGCGACCGGAGTGCCGATCACGATGTCCGAAGTCCCCGACAACCGCGCCAGCAGAATCGCCACGGCACTGTGCAACACCATGAACAGAGATGCGTTGTTGTCGAGCGCAATTCGATTGAGAGCCTGGTGGAGATCCGGCTCGATCGTGAATGTGTGCCCGGCTCCCCGGTTCGACGCGACGCGCGGGCGCGGGCGGTCCGACGGAAGATCGAGCTGATCGGGAATACCGGCCAATGCGTGGCGCCAGTAGTCGACCTGGCGAGTGATCAGAGAATCCGGGTCGTCCTCACTGCCGAGAACCTCGCGCTGCCACAGTGCAAAGTCGGCGAACTGTACGGGCAGCGGAGCAAGATCGTGCGAAATTCCCTGTGTCCGAGACACATAAGACGAAACGATGTCCTTGGTCAACGGTCCCATGGAGAACCCGTCACCGCTGATGTGATGGACGACGAACACGAGGACGAATTCGTCGGCGGCGAATTGGAAGAGTGCCGCCCGAATCGGAACCTCGGTGGTCACGTCGAATCCCGGAGTCACGAAGTCGGTCACGCGCTCGACGATCGCCGACTCGTCCACCCGTATGGGAGTCAGGTTCGGTACCACGGCTGCAATGTCGACCAGGCGCTGATATCCGACGCCGTCGACCTCCGGGTACACAGTCCGAAGGATCTCGTGCCGCTCGATCAAATCCTCGAGTGCGCCTTGCAACGCATCGACATCGAGCGCTCCGCTGAGCCGCAGCGCGACCGGAATATGGTCGACTGCCGATTCTGGTTCGAATCGATTGAGGAACCACATGCGCTGCTGTGCCAAAGACAGCGGAACCAACTCGGGGCGCTCGCGAGGGATCAGGGGAACGTGAGCCTTGCGGTCTTCTGAGATTTTCGCTTCGTCGATGAAGACGGCAAGTTCTGCGGCGGTGGGTGCGTCGAAGAAGTTGCGCATGTCGATGGCGATGCCGTGTTCGGCATTGATCCGCGCAACCACGCGAGTGGCGAGCAACGAGTTGCCGCCCAGTTCGAAGAAGCCGTCATCTGCCCCTACCCGATCCTGCCCGAGTAGATCGGCAAAGATCGCGACCACACCGGCTTCGGTGGGTGTCGCGGGCTCGCGGTACTCAACCGTCTTCGACACGAATTCGGGTGTGGGCAAAGCCTTTCGATCCAGTTTGCCGCTGGCGTTGAGCGGAAACTCGTCCAGTTCGACGAACATGGCAGGGATCATGTAGTCGGGTAGCCGTTCGCCAAGCGACGACGTCAGATTCTCAGAATCGATACCCTCGGCGACGATGTAGGCCACCAAGTTGTCACCGATCGTTTCGTCCGAATGGACGATCACCACGGCTTGGGAAACACCTTCGCAATCGAGCAGTGCCGCCTCGATCTCACCGAGCTCGATGCGCAGACCGCGAAGCTTGACCTGAAAGTCGGTGCGACCGATGTATTCGAGCTGACGGTTCGCTCCGGCACCGCGCCAGCGCACCAGGTCTCCGGTTCGGTACATCCGGGATCCGTCAGTAGCGCCGGGCCGCGCCACGAAGCGGTCTGCCGTGAGATCGGGACGCGACACGTATCCCCTGGCCAGCTGAATCCCGGCAAGATAGAGCTCTCCTGCTACACCCGACGGCGAGGGCCGCAGCGCATCGTCGAGTACCAGGAGCTCGGTGTCCGCAACTGCTGCACCGATCGGCACCGACACCTGATCCTGCTCGCCGGTTTCGTAATAAGTCACGTCGACGGCGGCTTCGGTCGGGCCGTACAGGTTGTGGAGTCCAGCGCTGCTGACCTCGCGCAGCCGTGCCGCCGTTCGAGCCGGCAACGCCTCACCGGAAGCGAACACGTAGCGAAGGGTTTTGACCTGCGCAACAAGGGGTTCGGCGACGAACACGGCGAGCATCGACGGCACGAAGTGCACCGCCGTCACTCCGCGCTCGATCATCGTGCGAGCCACGTACACCGGATCACGATGTCCGTCGGGTTCCGCGATCACCAGCGATGCACCGACCTGCAGCGGCCAGAAGAACTCCCACACGGACACATCGAAAGTGAAGGGTGTCTTCTGCAAGATCACGTCGTCGGCAGTGAATCCGTACGCGGTCTGACGCCATTGCAGGTTCGCGACGATGGCACGGTGAGAGACTGCAACGCCTTTGGGGCGTCCGGTCGATCCGGACGTGAAGATGACATACGCAGTGTTGTCCGCGCGCAGCGGCGCCAACCGGTCGGCGTCGGTGACAGTTGTCTCGGCACGACCCGACAAGTCGAGGGTGTCGACGTCGAGCGTGGGCGTACCGTGCGGCAGCACCACGGCATCGGACGTTCGTGTGAGCACAGCCGTGGGCTTCGCGATCTCGAGTACGTAAGCGAGACGGTCGGCAGGATGATCCGGGTCGAGTGGAACGTACGCGCCGCCGGCCTTGACGATCGCGTACATCGAGACGAGGAGATCGATCGATCGACGCATCGCAAGACCGACGAGGCTGTCCGGTCCGACACCTGCCGCGACGAGTTCACGGGCCAGGCGGTTCGCCCGCGCGTCGAACTGCGCGTAAGTGAGCTGCGTTCCGGCGTAATCCAGCGCGAGCGCATCCGGCGTCCGCTCGACCTGCTCGTCGAAGAGTCCTGCGAGGGTCACGTGTGCATCGGACTCCGACGCGACCTCCACGATCGAAGTGCCGTCGGTGATGAGACGGTCGACCACCGCGCCGAGACCGTCGGCCTCGCTGCCGATCAGCTCTGGCAGCACCGTGGAAACGACAACAGGAACCAGGGCATCCGCCCCCAATGCCCCACCCATCGCGGTGTCGAGAGTGACCAACTCGTCATTGAGTCGTCCGTAGCTGATTTCGGTTCCACCGTGGCTCAGAGCCACACGATCAGGATCTACCGCCGCAACTGCAGCCACCAACTTCGGCAGATCTTCGATCGTCAGCGACTGCGGTCCCGGAATACCGACGGACATCTACACTTCCTCCAACTGACTTTCGTGAAGTGCGCCCCGGTCGAGCACAGCGTTCTGCTCGGCCGGAGGCGTTCACTGGGCAAATACTGAATGTTACCCGGCCGTACCCCCACGGCCCGCTGACACCGACTGTGCGTCAGCTATCACCGAGCTCACAAGTGTGGCGAGACCGTCGACGCCAAGTGCCGGCAGGATGCCCGGAACAAGTCCGGCGAGCGACACAGAAACCAGAGCATCGGGGGCGAGAGCAGCCCCCATGGCGGTACGCATGGCAACGAGCTTGGTCGACAACTCACCGAAGGTGACAGCCTGATCACCGTGGGTGAACGCAATTGCCTCAGGATCGGCGGCCGCCGCTGCGGCTGCCAGTTCGGGTAGGTCTGCCGCGGACTTCGGCTCGGCAGCGCTCGCTTCCTCGCGTTCCTGCTCGGTCACGATGTCGATCGTGCGAATCACGACCCCGGGATCGGTCACCAGTTCTTCGAGCACCCGCCCGAATCGCGCCGCAAAAAGCGCGATGGTCGATTCGTCGAACAGGTCGGTCGCATAGGTGAAACGCATCCTCAGCCCGGACAGCACCCCGGCATCGTCGAATTGCTCGATACCGGTGAGCTGCAGATCGAACATCGCCTGGTCGAAACCGTTGTCGACCGCAGAGAGCTCGAGGCCCGGGAGCTGGAACGTACCGAGAGCCATGTTCTGGAAGGTGAGCATGACCTGGAAGAGCGGCGAGTATGCGTGGGAGCGCTCTCGCCCCAGTTCGTCGACCAACCGCTCGAACGGTACGTCGGCATTGGCGAATGCCGACAAGTCCTTGTCCTTCACGTGTGCCAGAACGTCGACGAACGTCGAAGCAGGCGCGATCTCCGTTCGCAAGACCAACGTGTTGACGAACATCCCGACAAGATCGTCGAGCGCCCGCTCACCTCGACCCGCGATCGGCGTACCGATTGCGATGTCGTTCGATCCACTCATCTTCGCCAACAGCACGGCCAGGGCAGTGTGAACCACCATGAAGACTGTCGAGTTCTGCTCCCGTGCGATCGTCGCGAGCCGGTCCGTGGTCTCGGAATCGACGGCAAACTCGAATTCCGCACCGCGCATGCTGGCCCGCGCCGGCCGCGGCCGGTCGGTCGGCAGTTCCAGAAGCTCCGGAGTGCCCTTGAGCTCGTTCACCCAGTACGCGAGTTGACGGCCCAGCTGACTGTCCGCGTCCTCCGGCGATCCGAGGACATCACGCTGCCACAGCGTGTAGTCGGCGTACTGCACCTCGAGCGGAGCCCACTCCGGCGTCTCCCCGCCGGTACGTGCGGTGTACGCAACCATGGTGTCTCTGATCAACGGAGCCATCGAGAAGCCGTCACCGCTGATGTGGTGAATGACAACGACGAGGACCCGCTCGGATTCGCCGACCTCGAAGAGACGGATTCGCAACGGAACGGCTGTCGTGACATCGAAGCCCTCGCGAACTGTGTCAGCCACCTGCTCGGCGACCGACGCTTCGTCGGTTGCGATCACTTCCAGTCCCACCGCCGCTGCGGAGCGAGGCAGGATCATCTGAACCGGTCCGTTGCCCCGGTCCGGGTATACCGTCCGGAGCACTTCGTGACGCTCGATCAGATCCGACACCGCTGAGTGAAGTGCGTCGACATCGAGTGCGCCGGACAGCCGGATCGCGACGGGGATGTTGTACGCACCCGAGGTCTTGTCGAACTGATTGAGCACCCACATACGTTGCTGCGCCAACGACAGCGGAATCTCGTGCGGACGCACCTGAGCCACCAACGGTGGGCGGCCACCAGATCCCGCGTGTTCGAGAACCCTCGACGCCAATGCCCCGACAGTCGACGCCTCGAAGATCACGCGGACCGGAATCTGCGCGTCCAACGCCTCACCCAGCCTCGACACGACCTGCGTCGCGACGAGAGAGTTTCCGCCGAGCTCGAAGAAGTCGTCGTCGAGTCCGACCCTCGCCACACCGAGTACGTCAGCGAACACACCCGCCACGATCTCTTCGACGGGGTTGGTCGGCGCACGGAATTCGGTCGCCTCGAATTCGGGGTCTGGCAGGGCTTTGCGATCGACCTTGCCGTTGATGTTGAGCGGTAGTTCGTCCAAGACCATCAATGCCGCCGGCACCATGTAACTCGGCAACTCAGCCACAAGAGTCCGCTTCAAGGTTTCGACATCGATGCTTTCCCCGCTTTGAGGAACGACGTAGCCGACAAGTCGATCACCGGTACGCGCATCCGACTTGGCCACCACCACCGCGGAGTCCACGCTGGCCTGCTTGCGAAGAAGCGCTTCGATCTCACCGAGTTCGATGCGGTAGCCACGGATCTTGACCTGGAAGTCGGCGCGCTCCACGTAGTCGAGTTCGCCGTTCTCCGTCCACCGGACGAGGTCGCCCGTGCGGTACAACCGCGAACCCGCGTCACCGAAGACGTTGGCCACAAATCGTTCCGACGTCAGATCCGCGCGACCGTGATAGCCGCGAGCAAGCTGGGCACCGGCGAGGTAAAGCTCCCCGGTGACTCCGACGGGGACCGGATGCAAACGCGTGTCGAGCACGAACACCTGCGTGTTCCATTCGGGGGCACCGATCGGCACCGAGGTCGTATCGTCCGAACCGACGACGTGCGCTGTCACCGAGACGGCGGCCTCGGTCGGACCGTACAGATTCACCAACTGCGCGTCGCTGAGTTCTGCGAACTCGGTCGCGGTCGCGGCCGGCAACGCTTCACCGATCGCAAGCACCTGACGAAGTGATTCCGGAAGGCCATTTTCCGATGCCGACTGCAACATCGCGAGCATCGACGGCACCACGTGGAGCGTCGTGATCTTCTCCCGGGTCATCAGGTCGAGCAGGTAGCTCGGGTCCTTGTGACCTTCGGGTTCGGCAATCACCAGTCGTGCACCGGAAGTCAGTGCCGACCAGAACTCCCAGACCGAGAGGTCGAACGTTGCCGCGGTCTTGAGCACCATCGCATCGGATCGGTCCAGGCTGTACTGATCGCGCTTCCAGAGAATCTGGTTGACCACCGCCTGATGCGAGATCGCGACGCCCTTCGGTCGCCCCGTCGATCCCGACGTGAAGATCACGTAGGCGGTGTTGCCCACTCGCAGTGGAGCAATCCGATCCGCATCGGTAACCGTCGCTTCCGCGTAGGACGCGAGATCGATCGTGTCCACCTCGATCACGGAATCACCGAACGCCGGATTCTTCGCAGTGGTCGAGGCAGTGAGGACGCAGACCGGATCTGCCATGGTCAACACGTACTCGATGCGGTCCGCCGGGTGGTTCGGATCGATCGGTACGTATCCACCACCTGCCTTCACCACCGCGTACATGGCGACCAGCAGTTCGACCGATCGCTCGATTGCCAACGCGACCAACGACTCCGGACCGACACCGGTTGCAATCAGATGGCGTGCGAGACGGTTCACACGTGCATCGAACTCGGCGTAGGTCAGCGACGTGTTCCCTGCGATCACTGCCACCGCACCCGGGTTCGAACCGACCTGCTCGTCGAAGAGTTCGACCAGAGTGACTCCCGGGACGGAGTGATCGGTCTCGTTCCAGCGGTTCAGGATCCGGTCGCTCTCGGACGAATCCAGCAGCGCGAAGTCGCCGACGGTCAACGACGGATCGGACGCGATCTCCGCGAGCAATCGCACGAATCGATCGGCGAAGTCCTGCACGGTCGACTCGTCGAACAGATCATGCGCGTAGCTGAACATCGACGTGATGCCGGCTGCAGATCCGTTCGCGTCGTACCGATCACTGACGATCAACTGAAGATCGAACTGCGCGACCCCGTTGTCGATATCGACGCCCTTGACGGTGAGCCCCGGAAGCTCGAGCCCTCCGGTTTCCATGTTCTGGAAGAGGAAGCCGACCTGATAGAGCGGATGACGAGCGGTCGAACGCGGTGGGTTGAGCACCTCCACGAGTCGCTCGAAAGGAACGTCCGAATGTGCAAATGCTTGAAGGTCGGTCTCCCTGACACGTCCGAGCAGGTCGAGGAACGGCGCGCCGCTGTCGATCTGCGTACGGAACACCAAGGTGTTCACGAACATGCCGATGAGATCGTCGAGTGCCCGCTCACCACGTCCTGCAATGGGTGTACCCACCGCGATGTCCTCGGTTCCGGACAGTCGAGCCAACAACATCGCGAACGCAGTGTGCGTGAGCATGAACAGCGTCGAATTATTTGCCCTGGCAAGACCGCTCAACCGAGCATGCAACTCTGCATCGATATCGAAGTGCAGGTAACCGCCGCGGAAGGACTGCGTCGCGGGGCGCGGCCGGTCGGCGGGAAGTGCAAGCTGATCAGGCAGCCCGGCAAGAGCATTGCTCCAGTACGCAATCTGCTGCGAAGCAATAGATCCCGCGTCTTCCTCACTGCCCAGCACCTCTCGCTGCCACAGGCTGTAGTCGGCGTACTGAACGTCGAGAGGAGCCCAGGACGGTGTGTACCCGGCAACCCGCGAGGCGTATGCGGTCACGACATCCCGAGCGAACGGTGCCATCGAGGAACCGTCGGCGGAAATATGATGAATCGCGACACCGAGTACGTATTCGTCGGAAGCCAACTGGAACAACCGGATACGAATCGGAATCTCGCGTGTGACGTCGAAGCGCGTCGACGCCAGCGCGACCAACTCACCTTCGAGTTCGTCCACGCCAGTCGGTTCTGCGACGATTTCGTCCGACCAACTCGACACGGGCTTGACGACCTGCACCGGACCGTCTCCGATTTCCGGGTAGACGGTTCGAAGTGATTCGTGCCGCCCGATCACATCAGAAATCGCCGCGCTCAGCGCCGAGACGTCAAGATCGCCCTGAAGGCGCAGCGCCATCGGGATGTTGTATGCCGCTGCACTCCCGTCGAATCGGTTGAGGAACCACATACGCTGCTGCGCCAACGAAAGCGGAATCCGCTCTGGCCGCTCGACCGCGGTCAGCGCGACTCGCCCACCCGACCCGGTCCGGCTTTCGGCGTGCGCTGCGAGATCCTGCACCGTGGATGCTTCGAACAGAACTCGAACCGAAAGTTCGGTGTCGAGAGCATCGGCGATTCGTTTGATCGTGCGAGTGGCGTTGAGAGAGTTGCCGCCGAGCTCGAAGAAATCGTCATCGAGACCCACACGATCAACACCCAACACCTCGGCAAACACCGACGCAACGATCTCCTCCACCGCCGTCACCGGAGCCCTAAACACCGCAACCTCGAACACCGGCTCCGGCAACAACTTCCGATCCAACTTCCCCGAAGCATTCAACGGCAACACATCCAACACCACAAACTGCGACGGCACCATATACGACGCCAACCGCTCCCCCACACCCACCTTCACCACATCAACATCAACCGAAGACCCCACCGCAGCAGTGACATACGCAACCAACTGATCACGCCACACCACCACCACCACAGAACCCACACCCACCTGATCCCGAACCGCAGACTCGATCTCCCCCAACTCGATCCGCTGACCACGCAACTTCACCTGAAAATCACTACGACCGACATACTCGAGCTCACCCGACACACCGATCCACCGCACCACATCCCCCGTGCGATACATCCGCGAACCCACGCCGCCATACGGATTCGCCACAAACCGCTCCGCCGACAAATCCACCCGCCCGAAATACCCACGAGCGACCTGCACACCCGACAAATACAACTCACCCGCAAC
>NZ_BAAILK010000026.1:0-5635 GCF_054589475.1 Rhodococcus sp. no. 34
ACTGCAACGCCGCGGCGGCGGCATCGGCGCAGCCGCACTCTGCGGCGGCGGCGGACAAGGCGACGCACTCATCGTCCGCGTCCCCAAGGCCTGATTACTTCCTGCTGACCAGACAGGTCGCCGAGCCCTCATCATGCTCGGCGACCTGTCTGTTTCGTGCCGAAGGTTATTGGTGATCGAGCGTCGTCGAGCGGTTACGCAGCAACGTCTCGATCTCCGATCGCCGGTACCTCCGATGCCCGCCAAGCGTTCTCAGAGTGCCGACTTTGCCCTCCCTCGCCCATCTGGACACCGTGGTCCTGTCGACGTGGAACAGTGCTGCAACCTGTTTGGTCGTCAGCCACTCGTCGACAGGTGCTGTGTGCTCGTCTTCTCGGCTCATTGGCAGTCATTCGTAGCTGCCGACTGAAGGGATGGGTCCGACGATGAATTGGCAACCCCTGGCGTGCTGTGAAAGACTCGCTGCAAAACTTTACTATTCCTTGGGGAAATAATGTCGAAGTCGGTAACTCTGATCCGTTCCACGTCACTCTCTTCGGTGGCTGAATATGCCTATGCAGCAACGGCTCCCGCCGATGCACGACTGATCTTCCTGGCCGGATCCTGCCCGTTGAACGAGGACGGCTCCACTGCCGCCATCGGTGACTACGCAGGACAGGCAGCCAAGGCCGTCGACAACCTGAGAACAGCTCTCTCGGACGCGGGCGCGTCCATCACCGACGTGATCAACACCCGCGTCCTGGTGGCGTCGAGCAATCAAGCCGACCTGGTTGCGGCGTGGGAGGTAGTCCGCGACGCGTTCGGCGATCACGACGCCCCGAGCACTCTGATGGGTGTGACCGTTCTCGGTTACGACGATCAACTGGTCGAGATCGAGGCAATCGCGGCCGTCGTCGACTGAACTCGAACCGAACCGGGCGTCCCTACCGAGGATCTTCATGAGCAAGGGCCTGGTAGCCCTTTGCCCCCGCACGATCCACTGCGGCTCGCACAACAGCGAAGATGGCTCCCTGCAGGGCTGCGGCGATCAGGACTTCCTTGCTCGACCTGCTCAAGTCTTTGGGCTCGGGCGCATTCTTGTCGTCACCGATGCGCTTCCACACCTGCTGGAAGACAGCGCCGGCCAAGATGCCGCCCAGGACGCTGGTCGCCAGTGAGAGTGGCTTGTACATCGCTTTCGATACTGCGCTCATTGCGCGGATCCTCCGTGGTTCGATACGTACCGCCTGAGCGGGCTGACCGACTCTCACTACCCGGCAGGCGAGGTGTCGAAACATTGCACCGGCAAGGCACGAAGACGACTGTCGCACGTTGTGTTCCACGGTTTGCCACTTCTCGAGCCGGGTAGGATCGTCTTAGCGAAAGAAGGTTGTGTAAGTCATGGAAAACTACAGAATCGAACTACCGGACGGTACAACGGTGATGGAAGATTTCGTCTCGGATCGCGCCGCAATCGCATACGCGGTCGATCTGAATCACGGTTGTAGCGAGAAAGTCTCGGTATTCCGTATCACCGCCGAGGGAGAAACCATCCCGACTCGGATGTGTCCCAAGCCGAATCCTGGTTCTCGGCGTCGCGCGCGAAGCGTCCGATAGAAGCCGGTCAAGAAGCGTCGAGGCGCGGAAAGAGCGTCTCCCTTGCAAGCAGCAGCAAGGCCGCAGCGACCGGAATCGCCAGCAACGCACCGACAATACCGAGCAATGCTCCACCCAACAGAACCGCGACAACGGTCACCAGTGCCGGGACCGCCACCGTCTTCCCGATGATCTTCGGAACGAGCAGGTAGTCCTCGAGCAGACGTAACGCAATGAAGAACGCGACTGTCGCCAATGCCGTTGGGACAGAGACTGTCAGGGAGACCAGGGCGACGACAACCCCTGCGATCGTGGAACCGACTATCGGGATCAGATCGAGCAGAGCGACCAGCAGCGCCAGGATCAACGGATACGGCACGTCGAAGATCAACAACCACGCGAAGGTGCACACTGCGGTGATCACGGAGATCAGAACATTGCCGAGGACGTACCCACCCACACCTGCCAGTATCTGATCACCGATGGCGATTGCTCGTGGCCGCCGCGAATGTGGCACCAGCCGATACAGATTCGTGCGGATTCGTGGGTAGTCGATCAAGAAGTACGTCGTCAGTACAGCAACGATTCCAGCGTCGGCGACTGCGCTGAACACCGCCCGCCCCGCTCCGAGCAAACCCGTCGCGAGCGCAGACCCCGAACCGTCCAGTTGGGTGGTGAGGTGCTCCTCGAGGTGATACTTCTCGTCGAGGTCGCTGACGATCGGATACCGGTCACGAATGTGTGTCAGAAGTTCGGGAGCGTGTGATGCGAACTGACGTCCCTGCTCGACCAGCGGGGTGATCGCAGCAACCAGAAACAGCGCCAACATCACTGCAATTCCGAGGAGTACCACGGTGACTGCGATCCAGCGTCGGAAATGTCTCCGCTCCAGCCAGACGATCATCGGTTCGATGCCCACCGCGAGAAACAGCGCGACCACGATCAGGATCAGCATGCCTCGCGCCGCCAGGAGCACTTCGATCACCGCGTACGTCACGGCAACACCGGCCGCCGCGCTCAGACCGATGAAGAACGGTGAACGACGATCGAACCTCGGCCCCGGTTCGCCCAGCGGCCGGACGGGAGTCGCCAATGCTGCGGCTTCACGTTCGGCTTCCGCCATCGGATCTATGGCTTGGACTTTACTTTCGGAGTCCGGTGAGGTGTCCGCGGAACTGGGATCCATTCAAGCCACCTCACGATCCGCGCGACTTCCCGGCACGGGAGTGAGTACCCGTGCCGTGGCCGGATCAACCTCGAGGCTTCTCCGCTCCGCTTCGGGTCAGCGCGAGACCGGTTCCTACCACTCCGATAATCGACACAGCGATGGCGATGCTGGGCCAACCGTCGCTCTGCCAGTAGACGTCGTCGAGAGTGATCAGTAACGCAGCCTCGTCGACGATGAGCCCGAG
Organism: Rhodococcus sp. no. 34; assembly: GCF_054589475.1. Taxonomy (NCBI): domain Bacteria; kingdom Bacillati; phylum Actinomycetota; class Actinomycetes; order Mycobacteriales; family Nocardiaceae; genus Rhodococcus; species Rhodococcus sp. no. 34. Next base: position 2,988 of record NZ_BAAILK010000026.1, read on the forward strand.
TGCGATGCCCAACGCGATGCCCATCCATGTTCTTGCGCGAGGGCTTCGGTCTACGAGTCCGAAGATCGCCACCCCGGCCAACAGCAGAATTCCCCATAAATAGTGATGCAGATGAGTGCCACCGGCGCTGATGTCGCCGACGTCCCTGGTGTCGATCTGGATCAACCACGTCACCAGACGTGCTCCGCCGAACGTCAACGTGAAGGCCACCCACGCCAACACCAAACCGCGGCGCGATTCGTCAACCTGATTCCATCTGCGAGGGAATCTGAATCGCTCGGCAGATTTCTCTTCGTCATGGTCTCGAGAAAGCATCCTTCATGTTTACCCGATGCCGCTCAGATCGATAATTTGGGGTAGAGAGACCGAAAACCAGTTGGAGCACAAAAAGCGGTACCCGATCTCCGAAGAGATCGGGTACCGCCTTCTCAGCTACTCGCGCAGTATTGATCAATACCAGACTTTTCGTCCGCCCACTGCGCGCCCGGTAGCACCGAGGATGGACAAAACTGCACCTACGACGACCAAGATGATGCCGACGGTGGTCAGAATGCTCAACCCCGTGAAAAAGCCGATCAACGCCAGAATAATGCCGAGAACAATCATGTGAGAACCTCATCCGGTATGCGTATCAAAATGATCTACTCAACTGACGCTACTACAGAAACTTCACAATCGATAAATCCGATAAATACATTCATAAATGCGAAACTCGTATTACTACCCAATAGTGTCACCGTTAAAACATCAGCCTTTCTCTTATCTCTACGTCATAGTTCCACGTCCTCGATCTTCGCCTCGACCGCCGGCGTGATGTGGCTCAACACGCAGCACCAACGACCGTCTCGCCGCGCGAACACGTCGGTGGTCCACTCGTCGGCGTCGTATTGTCTGCCGCCGTAGTGCGCGGTATTGACGATCCGCGTGGTGAACAGTGCGACGTCACCGAAGAAACGCACGCGAGCGCTCCCGACGCGGTCCATCGTCGAATGAGTCAGGTCGCCCGAGGCCACGAAACCCAGGAACTCCGCTTTGGTCGACACTCCGGATTCCGAGACGATCACCCAGTCGTCTGCCATGAAATCGCCGATCCGTTCGGCGTCGTTCGAGCACATCGCGACGTTCCACTCGTCTGCGACAGCGACCAATGCCGCACTCTCCTGATCCGACATGTCTTCTCCCTCTACCGTCGTCACCCTCGGCGGGTGATGCCCCGACGGCAGGGTTCCCGCAGGGTGGACTTCGAACCGACGTGCACGACGAGAGGGCAGAGATGACAGACACCAGTCGCACCGAGCTTGCAGCTCAGGCGTATATCTACGGATTTCCCCTCGTTTTCAATCTCGACCAGGTCCATCGGTATGTTCACAACGGTGTCGGAGCGAACCCCGCCGCACCTTTCAACACCTTCAGCCACGCCCGAACACTGGCCGGGCCGGCAGACACTTTCGTCACGATCAACAACGACACCGTGTATTCCATGGCGCAGATCGATCTCTCTGTCGGCCCCGTTGCGCTGCACGTCCCCGATACCGATGGCCGTTACTACGTCCTCCAGTTCGTGGACGCCTGGACAAACAATTTCGCTTACGTCGGGCATCGGGCCACCGGCACGAAGAGCGGAGACTTCCTTCTCGTCCCACCCACCTGGACGGGAACCCCGGCGGACCAGACCACGGTGATCAGATTTCCCACGAACATTGCGTCGATCGTGGGCCGGTGGGCATGCGGTGGCGACGACGACCTCCCTGCGGTGCACGCCTTGCAGGACGCCACCACACTGACCGTCGTCGACTCCACCGGAAACTCGGCGGGTCTCCCAGTGCCCGAACCCGGGGTAAGCCAGGACCTCCTGTTCCTCGAGAAACTCCGCATCTGGTCACAGGCGTTTCCGCCGGCCCCACGCGATCGAGAACTCCAGGATTCCTTCTCCCCGATCGGAATCGACGAGCCCGGGGCCTCTCCCTATAGCTCACACTCTGCCGCTTCACTCTCTGCCGACGAGGCAGCCGCGTTGGCTGACGGATTGACGATCGGTGAGAAGAACCTGCTCGAGGCCCTCACCAAAGGCTCCAGCCCCGAAGTCAACGGATGGAAGCTCACATTCCACGCCTTCGACTACAACCTCGACTACTTCGAGGTCGGCACAATCGACGATCCACAATTCAAGATCGCCGATCCCAAGTTGCGCATCGTCGAACGCGCCGCGGCTGCCAAGGGCGGGCTGTGGGGCAACCACCCTTACGAAGCGGCGTACATCATGACCTACGTCGACGATCAGGGCGAGCAGTTGAACGGAAACCAGACCTACACAATAAGACTCGACCCCACTCCGCCGGTGAGCGCCTTCTGGTCGCTGACGATGTACTCGGTGCCGGACTTCTTCCTCGTGGCGAACCCCGTCGACCGATACTCGATCGGCGACCGCACTCCAGGAATCGTCCACGACGCCGACGGTGCGTTGACGATCACGATCAGCCACGAGGAGCCGAAAGATCCCACGGCGAAGGCAAACTGGCTGCCCGCACCGCGCGGGGATTTCCGACCGGTACTGAGAATGTACGAACCTTCGCCCGCCGTGCTCGATCAGTCCTACGTCGTCCCCGCCATCACTCGCTCGCAAGAATGACGGCTCGCGTCTGACGGCC
>NZ_BAAILK010000026.1:5719-53174 GCF_054589475.1 Rhodococcus sp. no. 34
AGACGGACTCAGAATCAGGCGTGTGTGCCGCCGTCGACACGGATCTCCGTGCCCGTGATGAAGGCACCATCGTCGGATGCCAACATCGCGATAACTCCCGCAACACTTTCCGGCCCGGCCATGGGGGCACCACCGGACTCCAGATCAGTGCTCAGAATCGGTGACAACTTGCCGAAGAGCGACCAGTCGGTGTCTTCCGGCAAGTACGACGCCGTAGTGTCGGTGATCCCGCTCTTCACACTGCCCGGAGCCACCGCGACGGCACGCAGACCCTGCTTGCCGTATTCGAGAGCCAGTGCGTGAGTGAAGGACTGGATTCCTCCCTTACTTGCGGCGTACGCGGCCATGTACGGGTGCGCGAAGGCCGCGGAGGTGGAACTGAAATTCACCACGACTGCGTTGGCGGTGGCGAGGAGAGCCGGCAGTGCCTGGCGGGTGACGAGGAAAGTGCCCGTCAAATTCACGGAGAGCACCTGATTCCACAGGTCCAGCGAGGTCTCGTGGGTGTGCCCACCACGCAGTATCCCGGCGGCGTTGACCAGTACGTCCAATCCCCCGAGAGTCGAAATCGCCTGACCCACAACCTTGATGACGGAACTCTCGTCACCGATATCGACGACGACGGTGTCGAGGCGATCCTCCGTCGAAGCATGTTCTGCCGATCTCCGGGTGTTCGCCAAACCCTGCTCGGAGATGTCGGCAGCGACCACGCGGCCACCTTCGGCGAGCAACCGCAGCGCGGTGGCCTGCCCGATTCCAGATCCTGCGCCGGTGACGAGAATACGACGACCTTCGAAACGATTCATTGCTGTGTACCTTTCACGAAAACGAGTTGGCTGGCATTCCAGGCTCGGTGGCGCCGACACTCACAACTCACCCGCGAGAAACTTCAGGTACGGGAAATGCGCAGCACTGCAACAGGTGTGGCACTGCGAAATCTCGGCGAGGCAATGCTCGCCGAAGTGGCGAATGTCAGACGGATCCGGCCGGTGCGGCCAAGGCTCTTTCGATCCAGACAAGACCGGACGGGCGGCGGTCGATCGCCTTACGCCCACGTCGGAAAGTCGCTACGCCGAATCGGGCCGTGCGCAGTGCACGGCCGGAAGCGAGAGAACAGCGGCGTATGGACATCACAGGCACGGTAGCAGCGCCGGCACCACTCGCTCAACCGCGTCGTTTCGAGACCCGAATCATTCAGGTAATCAGATGTCACTTCTGGACAACTCGCTCGACTTAGGCAGCACTAACCTGGCGGCATCCCGAAAACCCGATCCAGGAGCACAGTCGATGACACATGCAGACGCCTCGCGCACAACAACTCCCCCGACGACCGTCCTAAGGACCGCTGACCACAATCGCGGACTCAACGACGTTCTCGCGATCGTCGAAGCGATGGAGCGACCGAGCGATCACCTGCTGCGGATCACGGCTCGTTTGACGGAGTCGACCGACGATCCGACCTGGTCACGCCCGAATGTGACCGTACGCATGAATCTCGGGCCGGCCTTCGACGACGCTTCGCGCGTGTACACGGTGCGTTCCTACGATTCAGCGAGCGGATCGATCGTCGTCGATGTGGTCCTGCACGGACAGACCAGTCCGATGATGAGGTGGGCAGCAACGTTGGCCGTCGGTGACACCTTCGGCCTCACCGGTCCGCGGCCACACTTCTTGATCCCTGATGTTCCTGGTCGACGTATCGCACTTTTTCTGGACGGCACCGCAATACCCGCATTGCACTCGATCATCGAGCAGTTACCTACCGACGTCGTCGGAATCGGCTGGGTCACAACAGATGACGAGGTCGTCTTCGCCGAACTGCCCGCCCTCCCCGGCCTGGAGCTTCACCGCGTGAGCGCAGATCCGGCCGAGCCCGACGGCCCACTGGCGGTAGGAGCACGCGAGCTCGCCAATCCCGCGAGCTACGTCGTGTGGGGCGCCGGTGAACGCAACGAGATGCGCGCAATCCGGAAGCACTTTCGATCGACCGTCGGACTCGACAAAAACGACGTCGCGATATTCGGATATTGGAAGGAGGGCGTCAGCAACACCGAAATCGACCTCCGTCGACGCGAGAACTACGAGCGCATCCTCGCCGACGGCGGAACCCTCACCGACATCGACGACCTGGCCATCGAGATCTGATTGCCTCACACCAGCCGACCTGACCGGCGGTGCACTGCGGTGATAAGTTCCTCTGTGCCAGCGGACCTCCACACAGGGGGTCAGGGAATCCGGTGTGAATCCGGAACTGACGCGCAGCGGTGAGGGTGACCGCCCGGGCTTACGCCACTGGATGAGAATCTGGGAAGGCGCTCGGGTGGGGCGATCTCGAGTCCGAATACCGGCTGGCAGCAGGGGTCAACAGGCGCCTGTTCACACGGTAACGGGCTCCGCGAACGAGCCCCTGCGAGAACGAGATTCCATGCGTCTGTCCAGACTTCGCCTACCCGCCGCCGCCGTCGCTGCCCTGTTGAGCGCGTCGTTGGTTGCCTGCTCCTCCGACGACAGTGCTGCCCGACAATCCAACTCTTCCGAACAATCGCGCGTGACAGTCCAGAACTGTGGCCGAGACGTCACGGTGGAGCGACCGATCGAACGGGCAATCGCGGTAAATCAACCTGCAGCAGAGATGCTGTTCGCACTGGGAGTGCAGGACCGGATGGCCGGGTACGCCATGAGCGATGACGATGTCCTCCCAGAACTGCGCGAGGCGCGTGGTCAGGTCCAGGCGTTCGACACCGAGTTCCCGTCATTCGAAAGTGTCCTCGAACGCGAACCGGACATGGTCTACACGACGTTCAACTACACGTTCACCTCGGAGGGCATCGCCGACCGGATCAAGTTCACCGACCTCGGTGTCGCGACATATCAGTCACCCAGCGAGTGCACCGGTCAGGATGCCGAGCAGAGCAAGGCCCTCACGCTCGACGACTTGTACGACGAAATCGACGACGTGGCAACACTGTTCGATGTCAAGGACAAAGGTGTCGACCTCACCGAGAATTTGAAGGATCGCGCGGCCACCGCCACGGCGGCACTGGGAGCTGAGAACGTGACGCTGGCGTGGTGGTACGCAGCCACGAAGACTCCGTACTTCGCCGGGTGCTGCGGTGCACCGGGAATCATGACCGACGCGGTGGGTGCGAAGAACGCCTTCGACGACAACAAGCAGTACTGGCCCGAAATCGGTTGGGAGAGTGTCCTCGATCGAGACCCGACCGTGCTGGTGCTCGCAGATCTCGACCGCGGTGGAGACGGCGACAGTGCCGCAGACAAGATCGCGTTCCTCGAATCGGACCCGGTCGCCAGCAAGCTCACCGCAGTGAAGAACAAGCGTTACATCATCCTCGAAGGAACGACGATGGATCCCTCGATCCGCAATGTCGGTGGCATCGAACAGCTCTCCGACGGGCTGCGCCAGTTGGGTGTGGTCTAGATGTCCGCGGAGATCTGTGAACTGGTGCGTCGGTGGGACGACCAGCAGGCGGCATACATCGCCGACCGTGAGAAGCGCTTCGACGTGATTCTCGACGTCCTCGAATTGCAGCACGCGCACGCCCCGTTCACGGTTGTCGACCTGGCCTGCGGGCCGGGTTCACTGAGCGCCCGGATTCTCGAAAAGTTCGAGCATGCGAGCGTTGTGGGGATCGATTACGACCCGATGCTGCTGGAGCTCGCCCGCCAGTCGTCGACGCGTTTCGGTGACCGACTGCAGCTGATCGACGCAGACCTGGCGGGAGCCGATTGGCCGAATTCGGTGGCTGCGCCGGTTCAGGCGATAGTGTCGACAACCGCGCTGCACTGGTTGCAACCGCAGAAGCTCGTCGAGGTGTATCGGCAGTGCCGCGAACTGCTGAGCCCTGCCGGCGTTCTGCTCAATGGTGATCACTTTCGCTTCGACGGCCGATCCCCCGTCATAAGCCGATGGGCGAACGCTCACGACGAGCAGACGCAACGCTCCGCCTTTGCTGCGGGCGCTCCCGAGTGGGACAGCTGGTGGGACGAGCTGCGGGCCACTCACGGCATCGGGGCACTGACCGACGAGCGTGAGCGTAGATTCGCCGGACGTGACGCCACCGCGCCCACAGCCGTCGACTTCCAGTTGGCGGCGCTCGCGCAAGCAGGTTTTCGGGAGTCGGGGACGGTCTGGCAACTGTTCGACGACTACGTGGTCTACGGCGTGAGATGACGACAAGAGTTCGGCTGCGTGACAACCCGACGACCGTCACCCTGCTGTGGATGATCGGTGTTGTCACGCTGGCCGGATCGGCTGCCGTGGCAATCACGTTGGGGCCGGCCGGTCTGTCGGTCGGTGAGGTGGCTTCGATCGTCGTCGGCCATCTCGGCGGTACCGCGGCGGACGTCACCCCTATCCGTGACGGCATCGTCTGGGACCTCCGTCTGCCGCGTACCCTGCTCGCCGCGCTCTGCGGTGCCGGTCTCGGGTTGTGCGGTGCGATCATGCAGTCGCTGCTTCGCAATCCGCTGGCCGATCCGTTTGTCCTCGGTATCTCGTCCGGCGCCTCGACCGGTGCCGTACTGATCGTGATCCTCGGAGTCGGGTCGGGAGTGATCGGCTTGTCGAGCGGCGCCTTCATCGGCGCGGTGATCTCCTTCGCCCTTGTGTTGCTGCTCGCCCATGCGGCCGGCGGCACGCCGGATCGGGTGATCCTGGCCGGTGTCGCCGCGACCCAACTGTTCTCCGCGCTCACCTCGTTCATCGTCATCACCTCGGCCGATCCCGAGCAGACCCGCGGCGTGATGTTCTGGCTCCTGGGCTCACTCGGCGGCGCCGACTGGCTCGACGTCGCACTCTGCGCTGCGGTGGTCGCAGTCGGCCTCGTGGTCTGTCTGACTCACTCCCGCGCACTCGACGCCTTTGCCTTCGGCGAGGACGCGGCGTCGTCGCTGGGGGTGAACGTGTGGCGGGTGCGTGTGACCCTGTTGTTGGCAACAGCCTTGATGACCGCAGTGATCGTGAGCGTCGCAGGCGCCATCGGCTTCGTGGGCCTGGTCCTCCCGCACGCGGCGCGGGCTCTCGTCGGTTCGAACCACCGCCGACTCCTGCCCGCGTCCGCACTGATCGGCTCCATCTTCCTTGTCTGGGTCGACGCTGTGGCACGCACAGCCATTGCGCCGCAGGAACTCCCGGCCGGTGTGGTGACCGCGCTGGTCGGTGTGCCTGCGTTTGCCGTCATCCTCTGGAGACGGAAGGCCAGGCCATGACACTCGAAGCTACCGGCGTCAGTTGGCGGGTCGGCGGGGCGCTCATAGTCGACGACCTCGACGTCTCGCCTACAACCGGAAGTACGGTGGGGCTTCTCGGCCCCAACGGTTCGGGGAAATCGACGCTGCTGAAACTGCTTGCCGGGCACAATCGTCCGACATCCGGTGTCGTGACCCTGGACCGAACCCCGTTGTCCGACTGGAAACGCCGCGACATCGCGCGTCGGATCGCGACCGTTGATCAGCACAGCAACACCGAGATCGATCTGACGGTCGCGGAGGTAGTCGAACTCGGACGCACACCTCACCGCGGACTGTGGGGTGGGCAGTCGGATTCCGATCGCGACGCCGTTCGGGCAGCGATCGAACACACCGACCTCGCCGGCATGCTGGACCGGTCGTGGCACACCCTGTCCGGCGGGGAGCGCCAACGCGTCCAGATCGCGCGCGCCCTCGCTCAGGAACCTCACGAGTTGCTACTCGACGAGCCGACCAATCACCTGGACATCAACCATCAACTCGAATTGCTCGCGCTCGTGCGACGCCTCCCCACCACCACGATCATGGCATTGCACGATCTGAATCTGGCCGCCATGTTCTGCGATTCGATAGTGATGCTGAACCGGGGATCCATCGTTGCCCACGGAAGCCCGACCGAGGTCCTCACCGCTGACCTGATAGCCGAGGTCTACCAGGTCGACGCCGAGGTTCGCCTGGACGGTCCCGGCGGAGTACCTACCGTGCGATACCTTCCGCCTTGCCACATGTAACCGTTCCGAGTGCCAATATGGATACGTGACCCTCGATGATGTCGCCAACGAACTGTACGGGCTCGACCCCGGCGAGTTCGTCGAGGCGCGTACACATCATGTGAAGGCCGCCCGGGAGGACAACGACCGCACATTGGCCGCGGAAATCGGCAAACTTCGGAAGCCGACCACCGTGGGGTGGTTGGTCAATCTCATCTCGCGCGATGCACCAGAGGATCTGGATGCACTTCTCGCGCTTGGCGAATCGCTACGCGACGCTCAACGCCATCTCTCGGGCCCGGACTTGCGACGGCTGACGACACAGAGGCAGCAGGTGGTGCGGAGTCTCGCCCACAAATCCGGTGAGATCGCGGCTTCACGGGGAAAAAGCGTCGGCGAGGATGCTTTACGTGATGTCGCGCAGACCCTCAATGCCGCTCTGGCCGATGAGGAGACTGCCGCGCAGGTTCGACTCGGACGGGTCGTGACCGCGGCGAGTTACAGCGGTTTCGGACCCGCCGGGCTCGCCGTGGTGAATGAGAAATCACCGCAGCACGCCGCGATTGAAGAGCCGACGACTCCGAAGTCGAAAACTCCGGAACCGAAGGCCGAACAAGCCAGAGCAAAAGCAGAATTGAAGGAAGCCACGGCGCAGGCCGACGAGATCCGCCGCCGGGTGAAGTCCGAGACCGCCGAACTCCAGGAAGCCAGAACGACGCTCTCCGACGTCGAACGGCGCGTTGAAGAACTGCGCACCGAACTCGAGCACGCTGAGCAGCAACGGCAGTTCGCACGGAACGCCGAGAAGACCAGTGACGCTGCGGTTCGAGAATCCGAGAAGGAACTCCGTGTTGCTGAGCGTCGCGTCGACAAAGCAGAACAAAACCTCGCCGCAATCAATTCGTAGACATCCTGTTCATTAATCGATAGTCTGCCAATTATCGATCAGGTTGATCATCCTGGGATCCAGCAGTTACGAACAATGCCGTGCCGATGAGGGTTTGGCGTTATCGGCTACTGCCTCGACAGTCTTCGGAGTGTGAACATGGACAGCGACAACACGTCGGAATGGAGTTTCTTACACGGCAAGCGCGTTCTCGACCTCTCTCGCCTTCTGCCCGGCCCGTTTGCGACGACGCTGCTCGCAGATCTGGGCGCCGACGTGGTCAAGGTCGAGAACCCGAAGCGACCTGATCCCACGCGGGCAGCTGGTGAACGGATGGCTTCGTTGAACAGGAACAAGCGATCGATCGCGCTCGATCTCCGTCTCGAATCCGATCGCGAGACGTTCCTTCGACTAGTCGAGACTGCAGATGCAGTGGTCGAGGGGTTCCGGCCACAGGTACTGGCAGGCATGGGACTCGGCTACGACGTACTTCGAAAAGCCAACCCACGCATCGTATTATGTTCGATCACCGGTTACGGGCAGTCCGGACCCTATGCCGACAAGCCGGGGCACGAATTGAACTTCCTCGGCCTTTCCGGCTTTTTCGCAGTTCCCGGGTGCACCGACGGAGTCGTCACCCGCCCTGGTATCCGGGCCGGTGATCTGGTGGGTTCGATGTACGCAGCACTGTCCATCTCGGTTGCTCTCGCCAGCGTGGACAAGCACGGACGCGGACAACACATAGACATTTCCCTCGCCGAGGCTGCAACCGCCTGGTGCGCGCCTTTCGCGCTCATGATCCGCGATATCGAGAACCCTACCGATTCACCGACCGTCCAGGGAGACAACGACATTTTCGAGACGTCCGACAGTTGCTTGCTTTCACTTGCCACTTTCGAAGACAAGTTCTGGATCGAGTTCCGAACAGCATTCAGCGCTGAGTTTCCGGCACTGAACACACTGCGCTACGACGATCGATGGACCCGAACACAGCACAAGGCAGAGTTGCGGGAACTCCTGGTCACCACCTTCGGTACGCACACATACGGGTGGTGGGAAAAATCGTTGACTGCGATCAATGCCCCGTGGGCGCCGGTGTTCACCGACGCCGGACAACTGATGAGCGATCCCCATGTCGTCGCTCGAAACCTGTTCAGCGAGGTCGCGACCGAAAACGGAGAAAGCTGGCCCCAGATGAGATTCCCGGCGCAATTCAGCTTGGGACTGAACAGTTTTCGACTTCCGACTCCGTACGTGGGCGAGCACACCGAGTCGGTTCTCGACGAAGCCGCCGCGGCAACGGCGAGACGTGACAGCGGCTATTCGGATTTCAATTCGCCGTCGAAACCCGAAGACCAGTAACGTCCCCGCAACGAAAGTTCGAGCAGCATCTCGGTGACTTCTTCCGGCGTCAGCGGTGGCGGGTCGGACTCGAGCCACCACTGCATGACCGCGATCTGTTCACCCACCCATGCCCGCGAGAGTACTTCGATGTCGATTCGCGGAGTAACCCCGAGCGCTTCTGCCCGTGCGGAAAATATCCGCACAGCGGCGACGCTGCGGTCTTCGACGAACTTTCGCAGCGCCTTGCCATCCCCCTCACCACGCAGGATCACACGGTAGACGTCACGTTCCTCAGCGGCATGCCTGAACATCTCGAGCACAGGCTTGCCGGTGAATCCGATCGAAGAGGCGGGAATGAGTGGACCGAGCCGCTCTTGCAGGTCATCGGCCAGATCGGACACGACTTGACCGAGCAAATCGTCTTTGTCGGTGTAGTGACTGTAGAACGTCGCCCGACCCAAATCTGCACGGTCCGTGATGTCTTCGACGGTGATCCCGGCATATCCCCGTTCCAGAACGAGCGAGACCAAGGCATCCCGCAGCAATCGTCGGGTACGCCGGACACGTCTGTCTTCTGGAGGCATTGGGTTCCCTTCCTTCGCACTGTTGTACGAAGCATAGTTCAACATTGACAGGACGATCGAATATAGACAGACTGTCCATTAACATTCGTGATGTCGATTTTCTCTGGAGATGTCCATGAACCTCGGTACTTATCTCGCCCGAAGCGCCAGCTACTACCCCGATCTCGAAGCCCTTGTCTGCGGCGAAGGCCGGTGGACCTACAGCGAGCTCGATACGGCCGCAAACCGTCTCGCGTCCGCTCTCGCAGTGACCGGGACACGGCCCGGACACATGATCGGAACCTTTGCCGGAAACTGCGGGGAACTCGTAGTGACCGAAATGGCCTTGTACAAGGGAGGATTCGTCAGGGTGCCGATCAACGCACGACTGGGCGCCGACGAACTCGGGCATATCCTCGCCGACGCCGATGTGCGTGTCCTCTTCGTCGACCCCGCCCATGCCGAGATGGCGCTGAAGGTCGTCGCCGACGCAGGGCTGAACTGCAGGGTGATCGACTACAGCACTTCGACTCCCGGCGCGGACAGTTATCACGAACTGACGACAAGGGGCAGCGAAGACAACGTCGAGGTGGACGTCGACATTGACGCCCCGGCTGTCCTCAACTACACATCCGGGTCCACCGGCAAGCTCAAGGCTGCGGTCCAGAGTCACGGCAACCGCTTGGCGAACATGCGCAAGCGACTGATGAGCCCCGAAGGCGCGCCGACTGTTGGTGATCGCTACCTCGCCCCCGGCCCGATCACACACGCTTCCGGCATGGTGATGCTCGGAATGTTCGCCAGGGGCGCCGCAGTGGTGATCCTGCCGGCATGGGACACGAGGACGTTCCTGCAGACCATCGAACGTGAGCGGATCACCACCACCATGGTGGTCCCGACGATGCTCAACTTGCTGATGGACCATCCGTCGGTTACCGAAGTCGACCTGAGCTCTCTGCGCTGCATCGGCGTAGGCGCAGCGCCGGTTTCTCCACAACGGTTGCGCGACGCGGTAAAGGTGTTCGGTCCCATCGTCATTCAGGGATACGGGCTCGGCGAAACGACCAGCGTCGTCACTGTCTTGACCGCTGAAGACGTGGTGCGCGGTATCGAATCCGACCCTGAGCTTCTTCTCTCGTGCGGCCGGCCGGCATACGACACCGATGTTCGCGTGGTCGACGACAACGGCGTACAGGTCCCGGCCGGCACGATCGGCGAGATCGTAGCCAGTGGTCCGGACTGTGTCCGCGAATACTTCCACGAACCCGAGCTGTCGGCTGAGACGTTCAGGAACGGCTGGGTCCACACGGGCGATGTCGGCTATTTCCGCGAAGACGGCTACCTGTTCATCGTCGACCGCAAGAAGGACATGATCATCTCGGGCGGATTCAACATCTACTGCAGCGAGGTGGAGGCCGCTTTGTACGAACATCCCGCCGTTTCCGAAGTCTGCGTAGTGGGAGTTCCCGATCCGAAGTGGGGCGAAGCAGTCAAGGCTGTTGTCGTGACCAGAGATGGAACTGACACCACCGCAATGGAATTGATCGCGCACTGCTCGACGCGTCTGGCAAGCATGAAGAAGCCACGTTCGGTCGACTTCGCAGATTCGTTGCCTGTCAACCGAAACGGCAAGATCGATCGCCGCGCGATTCGCGCGACCTACTGGACCACCGCTGACCGTCACGTCAACTGACAGGAAATAGACATGTCATTCGCTCTCACCCCTACCTACGAAGACAATCCAAGACTTCAATCGCTCGTCGAGCGTCTACGCGACTATCTCGACGGCGAACTAGCCGAGTACGAAGCCGAATTGGGTCTCACTCAAGAATCCCACTACATCCGTGAGACACTCGAGCCAGTGTGGAGACGCAGCCGCGAACTCGGCTTCTACGGAATACACCTCCCCACTGAACTCGGCGGCCAGAACCTCACCTATACCGAACTCGCCGCACTCAAAGAAGAGGTCGGTGCATCGCCGCGGGTCCTCGCGACGTCCGTGCTCGGAGACATGGGTGGCCCACTCCGCGCGGGATCGATCTTTCAATACGCCACCGAGCACCAGTTGGAAAAGTACTTGATTCCGGTGCTGCGAGGAGAGAAGGCGTGCTGCTTTTCTCTCACCGAGAACGACGCAGGTTCCGATGTTCGCGGCATGCTCACCACAGCTACCCCGGACGGTGCCGGATGGCGCCTGAACGGCCACAAGGTGTTCTCGTCCGCGGGCCCCTTCGCCGACTTTTCGGTCCTGATCGCAAAGATGGCATCCGACGGCGACGGACCGGATTCGTACTCGGCCTTCCTGGTCGACTTGGATTCTCCTGGCTGCACAGTGGCGGACGGTGACGTCCCGATGTCCGGTCAGCACATCGAAGCGGACATCATCCTCGACGGCTGCTACGTGGGGCCGGAACAGCTTCTCGGAAATGTGGGCGAAGGCTTGAGAATCGGACTCGGTCGAGTCACAGTCAACCGGTTGTTGCACTGCCCCACCGTCCTCGGCGGAGCCCGCCGAGCACTGGAATTGTCGTTGGAGTACAGCAAGACTCGCCAGGTGCAGGGCGCTCCTCTTGCGATGTTGCAGTCCATCCAACACAAACTCGCCGACATGGCGACCGACTACTACGCTGCGCGCTCGATGACCTACGACGCACTCGCCACACTCGATGCCGGTGGGAGTCCGCGTACCGAAGCATTCATGTGCAAGCTGTTCGTTGCCGAGAAGGCCTTCACCATCGCCGACCACGCAGTTCAGATTCACGGAAAAGCCGGGGTCATCCGTGGTTCGGAGGTCGAATCACTGTTCCAGCGGTTGAGGATGTTCCGAATCCTGACCGGCTCCTCCGAGATTCAGAAGAACGGAATCGCGCGTCAATTACTCACCACCTGAAGATCATTCAAGGACAGTCGTATCCAATTTCGCGCCCGCCAGGTCGTCATACGCTCGACGTGACGGCCTGGCGGGCACTCGACATTTCGGAGGCAATCACCGTGATCGATCACGAACCGGACTACAGATTCAGTCTTGCGAACGAACGAACATTTCTGGCTTGGATACGAACTGCGTTGGGGTTGTTGGCAGGCGGCGTCGCAGTCGGTCAGTTCTACGTATCCGAAAACGACAACAATATGTACAAAATGCTCGGAGTCGTGTGCACCGTCGTGGCGTCGGCTGTAGCGCTCGGCGCGCTCAGACACTGGAAGGCCGTCCAAACCGCGATGAGGCGTGATCTTCCCTTACCCACGTCACCGATGATCGCGCTTCTCGTCGGTGGGGTGTGTGTCGTTGCGGGTCTCGGCGTAGGGATGACCGTGTTGTGACGAAAAACGAGCCGCCCGGACTGCAACCCGAGCGAACCGTGCTCGCCTGGCGACGAACTGCCCTCTCCTCTGTGACTGTGTCAGTGATCACCGGTCGCGAAATCGCTTTGCATCCGTCCGTTCTACGAATCGCAGTGTTCGCCACGCTCATCATTACGACTGCCGGAGTCATCGTGGGCACGACAATCCGTCATCGTCGACTCAGTCTGGACGACAAGGATTCTCGAGAAATACCGTTCATTGTCATGGCGACTTTGGCCGTAGGCGTCACGGTTGCGGGACTCGGCACCTGCACTGTCATCCAACTTTGAACAAAGAGATAGACAGTATGTCTATTTATGTATATTGTCTCCATTAATGCTCACTGTGACTCAGTGCACAGTCGACCGCCGAGCGCTGCCCACCGCGCCCAAGCAATCATCGGCATTTTTCGAGAGGGAACAATGACCACAGAACTTGCGGCACCTACTCAGTTTCCACGCAGTCGGCGAGGTAAGAACCTCGCACTCCTGACCGGCTCCACGGCAATGGACAACGCCGAAAGCAGCGTGACGTCCGTGCTCTTCCCGCTCATGCGCGAGGCCATGGGATTGTCATCGGCGGCGCTCGGCACGATCGTTGCAGTGGCCAAGGCCGTCGGGGTCTTCACGGCAATCCCCTGGGCGTTCCTTGCCCGACGATATTCTCGTAAGTCGGTACTTGCCATCTGTTCAGGGTTCTGGGGTGTCTGGGTAATCCTGGCCGGATTGTCCGGCAGTTTCACTCAGTTTCTCGTCCTCTATGCGATCGGCGCCGCAGGTTTCGCCGGCGCCGGCTCGATTGCATTGTCCATCCTCGGAGATCTGTACGAGGACGCCCGGAGGGGCCGCGCAACGGGATTGGTATACGGCGGCGTCGCCGTCATCACCGGCGCGACCGCCCCGATATTCGGGCTTTTGTCTCGCTTCGAAGATGGATGGCGCTACGGATACATCATCACCGGTGCAATCTGCATCGCCATCGGTGTGCTTATCGTGCTTTTCCTCGACGATCCTGAATCCGCCGATGCGCCCGCACAGACGACCACCGACGATCTCGGCTCCAAAGCAAGATTCTGGCGCGAAGGGATACGAGAGCTACTCGCTATCAAGACATTCCGATACTTACTCGTACAACGCGCATTCTCGGGCCAGAACGTCATCATGAGCTTCAGCATCGTATTTCTCGTCGAGGAGCACGGATTCACGACCGCAACTGCTTCGATCATCGCACCGCCCTTCGCAATCGGGTACCTGCTCGGCACGTTCGTCGGCGGACGAGTCAACGACGCCGTACACGTCAAACGACCCCGAAACGGCCGCATCATCATGCTTCAGGCCAGCCAACTCGGATTCGCGGCCGCAGCACTGATCGCTACGCAGATTTCCTGGAACAGCATCGGCGTCTACGCGGTCTTGTTCGGGATCGTCGGCGTCCTTCAAGGTCAGGTCCCAGTGGTCAATCGGCCGATTATCATGGCCGTAGTTCGTCCGGAACTGCGAGCCCTGGCCTTTGCCGTCTCCGTCTCGACAGTCGAAGCGCTGGCCTACGCCGGATACGCTGTCTTGGTCGGAACCCTCGGCGACAGAATCGGATTGCAAGGCGCGCTCTTCATCGTCACCGTAGTGCTGACCACCGTCAACGGGGTCGCTTCAGGCGCACTGTATCGCCCCTACGCCCGCGACAGTGCGGCCCTACTCTCCGGGCCATCCGCCAACCCCCTACATGAACAGAATGCGCTTCGGCACTAGGCAATTCAGTTCATCAACTACGAACGCGGCAATCAACACTCCAACTCGGCAATCAAGACGGAAGTAGACCTCAGATGGCACGAAACATCGCAACGGATGACATCCCCTGGGCGCGCGGATTCACCGACCCGGCCGACGTGCGCCAACAAGCCACAACCATACGAGAGATGGTTGCGACTCGCCGTGTGTGGCGCGGCGACGGACCCAAATGGACCCTCCCGACCGACTACACGGATCTGTCCGGTGTCACATTGAACCTTCCGGATCAGCCGAAGCAGACGGTGTCCGAGTTCCTCGCGGGTGCGCACAGTGACGGTATCGCAGTGCTACATCGGGGACGCATCGTGTACGAGAGTTACTTGCACGGTTGCGAACCGCACGAACCGCACCTCAATGCATCGATGGCGAAATCCTACGTCGGTTTGATGGCTGCACTGGTCGAAGCACAAGGATTGTTCGACCGCGACGATCGGGCGTCGAAATTCATTCCCGAGTTGGCAGGAACTGCGTTCGGAGACAATCGGATTCAGGACCTTCTTCACATGGGCACTGATGTAACGTACGGCGGTCGGCCGTTCCATCGCACCATCGAAGCCAGCCGTTTCTGGGCCGTAGTCGCCCCGAAGCTGCGCCCCATGAATTACCGCGGCCCGGAGACCATTCTCGAGCACCTCGCCACGGCACGCACTGCGGGCCCGACCGGCGTCGAATTCCGCTACGAGAACGGCAATGTCGAGACTGTCGGAGAAATACTGCGCCGCGTGACCGGAACTTCACTCGCCGAACTACTCAGTGAGCTGGTCTGGTCAAGAATCGGAGCCGAAGAAGATGCGTTCTACATAGTCGACTCCGCTGGAACGGAAATGGCGGCGGGCGGATTCAGTGCGACCCTTCGAGACGTGGCCAGAGTGGGTGAGATGATTCGTTGTGACGGTGCCGTCGAGGATCGTCAGGTGATCCCACCGCACATCGCGCGATCGATGACCGCGGGAGTGCCCGCAGGCTATCCTTCGGAGGTCAGAAGCCCGCGTGCCCCTGTCGATTCCCCCGCGACGATGAGCTACCACGACTACTGGTGGATCCTCAATGATCCGTTCGGATCGTTCATGGCAAGCGGAATCCATGGCCAGAGGCTCTTGATCTCACGCGACCTGGAGTTTGTGGTCGCGCATTTCGGAGCCCACATCCTTTCGCCTGCAATCGACACCCCGAACTTCGTACCCGCGTTCCTTCAGATCGGCACTCACTTGGTATCGAACGCTCGCGGAGCGGTCCCCGTCAGCTGAGGTTTCCTCACGCATTCAACCTGCGGCGGCTTCGAGCTCACTCAAGGATTCCTCGAGATGGCCGAGGAGCCGCTGCAAGTGCGGAACATTGCGGCGGCAGCCGACGAGCCCGAACTGCATGGTGGCCGCGTAGCCGATGACGGTGATGTTCATCGCCTGCCCGTCCAACGGAATCGATGCCGGGTAACAGCTCTCGAGCTTCGCGCCATTCCAATAGCGCGTCGTTGTCGGGCCGGGGACGTTGGAAATCACCAGATTGAAGACTGGACGCCCAGTGATTAGTCGGGATGAACCAGGGATCAGCGGCAGCCCGAGACCCGCGACGTTCAATGCACTGAGCGCCGTGATCTGCAGGGGCGTCAGGCCCGACATCAGAGACTTGGCGCTACTCATCGAGTCGTGAACTCTCTGAAGTCGGGCCGCCGGATCTGCCAATTCGGTTGCCAGATCACACAACACCGCACCTACGGCATTGCCGGAAGCCTCACCCTCTTCACCTTTGCGAAGGGATACCGGCACCATCGCGATCAACGGTTTGTCCGGCAACTCGTCCAGTTCGATCAGGTATCGCCGTAGCGCACCCGCGCACATTGCCAACACCGCATCGTTGAGCGTCACGTCTGCAACGCAGCTGACCTTGCGCAGGCGCTCGATCGGCCACGACTGCGCGGCGACACGCCTCGCTCCGGTGATCGGGACGTTGAAGATAGATTTCGGGGCAGCAAACGGCAACGGTGCGACGTGGTCCTTCACTGCCGAGGCAGCGGCGTTCACTATCGCAGGGCCGACCCCGACCACATCTTGCACAGTCTCGATCACGGAGCCCACCCGCCTCTGCAGGTCCAGCCCGCGACCGGCACGAACCCGCCCCGAAGAAGGTCGCTGCGCCCACGGAGGCATCGATTCTCGATCGAGCGGGTCCGACGAGAGGCTGCGGTACCACGCCTGAACAGCAGACACACCATCCATGAGCGCGTGGTGCGTCTTCATGTACACGGCAACTCGGCCGTCGGCGAGACCTTCGATCACGTACGCCTCCCACAGCGGCCGATGCCGATCGAGCAGCGTGCCGTGGAGCATGGAGGTCAGCTCGAGCAACTCGCGGACTCGCCCCGGCTTGGGCAGCGCGAGCAACCGGACGTGATATTCGAGATCGACGTCCTCGTCCTCCGTCCAACGCACCGGCGCGAAGTTCGACAAGAACTGCACCGGCTTGCGACGGAAGAGGGGCCGAATCGAGTCGACGTCGGTCAGCGAACGGTAGAGCGACCTGGCGAATTCGCCGTCGTCCCCTTCCGGCGGAACGAAAAGCGACAGGCCACCGACGTGCATGGGATGCTCCCGTGACTCCATCAGAAGGAACATCGAGTCGAGCGGCAGCATCAGCGTCATGGCGATCCGTTCTCTCGGGCAGCTGCCCGGAGTACCGATCAGCCGCTGTTCGACAAAGTTACTCGCCCTGACTTCCCTCATTGGCGACTCCGACAAAACATTGCCCCCTCGATTTCGACAGGAGTCCGATATTCCCGTCGACGAACGCCTTTTCGGGGCGAAGCACCTCACAGCGATTCGTGGGTGAATGACGAGACACAGAGCACTGCAACAAATTTCAATCCTCACAGCCACAAGTAGTAGCGGAGGCGATCGCAGTAATACTTTTGTCGGAATTGTTTCAAATTGTCTGTACATCCAAGTCACACGTGACTACCGTCACTCATCATCACAATCCCGACTGGTCGGTTGTACCCAAAGGAGAAATACATGTCCCGACGTTCGACGTCGCGTGGGCTTTTCGGCGCACTCGCCACCGCAACTGTGTTCGCCACCGCCGCTGCGGTGGGAAGCTTGTCAGCAAGCATTGCAGGAGCCGCCCCGGCAGCGGAGATCCCCTTCGGCGGTTGGGATTCATGTCCGATCGACAATCCCGAGACCAGCACCTGTATGGACGTCACGGTCACCGGCGGAAACATGAAGATCGGCAAGCTTTCCGTCAGCATTCCCGCCGGGGCGATGCGCATCGCAGGCGGAGTTGCATACCGGGAGAATCCAGAGGCTGAATTCGGATTCGACCAAGTATTCATCCCGCCGAACGACAACAGTCGGGGGATCTACGCCAAACCCATCGACATCCCCGGGGGCGCACTCGGAATCGACCTGCCATTCAACAATCTCTTCGGACTGAACAAGGCTTCGGCCACCGTAGAGTCGACGTCTGCACTCCCCACCGTGGATGCATTTCAGCTTGGTGTGAAGCTACCCGTCAAATTGAAGATCGCGAACCCTCTCCTCGGCGGCAAATGCTACCTGGGCTCGGACAACAACCCCGTCCAACTCAACTTGGATGTGACCGAATACGGTGTCCTCGAAGAGGTTCCAGGTTTCCCGGATACTGCCGTCGTTCGAAACACCGGGCACACCGGACAGCCCTTCGCGGTCCCGACAGCTTCCGGGTGTGGCCCGTTCGGCGTTCTGAATCCAATCGTCAACTGGCGCGCCGGGCTTCCCTCGTCCACCACGTCCAACTCCCTCGCCACGACGAGTGACGTCTACAACATCGGTGCCGACAGCCTCAGGCCCCAGCCGGCCGGCTCACCCGAACCCGCTGCCGTCGTTGCCGAACGTAGTGCCAACTAGCAATCCAACCCACTGCCACAGAACCGTCATCGACGACAGATTGCCACCTCGAAACGGAGTTCACTTGTCCATGCGCACAATACGATTCAGAGCCGCGCTCGCTGTCGTCGCAGCGGGAGTCCTCACTCTCGGGGCGGTGTCAACCGCGACGGCGGCCCCGCTGCCCAATGCGCCGTTCGGGGGCTGGGGAAAATGCCCGATAGCCAATCCGGAGACAAGCACCTGTGTCGACGTCGTCGTCAAAGGCGGCGAAATGAACATCAACGGGCTCAAAGTACCGATTCCTTCCGGCTCGTTGAATATCGCCGGCGGTGTCGCCTATCGCGAGAACCCCGACGCAGAATTCGGGTTCGACCAGATCTTCATTCCTCCCACTGACGGCACCAAAGGCGTCTATTCCAGCCCCATCGAGGTACCAGGAGGAATCTTCGGGCTCGGTATACCGTTCCCCGGCGGCTTGACCACCATCAAGGCAACAGTCGAACCGGTCGCGTTGCCAACAGTCGACGCATTCCAACTCGGTGTCACACTTCCGGCAAGATTGAAGATCTCCAACCCCTTGCTGGGCGGCAACTGCTATCTGGGTTCTGCGAGCAACCCGATCATGTTCAAACTCGGAGTGTCCGAGAATGGTGTCCTGGAAGAAGTTCCAGGATTTCCGGATACCGCCGCCGTCAGAAACGTGACGCACGCCGACCAGACGTTCGCGGTACCGGGCGCATCTGGATGTGGACTGTTCGGCGCATTGAATTGGGCAGTCAATCTTCGCGCCAACGTTCCGTCTTCGAGTGGTCAAAACTCGTTGACCACCACAAGCGATGTGTTCAACATCGGCGCCGACAGCCTGCGGACGCAGTAGAGCAAGCACCGGCGACTCACGAAGTATCACCGACAACAAGGAGATATCGATGTCCCATGCAGTTCGCCGCACCACCATCGTCACAGCTGCCGCCGCAGCCGCGATTGCAGTCGCAGCCGGCACCGCTCTGGCTTCGACCGTCGTCACTCCAGCGGGTCAAACCGTGACTGCTTCGAGCAGCAATCTCAGTATCAAGACAGGAACGATCACACTTACCTGCTCCAGTACGACGGGCTCCGGGACCATCCCATCCGCGCCGGGTAATTCCAACACCGGCACCGGCGGAGTCAACGTCAATATCGGCACCCCCAGCCTGACCGGGTGCAAGGCTAACGGCCTACCCGCTGTGGTCACCACCTCCGGCTCGTGGCTATTGAACGTCTCGGCAGACACCGGATCGGCTCAGGGATCCCTGGTCATTCCTGCAGGAGGCGCAGTCGTGACGATGCCCGGATCCACGTGCACAGTCACCGTCGGGGCCAGCACTATCGGACCGCTGCCATTCGATATTCCCAACCAGCGCGTCGTGGCCAGCAACACCGGCACTGTGAACTACACGCGTACCGGCACCGGGCCCGTCTGCCCCGCCGCAGCCACTGGCACGGCAACCATGTCCGGCACACTGCAGTTCGCGTCGGCCTCGCCGATCAACGTGACGCCGTAACGATCGACAGCTAGACAATAGGCTCGTTGGGGGATCGACGCTTCCGTCGCTCCCCCAACGAACGTCCTGTGGACCGGGTCCGCACACGATCGCCTTCGGTTACGCCACGAAGCGGACCGGCGCGTTATCCATCTCCTGCTTCGGTGGCGTCGAGTAACGCGCCAAGGGCGCGGTGGAGCTCGGCGAGTTCCCGCCCTCCGGTTTTCGTCAGCACTTCCGTATTCTTTGCATCCAATTGGCGGACAATGTCTTTAGCGAGCTCTATGACTCGTTTGCCCTCGTCACTGAGATCGAGGCGAACGGCTCGCGCATCGCGACTATCGCGTTCACTGACAACAAACCCGCTCTTCTCCAACGCTCGCACGAGCTTGGATATGTAGATTCGCTGCAATCCTGTGTGCACTGAGAGTTCTCGCTGACTCGGCCTCTCCCCCGCACTCACCAGACCATGCAGAGACGCGAGCACTGAATACTGGGCGTGAGTCAACCCCAGGTGCGCGATCGCTCGGTCAACCCCCGCCCGCCAGCGCAAGCCAAGGTGCCACACCAGCGACCCTGTCGTCCATGTTTCTCGATCTTGCATACAAATAGAATACATGGCTACTATCTCAATTAGAGTATATGGAAACTATTTGAGGAGTCGCAATGCCCACAATTCCCGTGCTCGACTCGACCATGGCCTACCGCTCGCGCGGTGAAGGACCACCCTTCGTACTCATCCACGGAAACCCCACATCCTCGCACTTGTGGCGAAACATCCTGCCGCAGATAGGAAATCTGGGCCACGCACTTGCCCCTGACCTCATCGGAATGGGGCGGTCAGGCAAACCGCCAATCAACTATGGCTTCCTCGACACCGCCCGCTACCTCGACGCCTGGTTCGACCAGATGGAACTCGACGACGTCGTACTCGTCGGACACGATTGGGGCGGGGCGCTTGCACTGGACTGGGCTGCCCGCCACCCCGATCGCGTCCGAGGTGTGGCCTTCTTCGAAACGATCCTTCGTCCGATGACCTGGGACGAACACTTCCCGGGAGAGGCACGGGCACGGGTGGAAGCTCTGAGGGACTCCGACACAGGAGAGACGAAGGTACTCGACGAGAACTTCTTTCTCGAAATAGCGCTTCACAGAACGGTTCTCGGTGAAATGACCGAAACCGATGCCGAGGCCTATCGCTCCCCTTATCCGTCACGAGAGAGTCGCCGACCCCTTCTCGAGTGGCCACGATCCTTCCCCATCGAAGGAACTCCCGGTGACGTGAATGCACGTGTGGCGGCGTACAGCGATTGGCTCGCAGAAAGCACCGACGTACCCAAACTTCTTCTCACCTTCAGCGGCCCCGCAGAACTTCTCATGATCGGACCTGACGAAGTCACGTGGAGCCGATCGAATATCGCAAATCTCGAGGTGGAACAGTGCGGTCCCGCGGGACATCTCGCCCCCGAGGATCAGCCTGCGGCCATCGCGGCGGCGATCACCGAATGGACACAGCGGCAACACTGTTTCAACCGCGAGTGGCGTGGGACCGTCGCCAAGTACTCTGAGGGCCGGTTTCCCCGACCCATGCGGTAGCGATCCAGACGATGCTCCGAAATATGGGACCGACACCACCTCCGCCGGATTTGTCCGATATAACTAACTGGCGAGTACGCCGGTTGGGACGAGGTCGAGAACGAGGGGGCGTGTGTGGTGAACGAGGACGGGTTGGGGCGAACGTCAGGATCGGGGGCTCCACACCGGGTGGGCGGCTTTCTCTATCACCGCAACGGCGATCGGTGGGAGTGGTCGGACGAAGTTGCACGGATTCACGGATACGAACCCGACCAAGTAGCTCCGACGACAGAATTGATGCTCTCGCACAAGCATCCCGACGACCGAAGACACGTTGCTCAAACACTGCACGCCATCCGCACTTCAGGCGGACCGTTCAGCAGCCGCCACCGCATCATCGACACTGCAGGGGACACTCACTCGGTAATCGTCGTCGGCGACAGCGTCGTGGACGAGTCGGGTGCCGTGGTCGGCAGCTCAGGCTTCTACATCGACGTCACCGAAACCCTCGACAGTACGGTGAAAGCGTCTGTCGACGTGCTGGTCAACGAAATCACCGCTTCTCGCGGAGTAATCGAGCAAGCCAAAGGCATGCTCATGGTGATCTACGGCATTTCGGCCGATCGCGCCTTCGACATCCTCGTGTGGCGTTCTCAAGAGACCAACGTGAAACTCCGGGATGTTGCCGAACAGTTGATAGTTCGAACGCTTGACGACTTCCGGGTCCCGACACTACTGCGGACCCGATTCGATCACGTGCTGTTACAGGGTTGAATGACAACAGGGTTGAGGGATCTGCTTAAGGCGGTTCCCGTGGCTGGCTGCTCAACCTCGAAGAACCTCGCCCGCATTGATTCCGGGACGGTCCGATGCGGCCTATCCCCGTTGTTACCCAACGCGGAGTAAAAGGAAACTACTCGTCGTCAGACTTCTCGTCGGAGGTCTCCTCGACCAGTTCAGGCGCCTGTTCTCGCGTTGCCATTCCCCCGTCGCCGCCCTTGTCCACGGGTCCTGGGTGCCCGCCCTTGGGCGACTGGTCGTTGTCGTCTTTGTCGGTCATGCGATCGTCCTCATCATCTCGTCGTCTCGGTCCTGGAGCCGGCGCAAAGAGACCGGGACCCAGCTCCATCTCAATCTAACGCGCTCAGGACTTCTCGCAACCCTCACCGATTTTGTTTGCATTTCAGTGCTTTCGGGCAGGTGACTGCGAACAGCATTTCCACGATGAGAGGTCGATCCCAGTGCGCGCAGTGACTTGGCAAGGCAAACGGAAAGTAAGCGTCGATACGGTTCCGGACCCGAAGATCGTCGAACCCACCGACGCAATCATCAAGGTCACCACGACGAATATCTGCGGATCCGATCTGCACCTGTACGAGACTCTGGGTGCGTTCATGAATGCCGGCGACATTCTCGGCCATGAACCGATGGGAATCGTCGAAGAAGTCGGTTCGGAAGTCACGAATCTCGAGATAGGTGACCGCGTCGTGATTCCGTTCCAGATCTCGTGTGGCAACTGTTTCATGTGCGATTCGAGCCTCTACACACAGTGCGAGACGACGCAGGTCCGCGATCAGGGAACGGGCGCAGCATTGTTCGGCTTCTCCGAGCTCTACGGCTCGGTGCCCGGCGGGCAGGCTGAGTACCTCCGAGTACCGCAAGCACATTTCACACACATCAAAGTTCCCGAAGGTCCCGCGGATTCGCGATTCGTCTACCTCTCCGACGTGCTCCCCACCGCTTGGCAGTCGGTCGAATACGCCGACATTCCGCCGGGTGGGTCCGTGACAATCCTCGGCCTCGGACCGATCGGTGACATGGCGGCTCGTATCGCCCACCACAAGGGGTTTCGAGTAATCGGTGTGGACCGTGTACCCGAACGCCTTGCGCGCCTTGCCGAACGCGGTATCGAGACCCTCAACCTGGACGACTACGGCAGCAAGATCGGCGATGCCATCAGAGACGCGACAAACGGCCGCGGAACCGATTCGGTGATCGACGCTGTCGGTATGGAAGCGCACGGGTCTCCGATCGGAAAGCTCGCGCAGCAGTTCGTCGGACTCCTTCCCGATGCTCTTGCCGCGCCTGCGATGCGTAACGCAGGAACCGATCGCCTTGGCGCTGTCTATTCGGCCATCGACATCGTTCGGCGCGGCGGAACCATTTCTTTGATCGGTGTCTACGGCGGAATGGTCGATCCGCTGCCGCTGATGACCATGTTCGACAAGCAGATTCAGCTCAGGATGGGCCAGGCGAACGTCAAGAAGTGGGTAGAGGACATCATGCCCCTGCTCACTGACGACGACCCACTCGGCGTCGACACCTTTTCCACCCATCAGCTGCCGCTCGATGAGGCGCCACACGCCTACGAGATCTTCCAGAAGAAGCAGGAAGGCGCGGTCAAGATCCAACTGAAACCGCACGGGTAATCCAACTCCGCAGTATTGTCGCCCGATATGCCGTATTTGGATCGCGCCGGAGAAGTATTTGTCCTCCACCTGGGTAAAGAAGGCGAGCCGGATACGCCGAATCCGTTCAATCCCCAGTGGCTCGACCAGGTCGAGGGCCTCCTCACCGAAGTCGAGAACTTCGACGGTCCTGGGGCGCTGGTCACGACAGCTGTGGGCAAGTTCTATTCCACTGGGCTGGATACAGATTGGATTCTGCACAACGCCGATCAGGTCAACGGGTACATTGACCGCGTGCAAACCTTGTTCGCGCGAATCTTGACGTTTGCGATGCCCACCGTCGCCGCGATTCCGGGACATGCCTTCGGCGGTGGTGCAATTCTGGCCACCGCGCACGATCACGTCGTGATGCGTGAGGATCGCGGTTTCTTCTGCCTGCCAGGGATCACTATCGGCGCGAGTTACGCACCCGGAAGCATCGCCCTACTGGCATCCCGTCTTCCGACACGCGCAGTCCACGACGCGCTCGTCACAGGTAGGAGGTACGGCGGAATCGAGTCATTGTCAGCAGGATTCGTAGATCAAGTCGCGACTGCGGACGATGTACTTTCAACAGCCGTCGACTACGCACGCACGTTGACTCGAACCCGTGGGCGCACGCTCCATGAGATCAAGGAACTGCTGTATGCCGAGCCGTTGGCCCTCCTACGAACGCCAGTAGTCGGAATCGACAAACAGGTAATACTGAAAGACAACTGACCGATACCACCGATCGTCGCACTCGCTTCACACACGCTCGACAGAAAGTAACTGAAACCGAAATGGCTCGGGTACTCACCGTCTCCGACAGCGTCGTCGTCAGCTCCGACGCGCTTTCCCTCTACGCGCTCATCAGCGATCCCACTCGTATGGGCGCTTGGAGTCCCGAAAACTTAGGCGCAACCTTGCGAAGTGACCGCGAAAGCGCTTTCCTGGGAATGGAGTTCGACGGACACAACAAGCGCGGGCACGCGCAGTGGACCACAAGATGCACAGTCACTGCAGCCGACGCCGGGAAGCTCTTCGAATTCCGTGTTCACAAGATCGGCCTCAGTACTCCCCGGATCCCCGCCTCCATCGCAACCTGGCAGTACCGATTCTCGCCGGTGCCCGACGGAACCCGAGTTACCGAAACGTGGACGGACGACAGGCGCAGCTGGCCGGACTTCGCCGCCGACATGTTCGACAAAATTGCCACTGGAGGAAAAACGTTCGCCGACTTTCAGCGCAGCAACATTCGCAAGACGCTCCTGAACCTCAAGAACGCAGTTGAGCAGGAGGCTTCCGGAATCGAAGGTAACGTCGGCTGACCGGCCGACACCATTTGTGGCAGTTTCTGCCACTTTTGGTACAGTGCGGATATGGCAACAGCCCGCCGCACTGGACTACTTCTCCGCGTCTCGCAGAGTTGTGCTGCCGCTTTCGTCGAACGCGGTGATACTTCGACAACCATCGCCGAACTCGCGGAGCGCGCGGAAATCTCCGAGCGAACGTTCTACCGCTGCTTCGCCACCAAAGAGGAGAGCATCTGGCCGATGCTCGACGACGGGAATCGGAGTCTCACCGTTGCACTCGGTGAGCAGCCACACGATTCCGGACTGGCGCTGGCCGTCCGGAACGCCTTCGTCGCCTCGGTCGGTGAGTCTTTCGAAGACATGACTCGATCCCTGATGCCGATCATCTTCGGTGATGCCGCACTCCGGAGAGTATGGGAATCAGCGACTTTCGAGACGATGGAGCTCATTCGCCCCGAAGTGGCCCGGCTGATCGATCGACCGGAAACCTCGCTCGACACCACTGCAGCGGCGGGTCAATCGACGCTCGCTGTGGTCGCAGCACTGCGGGAAATGGCAGACCGCCGAACACCTGCACTCACGGCAATCAACCGCGCGCTCGACGCGTTTTCGATGTCGTATCTCGCGCACCCTACAGGTAAGGAACAGTCATGACTCAAGATCTCTCCGGAAAAATCGTTCTCGTCACAGGTGGCGCCCGCGGCCTCGGTGAAGCGTTTGCGCGCGGCATCGTCGCAGGCAACGGGCGCGTGGTCATCGGCGACATCCTCGATGACGACGGTCGAGCGGTGGCCGAATCTCTCGGCGAGGCAGCGCGTTACGTTCATCTCGACGTCACGGACCCGGGATCCTGGAAGTCCGCCGTCGAGTTCGCCGTGTCCGAGTTCGGCGCAATCAACGGACTGGTCAACAACGCGGGAATCTCCGCTTCCGGGCAGACCGTCGCCGACGAGCCCCTCGAAATGTTCCAGCGCATCATCCAGATCAACCTCGTGTCCGTACACACCGGAATCCACACGGTGGTCCCGTTCATGAAGGCCGCCGGTGGCGGATCCATCGTGAACATCTCCTCGGCCGCAGGCCTGATGGGTATGGCTCTGACCAGCGGTTACGGCGCAGCCAAGTGGGGCGTGCGAGGGCTGAGCAAGATTGCTGCCGTCGAACTCGGTCGCGACAAGATCCGGGTCAACTCGGTTCACCCCGGCATGGTCCTGACGCCCATGACTGCACCGACAGGTATCAGCCTCGAAGAAGGCGCATTCCCCAACAATCCGTATCGCCGCGTCGGTCGCCCGGAGGAGTTGGTCGGTGCGGTCACCTACCTTCTTTCAGACGATGCCTCGTACACAACAGGTTCCGAGATCGCCGTCGACGGTGGTTGGACTGCCGGACCGTCGATCGAGTACATCGCCGGCCAATAAAGTCGGCTTCCGTTTCCGCCTGAATCTGCGCAGGCCGAGCACCCTCAGGTGGGCACCAAAATCTCCCTGATTGCGTTCGGAGAAGGCAACTTTCGCAGTCGCTGGAGCGCCCGATGCAGGTCGAGTGACACCTGGTCGGTCGTACGGGCGAGCGATGTTGCAGTCTCATTGTTGTCGAGGCCGACGATCAACCGCAACACCAGGACGTCGCGCTCGACAACCGGAAGCATTGTCGGAGGCGGGAGCGACCCGCCGGCGAAACCGTCGGATGCCGCACGAGCAATCGCGACGCTCGTACTCGCGTACAGCAGACGCAGGAAAGGCTGATTCGTCTCCGATCCGTCGCACACTGCCGTGAGAACCGCGACGCACGCGGCATCCGCGGCGGAGTCGGAGACGGCCCGATCAAGCTCGGCGCGGCACCGCAGCACAACCATCGGACGAAACGCCGCATACAAACTGGTCATGGACTCGCGGCCACCACTCCGCGCCGCGGCGGCAAGCCCCTCCAGCGAGCCTTCCTGCAACATGGGCTCACATTCTCTCTTTCTCGACGGGGAATTTGTCATGCAGTCCGAGGGATCAGCTGGAACCGAACTGTCCGGCGAAGGGGTTCACAGTCGGCGCGGGTGCCTGATCTTGCCAGCTTTGCCATTGGTTCTGGTTGTCCTGGCCCCACTCGTTGCCCTGATCCCAGGTACCGCCCTGATTCCAGTTACCACCCGGACCGCCGTTTCCGCCATGGCCCCAATCGTGGGCGTGATCCCCACCCCTATCGCCATTCCAACTGTTATCAACTTGTGCGACATCATGATTCAGAGCGTCTGCTGAAGCCGGCGCGGCGAGGACGGCCAAGGGTACGGTCAATACTGCACCCGTCACGGCGAGCTTGGACAAGAAGTGCTTCTTGCGTTGTTCCGGTACGGATAGTCGTGTCATGATCAATCCCTTCTCCATAGATTTGTCGAGACGGTCTCTCGCTGTCTCGATTGGGGCACTCACCAGTGAAGTCCTGCATCCTGGCCGTCCACTGGCACTAACCTGGCAAATTCCTGGCAGGATGCTGATTCAAACCGAACGCCTTGCACTGCAAAACTTTTCGACCCAGTCAGCCGTGCATTCTCTGCTCCAAGTCCGACCGTTCCGTTCCAGGCGACGAGGGGTCACACGGGCGTAAGGTCGAGAGAGTTCGGCTCAGTCGTCAAGAGCGGAAGGACACCCAGACAATGCGGAGCGATGGAGATACGTGGGACATCGTCAGTAGCGTCGGACTCACCGCGCTGGCAGTGGCAACGTTCCGAGCACTGGAGAGCACCCGTCCGGACGCGATCATCGAAGACAAGTTCGCCTCGTGGTTCGTAGAAGCTGCAGCCGAGCCGCATTTCACAGCTCTTCTGAAAGATCCCACACTCCTCGAGGACACCCCCTTCGGCGGTTTCATGGGGTTGCGAACCAGGTTCTTCGACGAATTCTTCTCGTCGTCAACCGAATCCGGAGTAAGGCAGGCGGTAATCGTTGCAGCAGGGTTGGATTCGCGTGCGTACCGGCTGGATTGGAGCTCAGGATCGACGGTATTCGAAGTGGATCAGCCAAAGGTGCTGGAGTTCAAAGCCGAAGTGCTCGCGGCGCACGACGCCCAGCCGAAGACCGATAGACGCACTGTGCCTACTGATCTGCGAAACGACTGGCCGGCCGCACTCGAGGAGGCTGGTTTCGACCCGAACGAACCCACGGCCTGGTCGGCGGAAGGCCTGCTCGCCTATCTCCCCGGCCCGGCCCACGACGCCCTGTTCGAGCGGATCGACGAACTCTCGGCCACCGGTAGTCGCTTGGCAGTGAACGACTTTCCGGCCGGAACCGACCCGAGCAAGCTGGCGGCCATCAGATCCAAGTACTTCGCCGAGAACCCATTCGGAGACCTGGACATTTCGCAACTGTTCTACAGCGACAAGCGATCCGATCCGGGCCAGTGGTTGGCTGAACACAATTGGACTGTCCGACGCTTCAGCTCGGTCGAGTTGGCAGAACTGTACGATCGCCGGATCCCCGAACTCCCCGAAGAAATCGCAGCGCTGTCAACGCAACCCTCCTTTTTGGCCGCGACCAAGAACTAGCTCTCGCAGTCATCACGAAAGTTCTTCGAGTGCAGCCTTTCTCCCATTTGTCCAGCTGCAAGGTGCGTGTCACCACTACAAGTGGTTGACGGTACCCGAGGATGAACCGATTCAGTACCTCAGTCTGAGTACGTCTACATCTCAGACGGACGCGCGCCGAAGAGAACGCTGATGAAATGAGTCCATGAAACTCGAACACACACGCAGGAAGAGTCGCCCGCTCACGCTGGTGGCACTTGCCTCCGCAGCGGTATTCGCCCTCGCCGCATGTACTTCCGGGACTGATTCCGCACGAACCTCTGAAAACAGCACAAAGACCTCCCCCACCGAGACACCCACGACAGTCACGATCCCCGACAGCCCCGTCGGCAAGCAGATCACCTGGCTTCTCAATGCGTTCAACACGAGCGCGCCATTGACCCAGGAAGAAATCGCCGAACACTTCGGGCCCACTGCACCCGTCGTCCTGACACCTCCGGACTTCGACTCCATCCGAGCCGGACAGCCTTGGACAACAGTGAAGTACAAGGGAGGCGACTCCGACGGCACAGTTTCCATCACCAGCACCACCGGCGGTGCGTTCGACGTCAACGTCGTTGTCGACGGCAACGGGCTGATCCTCGGAATGGCGATCACACCGACCAAGGACGTTCATGTGCCGGCCGCATCTTGGCAAGAACTCGAGGCAGCTGTCAAAGCGCTTCCCGCGCCGACCAA
The DNA here is from genome assembly GCF_054589475.1 of Rhodococcus sp. no. 34. Classification (NCBI taxonomy): domain Bacteria; kingdom Bacillati; phylum Actinomycetota; class Actinomycetes; order Mycobacteriales; family Nocardiaceae; genus Rhodococcus; species Rhodococcus sp. no. 34. The sequence goes on from NZ_BAAILK010000026.1 coordinate 34,572, forward strand.
TCTGACCGTCACCGAGGTCACCGAAGGAAAGAACGCCGAAGTCTTCAGTGTCGGCGACACCTCACCACAGCCCACAGGGTCAACGATCAAGCTGTACGTTCTCGGCGCGGTCGCGACGGCCGTCCAGAACGGGACACTCTCCTGGGATCAGAAGCTCACCATCACCGACGACCTCAAATCGATGCCCGGCGGGACCATGCAGGACCTGCCATCGGGAACTGAAGTCACGGTCCGAGATACCGCCGGCAAGATGATCTCGATCAGCGACAACACCGCCACCGACATGCTGATCGCTGCTGTCGGGCGCGAGCAGGTAGAAGCCGAGTTCGCCCCGATGGGCATGGCAAATCCTTCGCTCAACATCCCGCTCAAGCCGACCCGCGCACTGTTCCAACTCGGCTGGGGTGACCAAGGCGCACAACGTATCGCTTGGCGCGACGGAACTCCGGACGAGCGTCGAGCGATACTCGCGGCACTACCTGGCGGCCTGGTGGACATCCCGGCGTCAGCATTCACCACCCCCGCATGGCCTTTCGACATCGATTGGTTCGCCTCGCCCGCCGACCTGCGTGCCGCGTTGGTCACGTTGCAAGAGAAGGCGAAGACCGAGAGCGGCGCACCGGTTCGAAACATTCTCGCCGAGGATCCGGCGCTCAGTGACGAGTCCGCGAAATGGTTCACTTACGGCGGATTCAAGGGCGGCAGTTCCATCGGGGTCCTCGCGGGTGCCTATTACGTGGAACACGACGATCGTGCCTGGGTTGTCACCATGCAAACTCATGGTGACGACGCTGCACTGGTTGCCGACCCGGCTCTGTACTTCGATCCGGTCGACGACGCGATGCTCTTGATCCAGAATGATGCGACCAGCTAAAGCGCACTCCCCAACTCGAGCGCACGTCCCAACTCGCGCAAGATTCACCGAAAGGCCTGTCCCGACAAAGGGATCCGTTGGGGCAGGCCTTTGTGATCGGTCAGGAAAGTACGACGCGCTCGAGCCTGTCGGCGATCGCTTTGCCGACGCCCCAGTCGAGTGCTGCACACCCGACCGACTTGAACACCGTGCGACCGTGACGCTCCACGCCGGATTCCATTACCGCGCCCAGTGATCGGAGGTCGGAGATGGGGAACTCTCGCTCGATTGCCGACCTGACTTCGCCCGATCCCTCCAGACATCCGGCTACGTCGTCGAGGACGGTAACCGTCGAAGCATCGATGAGCCCGGCAGGGAGTTCCGTCATCGACGGACGGAAAGATCCGACTGCATTGACGTGGACGTTTGCCGGTAGTGCTGCGAGGTCGAACAACGGTGACGTGGCACCGGTCGCACAACACACCACGTCAGCATTTCCGACGCATTCGTTTGCCGATCCTGCTACCGAGAGCCGGAGTCCTGGATGCCTCACTTTTGCTTCGTCGACAAAGCGTTGTGCATGCGCGAGAGTCCGGCTGTGTACCGAGATCTCCTCGAATTCCCGTACTGCGCAGCAGGAATCAAGTTGTGTCGCGGCCTGGGCGCCGGAGCCGAGGATCGCCAGACGCCGGACCTTTTCGGGCGCCAGCACGTCCGTTGCCACACCGGAGACCGCACCGGTTCGCAGCGCGGTGAACCGGTGGGCCTCCACGCTGAATCGCGGAAGTCCGGTGGCTCCGTCGTACCAGAGCACAGTTCCTTCGATGCGCCTGCTTCCGTCGATGTCGTAGATCGTCAGCGTCTTGACAACGGCGTCTCGGGTGGTCCGATGCAGTGCGGACATCACGAGCAACTGGCCGTCCGCCACGACCGTTCGCGGTGGTTGTTCGAGCCGCCCCTCGTGAAGTTCGGTGATGGCACTGGCCACCGCTGCGACGGCGACCCCGACGGGAATCAACGAGTCGAGCCTGGCGAGGGCGATGTGTGGAGCCACTGCATGATCTTCGATTTCCATCGTTTTCCGATTCCGTTTCTCGGGGTGTACTTCAGGGCTAGTTCACTGAAATTCCTTGACATCCAATCGGTAAGGTATTACACCTAATGCATCCTCGCAAGGCTCCGTACGAACCCGCCGTTCCGAACGAACGGCCCGAAGGTGGATCTGATGGACAAGACAATGACGCGGTTCTCGAGGCGTACCGCTCTGGTGGGAACTGCAACTGCACTCGCACTGGTTCTCGGTGGTTGTTCAGGCGCAACTCAAGACGCCGGCGCCTCGTCCGAGCCCGCCGGCGAGCCGCAGCGGGGCGGTGAACTGCGAGTTTCGATCGGCGCAGAACCGATTGCACCTGCGTTCGACATGGGAACAATGGCCGTCACCTCGGTGGGCACAGCATCGATCGCTACCCTCGCGTACAACGGTCTGGTCGACTTCAAGGACGGTCAACCGGTACCCGAACTCGCTACGTCCTGGAAGCAGACCTCCCCCACGCAGTACGTCTTCACCCTCCGCGATGGTGTGAAGTTCACTGACGGAACGCCGTTCGATGCCGAAGCAGTCAAATTCAATCTCGATCGATTGCTCGACCCGAATGGAACCGGTGCGAACCTGCCGCCGTCTTTGGAATCGGTTGAGGTCAGCGCACCCCATGAAGTAACCATGAATCTCTCGACCCCCGCCGGTGGATTTGTCGCCTCGTTGCGCCGTGGACGGGTGATGATGATGTCCCCAACCGCCGTGACGCAGTACGCCAAGACCGACCCGTTCAAAGCTTCGGTGGGCACCGGTCCGTACAAGTTCGAGGAGTACAAGACCGGTCAGTACATCAGGCTCGTCCGCAACGACGATTACTGGGCTGACGACAACTACCTGGATTCGATCAAGATCTCGATCCTTCCCGACCCGACCACCTCGATGCAGGCATTCGTCAACGGGGAACTCGATGTTCTCGGTGTGACACCGGCCCAACTCGCACAAGTCAAAAGCCGAGGCAACTCGGTCATCAAGACGTCGATCAGCAACACGTTCAACTACGTCAGTTTCAACCAGGCGGTCAAGCCTTTCGACAACGTCGACGTACGCCGCGGGTTCTCTGCAGCGATCAACCGTGACGGTATCGCACAGGGCATTTACCAGGGATACGCCGATCCGGCGAGCGGGCCCCTCAGCCCGAAAATCGGCGATGCCTACTCGGACCTCTCCGGTCTTGCCTCACAGACGTTTTCAACAGACAAGGCAAAGGAATTCCTGAAGAACGGAAACTTCGACCTCGGTACGACGGTTCCGTTCAGCACCTTCACCCAGACTCCGTTCTCGACAGAAGCCGATGCGGTTGCCGAACAGCTCCAGAACGTCGGCATCAAGGTCGACCTGAGCAAAGAGGAGTTCGGATCCTGGGCTCAGAAGATCTACACAGCAAAGAATTTCACGGTCATGAACAGCGGTCAGACCACGGCCACCGTCGATCCCGACGAGATTCTCTACCCCTTGTTCCACAGTAAGGGCGATCTGAACGCCTCTTCGATCAACGATCCCGAACTCGACAAACTGCTCGACGCTGCTCGCGCCGAACAGGATCCGCAGCAACGGGCACAGATGTACCAGCAGGCATCCAAGCTGATCGCGGACAATGCCTACGCAGCGTTCACCGTGTACCCGCAGAAGATCGCCGCAACCAGCCCATCGGTCGGCGGATACGAATTCACGGAGGGTGGCACCAATCCACTCTCGAGGGTTTGGCTCGCCAAGTGAGCGTGATCGAAGCGGTACCTGATTCCGACATGCCGCCGAAGGAGCGAGAGCCCGCGCCCTCGTCCGGCCGGCTGCGTCGAATCGCGCGCACCCTGTTGGTCAATGCCGCACAACTGGGAATCGTCGGACTCGCCGCAACATTCCTGATGTTCGTACTCCTTCGGACGATCCCCGGGGACCCCGCTCGCACAGTGAGCGGGCCGGGCGGGTCTGTCAGTCCTGAGCAGATCGCACGTATTCGTTCCGAACTCGGTCTCGACAAGCCGGTGGTGGTCCAGTATTTCGACTGGCTGTCCGCCGCCGCTCGCGGCGACCTCGGAAAGTCGTTGGTGCTCAACGACTCGGTGACGACCTTACTGTCCGACCGCATCGTCGTAACACTTCAACTGGGCATGTATGCGCTTGGCTTCGCATTGTTGGTCGCGGTACCACTGAGCGTCCTCGCTTCAAGGTTCACCAGCGATCGCGCGAACCGGAGTGTCCGACTGGTCGGAACGCTGGGTATCGCAGTACCCAGCTTCTGGTTGGCTCTCCTGTTGATCATCGCGTTCCAGAACGTCTTGCCGACGTTTGGATACTCGTCGATCAGTGACGGTATCGGTGCGCATTTCCAACACATGATTCTTCCGACCATCGCGCTGGGTGTCGGTATGTCGACTCTGCTCTTCGAGACCACGCGTGCATCCTTGATCGGCACACTCAACTCCGATTACGTCCGGACGGCAAGGTCATTCGGGATCCCCGAGCGTCGCGTTTACTCTCGATACGCACTACGGAACGCACTACTTCCCACTGTGACGATCGCCGGACTGGAGATGGGCGCGCTGATGGGCGGAGCACTCCTCGTCGAAAATGCTTTTGCCGTTCCCGGTATGGGCCGACTCCTCGTTCAATCCGTCTTGGCTCGCGACTACACAGTGGTGCAGGGTTGCATCCTCGTGCTGGTCATCGTTGTCGTATCTGTCAATCTTCTGATGGATGTCGTCTATTCCCTCATCGATCCCAGAGTCAGGACCGACAATGACTGAGTCATTCGGAGCTGCGCTTTCCCCGTCTTCCCCAATCGCGCCGAGCACACGTCAGCGGCGTCGATTCACGGCCCGCATTCTCTCCTTGCCTGGTCAGAAGGTGGCATGGAGCATTCTGTTCGTACTGGTGTCGGCGGCCGTGCTCGCGCCTCTTCTCGCGCCGCACTCCCCCAACGTCCAAGATCTCACGTCGACTCTCGCCCCACCCAACGGTGAGCATCTCCTCGGCACCGATGATCTGGGTCGAGATCAGTTGAGCCGTCTACTGTTCGGACTCCGCACCTCACTCGCCATCAGTGCTGCAGTGACATTGGGCGTCATGATCATCGGGCTACCACTCGGAATGCTGGCAGGCTTCACCCGTGGAATTGCGAATACCGTCATTGCCCGGGTCATCGACGTCGGGCTGGCTTTGCCTTCATTGCTGCTCGCACTGGCGCTCATCGCCGCAATGGGAGCGGGGGTCACCAGTACGGTCATCGCTCTCGTTGCGGGCTACACGCCGTATCTCGCACGGGTTACACGCAGTGTCGTACTCAAGATTCGTGAAGAGGAATACATCGACAGCGCAGCCGTGAGCGGAGTTCCGACCTGGCGCATCATCGTTCGGCACGTCACGCCGAACATGATCGAATCAGTGTCGGTTCAGCTGACCCTGATCTTCGCCTTCACCGTTATCGCCGAAGCCGGGCTCAGCTTCGTCGGTCTCGGTATCCAGCCACCGACCTCGTCTCTGGGCAACATGCTCGCCCTCGGGTCGACCCACAGCATCGACCTGCCTTTGATGTCGATAGTCCCCGGATGCACCATCGCCCTCGTCGTCATCACTCTGCTGGTCTGTGGAGACGGCCTTCGCCACGCGCTCGACCCGAGGAGCAACCGATGACGATACCGCTGCTGTCGATCACGGATCTCCGTGTAGCACTGGCAGACAATCCCGCACTGCGACCAGTGGACGGAGTCAGCTTCCACATAAATTCGGGTGAGAGCGTCGCACTGGTCGGTGAGAGCGGCTGCGGCAAATCAGTGACGTCGTACTCCGTACTCGGCCTCCTCGAAGGCTCCCTAGCGGCACATGGAGAGATGGTCTTCGACGGCCGGCAATTCGACATGTCCGACCGTGGTGCGCTGGCCCCGCTTCGAGGCACCGACATTGCGATGATCCCCCAGGACCCCGGAACCTCGCTGAACCCAGTGGTGAGCATCGAACGACAACTCGGCGATCTCGTACGTATACATCACAAGGTCACCAAACGCATTGCAGCCAAACGAGTACGCGAACTGCTTGCCCGAGTCGGGATTCCGGCCCCGGATCGGGTCGCCGGTGCCTTTCCTTTCGAATTGTCCGGTGGGATGCGCCAACGTGTACTCATCGCAATGGCTCTGGCCTGCGAACCGACGATGCTCATCGCCGACGAGCCGACCACCGCATTGGACACAACAGTGCAAGCGCAGATCATGGATCTGTTGCACAGTCTCATCGAAGACGAGGGGATGTCCATGATGTTCATCTCGCACGATCTCGGGCTGGTTGCACAACACTGCAACCGGGCGTACGTGATGTACGCGGGCAAGATCGTCGAATCCGGATCCGTCGACAACGTACTGCGTGAACCGGAGCATCCGTACACGCACGCACTGGTCGACTGTTTGGAAAGCATGAACTCGGGCGCTCGGCGTTTGAAGACGGTACGAGGGATCGTGCCGCCGTTGTCTGACCGAAACCACGGTTGCCACTTCGCCCCACGCTGCGACCGTGCGGGCAACGAATGCCTTTCAGGCTCGCCCGAACTCGAAAGAAGTGGACACAATCTCGCGGCCTGTCTGCACCCGATGACCGGCTCACATCAGCGCGTCTTGGCAAGTGAGGTGGCTCGATGACCAAACACCAGTTAGTTTCCACACACGAAGTGGCCCGCTTGGAAGGGATCACCCATTCCTTCCGGACACGTCTGGGCGGCCGCGCCGTGCAGGCGCTTCGGGGCGTCGACCTGTCGATCCCGGCAGGGCGGTCTCTCGGACTGGTCGGTGAAAGCGGAAGCGGCAAGTCCACTCTCGGTCGAGTTGTGACCGGCCTGCTCGAGCCGTCCGGTGGCAACCTGGAAATATTGGGGCAGCGTGTCACCGGCAAGTCCTCTCGCAAGCGAACCCCGGGATCGGTGCAGATGATCTTCCAGAACCCGCGCGCATCGATAGATCCGAAGCTGCCGATCTGGCGTGCCGTCGCCGAACCACTACGCATAGGCGGGCATTCGGCGCGTCGCCAGGACGTCGACGATTTGCTCGACCGTGCCGGACTGAGCGCTTCGTACGGAGACATGTACGCACACCAACTTTCGGGTGGGCAGTGCCAGCGAGTGGCGATCGCACGCGCCGTCGCAGCGAAACCGAAACTCATCGTCGCCGACGAACCTGTCTCCGCCCTGGACGTTTCGGTGCAGGCGCAGATTCTCAACCTCCTCAAGGACATTCAAGAGGACTCCGGAACATCCTTCCTTTTCATCAGTCATGATCTTGGAGTCGTTCGATTCTTCTGCGACGAGGTTGCCGTCCTGTATCTGGGTCAGGTGCAGGAGTACGGTTCGACCGAGAGCATTCTGACCGACCCCGCACACCCGTACACACGCGCATTGGCCTCGGCATCGCCGACACTGTTCTCCGAAGCTGCGCGAGAGCGGATCATCCTCACCGGCGAGCCCCCGAAGCCTGACAACCCGCCGGGCGGCTGTGTCTTTCACGAGAGATGTCACCTACGCATCGGCGCGATCTGCGACACGGTTTCGCCCCCGACCTATTCCACGCCGTCAGGTGAGGCGCGTTGTCATCTTTACGCCCCGCCTAATTCCGCGAGTTCATGAACACGTCACTGCCTTGACCGAAACATTCTCCTTCACACCAACCCCCGGAACGGAATACCATGAGCACCAATCCCCTCAGGATCCTCGCCTCCATCGCCGACGTGTGTGACGACGCAAACGCCACCGTTGCGTTTCACGTCCGCAGCCTCGACGGAAACCTCGAAATCGGTTCCGGCGCCGATGCACGTTCGGTGACCGCCTCGACCTACAAAGTCCCCGTCATGCTCGAGGTCGCCGCCCAAGCATCCGAAGGACGCATACAACTGGCCGACCGAATCAAGGTCCCTGCAGACAGGCGCACCATCGGGCCCTCCGGGATTTCAGCGATGACGGACGACGTGGAAGTATCCATCCGGGACTTGGCCCTGCTCATGATGCAGGTCAGCGACAACACCGCCACTGACATTCTGCAAGAGATGGTAGGTACCGAGAACATCATGAGCCGACTCCGCGCGCTCGGATTGAACTCGACCTCCATCACCACCGATTGCGAAGGCATCATTTCGCTTGCTCTCCAGGAACTCTCGACCGATGAATACGCAACTTTGCAGAACACCTCCACCGGCAACCCGTTCGGGCTTCCCGAGGACGAGTTCGTCGCGGCCATCGCAGCAGGCGAGTCGTTGAACGCGCGCGGCGGTAACACCAGTACCCCTCGTGAGATGACCGAACTGCTCAGCCTCATCTGGACGGACAAGGCTGCAGACGCCGAAGCCTGCGCAGAAGTACGCCGAGTGATGGGCCTGCAGTTCGCGCCTCACCGCCTCTCCTCCGCGTACGTCGACGGACCGACGATCTCCGGCAAAACCGGCACGTTCCTTGCCGGGGTTCGCAACGAGGTGGGCGTCGTCGACTTCGGCGACGAGGATCTCTACGTTGTAGCGATCTTCCTGAGGGACAAGAACAACTACATGCGTAACAGCAAGGTGGACGCGGCAATCGGGAAGATCGCCGCACTTGCGATCGACAGCCTTCGGAACGCAAGCCGCGACGCCGCTGCGACGGCGGTAACAGCCTGATGAGCCCTACGCTCGGCGCACCCCCTCGATGGCGGAGATGACGTGGACCCAGATGCAGGAGGCGATGAACGACGGGATCCGCAACGTCATCTTCGCGGTGGGAGCGACCGAACAACACGGCCCGCACCTGCCTCTGTCCACGGACACCCTGATCGGCACTGCCACTTCGCTTGCCGTCGCCACACGGATCGGGGCGACAATGGTGGCGCCCACCATCGCGTTCGGAGTTTCCCCGCACCACATGTCGTTTCCCGGAACGGTCTCTCTGCGCGAGGCGACGTTTCTCGACGTAGTCGAAGATTACGTTCGCAGTCTCGCCGCTCATGGGTTCGACAATATCCTCGTCATCTCGAGCCACGGCGGCAACTTCGAACCCCTCGCGCATCTGATCGAGAGAGTCGGACCCCGGATCGGCGAGACACGGATTCATGCGCACACCGATCTTCTCCAGTTGCTCGCAGCTTTCGAAGCAGTGGCTGAGGAGGATTCGATCTCTCCCGAGGCCTGCGGTTCTCATGCCGGCGATTTCGAAACATCGATAGTCCTCGCACTGCGACCCGACCTCGTCGACATGAACGCCGCCGAGCCCGGATTCCTTGGACGCTTCGACAAGGACACTGCCACCGCGTTGTTCGACGGCGGGACAAAAGCATTGTCGGTGAACGGTATCTTGGGCGACCCCGTCGCCGCACTGGAGTCACGCGGCGAACGGTACCTCGAATCACTGACCACCGTTGTCTCGGAGTACTTTCGTACCGAGATCGCCCAGCACGAGGGACGCAAAAGATGACTGTCGACGTACAGCGGGTGGTTCAGGCCGAACTCGACGCAATGGTCGCCGCAGACACCCAACTCGGCATCCAGGTTGCGGTGTACCAGCACGGTCAGTTGATCGTAGATGCCTGGTCCGGGCACACCGAACCCACTCGAAGTGCGCCCGTCCGAAGTGACACCTTGTTCCCGATCTTCTCGTGCAGCAAAGGTCTCATGTATACGACGGTGCATCTGCTTGCCGAACGCGGCGAACTCGACTACGACGCACGGGTCAGCGACTATTGGCCGGAGTTTGGACAGAACGGCAAGGGAGAGGCGACTATTCGACAGGTCCTCGTCCACACGTCCGGAGTCCAGGACATAACACACGACTTTCACCTCGACAACTGGGACGGCACCTGCGCTCGCCTGGCCGAGTCCGAGGCGATGTGGACTCCGGGTAGCGAGACCGCGTACCGCGGACTGTCTTCCGGATTCGTTCTCGGCGAGGTAGCAAGTCGCGTGTACGGGAAGCCCTTCGGCCAGATCGTCGCCGAACTGATCTGCGAGCCTTTGGGTATCACGGATCTGTTCTTCGGCGTCCCTCCTTCGGTTAGGGACCGCATCGCGGTTCTCGCGAACGACGAATCAGTTCTGACCGGTCCCGCGTCGAGCCCTGATACTCGGATCATGGCGGAGCTCTTCAACACTCCGTCGATTCAGGCATCAGCTGTCCCTGCCGGAGGTGCCATCACCTCCGCTCGATCCTTGGCCAAACACTATGCGTCGTTGATCGGCGATGGTGTGGACGGAGTGCGTCTACTCCCGCCAGCGCGGACCACTCTGGCAACGACGCTGGAAACCGATGCGTACGATCAAACGCACAAGGCGCCGGTCCGCAAGGGTTTGGGTTATCTACTGGGCGACAAAGGGATTGCAATGGGCGGACGGTCGAATTCATTCGGCCACAGCGGGTTCGGCGGTTCGTACGGGTTTGCCGATCCGGACTACGGTTTGAGTTTCGCGCTCACGAAGAATCGACTGGTTGCCACGACGCCTCTCGAGGTGCCGGCCTCGGTCGTCCTGGCGAATACGGTACGAGAAGCTTTGTCCATCCCGAACGGTTGACCGCCCCGGACCGAGTCGTCACGAAGACAATCGACAAACGGAGAGTCTCACTATGCACGTTTATATTTCGGTGGACATGGAAGGCATCGCAGGAATTGCGACGCTCGACCAGATAGTTCGTGGAGGTCACGGATACCAACGTGCGCAAGCACTGATGACGGCCGAGGCCAACGCGGCAATCGCCGGAGCATTCGACGCGGGCGCGCAATCGGTGCTCGTCAACGACAGTCATGGAACGATGGACAATCTGCTGCACGCCGAACTGGATCCGCGGGCGCGGGTTCTGTTCGGATCGCCGAAACTGCAGTGCATGGCAGAGGGTCTCACCGCTGAACACGACGTGGCCCTTTTCGTCGGCTACCACGCTCCTGCGGGTGGTCCGGGTGTGCTGGCACATACGTTCTCGGCTCTGTTCACGGATGTTCGTCTCGACGGCAGGACCGTGTCGGAAAGCGATGTGAACTCGCTCTACGCGGCTACTCACGGCGTGCCGGTCGGCTTGGTCACTGGAGATGACGTGATCTGCGGGTTGGTCAGCGCTACGTCTCCTTCGACCGAAACCGTCGTGGTGAAGCAGGCGCACGGGTGGTCTGCTACCAACTCGCTTCCGCCGAGTCTGGCGTGCGCAGCCATTCGCGATGCATCCAGACGAGTTGTGCAACAGTGCGACTCGCTGAAGCCGACGGAGTTACGCGACGAGTGGGTCCTCGAAATCGTTCACCCGACAACAACTGCTGCGGAGATGGCGGAGGGTGTCCCCGGTTCTCGGCGAACGTCAGATCGAACCATCGAGCATCGCTTGAACACCGTCGACGACATCATCGGACTGATCACCGTCAACTATCAATTGGCATCTGCCGGCCTCCGCGGACAGATGACGATCGCCAACCGTCAGTAGAGGGCAAATTTCCATGAGAGTGACCGTTATCGGTGCCGGTTCGATCGGGTTGTGTTCGGCGCTGGCCTTGGCTGCCGAGGGAGCCGACGTGTGTGTAGTCGACGCGAGGGATGCGGGAACCGGCGCGTCGAGCCATAACGCCGGGTGGGTCGTCCCGAGCATGTCGGCCCCCGTCCCTGCCCCCGGAGTACTGACCCAATCGTTGAAGTGGATGCTGCGTCCTGACAGCCCGCTGTACATCAGCCCCAGCCGCGACCCTCGCCTTGCCTCCTTCTTGATTGCGATGCTTCGCAACTGCACCACAACGAGATTCGAATCCGGTCTGCGAAATCTGATGGCACTCAATCATCGGACTTTCGAGCTTTTCGACGAACTCGAGCGCACTGGGCTTCAGTTCGAAAACCACCGATCCGGATTGGTGCAGCTGTTTCGCACACAGAAGTCGCTCGACTCCCACGCCGAAGAAATGACGCTGGTGCGAGCACTCGGCGGTGACGAATTCGACGTACACACCAGTGCCCGAACGGCTCAGCTGATGCCGGGACTCTCGAGCTCGGTCGTCGGTGGGATCGTCTGTCCCCACGAGAGATTCCTCGACCCCGCAGCCTTCGTCGAAAGCTTGATCACACAGTGCGAGAGCCTCGGGGTCGAGATCGTGGAAGGCACCGAACTCACACTGTCAGCAGACTCCGCCGGCAACGTGACAGCTTCTGGAGTAGAACGGCCGATGACGTCCGATCATTTTGTGGTCGCGGCGGGCACCTGGAGCGCCGATGTGGTGCGAGCACTCGGGTACACACTCCCCGTCCAATCCGGCAAAGGCTACGGTTTCGACGTTCCACCGATTTTCCCCGTCGGTACTCGGGCGTCGTATCTGTCGGAAGCCAAAGTTGCCGTCACGCCGTTGTCCGGTGCGACTCGACTGGCCGGCACCATGGGATTCGGAGGCCGAAGTGAACACATCGACAAGCGAAGGGCCGGAGGCATACTGACCTCGGCAGCCGACTATTTCGACACCTGGGAACCTCCGCAGAATGCAGTCCCGTGGACAGGGCTACGCCCGATGACACCCGACGGGATGCCCATCATCGGTCGCTTACCTCACCATCCGAATGTCACTGTCGCCACCGGCCACGCGATGCTCGGTATAACCCTCGGCCCCGTCACCGGAGAGTTGGTCGCTCGCAGCGTGTTCGGCCGAAGCCTCCCGGCCTATGCCGGCGTGTTCGGGCCAGACCGCTTCAGTCGGACTTTTCGGAGCGTCCGGCCCACAACCCGCTGACGTGGTGGAGGTGTGCAGTCATGACAGCTTCGGCCGCAACCGGATCTCGTGATTCCAACGCCTGCAGGAGTTGATCGTGCTCCCGAGCCGACCCGACCAAGTCCTTGCTGCCTGCAATGCCTTTCAGCCCGGACAGGCGAGTCTGATCGCGCAACTGCTCCACCACCTTGACCAGCCGTGCGTTACCCAGTGCAGCCAAAAGTTCCAGGTGGAAGTCCTTGTCCAGGGTCAGGAATGAGACCAGATCCCCCTCGGCCGCGGCGTTCTCGACGCGCTTGCTCAGCTTCCAGAGATCGGTGAGATCCAGCGGGGGTTCGAGCACGGCAACCTTCGCCATTGCAGGTGGCTCGAGCATCAGCCGGACTTCGACGATGTCCGCGAGTTCGTCATCCGTCAGTTCGACGATGCGAAAGCCGCGGTTCCTCACCATCTCGATGAGCCCTTGGCTCTTCAGATCGAGTAGAGCCTCACGCACCGGGGTGGGCGAGACCTCGAGTTGCGCTGCGATGTCGCCAATCGCGTAGAGCCGGCCGGACTCCAGTTCACCGCTCGAGATCCGGGCCCGAAGCAGTCTCGTGGCATCGCTGCGCAAGCTGGTCCGTGCCAGTGGTTGGAATACGGCACTCTGCTTTTCGTCGCGGATACTACGATCTGCGCTTGAACCGGCCGGCTGCTTCGTCCCCATACCTGCACCCTAATACTCATCGATGTCCAATATGTAATACCTAACATTTTATGTGACAAAGATCGTTCCAGCTCGCACCGATGTGCAAGCTGAGTCCGCCCCGGCCGAGATACCGAGCTCAGTTCCCGGCTGGGTTGACAGATCCGGCTGGGCTGACAGATGGGGTCCTGATACAAAGAAGCCGCTGCGCATCCAGTGTCATCCGGATGCACAGCGGCTTCGCTAAGTCTTAGCCCGTGGGGGTCTCGGTCTCGTCCGACGAGAATCCGTCGAAGAATGCGATGACCTTCTGAAGAAGTGCCGCGATGTCGAAATCTTCCAAGCTACCCATTGCGTTCGTCCTTTCGTTTAACACTGAGGATGAAACGTGCATCTTGCAATTTCCAATGTAAAGCATGAAAAGCATTATTTCTCGACCGCGCGACACTTCGGTCGCAAATACGTCACTCAGCAAGATATGGGCAAATCACCGGAAATAACAGCTCCCACCCGCAATATTTCGGTCTTCCGCAACCCGCTGAATTCCCCAATTAGCAAGTGGGTAAATCTTGAGAAAAATTTCCCGGCGCGTCGATCACGAAAGATATTCCTGGTGAAACTCTCAATCCAAGAACACAAAGGCAGAGGAAGCTCCGACACAGCTGACACGCAGTTTTGCCCGCCTTCAAGAGTCGTCATCCACGCACATAGTGGACACTCGTATGCGATAACGAACCGGTAGCAACACAATCCCAGGCACTTTCTCCCATCTTCTGACTTTTACTCATGACCACTGAAGATTTGCGCTGGTGAAACGCAATACCAGTTCGAAAGTTCCACAACTTCTCCGGATGCTGTGCACGCGATTAACTGATCAAATATCTGTTGACTCACCGAACCCACACACTCCGCCAGAACGTCACATCCGAATGCTGGACGTTAGTTTAGATGGGTTCGCATTCTCGGAATCTGCTCGATAACGGCGGCCCCACGGATAAAGCCGAGACTGCACCACCGCAGGCCGCCAGGTCATGATCCGCGACTCGGCGAAGGGCGTGCGGACAAGTCCACACGAGGGTGAAATAGGGGGTGAGACATGCCTTGGGGTCTCGTTTTACCGAGTCCGACACAGTACGTTTTCCCAGGCACGCCAGTCCCCAGATTCATACGGTGTGCAAGGACTCGTTGACGCTTCCGAGATGTTGGCAAGGCCGACCACAGGCCCCGTTCTCCCGACGAGAACGGGGCTTCCTCGGGTCGGTTTCCGCCTTCGACCGACCGGGTAGACGCGAGCATGGGCGCCACCTGCTCGGCCGAATCCACCGCTGGCCGCCACGAATCGACGACCCCGACCGTCGGCGTCGAAGAAGAATTCATCCTCGTCGACCCAACCTCCTGGTTGCCGTCCACCGACAATGTTGCGGTTGCGGAAACCGCGTCGACACTGGGGTTGGATCTTCAGCTCGAGTTGTCCCGCTGCCAAGTCGAGACCAACTCTCCCGTGTGCCATGGCATCGACGAACTCCGAACCCACTTGATCGACATGCGTCGGCTCGCGGCAAAAGCTGCCGAGTTGAACGGCTGCAGGCTGTTGGCCGTCGGCGCACCGCTTTCGGGGCCTTCGCGTTTCGAGATCAGCGACTCGCCTCGTTACCGCCGGATGGGCGAACGCTTCGGCGCCCTCGCTGCCGAACAAAGCATCTGCGGTTGCCACATACATGTGGGCGTCGCTGATCAAGTACAGGCCGTGCAGGTCTGCAATCACGTGCGCATCTGGTTGCCCGCCTTGTTGGCACTGAGCGCCAATTCCCGTGTCCACCAAGGAGTCGACACCGACTTCGCGAGTTGGCGGGCGATCCAATGGTCCAGGTGGCCAGTCGCCGGGCCGCCGCCGTACTTCGAGACCACCGGGGACTTCGACACCGCGGTTGCGAAGATGGTGGATTGCGGCGTGATGCTCGACAAGCGGATGGCCTACTGGGATATCCGACCTTCCTGCCACCTACCGACCGTCGAGATCCGAGTCTGCGACGTTCAGCCGACAGCAGAGGATGCAGCGCTACTTGCAACCCTTGGACGGGCTCTGGTGGCAACTGCGTTACGCGCGATAGACCGGGGCATCGAGGCTCCGAACATTTCCCTCGAGAGCCTCCGCCTCGCAACCTGGGTATCCGCGAAGGAAGGCGTCCTGGGAGCGTCGATCGATCCGATTACCTCACAAAGAATTTCAGCCACCGAACTGTTGCACCGGCTCCTGATCCATGTCCGTGACTCCCTAGACGAGGGAGGCGAGTACGCGAGCGTGGAGTCGGCGCTGCAGCTCAAGTCAGTCACAGGCAACGGCAGCGACTGGCAACAGCGAACGCTGCGCCAGGTCTGCCTTCGGGAACTGATTGCGCGTGCCGTTCAGCGCACCGTACCGACCGCGCCGACTGGCACGGATACGCACGACGAGCCGACAACGGATCAGTAGTAATGCCGCCGACCACCGATGGCGTGCCCGGCCGCGCCAAGCGCGTACAGGATGATTCCGATCACCAGCAAGACGACACCAATCGTCCACAGGATCGGAATGTTCACCACGAAACCGATTATCAGCAGGATCACGCCGAGGATGATCATCACAAGCTCCTTCAGTGCGTTCACTCGGGCGGATACGCCCGCCTCGAGCCGCATACACCGTGGATACCCGTCGGCAGAGCGTTTCATACCCACTCTGACCGGGTATTTCGCTGGGCACCATAATATTTGAAGAATCGAGCCCGCCATGATGAGAATTGTGACTCTGATCGTTCTGATCTGGCTGATAGTCGGGGCCGTCGCGGCCGGCCAACGCGGCTACTACAGCAGTTCGCCGACCAACTGCGCCGGCGTCGGGACCATCGCGCTCACGGTCATCGCGGGTCCGCTGAACTACTTCGGCGTCAACCCCAAAGTCACCGATTGCACGCTCCCCCAGCCCACCGAGTGAGCTGCCGGAAATCCACGCTAAACCGACTAGTCGTTACCCTGGAGGTGAGTCGACACACATCGAAGTGAGGGGCCACCATGACCACTGCACCAGATCGCACCCGAATCGAGTTCCCGGACATCAGCTCGCGTGCGTGGGAACACCCGGCCGATCGGGCTGCATTGGTGACGCTCCGGACGCTTCGGGGGTTCGACACTGTTCTGCGGACGCTGTCCGGACTGCTCCAAGAACGTCAGCACCGCCTCATGTACCTCGCCACGTCGGTGCGAGTCGACGAACGCCAGTTCAGCGACCTGAACGACCTGCGCCGTGACTGCGTCGACATCCTGCAGGCCGACGAGACACCCGAGCTGTTCGTACTCCAGACCCCGATGGTCAACGCCTTCACCATCGGCATGGACAAGCCGTTCATGGTGGTCACTACCGGCCTATTGGACGTGATGAACTACGAGGAACAGCGGTTCATCATCGGCCACGAACTTGGCCACGCGCTGTCCGGTCATGCTGTGTATCGGACCATCCTGATGCATTTGATGCGACTGGCCGGAACCATCGGATGGCTGCCCGTCGGCGGATGGGCATTGCGCGCGATCATCGCCGCCCTCATGGAATGGCAGCGCAAGTCAGAACTGTCCGGTGATCGTGCCGGACTGTTGTGCGGGCAGGACGTACACACCGCGATTCGCGTCCAGATGAAATTGGCGGGCGGATCCCGAGTCAGTGAAATCGACATCGACGCGTTTCTTGCCCAGGCCGCCGAGTACGACGCCAGCGGCGACCTCCGCGACGGTGTACTCAAGCTCCTCAACATCGAACTGCTCTCTCACCCGTTCTCGGTGCTTCGCGCCGCCGAGCTCAAGAAGTGGGTGGACAGCGGAGACTACGCCGCGATTCTGCGCGGAAACTACCCCCGTCGCGGCGATGACGACGGATCGAAGATCAGCGACGAGTTCAAGAATGCAGCCAAGACCTACAAGCAGAACTTCGACGAGTCGGAGGACCCTTTGATCCGCATGGTGCGCGACATCGGTAGCGGATTGGGCGGTGCGGTCGGCGCCGTGGGGAATGGCGTCGGCGATGTAGCGTCGGACATCAAGGAACGATTCACCCACTGGCGCAAGAGTTCCGACAGGTCGAAGGGCACCGACGACGCCGAGTAAGCAGAATCGGGACCTGCCGCCGAAGGCAGTCGGCGGCAGGTCCCGGGCTCTTGGCGTGAAGGTGATGCAGGCTTCCCTCTGCACCACCCTCACGTTCACAGACAGTACCAGCAGTCGAACAAACGTGCGAACTGAAAGCGGTCGTGTCGAATCACCGGTTGTCGGGTACGCGGCATAGGACCACTACAGAAGGGAGCCGACATGCATGCTGGGCGACTGAAGAAGGTCGGTTCGAGTGACGGCCCGTTTGCCTCCGTGTACTTCGAAGACGTCCGTAACCGGGAAGATGCGCGCGAGCGCTTCGAACTCGAATGGCGCTCGATGCGCAATCAACTCACGAAACAGGGAGCATCGGAATCGCTGATCGCACGACTGGACGAGGTGAAGGACAACCATCACGGCATCTCAGGTCGCGCCGGACGCGCGATCGTCGCCACTTCCGAGGCAGTGCTGATCGACGATATTCTGCTCGAACCTGCCGGCTCCACTATCGCGACCTTGGGCGAACTGCCCTACCTGATTCCACTGATCGCACACGGATACGACACCGAACCGTTCCTCATCGCCAAGGTCGACCACACTGGCGCGGACCTGTGCGTGCGCGATGCTCGCGGGCGTGACGTGTACGGCGAAACGGTAGACGGAGACGGCTTCCCGGTCCACAAGGCACACGTGGGCGGTCAGGAGCGATACACCGACAGCCAAAGCCTCGTGGAGGAGAATATCCGGAAGAACCTGACTCAGGCTGTGGAGCGCGCGGCGGCGCTCGCCCGTGAACACAAGGTCGCGCTGGTAGTTGTCATCGGAGAAGTACAATCCCGCAAAGCTTTTGCACAGCTTTTGCCGTCGACGCTACGGGTGGTGGACGTCGAAAAGGGTTCGCGTTCAGTCGGTTCGACACCCGCCGAGGTGTCCAAGTCGATTCGTGAACTGATCGACACGCAGCGACTGCGCAGAATGGATGTGGAAACCGAACGCTACGTCGCGGAGCAGGGCCGGGACTCCGGCCTCTCCATCGACGGGACCGCACGCGTCCTCGACGCCCTCGAACAGGGCAAGGTCGAGACGCTGCTGCTCACCGATCCTGACGACAAGGAAGTCACCAGTGGAGAGTTGATCGGGCCCGCCGATCGCGTACTCCCCTACATCGCAATCGGGACCGGCACCGAGTTGGTAC
>NZ_BAAILK010000026.1:53244-66326 GCF_054589475.1 Rhodococcus sp. no. 34
AGATCGACGAACGCCTCGTTCTCGCCGACGGATACGGCGCGATACTTCGGCACCCTTGAACGCCAGAGCCTGCTGATCAGATTCGGTGGCGAGCACGTTCTATCGAGAAGCGTGCTTGCCCACCGAGTCCGGGAAACCATCGGCAATTGCTGCGACGAGTTCCAGATATGCCCGTGCCGTGCGCTTGTTCAACAACTTCAAGTCGATCGGACCGCCTTCGCCCAGGTGATCGTCGTAGGGCAACGTCTTGACCGCTCGCACTCCACGCTGAGCGAAAACGTCCTCGAGTTGATCGAGGTCGAGCGAAGACGAACCCGGCCGCGTCGAATTGATCGCCACGACCGACCTGCTCACCAGATCTGCGTATCCGTGCTTGGTCAGCCAACTGAGCGTTGCTGCAGCACTACGGGCACCATCCTGAGCTGTCGGGCTGACGACAACCAAAGCATCTGCTTCGTCGAGAATTCCGTACATGGCCGAGTGCATGATTCCGGTGCCACAGTCGGTGATGACGATGTTGTAGTGCACCTCGAGAATTCGGAGAGTATCGAGGTAGTCCTGCTCGTTGAACGACTCCGAAGTTTCCGGATCTGCCTCACTCGCAAGGATTTCGAGTCGGCTGTCGCCTTGCGAGGTGTAGTAGCGAACATCGCTGTACGTACGAATGTCACCGTCGGCCAACAGATCACGAACGGTCAGGTGATGTTCACGTCGTTCGCGATCAGCCAGAGTCCCCAGGTCGGGATTGGCGTCGATGGCTACGATTCGATCCCCACGGATCGATGCGAACGTCGAACCGACAGTTTTGGCCGCCGTGGTTTTCCCCACTCCACCCTTGAGTGAGATGAAAGCAATCTTGTACACGCCGCGCACCGTTCGGTTGGCACGGCGCACGAGAGCCTGGTGTTCGAGTTCGGCAGCCGACTGCCCAGTGTTGATCCGGCCCCCGGTGAGTTTGAACAACACACTGCCCAAACCGCGTTCGGGTGGACGCTTCGCCCGCTTGATGATGTCCAGGTCGTCGACGGAGGTCATAGGCCTGGGCGTCGAGGTCCGAAAATCGGTCGGCTCTTCACGACGTTGCTGGCGCATCCGCTGACTGGGCAACGGTTTTGCTGCAGGCTCGTCGAATTGTGGTGTGAAGGTGACGGTTCGAATCGACGTTGCATAGCCGTCGTCGGACGCGTCGAAATGGCCGTCGCCCTGAGTCGTTCCGGAGTTGTTCCCCAGGACTCCGTTATTCGAACCGTTGTTATCGCTGCGCACCGTTTTCCTAGGTCGAGTTCGGAATCATTTCGGACATAGCCTCTCGGACGCTATCACTCTGGCGGGCTTGCCGTTCTCTGCTCAATACCGTCGTGGCACAACAGACCGTTACACCCGCACTTCGATGACTTTGGTCCCCAAGCTTGTGCCGATCTCAGCAAATACGAACGTCGTAACGATATGCGGCACAGATATCTTCATCTGCCGCTAGAAACAGCCTTCCGCAATGTCAGGGCAAATCCCTTGGTAACAAACGAGAAAAGGGAGGGCGATCGCCTCGGCGATCACCCTCCCTTCATGGACAAGTGTTCAGCTGCTGCAGAATTCCGAACTACCGAGACTTCCGAAAATCGTCGACAGATCCACACTTCCGAACGAACTGCCCGTATCGCAGCCGTCGGCAGTGAGCGCGAAGTCGACACCGGTGACGTCATTCGTGCTCAGATTCACCGGAATTACTGCTGGATCGGCACCGCATCCGCTGCCGGGAACCACTTCTACGGAATAGCCGTCCTTGGCCGGCTTGTACTGAAAGAAGTAGTCACCGGAATCATCCGTCGTTGTCGTCGCGATTTGCGTGCCGGCATCGAGGAGATTCAACGTCACGTCAGACGCCCCGACCCCGTCAGCACCCGGACACCCAGTGACAGTTCCGACGATGCTGAACACCTTCACCAACTCGAAGTCGATCCCGGTCGCGTCGGACGTCGTCAGATCTACCGCCGTCCTGTCGGGTACGGATCCGCATCCAGCCGGCGAGTATGGACTGACCGTGTAATTGCCCGGAGGAACGTTCGTGATCGTGTATGCGCCACCCACCCCGACAGTGGCCGAGGATATCTGCGTCGAGCCATCCCATACGACCATCCATATCCCGACCGGATCGCCAGTATCGCTACACGAGTTGACAAGGGTGCCCGACACGGAGCGTGTGACCGGGTCCGCCGAGGCCACCGAAGACAGGAGGAGACCGAACGCACCCATCAGGGCGAATATCGCAAAGAATCGACGCCTCATGAAACTCTCCTATGTGTTTGCCCTGCCGTCGACCCGTTGCCGGCGACCAGAGCCAAGTCTGGCACCGGAAAATGACCGTCACGTTTGTTTCACCCGGTCCTCGGCAAAGTTTGGCGAATCGGACAAATCCCCCACCTAACGCGTTCGTCGGTCGGCCACCGAAACGATCCCGACCGATCACCTACTAAGCCCGGTAGTAGGCGCCTGTATCCTTTCGCGTATGACGCCGGGTCCGAAAGATGTCGCGCAGCTGCGCGGTGCTTTCGTGGGCGGCACCTCCGGCGCGGTTTCCGTCGCAGCCCACGCGCTCGGTGGCGGCGGCATGGCCCCGTCCGAAAGCGCTGTCGTGTTGCTGATCCTCGCCTGCGCGAGCGTCGGCGCGGTGGTCACGTCCATCGACACCCGTCGCTCCCCCGCGCTCTTTCTCGCCCTCATGCTCGCTGCGGGTCAGGCCATCGGTCACGCGACGTTGACCATCGCTTCGGATCATCAACACGGCCTGCTCCTGTCCCTTCCGATGCTCGCAGCACACATCGCTGCCGTCGGAGTGTGCGCAGTGCTGATCCGCGGCGCAGAACGCGGATACGTCGTGGCCGCATCGACGGTAGCGGCAATCGTCGCCGTTCTATTGCGCCCGTGGGCAGCTGAACCGTCACCGTTCGCTGCACGTACTCGATACCGCGCCAAAGTTGTTCTGCGTCAACTTCTCACCTCTGGCCTGGGCACTCGCGGCCCACCGGCATTCGTGTAACTCACCTCCCCTTTCCTTTCACGCACGTGATTACGTGCGCCACTTTGCTGTGCGCCTTTATTAACCGCGGGCGGTTAACAAAGGCGCACGGCGGGATCGAGTACACGCATGTCCGCACCCGAATTGGAGCGCGCACAGACGCGCGCGTCCAACGACAGTTCTCCGCCGAAGAAGCAGGTTGGCGGCGCCAGACCACTGATCCTGCGTCTGCACTTCTACGCCGGCGTCCTGATCGGACCGTTCATCCTCATCGCCGCTTTGAGCGGTGGCCTCTACGCGATGGCACCCACCATCGAGAAGTTCGTTTACAGCGACTACCTCCAGACCGACACCACCGGACAGATCGCGTCACTGAACGACCAGATCCGTTCCGCTCAGCAGTACCGCCCCGACTTGACCGTCTCGGCAGTACGTCCGTCCCCTGCTGCCGGCGAAACCACCCGAGTCCTGTTCACCGATCCGTCACTGGGCGAATCGGAGAGGCTCGCCGTCTTCGTCGATCCGGTACTCGCACAGCCGGTCGGCGAGTTGGCGGTCTACGGAAGCAGTGGTTCGCTGCCGCTGCGAACCTGGATCTCCCAACTGCATCGCAACCTTCATCTGGGCGAACCCGGCCGCCTCTACAGCGAATTGGCCGCGTCGTGGATGTGGGTGGTCGCACTCGGCGGTGTCTACCTCTGGTTCCGTCGTTACCGCACCGCCCGGAACGCTCGACTGCTCACGATCGACCGAGCATCCACCGGACGAAGCCGGACCCTGAACTGGCACGGTGTCGTCGGCATCTGGATAGCAGTTGCATTGGTCTTCCTCTCGGCGACCGGCCTCACGTGGTCGACCTACGCCGGAGAGAACGTCAGCAATCTGAGAACCGCGTTGAGTTGGACGACGCCCTCAGTTGTGAAAACTCTCGGCGACGCTCCCCCTCCGGCGACAGGCGGGCACGAGGGTCACGACATGGCCCCCGCCGCCACCGGCACGCTGACGGACACCAACGTCGGACGCGTCGACACCGTCCTCGGTATCGCCAGGTACAACGGGATCACCGGTCCTGTCGAAGTATCGATACCCGCGAACGCCGAGACGGCGTTCACCGTCGCCCAGACACGTCAGCCCTGGGTGTACAGCAACAACACCATCGCAATCGACGGAGCGACGCAAAAGGTCACCGACGAGTTGTGGTTCTCGGATTGGCCACTCGCAGCCAAACTTTCGGCCTGGGGAATCCAACTCCACATGGGCCTGCTGTTCGGTCTTGCCAACCAGATCGCACTCGCCGCACTGGCACTCGCACTGGTCAGCGTGGTCATTCGGGGCTACATCATGTGGTGGCGCCGACGCCCCACTCGTGGCTCCGACTGGGCAGCCGGCCGGGTTCCTGCCCGCGGCGGAATCCGCAACCTCTCCCCGGTCGGCCTCGTTGCGCTCGTCGCGATCACGGCGTTGGTCGGTTGGTTCGTTCCGCTACTCGGCATCAGCCTTCTCGCATTCCTGCAGATCGACCTGTGCCTTGCGGCGTTCAAACGCCGTGCCACCACCTGACACTTCACGAATTACGGAGACACACATGACTGTTCGCACAAAGATATTCGCAGCTGTTGCACTGTCCGCAGCTCTCGCCCTGACCGGCTGTTCTTCCAACTCCGACAAGGAAACCGAAGCTGCACAATCCATCACAGTTCAGGATCAATGGGTCAAGGCCGCGCCGGAAGGAATGAGCGCGGCGTTCGCCGAACTCGTCAACTCCAGTGACAAGGACGTACGCGTGGTCTCGGCCACCAGCCCCGCGTCGTCTCGACTCGAACTGCACGAAGTCGTGACCGGCGACGGCGGAACGATGACGATGCGTCCCAAGGACGGCGGTTTCCTGGTCCCTGCCAACGGTTCCGCCTCCCTCACCCCGGGCGGTGACCACCTCATGTTCATGGACCTGTCCGCGCCGCTGCTCCCAGGCGCAGAAACCGACCTCACCTTGATCTACGACGACGGTTCCAGCACCACGTTCACAGCCCAGATTCGCGACTTCTCCGGTAATCAGGAGAACTACGACCCGAATCACGGTGGCTGAGAACACGAACCCGCCCAGCCGAGCAGTCAGTCGGCGGCGCCTTCTCGGAGGAGGCGCCGCCGCGCTCGGCGTGGCGGGAATAACCTGGGGCGCAACCACAGTGGTCGAGCGCAGCGAACAGGAGCAGCAAGCAGGCAAGCTGGTGGAACCGTTCTACGGAGTCCACCAAGCCGGCATCGACACCACGCCGCAAGCGCACGGCACCTTCATCGGGTTCGACCTCTTGCCTGGAACCGATCGAGCAGTCGTCGTCGGAATCATGAAGATGTGGTCCGAGGATGCGTCACGGCTCACCGCGGGCAACCCGGCGTTGGCGGACACCGAACGGGAACTGGCTGTGGATCCGGCACGCTTGACAGTGACCGTCGGCTACGGCCCTGGCCTGTTCACCAAGCTGGGATTGCAAGCACGTCAACCGGACTGGTTCGAGCCGTTGCCGAACTACGCGATCGACCGACTTGACGATCGATGGGGCGGATCGGACCTGTTGCTGCAGATTTGTGGCGACGATCCGGTGACCATTGCTCATGCTGTGCGAGTTCTGACCAAGAACGTCCGATCACTGACAACCATCCGGTGGACGCAAAAGGGATTCCGCAACGCTCGCGGCACCACGCCTGAGGGAACCACGATGCGCAATCTCATGGGCCAAGTGGACGGGACCGTCAATCCTGCTCCGGGAACAGTGGATTTCGATTCACTGATCTGGCACGACGGCGCGGGTCAGTCGTGGCTGGCGGGCGGAACCTCGTTGGTACTGCGACGCATTCGCATGGAAATGGATACCTGGGACGAACTCGACCGTTCGGGGCGCGAACTCACGATGGGGCGCACGTTGTCCAATGGCGCTCCGCTCAACGGAACCAACGAATTCGACGAAGCGGATTTCACACTCACGGACAAGTTCGGGATTCCGGTGATCCCGCCAGGATCACACATCGCGCGAGCCCACCAGACGCATGAGAAGGAGCAGTTCTTCCGTCGGGCATACAACTACGACGACGCACCCGAGAGCGGGCAGACCTCGAATTCGGGATTGATCTTCGCAGCATTCCAACGGGACATCGCCGAGCAATATCTACCGGTCCAACAGCGATTGAGTGACTTCGACGCACTCAACGAGTGGACGACGCCGATCGGTTCTGCGGTGTATCTCATTCCGCCGGGATGCACCGAGAACGACTATCTGGGAAGCGGATTGCTCGGCTGACAACCCCGGGCAACGATATTGTGGGGGCTGGATCCGAACGGATCCCGCCCCCACAATGCCTTCTACCTGAAGTTGTTGCGTTACTTGGACTTACGAGGTCCCGGCATGACCGCACCTGGACGGGCGGTAGTCAACCTCGTGACCCAACCACTGACGGGCCACTTCTTCAGTCCGACGTTGTGTGGGGTGACCTCGGTTCCGACGTACTTGGCAGCAAGCTCGTCGTCGACGGTTCCGTTGAACCGCCACAGTTGGCTTCCGTCGGCATTGCGGGTGGACACCTCCCATGACTGAGCACGGAAGGCACCACGAATGATGCTGTCGGCAAACACCAGAACGGGGATTCCGATCTCGGCACGAACGGCCGCACCGGCAGACCACTCGGCGCGCGCGAGTTCGTAGATCTCTTCCGGCGTTGCTCCCGGACGGGCGGAGGCCGGTACGTGGAGGACGATGCTCGGCGTCGGGAGTTCCGGCGCGGGATCAGCCGAGTAGCGCAATGCGAGTTCCTCGACGCGCGTCGCACGGGCGTCCTTGTCCGAGGTATCGCCTGCGAGATTGGTCAGACCCTCTCCCGCGTCGGTGATCCGCAAGGCTTCCACGATGCCTCGGACGACCTCGTCGGTAGTGGCGGCCGAATCCGTGGCGGCAGAGACCGAGCGGAGGAGTACGAAGTGCTCCACCGCCGAACCTGCGTCGTAGATCTCGCGGATCCGAGCGATCTTGGCTGCCGTCACAGCGGCATTCGACTCGACCGGAGCGTCCGCTCCTTCGAGGTTCGCGAGTTCACCGAGCGCTTCGAATACCGGCGCGAATACTTGATTTCCCGTGCCGTGCCCGACATGGAACACCTGGTCGTTACGCGGGTCACGCAAAGCAAAGACGTACTGCCCCAGTCTCTTACCGACCTTCTCGGAGAACGGCTGCGGAGCCGGCTTCCTGACGACGACCTCGGTGGACAGAGTGCGCATCACGGCCAGACGTAGTGCGTCTGGCACGCTGGTGGAACCGGCAGCACCGGAAAAGATTGCCGCCGAAGCAGCGCTGATCGAGGTGAACGTGCGGCCGACTTGCTTCTCGAGAGATGCAGAGACCGTACCGACCGCAGTCAGTTTTGCATCGAGGGTGCCGTCACCCTCGACAAGGAACTCCTTGATCAACGGAGCAACGAGCAAGGTGGAGCCGATAGCGCGAGGAACTGTCCAGACAATAGCCATGCCACGAGCCTAGGCGATCACCTCGAGACGCGAGGCGAACGCGACTCAGCCCGCCGCTGCCGGCCCGGCCAGTCCCTGCACAAGTAGGTTCCAGGCCGACTGCGCGACTTCTTTTCGCGAGCTCTCGGCAGTCCGTTCCATGATCGCGGCGAACATGGCGATCGCCAGGATCACGTCCTCAGCAGTCACGGACTCGCGTATCTTCCCAGCTCGACGCGCCTCCTCGAGCCGTCCTTCGAGGAGATCGGTCAGACGGGTGCCTGCCGAATTCAGTCGTGAGTCGCCGAAGGAGACGGGCTTGATGACCTCCACGAACACGATGGAGGTGGTGATCTGGTCTACCAACAATCGAAAAAGATCGTCGAGAGTCGAATCCGGATCGGCAGCCATATCTTGCAGCTCGACGATGTTCTCGTCGAACACCGCGAGTGCGAGGCTTTCGCGAGTGGGAAAGTGCCGGTAGAGGCTGCCCTGACCGACGCCGGCCGTGCGGGCGATCAGGCTGAGCGGAGCAGCAAAACCCTGAGTGGCGAACACCTCACGAGCTGCTGAGACGAGTGCCGCACGATTGCGCGCCGCATCTCTCGGCCCTCTGTTGAGAGATCCGCTATTGACGCGGCCAGACGATGTCACGCACACTACGATACCAACCGGACAGCATTGTCCGGTTGGTTGCGGCCCGACACCGGTTCACACCCCGACCCGATCGTCGTGAGCGCTCGAACACGCGCCTGCCCTCCGTGCTGCCTGTCCGTGAGATACGTCTGCCCGTGAGATACGAAAGGCAATCCCGCACCGGGAGTTGGACTCGATGAAATCGTTCACGACCATCAGAACCAGATCTGCCATCGCACTCGTCGCCTTGATCACCGTCCTTCCCGTGTGCGTCGCGTCGGCTGAGCCCGCCACTGCCCCGGGCTCGATCCACGAGAATCCGGGTGTCGCTTCCACCGCCGCAAGCCGCGCCGAATGCGGCCCGGGATCGATGCCCGAGACCGGGTTGCAGGGTGATGTTCCGGCCGAGGACCGAAACAGCGGACGCAGCCGAGACGGCTACAGCTGCAACATGTCTCAGATCGGCGGCTACTCGGGTCGCGGCGGCGGGATCACGTCCACCAACTTCGAACACTGCTCGTACGTCGGCAGTTTCTTCCCCGGGAACCTCCTGGGCCCCGCACAGGGCGTCCAAGTTCTCGACGTATCGGATCCTGCCAATCCCGCTCTCACCGCCACGCTGACCGAACCCGCGATGCTGGCCGGAACGTGGGAGAGCCTCAAGGTCAACACCGCGCGAAAGCTGCTGGTGGGCACGGGCGTTCCGCTCTTGACCGGCGTCGGCCTGATGTCGGTCTACGACATCTCCGATTGCGCGCACCCGAAACTACTCAACCCCGGACCAGGAACCGATCTGGGGATGCTGCTGCCCATCACCAATCACGAGGGAGGATTTTCACCGGACGGGAACACCTACTGGTCTTCCGGCACCGCTCCCGGCGTGGTGAGCGCCGTCGATCTCACCGATCCCGCCAACCCACGCGTCGTCTGGCAGGACCTCATCGGGTTGTCGACGCACGGCTTCGGAATCAGTCCCGACGGAAATCGCATGTACTTGTCGAACAATCTCGGCGGAATACATGTCCTCGACATCAGTGAGGTTCAGCGCCGCGTCCCGAATCCTCGGGTGCGCCAACTGTCCCAGCTCTCGTGGACCGACGGGTGGGCCACCCAACACAGCATTCCGGTCACCTACGACGGTTCGCCGTACCTGTTCACCGTCGACGAAGGTGGTTCCGGCGGAGTCAAATTGATCGACGTCTCCGATGACGACGAACCGTCGGTCGTCAATTCGGTGAAGCTCGAAATCAATCTGCCGGAGAATCAAGACGCTGCGCTGGCGTCTGCTGCCGGCGGATCGCTGTTCGCGTACGAATCTCACTACTGTTCGGCAGATCGCCCGGTCGACCCGACGGCGCTGGCATGTGGATGGATCTCGAGCGGGATTCGGGTCTTCGATGTTCGAGATCCCTTCGACGTCCACGAAATTGCGTACTTCAACCCACCTGCTCGGACCGGCGGCAATCTCGAACTCGCCAACTCGCCACACGCTCTCGCGTCGCTCATCGGGGTACCCGTTCTCAGCACCCCGGCAATCGCGCAGTCGATCGCGCAGGGCCAGTTCGACCCCGGCCAAGCACTGAGTTCGCGGTCGGGCATGGTCGCTCTCGGCGACATCTCGACCGATTGGTGCTTCTCCCCGCCCGAATGGCGCGGGACCACGTTGTGGGCGACGTGCGCCGACAACGGCTTTGTTGCCATGCAACTCGAAAACGGTGTCTACACACCACCGGCTGACCAGAAGACGACCGTGGGATCATGACGGCGCCACGAGCGGTCAAAGCCGTCGCACTCGTGGCTGCAGCACTGATGCTGCTCGTACTCGGCGCAGCACTACGTCCGCTGTTCGCACCCGAGAACCACACGCAGAGAGCTGTTCTGAGCGAAACCGAAATCGGATTCGTGCACGACATGGCGGCCCACCATCAACAGGCCCTCTTCATTCTCGCGCGTCTGAGTCCCGATGTGGACCCGGCGGTGACGAGACTGGCCCAGCAGATCGACGATGTTCAACGAACGGAAATCGGTGTCATGCTCGGTTGGCTGAGGTTGGCCGGTGTCCCGCCGAACAGTAGAACGCCGATGGCGTGGATGGAGGCGTCGCCGAGCGGCGCGGGCGACTCTCGTCATCACCCGGCAACGCTGGACACCGAGACCGACTCCATGCCTGGTATGGCTACGACCGAAGAACTCGAGAAACTGAGCAGCGCTCGCGGGCTCGACGCCGAGGTCCTTTTCCTTCAACTGATGGAACGCCACCACCGTGGCGGGATCGCCATGGCGCAGGCCGCCGACGCCCTACTCGAGAGCGGGCCGGTGAAACAGTCCGCCCGCGACATGATCAACACCCAGAGTCAGGAATCCGGGCTGATGACGCTGATGCTCGAACAACGTGGGGCACAACCACTGCACTGACCCGCATGTGCAGTGACTACCATAGGTGTCGACCTGCGAACTACAGAAGGAATCGACACTTCATCATGACCCTGCTTGTTCGCGGAATCGATTGGTCGAACCCGACAGCACCGCGGATCCGATGCGTCGACGACACCACTTCCGCTACGACCTTCTTCACTCACGACTCGGTGCTGCGATTCTCCGTCGACGAGACGAAGGGCCGCCGCTGCCTCGGCTGGCGAGATCTCACCGCCGAAGGTCCAGGACACTCGCCGTGCGACCGCGGGGCGACGGTCACCGCAGGACGCCAATGCGACCGATGCCGAAATCGTGAGGGGTTCACCACGGTTCATCAGGCACACGTCAGCGGCGCGCACATTCATCCGAATGTGCGTACCTACCTCGCACAACCACAATGGCTCTACGTCGACGTATTCGCCGGCGGCCAGATGAAGGTGGGGACGGCGTCCGAGTTCCGCAAGCATCCGCGAGTCGCCGAACAAGGGGCAGTCTGCGCATTGTTCGTAGCGCGGTCGACGGACGGTTACAGCATTCGCGCCCTCGAAGCCCGAGTTTCGGAGCACTTCCACTTGAGCCAGGCAATACGTACGTCTCGGAAGATCGAAGCGTTGACAGGTCCCTTGGATCGAGAGAAACTACGAAAGTCGTTGCACCACTTCGTATCGTCGATCAAAGACGAGCTGAATGACATCGGATCGGACATCGACGGAATCGAGATCCTGGAGGCTCCCGAAGAATGGACGGCGCCGGCGTGCGCTGACGTGGTCTTCGATGCGGCACCGTTGATCGCGTATCCGCACACTTTCGAGTCCGGGGAACATTCCTTGTATCTGGAGGGCCTTGCCGGTTCGATCGCCTCGCTGCGGATCGACCCCGATCCTGAATCGCCACGCTTCGTCGCGGATGTGTCCGGACTGGTCGGTCGAACCATCACCGTCGGCGAGTTCGAGTCCCCTGGCGTGGCAATTCAGGAATCGTTGTTCTGAAAGTAGGTCAGCAACTTCCCGCGGTCGCTGCGGCGAATCCGCGAGTGACCTCGGCCTGCTCGTCGGCAGACAGGCTCGACCATTCGGGATAAGCCTGGATGGAGGTCAGCATGTCGTTTGCCAATGATTCACGCGTCATGCCCATTTCCTCTCCGGACTCGTCGATGGCCGGCTGGTATGCGTCGAGGTACCGGAGAACGTCGGAACACGCCTGCGCGTAGGTCCGTGGCAGCGCCGAACTCACATTCGGGTCGGACGGGACCTCAGCCGGAGCACTCGAGTCGACCGAAGGGGTCTCGGTAGGTATTTCCGACGACGTCGCCGGAGCCTCGGATGACGTCGTCGACGTCGCTGTGGTGGTCGCCGAAGCAGAGGAAGTGAGTGTTCCGACCTCGGTCGGCTTGTCTCCGTCTGAACCGCAGGCAACCAGCGCCACCAGCGAGCAGGCACCGATGAACCCGGTGATCGTTTTCTTCATCCCTCAAGGATGCCAGAGGGCCACTGGCGTTCGAACGGACCGGCATCGCCCGTCAGCGCCAATTGCCCGAGCATCCGGCCGAATCCGAGCGCCTCGCCCTCCCGACTGCGGGATTGGACTGTATGCCCCGTTCGCGAACCCATGCTACGGTGACTTAACTGCAAAATAACTACGGGTGGGATTGTCCGGTCTGCCGCGTTCATCCGGAACGCTCCGATCGGAAATAGTTCGTCTATAAGGGGCTGGAACGAGTGGGACTTTTTCGTCGACGAGGTTCCCGCGAGGAAGACGACGATCGCGGGCAAAACCTCGATCGCAGCGACCCCGGGTACGCCGCCTGGTTCGCGAACGTCGCCGACGCGGGTGGTCAGCCGATTCCGTACAAGCGACCGCTGACCGCACCGGTGTATCCGCAACTCCAGCCGCCGGCCCCGGACTACGAGACGGATACGAGACGGCCACTCAACGCACCCGCCGGAGACGGCTGGCTACCCGCAGACCGCATCGACGAATTCGAGTCGTCGAATGGCCGCCCATCTGCACCGAACGGAACGAGCCCACAAATCTCCCAAACTGAAAAGTTGCCGCCCGACCCACTCCCGACGCCGCAACCAACGATTCCACCTCGAAATGTACCGATGACTTCACCACCGAAGCATCACCTGGAGTCGCCCCGCGCGACTCGGCCCTACCAAGGAGAAGCAATGAGCAACATCGACAAGATCCTCGGCGAATTGATGCGCATCGACGGTGCCAGCGGTGCAGCCGTCGTCGACGCCGACAGCGGAATGGTTCTCGGCATGAGCGGCAACCCGTCATTCAGCCTCGAGTACGCCGGCGCCGGCAACTCCGAGGTTGTGCGAGCAAAGCTCCGCACGATGAGTAACTTGGGGATTACCGACACCCTGGAAGACATCCTGATCACCCTGAGCAACCAGTACCACCTCATTCGCGTCCTCGAGACGCCCGGACTGTCGACGCTGTTCGTGTACCTCGTTTTGGACCGTGCGCGTGCGAACCTGGCACTGGCCCGCCACAAGCTGGGCGAACAGACCCCCA
>NZ_BAAILK010000026.1:66442-80725 GCF_054589475.1 Rhodococcus sp. no. 34
GCGAGGGCCGGGCATTGTTCGTTCCGAACACTCGATTGGTGAACCTCGCGCCGGCGCCGATACTGGGACCGTGACTATCGCGGATGCTCCTTGCGTGTGGTTGACCACCCTCCGAAGCGACGGCTCGCCGCACACGACTCCGGTCTGGTTCTTACTGCATCAGAACACATTCTGGATACCGAGCGCTGAGCAGAATCGTAAGGTTCGGAACCTGCTGGACGATCCTCGGGTCTCGTTGGCAGTCGACGGATCCGCTGGCGACCCGTGGGTCGCACAGGGCCTCGCGACAATTCATCACGATGTCGGCGAATTCGTCGACCTCCTGAGACTTTTCGGCGAGAAGTACGACGGCTGGGATGCCGCAGACGAAACTCGTGACGGTCCGCGGGTCCTCGTCTCGGTCCCGGTGACTCGATGGTTCCTTCGACCAGACTGACAGACAGTGCCGGTTAGGCCCGAATTGTCGTGAATGACATACTTGTAGTTCATCTCTCGCAGAAATGGACTCTCACACATGGCACGCACGGCACATCACAGGCGCGGCATCACCGGCGTCACCATCGGCATTGCTGCCGTGATCGTGCTGGGAGGTTGCGCCAATTCCAACGCCGACGCGCCCGAAACATCTTCTCTCGGTTCGGGAATCGGATCCGGTGTCACCACGACGGTCGTGACCGAAGCCTCGGCTCCTTCGTCCGCCGCAATTGAACTGCTGGCACAGATCCCCGTCAAGGGACGCGCACCCAAGACCGGATACGACCGCGCGCTGTTCGGTACCGCCTGGACCGACGACGTCACCGTCGAATTCGGCCACAACGGCTGCGATACTCGCAACGACATCCTGCGGCGTGACCTCACCGACCTGACATTCAAGGACGGCTCCAAAAGCTGCTCGGTCCAAACCGGTACGCTCCGTGACCCGTACACGAACAAGACCATCGCGTTCACCCGCGGCCAGGACACGTCTTCTGCAGTCCAGATCGATCATGTCGTCGCACTCTCGGACGCCTGGCAGAAGGGCGCACAACAACTCGATACACAGACGCGAACCAATCTGGCCAACGACCCTCGAAACCTGCGCGCTGTCGACGGGCCCACGAACCAGAAGAAGTCGGATTCCGACGCGGCGTCGTGGCTGCCACCCAACAAGGCCTACCGCTGCCAGTACGTGACTGCTCAAGTGGAAGTCAAAGCGGCATACGGTTTGTGGGTCACCCAAGCCGAACACGACACCATCGCAGACATTCTCGCGACCTGCTGAACTCTTGCGGTGATCAGCGGCCCTTGATCAGATACCGCACAATCGCCATTCCGAGCGCGAGGCCCACTACGGTGGCGAGCGCTGCAACCAGACCGTGACCGGTCAGTGCGACGAACACACCGGTGATGACTGCGACGACGGCAATGATCCCCGCGTCCACTCTGCTTTGACCACGTTCAGGCATGGCACTCTCTCGTGCCGTCTGGTCCGTCCGCTCCCCTCGTAGCGGACGGACCCAGCGGCAATCTGTCGAAATGCGCGAACTCCGGTGGCCTCACCGGGCTGACTTTGCGGGCGGTCCTGCGAGGCCGGCACGTCCCCCGGAGCCAACTCACATCGGTTCACGAAGTCCGTACCTTCGCAGAATATACCGATTGGTAGGTAATTACCGAGGGCTAAAGTCACTGGTCATGGACTCATGCGACGAGTGGTCGGAAACTCGAGACGAACGAGCACATCCGCGAGGCGAGCGTTAGCCGAGATAGCAGAGGTCCGTGGCCACGGCCAGAGGCCCATCTGGAATCAGAGCGGAGACGTCTATGACCCGAAAAGTGATCCGAGATCCAACGATCCGACTGACGACACTCGCTTCCAATCAGCGCAATATGCGGTGGTGAAGCGAGAATCCGTCAAGAGAATCGTGACTGTCGCCGGTTCGAGGGTGCTTTCGAACTCGAGGACATTCAATTCACCATCGCCGTCGACCTTCGCTCGGCCGTATATGCACGGCATGTCAGCTGATACGGGCCCAGACGTCGTGTAGGTTCCCGGCAACACCTCCCACGGCACGTCGAACAGTCCGTGACCAGGAATCGTTCCCGGCGCTGCTGAGGCCGCAGACGTCCCGATCATTGCCACACCGACAGCTACTGCTGCAGCGGACGCGAGCAAACTAACCTTGCGCATTTTCCCTACCTTGTTCATACCTGAACCGCAGCGGCGAGTTCGAAGGCTTGTTGATGTAAGAACCCGCGGTTCGCGCAGTTCTTCAACTAACGGTAGTAAAAGGGCACGAGTTTTGGTGAGCTACCTTTTTGTGGTTCTGGCCCGATTTCCGTGACGGAGAATCCCATTGAGAAGATCAGAGAACGCCGGCGTTGCGGCTCTCGGCATGATTCGAACCTGTCATTCCAGTATTCGATCACACACCCGTCTTCGAGCCGAAACGTCGACGCTCCCCTGCCGTTTGGGTGACTCAGCCTCCGAGTGAGCCCGTCGGCAGCTTCGAGAAGATGTCCCCGAGGCTTCCGGTTCCACCAGGAGTTTCCGGTTCCGTCGGATCCACCGGCTCGACGACGATGACACCAGGCACGGTGACGGTCACGGTCTTGTCCGCAGATTCCGAAGAACTGAACTTCTTGGTACCCAAGAACTTTGCGGTGATGCGATGCTCGCCCTGGTCGCGGAACGGCCAGACCAGTTCTGCATGGCCATTGGAATCGACTGTGGCGCTGCCGATCTTCGTGTCGCCGTCGAAGAACTCGACCGTTCCCTCACCCGGGTTCGGGTCGATACTCGCCGCAATCTTGACGTCTTCGCCCGTCAGTGCCTCCAGTGCGACAGCGACCATCGTCTCGGTCTGGTTGGTCGTGAAGACCTCGGTAGTCGAGAGGGCGTTGCGTCCCTCCCCCGCAGCAACACAATACCCAGCGGCATTGACCCACCGGGACTCACCGAAACTCATGCTCGTGTCTTTGATCTTGATGCTCGGGCTCGTCGCCCCGGCGCGCAGGTGCGTCGTCGCATTTCCCTCGTCGGACCGAGCTTCGAGTTTCAATTCGACTGCCGGCAAACGAAAGTCCGTGTTCGCCTTGACTTGCAGCCCTTCCTTGGGCTTGTTGTCGTTCGCGCTCGGACCGTCGTTGACTGTCTTGTTGCCGGCACCGGTAATTCGCAGGTACTCACCCGCCGGGTTTGCGTTTCCGTCTGCGCCCACCCGGAGCAGCACCGCAGTCTCGCCGGTCAAGTTGGACGACGAATCACCGACGAGGGAGTACGAAACCAGGGTTGCCCCTTGCGGTAATGCGATGTCGTACTTGATTCGACCGGTGTCCGAATCCGAACTACGCATGGTGCCTGGATGCAATTTCACTGTGAACTGTTCGCCGGGACGCACGGACGTGGGTGCCGTTACCTCCATGTTGTCGGAGAACGACGAATCCCAATCGGTGGCGCCGTCGACCCGGCACTTGTGTTCGAAGGAAACTGTCCGCGTCACGGTATCGGAAGCCGCTGCCACCGGCGCGGACACAGCGAGGAGTCCGGCCGCGAGTGCTGGTACGACAGCGCAAACTGCCAGAGTGCGGGGGTTCATGTGTTGCCTTTCAGAAGAACTCGGCCATTGAAAGTTCAGTGAGGTAGGACCGTGATCACTTGCCACCGAGCGAACCCGTCGGCAGCTGCGGCAGAACGGACTCGAGGCTGCCGAGACCGCCCGGAGTGCCCGGATCGGTCGGGTCGGGATCGACCGGACCTGTGGTGTCACCGGTCACCGTGAGTACGTGTGCCGCCGACGTGTACTTCGCCTCGTCTCCGGTAGCGGTGAATACTGCAGTCACGGACTTGGTACCCGCCTTACCGAAGGTGAGATCCAGGCGCGCAACACCGCGAACCACCGGCCGCGGGTCACCGACGGGTTTGCCGTCGACCATGAACTGTACTGTTCCCGTTGTGTTTTCCGGATCGACGTGAGAAGCAAAAGACACCTTGGTACCGGTCGCGGCGGTAGCCGGTCCTTCGAGCTTAGTCACGATGTCCGCGCCTGGCTCAGGATCAACGGGCCCCAGGTCCCCGTCGATCTTCGTGGATGCCAGGGCGCCGGCACCGGCATTGAGGGGGCCGGTCTCAGCGTCGCGCGGCGAGCAGGATGTGGGCGCCCAGATGGTTCCCGCGAGCCAGTGACTGACCTGAGGGAGGAAGGTCAAAAATGACTCCGGCCCGCCGAAAGTACCTGCAGCACCCGAAGTCCGGACATTGGTTTCGACTGCGCCGGAAGGCCCGGCCTTTACGGTGATTCTGATCTTCGGAAAGACGATGTTGGTCTCGGCACCGGACTGAGCATTGATCGCAAGCCCGCCGTGCGCACCCGACGACGATGACGGACTGTTGCCGATCGCTTCGTTTGCGCCGGACAACCGGAGTATCGGACCGTCCGCTGCGGGAGTGCCGTCTTCGTTGACACGAATCACCGAAGCAGGTTTCCCGGCAATAACATTGCCCGGATCGGTGACCGTCGCCGAAACGAACTCCGCGTTGGTCGGAATCGGCAGATCAATCTTCAGACGCGAGATCTTCTTGACGCTTGCGCCGCTCACATCGTTCGGGATCTGGACGCTACCCGGATCCACGTCGATGTCGAAGACCTGACCTGGCGCGACTACCGTCGGAGCCGAAACCCGCACCGTAGCAGGCTTTCCGTCTGACGAAGGACCGGAGAACGCACTCGGAACTGCGCGGCACGTGACCTGGAACGTTGTCGACGTGGTTTCTGCAACGGGCGCCGCGGTTGCCGGAATCACGGCCACAGCGGTTCCACCGGCAAGGAGGCCGGTAAGGAGCGCAGCATTCAGTAGGCGTTTTGACATGATGTCCTCTCGGAACAACCTGATTGACGTTTGCCGCCGAACTGTAACGGAGCCAGCGCCCGAGTTGACCCGTTTTCAATAAACAAAAACCACACAGTAGGTAAATACTTGGTAAGGGTTACTGGTCGTCACATCTGATCGCCACCGCGAGCCTTGCCCCTCTCGATCAATCTCGCGAATCGAGATTCACTGCGGGGAAACACAATTCGACAGAAGTTCGCACCGTAGCGAGATCTCCGGTCATACTCTACCCTTACAGGAGGGTAGAGTATGAGAACCTCGTCAGGACGGAATCTCATGGCAGTAACCATCGCTTCATCCACCAACGACAATTCGGTTCGGGCCGCGCTCCGGTCACCTCACCGTCTCAAAACGGAGGTTTTGGCCGGACTGGTCGTGGCGTTGGCACTGATTCCCGAGGCGATCTCGTTCTCGATCATCGCCGGCGTCGATCCGCGGGTAGGACTGTTCGCGTCGTTCACGATGGCAGTGACCATCGCCGTCGTCGGCGGACGACCCGCAATGATCTCCGCAGCTACCGGCGCCGTCGCACTGGTCGTCGCTCCACTGACGCGCGAGTACGGAATCGACTACCTGATTGCGACAGTCCTTCTGGCCGGCCTTCTCCAGATCGTGCTGAGCCTCCTGGGCGTCGCAAGGTTGATGCGCTTCATTCCGCGCAGCGTCATGGTGGGATTCGTCAACGCACTCGCCATCTTGATCTTCATCGCCCAACTCCCCCACCTGATCGATGTTCCGTGGCTCGTCTACCCACTCCTTGCAGTCGCACTTCTGCTACTCGTATTCCTGCCGAAACTGACGAACGCCGTCCCGGCTCCACTGGTGGCAATCGTGCTACTGACAACCGCCACAGTCGTTTTCGCGTTCGATGTCCCCAACGTCGGCGACGAGGGCGAGCTTCCGTCGAGCCTACCGACGCTACTGTTCCCCGATGTCCCCCTGGACATGCACACACTGTCGATCATTGCGCCGTACGCATTGGCCATGGCGCTCGTCGGACTCCTCGAATCGTTGATGACGGCCAAGCTCGTCGACGACGTCACGGATACTCACTCGAACAAGACCCGAGAAGGGTGGGGCCAAGGCGTCGCGAACATCGTCACCGGCTTCTTCGGGGGCATGGGAGGGTGCGCGATGATCGGCCAGACCATGATCAACGTCAAGGTCTCCGGCGCTCGCACTCGAATCTCGACTTTCCTGGCGGGCGTGTTCTTGCTGATACTCGTCGTCGGCCTCGGCGATGTGGTGGCGTTGATTCCCATGGCCGCATTGGTGGCCGTCATGATCATGGTCT
The DNA here is from genome assembly GCF_054589475.1 of Rhodococcus sp. no. 34. Classification (NCBI taxonomy): domain Bacteria; kingdom Bacillati; phylum Actinomycetota; class Actinomycetes; order Mycobacteriales; family Nocardiaceae; genus Rhodococcus; species Rhodococcus sp. no. 34. Next base: position 72,603 of record NZ_BAAILK010000026.1, read on the forward strand.
CGGTCGGCACTTTCGATTGGCACAGCATCAATCCGAAGACCCTGCGCCGCATGCCGATCGGCGAGACCGTGGTCATGTTGGTCACCGTGGTAGTCACCGTCGCGACCCACAATCTTGCCTACGGCGTGATCGTCGGAGTGATCACCGCGATGGTCATCTTCGCCCGCCGCGTCGCGCATCTCACCGAAGTGATCGACGTCGCGCATCCGGACGAGGACACCCGTGTCTATGCGGTTCGAGGCGAACTGTTCTTCGCATCCAGCAACGATCTGATCTACCAGTTCGACTACGCCGGCGACCCGAAGAACATTGTCATCGATCTGTCCGAGTCGCATGTCTGGGACGCGTCGACCGTCGCGACACTGGACGCCATCACCACCAAGTACGCGGCCAGAGGCAAGAATGTCGAGATCGTGGGGCTCGACGACGCATCGGCCGAGCGCCACCTGCGCCTGTCCGGTCGCCTGGGTGACGGTCACTGAGAGTATGGAGGCCCAGCGCGAGGAAAGTGGGAGTGATGTCTGAGCCGGAACATGCGGGCCAAGGGCCGAACATGCAGATCGGACAGGTTGCCGAACGCACCGAACTGTCGATCAAGACGATTCGTCATTACGACGAGGTCGGTCTGGTTACTCCGTCCGAGCGGAGCGCCGGAGGATTCCGCCTCTATACCGAGGCCGATGTCCAACGGCTACTGGTAATCCGACGAATGAAGCCGCTCGGATTCAGTCTCGAAGAAATGAAACAACTTCTCGATTCTCTGGCAGTGCTCGGCGACGAAGCTTCGGACGCGTCAACGCGCACCGCTGCAACCGAATTCGTCACCGACTGCCACACCCGGGCGGAAGAAAGCTGCACACACTTACGTAAGCAACTCGCCTACGCCGAAGAGCTGACGGGTTTGCTCGCCGACCACAGTCTCAACGGTGAACGGCATTCGTGATCTGCAAGCTGAACTAAGCTGAGTTGATGGCCCGATACTTCGACGTTCACCCGGAAAACCCGCAGCCGCGCGCGATCAGCCAGATCGTCGAAATGCTGCGCAACGACGCGGTCATCGCCTACCCCACCGACTCCTGCTACGCCCTGGGCGCCCGAATGGACAATCACTCGGGCACCGATCGGATCCGCGAGATCCGTCATCTGCGTTCGGACCATCACTTCACGCTGGTCTGTGCCGATTTCGCGCAGCTCGGGCACTTCGTCCACGTCACCAACTCGGCGTTCCGCGCGGTGAAAGCGGCTACGCCTGGGCAGTACACGTTCATCCTTCCCGCCACGAAGGAAGTTCCGCGTCGGCTGGCACACGCCAAGAAGAAGACCGTCGGAGTGCGTATCCCCAGCCACCCGGTAGTGCGGGCACTCTTGCAAGAGTTGGGTGAACCCATCCTCTCCAGCACCCTTCTCCTGCCCGGCGCCGAGGAGCCGATGACGGACGGCTGGCAGATCAAGGAAGAACTCGACCACCAACTCGACGCCGTCATCGACTCGGGTGACTGCGGAACCGAACCCACCACAGTCGTCGACTATTCGTCCGGTGTTCCCGAAATCGTGCGGGTCGGCGCGGGAGATCCTTCTCGTTTCGAATGATCCCCCGCCCGGGCCACATCATGGAGTCGACCAGTCACGGCGTGACGATATCGAACCACAGATCGAAGTCCTCCAGCAGCGAGATGAACGTCTCCAGTTCGGACTGATCTCCCACAGCTTTTGCCGTTCCGGCCTTGATGGATTCGGTGAGCGAGGTCGTTCCCAGATACACCTCGTTGAACACGGCACGGGTCAAGGTCAGAGTCAGGGCGGCCGAAGCATCTGCCTTGTCCATGTCGTAGTTCAGCACGCCGTTGCGCACTGTGACCAGGACGTTGTCCGCGGTGTCCGACAACACGAATCGCAACGACAGGTCTACATCGGCTGCTTTGGGACCGTCGAGGCGAACTGCCCAGAAGTCCAGCATCTGCTCGAGCGGCATCACTGCGACCACGGCCGGGCCAGTGGGGTTGTTGGACGGCATCGGCGCCAGCGGATGCCGCAATTCCATCGCTCCGACCAGGTAGAAGTTGCGCCACGTACCGTTCTCGGCTTGGTAGCCGAGTTGTTCGTACGTGTTCGCCAACAACTCTCGCGCTTTCTGATTGCTCGGATCGGCGAACACCAGATGGTTCACCAGCTCGGCCGCCCAGCGGTAGTCGCCGTCGTCGAACGCCTGCTTGCCCTTGGTCAAAAGTGCGTCCGGTCCGCCGACGGCTTCGACGTAGCGCTTGCCGTTCTCCACCGGCGGATGGGGATTGAGGTGAGCGGGAACGCCGTCGAACCAACCGAGATAGAAGGTGTAGATCGCTTTGACGTTGTGACTGAGCGAGCCGTAGTACCCACGGTTGTACCACTGCTTTCCGATCGCGTCGGGTACCTCGATCTGGTCGGCAATCTCTACCGGTGTCAGTCCCTTGTTGGCAAGGCGCAACGTCTGATCGTGCAGATACTTGTACAGATCTGCCTGATCCGACATCAGCTTCAAGATCTTGTCGTTGCCCCACGTGGGCCAATGATGCTGCGCAAAGATGATTTCGACGTCGGGGAACAGTTCCATTGCCAGACGCACGTAGTGCGACCACGCTTTGGCGTCGCGAGTCTTGGCGCCGCGCAACGTGTATAGATTGTGCATCGTGTGCGTGACGTCCTCAGCTGACCCGAGCGCCTTGAAATCTGGTAAATAGAAGAGCATTTCGGACGGCGCTTCGGTTCCCGGCGCGAGCATGAACGTCACGCGCACACCGTCGATGACCTCTTCGCGCACCGGTTCGGTGATGACGTCGGTAGGCACGGCGAACGTCGAAGTGCCGTGCGAAGTGGACAGGCCGAGACCACCGGATACCTGCCCTTGTGGCCCCGGACGCAGGAACGATCCGTACATGTACATTCCGCGACGTGTCATCGCCGTGCCGGCAAGTACGTTCTCGGAAATCGCTTCCTCCGTGAAACTGTCTGGTGCGTAGACCTTTACGGCACCGGACTCGATCTCTTCGTCGGTGACAAATCCTTTGACACCGCCGAAGTGATCGCCGTGGGAGTGCGTGAAGATGATTGCCTTGACCGGAACCTTCGGGCGGTGCTGGTAGTACAACTCCAGCGCGAGAGCGGCTGTTTCCGCGGACATCAGAGTGTCACCGATGATCAACCCGGTGTCGCCCTCGATGATCGTCGTGTTGGACAAGTCCTGGCCGATCACCTGGTACAGACGATCAGCCAGCTTGAACAGTCCACCGCCCTTTCCCATCAAAGTGGCTTGGCGCCACAGACTCGGGTTGACGGTATCCGGTGCATCGCCGTCGGCGAACCCGTAGGCGTCGTACGAGAAGATGAACTGCCCTTTGTCACCTTTGACCAGTCCGCCATCGATGAGCGGTGCCACGAGACCTCGAGAAATCAGTTCGAAGTCGAAGGTGTCGTCGAAAGGAAGGTCACGGAGAACCTGGGCATTTGCCAGGCGAGTCGCTTCGGTGGCGAGCTTGGGGTCGAGTTCGGACGGTGTAGTCATCTTCTCTTACGCTCCTCGGGAACTCGCGGTGACCTGTGTCGGGATATCGGTTCATCCTCGATCCCCACGCAGCCCTCGCGCATCACCCGGAAGGGATGATCAGGTGGCCCGTCCAGCAATCAACAGCGCAACGACGAACTCACGCACCAACGTCCGCTCGTCGTTCTCGTCCGCCCCCGGCACCATGAGCAGCGAGAGAATCACTCGCACGATCCAGCGCGCCCGCGACGCTGTGCCTGCTCCGAGTTCACCCAGCATCGCGACACCAAGTCCGTTGATGACGTCGGATGAATTGGCAAGTTCACCGGCAAGACTCGCATCACCCGGGGTGAACCATGCAGCCAACGTCGGAGTGCTACGCACCGCGGACACTGCAGTGAATATGGCCGTCTCCAGACGCTCACTCGGATCGTCGATGGTCGCTACCGATTCCGCGATCGCAGTTCCCAGCCTGCGAGCTTCGCGGTGAACGAACGCAATGTGAAGAGCCTGCCGATTCTCGAAGTACCGATACAAGGTGGCCCGGGAACATCCTGCAGCAGAGGCTATCTCCGCCATACCGACCGCGTTGACGCCTTTCTCGACGAACAGTTGCGCCGCACTGTCGAGGATCTTCTCGGCTGCCGCCAAGGCGCGCCCCTCACCGAGCCAGTCGTTGCTCACGGCCGGGTCACCGACATGGGCGCTGTGAGTGGACGGCGCACGTAGTTGCCCGGCGCGTATTGCATCGCGTCGACGTCGATATGGAAGTCTGGAATCCGGGAGAGCAACTCTTCCAAAGCAACTCGAGCCTGCATCCGAGCTGCCGACGCCCCCAGACAGTGGTGGGCGCCATGACTGAAGGTGAGAATCTTCTGCGGTCGACGCAAGACGTCCAACTCCGCCGCGTCCGGTCCGTACTTTTCGGGATCACGATTGGCCGCACCGTACATCAGCAGAACCTTACGTCCTGTCGGAATCACTTTGCCACCCAAGGCCACATCTCGCGTCGTGGTGCGTGCCAGCCCTTGGACCGGTGAGGTGAGTCGAAGCAACTCGTCGACCGCGTCGGTGATCAATGCGGGATCGTCCAGCAGGATCTGACGCTGATCGAGGCGTTCGGTCAGCATCGCCACCGAACCACCCAGCATTCCTGTCGTGGTGTCGTTTCCACCGGCCACCATGGTGAAGGCGAAGCCCAGAATCGACAGCAGGCCGGACATGTCGCCGTCTTCACCGAGTCCAGCGGCGAGTAGGTGCGAAATCGTGTCGTCACCCGGTTCGACCTTGCGGCGTTCGATCAGCGAAGCGAAGTACATCATCAGCTCACCGGTGGCGGCCTGCGCCGTCGTCGCTGCCGCGGCCACACCACCTGCCGAATTGGCAGCGACAATGGCTTCGGTCCAGCCGTCGAACTGGTCACGGTCCGATTCCGGCACACCCAGATAGTGTGCGACAACCATCGACGGCAACGGTTTGAAGAGCTCGACGACGATATCGCCGCTGCCACGCGCTTTCAGCGCCTCGATACGTTCGACGACAAATTCGCGAACCATCGGCTCGACCGCCGATACCTGACGCGGAGTGAAACCCTTCGACACCATGCGCCGGAACTCCGACTGCACTGGCGGATCCTGCATCACGAACGGCGGATTGTCCTGCATCCCGATCTGTTCGAGTTCACCGTAGACAGTGGTCAATCCCTTTGCCGACGAATACGTCTCGTAGTCGCGAGCGGCGTTGTAGACGTCTTCGTGACGGGTGAGCACCCAGTAGTCATCCCGCGGCGCAGCTTCCGGCACAACGTTGTGCACCGGGTCGTTCTCGCGCAATGCGTCGTACATGGCCCAGGGCGAACGCCAGGACTCCCCGGTGGAAGGTACAAACCGTGGCGAATGTGACACAGAAGTTGTCATGACTCGACTATGAGACAAATAGCCGAATGTGTCAACGTTCTACGATCAACCGTTCCTACGAGCAGCATTGAGTAACTCGCATCCACGCAGAGCACTATCGTGTGTCGGGTGATCACGGATCCGAAGAATCATCCGAACAACTCTGACGCCGGGCGCCGCGCCGTGGTTGCGGTCCTGCTCCCCCGCGAACATCTCCCCTTCATCAGGGACTGGTGCCTGCACCACATCGAGCAAGGCTGGGAGGTTGTTCTCTACGACAACACCGGTTCCGTCGGGTCCACCCGCAAGACAAGCGCATTCAGTCTCAACCGTTGGCACGGCCGCAGCGAGGACAAGAGAGGCAACTCTTACGGCGCCTTCACCCGATCGATGTCGGACAGTGAAGTTCAGGTCGCATTCCGCAAAGAACTGCAAGACCTTTCGGTGACGATCGTCGACTGGCAACCGCGCGACGCGGACGGTCGGATCGTGCACGGACAGGTAGAGGCGTACGTCGACTACGTGATGCGAAACCGCGACACCGTCGCATGGGCAGCATTCGTCGACGCCGACGAATACCTCCAACACGCACCAGGATTGGACTGGGAGGTTCTACTTGCTGGAGTTACTCAAGCGGGTTCGCACCGCGTCGTTCTCGATGCTTTGGTTTATGAATCCAGGTGGACGCGCGACGGGCAACTGCGAGACGTCGAGGAATTGAAATGCCTTGGACTGCAAAGCCACGGCTGCAAGAACATCGTCAGGCTGTCGGAGATTTTGCGAGCAGACGTCCACTGGGCCTGGAAGACAAGCGAACCCGACACCTTCGTGCGGCCGGACAGATCGCTCTACTACTTCCGCCACTACCGCGGTTCGGAAGCGACACTCGATTTCACGCCGTTGCCGAACTTCGGACCCCAAGTTTACGACGAGGGCGTGAGTGTTCCGGCGAGCATCCCGATATCAAAATAGTGAATGTTCCCGCAAGGAACAGGTATTGAATGTCAAATAGACCTCCGGCCCACACTCACGAGGCAATGCCGTCAGAGTGCGGGCCGGAGGGTTTCCGATCGCCGAAGCGGATCAGGAAAGGGTGCCGCCACCGAGGAGGCCGACGAATGCTGCTGCAGCAGCGATGCCGCCGAGGATTCCGCCGATGCCGCCGATGATCTTGCCGGCGTCGGTGATGGTCTTGAGATCTGCTGCGCTGCTGCCAGTGGTGAATGCCATGTCTAGCTCCTCATCATGGAATGTGTACGCGGTCCGCGCGCCCGGTATGTAACGGCGCTCACAATATACGTAAGACGACCGAAATTTGAAGCGGTGCCGCTGAGTGGGACGTAACTCACATCTCATCCAGCGGGAACCCACGAGTAACAATGCGCGATTCGGACAACGCTTCGGGAACCGTTGAATGACGAGCAGGAGAACAGCAGTGGGCAAGTTGGATGGAAAAGTGGCCCTGATCACTGGCGCAGGGCAAGGCGTCGGCCAGGGAGTTGCGTTTGCGCTCGCCAAGGAGGGCGCTTCCGTCGCGGTCGCGGGCCGCACTGAGTCGAAACTCGTCGTCACATGTAACGAGATCGCCGAACGCGGAGGCCGTGCCGAACCGGTGCTCATGGATATCGCCGACGCGGATTCCATCACCGGAGCCGTGGCGCGAACGGTGGAACTGTTCGGCGGCGTCGACATTCTGATCAACAACGCCAGCCTCAACCCGCTCGGCAACGTCCTCGACCTCACTCCGGAGCGCCTTGCCGACGGATTGACGTCCGGCCCCGTCGCGACTCTGCGAACCATGCAAGCCTGTTACCCGTTCATGAAGAAGCGCGGCGGCGGGGCAATCATCAACATGGTCAGCTCCGTGGCCGTCCGCTGGGACGCTGCCGGCTACGGCGGCTACGCGGCCGTGAAGGAATCCGTCCGAGCCCTCAGTCGCGCGGCAGCATGCGAATGGGGCGTCGACGGGATCCGGGTCAACGCGGTTGCTCCCCACGCGTCGTCGCCGGGGCTGCAGCGGTGGGCAGATGCACGCCCGGAAGAGGCTGCCGCCTTTGTTGCCGGGATTCCGCTACGGAGGATCGGCGACTGCGAAACGGACATCGGAACCGCGGTGGCTTTCCTGGTCGGCCCGGATGCCGCGTATCTGACTGGAGCAACAATTCCGCTCGACGGTGGTCAGTCGCGCTGGGGCTGAGAGCTGGCGTCGTCGAAGGCAAGCACCGCCGACTTGGCTTCGGCGATCGGGCGGCGGAAAACGAAACCGACCAGAACGGATGCCAAAACCAGCGCGGCCAGAACAATGAGCCCGACCATCCACCACATGGTTTTCAGTATGCCCGAACCGACCTCCGCCGGACGCGCGCCACGGCCGTCGGAAAGCGGCGACAGCCTCGAAAAGTGCTGAACACCAGTCAAATTACGTTTTGCCCGTTTCCTGAGCTTCTTGAGAAGCCGTGATCGATGACACATATTCGGATCCCGAACCGGAACGAGTGCGTGACTACGACGACACCTCGGTGCATCCTGGCAGGTATGGAATCCGCTGTTTCGGCCCAACTCGTCGACGGAAGCACCCTCACACACCCGTGGGGCGGGACGAGCAACATCACCGATCTCGGCGGTGACGTTCACTGGATCGACTTCGGCGGTCCCAGCGGAGCGCCGCCCATCGTGCTCGTTCACGGTCTGGGCGGCTCGCACCTGAACTG
>NZ_BAAILK010000026.1:80794-87835 GCF_054589475.1 Rhodococcus sp. no. 34
GTGCGGGTCGCACCGGCGCTGGCGGCGCGCACGCGCGTGTACGCCCTTGACCTCGCCGGATTCGGACTCACCTCTGCCCGTGGGCGACACACCGGCGTCGATGCCAACACAGTACTTCTGAATCGCTTTCTCGACACAGTGGTGGGTGAGCCCGCCGTCCTGTTCGGCAATTCCATGGGCGGAATGGTCTCGGCAATGTCGACCCATGCCAGTCCCGAATCAGTCGCCGGGCTGGTCCTGGTGGATCCGGCGCTCCCCCTGCCCGTCCAACTTCCCGATCTGACCGTCGCCGCCCAATTCGCGCTCTACTCGATGCCGTACGTCGGTGAGCAGGTTCTCGGCTTCGGACGCCGAAAGATGTCAGACCGGCAGTTGGCCGCTCAGATGACCAGATTGTGTTTTGCCGATCCGACGCGAGCCGACCCCGCGGTCCTCGACGCGGGCGCTGCCTTGACGGCGATTCGCCGCAACGAACCTACACAGGATGCCGAATTCCTTCAGGCAGCACGGTCACTGCTGATGACCCTCGCCCGTCCTGCCTCCTATCGAAAGACATTGCGAGAGATCACGACTCCGACGCTCCTGATGCACGGCGATCGCGATCGGCTTGTCCCGGTCGAGGCCGCACGGGCAGCCGCTGCTGCACATCCACACTGGACCACCATCATTCTCGGCGACACCGGCCACACCCCACAATTGGAGATTCCGGACGAGTTCACCCGTCATGCGCTCGCGTGGCTCGATCGCACGGGGCTGATCAGGAGCTGACACGTACCAACACTCCCCGGTGGAACGCCCTTGCCGATCGAGCAAGTGCCCCATCAACTTCGGAGTATCAAGAACGATTCGGCGGTCGTCTACGTTGGCAGGTCCGGCCCACCGGGGAACGCGAAACGGACACATACCCCAAAGCTCTCGAACCCTGGGAATGTGTCGGGGTACGCGCGTAGCGTGAGATTCAGGCCTTCCTCGGCCAAGCATTTCCGCGTCCCCTGCTTGTGTATCCGTTTCGGTTAAGGAGAGTTTTCAGATGCCCGCACGCACAGCGCTCGACGGAACACCCTGTTGGATCGACCTCACCAGCTCCGACACCGAGGTTGCCAAATCCTTCTACACCAACGTGTTCGGCTGGCAGGCTGACACAAACGACGACCCGCAGTACGGCGGCTACGCGATCTTCAGCAAAGACGGGCAGCCCATCGCCGGGCTCGGACCCCAGCAGGAGGGAAACCCCTACGGCAACGTGTGGACCACCTACATCTCCTCGACTGATGCAGCAGCGTCGGCGTCCAAGGCCCAAGCCTCGGGCGGAATGATCATGATGCCGTCGATGCAGGTCGGTCCTCAGGGCAGCATGGCGATCGTGGGCGATCCGGCCGGTGCCGTCGTCGGCATCTGGCAGGCAGATCAGCACCACGGCTTCGGTTTGGTCGGCGAGGCCGGAGCGCCGGTCTGGCACGAGACCTTGTCCAAGAACTACGCCGCGGTCCTGCCGTTCTACACCGACGTGTTCGGCTGGACTTACGAGTCGATCGGCGACAGCGACGAGTTCCGGTACTCACAGGCCAAGCAGGGCGACACCGTCGTCGCCGGTTTGATGGATGCCAGCTCGTTCCTCCCGGCAGAGGCGCCGTCGTTCTGGCAGGTGTACTTCGGGGCGGACGACACCGATGAGGCCGTCGCCAAGGTCGTCGAATTCGGCGGCAGCGTCTTGCGCGATCCCGAGGACACGCCCTTCGGTCGTCTCGCGTCGGTGGCCGATCCACTAGGTGCCAAGTTCCAGATCTCCACGATCATGGAATGAATCTCCGCGCGGAGGCCGCACCGGTCCGCGGTCTCTGCGCGCTGATCATCTGGAAAGTCCGGATTTGACCGCACAGATTTGAACACTCGCCCAGAAGGTATGCAGTTTTCTGCGTCCAACGCCTAATCTCATGGGATGCCCGCCCCCGCCCCTCTCCTCGATGTGTACTCGCAGCCGACTCTGTCGACGCTTGCGCCGTCGGTACTCGCTTCTCTCGGAGTGAGCGGCGAAGCGAACCGTCTCGAACTACAGCCCAGCAAGAAGACCGTAATTCTGCTGGTAGACGGGATGGGCGCGAATTTGCTCGCCCGCAACGTCGAACATGCACCATTCCTGAATTCACTGATCGGAACGCCCATCCGGGCAGGCTTCCCCACGACGACGGCCACCAGCATCGTCTCACTGGGGACCGGTCTGCCTTCGGGAGCGCACGGCATCACCGGCTACCAGTCCTACGTCGAAGAAGCCGATTCGGTGTTCAACTGGCTGGGTTGGCACAGCGCGGGCAAGAAGGAATCTCAGACCGACTCCATCGTCCCGGAAACCCTGCAGCCGCAGGCCACGACGTTCGATCGCGCCGCCGCAGCCGGCATCACCGTTACAACCGTCGTACCGTCGAAGTTCGACGGCAGCGGCCTCACCCGTGCCGGGATGCGCGGTGCCCAGTTCGCCGGAATCCAGGCATACGGAGACCTCCTCGCTCGCACCGTGGCGGCGTCGAAATCTGCCGACCGCACGTTCACGTACTGCTACATCAGCGAGATCGATGCACTCGGCCACGTCTACGGACCCGAGTCCGAGCCGTGGATCTTCCAACTGATGCTGGTCGATCGACTGGTCGAGCAACTCGCCGCTGCACTCGGCCCGGACGTGAGATTGCTGGTGACGGCAGACCACGGAATGGTCGACGTGTCGGACGAGAACAAGATCGACTTCGACAACACTCCGATTCTGTCCAAAGATGTACTCGCTCTTGCCGGTGAACCTAGATGTCGTCACATCCACACCCGAGAAGGCGCTGCACAAGATGTTGCGGACCGCTGGCGCGCCGAACTGGGTGACCGCATGTGGATCGGGACGAGGTCCGAGGGCATAGTCGCAGGATTGTTCGGGCCTGCAGTGCATTCCGAGTATCACGGCCGGATCGGTGACGTCATCGCCATTGCGTCCGGGGACGTGGCCGTCGTACGTCGATCTGTCGAATCGGGACTGTCCGGACTCCGTGGACAGCACGGCGCCCTCACTCCGGACGAACTGCTGGTACCGCTCTTGTCCTCAGGACAGCAGTAGGGTTCGCGCCCGGCGAATCTCGGAAACACCGACGACCTTGCATGCACCCAACAGGACGACGGCACCGACGGCCGCACCCGCCGACAATGAAATAACAGCAGCAAGCCTGGGCTCGGGAACTCGGTTCTGAACCGCCACCACCAAAGCGAGCGCACAACCACCTGCCAGAATTGCCGCCGCCGAAATCCTTCCGACGGTGGCCTGCACGCGACGGAATCCCAACAGCCCGTATCGCTTTCGAAGAAGGATGTGGCCGAGTACCGCTCCACACACGTAGGAGAACGAGCCGGCGGCACAGACGGCCAGGACCAGCCTTTCGTCACTCGCCGACAGTGACGCAAGAAGGACGAGCGCAGTCTTGGCGACCACCATCACCAGGGCGATCACCGCGGGAGTTCGGGTGTTGTTGTCGGCGTAGAACACTCGCAGCTGAAGCATGACCATCGCAAAGGGCACCAGCCCGAATGCACTGACCGCAACGGCCGTCCCGATCAACCGGGCACTGCTGCCGTCGACCCGGCCGAAGAAGATCAAGGTGGTCAACGAGGGACCGAACACCATGAGCGCCACAGTCACCGGGATCAGCGCCACCACAGAATACCGGGCTCCCCGGCCCAGATCGGAGACGACGCCGACGTCGTCACCCGCAGCAACCGACCTGGCGATCCGCGGCATCAGCACCGTCAACAACGACACACCGAGAATGCCGTACGCCACTTGAAACAGCAGATCCGCGTGCGTGTACATCGAGTAGACGTGACGGGAGAGAGTGACCTTCATCGTCACCCACACACCGATCTGGCCGGCAACGACGTACACAAGTACCCAGCCGAGCAACGGCGCCCCGACGCGCACCGGGCGCCAGGTGTGCGGTACGACCCGCACGCGAAGGCGCCACCGAAACCCGTTGCGGTGCAGCGCTCGAGCAACGACGGCGGTTTGCGCCACGATCCCGAGCAGAGTGCCGATACCGATCACCAGGACCTGCGCGGTGGTCATCGACTCGGGAGTCAGAGCCACCGGCCCCGGGATACAAAGGAAGACCGCGACCGTCACCAGAAGGACGACGTTGTTGATCACCGGTGCCCAGGCCGGCGCGCCGAACACCGATCGAACGCTGAGCACAGCCGTCATCATCGCCGTGACGCCGTAGAAGAAGATCTCCGGAAGAAGCAAGTACGCGAAGAGCGTCGTGAGCTCTCGTTGAGCCGGATCATCGATCACGGCCGAGACCAGAGGCGGCGCGCACACCACGGCCACTACCGTCACGAGCGCAAGAGCCAGCGCTCCGACGGTGAGAACGCGCTGCGTCTGCTCTCGTTCGAGCGTCCGCCCACGGCTCCGTTGCCGCGTCAGATACGGAAGCAGGACGCTGGCGAGAATCCCGCCGAGGAGGAGCTGATAGACCATGTTCGGGAAGCTGTTGGCCGCGTTGTACGCATCACTGACGAGGGCAATGCCCAGGACCGCGGCAAGGGCAAGGGTGCGGACGAAGCCGGTGATCCGACTGACCGTGCTGGCGAGCGCCACTTGCCCACCCATCTTTGCCAAGCTGCCGCCCGTCTCAGCTGAACGTTCGGACTTGCGTTCAGACTCCCCCACGCTCTCGACCATCTCGCCAGAGTGCCACATCGCAGACGTTCGACGATCCGGACGGAAACGGAAGGGCGCCCCGAACCGTGGGTTCGAGGCGCCCTTGCGAAAGGAACAATCAGGCGGATTCCGCTCCAGCCAACGGCGGCATGACGACAACCTGCCCGGCGAAGGACAGGCCCGCACCGAAGGCGAGAAGCAGTGCCTTGTCGCCCGGCTTGCACTGGCCGTCGCGCAGCATCTGCTCCATGGCGAGCGGGATCGAGGCCGCGGACGTGTTGCCCGTCTCGGCGATGTCGTTGGAGACGGGGAAGCCCTCGGGCAGCTTCATGCTGCGAGCGATGACCTCGTTGATGCGCTGGTTTGCCTGGTGCGGCACAAAAGCGTCGATGTCCTCGATACCCAGCCCCGACTTCTCCAGGGTGCGAGTGGCGACCTTGCCCATCTCGAAGGCGGCCCAGCGGAACACCGCGGTGCCGGCCATCTTGATCCACGGCCGAGGTCCGGTCGGGTTCTTGGTGTAGTCGAGCCAGCTGGGCTCCTGAACGATGGCGTCGGACTGGCTGCCGTCCGAACCCCACTCGACCGGGCCGATTCCGACGGTGTCGCTCGGGCCGACGACAACTGCGCCTGCGCCGTCACCGAAGATGAAGCGCACGCTGCGATCGGTGGGCTCGGTGGCCTCGCTCATCAACTCGACGCCGACGACGAGTACGTGATCAACCGTGCCACCGCGAACGAGGTCGCTGGCCACTGCAAGAGCGGTACAGAAACCGGCGCAGCCTGCCGCGACGTCGAATGCAGCCGGACCCTTGATGCCGAGCTCGTGGGCGACGATGGACGCAGCCTGGGGAGTCTGCAGGTCCCACGTCGACGTCGCGATGATCACGGCGCCGATCTGCTCGGGTGCAATGCCGCTGACGTCCAGTGCTTTACGGGCCGCGCTGATCGACATCGCGAGGATGCCTTCACCCTCGCCGGAGAACCGGCGCGACTTGATACCCGATCGCGTCTGGATCCACTCGTCGGTGGAATCGATCAGCTCGCAGATCTCGTCGTTGGTCACGACTCGCTCCGGGCGGTGAACGCCGAGCCCGAGAAGGACGGACTGCCGACCTCCGGCCACACTGGCAATCGGCTTACCCATTGATCGATCTCCTCGTTGGTTTCTGGTGATGACGCGCATTCGACATCACACGTTACGTACAGGACATAAGCCCCTGCCTCTCAGGTCACCGTTCGATCACGGCAACAACATGAGGCTGGCTCACATTACGCTTCGGTCAGGTATGTAGTCCAGATCCACGATCAGGCGCGCAAATGAGCTAGAACTGCCAAAACACGACGATGCCCGCTTTCGGAAGCCGACAGGCCGAGTTTTGCGAAGATATTTCCTATGTGCTTGCTCACAGCGGTGTCGCTGACGACCAGTTTCCTGGCGATTTCCTGATTTCCCAACCCCTCCGCCATCAGTCCGAGAACCTCGGACTCGCGTGGAGTCAGCGATCTGATCGGATCGTCGGCGCGTCGACGGCTCATCAGTTGGGATACGACCTCGGGATCCATCACCGTTCCACCGTCGACGACCCGGTTCAATGCGTCGACGAACTCGGCTACCTTCCCGACTCGTTCCTTGAGCAGGTACCCGACCCCGCCGGCGCCTCCTGCCAACAATTCACCGGCGTAGCGATCCTCGACGTAAGCGGAAAGGACCAGGACGGGAAAGCCCGGGCGAAGCTTGCGCACCTCGATCGCCGCTCGAAGTCCCTCGTTGGTGAAAGTAGGAGGCATCCGGACGTCGAGCACCGCGGCGTCGGGGGCAGTCTCCTCGAACACCGTGAGGAACTGTGCGGCGTCGGAGACGGCAGACACCTCGAAGCCCTCGCCGCGAAGCAGCAGTGCCAGCCCCTCTCGCAGGAGAGCGTCGTCCTCGGCAATCAGAATCCGCACGGTAGTTCCACCCTCATCCTTGTCGGTCCACCCTCCGGGCTCTCCAATACTGCGGTTCCTTCGAAAGCCTCGACCCGGCGTCGAATACCCGCCACGCCGCCGCCCGGGCGTTCGTTCGCGCCGCCGTGACCGTCGTCGATCACGTCGATGAGCATCGTCTCACCCGACGAGTCGTCCGACGTCTCCGTCCGTGCCGTGACGGTGACACTGCGCGCTCCGCTGTGTTTTGCGACGTTGGTCAAGGTCTCGGCGACGACGAAGTACGCAGCAGCCTCGACGGCAGCCGGGGCACGGCGGAGCTCGTCGATCTCGAGTACGCAGGGCACGGCGGAGCGCCCGGCGAGCGCCGAGATCGCGCCCTCCAGACCCAACTCGTCGAGGATCGGCGGGTAGATGTCGTGCAC
>NZ_BAAILK010000026.1:87908-140717 GCF_054589475.1 Rhodococcus sp. no. 34
CAACGTCCGGAGTTCGCTCAACGCCTCGGTGGCCGCATCCTGGGCCCGATGCAGTTGTGGCAGAGCCTGGTCCGGATTGTTCTGCAACGACCGCTCGGCCATCCCCAACATCATCACCACCGCGACCAGACGGTTCTGAGCTCCGTCGTGCAGATCCCGCTCGATGCGCTTGAGTTCGGCCGAATGCGCGTCGAGCGCCGCAGCGCGGCTGGCCGTCAGGGCGGTGACGCGCTTCGAGAGGTCCGAACGCGTGTCCGGCGCAAGCAAAGTCGTGGTCGACCAGCTGATCCATTTCGCCATCGCGGGGATCAACCACCACGCGATCAGGAAGTACAGGATGCCGATCAACGGCATTCCGGCAGCGCCCAGCCACGACGTCACGGGGTACGGGTTGTTGACGGGTTCGCCCGCGGGCATCTGCTGCCAGTACAGCGGGACGGCAAT
Organism: Rhodococcus sp. no. 34; assembly: GCF_054589475.1. Classification (NCBI taxonomy): domain Bacteria; kingdom Bacillati; phylum Actinomycetota; class Actinomycetes; order Mycobacteriales; family Nocardiaceae; genus Rhodococcus; species Rhodococcus sp. no. 34. The sequence goes on from NZ_BAAILK010000026.1 coordinate 88,353, forward strand.
CGCATTGAGCGCACCGAGTGGCAGAGCAATGGTCAGCATCGCCGCGACGAAAGCACCCAGACCATGAATCGACAACCAGGCCGCGTCGCGCCTCGTCGACTGATCGGTGAGGAACCGGCTCCAGTCCCCGAATGTCGGATTGCTGGGCATCGGTGGGTATCGCTGCAGAACAGGGCGTCCGGTGTACGCAGCGGTGCGTTTGCGAGCCAGGCCGGCCCACCACCGGAGCACTCGCACGTACGACGGCAACAGCAACCAGCCGACGATCAGAATCGAGAGCGACAACAGAATGAGACCGACCATCAGCAAGAACAGGGAAACCACAGCTGCCGCGCCCTCGACGAGCACGTACACCGCAGCCCTGGTTCTCTTCTTCACTGCCCCAGCATGCCGCACCACACCGCACGATCCACTACAGCTGGCTACACCATTGATTCGGGACTCTGCTGGATGTCGACGAATGCCGAATCTCCATAGCGTTCTTCCCATGAAGAATCGACACTCGGTCCTCGCCTCGCCGGCCCCTGGTGCCACGGGAGCTCGAACATCTGCCGTGCGACTAGAAGGGGTCAGCAAGGTCTACGGCAACGGCCGCGGCGCCGTGACCGCCCTCGACAACGTCAGCCTCACTCTGCCGCGCAGCACCTTCACCGCAGTGATGGGCCCATCCGGCTCGGGCAAGAGCACTTTCCTGCACTGCGCCGCCGGGCTCGACCGACCGAGCAGCGGATCGGTGTGGCTGGGCGATACCGAAATTTCACAGCTGAAGCCGAAGGCCCGCAGCATCTTCCGTCGCGATCACATCGGTTTCGTCTTCCAGGCCTACAACCTGCTCGGCGCTCTCGACGTCGAGCAGAACGTCACGCTCCCCCTACTCCTCGCCGGGCGACGAGCCGACAAGCAGTACCTGACCTTCGTCCTCGAATCCGTCGGACTCGGATCACACCGAAAGCGCAAACCCTCCGAGTTGTCCGGCGGTCAGCAGCAACGCGTCGCCATCGCACGCGCCCTCGTCACCCACCCCGACGCACTCTTTGCCGACGAACCGACCGGCGCCCTCGACTCCCGTAGCGCCAAGCAGGTTCTGGAGTTGTTGCGCCGGACAGCCGCCGAGTTCGACCAGACCATCGTCATGGTCACGCACGACCCGGTGGCCGCGTCGTACGCCGATCGTGTGCTGTTCCTCGCCGACGGGAAACTTGTCGGGCACATCGACCGCCCGACCCCGCAGCAGATCGCCGAGCGCATGACACACCTCGGGGACTGGTGATGATGAAAGCGCACACCTTTGCGCACCTGAAAGCGCATCGCTCCGGTTTCGTCGCCGTGTTCGTCTCCGTATTCTGCGCAGCGCTCCTCACCTGCGGTCTGGGTGTGCTGCTGGAATCGGGAGTGCGAGGCGGTGTCTCACCACATCTCTACGCCGGTGCCGACGCCGTCGTGAGTGCACCACAGGCGCTCGAGGTCAAGGAAGACGCCGATCAGCCCTTTGCCGAGCGAGTTCTCCTCGACGGCGATACGGTCCGCAAGCTCGACACACTCGATGTCACGGTGGTTCCCGACATCTCCGTCCCGGTCAGCACGGCCGAGGGCGTCGTACTCGATGCACATCCTTGGAACACAGCACAATTGGCGCCGTACTCGCTCACCGAGGGGAGCGCTCCGCAGAGCCGCGACGAGGTGGTCTCGACCACGGGCGCCGCGCTCGGCGAGCGAATCACGCTGGCTCACGGCGCGGTAACGGACGAGTACACCGTCGTCGGCACAGCTGATTCGGCTTCGGTGCCGTCACCCGACCGTCCGGCACTCGTCTTCCTCGACGACGCAGAGGCCGAACGGTTGTGGCCGCACCAGAACGCTGTCACCGCAGTCGGATTGATCGCTCCCGAAGGCGTGGATGCTGCCGCTCTCGCCCGCGATGCACTCGCCGGAACCGGTGCGGAGGTCTCGACCGGCACTGCACGCGGAGGCATCGAATTCCTCGACGCCGGTGCTGCGCGGACGCAGTTGATCGTGCTCTGCGCGTCGTTTGCCGGTCTCGCGTTGATGGTCAGTATGTTCGTCGTTTCCAGCACGCTGTCGCTCTCGATCAACGCCAGGCGCCGAGAGTTCGCTCTGTTGCGGGCAATCGGGGCCACCACGCGGCAAGTGCACGTCATGATCGGACGTGAAGTGCTGCTCGTTGCTGCTGCGGCGGCAGCTCTCGGCGCGGTGCCCGGATACCTGCTCGCCCGAGTACTGGGCGCACAGTTCGCCGACGCCGGGGTCATGCCCACCGATTTCGCGCTGGCCTACAGCCCGCTTCCGGCGATCGCAGCTTTCCTGATCTGCGTACTCACTGCCCGCGCGGCAGCGGCGATCGCGGCACGACGACCGGCGAAGCTCGACCCCGTCGAAGCGCTTCGCGAATCCGAAAGCGGCCCGGCGAAACTGAGCCGCGGACGCATCGTCACCGGGCTGATCTTCGGCGCCGCCGGCCTCAGCGCCTGCGTCCTCCCTGCTTTCCTGCCCGGCAGCGTGGCGGCCGCTGGAGCCGGTTCGAGCGCACTGTTGTTGATCTTCTCGGTCGCGCTGCTCGGCCCCTTGTTGGTGCGCGGCATCATCAAGGTGATCGGCGGTCCGCTGCGCCGCAGTGGGTCGGCGTCCAAAGTTCTCGCTGCCGCCAACGCCGAATCCAATTCGAGACGGCTCTCGTCGGCGGTTGTTCCGTTGGCTCTCGCAATCGCGCTCGGCTCGGTGCAGTTCTTCAGCCAGAGCACCGTCGCCGCCGAGGCGACCAACCAGTCGATCAAGGGCGTCACCGCCGACCTGATCGTCGGCGCACCAGCCGGTATCGCTCCCTCGCTCCTCGAGTCGATCGCATCGGTGCCCGGAGTGAGTGCGGCAAACCCGGTGGTCCGCAGTCAAGTCCTCCCGGTACCCAGCGGTGAGGAAGGCGGCTCAGCCGACAGCGCGATCGCGGCCCAGGGCATCGACGCCGCCAGCGCCGACGCGACCCTCGATCTCGCGGTGACCGAGGGCGACCTCAGCGCTCTGACCGGCGATACCGTTGCCGTGAGCGAAGACGGCGCCTTCACCCTCGGAGCCAAGGTAGGCCAGCGCGTCGACCTCTATCTGGGTGACGGAACACTGGTACATCCCATGGTCGTCGCAAAATATGGTCGCGGCCTCGGATTCGGGGACGTGACCATGCCGATCGAGACTTTGCGTCAGCACTCCACCGACGCTCTGATCGACACCGTTCTGGTTGCTGCCGAACCCGGACGGTCGGCCGAAGTCCAGCAGTCGTTGCGCTCGTTCCCCTCGATCGCCGCGATGAACCAGGACCAGTTCGGGGCCGCGGGCGAAGATCAGCGTCGTATGCAGTCGTGGGTCAGCATCCTCGCCGTCCTCGTCCTGCTCGGCTATCTCGCAGTCGCAGTCGTGAACACCCTGGTCGCCGCCACTGCCGAGCGTTCCCGCGAGTTCGCGCTCCTTCAACTGGTGGGCTCGCGGACGAGGCAGGTCCGAGCAATGATGCGGATCGAGTCGTTGATGGTGGTGGGAATCGCCATCGTGGTCGGATCACTGATCGCCCTGCCGCCTCTGATGGGCATTGCCGTAGCGGTGTCCGGGCAGCCGATCCCGGCGATTTCACCGGCGATTTACGGTTCCATCGTCGCGGTGACCGCTGTTCTGGGATTTGTCTCCATCGCGATCCCGACGCGCGCCGCTCTACGCAAGAACCCGATGGACGGAGTGCGTAACCACTGAGTGGCACTACCGTCGTCATCTATGGATGCGGCGGCCTGGGACAAGAAGTACGAAGAAACCGAGCTCGTCTGGGGCGCTCCTCCCAACGAATTGCTGGTGGAATACGCGACGGCCCTCCCCCACGGCCAGGCACTGGACCTGGCGTGCGGCGAGGGCCGTAACGCGTTGTGGCTCGCGACTCGCGGTTGGGAGGTCACCGGCATCGACTACTCGGCCGTCGCGATCGAGAAAGCCCGCACGATCGCGGCCCGCTCACCCCGATCGGTTCTCGACCGGCTCGACTACCGATGCGGCGACGTCACCGTCGCGGATTACGCCTCGAGGAACGGGCAGGGATACGACTTGGCCCTGCTTCTTTACCTTCATCTGCCCGCACCACGACGCACCCTGGTTGTGAACCGTGCCATAAATTCTCTGAAACCTGACGGAATCCTCATGATTTTGGGTCACGACCGAAGCAACATCGACTACGGCGTCGGCGGGCCACAAGATCCCGAAATCCTTTACACACCAGAAGAATTGATGCAGGAGTTCCGCGGAAAGCTCGAGTTCGAGATCGCCGGAAATCCCCACAGGCACACCGAAACGGGAATCGCGGTCGACGCGCTTGTCATCGGACGCAAATCCGGTGTTGGCAATGCAAAGAACGGCTAGTAACATGTATTAAGTTACCGACGAGTAATAAACTTCGGGCGGTACTAGGAGTGCTGGACCGCACCACCTCACTGGGAGAAGCAGAAGACATGGGCCATTACAAGAGCAACGTTCGGGACCTGGAGTTCAACCTCTTCGAGGTTCTCGGACTGGAGAAGCCACTGAGCGAAGGCGCTTGGGGCGACCTGGATGCCGACACTGTCCGCAACATGCTGGCAGAGGTCGCACGCCTGGCCGAGGGACCGCTTGGCGAATCTTTCGCCGATGCGGACCGCAACCCCCCTGTCTTCGATCCCGAGACGCACACCGTTGCACTTCCGGAATCCTTCAAGAAGTCGTTCAAGGCTCTGTGGGATGCCGAGTGGTACCGCATGGGATTGAGCGAAGAGGTCGGCGGCGTGCCGGTTCCCCGCTCCGTCGTGTGGGCCATCGGTGAGCTGATCCTGGGCGCACAGCCTGCAGCGCACATGTACCAGGCCGGACCCGCCTTCGCGGACGTGCTGTTCAACAACGGCACCGAAGAGCAGAAGAAGTGGGCCGCCACCATCGTCGAACGAGGATGGGGCGCCACGATGGTCCTCACCGAGCCCGACGCCGGCTCCGACGTCGGTGCCGGACGCACCAAGGCGATCAAGCAGGACGACGGCTCCTGGCACATCGAGGGCGTCAAGCGCTTCATCACCTCGGCCGACTCGGACGACCTGTTCGAGAACATCTTCCACCTCGTTCTCGCTCGCCCCGAAGGCGCCGGACCGGGCACCAAGGGCCTGAGCCTGTTCTTCGTCCCGAAGACGCACTTCAACTTCGAGACCGAAGAGTTCGGCGAGCGTAACGGTGTCTTCGTCACCAACGTCGAGCACAAGATGGGCCTGAAGGTCTCCGCCACGTGTGAGGTCACCTTCGGCGGACACGGCATCCCCGCACAGGGCTGGCTGGTCGGCGAGGTCCACAACGGCATCGCCCAGATGTTCGACGTCATCGAGCACGCTCGAATGATGGTCGGCACCAAGGCAATCGCCACCCTCTCCACCGGTTACCTCAACGCTCTCGATTACGCCAAGCAGCGCGTGCAGGGCGCAGACCTGACCCAGATGACCAACAAGGCAGCACCGCGCGTGACCATCACGCACCACCCCGACGTGCGTCGTAGCCTGGCAATGCAGAAGGCATACGCCGAAGGCCTGCGCGCGGTGTACCTCTACACCGCAGCTCACCAGGACGAGGTTGTCGCCCAGCTCGTCTCGGGCGCAGACAAGGACACCGCGTTCCGCGTCAACGACCTGCTGCTCCCGATCGTCAAGGGCGTCGGCTCCGAGCGTGCGTACCAGTACCTGACGGACAGCCTGCAGACCCTCGGTGGATCCGGCTTCCTGCAGGACTACCCGATCGAGCAGTACATCCGCGACTCCAAGATCGACTCGCTGTACGAAGGCACGACGGCCATCCAGGCTCAGGACTTCTTCTTCCGCAAGATCGCTCGTGACCGCGGCGTCGCGCTCGCTCACGTTGCCGGACAGATCAAGACCTTCATCGACAGCGAAGCCGGCAACGGTCGTCTGAAGGCGGAGCGCGCACTGCTCGCCACCGCACTCGAAGACGTCCAGGCCATGGCCGCCACGCTCACCGGCTTCCTCATGGGAGCTCAGGAGCAGCCCACCGAGCTGTACAAGGTCGGCCTCGGCTCCGTCCGCTTCCTGATGTCCGTCGGCGACCTGCTCATCGGCTGGCAGCTGCTCCGCCAGTCCGAGATCGCTCTCGCAGCACTCGACAACGGCGCTTCCGACAAGGACAAGGGCTTCTACGAGGGCAAGGTCGCCATCGCTTCCTTCTTCGCCAAGAACGTCCTGCCCGAGCTCACCGCTTCACGCGAGATCATCGCGAACACCGAGAACGACATCATGGAGATCGACGAAGCAGCATTCTGATTCGTTCCTGATTCATGAAAAGTGCCGGTCCCGAGAACGTTTCGGGGCCGGCATTTTCATGCTCAGCAGTCCATGGAATCCGAGGTCATCTGCGCTCGACGGTCGGGCAACTGATCTGTGCGGACAGTACGGACGTCGTCGGTTGTTCGCCGGGCCGTGCCGCCGTTCCCACCAGGGAAAGCGCCACGCGCCTGCGGTCCGGAGAACTGACGATTTCGATGGAATTGTCGACGCCGCCACCGAAGGACACGAACTGTCCGCTCTGATCCGAGAACATCATCGTCGCCCCGGACTGACCTGGTTCCGGTTTTTCGTTCACGTAGACCTGCAACTGGAAATCACGCCCCGGATATTCGCCGCCGCCGTCGTACTCGTAAAAGGAACTGGTGTGCACCTCGTAGGCCCACTGGCGGTGACCGGCGGGCAGCGAATCCGCCCAGTTGTGCTCGAAACACGTGACGGATCCGGGCAGCGAGACATTGGCTGCGCCGCTCCACCCACCGGACAGGGTGATGGCTCCGTACGGCGCTGCTTCGGACTCGTGCCGATCGGAAGGCAAGGGCGGAACGGTCACGGGTCCGACATTGCGACCGGTGAACTCGAAAAGCCTCTCGCTCGACACGAACGGGGGCGACTCGCGCTCACCGGCACAGGAGACAACCGACAGGGTGGCCATGACCAGCACCGCGCACATACCGCGCCTACGAACCGGCACCTCGACTCCCCCGTTCCGTTTCCAACAGAATACATACCGTTCGGTCTTCAAGTTGTCGAACGTGTCCGACACATCCCATTCATGGGACCGCTCGCCCGCTACCGATGTGATTGGGTGAGCACGAACGTCCACTGAACCAGCACTCGGTTCTTTCGCAGGCCGAGTAGATCAACAGACAGGTGATCATCGTGGTCGCACCAGAGCACGCACAACCCGATTACGCCCCTGACCTGGCATTGACCGCCACGGACTTGGCGCTCGACGGCCCATGGGGGCCGGTGTTCGGACCCGTCAATCTCGAGATTCGTGCGGGCGGTGTGACCATCCTCGAAGGCTCGGCCGGTTCAGGACGTACGTCCTTACTTCTGACACTCAGCGGACGAATGAAAGCCAGTTCCGGCTCACTGTCCGTCTTCGGTCGAACGCGTCCCCGCGAGATCTTCGAGATCGCCGGGGTCGCCGGGTTCGAGGACATCGACGAGCTTGCCGAATCCGTCACCGTCCGCGATCTGATCACCGAACAAATTCGCTGGGATGCGCCCTGGTACAAGCTCATCGGACGCGCCGGAGACCGCGAACTCGAAGCGGTGTGCGCTCCCGTCTTCGGCGATCATCCGTTACCTGCGCTCGGCCGGTACGTCAGCGATCTCGGGGAACTCGAGGCGATCCTGCTGCGTATCGCCGTCGCGAACACGAAAAAGCCGGCCCTGCTTGTCGTCGACGATCTCGAACAAGTGCGGCGCGACTCCGAACGCGCATACCTCGTCGAGCGACTCGTCGAGATGGGGAGCTACCAGACCATCATCGCGTCGACCGTCAACCCGCTGCCAGACGGATCACCCATCGATGCCGTCACCCTGCTCCAAGAAGTCACCAATCCCGACCAAGAAGGGGCGAGGTAACCGCGATGCTCGCTGGAATGTCTCTCGGAACCGAACTCAAGCGGTTCTCCCGCGGCGCGATGCCCAGGATCGCACTCGTCACCATCATCTTGATGCCACTGCTGTACGGCGCGATGTACCTGTGGGCGTTCTGGAATCCGTTCGGTGAGGTCAACAAGGTCCCCGTCGCGCTGGTCAACACCGACCGCGGCGCGATGGTGCAGGGTCAGGAGCTCAACGCGGGCGACGAGGTAAGCCAAGCGCTGCTCGATTCCGGTGAGCTCGATCTCCACCTGGTCTCGCAGCAGGAAGCCGCTCAGGGAGTCTCGGACGGCACGTACTACTTCTCTCTCACATTGCCTGAGAATTTCAGCGAGGCCGTCGCCTCCCCGACGACCAAGGACCCCCACAAAGCTCAGTTGCAGTTCACCTTCAACGACGTCAACAACTACCTCGGCACCATCATCGGCCAAAACGCCGCCCAGCAGGTCCTCAGTCAGGTCAGCGACAAGATCGGCGCGCAGTCCGTCGAGACAGTTCTGGTCGGATTGACCGATGCGGGTGCTGGTTTGAAGCAGGCCGCCGACGGAGCGCTCCAGCTCTCGGCCGGAGTGAACACTGCCAACGCCGGAGCCGGCGAATTGGCGTCGGGCTCGAAAACTCTGGCCGACAACATGGTTACCGCACGTGACGGTGCAGCCACTCTTGCCGGCGGTACAGCGCAACTCTCGACTGGCATCAACACCGCCACGGACGGCGTCCTCGCACTGACCGACGGTCTGGGGCAGCTCGATCTCGGAGCCGTCCAACTTGGCGACGGCGCAAGCCAACTCAGTGGTGGCGTCACCCAGGTCGTCGACCAACTGAGTGTCCTCGGGAACACACAAGCAGACGTCGCACAGCTGGTCGGGCAGGCAGTGGCCAGCCTTCGACTTAACCCGGATCCCGTCAGCCAACAGATCGCCAATGCCCTCGCGCCTGCCCAGGACATACTGCGCACTCAGGGTTTCGGTGAAGCGACCATGGGCCAACTGGGCGAACTCAAGAGCGGTGCACAACAACTCGCCTACCAACTCGACGATCCGTCGAGCACCTTCCGAGCCGGGCTCAGCGCCGCGGCCAACGGCGGTGGTGAACTCCGCAACGGCCTGGTACAGCTGCGTGACGGCGGTCAGCAAGTCAACGACGGCGCTCAAACCCTCAGTAGTGGACTGGTTCAACTCACCGACGGAAGCGTTCAACTCTCCGATGGTGCAGCCAAACTCGCAGACGGCACCGAGCAACTCCGTGCCGGGTCTGCCGAACTCGCGACCAAACTCACCGAGGGCGCCGGTCAGGTCCCCAGTTGGAGCGATCAGCAGCGAACCGCAACCGCTCAAACCCTATCCAGCCCGGTCGAACTACAGGAGACGTACGAGAACCGGGCAAGCACGTTCGGTACCGGTTTTGCTCCGTTCTTCCTGCCCCTCGCGCTGTTCGTGGGCGGCATCATCACCTGGATGCTGCTCAAGCCGCTCCAGAACCGGCCCATCGCAAACGGACTCGGCGCGCTGCGAGTGGTCCTCGCCTCGTACTGGCCGGCATTGCTCATCGGCATCTGCCAGGTGATCGTGATGTACCTGGTCGTGCACTTCGCCGTCGGTCTGCACCCCACGCATGCCCTCGGTACCGTCGGGTTCCTGATGCTCATCACCGCCACCTACATGGCGTTGATCCAGGCATTCAACGCCATCTTCGGAGTCTCCGTCGGACGCGTCATCACCCTGGCGTTCCTGATGCTGCAACTGGTTTCGGCCGGCGGCATCTATCCCGTCGAAACCACCGCGAAACCGTTCCAGATCATCCACCCGTTCGACCCGATGACCTACGCGGTGAACGGGCTACGACAACTCACCGTCGGCGGTATCGACTCGAGACTGTGGGTCTCGATCGCCGTCCTCGGCGGCCTTCTCGTCGCCTCACTCGGCGCCAGTTCACTTGCTGCACGCCGAAATCGGCAATGGACCGTGGACAGGTTGCATCCGCCGATCGAGGTCTAGGTTTAGGTCTCAGGCCAAGGCTCCACGGTCAGTGCAGGCCATTCCCTGCGCCACCGTGCCGCCTTGGCCTCGTAAACCTCTCGCGGCGCCAGCACCGGGTTGGGGCGGACGATCATGTCGAAAAGATCGTCGTATCCATGCGGGGCATACACGTCCAAGGTCCCATCCGATCCCTTGGTGATCCCGAAACAGCAAGTTGTGGAAGCGAAGTGGTCGACAGCGTCGCGGCAACTGGTGAACGGAACGCCGGGAATCCCGAAATGCTGCTCGTACCACAGGTGCACGCGGGCTTCGTTGCGTACTTCGACATCGGCATCCACATCGGCGAACAGTTCTGCCGCCGAACGAATCACACGGTCCTCCGCGTCGTAGCTCAGATCGCCGGCGTCGAAGTAGAACAGGTCGTAGTCCTTGATTCCGGCGCCGAGATCACGGCCGTCGATGTGATTCCAGACGGTTTGGAAGAGCCCACCCGCCGTCAGGTACCACTCCGGCAATCCCAGCTTCGGCGCACGATCCACGATCGTTGCGACCACCGGATTGGCCAAGGCGATCTCGAGAAATCGTTCACGCATGCTCTTCAGCCTCTCATATGACAAGCAAACTTGACATCTAGTGACAAGTATTCTTTACTTTTTGCATGACTGGAAAGGCCGGCGACAACAACGTGCGGGAGCACCGACGCCTCGCCGGCCTCACCCAGGCGCAACTGGCCACGGCAGGTCAGGTGAGCAGACAGAGCATCGTCTCCGTCGAACGCGGTGACTATGCACCGAGTGTCTACCTGGCACTTCGCCTGGCCCTGGCGCTGGGGACCACCGTCGAAGCGCTCTTCCCCTTACCCGAATCGGAACTCACCACAGAAATTCCAGAGGAGACGGCATGAGCACCATGATGAAGGCAATGCGGTTCGTCGGAGATCTGGACGACGACTTCTACAAGGACGAGCGTCAGCGCGACGTCTGGAACGAAGCCTCGGCGGTGGGACTCCAGAGTGTCTTCTGGGCAGTATTCGTCAGCTCGGCGATTCTGCCCTGGGTCGCCGGCCGAACAGGGGCGTGGATCTCGCTCGCCCTGCTGATCGTTGCGTTGTTCGGCTCGTTGATCACGATCATCTATGCACTTCGGTGCGACGTCGATGTCTACGTATTGTCCAACTACAACCGCCCCCGGGTCGTGATCGGCATCGCGCTGTACCTCGTCGCCGCAGTCGGCATCATGGCGCGTCTCAAATTCGATTCCTACGAAGAATCGTCTACCTGGGTCGGCGCTCTCGTCGGCGGAATTGTCGGTGGCGGCATCGCAATCGCGGCAGTCAAGCTTCACCAGCAGCGAGCCAAGCGACGCGAAGCGGCCGAAGAACTTCTCTGACTTCCGGAAGTCTGCCCAGCACAACGGAATCCATAGAGTTGGTAAAATCGTGCCAGGTCAACCGATCGCGAGTAACGTCGAAACGGTGAGCACTCGCCTCGGATACCAGATGCCCAACTTCAGCTACGGCGGTCCGGTCAAGGACCTCTTCCCCACCGTCATAGCGCAGGCCCGCGAAGCCGAAGCCGCAGGCTTCGACACTGCATTCGTGATGGATCACTTCTACCAACTCCCCGGAATCGGAGCGCCGGACGCCCCGATGCTCGAGGCCTACTCGGCGCTCTCCGCGCTGGCGACGGCCACCGAGACCATCCAGTTGTCTGCACTGGTCACGGGAAACACCTACCGCAATCCGCCCATGCTCGCCAAGACCGTCACCACCCTCGACGTGGTGAGCGGCGGTCGGGCCATCCTGGGCATCGGCGCCGGTTGGTTCGAACTCGAACACAATTCGTTCGGATACGAGTTCGGAACGTTCACCGAGCGCTTCCAGAAACTCGACGAAGCACTGCAGATCATCGCGCCGATGCTCCGCGGTGATCGCCCCACCTTCGACGGCAAGTGGTACCACGTCAAGGACGCCATCAACGAGCCTCGCGTCCGCGACGACCTGCCGATCCTGCTCGGCGGTGGCGGTGAGAAAAAGACGTTCGGCCTCGCCGCTCGCTTCGCGGATCACCTCAACATCATCTGCGACCCGTCGGAACTGCCGCGCAAGATGGAAGCACTTGCGGCACGCTGCGACGAAGCCGGTCGCGATCCCGCAACCCTCGAGACCAGCTTCCTCACGTTCATGATGATCGACGAGGACGGCGACAAGGCTCGCGCCCATCAGCGAACGTTTCTCGCGGAGCGTGGCCTCGACATCACCACGGCGCCGGAAGACGTGGTCGCCAAGGCCACCGAACGCCATTTCGTCGGCAGCCCGGACGACGTCGCCGAGCAGGTTCAGACGCGCATCCTCGACCACGGCATCGACGGCGTCGTGATCAACCTGATCACCAACGGCGAAGAGCCAGGCATCGTCGACCTCGCGGGCCGCACCCTCGGCCCACTCGTCGGCAAGTAGTTCCCTACTCGCACTTCACGATCGGCACCGGGTCGTACTTGACGGTTCGGGTGTTCGAGGAAATCTCGGCGCCACTCGCGTGGTCGGTGATCACGCGAGTGTCGCTGACCGTGAACCCGGGCGCACCGCTCGAAGCCACACAGCCAGGCCCCTCCGGCAAGGTCACGGTGTTCGGCGACGTCGGCGACGTCCGCGGGCCGGTCGTCGACGTGACATCGACAGTTTTGGTTCCCCAGATCCGAACGGTGATGTTCGACGACGTCGCAATCGTCTCGATCATCACGCCGGTCTTCGCCGGATTACGGAACTGCAGGTCGATCGCACCATCGAAGATGGTCGCCTCACGAGCCTCGGGGTACCGCGAGATGTAGTAACTGTGCTCGGTGTGCGCGACGTCCTCCATACCTGCGAAATACGTCGCGTTGTAGAGCGTCGTCGCGAGCTGGCTGATACCGCCGCCGACAGCCTTGTCCGGGCGACCGTTGTTGATGATCCCCGACTCGATGTATCCCTGCGCCGCACCGCGCGGGCCCGTGTACTCGTTGAGCGAGAACGTGTCACCGGGCTTGATCACGGCCCCGTCGATCTCCGACGCGGCCAGGCCGATGTTCACACCAGACGCGTATTCGAAACCACCGGTAGTGAATTCGCCGATCACCTCGTTGATGCCGAGGGCCTCCGCGGCTTCGGTGGTCAACGCCGGCGGGACCGGTCCGTACACGGCGGGCGTTGCCCGAGAAGCCGTGCTGCCCAACAGAACCGGAAGTTCCTTGACCGTGTCCGGCCAGTTGATCAGATCACCGACGACACCGGGCACAACCGACGGTTTGCCACCGGCGAAGGTGAACGACGCGTCCTTGGGTTGTACTTCCGTCGACGCCAACTGCGGAGTCAGAATCTTGATCGCAGCATCCGTGTTGTACTGCGGAGTCAGCCCACCCGAGCCGTCGGGTGTGAAGGTCAGAACCTCGCCGATCTGATCGACGCCGAGTGTCGCGACCTTGCCGTCACGGCCGTTGACCACTACGTCACCCGAGACAGCTGGAATAGCGATCTCCTGCAGCGCACGATCGACACCGGCCTGAGTGACCGTCACCGGAACCTCGTCGACCGGAAGATCGACGACGCCACCATCGGACCATTCAGCGGCGAAGGTCGAACCCGCCTGCTGCGTTTCGAGCGCCTGACCGGCAGCGGGCGAAACACCAGTCGCCTTCCCGTTCTCGAACACGACTGCACCTTCGACGGGCGCACGATCGCTGTTCGCCGCGAGCTGCGCCATCGACGCATCCAACGCACCCTGGTCGATTGCCGACACCACGGGCACCTCGCGGGAGCCGAAGAACGACGTGATACGGGTGATCGGGTTGATGGGCTGAGCGTTCACGCCCGACAGCGTCGCCGACCAGTCGACGTCCACACCCGCAGACGCGGGAACGATCTCGGAGTCGACGCCGCCTGCATGTACCGCTACCGGTTCGACGAGCCTCGGGCCGAGTTGGGCGCGCAGCGTGGCTTCCGCGTCGGCGGGCGTGAGATCACCGATGTCCACCCCGGCGACCTGAGTGCCGCGTGGTGTCTTCCCGGACGAGGTGAAGATGTCCACTCCGTAGGCAATCGCTGCGACGGCAAAGATGGCGCCGACTGCTATCGCCGGTTTGACCCACTTGCGGGAAGACTGCGAAGCGGGCGCCACCGGTTGTTGCGGCGCCGGGGGTGCAACTACCTCTGCTTCTCGGACAACAGGCTCGTACTGCTGCTGGATGGGTTCGAGTTGCTGGGTGTCGTACTGCTGCACGAACTCGGGACGCGGCGGCTTCGGGGGAACCACCACTGCCGGGGGCTCGAACTGCTCTGTCTGCTCGTCGAAGGCTTCTGTCGCCGGAGCCGAGTTGACTACTTCCGTCGGCGGTGCGTCCTCCGCGGGGACGACAGGGATGACGGTGGTGACCTCGTTTGCCGATTCGTCGACTGTCGCTTCCGTGGAATCGCTTGCTTCTTCGTCGACAGGCCTTGGTGCTTCGGCTGGTTCAGGTTCTACTGATTCAGCCTCGACAACGGCCTCGGTGTCCTCAGGGGCCTCGGGTTCCTCGACCGGCTGGGGTTCCTCGACCGACTCGGTCTCTTCGACCGCCTGAGGTTCCTCGACCGACTCGAGTTCCTGTTCCGGGAGGGACGAGTCCTCGCTGTTCGTCTTCTCGACGGACGGACCCTCTTCGTCACTCACCTGTTGGCTCCTCGCTGCATCAACCGTCGCTGCGGCGCTCACCGACAACTCAATACAGGATATCCGGACATACGAGAGCCCCGCGCTGCTGCCAGGTCGGGGGTCAGGCAGCAACACGGGGCTGTCATGAATATCGGTAGCTATTCTGCAGCGTTACACGCCTGCGCGAAAAAGTTTGCAAAGAGTTCGGGGATCCGGCCACCCCTCGTGGCCGGATCCCCGATTACGCATCCCCTCGCGACGATCACTGCAGGTGAGCGCAGTTTTCAGTCGCATGGGGAGATTGTGGAGCGGTTACCGCTCGATGATCGCCGTGACACCCTGGCCACCGGCCGCACAGATCGAGATCAGGCCGCGGCCCGAACCCTTCTCCGCGAGCATCTTTGCGAGGGAAGCCACAATACGTCCGCCGGTCGCCGCGAACGGGTGACCTGCAGCCAAGGACGATCCGTTGACATTGAGCTTGCTTCGGTCGATCGATCCCAATGCGCCGTCGAGGCCGAGGCGTTCCTTGCAGTACTCGTCCGACTCGAAGGCCTGCAGGGTTGCGAGAACCACCGAAGCGAAGGCTTCGTGGATCTCGTAGTAATCGAAGTCCTGCAAGGTCAGACCGTTGCGGGCCAGCAAACGCGGGATCGCGTACGTGGGAGCCATGAGCAACCCGTCTTTGCCGTGGACGTAGTCGACGGCAGCGGTTTCGGAATCGACGAGGTGCGCCAGAACCGGAAGATTGCGCTCGGCTGCCCACTCGTCGGTGGAGAGGAGCACTGCAGAAGCGCCGTCGGTGAGCGGCGTCGAGTTGCCTGCCGTCATCGTCGCGTCGCCGAGCTTGGTACCGAAGACGGGCTTGAGCGTCGACAGCTTCTCGACGGTCGAACCGGGACGGAGGTTGTCGTCGCGGGTCAGGCCGAGGAACGGGGTGACGAGGTCGTCGAAGAAACCGCGGTCGTAGGCAGCTGCCATGTTCTTGTGGCTGGCAGCGGCAAGTTCGTCCTGGTCCTCGCGCTTGATGCCGAATTCCTTGGCAGTGATCGCAGCGTGGTCACCCATCGACTTGCCGGTGCGAGGCTCGCCGTTGCGCGGAATTTCGAGGCCGAGCATGCCCGCACGGACGTTGCCGAGCAGCTTGATGCGGTCGCCCGTGGACTTCGCGCGATTGAGGGAGAGCAGGAACTCGCGCGCCTGATCGTTGACGCCGATCGGGGCGTCGGACGTGGTGTCCGTGCCGCCGCCGATGCCCGAATCGATGCGGCCGGCCGAAATGGCGTCGCCGACGGCGATGATCGACTGCAGTCCCGTGCCACACGCCTGCTGAAGGTCGTACGCCGACGTGTACGGGCTCAGCGCGCTGCCGAGAACGGACTCGCGAATGAGATTGAAATCACGGCTGTGCTTGAGCACCGCACCGCCGACGACCATGCCGAGCTTCTCGCCCTGCAGATTGAATCGGCTCACCAGACCGTCGAGCGTCGCAGTGAACATGTCCTGGTTGGACGCCTGTGCGTACGCCTTGTCCGAGCGTGCGAACGGAATGCGATTTCCGCCGACGATCGCAACCGGACGGCGCTGACCTGCAGAATTTGCAGCGGCTGCGGCCGGTGCAGTGCGCGGTGCGGCGGGCTTTGCATTTGAACGGGCTTTGCTTGTCACTTGCGTCTCCAAGGATGGTGCGATTACCTGTTGAAGACTATTCTTACTCAGTAGTAAGTTACTTGTCTATCGCCGCATTCTTTCGATTGCCCGGTGAGAGACAACCCGAAACACAACAGAAGGTAGGACCGTGGCAGCCAGCAAGGGAGCTCCCGACCTCTATTCACAGTTCCTCTCGTCCGCCCCCGGCGCATTCATCGCGTCGAAGGCCGGCCTGCCCAGGCCCGAGAACCTGCGTCGCTACAAAGCAGGGGAACCCGCACTCGCCGGACCTGTCCTCATCGGCGGCAAGGGTCGACTCGCAGAACCACTTCGCGCACTGCTCTCCGACTACCCGGCGGCTCAGGCACACGACAGCAGCTTCGGTGGACTCGTGTTCGACGCCACCGGAATCACTCAGGTCAGCGAACTCGAGCAGCTGTTCGAGTTCTTCCAGCCCGTAATCCGCAACCTCGCACCGTCGGCTCGCGTCGTCGTTCTCGGCACGACGCCGGAAGAAACGTCGAGCGTCGACGAGCATGTCGCGCAGCGCGCTCTGGAAGGCTTCACCCGCAGCGTCGGCAAGGAGATCAAGCGCGGCTCCACCGCTCAGCTGGTCTACGTCTCCCCCAAGGCATCCACCGGACTCTCCGGCGTGGAATCGACTCTGCGCTTTCTCCTTTCGGCAAAGTCCGCCTTCGTCGACGGCCAGGTCATCGTCGTCGGCGCTGAAGATTCCGTCGCGCCCGCAAGCTGGGACAAGCCGCTCGAAGGCAAGGTTGCCGTCGTCACCGGCGCAGCCCGCGGTATCGGCGCCACCATCGCCGAGGTCCTGGCCCGCGACGGCGCGCACGTCGTCTGCGCTGACATCCCGGCCGCCGGCGAAGCGCTGTCCGAGACCGCGAACAAGGTCGGCGGCACGTCCCTCGCCCTCGACGTCACGGCAGCCGACGCAGCCGAGGTCCTCGCAGCTCACCTCCTCGAGCGTCACGGCGGAGCGGACATCATCGTCCACAACGCCGGCATCACCCGCGACAAGACCCTCGCCAACATGGACGAGGGCCGTTGGAACATGGTCATGAACGTCAATCTTCTTGCACCGCAGAAGATCACCGAGCACCTCGTCGAGAAGGGCGCTCTCAAGGAAGGCGGCCGCGTCGTCGACGTCTCCTCCATCGCCGGCATCGCGGGCAACCGCGGCCAGACCAACTACGGCACCTCCAAGGCCGGCGTCATCGGTCTCGTACACGCCGAAGCTCCCGTCCTGGCGAAGAAGAACATCACCATCAACGCCGTCGCACCGGGCTTCATCGAGACCGCCATGACCGCAGCCATCCCCTTCGCCACCCGCGAAGCCGGCCGCCGCATGAGCTCGCTCCTGCAGGGCGGCGAGACCGTCGACGTCGCCGAGACCGTCGCATACTTCGCCAGCCCGGCCTCCAATGCCGTTACGGGACAGGTCGTTCGCGTCTGCGGCCAGAGCCTCCTGGGCGCATGATGGCAACAAAGACTGTCGCGCTCACCGAGCAGCCGAAGACCCTCGACATCTACTCCCGCGCAGTACTGGGATTGTTGCCGTGGAACAAGTCCAACTCGCGCTCGGTGCCACAGCAGACCTTCACCCTCACCGGATTGAAGGTCGACACCGACAATCTGGCGGCGTACTGCCGCGTGACCGGACTGCGGTTCGGCGACACTCTGCCGATCACGTACCCCTTCACCTTGGCCTTCCCGACCGTGATGAAGCTGATGGTGTCGAAGGACTTCCCCTTCGCCGCCGTCGGCTCCGTTCACGCCGAGAACGTCATCGAATCACTGCGGCCCATCTCCGTCAGCGAACCGCTGGACCTCTCGGTGCATGCCGAGAACCTGCGTGAGCACCGCAAGGGCCTGCTGATCGACGTGGTCACCGAAATTCGGGTGGGACGGGAACTGGTCTGGCGACAGACCTCGAGCTTCCTGAACCAGCAGAAGACCTCCCTGTCCGGCCAGCCCGGTCCGGAGCCCAAGGCCGACGAGGTCCCGCCGATGCCGATGAGCACCATCCGCGTCGACCAGACCACGATCAGCAAGTACGCCGCTGTCTCCGGCGACCGCAATCCGATTCACGTCTCGTCTCTGGGCGCGAAGGCTTTCGGTTTCCCGAAGACCATTGCTCACGGAATGTGGAGTGCCGCGGCAGTTCTGCGGACTGTCGAGGGGTCCGTCGCGGACAAGGTCACCTACAGCGTGCGTTTCGGCAAGCCGATTCTGCTACCGGCGACGCTGAATGCCTACGCTGATCGCACCGACGACGGCTGGGATCTGTCACTGCGTCACCCGAAGAAGGGTTACCCGCACGTCACTGCGACGCTGCGCTGACCTTAACCGGGTTTGGGCTGGTGCGTTTCCGACCCCGCCCCGACAGTGTGAACGTATCGCTCCCCTTGTTCAACAAGGGGAGCGATACGTTCACGCGATGTGACTGGGTGGCTATTCGGACTTCTTCTTGCCCGACAGACCGCGCCACGCGAGGGATTCGAGTAGATCCGCTGCGGCATCCACTTCGATTTCCCCACCCGCGACCCGGTCGGCTACTGCCTCACCGGCGCCGACGAGCGCGATGGCAATGATCCCGTAATCGTGCGCGGCATCAGGATCCTTGGTGCTGGACTCGAG
The DNA here is from genome assembly GCF_054589475.1 of Rhodococcus sp. no. 34. Classification (NCBI taxonomy): domain Bacteria; kingdom Bacillati; phylum Actinomycetota; class Actinomycetes; order Mycobacteriales; family Nocardiaceae; genus Rhodococcus; species Rhodococcus sp. no. 34. The sequence goes on from NZ_BAAILK010000026.1 coordinate 107,274, forward strand.
CAGATGCGCGGTCAACTCGATCAACCGATCGCGACTGGACTGCACGGTGCCCGCAAAAGCCTGCTGCCCGACGGCCTGACGGTAGAGCACCATCCACGACTTGCGGTTTGCGCCCACGAACCCGAGGAAGCCCTCGAGAGCGGCGCGCAATTGTTCACGCGGAGTCAGGTTCGGCGCGCCCGCCGGGGCGAGCGCTTCGAGGAAGCGGAGCCCTTCACGATGAATGCACGCCGCGAACAACTCTTCCTTCGAGCCGTAGTACAGGTACAGCATCGGCTTCGAGATCTCGGCCTTGGCCGCGATGGTGTCCATCGAAGTTTCGTGAAACCCCCTGTCGGAGAACACGTCCACAGCCGCGTCGAGCATCTGCTGCTCACGCACTGCGCGTGGCAGTCGCTTGGTACCGCCGGCCATGCTTCCTCCAACCACAGGGTAAATGTCGATCTTACTCTACGGTAAGATTGTGCGTCGAATCCTGACTTCGACTCAGCAGGTCACGGCACCTTTGGCGGTGGCAACTGTGACGACGGCCTGATCGACCCGTGCCTGCGGAAGCTCACCCGACGCGACGGCCTGCTCGAGATGGTCGAGCACCCGTGGAACGTCATCGGTGGTCAGCCACAGTGCCTGATCGACTCCTGCCACCAGCGCAGCCTGAACCGCGTCGGCAATATCGTATCGGTCGGTGATCGCCTGCATGCCGCTGAGGTCGTCGGTGAATACCGGGCCGGTGAACGGCGCTGCGCCGTAACCCACTCCGTCGCGAAGCAACGCAACGGCGGCGGGGCTGATGCTGGCAGGGGTACCGGGCTCGGTCAGACCGGGAACCTCGAGGTGCCCCATCATGACGCCTACTCCGGTTCCCGACAGCTCACGAAAGGGAATCAAGTCCGACGCGATCAGATCCTGCAAGGGCGGCGTTGTCACTTCACCCCGGTGCGAGTCTCCCGACGCGCTGCCATGCCCGGGAAAGTGCTTGATCACCGGGAAGATTCCGGCGTCGCGCATACCCTGCGCGTACGCACCGGCGTACGCAACCACGGTCTGGGGGTCGTCGGAGTACGAGCGGTCACCGATCACGGAGTCGTCGGGTTGGCTGCTGACGTCGACGTCGGGGGCGTAGTTGACGGTGATCCCGAGATCCTTCAAACCGCGTCCACGCTCGAGTGCCATCTGGTACGTCTGTTCCACTGTCATGGTCTGCGCCGTTTCCCTGGCCGACGGATCGGGCCCGAGGATGTCCGCGACGCGCGAAACCCGTCCACCTTCTTCGTCGATCGTCACCATCAACGGCAACTTCGACGCCGAAGCAACCTGCGGCACTTCGCGATTGGTGAGCATCGACTGATCGGTCCAACTTCCGACGAATATGCCGCCGATCTCCTCGTTCTGCACTATCGACAACGCGTCGTCGGTCCCGGTGACGCCGACGTTGAGCAGCTGGGCAAGTTTCTGACGCAAGGACAGCGAGGCTAGAAGGTCACTACCGCACGACGCGGCGACGGGTGCGGAGCTCGATGCCGCAGGCGTCGACGTGATCTCGGAGGTGGTGCTGGTCGGGGCGCTCGAAACCGGATCGGCGGTCCCGTTTTCGCCCGAGCATCCCGCAACCAACCCTCCGCACAAAGCAATGGTCGTCGCAGCCTTCAGAAACTTGATCCGCATACCTCGACCGTAACGGACCCGGTACCCATACACTCCCTCACGGGCACATCGGGACGGTAGCCTGGAAGAGAACCGATTCCCCCGCTGACGAGGAGGTCGTGATGCCACAAGGTCTGATGCTCATCGCGTACGACGGTTCCGACAACGCCAAGCGTGCAGTCGACTATGCGGGGCGTTTCCTCTCCGCCAATCGTGCTGTTCTCGTCACTGCCTGGGAGCCCATGGTTCGCCAGGCCGCTCGCATGTCCGGCCTGTCCGGGGTGATGCAACCGGAGTGGGTTCCCGACGACGACGTCGAGGACATCGCGTACACCGACGCCAAAGTCACCCTCGCCGAGGGCGTCGCACTGGCCGAGGCCGCAGGCCTGACCGTCGAAGGCAGAAGCGCCGAGTGCCGATCCGCGATCTGGTCTGCAATCTGCGAAACCGCAGACGAATTGGACGTCGACATCATCGTGACCGGCACCCGTGGCACTACGGGTTTGCGGTCGCTACTGCAGAGCAGCGTCGCGGATCATGTTCTGCGTCACAGTCATCGGCCGGTGTTGATCGTCCCTCCGGGGAAGTGACCTTCGCGCATTCCTGATCCGTGGCCGACTAGTGTCGAAAGCACCATGGACGGTTTTGTTCTCTCGCGCCCCGATCACAGCGTGGTCACCCGCGGCGTACGACGCAGCTTCGACAGCTCCGACGCGGCCACCCACGCTCTGTCGGCAGGTACGACAAAGCTGATCGTCGGAGCTCTCCCCTTCGACCCCGCTGCCGCAACGGCGTTGTACGAAGCTGCCGAGGCGACGATCGCGTCGCGGCCGTGGCAACCGCGCGATCCCCAGGCCCTGCCCACGACCCGGGTTGACCGGGAGATCCCGTCGTCGTCGGAGCATCTTCGTCGAGTGGAAAAGTTGATCGGACGCCTCCGCAGTGGAGAGATCGACAAGGTTGTCGCGGCTCGCACTGTGGAACTTCGCACGCAGACCCCGATCTCCCCAACCGCGCTCGCCGCACGCATGGCGGCGCTCAATCCCGTCGCCAACACCTTTGCCGTCGACCTCTCTGCTGCGGGAGCCGAATTCGAGGGCCGCAGCCTGGTCGGCGCGACGCCCGAAGTATTGGTCAGTCGACGCGGGCGCGTCGTGACGTGTCGCCCGTTGGCCGGGACCACCAAGCGATCCGCCGACGCCGATCAAGACCGCGAGGCAGGCGAAAGCCTTCTGCATTCGACGAAGAATCTGGCCGAGCACGCCTTCGTGACGTCGTGGATCCGCGAGGTCCTGCAACCGATGTGCAGTGATCTGTCGGTGCCGGCAACTCCCGAACTGACCAATACTCACGAGGTCTGGCACTTGGCCAGCCCGATCCGCGGCACACTGCGAAACGACACCACTGCGCTCGACCTCGCCATCGCGCTGCATCCGACGCCCGCGCTGTGCGGAACACCCACTGACGCGGCACTGAAAGTCATCCGCGAGACCGAGGAGCCGCGCCGTTTCTACGGCGGCGCCGTGGGATGGTGCGACGAGGCCGGTGACGGCGATTGGGTGGTTGCCATCCGCTGCGCCGAGATCGGTGCAGACGGCTTCACTGCCTGGGCCAGCGCGGGTGGTGGAATTGTCGCCGAATCGGATCCGCAGGACGAACTCGACGAGACGTCCACGAAACTGCGCACTCTGTTGACCGCGCTTGGTGCCGAAACCCTCGACTGACCAGCACGTCACGAGGGTAATCGTCCGGATTCTCGAGTGCGGGTGATACCTTGACCCGAGCAGTTCGTACGGGCCGGTAAGTCCGTCCGACCGCGAACGACCGACTAACGACCAATTGGGAGATCCGCGATGACGAAGTTCCTTGTCCCCGGTGTGGCCAGCGCTGTCATCGGCGCCGTTCTGGGTGCCGGCGTCATCTTCGGTGTCACGGCCGCCGCGTCGGACAACACTCGTCCCGAGATCGACCGCAGCGGAAACGCAGATTCTTCCGTGCTGAACCAGGTTGAGTACGGCAGCCGCTGAGAGCGCAGGCCTCGCGAGTTCCCGTTCTTCCGCCGACGCAGCGGTGTCTTCGGTAGACACCGCCCCGTCGGCAGAGCCCCTGTCGAAGCGGTGGCTGTTCGGAGCCTCCGTCGTAGCGTTTCTTCTCACTTTTCTGCAATCGCCGGGTCTGATCACCGCTGACACCAAGTACGACCTGACGCAGAATCCGTTCGGTTTTCTCGAACGCGCGTCGCATCAGTGGAGTAGTCAGGCCCCGCTCGGCCAGGTTCAAAACCAGGCCTACGGATATTTCTTTCCGCACGGGCCGTTCTTCGCGCTCGGCGAGTTGGCGAACGTTCCGCCGTGGGTCACCCAGCGCATCTGGTGGGCGCTGCTTCTGATCGCGGGTTTCTGGGGCATCATCCGCGTTGCCGAGGCACTCGGTATCGGTAGCCGTAGTTCACGCGTCATCGCAGCGGTTGCCTTTGTTCTCTCTCCCCGCGTGCTGACCACGCTCGGTTCGATTTCCTCGGAAACCCTTCCGATGATGTTGGCGCCGTGGGTGTTGTTGCCGGTGGTTTTGGCCTTCGGCCCTGTGCGTGGAAAAGGAGTCCCTGGACTCCCTGACCACTCACGGGGGTTGAGGCGGTTAGCCGCACAATCCGCGCTTGCCGTCGCGCTCATGGGTTCGATCAATGCCGTCGCCACTGCCGCGGCCTGCCTGGTCGCGATCATCTGGTGGCTCTCGCACAAACCCAACCGAACATGGCTGACGTTCACCGGGTGGTGGGCGCTGTTCGTCGCTCTCGGCACACTCTGGTGGATCGTGCCGCTACTGCTGCTCGGCAAGATCAGCCCACCGTTCCTCGACTACATCGAGTCCGCCGGTGTCACCACACAGTGGGCGTCGCTGGCCGAGATACTTCGCGGCACAGACAGTTGGACCCCGTTCGTCTCCCCCGAACGCATTGCCGGCGCCGTCCTGGTCACCCAGCCCGCAGCAGTTGTCGCCACCGGTCTGGTTGCCGCCGCCGGCCTCGCCGGGCTCTGCATGCGGTCCATGCCTGCTCGCGGCCGGCTGACGCTCATCCTGTTCGTCGGTATCACCGGCCTGGCCGCGGGATACGTTGGTGAACTCAGCTCACCGGTGTCGGAGTCGGTACGCCTGTTCCTCGACTCGGCGGGCGCTCCGCTGCGCAACGTCCACAAGCTCGAGCCGTTGGTCCGTCTGCCGCTGGTGCTCGGACTCGCACACCTGCTGGCCAAAGTGCCACTACCGGGATCGGTTCCACTCCCCCGATGGCGCCGCGCGTTCGCCCATCCCGAGCGCGAACCGATGGTCGCACTGACCAGCCTGATCCTCGTTGCCCTCACCCTCTCGACCGCCTTGGCCTGGACGGGAAAGCTCGCTCCCCGCGGTGCGTATCCGGACGTCCCCTCGTACTGGAACGAGGCGGCGCAGTGGCTCGAGGACAACACCTCCCCCGGATCGGAAGCCGAACGTGCCCTGGTCGTCCCGGGAGCGCCCTTCGGCAGCCAGGTGTGGGGTCTGACGCGTGACGAACCGCTTCAGGCGTTGGCGAGTACGCCGTGGGCAGTACGTGACTCGGTCCCGCTGACCCCTCCCGGCGCCATCCGAGCGCTCGATTCGGTGCAACGTCTCATCGCCGACGGACGTCCGTCGGACGGCCTCGCACAGACCTTGCTGGGGCAGGGCATCCACTACCTGGTGATGCGCAACGACCTCGACGGCGAAACGTCGCGCTCGGCCAGGCCGATACTCGTGCACCAGGCGGTCGAAGGCTCGCCGGGGATCAAGCGAGTCGCCCACTTCGGTGAAGACGACAGCCCCGAACCGATCGAAGGGCTGGTCGCGGACAGCGATCTGCGGCCCGGTTACCCAGCCATCGAGATCTTCGAGGTCACCCCGCCCGACGGCACCACGGCGGTCAGCGGCCCGTACTCCGTCGACCTGAACCAGGTTCCGCGTGTACAAGGTGGGCCGGAATCGTCTGTGCGACTTCACGAAAGCGGGCTGGTTCCGGGGACCGGGCCGATGATTCTTGCCGCCGACGCCGAAGCTGCGGGACTGCCCGTCGATTCGGTCACCGTCACCGACACACCGCGCGATCGAGAAACCGATTTCGGTCAGGTCGACAACCACAGTTCCGCCCTGCGCACCCCCGACGACGCTCGTCGTACCTACAATCTGGTGCCCGACTACCCGGTTGCGAACACGCCTCTCGTGGAAGGCCGTTGGAGCGGAGCTTCGATCACCGTCTCCAGCGCCGCCTCGGATGCCACCCAGCTGGGCGGCACTTCACCGTCGAGCAGTCCCGCGTCGACGGTCGACGGCGATCCCGCCACCGGCTGGTTCAGCAACGGCATCGAGCGAGCCCTGGGCCAGTGGTTGCAGATCGACTTCGACACACCGATTTCCAGCGGGTTGCTTCATCTGACCACCAGTGCCGCGGCAATCGGTGCTCCCGTCAAATGGCTCGAGGTCTCGACACCGAACGGCAGCACAGCGGTGAAGGTGGAGCGTCCCGGTGAGCCCATCACCGTCTCGATCCCGGGCGGTACCACTCCGTGGGTACGCATCACAGCGACTCACACCGAAAACGGATCGCCTGGAACACAGTTCGGCATCAGCGAACTCTCCGTCGAAGACTTCTCCGATCGCAGCGCACCGAAGACCGTACCGATCCGTTTCGACACGGTCCTGCCGAATACGCCGACGGGCGCATCCGTGAACGCCTGGAATCTGAGCCAGGAGTTCCCCGGTCGCAACGCGTGCGCGGACTCGACCGACCGCGTGCGGTGCAGCAATGCATTCATGGCGATACCCGAAGAGCCGAGCCGTTTCCAACGCACACTCACGGTGCCCGAAAATACAGTCGTTGCACCGACACTGACCGTCCGGGCGCGTCAGGGCAACGCCCTCGAAGATCTGCTTTCCGTCCCCGGCCGAATCACGGCTTCGGGTTCGAGCGACATCGGCGACACACGCGGATCTGCCTTCGCTGCCACCGACGGCGACGCACGCACCACGTGGTCGGCGCCGCAGAGCACCACCGAACCGGGCGGCCCGAAACCGACGCTGACTCTCAATCTTCCCGAGCCGACCCTGGTCACCGGCCTGGACATCACGCGGGGACTCGGCACCCTGCCGTCGCTGCCGACCAGCGTCGCGGTGAATCTCGGCAACGGGCCGCAGGTGCGAGAGCTGCCCGAACCCTCGGACGATACGCCTCGAACCATTCGAATTACCCTCTCCCCCTTCGTCACCGACAAGATCGTCCTGAGCATCACCGATTGGGAACCGGTCCTCGATCAGACGGCGCTCGGCTTCGCCCAGGCGCAGCCCACCGGCCTCGCCGAGGTCGGCGTCATCGGTGCCGACGGAACCCCGATCGCCGGTTCGGGAGTGCAGGGCTCGGACTCATTCGACAACCGCACCGTCACCGTCACCTGTGGCGATGGCCCGACCATTTCGGTTGCCGGACAGCAATTCCCCACCTCGATCACGGCGACGGCGACGCAACTTCGGACCGGCGCACCCGTCGAGGCACGTGTGTGCGGTCTGGACGCTTCGGCGACTTTGCCGGCGGGACAGCCTGAAGTGGTCGTCGAACCAGGCCCCGCATTCTCGGTCGACAATCTCGACCTGACGGCGGTCGGTCCTTCAGCCGCGCAGCGGAATACACCGCTCGAATCGACCGCGTGGACGGCGAATCACCGCGAACTCACCGTCACGAACTCGTCCATCGATCAGCTGATCGTCAATCCCGAGAGCACCAGCATCGGTTGGATCGCCACCGCGCCGGACGGTTCCGAGCTGACGCCGGTGGTCGTGAACGGTTGGCAGCAGGGCTGGATCGTGCCGGCAGGCACCGCGGGAACCGTCACCATCGACTTCCCCAGCGACCGTTGGTACCGCCTCGGCATATTCGGCGGGCTCGTGTTGCTGATCCCGCTGCTGTTCGCGGCACTTGTCCCTACGCGCCGAGAGCCCAAGTCCCTCACACCACCCCGTCCGTGGCGCAGCGTCGCGGCAGGATGGGTGGGCGTGCTCGCGGCGGCCACCGTCATCGGCGGCGGAGTGGGAGCGGCGATCGCAGTTGTGTGCTCGATCCTCGGACTTGCCGCGCTGCGAATCTTCGGCCCGGCTCGGACCGCACGCATTCTCGTCGGCACCGCCGGCGTGGCCGCGATGATCGGCATCACGCTGCTCTCGACCGGACCGTGGCGAGCACCGGGCGGCTATGTGGGCGACTCGTTCGCGATTCAGTTCTCGATGTTGGTGGCCTTGGTCGTGACCGGGTTGGCCGCGTTGCCCTTTGCCGGTTCACCGATATGGCGGCGCTTCTCCCAGCGCGTCACCGCGACGCGCGCCGGTTCCTCCACCAAGGCGTAACTGGCCGAGGCCACAGCGACGCTCAGGACGACCGTCAGCGCCAGGACGTAGAAGAAGCTGCCCGAGAACGGAACTATGCCGAACACGGGGAACACAGCGTTCAGTACGGCCAGGTGCCAGATGAACAGGCCGTAGGACCAGCGTCCGATTGCCAGCGCCAGCGGGCTCGCCAGGAATCGATGCTGCGATTGATCGCGCAACACCAATGGCGCGATCAACGAAAAACTGATGATCGCGCCGAGTGCAATCTTGATCGCGTACTGCCACGGCTCCGGCCGCACCAGACCTTCGGGCCCGGCCAGATCGGTGCACGAGAGAACGAAGGCCACAAACGCAACAAAAGTCAGGAGCGCCCGCCGGTGCGCGAGGCGATGCATCCACGTCGACGGGCCCACGGCCAACTCGGCCAGCACCATGCCTGCGCCGAACCACGGCAGGTAGCCCGGCAGCCAGTTGTCGTGGTGAATGGCGTCCGGAGTCGGGATCGGAATGAAAGCCCACGTCAGCGCCAACACCGACACCCCGAGCAGAAGCGGTAGCCGGAACCGGGCCGAGTTTCCGCGTAGTCGCACCATCAGATACGCGAACAGCGGCAGCAGAACATAGAACGCCACCTCGACCGACAGGCTCCACATCTGCGTGAGGCCCTCGGTGAGTGTCAACGGCACGAAGACCTGCGCCAACCCGAGATTCGCCAACCACACTTGGTAGCCCCCGCCGGCACCGGGCAGGAACAGCAGGATCAGGACCACCGCCACCCAGTACGCCGGCAGAATGCGCGTCGCGCGGGAGATCCAGTACCGGACGGTCGACTGCGGCTGCCCGATTCCGCGGGCCTTTGCCGCGTGGGGGCGCCACAGGAGAAATCCGGACAAGGCAAAGAACACCGCTACGGCGAGATCGAGTCGACCGAACGCGCGCCCGATCGCGCCGGACTGCGCTTCACCGGTTTGGAACGCGACATGGGTGACGAGGACACCGAGCGCCGCCAATCCACGCATACCGTCCAAAGCCGGAACGAAGCCCCGAGCCTGTGGCGGGACCGTCTGAGGGGAATTCGTGGAACTGATCATCACGGATAAGTGTGCACCCCAGGCCGATTGAGGGAAACCACCAGGGACTCACAACAAAATGCCTGGCCAATTCATGCCCTCATGCGACAAACCGGGCCGGTGGACTGTTAGTGTTCTGCCACACATGGTGTCCATCGGGGGCCCCATGCGATCTGCGCAGCTCATATTGTGCCGGTTGGGGAACCTCGAAAGACTTAACGGGTTAGGAGTCACAGCATGGCGGAACGCTCAGGGCCGAGCCGGATACTTCCTTGCATTCTGGTGGGCCTCGGTGCCTTCCTTTTGGCCATCGCCATCCTCATTCCTACCTACACGGTAGGCAAGCTGGAGAAGACGCCACTCGACCTCGAGGTGACCACCGTCGCCACAGGCACCGGTAGCGTCCTCAACTCGGCGGCCCTCCTCGCCGGTAAGGCGCAGGTCGACAACAACGTGCCGATCGTCGCTCAGCGCTACGTCACCACGCAGGACCCGTCCGACGCCGACATCATCACCGTCGAAGCCGGCCAGACCGTCCGTCGTACCGACAAGCAGGGCGACACCGGACTGCTGACCGCAACCCTGGACCGCGTCACGCTCGATCGCGTCAGCTCGATGCCGACCAACGATCCCGTCGGAACCGTCCAGACGTCCAGCGACCAGCCCGCCGAAGAAGTTTCCCGCGACGGTCTGCAGTACAAGTTCCCGTTCAACACGGAACAGAAGAGCTACCCCTATTTCGACCTGAACGCTCGCGCCACGAAGGACATCGACTTCGTCGAAGAGACCGAGATCAACGGTCTGAAGGTGTACCACTTCCAGCAGACGATCGATCCCGTCGACCTGTCGAAGGTCGTCAACTCCCCCACCAACAAGCTGAGCCTGCCCGCCGACACCTGGGGCGTTCCCGGTGGCGCTACCCCGATCACGATGACGCGTTGGTACACCAACGTCCGTGACCTGTGGGTCGAGCCCAAGACCGGTGTCGTCGTCAAGGGCCAGGAGCAGTTGCACCAGTACTACGGACGCAACAAGGACTCGGTCGACGTCGAGGTTCTCAAGGTCACGCTGCCCTTCGACGAAGCAACCATCGAGTACCAGGTCCAGCAGGCACGTGACGGCATGGACAAGCTCTCGCTGTTCGGCCGCACAGTCCCGATCGTGGCAGGTGTCCTCGGTGTCATCGCGCTGATCGCCGGTATCTTCCTCGGCATTCGCGGCGGCAAGGGCGGAACTCCGGCCCGCGCTGCACACGGCGGAACGAACCAGAATCCCAGCGGCCAGGGCTCGCCCGAGCCGGCTCCGGGTGAGCACGACTGGACCTCGGACGACACTCAGGTGATCCCGCGTCCGGATCTGCGCAAGGACTGATTCAGACAGTAAGCAGAGCGCCCCTTCCACACGGAAGGGGCGCTCTGCTGCGTTTCGGGGCTTTGTTGCCGGATCGGCGTACGGATTGGCGCAACGGGTCGTTCCCTCCGCGTGGTCGCGGGCTTAGCGTTTTCTGGAAGTCCAGACCACCCCGAACACGAGGAGCCACATGCCCGCATCAACAGTTCTGGGTTCGCACATCTGTGTCAGCGATCTGACACGTCGGAGATTTGTTGTCGGCACGGCTGCATTCTCCGGGCTGTTCGCCGCCGGTTGCGCGAGGTCCGCCGGTACCGAGGGCGATTCGGCCGGGATGCGCACGGTCACGACCTCGCTCGGAACCTACGACATTCCGGTCACCCCGAAGCGCGTCGTCGCCATCGACTCCCGACTCGACCTCGAACCAGCCGTTGCGATGGGCCTGCCGGTCATCGCGTACAGCTTCGACGCCGCCGAGCCGTGGGTTCCGGCCGATCCCACGGCACAGGTGTTCGAGGCACCGGTCAACGTCGAGGCAATTCTCGCGCTGGAACCGGACCTGATCATCTGCACCGACATCGGTGAGGCCTCCGACATGTGGCCGCTACAGCAGTTGAGCCAGACAGCGCCTGTGCTTCCGATGGACTTCACGCGCCCGTGGCGCGAGAACATCGATCAGCTGGCGAGTTGGCTGAATCGCACCGAGAACCCCGACGTCCGTCAGGTCATCGGAGCGTACGAGGACAAGGCAGCCGGATTGAAGGAACGTCACGCCCCGAGCTTGGCGAGCAAGCAGATCGTGCTGCTGAACTACGTGAATCAGAAGGTCAACGGCGTCAACCGCAAGGGCATCTCCACACAGGTGGCCGAAGACCTCGGCGTCCAACTCCAGTGGCCGGTCGAGGGACAGAAGGAGATCTCTACCGAAAACCTCGTGACTGCCCTCGACTCGGCCGACGGAATGATCGTCACCACCGCGCCCGGCGTGGATCCCGTCAGCGACGACCGCGCGATGTGGAACCGTATCCGCGCAGTACAAGGCGACAACGTCGTCTACACGGGTGGGAACATCAACTACGGATCCGTCTACACCGCGATGCGTACGCTCGACTACTTCGACGATCTGTTCACGCGTCTGGAGAACTGACGCCGGTGTGAGGTGCCGGCCGGGCGCGGTCGGCACTTCGCACTGCGGCGACGGACACCGCCAACGCCGTCGTCGACGCAACCACCACGGCGACGCCGATCAACTCTCCCGGCGTCTTCGCCCACACCAGCATCACCGTCGCCTCCACGGCCAGTCCTGCCCACGCCAGAACGGCCACTCGTGTGCGTTCTGACGCGATTGCGGACAGCAAAGCACCCTGGAGTACCGCCAGCGCTGCACCGTGCAGGGCGAAGGCCCACAGCATCGGAGCCACGGCGGCGTACGCGTCGCCCACGAGCATCGGCACCAGCGGGCCGGCAACCGCCGCCCCCAGAACCAACACGGCGCCGATACCGACGAGCACCGCCAACGCCGAGCGAACCGCTTGCGCCGAGTGCGCCGGATTCGCCATCTTCGGGTACAGCACGACGCCCACTGCCTGTGGCAGCCAGAACGCCACCTTCGTCGCGACGGCGCCGAGTGCGTAGACACCGGCGTCGTACTCACTGAGGACGACACGGACGATCAGCAGGTCCAGCGAAGACAACGCGATCAGCGCGAGCTGAACCTGAGACGCCGCGAGCACGGAGACGACGCCGATACGCACCGGACGGTCCTCGCTCACCGAGACGGTTCGGTCGACCACTCGAACTATCGCCACCAGCAACGCAGTTCCGGCCGCGCCCGCGACCAATGCCGCGCCTGCTCCGCCGCCGAAAGCCAGAACGATCACTGCCGGAAGGACTTTCATCACCCCGGCCCCTGCCAGTACGGCGCTGAGAGTGCCGAATCGACCGTGTCCTTGCAACAACCCCTGCTCCGTGGCCAGCAGAACCAACATGGGCGCAGTCACCAATGCCGAGAACGACGCCACGATTCCGGTGTCGAGCAGCCACGCCATCGCCGGAGTGAGCGCCACCGCGAGGACGGCGACGATCGCGGTGCATCGATACCCCAACGACCGCAACGCATCTGTGCTCTTGCCACGCACTGCCTCGCGGGCGACCACCGTCTGCAACGCCAATGCCGGAACCGCAAGCACCAACTGGGCGGCAAGCAGACTCGCGAACTCGCCGTAGCCGACCGGCCCCAACCATCGGCTGGCCAACCATGCCAACAGGTACGACGCGACATTGGCCGTCATCGATCCCACCAAAACCATGCCGACCCCGGCCGCGGCGGCGCGATCGAGTGGTTGGCGAGGCATGGCAGTAATGATGCACCACGTATCGTGCGCGTCATGACAGTGCAAGCCGGATACCGCCGTTACCTGCCTGCGGCGTACAGCCTGGCGCTGGCACTGTTGATCCTCGGACCGCTGCTCGGCCCCGGCTACCTCCTGCTGCGCGACGCCGTCAGCACGCCGCGCTCGTACCTGACCGACTCCGCTCTCGGACTCACCGATGCCGCGGCCCGCGCCGTTCCCCAGGACGCGCTGATCGCAGCGTTGAGCACCGTGATCGACGGCGGACTGGTGGTCAAGTTCATCCTGCTCGTGGCGCTCTGGCTCGCCGGTTGGGGTGCGGCACGCATGGTCGCCGTCCTGCTGCCGACGGCCGGTGTCGGTCCACAACTCGTCGCGTCGACAGTGATGCTCTGGAACCCCTACGTGGCCGAGCGCCTGTTGCAAGGACATTGGAGCCTGCTGACCGGTTACGCCGCACTGCCGTGGATCGTGTGTGCCGGAATCGGAGTTCGCCGAGCCACGCCCGGGTCCTGGTGGGCGTCGGCCGCGTCACTGGCATTCGCGGGCCTGACACCTACCGGCGCTCTGCTCGCTCTGACGGCCGCGCTGGTGGTGGTAGCCACCCCAGGAGGCCGAACCTCGGCCATGCGGCGTGTCTGCGGCACTATCGGGCTGTTCCTCGTCGCCGCCTCGCCGTGGTTGGTCGCCACCTTCGTATCCGGAGCAGCAGGCGACGGTTCCGATCCGGCGGGAGTTGCCGCCTTTGCCGCCCGAGCAGAACCGGGACTCGCGACGCTGGGCAGCCTCGCCGGTCTCGGCGGTATCTGGAACTCGGCAGCGGTACCGTCTACGCGCACAACACTCTTCGCATTGGTGGGAACGGTTCTTCTGCTCGTCGTCGTGTTCGCCGGTATGCCCGCTCTGTGGCGCCGACGCCGGAATCCTGTTGTCAGTGGACTCGGACTACTCGCCCTGTTCGCGGTGCTGGCTCCGACCATGGGCGCTACCCCGTGGGGTCTCGACGCCGGCCGATGGTCGGTCGAGGTGTTCACCGGCGCCGGTCTACTGCGTGACGCGCAGAAGTGGGTCGCGCTGGCCGTCCCGTTCTACGCACTTGCTGCGGCCGCCGCGGTGATGTGGGCGGGCAATCGGTTCTCCCTCCCCCGCCCGGCATTCTCGGGTGCCGCCGTCGTGGTGACAATCGTGGCGCTACCGGATCTGGTGTGGGGCGTCGGCGGCGCGTTGAAGCCCGTGCACTATCCCGGGTCCTGGACCGTGGTGGCCGAGCAACTACGAGACGAAACCGGTGACGTTGCAGTGCTTCCCGCCGGGATGTTCCGCGCCTTCCCCTACAGCGGTGATGCGCCGGTACTCGATCCAGCACCACGCTTCCTACCCCTCGACGTGCTGCAGACCGGCCAACTGGTGGTTGCCGGTGGTGCTGTCGGCGGCGAGGGGACTCGGGCAACTCGGGTCGAGGACCTACTGCTGGCCGGCGGAAGTCCTACGCAGTTGGCCGATCTCGGAGTCGGATGGGTACTGATCGAGCGCGGGACACCAGGTCAACTCGGCAACTCGGCAACCACGCTCGACGGCTTGGAACAGGTCTTCGCCGACGACGATCTCGCGCTATTCCGAGTACCGGGAGATGTTGCCGCGCAGGAAGCCTCGACCAGTGCCCGAACTGCCGTCATCGCTGCGCATCTCGCCTGGATACTGATGGGTGCGATCGCGCTGATCTCAGTCGGACTGAACCAGAACCGAATTCGACTCGCGAGGCGCGGCCAGTCCTGAGACCCACCGACCGTCCTTGTGCGCGGTCAGCACCTCGAGCACTCCGGTGCCGGTCTGTTCCCAGGAGAACTCACCGGACCACACGCGAGCTTTCTCACCGAGCACCATGCGAAGTTCGTGGTCGCGGAGCAGAGTGCCGGCAGCCTGCGTCAGATCGGCGATGTCGCCGTCGGCGGCGTTCTCGCCCCCGACCAGAAGGCCCGTCACTCCGTCGACGATCGAATCGGTCAGACCCTTCGAACTGCGGTAACCGATCGTCGGAACACCGTGCTGCGCAGCCTCGATGACCGCCAGGCCCCACCCTTCCTTCCGCGAAGGCATGAGGTGGATCCACGATTGCGCCAGCAGTTCGTGTTTGCGAGCCTCGTCGACGTGGCCGTAGAACGAGACGGCGTCACCGATCCCCAACTCGGCGGCGCGATCGCGCAGGTTCTGCTCCCACCAACCACCACCGATGACGTCGAGATGGATGTCCGGAAGCGTCGGCCGCAGGGCTGCGACCGCTTCGAGTGCGTCCTCGATCTGCTTGTGCGGCACCAGCCGTGAGAGAACCGAGATGGTGGGACGCTCGGCCCTGGTGATCGATCCGCCCGCGTCGACGCCGACGGGGAGCCGATCGGCACCGTTACGCACCACGGCAATTCGTTCGCGCTCGACACCGAGGTCCACCAATTCTTCCGCTGAGGGAAGCGACACCGTCAGATACTGACTACGTCGATGGGTGCGCGGTGACAATCGCGATTCGACCCACCAGCCGATCCGGCCGACGAGCTTGCCTGCCACCGGCCACTGTTCGCGATGGCAGTGATGGACCAGAAGCGTGACCGGCGCACCCGCCACGGTCTTCGAGAAGAAGGGGATGCCGTTCTGGGTGTCGATCACCGCGTCGGGGCGAATGCCCTTGAGTGATCCGAAACCCAGACGTCCAGCGGCAATGGCGGCCAGAGCGCGGGGGTACACGCTGAAACGTCCACCGGCCCGGCTGATCGTGATGCCGTCGCGGACCTCCGACGCGGGCGCCCCGGGATACGACGCCGTCCGCAGCGTCACCTTGATACCGCGCTCGGCCAACTGGGATCCGACCTGCTCGAGGTAACGCTCGCTTCCACCGCCCTGGGGATGCCCGGTATCGCGCCAGCAGAGCAACAGAACCTCGCGCACGTGCGTTACTCCCTGAGTTGGTCGGTGGCCACCCCGGTTCGGGCGATCCTGCGGGATGCCCCGCCTGACCGGCCGGTAACCCTGCCGAACACCCTAACTGTTCGAGCGTCCGTATTGCCGCGCTCCTGACGGTGTTCGTGGACCGGGCGACCCAGTGGCTAAAGTTGCTACCCGTGACCAAGCCCGCAGTGACCCGCATTTTCGGCCGACGGGCAACCCTGAAACGCTCGTTCGGCCTGCTCAGCGACTTCCGCCACGAGCAGTCCGCGCCCGACATCTTCTATGGCGCGCTTGCGCGCGACTCCGTCGAATTGATCTCGGACCTGCACGAAGGTCACACCGGACGATCCCTGGACGGTCTCACTGTCCTCGACGTCGGCGGTGGTCCGGGCTATTTCGCGGAGGTCTTTCAAGCCGCAGGTGCCCGCTACATTCCCGTCGAACCCGATCCGTCGGAGATGCACGCAGCGGGTCTGACGGTGGGCGGAGCGGTGCGTGGATCCGGTTTGGCACTGCCGTTCCTGGACTCGTCCGTGGACATCTGCTTCTCTTCCAACGTGGCCGAACACGTCAGTGAGCCGTGGTTGATGGCCGAGGAAATGCTGCGCGTGACCAAGCCCGGCGGCTTGATGGTTCTCTCGTACACCCTGTGGTGGGGCCCGTTCGGCGGCCACGAAACCGGGCCGTGGCACGCACTGGGGGGCGAGTACGCAGCCAAGCGGTACCTCCGCAAGACCGGGCGCGAACCGAAGAACAGATTCGGGGTGTCGTTGTTCAAAGTCGGCGCCACGGACGGCTTACGCTGGGCCCGTGGAACCAGCCAGGGCACGTTGCTCGCCGCGATCCCGCGCTACCACCCGTCGTGGGCATGGTGGATGGTCCGAGTCCCCGGTCTGCGGGAGTTCCTGGTGAGCAACCTCGTCGTCGTTCTCGAAAAGCGATAGCGACATGCGCCTCGCACTCGACATCGGTGGCACCAAGATGGCTGCCGGCGTCGTGTCCGAGGACGGTCGCGTTCCCGTGTTCGACAGCGTTCCGACGCCGCAGACCGACCCGTGGGGAGCCTGTGCGGCACTGCTCGAACGAGTCGCAGACGGCCGAGACGTGGACGGTGTCGGCATCGCGTGCGCCGGGCCGGTGGACACCGTCGCCGGTGTCGTCGCTCCCATCAACATCACCGAGTGGGCACACGGATTCGAGCTGGTAGCAGGCATCCGCAGCGTCTTTCCCGACGCCGGCACCGCCCTCGCCATGGACGGAGCCGCAGCGGCTTTGGCGGAGTTCCACCACGGCGCCGGGCGCGGAACCCCGAACCTCCTGAGCCTGGTCGTCTCGACGGGAATCGGTGGAGGAATCGTTCTCGGCGGTGAGATTGCTCGGGGTCGCACGGGGAACGCCGGTCACATCGGCCACCTCGTCGTTCCAGGATCTGCCGAACCGTGCAGCTGCGGGGGCGTCGGCTGCCTCGAGACGGTGGCAAGTGGACCGTCCGCGGTGCGATGGGCTCGTAGCCAGGGCTGGTCGGGGAACACCGGCCGTGAACTAGCCGAGGGTGCACGCAGCGGCGACGCGATCGCCGTGGACGCGCTTCACCGTGCAGGCACGGCGCTCGGTGGTGCCATCGCCTCGGCGGCTGCCCTCCTGGACGTGGACCTCGCGGTGATCGGCGGCGGTTTCGCCCAGTCGGGTACACCGCTGTGGGAACCGATGCTCGACGCGGCTGCCCGACATGCCCGTTTGTCGTTCGTCGCCGGGCTCCGGATCGTTCCCGCCGAGCTCGGTGGCGCCGGAACTCTGACCGGTGCGGGCTTGCTCGCGCTCACCGCCGTTATCTGACACGCGTTCTTCCCCGATAAATCCGCAGGGAGTCCCACTAAACGGGTGCCACCTGTTCCCAATTTCTGTAACGTGTTTTAGTGTTCTGACTCACACCGTTACGGGCATTGCACGTGACGCCTACGGGAAGGAGGTGACCGTGAGCCCAGACGCTTCCTCATCTGACGTTGCCTCGACTGCTTCTTCGACCGATGAAACCGAGCATCACGCCCAGGTCGCCCGACCAAGCGATTCCCTCCGCGACACCGAAGACCTCCGTGAGCGCCTGGAACGGTGGATGGCCGGCAAGGTGCCGAGTGGCTCCACTGTGACCGTCGCCGACGTCACCTTGCCCGCAGCCAACGGCATGTCCAGCGAAACCATCCTCTTCGACGCCACCTGGGACGGCGAACATCATCCCTTGGTCGCTCGGGTGGCGCCGACGGAATCGACCATGCCGGTCTTTCCTGCCTACGACCTCGAATCCCAGTTCCGCACCATGGCTCAGGTGCGCGAGCACTCGGCAGTGCCCGTACCCGCGGTGTACTGGTCGGAATCCGACCCGGACGCGTTGGGTGCGCCGTTCTTCGTGATGGAACGCATCTCCGGCGACGTGCCACCGGACGTCATGCCGTACAACTTCGGATCGTGGGTCACCGAAGCGTCTCCCGAGCAGCGAAAGACCCTGCAGCGCAGCTCGGTCGACGTCCTGGCTCAGTTGCATGCCATCGACAAACCTGGTGAGCGTTTCGACTTCCTCCGACTCCCGAATTCGGGAACGACTGCACGAGAAGCATTCACGGCGCACATCGCCGAGCAGCGCGCGTACTACGAGTGGGTGGTCTCCGACGGCATCAGATCACCACTCATCGAACGTGCCCTCGACTGGATCGAGGAGAACAATCCCGCGGACGATTCGCCGGCGGTGCTCTGTTGGGGCGACTCGCGCATCGGTAACGTCATGTACCAGGACTTCGCGCCGGTAGCCGTACTCGACTGGGAAATGGCAACTCTCGGCCCGCGGGAGATGGATCTGGGCTGGATGGCATTCCTGCACAGGTTCTTCGAGGACATCGCCGGACTGGCGAACCTACCCGGTCTTCCCGACTTCCTTCGACTGCCGGATCTCGCGCAGACCTACGCCGAGATCACCGGCCACACCCCACACGATCTGGAGTTCTACGTTACCTATGCCGCACTGCGTCAGGCGGTCATCATGTGGCGAATCCAGGCTCGCGCCATAGCTTTCGGCCAGTCACAGCGACCCGAAGACCCCGACGACATGATCATGCACCGCGCTTCGCTCGCCGCGATGCTCGACGGTACCTACTGGGAGAGGTTGGCCTGACATGCTCTCACCGATGGACGACTATCCCGTTCACCAGATCGCCGAACCGATCCGTCACGTAGCCACCTCGGATCGAAACTTCTACGACCGCTACTACTTCAACTGCTACCCCACCGAATCCCCCGACGTGTTCCTCATCGTCGGACTCGGCCAGTACCCCAACCTCGGCGTCATGGACGCCTTCGCGGTACTGCGCCGCGGTGACGACCACATCGTTGCTCGTATGTCGAAGGCTCTGGGCGCCGACCGCACCGACACCACCGTCGGACCTTTGCGCATCGAAGTGCTGGAAGGACTGCAGAAGCTCCGCGTCGTCCTCGAACCAGGCAGCGAATACGATCTCTCCTTCGACATCACCTTCGACGCCACCATCCCGGCGGCGCTCGAGCCCAAGCACTTTCGCCGTCAACTCGAACGAGTCACGTTCGACACCTCGCGCTTCCTGCAGACCGGAACCTGGACCGGATCGCTCACCGTCAACGGGGAGGACCTCGCGATCGACCCGAAGACGTGGCGAGGGAACCGCGACCGCTCGTGGGGTGTGCGTCCGGTGGGAGAGGCCGAACCGCAAGGCAGACGCGCGGTCGACGGAATCCAGAACTTCTTCTGGATCTACGCGGTCATGCAGTTCGACGAGTTCACGATCTCGGTGATCATGCAGGAAGACGAGCAGGGCAGGCGCATCGTCGAAGAAGCCATGCGAGTGTGGCCGGACGAAGCCAGGGACAACGAATGGCTCGGCCGACCCGAACACGAACTGACGTTCTGCCCCGACACCCGCGACGTCACCGGGGCGAGAGTCACCTTTCACCGGCCGGGCGGTGAAGTCCTGACCGTCACCTGCGAACTGTTGCTGGCCAACTACATCGGAATCGGCACCGGCTACGGGCTCGAACAGGACTGGCGTCACGGAATGTGGCAGGGCGAACTCGTCGTACAGGGACTGCGCCACAAGGTCCACGAGATCGAACCGTTCCAACGCATGTTCTCCCCCGTCGACAATCTCGCGTCCTTCACTCTCACTGAGGGCACGAACACCAACACCGGCACCGGTCTTTTCGAGGTAGCCGCCATCGGACCGCACGAGAAATACGGATTCACCAGTTTCACCGACACCGCACAGGCAGACGACGCGTATGCCCTCGCGGCGACCGACAACACCGAGGAATGAATTGATGACTGACTACGACAAGCTCTACATCGGTGGAGCATGGGTGGCCCCGGCCACCGACCAGGTACTCGAAGTGTTCTCTCCCGCAACGGAGGAGCGCGTCGGCAGCTGTCCCATCGCAGCACCGGCAGACATCGACGCGGCCGTGTCCGCAGCCCGCGCGGCGTTCGAGGGACCGTGGTCACGCACCACCCCCGCCGAGCGCGGCGCGATCCTCGCCAAGGCCGCCAAGCTGATCGAAGAGCGCAGCGCGGAGATCAACCAGCTCATCTCCAACGAGATGGGCCAGCCGCCCGCCATGGTCGGCATGATGCAGCAGACCCCGTCGATGGCGACGCTGGGCTACTACGCCGAGCTGGCCGACAAGTTCGCGTGGGAAGAGAAGCGCACCGGCGCATTCGGGCAGACCAAGGTGACCCGTGAGCCCGTCGGCGTCGTCGCCGCCGTGCTGGCCTGGAACGTCCCGCTGTTCCTGGCGATCAACAAGCTGGCCCCCGCGCTGCTCGCCGGCTGCACCGTACTGCTCAAGCCCGCACCCGAATCCCCTCTCTCTGTCCACGTGATCGCCGAGATCTTCACCGAGGCAGGCGTTCCCGAAGGCGTCATCTCCGTGCTCCCCGGCGGAGCCGAGACCGGCGAATACCTGGTCTCTCACTCGGGCATCGACAAGATCACGTTCACCGGATCCAGTGCCGTCGGCCGCAAGATCGGTGCCATCGCCGCACAGAACCTCAAACGCTGCTCCCTCGAACTGGGTGGCAAGTCCGCCGCGATCATCCTCGAGGACGCCGACATCGCCGCCGGAATGCCGATGCTCGTCATGTCCGGCCTGATGAACACCGGTCAGGCCTGTGTCGCTCAGACCCGAATCCTCGCTCCCCGTTCGCGTTACGACGAGGTCATCGAGGGAATGAAGACCGCCGCAGGCTTCATGACCGTCGGCGATCCGTCCGATCCCGCAGCACAACTCGGCCCGCTGATCTCCGAGAAGCAGCGCGAGCGCGTCGAGGGTTACATCGCCAAGGGTAAGGAAGAAGGCGCGCGCGTCGTACTCGGTGGTGGACGCCCCGCCGGCCTGGACAAGGGCTGGTATGTCGAGCCGACGATCTTCGCCGACGTGGACAACTCGATGACCATCGCACGCGAGGAGATCTTCGGACCCGTTCTCTCGGTGATCCCGTACGACTCCGAGGACGAGGCCATCAAGATCGCCAACGATTCGGATTACGGCCTCGCCGGATCGGTGTGGACCACCGACATCGATCACGGACTCGAAGTTGCCGCGCAGATCCGCACGGGTACCTACGCGATCAACTGGTACGCCTTCGATCCCGGATCGCCGTTCGGTGGTTACAAGAACTCCGGTATCGGGCGCGAGAACGGACCTGAGGGCCTCGAAGCCTTCTGCGAGACCAAGTCCGTACTCATGCCGCCCGGCTACGTGGGCTGACCCACCCGGGAGTTGGCACCCTTTGCTGACAGTTGGCACCCGTTCCGACCTGCCGGAACGGGTGCCAGCCCCATGAAATGGGTGCCAACTCCCAGCGAATCCACAGATCCACCCGGTACCGTCGAAAACGAATCAGTCATCTCACAAAGGACATTCATATGCTCACCAACGCCATCAACGCTTTCCTCGCACTCTGGGGCAGCGCCTCCGTCGGCAGCAGTGGATACCAGATCCCGCCGGGAACCCTTCCCTTCGGTTCCTGAGACAGGACAACAGAACCCGCTGAGCGCACTTCGCGCCCAGCGGGTTCTTTGCTTTCACCGACCCGGTATCTACCGGTCCAGAACGTGATCCACCAATCGATCCTCGTGACCGGACACCAAGGCCTCGGCATCACCGGCGTCCACGTGCCCGAACCAGGTACCGCCGGGGTTCGCGATCACCAACGGCCCCAGGTTGCACGGGCTCAGACAACCGGTTCCGGTCACCTTCGACGAGGTACCTTTGGCCGCCGCACTCATCGCCCGGTGAAGCGGTCCTGCTCCGTACGCCATACAGCGAGGGCCCTTGCACACCAACAGATGCCTATCGTGCTGCTCGATCACGGACCAAGCCGGACTGCGATACGACGCCGGACTCGCGGCGATCGGCTTTCCCGCCGAGTCGAGTTCGTCGATCACCTGCCCGGCCACCGCACCTTCGAGCGTTTCCGTTTCATGGAGCGTCACTTCCAGTTCGGCGTCGATCCGGGTTTCGCGCCAGTTCGCAACCGCCTTGCTGGTCCACGTGAGCAGGTACCGATCCCTCGGCACCGCAACTGGAATCAACACGACCTTGTCGACGTCATCGACATGGGCTCGATCGAGTTCCTCGTGAAGGCTCGGCGAAGCGACATCGAGGTACGCAACGCGAACGTCGGCGTCGGTGCCCGCCTGAACAGCGTCGAACATCCGTCGCGCGGCCGACTCGTCGAGGCCGCTGACGGTCGGCCGCAGTACGACAATCACCCGACGCGAGCACCGGTTGTTGCTCATGCCGACGGCGCGGTTGTCCAGTCGATCCCGCTCGACGGAGCCAGCCCGAACTCTTCGATCTTCGCGCGCAACTGTTCCGCGCCGTAGATATTGGGGAACCCACTGGTGAACATGGCGAGCGGGAGTACGACGAAACGGTTCTGCTTGACTGCGTCGAGGTCACGCAGGCCTTCTCGGCTCTTGATCGCGTCGATCTTGCCCTGTACTTCGTCAGCGCTCTTCTTGTAGTCCATGATCACGATGACGTCGGGTTCTGCCTTCGCGACGGTCTCCCAGCTCGCTTTGAACCAGGTGTTGTCGACGTCGGCGAACACGTTGGTTCCCCCGGCGACGTCGATGATTCCGTTGGGGGCTCCGTTGCCTCCGCTGGTGTACAGATCTTCTTCACCGCTGTCGTAGATCAAAACCTTCGGCTTGTCGGCGGCATCTGGCGCGGACTCCAGACGTGCCAAACGTGAATCCAATTCGGTCAATGCCTCGGCGGCGGTGTCCTCGGTTCCGAACAGCTTTCCGTAATTGGTCACGTCCGCACGAAGGGCATCCCACGGACCCATCGTGCCGAGCGCGGAATCCGCTGCGGCACTCTGCCGACAACTATCGGAGATCACATATGAGTCGATGTTGTTGCTCTGCAGCGATTCCGGCGTCACACCGGAGGCGCCCTTGAACAAGCCACTGTAGGAGCCGACCACCAGGTCCGCCTGCTTACCCAGAATCGTCTCCATCGTGATCGTTCCGTCCAGGTGTGGGACGTCCGCAATTCCAGGGCCGAACATCGAGTCCATGACCGCGTCGTTGTTCGTGTTCAACACGACGGCAGCGAGACGATCCAGACCGCCGACTCGGAGAATGGTGCCGATATTGGCCGCATTGCTTGTGGCAACAACCTTTTCGATCGGAAGTTGGAAAGTGCTTTCCGTTCCGCAGTTCTCCAGCGTGACCGAAGTCTTGTCCGCGGCTTCGTCGACGGGCGCGGTTGCCGAGCATCCGGACACGGCCAACAACGCTGTCGCGGCTACAACCGCACCGAACGACGCGCGGGTCTTGACGTGTATCAAAGTGCACTCTCCGAAAATGTGTGTTGTGGTTGAGAATTTCGTGATTCGAATACGAGGTGTGAACGGCCTGTCGCGGGGTTCACGAGTTCGAAAGTCTCGACGCCGAAAACAGTTGCCACCACCGAGGTGGTGAGTACGTCGGATGGATGTCCGAACGCCCTGGCCACTCCATCCGCGAGCACGAGCACCCGATCGCACACTGCCGCAGCCAAATCGAGGTCGTGCAGTGCCATGATCACCGTCCGGTCCAACGACCGGACCAGATCGAGCAGTTCGAGTTGATGCCGGATGTCGAGATGATTGGTCGGCTCGTCGAGGATGAGCACACCGGCGTCCTGCGCGAGACCTCGGGCGAGAAACACCCGCCGACGCTCACCGCCGGAAAGCGTGTCCATCGAAGAGAACCGGTGCTCGATCATTCCGACCTCGCCCAGAGCACGATCGACGACGGCATTCTCGTGCTTTCCACCGACGCTCCAGGGCTTTGCATGTGGTGTGCGGCCCAGACTCACGTACTCGTGAACCAACAAATCGGCGGGACTCTGCTCTTCCTGCGCCACAAAGGAAATGGCTTTGGCCCTCGACCGCGCGGACATCGCGTGCACGGACTCGCCGCCGACACGAATGTCACCGCCGGCGATCGGCCCGAGACCGGCGAGAGCACGCAAGAACGTCGACTTGCCCGAGCCGTTCGGACCAACCACGCCGACCACTGCGCCGGCGTCGGCCGCGATGTCGACGCCTTTGACGATGGTTCGACGGTCGATGCGGACAACGACTCCGGACGCGGTCAGCGCCAGGGCTCGGGCGCTCACGAACTGCCACCGAATCGGTAGCGCCGACGGCCGAGAAGCAGGAGAAACAGCGGTGCACCGATCACCCCGGTCACCACGCTCAGCGGGATCTCGGTCGGCCGCAACGAGGTCCGCGCCACGACGTCGACCCACACCAGGAACGACGCGCCGATCAGCGCTGCCGCCGGCAACACCACTCGATGTCTGGCTCCGACAAGCATGCGTGTGACGTGCGGTATGACCAGGCCTACGAAGGCAATCGCGCCGGACACCGCAACCATCGTGCCGACCAACGCTGCCAGCACGCCGAACAGCACGTTTCGCAGGGTTCGGATGGGAATACCGAGCGAAGCCGCGACGTCCGGTCCGGCCGCCAGCGCGTCCAGCCAACCGTGCAGCGCGAACAACGCTGCCGTCAGCAGGAACACAACGATGACCGGCGCCCACAACTTGTCCCAGGATGCCCCGGCCAAACTTCCCAGGAGCCAGAACAATACGGACTGCGCGGCCTGGGAATCATTGGTACGCAGCACCAGAAAACTCGCGATCGCCGACAGGGCGGATGCGGTAACGGTGCCGGTCAGAACCAATCGCAGTGGAGTGATACCGCCTTGCAGCGTCGCGATGGAGAAGACGAGAATCGCAGCTCCCAACGCCCCGATCATCGCGCCGAAACTGAGCGCCCACACTCCCGCGCCGGCGAACAGTCCGGTGGTGATGACGGCGGTGGCACCGACACTCGCGCCGGACGACACTCCCAGCAGGTGGGGATCGGCAAGAGCGTTACGGACGAGGGTTTGCACCACCGCGCCGGCGACGGCAAGACCAGCGCCGACGGCCAGACCGAGCAGTACCCGAGGTGCTCTGATCCCCCACACGATCGCAAGTTCGGAACGCGTGACGGGTGGGCCTCCGAAGCGCGAGTGCACCACGTCCACCACAGTGGACACGGGGAGCATCTCGGATCCGAATGCCAACGCGCACACAGCAGAGAGCACGGCGACGACCAGCAGAGCGGGCAGCACGATACCCGGACTGAGCCGTCCTCGAGGCGCACCAGCCTTCGGCGAAGGCAGGTGGGTAGGTGGAGACAGAGCTCCGCCAACAGCATTCATGGTGTGACCGATCCATCCTCGTGGCATGACACAACGTCAACGAGGGTGGTATCTGGCTACGGTCGACGCATGGACGACCTCACAGTGGCGGGACCGCGCCGGAATTGCACCGACTTCCCATTACCTCGATGATGACGTCAGAACCATAACGGACCGCGGTCACCATTCTCGACACCGGATCAAGATTGCGACCCGATCATCGATCTCGCGTGCCGTACGACGGCTTCCGTTCGCACTCGAAGTTCTTCGGGTGAATCCGATTCCAGCACAACCCGATGCACCTGGCTGTCCACGGCAGTCACGGTCAGCCGCGACGTCAGCAACGCATCGTCCGCACTGAAACCGCGGCTCTGCAAGTACTCCGAAAAACCCAGTACCAGTTGCCGATTCATTTTTTCGACCTGCTCGATGAGCTCGCGCGTACGCGGAACCTGATCGTAGAGCAGGTGAAAGAACTCTCGTGGCTTACTGTTCACTTCGACAGCGCACTCCACCAACATCCGGACGGCCTCGTCCGGGGTGAGCTCACGCTCGACGATGTCGGCATGGCAGAGCGCAAAACTCTCCCGCGCAGCACTCACGTGACGGTTCGCCAACTCCGAGAGGATCTCGTACTTGTCGCCGAAATATTGGTAGAGCGAGCCCACCGACACCCCTGCTTCGTCAGCGATCCGGTTGGTGGTCGCTGCCATGGCTTCCGAAGCGAAAACGCGAGTAGCTGCCTCCAGGATCGCGTCGTAGGTAGCCCTCGAGCGCTGCTGGGAGGGCCTTTTCCGCCGAGTCGACACGGTCCTCCGATGCGAGTTGTCAGCCGCGACGCCGATACCGAGAATTGTGTAGGTGACCAGCGCCGATTACTCGAAGTTTATGCCCGACCGGTACACCGACCACATGCCGGCGCCGACCCCGACGTGGTGGGAGTGGAACGGCAACACCGTCCACGTCGCACGGGCAGTGGTTCCAGACGCGCCGGTTCGTGTTCTCGGCATCCACGGCGCCGGCGGCTACTCGGGCGCGTTGTGGCCGTTCGCCGGGATCGGCGTGAAACTCGGAGCCGAAGTCCTCTTCCCTGATCTTCCGCTGTACGGCGACACCGTCGTAGCCGATCCCGCCGGCGTCCGGTACGAGCAGTGGGTCGATCTCCTCTGCGATCTCGTCCGGGCCGAGAAGGCAGCCGACGATCGGCCGCTGGTGTTGTTGGGAGCCAGCATCGGCGGTCTGCTGGCCTACGAGGTAGCCGCGCGGACCGGTCTGGCCGACGCCGTCGTCGCTACCTGCCTGCTCGATCCCTCGGATCCATCGGCCAGAGCTGCCGCGGCGCGGTTCGGCCCGATGGGTGTCTACGGCGCTCCCCTGATGCGGCGCACCGAACGACTGGTGGGCCGTATCCGCGTGCCCATCCGTTGGGTCGCCGACGTGGCGAACATGAGCAGCAATCGGGAGCTCGCAACGCTGTGCGCAACCGATCCGCGCGGTGGCGGTGTTCGGGTGCCACTCGGATTCCTCAGCAGCTACTTCTCGTTCGAGCACACCGCACCCGAAGCATTTCGGACGACGCCCGTTCTGCTCACCCACCCGGCCGACGACCGATGGACGCCACCCGAACTGAGCCTGCAGTTCCTCCGCCGCATCAACGCACCCACCGAATTCGTGATGCTGGACGGGTGCGGGCACTTTCCCGTCGAAGAGCCGGGCCTGACGCAGTTCCACGACGCCGTCGCCACACTGCTGCACTCCGTCGCCGAGCGTCACCGCACGAAACCGTCGTCACCCGCCTAGCCTGAGAATCGTGAGCACCGAAACGGAAGCATCGGCCGACGAGAGCACCACGACGGTCGTACTGGCGTTTGCGGCGAACGCGCTGATCGCCGGTGCCAAGACGGCGGCCGCCATCGTCACCGGATCTGCATCGATGGTCGCAGAGGCCACCCACTCCTGGGCCGATACCGGCAACGAAGTGCTGCTGCTGATCGCGAACCGCCGCTCGAAAAGGGTTCCCGACCGAGACCAGCCACTCGGCTACGGCCGGGAGGCATACATCTGGTCGATGTT
This sequence comes from Rhodococcus sp. no. 34, assembly GCF_054589475.1. Lineage (NCBI taxonomy): Bacteria > Bacillati > Actinomycetota > Actinomycetes > Mycobacteriales > Nocardiaceae > Rhodococcus > Rhodococcus sp. no. 34. Next base: position 134,850 of record NZ_BAAILK010000026.1, read on the forward strand.
CGCCGCTCTCGGACTGTTTGCACTCGGCGCGGGTGTCTCGATCACTCATGGCATCCAGGAACTGTTCCATTCCGAACCGGCGTCCGACTTCGGTGTCGCCTACGCCGTCCTCGGCGTCTCGTTCATCCTCGAAGGCATCTCGTTCCGGCAGGCGTACAAACAACTCCGAAACGAAGCGTCCGCCGTGAACCGCGACGTCATGACCCAGGCACTCAACACATCCGACCCGACGACTCGGGCCGTGTTCGCCGAAGATGCTGCGGCACTTATCGGTTTGGTCATCGCGTTCGTCGGTGTTCTGTTGCACCAGGTCACCGGTTCACCCATCCCCGACGCCCTCGGCTCCATCTTCGTCGGCATTCTCCTCGGGGTCATCGCAATCATCCTGATAGATCGGAACCGCCGCTTCCTGGTCGGCGAAGAGGCCTCACCGACGCTGCGGGCAGCAGCCGTCGAAGCTCTCACCCAACTGCCCGAGATCAACCGAATCACGTTCCTGCGTATGGAATACCTCGGGCCGCGACAGGTCTACCTGGTAGCCAGCGTCGACCTGGTCGGTGACTACGCGGAATCCCGTGTGGCCCACACGTTGCGCGAACTCGAGCGCTCACTCGAGCAGAGCCCACGTGTCGTGCGGGCGATCCTGACCCTCTCGACCCCCGAAGAACCGTCGATCACAGTCTGAACTTCCGGCCGGGCGATAGGCTCGGGCGATGCGCACACTGATCGTGATTCTGGCGGTTCTGGGATTTGTAGTCGGGGGAATTCCCCTGGTGGGCAGTCTGATCGACGTGATTACCAGCCCTGACGAGACCATCGTCTATCAGGGTTCCTACGTACCGTTCCGGGACGTGCAGATGGCTCGGGACTACGAGTCGACAATAGCCACCGCCTACGAACCCTTAGACGGACCGCGCTGGCTCGTCCTGGCCTGCTATCCCTTGATCGGAGCAGCATTGGGCGCTGCGACGGCCGTCGTACTGGGACGTCGCGGGTGGCACCTGACGCGAGCCTGAACAGACGCCGACGGCCACCCGCCGTCTACACGAGGGTGGCCATCGAAGAAGGAGTGCTTCAGATGTACATCGCCGGATCGATGTAGCTGTTCGGGTCCACCAGTTTTTCCTTGGTGGTCCGTGGCCGCGCCACCGCCGGGATACCCGTCGCGATGGATTCGGCCGGAACATCTCTGGTGACAACGGCATTGGCGCCGATAGCGCTACCTTCACCGATGACGACAGGTCCGAGGATCTTGGCACCAGCGCCGACGGTTACCCGATCACCCAGCGTCGGGTGACGTTTGACCTGTTCGAGCGAGCGACCACCGAGAGTGACGCCGTGATAGAGCATCACGTCGTTACCGACCTCGGCCGTCTCCCCGATCACGACGCCCATGCCGTGGTCGATGAAGAACCGTCGACCGATGGTGGCACCGGGATGAATCTCGATGCCGGTGACGAAGCGTGTCAGCTGCGAGAGCACTCGCGCCGGGCCGCGTAGCGCAGGGACGGCCCACATGCGATGTGCAACCCGATGCGCCCAAATAGCATGCAGCCCTGAATAAACGAGCGCGTTCTCCACATTGCTGCGCGCGGCAGGATCCTGACCGCGCGCAGCCTGCAGGTCCTCGCGAATTGTCCCGAGGATACTCACAAGTCTCAGTCCCGGATGTGTTCGAACAGCGGGGTGGAGATGTAACGCTCGCCGAAGTCACACACGACAGCCACGATCAGCTTGCCGGCGTTTTCCGGACGCTTCGCCAACTCGAGTGCTGCCCAGACGATGGCGCCGGACGAGATGCCGCCCAGGATGCCTTCTTTGGTGCCGAGTGCGCGAGCGACCTCGATGGAATCGGGGAACGAGACGTCGATGATCTCGTCGTAGATCTCGCGATCGAGGACGTCGGGCACGAAGTTCGCGCCGATTCCCTGGATCTTGTGGGGGCCGGGCTGGCCACCGTTGAGGATCGGCGAGTCGATGGGCTCGACGCCCACGATCTTGACCTCGGGCTTGTACTTGCGAAGGGTGCGTCCGACGCCGGTGATAGTGCCGCCGGTGCCGATGCCGGACACGAAGATGTCGACGGCGCCGTCGGTGTCGGCCCAGACCTCTTCGCCCGTCGTTGCCTCGTGGATGGCCGGGTTGGCCGGGTTCGCGAACTGGCTGGCCGAGACAGCGTTCTCGGTCTGCTCGACGATTTCCTTGGCCTTGGCGACCGCACCGGCCATGCCCTCGGATCCCGGGGTCAGCACGATCTCGGCGCCGTAAGCACGCAGCATCACGCGACGCTCGGTGGACATGGTCTCGGGCATGGTCAGGATGACCTTGTAGCCGCGAGCAGCACCGACCATGGCGAGTGCGATACCCGTGTTACCGCTGGTTCCCTCGACGATGGTGCCACCGGGCTTGAGTGCACCGGACTTCTCGGCGGCGTCGATAATCGCCACGCCGATCCGGTCCTTGACGCTGTTGGCCGGGTTGTAGAACTCGAGCTTGACGGCGACCTGTGCGTCCAGGCCCTCGGTCAGACGGTTGAGCCGCACGATCGGGGTGCGCCCGACCAATTCGGTCACGTTGTTGTAGATCCCGCTCATATCTGGTCCTCCTGAGGATCGAGTGTGTCGACCCGCTCGCTGATCACTGCTTTACGGCTGAACTGCATAACGGCTGAACTGCTTAACGGCTACAGGCAAGGGCATACAGACGACCGATGCCGCATCGGTTCATCAAATTGAACCAATGCGGCATCAGGCCACTACATACGGGGGCGGTTTATCAGGCCAACCGCTGCTTCAGAGCTTCGAACTCGTCGCGAATGCCGGTCGGCAGCTTCTCGCCGACGAAGTCGAACCACTCTTCGATGAGCGGGATCTCGGCCTTCCACTCGTCGATGTTGACCGCGAGAGCCTCGGTGATGTCGGCGTCCGACACGTCCAGGCCTTCGATGTCGAGTGCCGATCCGGTGGGAACGACGCCGATCGGGGTGTCGATACCGGCAGCCTTGTGCTCGATACGCTCGACGATCCACTTCAGGACGCGAGAGTTCTCGCCGAAGCCTGGCCACAGGAAGCGTCCGTCGTCGCCGCGGCGGAACCAGTTGACGTAGAAGACCTTGGGGAGCTTGGACGCGTCCGCGGACTTGCCGAGGTCGATCCAGTGCTGGAAGTAGTCACCGACGTTGTAGCCGAGGAACGGCAGCATTGCCATCGGATCGCGGCGAACCGTACCGACCTGGCCTTCGGCTGCTGCGGTCTGCTCGGAGCCGACCGTTGCACCCATGAAGACGCCGTGCTGCCAGTCGCGAGCCTCGGTGACCAGCGGAACCGTCGTCTTGCGGCGGCCGCCGAACAGGATTGCCGAGATCGGCACGCCCTTCGGGTCGTCCCACTCGGGAGCCATGATCGGGCACTGCGACATCGGGGTGCAGTAACGCGAGTTGGGATGAGCCGCATGGGTGCCCGACTCGGGCGTCCACTCGTTGCCCTTCCAGTCGATCAGGTGCTGCGGGTCGCCTTCGAGGCCTTCCCACCAGACGTCACCGTCGTCCGTCAGAGCGACGTTGGTGAAGACCGTGTTGCCCTGGTCGATGGTGCGCATGGCGTTGGGGTTCGACGACCAGTTGGTGCCGGGAGCCACGCCGAAGAAACCGAATTCCGGGTTGACGGCGTACAGCTGTCCGTCCTCACCGAAACGCATCCAGGCGATGTCGTCACCGAGGGTCTCGGCGCGCCACCCGGGGATGGTCGGCTGGATCATCGCGAGGTTGGTCTTGCCACAAGCGGAGGGGAATGCCGCCGCGATGTAGTAGGCCTTGTCCTCGGGCGAGATGAGCTTGAGGATGAGCATGTGCTCGGCCAGCCAGCCCTCGTCGTGCGCCATTGCCGAGGCGATACGCAGCGAGTAGCACTTCTTGCCCAGGAGAGCGTTTCCGCCGTAGCCGGAACCGAAGCTCCAGATCTCACGATCCTCGGGGAAGTGGGTGATGTACTTGGTGTCGTTGCACGGCCACGCGACGTCTTCCTGGCCTTCGGCCAGCGGAGCGCCCAGCGAGTGCAGCGCCTTGACGAAGAACCCGTCGGTGCCGAGCTTGTCGAGAACCTTGCTGCCCATGCGGGTCATGACGCGCATGGAGACGACGACGTACTCGGAATCGGTGAGCTCGACGCCCAGCTTCGGGTCCTCGGCGTCGAGGGGGCCCATGCAGAACGGCACGACGTACATGGTGCGTCCACGCATGCAACCGCGGTACAGGTCACCCATGAGGGTGCGCATCTCCGCCGGGTCCATCCAGTTGTTGGTGGGACCTGCGTCGATTTCTTCCTTCGAGCAGATGTACGTACGCGATTCGACTCGCGCGACATCGGACGGATCGGAGTTGCCGAGGAAAGAGTTCGGCTTCTTCTCGTCGTTTAGGCGGGTGAAGGTTCCTGCCTCGACCAACTTCGTTGTCAGTCGGTCCCATTCTTCGTCCGAGCCGTCTGCGAAGACGACGCGATCAGGCTGGGTGAGTTCGGCAACCTCTTGCACCCATGCAAGCAGTTCCTTGTGCTGCGTGGGGGGCGTGCCGTCAGTTCCATTGAGACCGGGAATGGTCGCTGAGGTCATCAAACTCTCCTGGGGTGAGCCGGAACCGGGTTCTCGTGACACCGGATGCGAACTGCAGCGCCCCGATACCAGTCGATCCCGGTGTCCCCCTCTCGACGGGGTCCAGCCGCGTCATCCACTCACGTGGATTTCACGGACGCCGGGTGTCCTATGTATTGAGGTTAACGCTGGCTGTTCACCTGCAGGTAATCGGGTGCGGTCAGAAATGTCACAGAAACGATTCAGTTGGTGTGTTCAGGTGCCTACCCGGCGCTCAGAGCACATAAACGGAAGCTTTTCAGAGCGCTCCGGCATCGATTTTCTGCCACACGAGGGCGCCTTCGTCGTCTCGACTGCATTCCCAGGCCGAGTAGTCGCCGTCCGAGTCGATCATCGTGAGGCGATCGGCGCTACCGTCGCGATCGAAATCGGACACGATCACGACGGCGTCGTCGGAGTGGACGACACGGCTGTCGACCGTTCCGTCACCGTCCAAGTCGAAGGCGTCGAAGTTCAGGTCGCCGGCATCGACCGGTCCCGACGCGGGCCCGAAGGCCTCGGGCTCGATACGCCCAGGATCGAGCGCTTCGGCTTCGTGCCCGTCGATGTGTCCGGCCGTGATCAGAAATGCGTCCATTACTCCCCCTACTGGATGGTGACCTACTGCTTCGGCAACCCCTACCGAAACCGTCCGCTCAGTATTACCAGACCCCGACGATCAGTCGAGGCCGAAATTGCGGCACTGTGGAGAACTCTGCACTCGCGAAATGATCAGTAGGCGGCGTTCAAAACGGCGAGGTCGCGCTCGCACGACGCGAGCTGACCCGATCTGGCCGCGGCGAGCTCACGAAGTTCACCGTCGATCTCCACGATTCGGGCCTGCGCCGACGCCACCTGCTCGCGGCTCTCCGCCATGATCGCCGCTCCCAGATCCGCCTCGGCCTCGAGCAGAACACTCTGGACTCGCTGCTCCCACTGTGCGCGAACCGTCGACATCGATTCGACGATCCACGACCTGGAGTAGGCACGATCCGCCGTCAGCCCGCGAGTTCGCGCCAACCACCACGCCGCGGCGCCACCCAGAATCAACGTCACGGGGATACTTGCGAACTCCAAGGCCGGAATCATTTCCAGCGGAGTCACTGCGATACGGCCGAGGCCGAGACCCGCGGACGCGCCGACAAGAATTGTCACCCGGTCCTCGTTTCCGCGCTGACGGCGCGGCGGGCCCTCCGGAATCCGTGGGGAAGGCATGTATCCGGTCGTGCCCGCCACTTCCACCGC
>NZ_BAAILK010000026.1:140777-237032 GCF_054589475.1 Rhodococcus sp. no. 34
TGCCGCCATCGCGGCGTCGAACACCCGGGTGTGGTGGTCGACCTCGTGCTGCAGTCGCGTCGGCACGCTGCCCAATTCGGCTCGCGAGGCCGTGTCGACCCATGCACGTGCCCCGGCGACCGTCGCCCGGGTTGCCTCGGCGATTTGTTGTGACAGATCCCCGCGCGCTCGTTGCAGTCGGCTTCGCACCTGCACCAGGCGTTCGCCTCGCCGGCCGTCACGGTCTGCGAGCAGCTGCGATCGCTCTGCCCGCAGTTCGGCACCAGGAACACCGTCACGTAGATTCCGGATCTCCATCTCGATCATCCGGCGCGTCTGTGCGATGACTCCGGAATCCGAACCACCTGCTTCCCTCTCCCGTGCCGCCCGGCTCACGACCGCAACGAGCGACTGCTCCTGACCAGGCGCAATCGGGACCACGGGAGCCTGCGCAAAAGCGGTGCAGTGCGAAGCGAGAATCTCGGCATCACGCCGGCGCACCGCCTGCCAGTCTCGATAGACGTCGACGCGGGTCAGCGCCACCACCACCGGGGTTCCGCTCGCCGCAGCGTCGCCGAGGAGAAGGAGATCCTCGCGTCCGATCACACTGGCGGCATCGACGACCAGAAGTACGACGTCGGCGTCCACCTCGCGTGTCACTGACGAACAATCATCCGAAGCATCGAACATCTGCGCGACGTCTTCCCGTCCACACCTTGGTGGACCGACAACGTAAATGCGAGTGCCCCTGCATGTTTCGGCGGCGACCTGGCGACCCGGATCGGATGCCGGATTCCATCGCTGCACCACGCGCAGCACCGAATCCGGAAGTACCGAAACGCTATTCATCGGTCACCGCCGGGGCAGAGCGATCGCCTCCGAGCTGCGCCCACCGACGCACATACCCGCGTCGAATCAGTGAGACCCTTTGTTGCGGACACTGTTCCGACTCGTCCACGAGCTCGCCCCACCACCGGCTGCACGTGCCCGCGTCGTCAGCGGTACGAGGATCGGGAGGCTCGCCTTGACGCAGGGCTCGAATTTCGGGGCTCATCATCGCCGCCGCAGCGCCGAACAACACCGCGGAGTCCGAACTCAGATACAACTCGATCTCGTCCCTGCCCGCAATGCTGCGCGAGGCAGATCGCCTCAGCGCCGGGCCGATCTGCTCGACCCGGCCCCACCACTGCGCCTCCAGAACAGGTCCGAGAGCCGCGAACAACTCTTCGACGCCGCGCCCGGTCAGTGTCTCCACCGGAACCGTGGGCACGCCGACGTTCTCCGAGATTTCCGCCGCCCGTCCCAGCGCCTCGTCCCAGCGCGGACCGAACAAGTCAGCCTTGTTCGCAGCGACGACCACACGATCGGAAACTCGAGCAATGGCTCGGCCGTCGACGTCGCGGACCGCGTCGACCACCACGTAGACAACGCAACGACGACCCAGATCGGGGTTCGACGTTCCAGGGACATCGAATGCCCTCGACTCGGTCACCACAACCGGTGCGCCGACAACTCTGCGCGAGAACCGGTCGTCGCGCCCCAGGATCCGCGCCAACGACGACCGCCCCACCCCGGCTCGCCCGGCGACCACCAATTCGAGCGGCGCTGTCAGCGATCCGAGCACCGAGTGAACCGCCTCGGCGGCTCCCGAATCGATCGATGTCAGCCGATATGCCAGAGCGCGCAACTGATCGATCGGCTCCACGCAGGCGTCGTCGATCGATTCTGCGGGCAACATTCGTGACCAATTACTGCATGCAAATCCTGTGTTCATCCCCACCCCACGTCCCCATCGTGTCGGTGAGATTCTGTCAGGTTCTCGGCAAGGACGGCAGGTGACACCGCCCTTTCGCCGACAGTCCGAAGTCGACGGTTTCAGGACTTTCCGTGGAAAGTCTCAACTCAAACTTCAGACCCGTCTGCGCTAAACGGGGGTCATGCGTGACAATGGGTTCGTGAACGAAGCCGATCAGCATGCACCGCAGACCCCTGACACGGGGCAGACGGACCACACCAAGGGGTCCCGTCTCCATCCGAGAGTGACCAGCTTTCGCTCTCGCCGGGGCGCGCTGACCGACGCACAGCAGCAGGCTTGGGACCGTCAGTGGCCGCTCATCGGCGCCGACGTCTCGGACACACCGCTCGACGCGAACGCATGGTTCGGACGCGAAGCACCCCTGATCATCGAGATCGGTTCGGGTACCGGCACCGCGACGGCCGCAATGGCCAAGGCGGAACCGCACGTGAACCTGATCGCGATCGAGGTGTACCGCCCCGGGCTCGCGCAGCTTCTCCAGCAGGTCGAACGCGAAGAAATTCCCAACGTCCGCGTACTGCGCGGTGACGCGATGGACGTACTCGAGAACATGGTCGCCCCCGAGTCCCTGACGGGCGTCCGGGTGTTCTTCCCGGATCCGTGGCCCAAGGCCCGCCATCACAAGCGTCGCCTCCTGCAGGGGCCGACGTTCTCGCTGATCGCCAACCGCCTCAAGCCCGGCGGAGTCCTGCACGTGGCAACCGATCACGCCGATTACGCCGAATGGATCGAAGAAGCCGGCAATGCCGAGCCGCTGCTGACCGCACTCGACTGGGAGTCTCCGATGACCCACGAGCGTCCGGTCACCAAGTTCGAGGACAAAGCCCATAAGGTCGGAAGTGCAATCACCGAGCTTATATGGGGGAAGATCAGAGCATGAGCGTCAGCGAACAGCTATCCGACGACGTGACGTCGTCGGAATCTCCTCTCGACTTCGGTCGTGACTCCCGCCACCCCAAGCGGGTGCTTCTGGTCTGGGACGCCCCTAACCTCGACATGGGCCTCGGCGCTATCCTCGGTGGCCGGCCTACCGCCGCCTACCGGCCACGATTCGACGCTTTGGGTCGTTGGCTGCTCTCTCGCACCGCCGAACTGTCCGCACAGAACAGCGGCACGCTCGAGCCTGAAGCGACCGTCTTCACCAACATCGCGTCCGGCAGCGCCGACGTCGTTCGTCCTTGGGTCGAAGCCTTGCGTAACGTGGGTTTCGCGGTGTTCGCCAAGCCGAAGGTCGATGAAGACAGCGATGTCGATTCGGACATGCTCGAGCACATCGCGCTCCGGTACGGCGAGGGCCTCGCCGGAATCATGGTCGCGTCCGCCGACGGCCAAGCGTTCCGCGAACCTCTCGAGGACATCGCAGCAACCGGTATCCCGGTCCAGGTTCTCGGGTTCCGTGAACACGCCAGCTGGGCTGTGTCGTCCGATATCTTGGACTTCGTCGATCTCGAGGACATCCCAGGTGTCTTCCGTGAGCCTCTGCCACGGGTAAGCCTGGACACCCTGCCCGACGAGGGCGCCTGGTTGCAGCCGTTCCGACCGCTTTCTGCCCTGCTCATCGGGCGAAAAAGTGTTGCCGAGTAGGAGTTGATCAGTGTTCGCCAGCTGGGGAAGCATCGTCTATCGAGCCCGCTTCACCGTCATCGCTGTCATGGTGGCGGGGCTCCTCGGGCTCGCTGCGTACGGCCTGAGCCTGCAGGATCATCTCAGCCAGAGCGGCTGGGACGATCCGGGGTCGGAATCGGTAGAGGCTGCCAAACTCGCTGACGGCACGTTCGGACGCAGCACGACGGGTGACGTTCTGGCGCTGTACACGGCGCCGGAGGGCAAGACCGTCGACGACCCCGAGTTCCAAGCGAAGGTCATCGACAATCTGCAGCGACTCGTCGCCGACAACCCCGACCAGATCATGAAGATCAACGGCTCGTACTTCAAGGTCGACAACGGTCTCTCGGTGGCGGCCCTGGCGGACAAGACCAAGCAACACGCGGTCACCAGCATCGCGATCGCCGGAGACAACGACACCGCGGTGTCCAACAACTTCCGCGACGTCGAGTCGCAGTTCTACATCGACGGCGTCGACGTGCAACTCGCCGGCCTGCAACCTGTCGCGAATTCGCTCAACGACACGATGGCCAACGACATCAAGCGCATGGAAATGCTCGCGATTCCTGCTGTCGGTGTCCTGCTGTTCTTCGTCTTCGGTGGCGTCGTCGCTGCTGCCCTCCCGTTGATCGTCGGCGGTCTGACCGTCATCGGCGCCAACGGCATCATTCGACTGATCACCAACTTCACCGAGGTCAACGCGTTTGTTGCGCCCGTGGTCTCTCTGGTCGGCCTGGGTCTGGCGATCGACTACGGACTGTTCATCGTCAGCCGTTTCCGAGAAGAGATAGCCGAGGGGTACGACACCCCGACCGCTGTACGCCGAACGGTCATGACGGCAGGTAGAACGGTCATGTTCTCGGCGACCATGGTTGCCGTCAGCCTCGGCGGTCTGCTGTTGTTCCCGCAGGGCTTCCTCAAATCGGTGGCTTACGGCGCCATTGCTGCCGTCATGCTTGCCGCGATCTCGTCCATCACGATTCTTCCCGCGATTCTCGGCATTCTCGGCAAGCGGATCGACGCGCTGACCTTCAAGAAGCTGCGCCAGACCAAGACCAACGAGGAAATCGAGAACGGTTTCTGGGGCAAGCTCACCCGCTGGGTCATGCAGCATCCGCTCAAGGTCGCGGTCCCGATCGTCGCGGCTCTACTGCTGATGATCATTCCGCTGACGGGCATCAAGTTCGGCGGTATCAACGAGACGTACCTGCCCCCGGACAGCCCCACGCGTGTCGCGCAGGCGCAGTTCGACGAACTCTTCCCCGGCAATCGCACCGAGCCCGTTCGACTCGTCATCGAGGGAGCCGACAACACCACTCTCGGTCAGATTTCCAAGACCGCAAATGCTGCGCCAGGTCTGGTCGAGAAGTTCACCCCGGAGGTTGCGACGAAGGACGGTGTCAACGTCCTCAAGGCCGGTCTGACGGAGCGGAACGAAGCACGTCCCACCATCGACTATCTGCGGTCCGCGGACTGGCCCGAGGGCACAACTGTGCTGGTCGGCGGCACTCCGGCCATCGAGCAGGACAGCGTCGACGCATTGCTCGATCGTCTGCCGCTGATGGTCGTATCCGTCATCCTGCTGACGACCTTGCTGATGTTCTTGACGTTCGGCTCGCTCGTCCTGCCCATCAAGGCCGCATTGATGAGCGCGCTCGGACTGGGTTCGACGCTCGGAATCTTGACCTGGATCTTCATCGACGGGCACGGTTCCGGTCTGTTGAACTTCACACCGGGGCCGATCATGTCTCCCGTCCTGGTGTTGATCATCGCGATCGTCTACGGCCTGTCGACCGACTACGAAGTGTTCCTGCTCTCCCGCATGGTCGAAGCGCGAGCGCAGGGCGCGAGTACTACCGAATCCATCCGTATCGGCACGGCACATACCGGCCGGATCATCACCGCTGCCGCACTGATTCTGATCGTGGTCACCGGCGCATTCGGCTTGTCCGATCTGGTGATGATGAAATACATCTCCTACGGCATGATCTCCGCGCTGATCATCGACGCGACTCTCATCCGAATGTTCCTGGTCCCCGCGACCATGAAACTGCTCGGCGACGACTGCTGGTGGGCTCCGGCCTGGATGAAGCGGATCCAGCAGAAGATCGGGCTGGGCGAGCCGATCCTCGACAACGAGCTGGTACTCGCGAACGTCCCGCAGATCGCGCCTGTCGGTGCGATCGCCGGACCGGGTCAGCCGCGCAAGATCGAAGCGGCCTCGCGGGTCATGCCACCGCCTGCCCCGGCTGCACAGCCGGAAAGCGGACCTCGCGTTCCCGATCCTCTCACCGAGCCCATTCCGCTCAGCGAAATGGCGATCAAGGCACCCAACACGGAGGCTCCCGCCGCGGAGAAGCCGGCACCGCGACGTCGTCTCGATATCGGGAGTGCAGCCAGCGCCCCCCAGAACCTGATCGAGGCACCTGTACCCAATCCCTCGTACCGGCCGCAACCGAATGCCAGCGACAAGCGCAGAAACCCCACGCCCGCTGCGCCGGCCGAGCGTCCCATCGAGAGTTGGTTGTCGGACCTGCGGGCCCGGGAACAGACTCCCCCGGCCTCACGTCCACTGCCGGTGGTCCGGACGCCTTCGCGGACAAACGGTTCGGCGACCAACGGTGCTGCCAGCAGCAGTTCAGGCTCCAACGGCGCGAGCCGGAACGGCTCCGCAAACGGTGCTACCAACGGCTCTGCAACAAACGGTTCAGCCCCGACCTCGGTGGAGGCGACCCCCCAGTCGCCGCCTCCACCGACCGCTCCGGAGCGTCGTAACGGGGTTTTCACGGATTCGCCTTCGCCTACCAACGAGCCCCGAGTCTCGGACGCCACCCCTGACGGCGACGACAACGCCACCGGCAGGCACCGGCCTGACGACGCAGGCGCCATCAGCGTGAGCGAGCTCATCGCTCGCCAGAAGCGAAGCTGACTCATGATCCAGAAGCGAAGCTGACCTGCTCCTGCTCCTGCTTGGCGAAGGCTCGTGCATAACGTGTCCCGACCAGCAGGAGCAGCAAGCCGACCACCAGGAAGGCAACGCTGCGCACCAGCCCACTGAGTGTGGCCAGGTCGAAGAGGAACAGCTTTGCCACGGCCGCACTGGTGAGAGCAAGCCCGGCTCCGAGCAAGACGCGAGCGTGCTGGCGGTTGTTCAATCCGAGCACCAGCGCTGACGTGGCGGCAAGCATCCAGACGATGGTTGCAACACTGTGCCCGGCAACGAATCCGGTTGCACTGTCGAAAATTTCGACGCCGGATGAGACGAGCGCGCACGTCACCGCGTAGAGGACACCGAACCCTGCGCCCGCCCATAGAACCGCCGCGTTGGAATCGGCAATCAACTTCAGTCGGTGAATCGCCCAGACCAGCATCACCAGCGCGCCTATCGCCGTCAGGCTCGAGAGCGCCGTCATCGCACCGAGTTGCCTGGACGCGGCGCGAGCGGTCGTCAACGCTTCCGGCGGAACCGTCGTGAGGTATCCGATCGATCCGATTGCCGCAAAGACGGTTCCGAGGGCGAAGACGAAGCGCGAACCCGCATACAGCGAGACTCCGAGGAAGATCATTCCGACCGTGAGGATCAGCGGCACGACCAGAGATTCCGTCGCCCCGGAGAAGCAGCAGAGCAATAATGCGAGGGCGCCGGTTGCGCCCAGTCCGAATCGCAGTTGCGTCGGCAAAGGCTTGGCCGCCGCTGCAGTCGAAAGAAGTAGTGCCGCAGCAATTCCGTACAGCACTGCGGATTCGGTGCGCCCGAGCACGGCTCCGACGCTCATCAGCGGAAGGGACGAGACAACAAAGGTAGCGGTGGACCACGCCCCTGCAATGCCGTCACGCGAGGGCGAACCCGTCCACTGCATAACCATCGCGCAGCCGGCCCCCACGATTGCAACCACGCCGGCACTGATCACCAATTGCACTGCACTGTTACCGGATTCGTCGAAGATGGACTCCGACGCTATCGCTGCGAGCAGTGCGAGAACCACCGGTGCGGTGCGCGCCATGCCCAGGTATTTCCAGTCACGACCGAGCTGGGCGGAGAATGTCGCCGATTGGATCGCGAAGAGGAAACCGATGAGGGTCAACGATATTCCCGACGTCAACACGGGAGCCAGCAGCGCTGCTCCCAGAACGATCATGAGCGCCAGCGATTCGGAATCCCACTTCACGGCGAGGGCAACGCCGGCGGCGGCGATTCCGAAGGCAATCACCACCGCGAGCGGTGTCGTCACCCAACCGTAGAGAACGGAGGCTGCGACGACATCGAGATACATCCCTGCAAAACCGGTGGCAGCCAGGGCAATTGCCCCCACTTTGCCCCCTGGTCGTCCGTGGACCCGCACCCCGGCAAACACCAAGGCGCCGGAAAGGAGCGCACCGCCGAGCACCCGCAGCGGAGGTCCGAAGAATCCGGCCTGCGCTGCAAGTACCAGCAGCATCACGACGCCGATCAGTGTGACGGCAACACCGGCCGCGGCCAGGAGTCGACTGATGACACCGTCGCGTTGCCACCAGGGCTGGCGAGGTGCGGCAACCGGATACGTCGGCGGCTGCCACGCGGGCACGCTCTGCTGAGAACGCATTGGCGGCATCTGCGGCACCTGTGGCACCGGAGCTGCGGGTGCCGGGACTACCGGCATGGGCGGGGTCGCAGTAGCCGAGGCCAGCTGAGTCTGCAGGATCGACAGGTTCTGGCCCATGTGACGCAACTGCCGGCCGATGCTGTCGCACTCGGCCGAGAGGGCGGTCACCAGTCGCGGATCGACGGCGGAAGAGCTCGGTGTGGTCATGGCTTCGAGCTTGCTGCGTGGCCGAACCGATCAGATGAGTAGTACTACTCGATCAGCCTGGGGACTTCTCGTACTCAACTGAGGACACCTTCGACTGACAGCACCCTCGACTGACAGCACCCTCGACTGACAGGGCACTAACGCCGAGGTGCCGCGTTCCGCAATCGTTCGGACAGAAGCCGACCCGAAGTGTGAAGCGGAGCGGGATCCTGACGCGCCCGAGCAAGGACCAGCGCGCCCTCGAGTGCGGACAGAGCCAGAATTGCCTCGGACTCGGCGTCTTCGCGGGACCAACCGTCTGCCTCGAGGCGCTGAGCCAGCAGTGCGAGCCATGAGTTGTACCCGTCCGCGCAAGCACCGCGGATGACCTCGGATTCGGTTGCGGCATCCAGTGTTGCCGTAGCCAGGGCGCATCCACGTTCGTAGTCCGAATCCGACAAACGCGCAGCCAATGCGGCGGCGAATGCCGAGATCGCGGTGGCTGCATCGGGTGAGCTCTCCAGCAGGTGCCGGATGAAATCGGCCATTGCCTCGCCACGTCGCCTCAGAGCCTCGCCTGCGAGTTCTTCCTTGCCGCCGGGAAAGTGAAAGTACAAGGAACCTTTGGTAGTCGCACTAGCCGAGAGAACTTCCGACACCCCCGTTCCGGCGTAGCCCTTCCGCTGCAACAGATCGGCAGCGGCATCGACCAACAAATCCCTCGTAGACATACGTTCAATATACCGATCAGTACACATATCGACAAGACTTGAAGTGCATAAATTGTCAAAACCTTGCATCACTAGACCGATTGGTACATGATTCGGGAATCAACGAACCGGAGCGCGGCCAACGACGCTCACGACGACGAAGGACTGAATCGATGTCACCGAATTCCCCGAACAACACCACCACGACCGTCCTCGAACCGGACGAAGACCTCGCCGGGACCCTCGCGGCCACCGGCGTCCGGATGATGGTTCGTAGTAAACAAACCGAGGGAGGTTTCTCTCTTGTACAACACCGCATCGCTCCGCATTCGATGACCTCACCGGTCCATCGCCACAGCCGGGAAGACGAGTACACGGTGGTTCAAAGTGGCCGCGTCGCAGCGATGGTCGGAGACGAGGTCGTCTACGCGGAGACCGGCGCCATGATCTTCAAACCGCGTGGCCAGTGGCACGCCGTGTGGAATCCCGACGACGCTCCAGCACGGATTCTCGAAATCATCACGCCCGGAGGGATGGAAGACCTGTTCGAACTGATGCCGAAACTACTGGCCGAAGCAGGTTCCGCCGCGGAATCGGTTGCAGCGCGGGTAGAAGCAGACTTCGGGATCGAATTCGATCTCGTTGCCACCGCCGAGATCGCACAGACACACGGTGTGGGATTCGGCATCGAAAGTCACTGACCGACTGTCAGCACCTACCGATCGAAGGAAAATTCATGCTTGTACTCACCGGAGCAGAAGACCTCAGCGCCAACCTGAACCAAGAGCTGGGCGTCAGCGACTGGCACGATGTCACCCAGGAGTCCATCGACGAGTTCGCCCGGGTCACCGGCGACGATCAGTGGATTCACGTCGATGTGGATCGCGCGAAGGAGTCGCCGTTCGGCGGAACCATCGCGCACGGCAACTACACGCTCTCACTCGGCCCCAAGTTCTCGTACGCAATGTTCTCGCTCGAAGGTTTTGCGTTTGCTCTCAACTGCGGATTCGACAAGGTCAGGTTGCCTGCTCCGCTTCCGGTCGGCTCTCGTGTCCGCATGCGCGCGACGTTGAGCAAAGTCGAACCGATCAACGGCGGTGTCCAGATCACGGTGACGCAGACGTTCGAACGAGAACACGGTGACAAGCCCGTGTGCGTCGCCGAAATGTTGACCCGCGCGTATCACTGAAAGGTCAGGAGCCGAACATCTTTCGAATCGTGGTACCGAAGGGATGCTTCGCGGTGACACTGCCGAATCGCACCTTGCCGTGCACCACCAGATGCAGCGGGCCCATCTGTGGGCCGGACCGAACCTTGTTCGACGCGCTTCCCCCGACTGCCTCGACACCGTTCATGTCCACCGTCGCCTCTTCGGGAACGATCAGTGAAATCGAGCTGGCGTAGTCGTCGATCGAGATGTTCACGACCTGCGTCTGCATCACCGCGCGCGTGAAATCGATAGTCACACTGGACATTCTGGTGTCGACCACGACAGCTGGTGGAACGATCCAGGCACCGTTCCGCGTCACCGTCGCCATTCGTCCACGGATCACGGCAGCATTTGCCGCTCCGTAAGTACCTACAACCGGAGCCCCGACGGGAGCGCGGTAAGGCGGGCTCGGGTGAACCGGCGGCGGTTGGGGTTGGTACGTCGGCGCCGGGTAGGGCTGGCCTTGGTACATCGGCTGACCCGCATTGGGATACGCGGGTGGGTCGTAGTCGGAGATCAGTGTGATGCCCGGAAGATCGGCGAGAACCGAGTTGAGCTCACCTCGTGTCTTTGCAGCCAAGGCAGTGTCCATGCGCTCGGTGAACTCACCGAGCGAGAGCATCCCTTGACCGACAGCTTTCTGCAGCAGCTCGCCGACATGCTCTCGTTCGGCATCGGATACGCGTAGATTCCTGGCCTCCATGATTTCCAGGATAAACGTTATTCGAGACCTTGTTCTATCGCGTATCGCGTGAGCTCGACGCGATTGGCCAACTGAAGCTTCCGAAGCGTTGCCTGCACATGGTTTTCGACGGTCCGGTGGCTGAGCGAGAGCCTCGTGGCGATCTGTTTTGCGCTCAGCCCCTTGGCGACAAGACGGAGCACTTCGGTCTCACGGTCGGTGAGCCGAGGCAGCTCGGGTGCGCGATCGTCGGCCGGTGCCGTCGACATCCGGCGGTACTCACCGAGCACCAATCCGGCGAGGCCGGGGGTGAAGACGGCTTGTCCGTCGAAAGTCGCTCGCACGGCCTCGAGCAGTTCCGCCACCGAAGCACTCTTGACCAGGTAACCCGACGCTCCGGCTTTGACCGCGTCGAGGACGTCGTCACGTTCGGCAGAGGCCGAAAGCACCAGTACCTTGCTCTTCGGCGAAACCTCGAGAACTGCGGTGGTGGCGTCGGCACCGTTTCCGTCCGGCAGGTTCATGTCCATCAGAACCACCGCCGGTTGCACGGCGGCGGCCCGGCGGCGCGCACTCTCGACACCCTCCGCCGTGGCGCTCACGGTGAAGCCGGCAGCTTCGAGGTCCCGGGAGACACCGTCGCGCCACATCGGGTGATCGTCGACGACCATCACCGTCACCGGATTCTCGCCATGTTCGTCAGCCACGCTCACTTTTCCCCTTCGGAACGTTGATCTCCCATTCGGTGCCCTCCCCCGGCCCGGTTTGCAGGACTGCAGTGCCGCCGAGCACCTGCACTCGACCGAGAATGGACTTCGATACTCCCATGCGGCCTTCGGCTTCGGCCTGCGCCAAGCGACCCTCGGGGATTCCGACGCCGTCGTCGCGGATGCTGACGATCACCTCGTCCGGCAAATCTTCGAGCAATACGTATGCCTTCGCCGCGGGCCCGGCGTGCAGCCCGACATTGGACAGAGCATTGTCGACGATGGCTGCCAGTTCGATGGCTCGATCACGCTCGATCACGACGGGGTGCGCGGGCGTCGACACCGACACCGACGTGCTTGCCTGCGTGGTCAGCAGCGGACACAGATCCACTGTCTGTCCGCCGACGTCTGCCGCGGCGCCCGAAACCTGCTCGGAGATCAGCATTCTCAAGGCGACCTCCTGCTCACCGGCCAGAGCAGCCAGTTCAGCTGCTTCGCCGCCGAGTGCCGCACCTCGCCTGCGCACCATCGCCAGCACCTGCAGAACGCCGTCGTGTACTTCGCGTGCCAAACGCTCGCGCTCTTCGGTGGCCGCCGCCAGACGGACGGCTTGCTCGAGTTGTCGATGCGAGCGCCGAGCGGTGGTGGTGGCCAAGCCCAACGCCAGGCCGACCGATACGAGCACGGGAGCCGTCGCATCGCGCCAGAGGTCCAGGTTGACCTGGTCGCGGATGATCGCGCTGGCCGCCGAGATGACAACTCCGGACGCCATACCGAGCCACGGCCCGCCGAGAATTGCCGCGGAGATGACCGCGTTGGTGGCCCACAGTGTGGTGGGCAGCGTCTGGTGATTCTGATACCACTCGTGGTCGGAGACCAGCCTCGTCGACGCCATCAGCAAGATGACGACCACCTGATCGGCGATCACCACCTGATACCGCGGCAGCTTCTTCCCGAACAAAGCACCGGATGTCCCGAGCAACAGTGCCGACACCCCGGTCCACACGGCCATCAGAGCGACGAAGAACCAGCTGAGCCGAGAGTTGGTGTAGTCGGAGGCCGAGGCGAACTGGTAGCTGATCGCGTACACCAGCGTGACGAGCCGAAATGCCTGCGCCGCCCGCCACAGCGGGGCATCAGGGTCGGTGTCGACACCCGACGCCTCGCGAACGGTCGGCTGATAGTGCAGCCGACGACGGCGGGTGGGCTCAGTCATCGGGAGGAGTGGGGTTCACGATGCGAGGCTCGGCACGCGGCTCGTCGGGTTCGGCGGGGAACAGTGGGGTCTCCGGATCTTCGACGTGCAGTTCGGCGTACGCGATGTCCGGGTCGTCGGCGAGGAGGGAACGAATAGCGGTATTCAGGACCGCGACGATCGGGACAGCCAAGAGCCCGCCGACGATTCCAGCGAGAACGATGCCCGTTGTAATGGCGAGAACGACTGCCAGCGGATGCAGGCGAACAGCGCGACCCAACAACAGCGGTTGCATCACGTGCGCTTCGAGCTGCATGACGCCGATGATGATGCCGAGGACGATCAGCGCCGTCAGGAAACCCTTCGTGACCAGAGCGACAAGCACCGCGAGAAAACCGGTCAGAAATGCACCGACGATCGGAATGAACGCGCCGATGAACACCAACGACGCCAGCGGCAGGGCGAGCGGCACCCCGAGGATCGCCAGGCCGGCACCGATACCGATCGCGTCGGCGGCGGCAACCGCGACCGTGGCGCGCACGTAGCCGATCAGCGACCCGAAACCTGCAGAACCGGCGATCCGTACGCGACGACGCGCGTCGGTGGGAACGATCCGGGTGACGAACTGCCAGATCTGATCGCCGCCGTAGAGGAAGAAGATGAGAGTGAACAGCGTCAGCAATGCCCCGGTGAAGATCTCGCCGATGACTGTCGCCGTGGTCAAGGCGCCGCTGGTCAGGGACTCACGATTGGATTGCACCGACTTGACGACCGAATCACCTGCCTGGCGGATCTGATCCTCGCTGAAGTGCAGCGGACCGCTGGTGAGCCAGTTCTGAATTTGCGTGACGCTGGCCGTGAACTGGTCGGTGAGCTGGGGCAACCCGTCGATGAACTGCTCGACGACAAACGTCATGATTCCCGCGACCAGTCCGATCGAGGCAAGCAGAACGACGATGACGGCTGCCGAGCGGGGAACACCCCACACCTGTAGCCGATCGACAATCGGGATCAGCAGAGCTGATGCCAGCAGAGCCAGCCCCACCGGGATGAGCACGGTTTCGAGGCGGAGTACGACGTACCCGAGAACCAACAGTCCGGCGAAGATCACAATGAGGCGCCACGACCATTCCGCAGCGATGCGCACGCCGGGATGCACCGCCCGAGCGTCGGCGGAGATGGGTTTGTTCATCCTCGATGCTCGCTCCGCACGCCCCCTGTTTGCGTTCACATCGCGAGCCTAACCGGCCCGGCCGACACAGGTGAGCGGACGAATAATCGGACGCGCGTACCAACACTTCGACCTCTGCCAGCTAAATTGAACCCTGTGCGGGCCTCATACAGAGCAATAGCGGTGACCATCCGCAGCCGGTGGCCCCTCTATATGCTCTCCATGCTCGCAGCCAATCTGATCGGCGCGGTACTGGTCTTTGCCTTCGTCCGGTACGGCGTGCCGATCCAGGAGTCCGACGCGATAGTTGCCGACCGGGTCCGCAATTTTGCGATCTTCGGCGTGTACCTGGCATTCGCCGGCGCCGTCAGCCTTACGGCGGCGGCAATGATGTTGAAGTCGGTCATCCGTTGGCGGCTGCGCGGGGGTCCACCCACGAGGTCCGAGCAGATGGCGGCACTGCACGCGCCGCTTCGCCAGGCCATCGTCCACCTGGTGCTGTGGATTCTGGGCGGCATCATCTTCGTGTTCCTGACCATCACCGAGATGCCCGGACTCGCGATCGCCGTGATCGTGACGGTGTGCATGGCCGCGACCACGACCTTCGGGTTCACTTACATGCTCGGTGAGCGCATTTTGCGTCCGGTCGCCGCCCAGGCTTTGAGCGAGGGCGAATTCGATCGGACCATGGCGCCTGGCGTCGGAACCCGGCTGGCGATGACCTGGGGACTCGGCACGCTGATGCCCGTCGCAGGCATCATCTTGCTGTGCTCGACGCAGCTCACGACCGATCTCGAGTTCTCCCCCGACTCGCTCGCGTGGGCGATCCTGCTCATCTCGATCATGGCGATCGTGCAGGCCTTTGCGCTGTCGATGCTGACGGCTACCCAGATCTCCGATCCGATCCGCCAACTGCGACGCGCCATCGAGCGGGTGCAGCGCGGCGCCACCGACGTACGCGTCGAGGTGTTCGACGGCAGTGAGATCGGCCGGCTGCAGGTCGGCTTCAACCGCATGATGAAAGAGTCCGACGAACGTCGTCTGCTGCGTGAGCTGTTCGGTCAGCACGTCGGCGAGGACGTGGCCCGGCGCGCGTTGAAGTTCGGTACCGAGCTGGGCGGCGAAACTCGATTCGTGGCAGTTCTGTTCGTCGACATGGTCGGATCAACCGGTGCCGCGGCCGAGCGCCCGCCGGGTGAAGTGGTCGAACTGCTCAACGAGTTCTTCCGTGTGGTCGTCGACGTCATCGATCGTCACCATGGTTTTGTCAACAAGTTCATGGGTGATGCGGCACTCGCCATCTTCGGTGCACCACTAGATCGGCCCGACGCTCCGACTGCGGCCTTGGCGGCGGCTCGCGAGCTGCGGTTCAAGCTCAACGACATCACCGGCCTCGACGTCGGAATCGGTGTGAGCGCGGGGCTCGCGGTCGCCGGCAACATCGGTGCTGCCGAACGTTTCGAGTACACCGTGATCGGTGATCCGGTCAACGAGGCGTCACGGCTCACCGAGCTCGCGAAACTTCGGCCGAGCCGGGTGCTGGCGTCGACGAGCGCGTTGTACTTCGCCGACGAAGAGGAACAGGCCGAGTGGGAACTCGGAGAGCAAGTCCAACTGCGTGGGCGCCGACGACTGACGCATCTGGCGTGGCCGGAAAAGTATCCAGAGGTCGATCCGGATCAAATTGGTTAGGGTGAGTCGATGGCTCAGCCTGGAAACACCCCACGGCGACTGAGACGACCACGCTCGCCCGTGGCCGAGACCAGTCGGTCCACAGGGCGCTTCTGGTGGCTGAAGTGGCTGCTCGGGGTGGCTCTGATCGCTCTTCTGATCGTCGAAGGTGCAATTCTGTGGTCCAAGCTCAGTGAGTCCTGGCAAGCCTTGACCGAAATCCATTGGGGTTGGGTGGCCGCGTGCGTCGCGGCGCAACTCATTTCGCTCAGCGGATACGCGTCCGTTCAGCAACGTCTTCTCAATGCCGCCGGTGTGATTGCCGGTCACCTCAAGAACCTCTCGGTCATCTACGCCAGCACCGCGATGGCGCTGACGTTGCCAGCCGGCCAGGTCTTCTCGACCGCATTCACCTACAAGCAGACTCGGAAGTGGGGGGCGACGCCGGTAGTCGCGTCTTGGCAGTTGGCGGTGTGTGGAGTGATCGCTGCGGCGACTTTGGCGCTGTTGGGTGCCGCGGGCGCGTTTGCCTTCGGCACCAAGGTCAGCCCCATAACGCTCACGATCTCGATCATCGGCATGGCGGCACTGTTCCTGGCGTTGCGATACATAGCCCAGAATCCCGGCAGTATCGAGCGAATCGGGCATCGAGTCCTAGCCCGCTACAACCGAATTCGCAAGAATCCGCTCGGCCACGGGATGCGACGCTGGTCCGAGATCCTGAAGCAACTGGATACGGTCGAGCTCAGCCGCACCGACTCGGTCATCGCATTCGGGTGGTCGGCCATCCATCGTGTCGCCGATGTCGCTTGTTTGGGTTTCGCATGTTGGGCTGTTGGCGCGGAGCCCTCTTTTGCTGGGCTCCTGATCGCGTTCGCCGCCGCAAAAGCAGTCGGCAGCATTCCGCTGGTTCCCGGCGGGCTGGGTTACGTCGACGCTGCTCTGGTCACCGCGCTGACGATCGCAGGGGCCGGCGGAGCGCAGGCAATCGCGTCGGTGTTCGTGTATCGGATGGTCAGCCTCGTCATGGTCGCTGTCGTCGGTTGGATCGTCTTCTTGATCACTTTCCGTGCAACCCACCACGAAGACCTCGAGATGGACCTCGAGTTCGAACGCCGAGAACAACCCGGCGTCTAGCGTCGCAACGCTGCTGCCATGTCGTCGAGGTGTGCCCGACTGATCCGTACGGCTGCCTCCGCGTCGCCGGCTTCGATGGCGTCCACCAACATTCGATGCTCGTCCGCATCGGGCTGGCTGTGGGGATGCAGGTCCAGAACCGCGATCAACTCGATCAACGCAGCCCGCAGACGCGGTACAAAGGTCTCGAAGAGTTCCGACAGCACGGGATTGTGTGCCGCGTCCACCACTGCTCGGTGGACGGCGATGTCGGCGTCGACGAACGCTGCGTCACCAGAGTGGGCTGCGGCAGTTCTACCGTCGAGCGCTTGCCGCAGAGCCGCGACGTCAACGGCATCGCGCCGCTGCGCAGCGAGGCGAGCTGCTTCGATCTCGACCGCGTTTCGCACCTCGACGACGTGAAGGATCGCCTCGGCTTCGAGCACTCGGGGCCACTGATCCGGAGGCGTCGTACTCCGTAGGAAGACCCCGGCGCCCTGCCGCGATTCGAGCATGCCGAGGCCCGCGAGAGTCCGCACTGCTTCCCTGATAGTGGACCGCCCGATACCCAACTGCGCAGCAAGAGTGGTTTCACCTGGAAGTTTGGCGCCGACTTCCCATTCACCGCTCACGATCCGCGCGCGTAGCAACTCCGCGGCCTGGTCGGTGAGCAGCCGACGCTCGACGATCGGGGACACGCGAACTCCTCAGGTTGTCTGATAAGTGATTTCGTTCTAGTGTAGCCCGCATGGCTACAGGAGCACTCCTTCTCGACTGCCGCGGCGGGGCCTGAAAGACCGGCACCCCTCCGCGGGGTTTCGCCATGCCGGTCTCTCGACTCGACCGCAGGAGAAACCGAAGATGAGTACTACCCGCGCCAACCGCTGGAACAACCAGAAGCCGTCACCCATGCCGTCCGAGCGCTATAGCGCCGCGTGGGATCGCGTCGACATTCCAACTTTCGAGCGGACGTGGCCGTCCAATCGCACCACCGCGGCGCCCCTGTGGGTGCCCGTCGATCTGCGTGACGGCAACCAAGCCCTCGCAGAACCGATGGACCCCGAACGCAAGCGCCGAATGTTCGAACTGATGGCGGCAATCGGCTACAAGGAAATCGAGGTCGGCTACCCCTCCGCGAGTCAGACCGATTTCGATTTCGTTCGCGACCTGGTGCGCTTCGATCTCGTTCCCGACGACGTCACTATCGTCGTATTCACTGCCGCGCGTACGGATTTGATCGAACGAACGTATCAATCGATCGAGGGGCTGCCTGACGCGGTCGTCCACATGTACACGGCGACTGCGCCGACGTGGAGAAACGTCGTTCTCGGCAAGGAGCGAGAAGAGCTGCACGACATGATTTTCCGCGCCGCGCAAGACGTTGCTCGTGGCGGCGAAGGCCACGACGGCTGGCGATTCGAGTTCTCACCCGAGGTCTTCAACCTCACCGAACCCGACTACATCCTGCAGGTCTGCAACAGTCTCACCGAACTCTGGGACGCCAGTCCCGATCGCCCGGTCATCCACAACCTGCCTGCCACAGTCGAAATCGCCACCCCCAACATCTATGCCGATCAGATCGAATACATGCACCAGAATCTGGCCCGACGCGATTCGGTGATCCTCTCGGTCCACCCGCACAACGACCGCGGCACCGGCGTTGCGTGCGCCGAACTGGCAGTGCTGGCCGGCGCGCAGCGCGTCGAGGGATGCCTGTTCGGCAACGGCGAGCGGACGGGCAACGTCGACCTGGTCACACTGGGGCTGAATCTGCATGCACAGGGCGTCGATCCGGAAATCGACTTCTCCGACATCGACAAGATCCGTCGAACGGTGGAGTACTGCAACAGAATTCCCGTCCACGAACGCCACCCGTACGGCGGCGATCTCGTGTACACGGCATTTTCCGGAACCCACCAGGACGCGATCAAGAAGGGCTTCGCGCATCACTACGAGAGCGCGGAGGCTGCCGGCGTCGATCCGGGATCGGCGCCGTGGGCGGTCCCCTACCTGCCGATCGACCCCGCCGACGTCGGCCGCGACTACCAGGCGGTCATTCGTGTGAACAGCCAGTCGGGCAAGGGCGGAATCGCATATCTGCTGCAGACCGAGTACGGGGTCGAACTCCCCCGGCGCCTGCAGATCGACTTCGCCTCGCGGGTGCAGCTCGAAACCGACGACTCGGGCACCGAAATGACTGCCGACCAACTGTGGAAACTGCTGTTGCGCGAGTACGGGTACAACGGAGGAGTGCGTCGGTACTCACTGGAACACACCGCCGACGGTGATCAGTTGTTCGTTGCCATCGATCGCGACGGGCGCGAGGTCACCGCCGCGGCCAGTGCGTCCGGGCCAGTCGAGGCATTGAGCAAAATCCTGACCGAACAGGGCTCAGCCGTCGAGGTCGTCTCGCTCACCCAGCATTCACTGCCCCGCAACCCGAATTCTTCCGGGAGTGCGAATTCGGCAGTCACCATTGCAGAGTGCGTGGTGAACGCCGAAGGGCGCTGGGGCATTGCGGTGCATCAGTCGGTGACAGCGTCGGCGCTTCACGCGGTCTACGCCGCAAGCGCAAACACTGTGATGCAGCTCACATGATCTTGCGGAAGGATTTCCTGGGGTCCATAGTTGAAGCTACAAGAACTTGAACATTCAACTACTTATTCAGGAGCTTCCATGACCACCGCAACCTTGCCCGCTTTGACCGCCGGAACCTGGGTCATCGACACCGTCCACTCCACTGTCGGATTCTCGGTTCGCCACCTCATGGTTTCCAAGGTTCGTGGAACGTTCGACGAGTTCTCCGGAACGATCACCGTTGCCGAAGACGGAACCCCCGCCGTCGAGGCCGAGATTTCCGTGGACTCCATCAACACCAAGAACGAGCAGCGCGACGGCCACATCAAGTCCGCTGACTTCTTCGACGTCGAGAAGTTCCCGAAAGCCACCTTCAAGTCCACCGCAGTGCGATCCAAGGGCAGCGACTTCGTCCTCGCCGGCGACTTCACGCTCCACGGCGTCACCCGCGAGGTCGAGCTGAACCTCGAGTTCAACGGCGTCAACCCGGGCATGGGCCAGGGCCCCGTCGCCGGATTCGAAGCCACCACCGTCATCAACCGCAAGGACTTCGACATCTCCATCGAGATGCCCCTCGAAGGCGGCGGAGCAGTTGTCGGCGACAAGATCACGATCACCCTCGAGATCGAAGCCGGCCTCCAGGCCTAACAGCACTGTGCGCCTTTATTAACCGCCCGCGGTTAATAAAGGCGCACAGTCGTATGGTGTGAGCGTGAAGAAGTACGCACCATTCCTGCTGATCGACGCCATTCTTGTCATAATCTTCTGCGCGATAGGGCGCCGTACCCACGAAGAAGCCAATGCGCTCGCCGGTCTGGCGAAGACATCCTGGCCCTTCCTGACCGGCCTGGTGATCGGATGGGCTGCCACGTTCGCGCTCTACCGCGACAAGTTCAACGCCGTTCTCCTTGTTCCCACCGGCGTTGTCGTTTGGCTCGGCGCCGTCGCCATCGGGATGATCCTGCGAGTGTTGAGTGGCCAGGGCACCCAGTTCAGCTTCATCGTCGTCGCGACGCTGGTCCTCGGCGCGTTCCTTCTCGGTTGGCGCGCACTCGCTCCGCTGGTAGTGAAAATCCGCACCAAGTCGTAACCAAACTCCACGGCTCGGAACCACCCGAAATGCCCGAGCACGTAGGACACTTTTCGGATGAGCAACACTACGGAGCCCGTCGAACGTAGCGAGAAGGAAGACCGGGGGTTCTTCGGCCAACCCTTTGCGCTGGCGAACCTGTTCGGCGTCGAAATGTGGGAGAGGTTCTCCTTCTACGGGATGCAAGGCATCCTCATCTATTACCTGTACTACAGCGTCAGCGACGGCGGCCTCGGCATCAGCCAGGCGGCAGCGACCAGCATCGTCGGCGCGTACGGCGGCACCGTCTACCTGTCGACGATTCTCGGGGCGTGGGTGGCCGACCGACTGCTCGGCTCCGAGCGCACGCTCTTCTACAGTGCTTCGCTGGTGATGGCCGGCCACATCGCACTGTCGGTTCTTCCCGGCATGTGGGGTGTCGGCGTCGGCCTCGTCATGGTCGCCTTCGGCAGCGGCGGCTTGAAGGCCAATGCGACCTCTCTGGTCGGAGATCTCTATTCCGAACAGGATGTTCGCCGCGACGCCGGATTCTCCATCTTCTACATGGGCATCAACATCGGCGGTCTTGTCGGTCCGCTGCTCACCGGAGCCGTCCAGGACGCCTGGGGATTCCACGCCGGTTTTGCTCTCGCTGCCGTCGGCATGGCGCTCGGCCTGATCCAGTACACGCTGGGCCGCAAGCATCTTCACGGAATCGGTGCCGAACCTGGCAACCCGTTGCCCGCGGACAAGCGCGCACTCTACATCGGGATCGGCATTGCCGCGATCGTCGTCGTCGCGGTCGCCTCCGTCACCGGCTTGATCACGGCGGACAACATGTCCGACGTCGTTGTCGGACTCACGATCGTCGCGTCGGTCGGTTACTTCCTCCTCATGCTCACCAGCAAGAAGGTCACCAAGGTCGAACGCAGTCGAGTCTTTGCGTTCATCCCGATGTTCATCGCGAGCGCGGCCTTCTGGTCGCTGTTTCAGCAGCAGTTCACCACCGTGCCGGTGATCTCAGACAAGCTCCTGGACCGCAATCTCTTCGGTTGGGACTTCCCGCCGACGTGGGTGCAGTCGATCAATCCGGTGTTCATCATCATCTTTGCCGGTGTGTTCGCAGCGATGTGGACCAAACTCGGTGACCGTCAGCCGTCGTCGCCGATCAAGTTCGCGCTCGGTACCGGCACGATGGGTCTGGCGTTCCTGGCGTTCATCCCGATCACCGGGGGCGGACCGAACAGTGCACCGCTCCTCGGCCTTGCCGGTGTGCTTCTGCTCTTCACCTTCGCCGAACTCTTCCTGTCCCCCGTCGGCCTTTCCCTTGCAACCAAACTCGCGCCCGAGCATTTCCACACTCAGATGGTGGCGTTGTTCTTCTTGTCCGTTGCATTGGGTTCTTCGATGGCGGGAACCTTGGCCGGTTACTTCGACATCGACGACAGTCGCCCGTTCTTCCTGATCATCGGTTTCTCGTCGATCGGAATCGGAGTGATTCTTGCTCTTGCCTCGCCGTGGATCAAGAAGCTGATGCAGGGCGTGAAGTAGACGGGCTCACTTCACCCACAACCACAGAGCCAACACGAATCCCGCTATCGCTACTGCCACACGCAGTACCGATGGCGGGATTTTCTTGACGACGGGCGGGCCACACCAACCTCCGGCCAACGCGCCGAGCGCCATCGCCAACGCGGCCACCCAATGCACCTGTCCGGAGAAGGCGAAGATGAGTGCAGCCACAAGATTGGCAATGCCGAGAAAGAAACTCTTCAGGATCGTTGCACGCCACACCGTTTCGGAAGTGAGGATGAGCGTCGCA
Source organism: Rhodococcus sp. no. 34 (assembly GCF_054589475.1). Taxonomy (NCBI): domain Bacteria; kingdom Bacillati; phylum Actinomycetota; class Actinomycetes; order Mycobacteriales; family Nocardiaceae; genus Rhodococcus; species Rhodococcus sp. no. 34. The sequence continues at coordinate 162,877 of NZ_BAAILK010000026.1, forward strand.
GCCAGGAAGATGACGCCGGCACCGGCACCGAAATAGCCGCCGTATACCGCGACGGCGAACAGTGCTGCGGAGTAGATTCCGGGGCGGTCACCGCCGCCGGACAACTCACGAATCTTCGGTTGCAGCAGCAGCGCGAGCGAGGCGAACACGACCATCGCCGGCACAACGGATTCGAACGAACCTTCCGGTGCCAGCCACAGTATGAGGGCACCGATGATGCCACCGGCCGCCGAATAGAGAGACCAGCGAACAAGTTTCGGACCGGTATCGGCAACTTCACGGGACAAGTTCGCCAACGCTCCGACACCGACGGCCACCAACGCGACGGTATTGGTCATGTTCGCGCTGACCGGTGAGAGCCCGACGCTCAGCAGCGCCGGATACGAAACGATCGATGCAAGACCGGTGACAAAACCGACTAGACCGCTGAAGAATCCCGCTACGACGAGGAAAAGGAAATCGAGCAGGTTCACGAACCAGGAATCTACTCGCGGTGCCCGGTACTACTTGTCGGCAGGCTTGCCGAGTTCCTGGAAGAGCTTGTCCGTCATCTGCATTGCTCGATCGCCGCCGTCGGCGTCTGCGACGAACACCGCGAACGCGAAGTCTCCGCGTGATCCGTAGAACCAGCGATCGTCACCGCTCGCTGCACCGGCCGCCATCATGTCCGGGTACCCAGCCAGTCCGCCGGCGCCTCGCATGGCGTCACGCAGACGATTGTTGACGTCGCCGGGCAACGCCGTCGGCGTGACGTCGGCGGTAGCCGGTTGTCCGAAGACCATCATCGGCATCGGGGCACTGCCGCGGGCAATCGATGCCGCGAGCATCGCCATTCCGAACGGAGTTACCGTCGGTGCGCTCGCGTCGTTGGACGTCTTGTTGGCCATGACGTTGTTCATCGCCTGGTCCACGCCGGGGCGGTTCGCGGCAAGCACTGCTGTCTGCTGTTCGAGTCCCTGAATGTGGAAGCCGTTGCCGAGTCCGAGTTGCTGCCCGGTGTCGGCCAACTGCTCGGGTGACACGGCGCCGGGGTCGACGCCGTTCTGCATCGACGATGCGAGACGGACCAGATCGAGGGCGCCGCCGGCCGGGCGCAACCCGGTGAAGGCGATCGGGCCCTGTTCGATGGCCTGATTGTTCTGTGCGGCAGCCAGAATGGCGCCGTCCGACGGGCGGATCGCGACGATGGCCGCAGGAGTACCTGCACTGACGACAGCTTCGATCGCGGCGAGTTGAGCGTGCGAGTCGAGGGTCGCGGCGACGTCGGGGCCGGGAGGTCCTTGGAAGCCGGCTTGCTTGATCGGGAATCCGTTGGGCTCGACCAGATTGACCGCCCAGCCGGCGGTGGCGTCGCGATTGGCCTGCCACACGGTCCGCAGTGGGTCCAGCAACGGCGAGTTGATGCGACGGTCGGAGGCGATCAGCTTGGGTGTCTTGACCACGACGACACCGGGGATCGCAAAATCGCTTTCCAGGTAGGCGTAGTCGGGATCGCGGAGCAGTACGGCGGTGACGGGCTTGCCGGGGTTTGCGGCGAGGTCGGCCAACATCGACTCCGAAGTTACCAACGGTGCGACAGGTTCGAGCACCGTGGCGAGGCGACGAGTGGTGTCGACGGGGTCCGGCATGGTGGCCGGGTCGAGAGTGATCGCGTTGATGGTCTGCTCGTTCATGAGCAGGGTGCCGGTGCTGTCGACTACCTTCGGCGGCGCTGCGTCCGTGCGGGTGTACGAAACGGTGCGACCGTTGCCGAGGTCGGGGACGAGGACCGACGGGTCCCAGGACACACGCCAGCCGACCGACAGATCACGAACCTCACCCTGCGACTGGTAGCTCCAGTCCTTGCCTTCGCCGAAGTTCCAGGACGCGTCGAGTGTGAAGAGTCCGGAGTCGCTACCCAGATCCATGACCTGAGCGACGTCGAAGTCGGTGGACTTGGCGGCCAGTCCGTCGAACATCTGCTGGATCGACGGCCGCGCCGCGTTGGGGTACGACGTGAGCGCCGCGGCAGCTTCGGCGTCGTGGTTGTTGAGGGCGGTGACGAAGTCCTCCACCACCGAGGCGGCGTCGGATTTCTTCTCCCCACCGATGACACACGACGCGAGCGCCACTGTCAGAACGACAGCAGTTATCGACGCAACGACATATTTTCCACGACGGTTGTGCTGTCCTCCGGGCCCCATGCATGTAACTCTTTACTTCTGTCACACGAGTAACAAGCACGGGATGCCTACGAACGTGTCACGGTTGAGCTACGACGGTGTGATCCAACTGCAACGGAAAACAGGTTTCAGCGCAGAAAAGTGCCCGCTACCTGCACTGCAGGCGAAGAGCTGTCCGCACCCGCGATGAATACCGCAAATGCGAGGTCTCCCTTGATTCCGACAAACCATCCATGTGCCGGGCCACCCTCGGTCTCGGCCGTGCCGGTCTTGCCGAGAAGCCCCGGAATGTCCTGCAACGACGTCGCCGTACCGCCCGTGACGGTCTCGCGCATCATCACCCGCAACTGTTCGGTCACCTCCGCGGGAGCGGGTGCAACGGTCTGATCTGCCACGCCGGGCTGTCCCTTGACCAACATCGGCGCGGGTGTCGTTCCGTTGGCGATCGAGGCCGCCACGAGAGCCATCCCGAAGGGCGTGGCGGTCACCGTGCCCTGTCCGATCGCGGACTCGACGCGTTCGGCGGGGGTGTTCGCGTCAGGGACGTTGCCCGTCACCGTCGTGAGCCCGGGGGTGACGTAGTCGACGCCGAGCCCGAACTGCAGCGCCGCTTTGTGCAGAGCATCGGCGGGCAGACCGACGGCCATCCTCGCCATTGTGGTGTTGCACGACTTCGCGAACGCGGTGTGCAGCGGAACCGATCCGAGGTCGAACTCGTCGTCGTTGGGAATCTGACGGCCCTCGATGTTCTCGGTACCCGGGCACGGCAGAACGGTGTCCGGTGTAGCGACGCCGGCTTGCAGGGCCGCGGACGTCGTCACGGTCTTGAACGTCGAACCCGGTGGGTACAGGCCGGTCAGAGCGATCGGGCCCTGTGCGTCGGCGGGGGCGTTCTGTGCCACCGCCAACACCGCTCCGGTCGACGGCTGCAGCGCAACGATCGCCGCCTGTTGTGTCACCCCGGCGAGCGCATTCTCGGCCGCGAGTTGCATCGGTCGGTCGATCGTTGTCGCGATGTTCGGAGCAACCGGCCCGTCTTGGCCGGCGACGGTGGTGACGGTTCCGTTCTGCTTCACCTGCTGTACCGCCCAGCCCGCGGACTTGTCCTGCCCCTCCTGCCACAGATCGGACAACCCACTGAAAGTCGGCGACGCCAGAGTTTTGTCCACCGAGAGCAACCGAGCCTGCGGCGCCAAGCTCACTCCGGGAATCGCCGCCAACCTCTCCTCGATCGGTGCAAGATCCTCGGCCCGCAAAGTGATTGCGGTGACCGGCTTCCCACTTGCCGACGCAAGATCGCCGCTCAGCGATGCCGCCGTGATCGTCGGTGCGACGGGCGAGAGAAGGGCCGCCACGGCTGCCGTGTCCACCGGGGGCACCGCGGCGGAATCGAGATTGACCAGCGTCACCACCTGCTGCTCCATGATCGGCTGGCCCGCCGCGTCCAGCACCGACGGCGGAGCACCGGTGGTGGGTGTGTAGCGCAAGGTCGTCGAGGAGGTCAGGTCCGGAGCCAACAGCGCCGGGTCCCACTGAATCAGCCAGTTGTCCCCGCTTTTCGACGCGTTTCCCTGCGTCGAGTAGTTCCAGTCCTGACCTTCACCGAACTTCCACGCCGCATCGAGGGTGAACGTCCCCGCAGAATCACCGGACTCGGTGGCGTCGGAGACGGTGAATGTTCCCTCGTCCTTGCCCAGCCCGTCGATCAGAGCCGAAATCGCAGTCGACGCCGCCGCCGGATCGGTGGTCAGGGCTGCCGCCGCTTGCACGTCATCGGACGTGAGCGCGGAGGCGAACTCCTCTGCCACTGATTTCGGCTGGTCAGGGCCAGAACTGCAGGCAACTACCGATCCTGCGGCCAATACCCCCAGAGCCACGGCAGCCACGGGACGACGGAAAGTTCGGAAGCTCTGACGAGCGTGTGAAAGGCGCACGACTCCGATCATGCCCGAATTTGTGGCGCCAGTTCGATTATCGGTGTAATCATGTAATCAGTGCAATAAACGCACGCTACACTCCACCAGCTCTCCGAGGAGAACGCCATGAAGAACTCACAAAACTCCGGCGACCGCAGGTTCGGCCGTCCCGGAGGTTGGCAACAGGCGTCGGTTCCCGACGCGAGTGACGCGTCCGACTGGTTTGCCGGTCGACTTCCAGATGACTGGTTCACCGGAACGGCCGACGTCCAGGTCGACCGCGAAGAAATCGTCGTGATCGGTGAACTCCCCGCAGTCGACGGTGGCGAGGCCGCCGCGGACGGAAGGATCTCACGCTTTCGCGAAACCACGCGCGCCGACCGGATGCGCATCGCCGACGAGGCCGAGGCTCGCTACGGGCGCAAGGTCGCCTGGGGTGTACGTCTGGACGAAAAGACCGTCCTGTTCACACATCTCGCAGTTCCGGTGATGACACGACTACGTCAGCCCGAACGCAAGGTTCTCGACACTCTGGTGGACGCGGGTGTTGCTCGCTCCCGAGCGGACGCTCTCATGTGGACAGTCCGGTTGGCGGGCAAGCACAGCGAACAATGGCTCACCGAACTCCGCGAAGCGATGTCGAAGGTCGACGATCTTCGGTCCGAAGGCCCGAAAATCTGACGGCCCGAAAATCTGAAGGCCCGAAAATCTGAGCACCGAACACCGACGAGACCGACAGCACAGAATAATTCGATTGCACGGGACCGTTCGAGTGCTCTAACCTGGAACACGAATCATTCCCGACAGAACAGGAAACGGGCCGTTGCTCCTCTAGAGGTTCATCACGCGAAGGCACTCGCACCCATCAGCACTTGCTGAGCCGGGCGCACAGTCCAAGCACCCTCTGGAGTACTCATGACCCAATCCCATCTTTCTCTGTCGCTCTCGGATCTCACCTTCATCTGGCCGGACGGCGAATCAGTCTTTTCCCACACCAATTTTGTATTCCCCAGTGGCCGTGTCGGTCTCGTGGGACTCAACGGATCGGGAAAGTCGACTCTGCTGCGATTGATCGCAGGAGAGCTCTCACCGGAATCCGGATCCGTGACCGCTTCCGGCGAGGTCGGCTACCTCCGTCAGGACATCACACTCGATCCGAGCGTTCGGGTGGATGACATCCTCGGTATCCACGAACTCCGAAACGCATTGCACCGCATCGAAACCGGCGACGGCTCCGAATCCGACTTCGCGCTCGTGGACAACAACTGGGATATCGAGGAGAGCGCTCTCTCCACCTTGCATCGACTCGGCCTCGAGAAGGTGGCTCCGGATACCGCAGCATTGAGCCGAACTGTCGGCACCCTCTCCGGCGGAGAGACCGTCTTACTCGGCTTGACCGCAACGCTGCTGAAGAATCCACAGGTACTGCTCCTGGACGAGCCGACCAACAACCTGGACCGCGACGCTCGATCACGAGTTCATGCTGCAGTCCAACAGTTTCCGGGAACCGTACTGGTCGTCAGCCACGACCGGGAACTGCTCGACACCGCGGAGTACACGATCGAACTACGTCGGGGGGATCTACGCGTGTTCGGCGGCAACTACTCGCACTACCAGGAGGTCGTGACCGCTGAGCAGGAAAACGCACTCGCCACCGTTCGCGATGCCAAGGCCGATCTGGCAAAGCAGAGCCGCGAGCTGATCGACGCTCGAACGAAACTGGACCGGCGTAAGCGCTATGGACAGAAGATGTTCGAGAACAAGCGGATGCCGCCGATCATCGCGCAGACACGAAAACGTCAGGCCCAAGTTTCGGCGGGAAAGCTGGCCCTCAACCATATCGGGAAGGTGGACGAGGCCAAATCTGTCCTGTCGGAGGCAGAGGAACTCCTTCGAGACGATCGCGAGATTCGTCTGGATCTGCCTGCTACAGAGGTTCATCCGGGGCAGGTTGCGCGGCTCGACGAGGTGACGTTGCAGAGCGGCCAAGTGGTATCGCTCCAGATCACCGGGCCGGAGCGGATTGCGATAGTGGGACGCAACGGAATCGGCAAGACGACGTTGCTCGATGCACTCGCCGCGTCGACTCCGTTCGTAGCCTCTCGTGCGCTCCCCCAACGTCTCGACGTGTTCGACGAGGACCTCTCGGTGGCGGACAACGTCGCGTTGGCCGCGCCACACGCGACAGCCGAGGAAATTCGCGGGCAGTTGGCACGGTTCCTTTTCCGGGGAACGGATTCCGACGTATCGGCATCCGCGCTCTCCGGCGGTGAACGATTGCGTGCGGCGTTAGCCACGATCCTGCTGGCCGAGCCCGCGCCCCAGCTGCTTCTTCTCGACGAGCCGACCAACAACCTGGACCTACCGAGTCTCGCCCACCTCACGCAGGCACTTTCCGATTTTCGCGGCGCCATGGTGGTGGTGAGTCACGATCTGCCGTTCCTTCGCGGCATCGGCATAACGCGATGGATCAGCATGGACGAGACTGGTATTCGAGACATCGATCCCGAGTAGGCCGACGGTTGACGCTATCGGTGCTCGACGGTCTGGCCTACCGTGGGGCGATGTACCTTCACCTCGACGCAACCGCCGCGCTGTCGCTCGCAGGTTGGGTTCGCGAAGAACCTACTCGATCGGCCTCTGCCCCAGTTCCGCAACCACTGGTCGGCGGTTGTGACCAACTCGTAGTGTGGGCGAGTTTGTTCTCCGTACTTGCCAGTTCCGACGACCAGGTGTGGTTTCTCTCGACGGAGAACTATGCCGGTGGCGTTGGCGTCAGCGATGAGGCGTTTCCCTGGAATGCGTTCCGGCACGAGAGCCTGGCGGTCGCTTCCGGGCCGGCGGAGCGCGCGGCGATCAACGCCTTCTGGTCCACTCACCTCCCGGTCCTGATGTCGGTGCGCAATGGGTACGAGTACTTGGCGCTCGCACCCGACGGTCAGGTTGTCCGTGGAGGAGAGCCGGAGTTCGAGGAGGTCACCATCGTCGCCGCTGATTTCGAGGCTCTGATTCGGGGCATAGCCGCAGGCGTCAGCACTGCAGACCCCTCCACCGATGCATTGCTTGGAACAGTGGGTACTGCCCCGCCGGGCAGTGACCGGTAGCTCTGAGGGAGGCCGAGTTGACGGCCCGACTGTTCGTGAGAGTCCACGCCATCCGTCGAATGGGTCCGGACGACTACTCGAGTTCACGTGCGTAGCAACTGGCACCCATACTGGACGGGTGTTGCACGACGTGAGAAATCCGGTGGACGGTGCGCGGATCACCTATCAGATCGTGGGCGATGGCCCACCCCTGTTGATGGTGCACGGCACAGCGTTGTCGCGCTCCATCTGGCGTGGCTTCGGGTACGTCAAGGCACTTCAGGAGCAATATCGTCTGATCCTCGTCGACATGCGGGGTCACGGACGCAGTGACAAACCACACGACTCCGATTCGTATGCAATGGATCTGGTGGTCGGCGATCTCCTGGAGATCCTCGACACGGAGTCTCCGTTCGAACCGGCACACGTCCTCGGATACTCGTTCGGCGGACGCTCGGTGATGTCGCTGACAGTCGAGCACTCCGAACGGGTGCGATCGCTGACCGTCGGGGGCGGTAGCAGCCGACCGATGACGGGCGCGTTCGACGCATTGTTCTTCCCGGGTTGCATCGACGTACTCGAAAGCGGCGGTATCGAGGGATTCCTGACCGGTTGGGGCGTGAGGCGCGGCAAACCGGTGGATCCTCAGACTGCGACTGCCTTCCGAATCAATGATGCCCTCGCGCTCGCTGCCTACATGCGCCGCGCAGAGAAGGAGCACGGCATCGACGACGCCGTGCTGCAACGGATCACCACACCGGCGTTGTTGTTCGTCGGATCGAGAGATCGCGAGCGCCTGCCGGATACCGAGCATCTCGCGTCGCTGATCCCGGACAGTGCCTTGACTGTGATCGAAGGGGCTGACCACGCAAGCGCAGTCGCAGACTCCGATGCTGTACTGCGTGCGCTCATTCCGTTCCTGAGCCGACAGTAGTCCGCCTTCAACCTCTCGCTACTGCGATGTGAGCACTCTCGACTCCAACGCGGTCACCGGTGGTTGCCGCAAGTCCAAGCGCCTCAACAACTGGGCATTCGCGGCAACGACCACAGTGGATACCGACATCAGGATTGCTCCGACCTCCATCGGCAGCACGAACCCGACGGGCGCCAGCACTCCCGCAGCGAGGGGAACCGAGATCGCGTTGTATCCCGCTGCCCACCAAAGGTTCTGAACCATCTTCCGGTAGGTGGCGCGGGACAGCTCGATGACCGAGCTCACCGAACGCGGATCATCGCTGGCCAGAACAACTCCCGCCGACGCGATCGCCACGTCGGTTCCGGCACCGATCGCGATGCCCACATCCGCCTGGGCGAGTGCCGGCGCATCGTTGACCCCGTCACCGACCATCGCCACGCGGTGGCCCGCAGCCTGAAGCCGAGATACCTGCGCTCCCTTGTCCTGCGGAAGCACTTCGGCGAAAACTTCGTCGATCCCGAGCCTGCGAGCCACCGAATGGGCCACGGCCTCAGCGTCTCCGGTGACCATGGCCACCCGCACACCGCGAGCATGGAGGGCGTCGACGGCCAATGCTGATTCCGGGCGAATCTCGTCGGCCAATGCCAATGCGCCGATTACCTTCTCGTCACGCACTACATGCAGGACGGTCGACCCGTCACTGAGCCACTCTTCGGTCCCCGGGATCGCGGTGGCCCCGACCGATCGCAGCATCCCCGGTCCGCCGACACCGACGCGTGCACCGGCGACGTCCGCAGCAACCCCGATCCCGTTGTGCGCCTGAAAGTCGGAACCCGAAGTGAATTCGAGCGACAACTCCCGCGCCGCCGCGACGACGGCGCGCCCGAGTGGATGTTCGCTGTCGAACTCGACGGCAGCCGCTGCGCTGAGAACGTCGTCATCGGAATACCCGTCGACACCGCGTACACCGACCACTGCGGGCTCCCCCTTGGTGAGAGTGCCGGTCTTGTCGAAGAGAACGGTGTCTACGTTACGCATCGCCTCGAGGGCCATGCGGTCGGTGATCAAGATCCCAGCCCGAGCCGCCCGTTCCGTCGCGATCGAGACGACCAGTGGAATCGCCAACCCGAGCGCGTGCGGGCAGGCGATCACCAGAACGGTGATCGTCCGGGTGACTGCGCTCTCCGGGGTGCCCCAGATACTCCAGGCGATCGCGGTCAGCACTGCCGCGCCGAGTGCGTACCAGAACAGCAGAGCAGCGGCCTTGTCCGCCAACACCTGCGCGCGACTCGACGAGTTCTGGGCTTGCTCGACCAGGCGCCGGATACCGGCGAGCGCGGTGTCTTCTCCCACGGCGGTGACTCGAAGCCGAAGTGCCGAGTCGGTGGCTACCGTGCCGGCCACCACCTGATCTCCGACAGTCCGGCGGACGGTCTTCGACTCGCCCGTGATCATGGATTCGTCCATGTCGGCGCTTCCCTCGACCACCGTTCCGTCCGAGGGAACACGGGCGCCGGGACGAACTATCACCAGGTCGCCGGTCGCCAGAGCTGCGGTGGGCACGGTTTCCACCGATTCCCCCACCACCCGTTCTGCCTCGTCGGGCAGCAAAGCGGCAAGTGAATCCAAGGCGCTCGATGTCTGACTGAGCGAACGCATCTCGATCCAGTGGCCCAACAACATGATCACGATCAGAAGCGCGAGCTCCCACCAGAAATCGAGAGTGTGATCCACCCAGTGCAGACTCGCAGCCCATGACGCGAAGAAGGCCACGGTGATCGCGAGCGCGATCAACAGCATCATTCCCGGCTGCCGAGAACGGATTTCGGCAACAGCGCCGGTGAGGAACGGCTTGCCACCCCAGAAGTACATCACCGTGCCGAGTACCGGTGAGATCCATTCCACCAGAGAGTTTTCCGGCAGTGTGTACCCGACCAGATCAGCGAACATCGCGTCTGCCGCAACGACCGGAACCGCGATGACCAGCATGACTGCAAACAACGTCCGGAACTGTGCGACGTGATCCCCGTGACCACCGTGTGCCCCATGCTCCATCTGGCCATGGTCCATCTGACTGTGATCCATGTGGCGGTCATCCCCTCGCGTGTGATTGCAGCACAGCACCGGTCAAGCCATCAGCCTCGAACGTATGCCCAGGTAGCCACCCGAGCAAGGTCACGCGGCCAAGGCCTCCTGTTCAACTCCCCTTCAACATCGCTTCCATCTGAGTGATTTCCGCCTGCTGACCGGCAATGATCGCTTCTGCCATCTTCTCCGCCGACGGGTCGAGCCCGTTGTCGAGTTCGGTCTGGGACATGGTGATGGCACCCTTGTGGTGCTCGATCATCATCGTCAGCCACAACTTGTCGAACTCCGCGCCACTGGCATCGGTGAGGGCGGTCATGTCGTCGGCCGACATCATTCCCGGCATCTCGGCCATCCCGACGCCGTGTCCCGCGTGCGCCGACTCATCCATGCCCTCCATCGAACTCGACGAAGGCTCGGGGCGTCCCCACTCCGTCAACAATTCGGTCATCTGAGCCATCTCCGGGCCTTGCGCTGCCTCTATCTGCGCTGCAAGAGAGAGAAGTTCGGCATTGTCGGTTCGACCGTCGACCATCCTGGCCATGTCCAATGCCTGCGCGTGATGCGGGTACATCCCTTCGAGAAACTCGATGTCGGCGGCATTGACACCCGCAGGAATCTCCGACTGCGCTGCAACACTGGTTGTTTCGGAAGAATGGTTGATGCTCTCCCCGGAGTTGTCCGAGCATCCGGCAATCAACAGTGCTGCCGCTGCCACAACCGGAACGAACCGCGCGGCGCTCTTCCTGACCGTCAAAGACATGTTTTCACTCCCGAGAATTGATTGTGTTCGATATGCACTGCACCACAATTGATTTGACAAGAGTGCTGCACATGCACAGTTGCCACGTTACCGGCGAAAATCCACCGCGAAGCCCGATAACCGGCTCGAACAGGCTTCCTTCATCGAATCTTCACAGTCGAGTGGAAACCACCACGCGACAGCAATGCAGACACGCAGTCGACTAACCTCGGTCTGATGAGCGCCGAACTACGACCTGGCGAGGAACCGGGGCGCGTTCTTGTCGTCGACGACGAGACTGCCCTCGCCAAGGTTGTCGCCAACTATCTGACACGCGAAGGATTCACCGTGCGCCTCGCCCACGACGGGCCGAGCGCAGTACGTTCGGTGCGCGAATTCGAGCCCGCGCTGATAGTGCTCGATCTGATGCTCCCGGGCTTCGACGGTCTGGAAGTCTGCCGACGAATCCGTACCTTCTCCGATGCGTACATCCTGATGCTGTCCGCCCGCGGTGAAGAGTCGGACAAGGTGACGGGTCTGGCGGCCGGCGCTGACGACTACGTGGTCAAACCCTTCGGCCCCCGCGAGTTGGTTGCGCGAGTGAAAGCACTGCTCAGACGGCCACGTGCGTCGAGCATGCTGCCGGAAGCGCTGCCGACGCCTCCCGGTCTCGACATCGACGTCCTCGCCCGCACCGTGCATGTCGACAACCGCCCGGTCGATCTCACACCCACCGAGTTCGCGTTGCTCTCCGCCCTCGCTACCCGACCTGACGCCGCCTGGAGTCGAGCAGACATCATCGCCTCGGTGTGGGGGTCGCCCTGGTTCGGGGACCAACACATCGTCGACGTCCATGTCCGTGCATTACGCCGCAAACTCGGCGACGACGCGACCGATCCTCGGTTCATCAGAACCGTCAGGGGCGTCGGATACTCCCTGAGGTCGTCATGAACGAGGTCGTCATGAAGAAACTCGGGCTACGCGGGAAACTGCTGCTGGCGCAGCTTGTCGTCCTGTTCGTCTCCTGCCTCGCCATCGCCGCAGTCGCCATTGCCGTCGCTGCCCCGCTCTTTCACAACCACCTCATGATGGCCGGCATCGAAGACTCGAATGTCCGTACCCACACCGAAGAGGCATTCGCTCAGACCATGACCATTGCACTGTTGTGCGGGATCGCGGTCGCACTGGTGGGCGCAAGCATCGCCGCGGTCTACATCGTCCGACGCATCACGGCCCCGATCTCAACGCTGGCGGAGGCGGCTCAAAGCGTCGCAGACGGGAACTTCGACGTGACTATCGGCAGGTCCGACGTAGATGCCGATTTCACGCGTCTCGAAACTGCCTTTGCCGACATGGCGGCACGCCTTGATCATTCGGATCGGGTCCGCAAACGCCTGCTTGCCGATCTTGCCCACGAATTACGCACTCCGCTATCGACTTTGGCTGCGTACGTGGACGGCATCGAGGATGGCGTCCTCCCCACGGACAACTCTTCATGGTCGGTCATGCGCGATCAACTCGAAAGACTGCGTCGGCTCTCTTGCGATCTGGCGGACGTCTCCGCGGCCGACGAACACGCTCTCGAACTCGATCGCCGAGACGAGAAGATCGACGACATCGTTTGCAGCGCAACGGCAGCAGCGGCGCCACGTTTCGCCGATCGTGGAGTCGAATTGACGACCGCGCTACCTCCGCAACCGATCACGGCCGAGGTCGATCGCCAACGAATCGAACAGATCCTCGCCAATCTGCTCGAAAACGCGTTGCGGCACACTCCGAGCGGAGGTTCGGTGAGGGTGACACTCGCACGGGAAGGTGACCACCTCTCGGTGTCCGTCACCGACACCGGTGACGGAATTCCCGCAGACCAACTCGAATCAGTCTTCGACCGTTTCCATCGCGGTGATCGATCCGACGGTTCCGGTTTGGGGCTCACGATTGCGCGCAGCCTCGCGCTCGCACACGGCGGCGATCTGTCGGCGCTCCGAAACGAGCAACCTCTCGGCAGCACGCTGATCCTCACCTTGCCGACAGGTTTCAGGCTGCCGCTTTGAACGGATCGTGCTCGGCGATCAGCTTCTCGAGTCGAGCCTCGTCCACTCGAACCCTGACTGTGGATGCCTCCTGCTGATCACGAATCACCTTGGCCAACGTGAACGTACTGGTGACCAAGAACAGCAAGGACATTCCGAGAAATCCGCGTTGCCACGCATCGATCGGAAGATACGCAATTCCGAGGAGGGTGCCGACAAAACTGACGGCAAAGGCTATTCCGGCCTGAAGATAGAAGGCTGCAGTGGTCTTCGAGGGTGTTGTCGGTGTGCTCATGCTTCGAAGTCTGCTCGCCCATCCCGGCACTCGGATGCGTAGTCCTACTCGAGTGCGCACGGTACTTCCCCGGCAAAAATCAGATGCCGTTACCCATCCTGGTGGATAGTCTCGGTCCGGTATCCGGAGTTGTTCCAGAATAGTCAGACGGCAGGAGTGATCGATGACCCGCAGACATATCGCCATGGTGAGCATTCCGGCACCGGGCCACGTCAATCCGAGCCTGGCGATCATCGCGCGTCTCGTCGCCGCCGGTCACCGCGTCACCTATGCCAACGACGAGTCGATGCGTGAGATCATCGAGGCGACCGGGGCCGAATTCGCACCGTACGTCTCCACGCTGCCCAGCCTCGTCCCTTCTCCCGACGGCGCCGAACCGGAGAAGAGCTGGGACGGGGATCTGATCGATCAGTTGACGATTTTCCAGGACGATTACGAGTCGATGCTGCCGCAGCTACGCCGAATCTACGAAGACGATCGCCCTGACCTCTTTCTCTACGACATCGCCGGCATTCCGGCACGAATACTGGCTCAGCAGTGGGGCGTTCCCATCATCCAGTTGTCGCCGACGTACGTTGCCTGGGACGGTTACGAAGCCGACGCCGCACCGATGTACGACGAAATTCGTTCCGATCCGAGAGGCGTCGACCTGCTCGATCGGGAGACCCGGTTCTTCCGCGCCGAAGGCGTCGAGGTCGATCCACGTGAGTTCACCGGACGCCCACCCCGTGCAATCGTGCTGATCGCAGAATCGATGCAGCCCAACGCCGATCGCGTGAACCGCGACGTCTACACGTTCGTCGGCCCCGCACTCGAACCGAGCAGTCAACCTTGGGTGAGCCCGGATCCCGAACGCAAGCTCTTGTTGATCTCGCTGGGTTCAGCATTCACCGATCATCCGGATTTCTACCGCACCTGCGTCGAGGCTTTCGGCCAGATGGACGGCTGGCACGTCGTCCTCCAGATCGGAAAGCAGGTGCAGATCTCAGATCTCGGACCATTGCCCGACAACGTCGAAATACACCGTTGGGTACCGCAGTTCGCGATTCTGCAGCAGGCCGACGCGTTCGTGACCCACGCGGGTATGGGCGGATCCAGCGAGGGACTGGTGACCGGGACACCCATGATCGCAGTGCCGCAAGCCGTCGATCAGTTCGGCAACGCCGACTCGCTCGTCGACGCCGGTGTCGCAGTACGCGTCGACAGCGCTACCGCCACGGCAGTAGAGCTTCGTGAGGCGCTGACTCTGGTGAGCGCCGACGAGTTCCGCCGACGCAGCGCGGAGTTGGCAGAAGAACTCGCAGCGGCGGGCGGTGTGTCCCGTGCCGTCGAATTGATCGAAGCCGCTCTACCCGGCAGCGGGCCCAGATAATGTCTGCTACCAGTGCCAGGCGTCGCCGCCCACGTTCTTGATGGTTCGCTGCAGCACAGTGATGGTGGTGACAAACTCCTCTTCGGTGATTCCCTGCATCCGCTCTTCCTGCAGCATCTGCTGTACCCGCGCGGCGCGATCGAACTGCTCGGAGCCCGCATCAGTCGGGCGAAGGACAGACCCGTCTTCGCGCGCCCACCCCAGTTCGAGGGCAGAGTCGACGGCGTCATCGATCACGTCGGTGGATTCGTTCGGACCGATCGTCCGCAAGAGGACAGCGCGCTCCACCCCTTCAGGGTGCAGCGAAAGTTGGTGCAGGACCCACCACCCCGGCTGGGTGACGCCGATCGCTTCGAGTGCTCCGCGCGTGCGCGCGCGAATCGCTTCACCGGCTCGCGCGGTCCAGAATCCGATCGGCTGGTTGGCCGGTGGCTGCATCGCTTGTTTGTTCATGCACACGACGATAAAACCTCAACGGAAGTTAAGGTCAACCACCAGCGAGGTGAAGTTCTACATATGTTGCGTGATTGCTCGGCCGATAATGCGGGCGGCGTCGGGGAACTCACCCGGGTTCGGTCCGGCGTAGTTGAGCCGCAAGAACTTTCCAGTCGGTTCTGCCGGGAACCAATCGTCACCGGCCCCGACGATGACGCCGGCCGACCGGCAGTCCTGCACCACGCGTTCGACGTTCGTGGTGTCCGGGAGCCGAAGCCAGAGGTTGAGTCCGCCTTTCGGTACGGCGTCGAGGTGAGCGTCCGGCGCGTGCTCGCGCAGACTCGAGACGAGGAGGTCGCGTCTGGCCTCGAGTTGGTGACGAAGCCTGCGCAAGTGCGTTCGCCAGGCCGGTTGGGTCACGACGTCGAGCGCTACCGCTTGCAGCATGCCGCTGACGTACATCGAATCTGCCTGTGTATCAGCCAGAATCCGCTCGTACGCCGGACCCCGAGCGATCAATCCGGCAACTCGCACCGATGGGGACACGCTCTTGGTCAGCGCACGAAGGTAGACGACGTGACCGCTGTCGTCTCGTGCAGCGATGGGGCTGGGATCTGCGGTGATTCCGAAGTCGAGCGCCGAACTGTCCTCGATGAGGAATGCGCCGTGCCGACGGACGGTGTCGAGAACCTTGTCAGCCAACGACGGCGACCACAGCGCTCCGGTCGGACTCGCGAAGCTCGGTTGTGCGTAGAACGCACGGGCACCGGTCTGTTCGAATGCACGCGAAAGCTCTTCAGGATCAGGCCCGTTGGCGCCGCTGGAAATCGGAATGACCGTGACTCCAGCCTGTGCGGCGGCCAGGATCGCTCCCCAGTAGGTCGGCGATTCCATGAGCAACGGACGCCCCTCCCCCACCAACGCGCGAAAGGACGTTGCAAGCCCACCCTGACTGCCGGGAAGTACAACCACGTCGTTCGGCCCCGGCGGAGTGATCCCGGCAGGAGTGGCGGAACCCAATTCGGAGGCAAACCAGGACTGCAGTTCCGGAAGCCCGGCAGCGAGGGGCCGATTGAACACGGCGTCGGTTCGCGTCGCCCTGGTGAAGGCTGCACGAACCAGACCTTCCGGCAACAGCTCTCGGGCCGGATAGCCGGAATGCAGCGCGATCACGTCGTTGGAGGTGGACTGCAGCGCCATGGGCAACTGCAGACGATAGTTCGGCGATCCGAGCGCCGCTGTCTGCCACCCGTAGTCGTTGGGTCGCACGACGCGCGCCGCGCGCACGAAGGTCCCCACACCGGGACGAGCCTCCACAACCCCCTGAGATACCAGTGTTCGCAGCGCCTTCTGCACGGTGACCGGACTCGCCCCGTGCAGGCTGACGAGCGACCGAGTGGACGGAAGCTTCGCGCCTGGAGGAGCCGTCGCGATCCACTCACGCAAGGCTGCGACAATCCTCGAACTGCTATCATTGGACATGTCGAATCATAGTAGCGCTACTCCTCTTTCGCCGCTAGCGCTATCGCGAATCAATGTCCGTTTCCAGACCGAACCCTGAGGCGCCCTTCTCATCTGAAACACAACTCGCCCACCCGAACCGGAGAGGTACGTAACCGCGTGAACACACCCATCGATCAGGCCCGCAAGCTCGAGAATGTCAGGTACGACATCAGAGGGCGAATTCTCGACAAGACCGAAGAACTCGAGGATCAGGGACACACGATCCTGCGACTCAACGTCGGCAATCCGGCCCCCTTCGGGTTCGAAGCTCCGGACGAAATCATGATGGCCATGATCCGCAATCTCCCTACCGCGCAGGGATATTGCGATTCTCGCGGACTGTATTCGGCGCGCACTGCGGTGGTCCAGTACTACCAGACGCGGGGTATCACCGACGTCACCGTCGACGAGATCTATCTCGGAAACGGTGTGTCCGAACTGATCACCCTGACGATGCAGGCCCTCTGCAATCCAGAGGACGAGATCCTGATTCCCGCTCCCGACTATCCCTTGTGGACGGCTTCGGTTTCACTTGCCGGCGGCACGCCCGTCCACTACCTCACCGATGAAAGCCAAGGCTGGGCACCGGACTTCGACGATCTGGAAGCTCGGATCACGCCGCGCACCCGAGGGATTGTCGTCATCAATCCCAACAATCCGACGGGCGCCGTCTACTCGACGGAGGTGCTGCAACGCTTCGTGGATCTAGCGCGCAAACACGATCTGATGCTCTTCGCCGACGAGATCTACGAAAAGATCGTCTACGACGGCCGATCCATGACAAACCTTGCGACGATGACCGGGCGAGACGTTCTGTGTCTGACGTATTCGGGACTGTCCAAGGCCTACCGCGTGTGCGGATTCCGAGCCGGATGGCTGGCCATCACCGGACCACTCGAGCGGGCGTCGAGCTTCATCGAAGGCATCAAATTGCTGGCCAACATGCGAATGTGTGCCAACGTGCCGGCGCAGCACGCTATCCAGACTGCACTCGGCGGACGTCAGTCCATCGAGGACCTGTTGCTTCCACAAGGTCGGCTGACGGCCCAGCGCGATCTCGCACACACCACGCTCAACAGCATCGACGGGATCAGTTGCCAACAGGCCGACGGGGCGCTGTACCTGTTCCCCAAGCTCGACGTCGACAAGTTCGGCATCGTCGACGACGAGAGGTTCGTTCTCGATCTACTGGAATCGGAGAAGATTCTTGTCAGCCACGGTCGCGCGTTCAATTGGATCGAACCCGATCACTTCCGGTTGGTGACTCTCCCCAACACCGACGATCTCTCGACGGCACTCGAGCGACTCGGCAACTTCCTCAGTTCCTACAGCCAGTAGCCCTGGGTACCGGGCCCACATACGACTGAACGCCGACCGGATTTCCGGTCGGCGTTCAGTGGTGAAAATCAGCAGGCGATCAGGCAGTGACGATCGCGTCGAGGGCCGAGTAGAACAAGCCCAATCCGTCGTCACTGGGACCGGTGAGAGCCTCGGTGGCGTGCTCGGGGTGCGGCATCAAACCGACGACCCGGCCGTTGGCCGAGGAGATGCCGGCGATACGACGCTGCGAGCCGTTGGGGTTCTCCTCCGAGTAACGGAAGACGACGCGGCCTTCGCCCTCGAGTTCGTCGAGAACCTTCTCGGACGCCTGGAAGCGACCTTCACCCGACTTGAGGGGGATGAGGATCTGCGCGCCGGCCTCGTATCGCGAGGACCACGCCGTGTTGTTGGCTTCGACCGTCAACCACTCGTCGCGGCAGATGAAGTGCAGACCCTGGTTACGGGTCAGGGCACCGGGCAGCAATCCTGCTTCGCAGAGGATCTGGAAACCGTTGCAGATGCCCAGGACCGGCATGCCGCCCTTGGCTGCTTCCACAACCTTGCCCATCGCGGGAGCAAAACGTGCGATCGCGCCGCAACGAAGGTAATCGCCGTACGAGAATCCGCCGGGCACGATGACCGCGTCGACACCCTTGAGGTCTGCATCGCCGTGCCAGAGTTCGACAGCTTCACCGCCGGCCAGGTTCACTGCCCGAGCCGCGTCGATGTCGTCGAGCGTGCCGGGGAAAGTGATTACTCCGATACGTGCGCTCATGCCTCGACTCGCCTGACGGTCCAATCCTCGATCACCGTGTTGGCCAGCAGGCCTTCGGCGATCTTCTCGAGTTCGGCGTCTTCGACACTGCCGTCGATCTCCAACTCGAACCGCTTGCCCTGACGGACATCGGATACTCCTGCAAAGCCCAGGCGAGACAGTGCCCCGACAATTGCCTGTCCCTGGGGGTCGAGAATCTCGGCCTTGGGCATGACTTCGACGACGACACGGGCCACGTGCTGCTCCTCGGTACTAGTGCGCGAACCCGGAGTGAAACGCTCGGGTGATGGCCAGTTTACCGGGCGGACCCGAGATGGTTCGCATCGAGTGATCGAGGCGTGACGGCCACCACCTGTGAAACCCGCCTGCGAGTCCCTTCGGGGCGGCGCATACTCGAAATCATGCGACTGACACATTTTGGCCATTCCTGTGTGCTCGTGGAGTTGAACGGCTCGAAGATCCTCTTCGATCCCGGCAACTTCTCGCACGGATTCGAAGGCATCACCGGCCTCGACGCCATCCTCGTGACACATCAACACCCCGATCACGCCGACCCTGCGCGGCTGCCCGAACTGGCCGAAGCGAATCCCGACGCCGTGCTCTACAGCGATCCGCAGACGGCTGAAAAGCTCGGTGGGCGCTGGACCGGCGTCCGGCCGGGCGACCGGTTCAGCATCGGCGACGTCGAGGTGACCGGAACGGGGGGAGAGCACGCAATCATCCATCCGGACCTACCGATGATCGACAACACCGCGTTCCTCCTCGGTGACGCCACCAACCCGGCACGGTTCATGCATCCCGGCGATTCCCTCTACGTCCCCGAACAAAAGATCGACGTTCTCGCCCTCCCCGCCGCCGCACCGTGGCTCAAGATCTCGGAGGCCATCGACTACCTCCGCGCGGTGGCGCCGCGCGTTGCGGTTCCCATTCATCAAGCGATCATCCGCGACGAGGCCGCGGGCATCTTCTACGGTCGCTACTCGGAAATGGCTGCCGACGGCACCGAGTTCCGAGTTCTCGACGAGGAGTCGAGCGTCGAAGTCGCCTGATTCGGTTCTCACGCACTCACATCGACGATGATCCAGCCGGTGCTCGTGCCACCGGCTGCGTCGGTGAGTGTGTAGAGAATCCTGTCGGTGCCTGCCTTCGTTCCGGCTTCGAACACCACTTCGCCGTTTTCGAGCTTCACGGTGCCACCGAGAAGTGACGTCGCCCCGGCGCCGGTCACTGTGATCGAATCTCCGTTGCTGTCATGATCATTCGCGACGGCGTCGACGGTGACTGTGCCGCCTGAGCGGACCCGCGCGGTGTCGAGTGCGGCGTACGGTGGGATCGGGCTTGCCGTGTACCGACCGACGTCGTCGAGTCGAGCCGAGGCAACCTCCGCCGCATCGACGATGGCAGCGAATTCGGTGCCGTCGAAGCGCGAGAGGTCGTTACCGTTCATGATGGTCGATCCCTCGGCGCCGCCGCCGTGGTAGTCGTCGGCATAGAAGTTGTGGCCCAACTCGTGGCGGAGAACGCGGCTGAAGTTGCCGTCGGACTCGGCACCGACATGCGCGTAGCTGTGGTCGAGTTCGAACTTCGAGTAGTAGGCATTTCCGCCACCGGATGCGCACACGACGGTCGCCTGATCGACACTCGACCCGACCTGATCGGACCACAGATCTTCCAACTGCTCGAGATTTTCACAACTGCTCGAGTACGGATCGCCGGCGGAATCTGCCCGCAGGACAACTCGACCGAGGACCGGCCGAATCCCGACGTCTCTGATCCAGATGGCAGCGGTGCGGGCCATTGATTCCTCGGCCCGATCCAGAGCGACGGCGGCACTGCCTGCGCCGTGCGCGGAGTACCACTCGCCACTGAGGTCCAGTCCGACCACGAACTGCTTGACCGTCTTGCCGACCCTTGCGGCCGAGGCCGGCGCAATGGCCGCGGTGGGCCACTTGGGTTTTGCGTCGATCGGCGCCGTGCTGCGACCGACCACCTCGGATCCGACGAACTCTATCGAAACACCACGATCGAAAATCACCTGCCCGCGCAGTGTTCCGGCGGAGTCGACGATGGCCGAGACGATTGCGTCCGGACGCCCTTCTACGCTGCCGATGTACGAACGGGGCGCCGGGATCACCGCGTCGGTCAGCTCTCCGTCGCTGTCTTGCACAGCCATCGAGAACTCGGATCCCCGCAGGTTCATCTTGTGAAGGCGCAGTGTGAGTTGCTCACCTTCATCGTCGACGGTTGCGGTGCGGACGCCATTGCTCGATCCGCTCGATCCGCTCGACCCGCCGTCGACACTGCCCGTCGGCAGCGTGTGAACCGCGCCGGTCGGAGCGGCAGACGCGAGCGCCGGAACGAACGCAGCACAGACGACTGCGCCCACAGCCACGGCGACAAGACCCTCGGCCGACTTGGAGAACACTCTCGTGCGCATGGCGAGATCCCAATCCCATCTACTAGCGGCAGATTAACTGCACGCACTCTAGCAGTGGGAGAGCTGGCTGACCCAGCGCTCTAATTAATCGTCCGTTTTATGCGATTTTGACCCACTCTGCACTACTACCAGCAAGGAAGTGGAGAAACGCGAAGAGTCTGCCCGCTCGGACAACCCGGACAGACGACATAGTCTCGTAGCTATCAAATAGTTGCCAACTGCCGAATTCAGGCAGCGCCGAGCTCCTGAGACGGGGAGTTCCACCGATACACCTGCGAGTCGGCTTCGTGGAAGAGGGCAAGGTCGACGGCGTCGAGGACGGCCTGACGTGGGCCCTCGTTTCCCAACTGCTTGGCCGTGATCGACAATCTGACCAGCCCCCCACGTTTGGCGGCACGCCCGGCTCCGAGAACCAATGCGCGACACCACCACGGCTCGGCCTTGAAGCCTTCGCCGATCCCGAAAACCCTTCCCCGTTGCAAGGTTCCGCGGGTCAGATCATGTACTGCCCCGAGGCCTGCCATCGTGCGAAAGCCCGTCTCCGGCAACACCGACATGGCACCGGGCGATGCCACCCAGCGCGGCGGTGCGAACACCCGGGTCCGAAGGCCTGCATGCTCGAGAACGCGGTCCGCAGCGAGTAGTCGCAGTTTCGCTTCGTGCTTCGACAGAGTGGCGAACTCGGCTCGGCGACGCTTGGTCGCGGCCTGGTCGTAGCCGTGCAGAACGATGGCATCGCCGTGCTCGCGACGCTCACGCAGCCAAGCCGTCGTCACCGCGTCGTCGGCCAGTCGGTATTTGTCCTTCAGTCGCGGCGCCACCAGGAGCGACAAGCGGACACCTCGAGTGTCCATCTCGTCTGCGAATCCGGCAGCGAGATAACATGTCTCGTCTCTGATTCCGGATACCGACACGATCAGTTCTGCGGACATACTCCGATAGTGGCAGCTGTGGGTGAACAGCACACTGCCGCCGGATGATCATCCGGCGGCAGTTTTCAGCGCACCTACTGGTTCTTGGAAACCTCTAGTTCTTGGGAAGCGCAGCTTCGATCGCGGCGACAACCTCGGGTGCGTCAGGCTCGGTCCGCGGACGGAAGCGGTTGACGACGGTGCCGTCCGGTCCGATCAGGAACTTCTCGAAGTTCCACTGAATGTCTCCCGCAGCGCCTTCGGCGTCGACCGCCTTGGTGAGCTCGGCGTACAGCGGATGCTGGTTTTCGCCGTTCACCTCGATCTTCTCGAGAAGCGGGAACGTGACGCCGTAGGTAGTGGAGCAGAACGTCTCGATCTCTTCGGCGGTACCCGGTTCCTGCCCCATGAACTGGTTGCACGGGATACCGATCACGGTCAGACCGCGATCGGCGTACTCGCTGGCCAGCTTCTCGAGCGCCGAGTACTGCGGGGTCAGTCCACACTTGGACGCGACGTTGACCACGAGGACGGCGCGGCCGTCGTATTCACCCAAAGAGGTGGGCACGCCACCGAGGGTGTTGATCGCGATGTTCTGTACTGGAGTTGTCATAGGCTCCAACTTAGCGACTCTCTCACGCACTGCTCCTTCGCGCACTGCTAATTCGACGCTCCGAGAATGCGATCGAGGTCGTCCAGAACGGTGAGGCCGCCGAGCGGTCCGACGCCGGTGATCCAGTAGGACATGTCCACCAGATGCGGGTTCGGGAAGAATCCGGCGTTGTCGGCCACGGCCTTCGGCATCGTGCCGGCATCGGCCGGTTTCGCGGAGGTGACCAGGATGAGGTCGGCGTTGGCTCCGGAGACGAATTCCGGGGAAAGGTCGACGGAGATCGAGTTCTCCCAGTCGCGTGCGGGAATCGTGAGTCCAGCACATTCGAGAGTGCTTCCGGCAAACGACGTGGGTCCGTACAGCGTCAGAACGTCGTCGCGTGGGCGGATCAGCTGAGCGGTCTTGCCCTCGGTGCTGTGCTTGCTCGCCACTTCCTCGCAGCGTGCCGTGTAGTCACCGAGCAGTTCACCTGCCTGATCGGTCTTGTTCAACGCCTCTGCGACGAACTGGACGTTGTCCTGCCACGGATCGGTCTGAGTTGCCATGTAGACGGTCGGCGCGATGGCAGCGAGCTGCTCGTACAGATCACCGTGCCGCGATTCCGTTCCGATGATCAGGTCCGGGCTCAGTGCGACGATCTTCTCGAGGTTCGGTGCCGCGACGGTTCCGACCATCTCGATCTCCGCCGCCTTCTCACCGAAGTACGCCGGAACGCCGGTCGTCTCGCTGAGTACCGCGGTGCCCACGGGAATCACGCCCAGCGCTACCGACGTGTCGAGCTGAACCGGCTCGAGCACGACAACTCGCTGCGGATCCGTCGGTACGTCGGTGGTTCCGCGTGCGTGGGTGACCGCATGCACGGCGTCGGGCTGCATCCCCGGGTCATAAAGATCGTCACCGCCACAAGCAGTCGTCGTTGCCACGATGGCGGCGAGGACAAACCCACCCAGCACGTACCTCGTACGCGAGTTACTGCGCTTCATTCACAAACTCCTGTTACCGACTGCTTCCGACCGTCACAGCCACGTGCATTCACCACGGCTGAGCAAAGGATTCACCATCCAATAGTCTGGTGAGCCTAACCTACGAGACTGGAGCCTCATCATGTCTTCCCTCCCCTGTCACAGCGACGGTGTCCTGGGGAAAGGATCTATGCAGTGCCTTTCGGAATTTGTCGCCAATCCGCAAACCAGTCGACGCCCTCACGCCTGCACACGGCAGTCGTCGACCGCCGGCGAACCTATGGTCGGTCGCGCCGGAATGACACATCTGTGGGTATTGATCGAGCATCCCGGCCCCTGGCCGGCGTCCGCCCCTGACGACGTTCTCCCCGTCGCGCTCACCGAAAAGATCTACGCAGCGCAGGGCCGTATCCGCGTCGTGGTGATCCGGCGGCACCGCAACCGCCGGGTGCTCACCCCGACGTGTGTACTCGCCTGGACGGACGGCACACGCCAATGGATGCGGGAAGGGTCGGTCGACCGATACGAGGACCTGTCGGTACTGCCGTTCGAATCGATCGCCACCGGAGCGGAACCCGACTTCGGCCGCTCCCGCACGGAACCGCTCTTCGCAGTCTGCACACATGGAAAGAAGGATGCGTGCTGCGCGGAACTCGGCCGCCCGGTCGTTTCGGCACTGAACGCGGCACAGATCGCAGATGTGTGGGAATGCAGTCACATCGGCGGAGATCGTTTCGCGGCCAACATGATTGCGTGGCCTGCCGCAGTCTATTTCAGCCGACTGGACGGCAACTCCGCAATCGATGCTGCCGAGAAATACCTAGCCGGAGAATTGGAGCTGCTGCACCTGCGCGGCCGGGCGGCACTGTCACAGGCCGCTCAGGCAGCCGAACATGCTGTCCGACGCGCCACCGACATCGTCGCCACGGACGCACTCGAGAGCATCAGCGAGAGTGTCGACGGAGAACACACGACTGTCGATCTTCGGTTGGAGGGGAGAGACTTTCGCGTCGTCGTTCGCTCCGGTCCTCCAGGGCTGCCGTTCCGACATGATTGTGGTGCCGGAGGGACCGTCGAATGGAGCGGATGGACCGTCGAGCACGTTCGCGAGCAACCCCACTGACCACTCGATTTCGACAAGAGTGCCCGGCAGGCCATCGAACCGAGATTTGCGCTGACTGACAACACTTCGAATCAGGTCGCGATGAAGGATCGACGCCCCTGGTGTTTACAGCTTGCATTCTTCCCATGACCACCGCACTGACGCCGAATGCCGTACCCCGGTCTGCTGATCCGATCAAAAGTGAGGTCGACTACGAAACACTGGCAGAGAAATTCCGTCCGATCTTCGCGGACATCGCACAAGGCGTCGTCGAACGCGAACGCGATCACGTGCTTCCCTTCCAACAGATCGACGCACTCAAGAATGCAGGCTTCGGCGCCGTTCGGGTGCCGACAACACACGGTGGATCGGGTGCGAGCATCCCGCAATTGATCCGCTTACTAGTCGAGCTGTCGAGCGCCGATTCCAATATCACCCAGGCCCTGCGCGGACATTTCGCGTTTGTCGAAGACCGACTGGTCGCCGACCCCGGCCCGGAGCGTGACATCTGGCTCCGACGCTTCGCGGAGGGACAGTTGGTTGGCAACGCGTGGACCGAAATCGGCGACGTTGCATTGGGCGAAGCCAACACCAAGGTCTCGCCCGCACCCGATGCCGAACATTTCCTGGCGAACGGGGCAAAGTTCTACAGCACGGGTTCCATCTTCGCCGACTGGATCGACCTGTACTCGCAGCGCACCGACACCGCCGCATTCGTGATCGCGGCGGTCGAGGCGAGACAACCCGGTGTCACACACAGTGACGATTGGAACGGGTTCGGTCAGCAGACGACTGGCTCCGGTTCGTCCGTCTACGAGGACGCAATTGTACAGCCGGAGAACATCTTCGACTTCTTGACGCGATTCAAATACCAGACCGCGTTCTACCAATTGTTCCACCTCGCCACTCTCGCCGGCATCGCCAAGGCTGCTACGATCGAGATCTCTCGTCGAGTTGCCTCTCGCACTCGAACCTTCAGTCACGGCAACGCTCCGAGATACGCGCAGGATTCGCAGATCCAGCAAGTTGTCGGCGAGGTGTCCTCTGCAGCCTTTGCAGCCGAGGCCGTAGCGCTGCACGCAGCACAGTCGTCCCAATGGGCTTACGAAGCCGCATTCTCCGGCTCGCCGGAGGAGGAGAAGGCCGCCAACATCGCAGCCGAAATCGATTCGGGGCGAGGGCAAGTCGCCTCGATCGGACTCGTCGTGCCGGCTACGGCCAAGATCTTCGACGCACTCGGTGCCTCCGGAGTCAGCCGCGACCTCGATCTCGATCGATTCTGGCGTAACGCCCGCACCGTCGCCAGCCACAATCCGGTCGTCTTCAAATCCAAAGTTGTCGGCGACTACGAAATCAACGGAACCGAACCGATTTACGTGTGGGCCATCGGGACCGCACCGACCGAAAAGGATGAGCAGGCATGACCGTGACCAGTGAAACCGAAGTCTTCGTCGGCGTTCCCGACACATCCGAGGGCTGGATCGACCGGGCTCGCGAGGTGAGCAACATCCTTGCCGCCGACGCACTCGCCCGCGACCGAGCCGGCGAACCACCGTTCCGAGAAGTTCAGCTACTCAAGGACAGTGGTCTTGTAACGCTCCTGGGCCCGGTCGAGTTCGGCGGCGGCGGGCAGCGATGGGAGACCGCCTACAAGGTGGTTCGGGAGATCGCCCGCGCCGACGGCTCCATCGGACAACTGCTCGGATACCACTACCTGTGGGCATGGGCAGCCAGATTGGTCGGAACCGATCCGCAGATCTCCGCTGTCGAGGAGCTGTACACGAGCAACCGATTCTTCTTCGGCGGCGCGGTCAACCCTCGAGACACCGACCTCACCGTCGCGGACCGCGGAGACACCCTGGTGTTCAACGGTGTGAAGTCGTTTTCCACCGGCGGCCGAGTCACCGACCTCACGGTGCTCGAAGGAATCATCGACGGAACTGCGACGCATGTGTTCGCAATCGTGCCGACTGCTCAGGACGGCATAGTCTTCCGCGGTGATTGGGACAATCTCGGGCAGCGCCTCACCGATTCCGGCAGTGTCGAGATCAACGACGTCGAGGTCGACTGGGCAAGTGCGGCAGGCTTTGTCGACAAGGAATTCCAACCTCTGGTCTACAACACCCTGAACTTCCCGGCGATCGAGATCGTGTTCGCCAACTTCTACCTCGGGATCGCTCGTGGCGCACTGGACACTGCCGCCGAGTACACCCGAACCCGTACGCGTCCATGGCCGTACGGCGGTGACAACCGCGAAATCGCAACCGACGAGTGGTACCTCCGTGAGGGCTACGGCGACTTGCAATCCAAGCTGTGGGCAGCGGAGGCCTTCGTGGACCAGGTCAGCCGTGAGGTCGACGCCGTGCTCCACGACGCTCGCGAAAACCTCACCGAGCAGGCTCGCGGCGACCTCGCCGTACGCATTGCGGCCGCAAAGCTTCGCGCCGCCGACGTCTCCTTGGAGATCAGCAACAAGATCTTCGAGCTGACCGGTGCCCGAGCCACGTCCAACGACGTCGGCCTGGACATCTACTGGCGCAACATTCGGACGCATACCCTTCACGATCCGCTCGCGTACAAACGCCGTGAAGTCGGTAGTCGTTTTCTGACCGGCGAGATTCCCGAACCGACCTGGTACACATAGCAGCCACGAACAGAAAGAGACCGTCGCACGGTTGGTGCGGCGGTCTCTTTCATCGTTACGACCAGGATCACTGATCGTAGATCGGGTTCCGCGCCTGCAGCGCAGTCAAACGTTCAGCAGAGCGGACGGATCTAGTGATGGCTCACGAACGACTGTTTGGTGCCGGTCGGAGCCGTTTCGAGTTTGTGCTGCTCTTCTTCGTCCTCGTCGTCGAGCATCGTGGCTTCGTTGAACGGAATCTTCCCGTCGAGTACCTCGACGACGCGTTCCTTGTCGATCGTCTTGGTCCAGGCGCCGACCAGGAGAGTCGCAACCGCATTGCCCGAGAAGTTGGTGATCGCTCGCGCTTCCGACATGAAGCGGTCGATTCCGACGATGAGTCCGACGCCGTCGAGAAGCTCGGGGCGATGGCTCTGCAGTCCGCCTGCCAGCGTGGCCAGACCGGCGCCGCTGACTCCGGCAGCGCCCTTGGAGGCGATGATCATGAACACCAGCAGCGAGAGCTGTTCACCGAAACCGAGTGGCTGTCCCATGGCGTCGGCGATGAAGATCGAGGCCATCGTCAGGTAGATCGCGGTGCCGTCGAGATTGAACGAGTAGCCCGTGGGAACGACGATGCCCACCGTGGTGCGCTCGACGCCTACGTGCTCCATCTTGGCGATCAGACGCGGCAGTGCCGATTCGGAGGACGACGTGGCGAAGATGAGCAGGTACTCACGGGCCAAGTACTTGACCAGCTTGAAGATGTTGAATCCGGTGACCGCGCGCAGCAGCGTTCCGAGAACACCGAAGACGAAGATCAGGCAGGTCAGGTAGAAGCCGATCATCAGGGTTCCGAGCTGGACGACGGCGTTCAAACCGGTCTGGCCGACGACGCTGGCGATGGCGCCGAAAGCACCGATCGGGGCGAGCCAGAGAATCATCGTCAGGATCTTGAACACGAGCTTCTGGATGTATCCGACGGCCTTGAGGATCGGTTCACCCGACTTGCCGAGCGACTGGATCGCGAAGCCGACCAGAAGGGCGACGAACAGAGTCTGCAGCACGCTGCCGGCTGTGAGGGAGGACAGCATCGACGTCGGAATGATGGACGCGATGAAGTCCCAGGTACCGCCCGCGCTGTGGGCCTGATCTGCAAGCTTGGCCACGGAGGCCGCATTGGGCGTGATGTTCAGGCCACTGCCCGGGTTGAGCAGGTTGCCGACGCCCAGGCCGATCGCGAGTGCGATGGTGGACATCCCGATGAAGTAGGCGAGTGCGAGGCCGCCGACCTTGCCGACCTTGGCCGCCGCTCGAACCGAGCCGATGCCGAGCACGATGGTGCAGAAGATGACCGGGCTGATCATCATCTTGATCAGGCTGACGAACAACGTGCCGAGTACACCGACGGACTTACCGAACTCGGGTGCGAGCCAACCGACGAGGATGCCGCCGATGACCGCGACGATGACGCTCATGTAGAGCCAATGCGTCTTGTCGCGCTTTGCCTTGGTGCCCTCGGGCTGTGGGGAACCGTCTACTGTCCCTGTTGCCGTGCTGCTCATGGGGTGTCCTTTGGATCGGATATCTGTGAAGTGATCGGGATCACTTCGAGTCGTGGAGAATTCTTGTTGCAAACAGGTGGGCCCGGAAGTTTGTGTTCATTACGTTCAGGAGGCGCTCGATGGTCGAACGAAAGACCGGCCGACGTATGAGCGTCGCCAGGCAGATCCTGCTCCTGCAATTGGCGTTGTTGGCGCTGGTCATCGGTGTGGGAGCCGCGCTCGCAGTTGTCGACGAACGCCGAGACAGCGACGACGCGATCCGCAGGCAGGTGAGCTCGATAGCGCAGACTCTCGCCCTGTCGGATTCGACGGCGGCAGCCCTGACGAGTCCGGACCCGACCGCGATTCTGCAACCACAGACCGAGAAGATCCGACAGGCCACCGGCGTCGATTTCATCGTGGTGATGGCGCCTGATCGCACTCGGTTCACCCACACGAGCCCGGAGCTGATCGGTCAACTCTTCACCGGGAACATCGACCGCGCACTTGCCGGCGCGACCTTCACGGAGACGTACGCCGGGTCGCTGGGGCCGTCGATCCGCGCAGTCACTCCTGTCTACGATTCCGGCGGAACCCTGGTCGGTCTGGTTTCTGCCGGTGTCACCCGCGAGCAGATCAGCAAGCAGTTCGCCCAAAGTGTTCCGGTCATCCTGTTCGTTGCCGGCGGGGGTCTTCTTGCCGCCCTCCTGAGTTCACTTCTGGTGAGTCGGCGTATCAGGCGACAGACCTTGGGGATGGCGCCGGATGAACTGCGCACCATGTACGAACACCACGACGCCGTCCTGCACAGCATCGGTGAGGGTCTGGTGGTGATCGGGCGAGGCCGAAGCAGAGATGCGCGAGTGGATATCGTCAACGACGAAGCGCGTCGCCTCCTCGATCTACCGGACGGGCCCGTGCCACTTTCGTCCATCCCCGAGACCATGCGAGTCGACGACGCCTCTCCCGCGAAGGATCAAGTGCACCTCACCGACAAGCGTGTGCTGGTGGTCAACCAACACCCGGTTGAGTGGGAGGGCAACAGAATTGGCACCGTGCTGACAATTCGCGATCACACCGAATTGCAGAACGTACTCGGGGAATTGGATTCGGTACGCAGTTTTGCCGAGTCGCTTCGATCGCAAGCCCACGAGAGTGCAAATCGTCTGCACACGATCATCACGATGGTCGAGTTGGGCCGGAACGACGACGCAGTGGCCTTCGCCACCAATGAATTGCGAGTGTCCCAACAGTTGATAGATCGTCTGATGAATGCGGTCCACGAGCCGGCGCTCGCCGCACTGCTGCTCGGGAAAATGAGTGAAGCGACCGAACGCGGGGTCGACCTGACCATCACCGAAGACACCGCGCTCGGTCCGGTTCCTTCGCTCAATGCACGCGAGTTGGTCACGCTGGTCGGCAATCTCGTGGACAATGCTATTGACGCATCGCGCGCGAGCGAGTCTCCGTGGGTGGAAGTGACGGTAATGGAAGAGGATTCGATGATGGTTGTTGCCGTCGCCGACAGCGGCCCGGGAATGACACCCGAAGCACTCGAAAAGGCCAAGGGCCGTGGCTACTCCACAAAATCCGGCTCTCGTGGACTCGGTCTCGCACTCGTCTCTCAAGTGGTGAAACGGCACGGCGGCACGCTCACCAGCGAACCGGCGATGGGCTCCATGCTGGTGGTCCGCATCCCGCTGCGCGAGGCGGAAGCGCCGCGATGATCCGTGTACTGATAGTCGACGACGAACCGTTGATCGCGCAGGCGCACCGTTCCTACGTCGAGCGAGTGCCGGAGTTCGTGGTCCACGGCGTGGTTCATTCCGGGAACGCCGCCGTGCGTGCAGTTACGGCGGCCAACGCCACCGACCAGCCCATCGACCTGGTCCTGCTCGACATCGGGTTGCCCGACGCCAGCGGTCTCGACGTGGCTTCCGCCCTGGGCGGTTTGCGGCCCAGTCCGGACATCATCGCGGTTACCTCGGCGCGCGATCTGGAGGTGGTCCGAAGCGCCGTGGCTCGCGGGATCGTCCTCTATCTTCTCAAGCCGTTCACTTTCGCAGCATTCCGCGACAAGCTCGAGCGCTACCTCGAATATCGTGCAGCGCTTCCCGCTGGAGAGTCTGCGGTCAGTCAACACGACATCGACCGCGCGATGTCCGCGCTACGAACGTCCGACGATCGAGCAGCGGCACCGAAAGGCTTTGCGTCTCAAACACTCGGACTCGTCGCAGCGTCTGTCCGGGATTCTGAGGGACCCGTGACCGCTGCAGAGGTGGCAGCATCGGTCGGCGTGTCCCGGGTGACAGCCTGGCGCTACCTGGAAAAGCTGGCAGACGACGGCATGCTCACCCGGGAGACCGAGTACGGGCGCGCTGGGCGCCCTCAGGTTCGTTACCGCAGAACCTGATTGACACAGAACCTGACAGTCACCGAACCTGATTGACACAGAAGCTAGTTTGCGCCAACCGTGTCGAGAACCCAGGCGAACTCGAACGCGACCTCTTTCCACTTCTCGTACCGACCGCTGACACCGCCGTGTCCGGCGCTCATCTCGGTCTTGAGAAGTAGCGGAGCATCACCGGTCTTGGTGGCGCGCAGTTTTGCGACCCACTTGGCCGGCTCTACGTACAGAACACGGGTGTCGTTGATGCTCGTGATCGCAAGAATGGCGGGGTAGTCCTTGGCTTCCACGTTCTCGTACGGGCTGTACGAGCGCATGTAGTCGTAGACGTCCTTGTTGTGCAGCGGATCTCCCCATTCGTCCCACTCGATGACCGTCAACGGCAGTGACGGATCGAGAATCGACGTCAACGGGTCGACAAACGGAACATTGGCGAGAATGCCGGCAAACAGTTCCGGAGCGAGGTTGGCGACAGCGCCCATCAGCAGTCCACCCGCACTACCGCCGTCGGCAACCATCCGGTCGGCCGACGTTACACCGGTGTCGATCAAATGCTTTGCGCAAGAGACAAAATCGGTGAAGGTGTTCTTCTTGGTGAGCGTCTTGCCGTTTTCGTACCAGTGACGACCCATCTCGCCGCCGCCGCGCACGTGTGCGACGACGAAGACGACACCGCGATCGAGCAACGACAAGCGGGCAACCGAGAACGACGGGTCGATGCTCGCCTCGTAGGAACCGTAGCCGTACAACAGCAGCGGCGCGGGACCTTCCGGCGCACCTACGCGCCTCACGATCGAGAGCGGAATGCGGGTTCCGTCGTCGGCTACTGCCCAGTCGCGACGCTGCTCGTAGTTACTCGCATCGAAGTCTCCGAGAACGGGCTGCGACTTACGCAGTGCCAGTTCACCACTGGCGACGTAGTAGTCGTACACCTGCCCGGGAGTGATGAATGAGGTGAATCCGAGCCGGATGGTGGGCTGCGCCCATTCCGGGTTGGACCCCATGCCGATGCTGAAGAGTTCTTCGTCGAAGTCGATTTCGTGACGTTCGCCGTAGCCGTCATCCGTCAACGGCCACACGGCAACCCGAGTGAGCGCCTCGCGGCGGTAGCTCAGGACGAGGTGTCCGGCAAAGGCTTCGGCTTCTTCCAGACGAACGTCTGCGCTGTGCTCGATCAGCGTCGTCATGTTCGTCGGATCCGACACGGGAGCTTCCACCAACACGAAGTTCTCTGCCTTGATGCCGTCGACGACGTCGTTGTGGAGGATCAGGAAGCGGTCCTCTCCCCCGATCACGGCGTGCTCGGCCCCGTACTCGACGCCCTCGCGACGCGGGATGATGACGCGGAAGTCGCCTTCCGGGTTCGCCGATTCCAGCATCCAGCCTTCGCTGGTCACCTTGGAACCGACCCAGATCATCAGGTACTTCTCGCTGCGGGTGGACCCCACCGAAACCCAGTACCGTTCGTCGGGCTCGTGGAACACCGAAACATCTTGACTCTGCGGCGTTCCCAGCTTGTGACGCCACACCGTGTCCGGACGCCAGGAGTCGTCGACCGTCATGTAGAAGACGTGACTGTGGTCGATCGCCCAGGTGGCGCCAGGCGCGGTATCGGGAATCTCGTCGGCGAGCATCTCACCGGTCTCGAGGTTCTTGAACCGCAAGGTGTACCGCTCGTCGCCGACGATGTCCACCGAGTACGCGAGCAACGTGCCGTCCTCGCTGATGGAGAACGCGCCGAGCGAAAAGAACTCGTGCCCTTCGGCTTCGACGTTGCCGTCCATGAGGATCTGCTCGTCGGCCAGCTCGACGCCGGGCGTCAGGTCGGGCGGAGTCCAGTCGTCTTCACCGGCGATGGGGCACCGGCACTGGACGGTGTACGACTTGCCTTCCACGCTGCGCGAGTAGTACCACCACTTACCCATGCGAGTGGGCACCGACATGTCGGTTTCCTGCGTCCGCGACTTGATCTCCTGGAAGATCTTCTCGCGCAACGGCTCGAGCGCGGCCGTCTGCTCGTCGGTGTACGCGTTTTCGGCTTCGAGGTATGCGACTACCTCGGCGTTGTCCTTGTCCCGCAGCCACTCGTAGTCATCGACGAACGTGTGTCCGTGATGGGTACGTTCGGTGGGGACCTTCTTTGCGACCGGCGGGATCAGGCTCATGCGCTGGGACCGACCCAATCGTCGAAGGACAGACCGGAAATGCGCTCGTACGCCTCGATGTAGCGTGCACGGGTCGCGTCGACGATCTCCTGCGGCAACGGCGGCGGCGTCGTGTCCGAGCTACGGTCCCAGCCGGATTCAGGGCTCGTGAGCCAGTCGCGCACGAACTGCTTGTCGAAACTGGGCTGCACCTTGCCCGCTTCGTAGCCTTCGAGAGGCCAGTAGCGCGACGAGTCGGGGGTGAGCACCTCGTCGGCGAGCACGAGGTTTCCAGCGGAGTCGAGACCGAATTCGAGCTTGGTGTCGGCAAGGATGATTCCGCGATCGGCTGCGAAGTTGGAGGCGCGGGCATAGACGTCGAGAGTGTCCTCGCGAAGCTGCACTGCCAGCTTCTGGCCGACCTTCTCCACTACCTGATCGAAGCTGATGTTCTCGTCGTGATCCCCGAGAGCCGCCTTGGACGCCGGGGTGAAGATCGGGTCGGGCAGACGCGAGGCCTCGACGAGGCCCTCGGGCAACGCGACGCCGCACACTGCGCCGGTGTTGTTGTAGTCGACCAGGCCGGAGCCGGTGAGGAAGCCACGAACTACGCATTCGACGGGAACCATGTCGAGGGAGCGCACCACGAGAGCGCGGCCGAGAACCTCTTCCGGGATACGATCGTCGTCGGGCTCGCCGGCCAGGTGGTTGGTGCCACCGAGGACGTTGAAGAAGAACACGCTCATCGCGGTGAGCACGCGACCCTTGTCCGGGATCGGCGTGCTGAGCACGTGGTCGTAGGCCGAGATCCGATCACTCGCGACAAGCAGCAGATGCTCGTCGTCGATCGTGTAAAGGTCACGGACCTTGCCACCGGCCAGATGAGTGTAGGAATCAAGTGTAGGACGCACCCGGTCACCCTATCGGGCGTTCGCAGTTCGTACAGAACCCCGGTAGCCGGGACAGGTAAGCGTCCTCGCCGTTCGGAGAGCTGTCCGCCCTGCTCATCCGGATATGCAGGTGGCCCCTCGCCAGCAGGCGAGAGGCCACCGTCACAGTCGATGAACTACTGGTTTGCGGGCAGCTTCGACAGGCCCTCGTCGATCGAATCCAGCGTCAGAAGAGCCGTCTGATAGGTCGCGGCCAACGAATGCTGGACCTGGACGACGTTGCCGGCCTTCACTGCGGGCAATTCCTTCCACAGCTCGGAATTGACCAGCTCCTGCAACTGCGGAGACATCGAGCCGTCGGCGTTGAGGCCGTAGACGATCACGTCGACATTTCCGAGATTTTCGCCGATCTTCTCGATGGATACCTGTTCGACGTGGATGTCGGCAGGGTCTGCGGGGGTGCCGGGGAACTGCAGTCCGAGTCCGTCGAAGAGATTGGTCGTGTACGAGGACGCGTACTCGCGTGAGAAGGTGCCGGCTTCTGGCTTGCAGACGTTGCACACGCCGCCGAAGGTCAGCGAGCCGAGCTTGTCCTTGTACTTCGCGGCCAGTTCGGCGGTTTTGGCGTCGTAGTCGTCCTTGAACTCGCCGTAGTTGTCGGAGACATTCGCGGCATCGGCGAACTGCTCGCCCAGCACTCGCCAATCAGCAGGAACCGTCGGTCCCAGGAAGACGACGGGAGCGGCCGCCTCGAGCTGCGCCATGTCCAGCTGGCTTTCGACTCGAGCGGGAACGCCCATGATGATCAGATCGGGCTCGGCAGCGACGATTCCCTCGTAGTTGAGCTGGGAGACGTTGCCGTCGGGCGCGACCTTCGGCAGAGCTTCGTAAGCGGCCTTGGTCTTGTCGTCCATGTTGCCGAGTTCACGGGTCCACTCGCATACTGCTGCCAGGTTCGCTCCCGCCTGAATCAGCGGCAGAACTGCGTATCCGCAGGCCACGATCCGCTGCGGGTCGCTCGGGATCTCGATGGATCCGTTCTGCGCCTCGAAGACACGGGTCTGCGAGCTCGCGGCTGTCGTCGACGATTCGGACGACGCCTCCTCGGAGTTGCTGCAGCCGGCGACGCCGACCGCCAGCGCAGCTGCTGCGCCGATCACCACTGCGCGGCGAAACCGCGACAGACCTTGAACCCGCATGTTGAACTCCATCTGAACGCACCGGACTGCTCCGGAATTGATTTGGTGAGGCTAACCAATATCAGGGCACTGGACCTTTGCACAAACACAGGTCCCGAGGAATGAACTGCGCCTCCCGAGCCGCCCACGCTCACAGCAGCACGCCTCCCACTGAGAGGGAGCAAAGCAAGATTCCTCTCGAATCGGACACGCGAACTCGCTACCTTGCCTTCGCGATACCTCATCGACTCGCCACTCTCTCCGCTCGACGAAGGGCTCACACATGTCCCGATCCACCCGTACCTGCTCACTACGGTCTGCCGCGGCCATTGCGTTGACCAGTAGCTTTCTCATCACCGGTTTCGGCGCCTCGATCGCGCAGGCCGAACCTGGCCCCTCGGCTCCGCTGTTCGGCTCGCTGGATTTCGGATCCAGCAACTTCGGCAGTTCCGAGCAGACCCCAGATGCGCCGCGGCTGACCGGGATCGACAATTTCCGCGACGTCGCAGGCACCGGCGCCGGATACTCGGGAACTTTCGGCCTGCCCGTGAACAAGGGAGTCTTCTACCGCGCGAACGCGATCACGCCCAAGGGCGATGACATGAGCAATCTCGAAAAGCTGGGACTGACAAAGGTTTACGATCTGCGCACGGAACCCGAGATCGCCAGTAAGCCCGATGTCTTGCCCGACGGGGTTGCGTACGAGAACATTCCGATCCTGTCCGGGAACATCGCCGAGATGATCGCGAAGATCAAGTCCCCCGAGGACTCACGATCGATGATGCAGGACATGAACCGCGCCTTCGTCACCGGAGCGACGGAGCGAGCCGGGTTCGCGCAGTTGCTCACGGGTCTCGCGGAAACCGAAGGTGCACAGGTCTTCCACTGCACCGCAGGCAAAGACCGCACCGGCTGGACGTCGTTTCTGCTGCTGAGTATCGCCGGTGTCGACCGCGCGGTGATCATGAACGACTACTTGCTGACCAACGAGTACACGGCCGAAGGCATGAAGGCCACGCGCGCGGGCATCGCGGCGAGCCTGGGCGAACAGATGGCCGTCAACATGGAGCCCCTGTTGGGTGTCGAGGCAAGCTATCTCGATGCCGGTCTCGCCCAGTTGGACCAGACCTACGGGTCGGTCGATCGATACCTGACCGAGGGCTTGGGTCTGAGCCCGGCGACTGTCATGACGCTCAAAGCCAAACTGCTGGGCTGAGCGGCACGGATGCCCCGGGTTCGACGAGGGATCCGACCCGGGGCACGTGTACTTCTCTGCCCGTGCCGCGGCGGATGCGCCGCAGCGTCCCGTGCGTCAGCGCGATACGGCGATCACGTTGTTGCGGTACGCCCAGATGACGATCTGCACACGGGTACGAACCTGCAGCTTCTTGCAGATGTTGCTGATGTGCGACTTCACCGTGCTCTGTTCGAGGCTGAGGGAATCTGCGATGTCGTTGTTTCCCAAGCCTTGTGACAGCAACTGCACCACATCCATTTCACGCGCACTGAGACCGTGATCCGATCCGGAGCGCGCCGTGGACATCGGTGCCGGCTTACGCCTCGCGAACTCCACGATCAGTCTCGACGTCAATCTCGGCGAGAGCACCGAACCACCTTCGGCCACGGTCAACACTGCCGACGAGAGCTCTTCGGGATCGGCGTCTTTGAGCAAGAACCCTGCGGCACCGCTGTCGAGCGCCTCGAAAACGTACTCGTCGAGATCGAACGTGGTGATCACGATGACGCGGGTCCCGGGAAACTCGGCAAGGACCTCCCGAGTCGCAGTCAACCCGTCGCCGTGCGGCATTCGGATATCCATCAGCACGACGTCCGGACGCAGTGCACGCACCTGCTCGTACGCCTCGACTCCCGTCTTGGCATGCCCGACGACGCGAATCTCGGGGTGACCGGAGAGAAACAGCTCGAACCCCTGCCGTACCACCTGCTGGTCGTCTGCAATAAGGACATCGATCATGCGTTGATCCTCCCGTTCACCGGCACCAGTGCCTGCACAGCCCACTCACCTTCCGAATTCGGTCCGGCGTCCAGTTGACCACCCATGAGCGTCGCGCGTTCGCGCATTCCCACAATTCCGAGGTTTTGCCCGTCGGAGGCCGGGCGAGCGTTCCCGAGAGTATTGACCACCCGTACCCTCACCGCACCGGCTTCTCGACTCAGACACACCTTGGACTCGCTACCCGGCGCATGGCGAAGGACGTTCGACAACGCCTCCTGCACGATGCGGTAACACGTCAACTGGACTCCGCTGTCCAGGTCGTCGAAGCGGCCGACCTTCTCCAACGAGATCGACGAGATGGTGCGCTTGCAGTCGTCCACCAACTCGTCGATGTCGGAGACCATGGGCGTCGGGAAATCGGGGTCTTCCTCACCCAGGCGAAGTATCCCCACGATCTGCCGCAAGCTGTTGAGGGCCCGCTGTCCCTGCTCGATGACGCCACCCAGAAGGGCTTGCGCTTGTTCGGGATTGCTCGAGAAGAACTTGTCGGCGGCACGAGCCTGGATGATCATGCCGGTCATGTGGTGGGCAGCGACATCGTGCAGTTCACGTGCCATGTCCTGCCGTTCGGCGACAACGGCATTCGCAATCTTGCGTTCGCGGTCCCGGTGCAGATCCGCTACTGCCTGACTGTTCTCCACTGCTTGTTTTCGCAGGCGCGCGACGATCTTTCCCATGGCTGCGACGACCAGGAAACTCGTGACGGTGTTTGCCGCCGGTTCGAGGAACAAGTGAGGCAACTCCCCCACCTGAACCTCGGCGACCGTCAGCCCGTCCCGTTCGGTGAGATACATCGCCAAGATCACGTCCATCGCCATTCCGAGGACCAGCAGTCCGACCAGGCGCATGCCTGTCACTCGGATGGACACTGCCATGATCGCGAACCAGAAAAGCGGCGTGGCCCCCAGCGATCGACTGCCGAGGAAGAGCATCAATCCGCCGGATCCTGCCAACGTCAGGAGGTAGTACGCGATCGGGTACCGCCGGCGCGCACACGCCACAACGGTCAACACCGTCAGGAAACCCATGATGCCGACGACGGTTCCCGGATCGCTCAGCACTCGATTGCTCGTCTCGGGTTCAGTCTTGAGACTGGCGAGACCGAACACCCACGGCACACTCAGCAGGCCGACGATCACGGCCGCCGTGGCCGGGTTGTTCAGGTTGAAACGTCCCCACCCTCGCGATGCCAGGGCTTGCCCCGAGACATTCTGACCAGCCGAGTCGAACATCCACTCCCCATTCCGCATCCGATGATTGACGTTCATGGTGGCATGCGCGCACCACTTGGTCCCACATTCGACGAACGTGAAGGGAATGTTCGATTCCCGGCTCCTACCAAAGCACTAGTTGAAGGTGAAAGGCCTAGTACTTATGGCTCAGCTGAACTGCTCGACCAACCGGTTCACCATGTTGGTTGCGCTGTAGTAGTCGAGACGGAAGGTGTCCAGACCCACGGCATAGACGTGGTGATCACGAATTGCCGGATGCTGGGCCAACAGTGGAAGTGCCTCGACCGCCTTCACCGCACCGTCGTCGGCACTGACCAAGATCAGGGTGTTGCCCGCGATACCGTCGTAGAGGTTCTCCGCCGAGACCTGAATGATGTCCTTGCGCTTACCCATGGATTCACTGCTCTTCGCGGACTCGGGAATGTCGGCGACCGTGAAACCCATCGCCGTGAGCAACTTCGCCTGCCCCGACTCGTGCGTCCAGATATTGGCGCCGCTGCCGTCCTCGTAGTAGACCAGCGCAGTGGTCGGCTGCGGGGGAAGTGTGATCTTGGCCTTCGCGGCCTGTACTGCGCTGTCGAACTTCGCGACCGTGGCCGCCGCGTTGTCTTCGAGACCTGTCGCCTTACCCAGCACAGCGGCGACTTCCTGCCAACTACTTCCGCCGTAGTCCACCACGATTGTCGGCGCGATGGCCGTGAACTGTTCGTACAGATCGACGACGGAGTCACCTCCAGTTGCCGAGACGACGATCAGGTCCGGGTTCTGCGCCAGAACGGATTCCGCGTTCGCACCGCCCATCGGCAACACTGCAAGTCCGCGTTCTTCTGCTATGTCGCCCCACTGTGTGAACAACCCCTGCGCATCCGAGACGTCGGTGTTCGGTCCCGTCGATGCGGTAGCCACCACCGGAGCGTCGATCGACAACAGCGTGCCCGTCAGCGTCACACTGGTCGAGACGATCCTCTCCGGCTTCGACGTGATCTCCACCGGCCCCTTCGGCGTTTCCACGGTACGCGGCCAATTACCCTGCGATGCAGCTGAGTCAGCATCGGAATCGGCATCCGCAGAACTACAACCGACGAGGGCGAACCCTGCCACCAAGACTGCGGAGAGCACCTTCAGGGTGCGTGATTTCTTCATTGTGACGCCCACTGGCGGACCACTCCTCGAATTCAAAAGCCCATCAAATTAGGTTAGGCTGTGCTCATGCTAACTCAGGCGGTGACCGAATTGTCCGCTACCCTCGCAGCCTCGCCCGACATCGAGACGTCCTGGAATCGGATAGTGCAACAAGGAACGCCGATCATCGAAAGCATTGATACACAGACGGTTCGAGTTACGTTCCTCTGGCGTCAGCCCGAGGAGACCGAGGTCGAGCGCGTTTACCTGGATGCAAATTCGCTGACCGACCATCACGCAGAACAACTCAGCGTGATGCAGCGACTCGGCGACAGTCCGGTGTGGTTCTACACCGCCGAAGTCTCGAACACCTGGCGTAGCAGTTACAGCATCATCCCGGTACCGAAGTCCGTAGTCGACGAGTTCGACTATCCGGGAGCAGGCAAGGAAGACTCGACCCGCCGCACCCGCTGGTTGGGGTTGCTCGAGCACCGAATTGCCGACCCACTCAATCCGCTTTCCGCAGGTGTGGACACAAGGCGTTCCGTCGCCGAGATGCCCTTGGCGCCGGTCCAGTTCGGTTGGGATGCTCCAGTTTTCAGGAAGTCCGTACAGCTCACCTGGGCTAGTTCGACTTTGGACGTCGAGCGGCCGGTGTGGATCTACGAGACCGTGGACGACGGATTGACACCGCTCGAAGAACGGCCGCTCGTGATACTTCTCGACGGGCGTCACTGGGCCGAGGTCATGCCGGCAGGCGCCGCGTTCGATCGTGCGGTCCAGACCGGCAAACTGAAATCCTGCGTTCTGCTTGCCATCGATTCCGTTGACAATCAACGCCGTTCGCAGGAATTGCCGTGCAACCGCGACTACTGGAGTGCAGTCGTCGACGAACTGCTTCCGCAGGTGCGCGCCGTCACACCTTTCTCGTCTGATCGAACGCGAACGGTGGTCTCGGGGCAGAGCTTCGGCGGCCTGGCTTCGATGTTCGCAGCACTCGAATTCCCCGAACACTTCGCGCTGGTCGCCAGCGGGTCCGGTTCGTTCTGGTGGCCAACCGGCTTGAAGCGCGGGGAAGACGGCCCGCCGGGTGGAGACATAGCCGCACGCATCGAGCGCGACGGCGTACCGGACGGATTACGCGTTGTCCTCGAAGTAGGTAAGCACGAGTCCGACATGGTCGGGCACAGCGCAGCGGTCGCACAGGCGCTGGAGGCCGCAGGAGCGCAAGTGTCGTGTCGGATCTTCGACGGCGGCCACGACTGGTTGTGCTGGCGCAGTGTCCTTCTGGACTCCGTTGTCGAACTGATCGGCAGTCCGTGAGACAGACCACGCTCTAGGCCGGCTCGATGTCACCAAGCTTCCAAGTCCGATCGAAATATGGTTCGAGCGGTCCGTAGAAGCGGAAGTACGAGAACCAGTGCTGACCCGCAATGGTCTGAACCCAATTGGGTTCCTTCCCTACCGGAGCTGTAGGTCCGTAGTAGAGATCCACCGAACCGTCCTCGTTGACAACAAGATCGGGATCTCGCGAGCCACGGTCGCCTCGGCCCTGCTGGTTGTCGACAAGGCAGCGTGTGTCGACCGAGTAGACCGTCGCGGACCAGAACAACTTTGCCGGGACATCGGCGGGTACGTGGAGTGTGTAACTCTTTCCTCCGTCCAACCAGTGCCCCTCGGCGTCGGCGTAGCTACCCAGATACGCCTGCCCGAGTCCGGGCGTCGTACTCTTCATCGCCTCGGAGAAGCTGACCGCCTCGTAGAACCACGACGCGCGTTCATAGAACTCGTCGTAGTTGTCCCCTCGCTGAGCTGAGTTGTCCAGGACAATCGCCAAGTCCCACTGGCGATCCGGCCAGTAGCGCGAACCGGGGAAGCGTTTGACGAACGCATTCGCCTGGGCGAACACCTCCCCCACTTCGACGGCCCGTTGCAAGATCTTTCTCGCTCGATCATCCGGGGCGAATGGCTTGCCCTTCTCAATCCCCAGCTGCCGAAGCCACGCCATCGGGAAGCGGTCGCGCTCTTCGACAGGTTCGTCCTGCACGATGTCGTGCAGGAGTTCCCAGTATCGAAGGTCTCGCGGCTGAATTCCGCTCCAGGGCTTGCCGTCCGGTGAGACCAGACGCGTCGGAGTCGGATTCTCACGATCGGAGTACGGGTACACCCGGACGGCGTCGACCAACGCGCCCGAGCGCGCCGGGTCGGGATCGAGCGTGCGGAAGCCGAACATGATGTGCATCATCGGGGAGTGGACAACGGTGTAATCACCTGTGTCCTCGGCACTCTGGCCTGGGCCGACTACCAGGGTCTTGCCACCCTTGCCTGCATCGGGGCCCATCTCACCGAGCACCGCGAATTCTCGTTGCCAGAAATCTGCGATGCCCCCGGCGGTCGGCCCTGGCGGCAATTCGATCACCAACGGCCCCGTTGCACCGAGATCGAAAAAGTTCAAGATGTACGGAGTCGTCGCGTTGGCGGTGATCAGGCCTAGTCGGTCACGATATGAGCGGTAGACGACGAGATCGGAGGCAGTTGCTCCGAAGATGTTGGTATGCACGTCCATCCACTGAGCCCAGGACACGATGGGTATGGCCCACAAGTACGCCTGCACTGCTGTTTGGAAGTCGAGCTCGTCGAAGACCGTTGCGATGGTTTCGCGAGCGGGAAGCTCTCCGTCCCTCGGGACAAGTCCGGAGGAATACGTCAGTTCGATGTCGGCCATACCCAGATAGTGCTGGGAGAAACCCCGGCGCGAATCACCCACACCGGGTGAACCTCTAGTTCAGTGCGCCTCGAATGACGGCAGCCGTGCTGTCGAGGATTGTCCGATTGGGCGTGCGAGGTAGGGCGCGCAGGCCGAAGCCGTCGCCGCGATTTCGCGGAATGACATGCAGATGAACATGGAAGACTTCCTGCCCCGCAACAGCTCCGTCGGAGAGGTGCAGATTCACTCCGTCGACGGGGAGAGGTCCGGTACGCATCGCCGCGGCGATCTTCTGCGCGACGGCGAAGATCCTGGCACCGTCGTCGGGATCGAGCGTGGACAATCCACTGGCGTGGCGCTTCGGCACGACCAGGAGATGGCCGGATGTGAACGGCCGAATATCCATGAAGGCAAGGACATTCGCGTCGTCGTAGACGACGCTGGCCTCGGCCTCACCGGCGATGATGGAACAGAAGATGCAGTCCATGGTCTCCGGCCCCTGTGCGCCTTTTCGGTAGTGGTGACCACCGAAAAGGCGCACGGGGCGTAGCCCTTACAGAATCGGCGACGGCGCGTACGCCGCAGCTTCGGGGTTGGCGTCGACAAGTTTCTGCACCTCGGCGACAACTGCGTCGACCTGAGCCGACGCGGCGCCGACAAAGGCCGCCTTGTCGGCAAGTGCCTCGTCGAGTGCGGCGCGGTCGAGCGGCAAACGGTCGTCGGCGGCAAGACGATCGAGCAGGTCGGGCTCCTTGCCCTCTTCACGCATCGCCAGCGCAACTGCGACGGCATTCTCCTTGATCGCCTCGTGTGCGGTCTCGCGTCCGACGCCGGCGCGGACGGCGGCCATGAGCACGCGCGTCGTGGCGAGGAACGGCAGATACCTGGTCAGTTCCTTCTCGATGACGGCCGGGTACGCGCCCATCTCGATCAGCACGGTCAGGAAGGTCTCGAACATGCCGTCGATCGCGAAGAACGCGTCCGGGAGCGCGACGCGGCGCACGACGGAGCAGAAGACGTCGCCCTCGTTCCACTGTGCACCCGCAAGCTCGGCTGCCATGGAGCCGTATCCGCGCAGGATCACCTGAAGTCCGTTGACTCGCTCGCACGAGCGGGTGTTCATCTTGTGCGGCATCGCCGAGCTGCCGACCTGGCCGGGCTGGAAGCCTTCGGTGACCAGCTCGTGGCCGGCCATCAGGCGGATCGTGTGTGCAAACGACGACGGGCCCGCGCCGACCTGAACGAGCGCGGAGATGACGTCGTGGTCGAGGGAACGCGGGTACACCTGGCCGACGCTGGTCAACACCTGAGCGAATCCGAGGTGCTCCGCAACCTTCGCTTCGAGCTGCTCGAGCTTGGCCGCATCGCCGTCGAGGAGGTCGAGCATGTCCTGAGCGGTCCCCATCGGGCCCTTGATCCCGCGCAGCGGGTACCGGTCGATCAGCTGGCGCAGACGCGTCAGTGCAACCAGCAGCTCGTCGGCGGCCGAAGCGAAACGCTTGCCCAAGGTGGTGGCCTGAGCTGCGACGTTGTGCGAGCGGCCGGCCATAACGATGGACGAGTACTCGGCAGCGCGCTCACCCAGACGGGCGGCAACGGCGATGCCGTGGTTGTAGACGTGTTCGAGAGAACGCACGATCTGCAGCTGCTCGACGTTCTCGGTGAGGTCACGGCTGGTCATGCCCTTGTGGACCTGCTCGTGTCCGGCGAGTGCATTGAATTCCTCGATGCGTGCCTTCACGTCGTGGCGGGTGACCCGCTCGCGGTCCGC
Source organism: Rhodococcus sp. no. 34 (assembly GCF_054589475.1). Classification (NCBI taxonomy): domain Bacteria; kingdom Bacillati; phylum Actinomycetota; class Actinomycetes; order Mycobacteriales; family Nocardiaceae; genus Rhodococcus; species Rhodococcus sp. no. 34. The sequence goes on from NZ_BAAILK010000026.1 coordinate 207,174, forward strand.
GATGGACGCCAGGTCGACGTTGTCGATGACGCGCTCGTAGTCGTCGATGGCGTCGGCCGGAATGTCGATGCCCAGCTCTGCCTGCGCACGCAACACCGCCACCCACAATTGACGCTCGAGCACGATCTTGTACTCGGGAGACCACAGAGCAACAAGCTCCGGGCTGGCGTATCGGTTGGCAAGGACATTCGGGATGCGGCTCACGAGGCCTCAGTCTAACGGGGGCCAAGCAGTGCCGTTACCCCCGATAGAGACCGAGCTAGACCGGCGGCGCCATCACGTCGATCGATTCCAAGAGCATTCCCCTGGCCAACCCCCGTGGGTCCGGGTCGTACTCCCCCAGAGCCGTGATCATCGCACCGTCGACCATCGCGACGAGACGGCGCAATTGCCCCTCGGGAGCCGACCGGCCCGAGCGTCGAAGCGCATCGGTCAACAGGTCGTCGAGCTGGGCTCGTAGGCGCAACTGCACGTCACGAAGTGCGGGATGACGGGCACATGCCACAAATCGTTCGTAGCGCGAGATCAAACGCTCGCGGCTCTCCGGCCGCTTCTCTTCGTCTCCGAGCAGCAGCTCGACCAACAGTTCGACGGTTGATTCCGCGCCCCGCCGACGTTGGGTCACCGCAGCCACTCTGGCGCGCATCGCTTCCATGTCGGCGTTGCCGTTGAGCTCGACGGCACACGCGATCAGATCGTCGAGTGAGTCGAAGTAATAGGTCGTCGAGGCCAGTGGAAGGTCAGCTCTGGTTGCCACCGCTCGGTGACGAACGGCGTCGAACCCGCCCTCCAGCAAAAGTTCAGCAGCGGACGCCACCAGAGCTTGGCGACGTCGTTCACCCTTGGGCGTAGCTGCAGAAGACACCACGACATCGTGCCAGCAGAGGGCACCTCCGCATGGCGAAACAGCTCGAAGACCCTGCTGTTTGTTACCCGAGCCACTTCTCGAGGCGGGCCAGTGCCTCCTGGATGTCGGCTGTCGCACCCGCGAACGAGAGTCTGACCATCCGGTTTCCGTGGACGGTGTCGAAATCGATTCCAGGTGCCAGCGCGACCCCGGTATCTGTCAGCAACCGGGCACACCACGCGGTGGCGCCCTCGTCGCCACACAGATGGCCGATGTCCGCGTAGACGTAGAACGCACCGTCGGCGGGAGCCAACTCGGTGATGCCCAGTTTCGGCAACCCGGTCAACAACAGTTCACGATTGACGGCGTACCGCTGAACGTGCCCGTCCAACTCGACCTTCGCCTCGTCCGAGAACGCCTCGACGGCGGCGTACTGAGAGATCGCGGGCGGACACACGGTCATGTTCGACGCGAGTCTCTGCAGCGGGCGCCGAAGGTAGGTCGGCACCAACATCCACCCGAGTCGCCAACCCGTCATCGAGAAGTACTTGGACACCGAGCCGATCACAACGGATTCGCGTGAGGTCTCCCAGGCGCTCGACGTGTGCTGATCGCCGTATCCGATGCCGTGGTAGATCTCGTCCGAGATCAGAAGAGTTCCGTGCTGCTCGCACCACGTCGCCAATGCAGCGAGCTCCTCGGGCGAGATCACCGTGCCCGTGGGATTTGCCGGGCTCGCGACGATCAGACCGGCAGGCGGCGACGGCAAAGCCTCGAGCATTTCCACTGTCGGCTGGTATCGAGTTGCCGGCCCGCAGTCGAGTTCGACGACGTTGCAGCCGAGAGCGGCAAGGGTATTGCGGTACGCGGGATATCCGGGTCGAGCAACCACCACGGTGTCGCCCTCGTCGAACGCGGCCAGGAAGAGCAAGGTGAACGCCCCGGACGAACCGGTCGTCACCACCACGTCTTCGGCGTCGACGGCGATTCCCGATCGCTCACTGTGGTAGCGCGCAATAGCCTCGCGTAGCTGCAGGATCCCGAAAGTCTCGGTATACCCGAGTAGTTCGGTGCCCAGAATCTCTCGCGTCGCACGTAGCACCGGTGCCGGCGCGGGCGTCGACGGTTGACCTGCCGCCAAGGTCAGGACGTCACCATGTGTCCGCTGACGTTCGGTCGCGGCCTTCCATACATCCATGACATGGAAGGTCTGGATATCTGATCGACGAGATTCTGAGCGCACACTCCGACGGTAGTCGAACCGTGGTGCGGCAAGAAACGACGACCACCCATTGTGACGATCCGACAGATTCAGGCGCTCAGCATGAGTCGATTCAACGAGACCTGGGCCACGTCCCTCGCGCAACATTGATCAACGACTTCCTTCGATCAAAAGGTGCATCAGATGAAAGCTCGCTCAGTGCCCACTGCGGCTCTGGTCACGATCGGCGTTCTCACGGTTGCCTCGTGCGGAAGCACCTCTGATCCTGGCGGCAATTCTTCCGGCGACTACGCGAAGGACGGCAGTTTCACCACGATCGTGAACACCGATCCCGGCAACCTTCATCCCCTGATCACCAATCTGACTGCCACGCAGGCGATCAACAGCTATACGAATGACTCGTTGTTGGCCATCGACCCCAAAACCCGCGCAGCGGGCACGTATCTGGCCGAAAAATGGAGCGAGAACGGAACTTCGCTGAACTTCACCCTCAAAAAGGGGATCACGTGTGAAGACGGCACGACCTTCACTGCCCAGACAGCGGCAAACAACATCAACTGGGTCGTCGACACGACCAACGGCTCGCCGTGGTTGGGAGCATCCGTACCCGAAACTGCGGTAGCAACCGCTGATGGTGACGAGCTCACGATCAAGACAACGGAACCCGCGCCCTTCCTCCTCGAGCGCATCGGCGCTCTCAAGATGGCCTGCCAGGCAGCCCTCGACGACCCTGCCAGTGTTCGAGGCAGCAGCAACGGAACCGGACTGTTCAAGATCACCGAAGTAGTGGCCAACGATCACGTCACGCTCGAACGCCGCGACGGATACAACTGGGGGCCGAACGGCGAAACCACGTCGGACACGCTCGGAGTGCCCAAGACGGTCACGATCAAGGTCGTGACCGACGCCGCGACGACGGCGAATCTCGTCCTCACCGGAACGGTCAACGCGGCCCCGGTTGCCGGCGCGGATATCGAACGTGTGGAAGCTTCAGGCCTCGAGTCGATGACGTCCAACACCCTGAGCGGACAGTTCATCTTCAACCACAATGCGGCTCTCCCCACCAAGGACGAGGCCGTACGCACCGCACTCGTGCAGGCGATCGATCTCGACGATTACACGGACATCAACACCGGTGGCAAAGGCTCACGAGCTACGGCACTGGCAGTAGTCGATCCGCGGGCGTGTGACTTCGACAGCGTCACCGGTGTAGTTCCGAAGTTCGACATGGCCGCTGCGAAAAAGACTCTTGCGGACGCCGGTTGGAAACCCGGATCCGACGGTGTCCTGACCAAGGACGGTCAAGCGCTGCAATTGACGGTCATCTTTGCCAACTACCGCGACACCACCTCTGCAGCAGCAGAATACGCGATGAAGCAGTGGCAGGAGCTCGGGGCGAAGGTGGAGCTTCGTGGTGGTGACAACAACTTCATCATTTCCAACACATTCGCAGCGAAAGACCTTACGTCATGGTCGATCTCGATCGGACTGACCGTCCAGAGCGATACCCCCAGCATCTTCGTTCCGTACTTCGCCGGCCCCACCCCACCGTCGGGTGTCAACTTCGCATCGATCGACAATCAAAAGTACGCCGAACTGGCGGCGAAGGCCTCGGTTCTGCCCGGGCAGGAATCCTGCTCGGTGTGGAAGGAAGCGGAACAAGCACTGTTCACCTCGTCCGACGTCATTCCGGTGTCCACGTCGCCGAACTTCATGTTCTTCAACGGCGCAACGGCCCTGTATGCACCAGTTGGCGGCACCCTGGCCGGCCCTGGCATTCGCGTTCTGAAATAAGCCGGAAGACAAAGCTTTACGTCTGCATCTATTTCTCCGATTCGAAGGATCTACATGACTGACCGTCCATTTGTTCTCGACGACCTCCACCGTGTGGTCACACCCACTGAGACCTCAATCTCTCCCGACGGCACCGTGGTCGTCTTCGTTCGCTCGGAAATTGTTGCCGGAAAGGCAACTACATCGCTCTGGGCGGTGTCCCGCGATTCCCAGGCTCGCCGCCTCACCGCAGGGCCCGCCGATTCTGCCCCTCGGTTCTCTCCGGACGGAACCTCGATTGCCTTCCTGCGTAAGGTCGGCGACTCCGCGCAGCTGCACCTGATCCCGCTCGCCGGTGGCGAGGCCGAAACTCTCACCACATCAGCATCACTCCCCCTCGGCGCCGGTGCAGCAGCCTGGAGCCCGGACGGAAATGCCATCGCGTTCGCCGCTGTGGTCTCACGCTCAGACTCCGCCGATCCGAATGCTCCCATCGTCACCGACCGACTCGGATACAAGGTGGACGGTGCCGGTTGGCTCGGCACCTTCCGTCGCCACCTTCACACCGTCGATCTGGAGACGAAGGCAGTTCGACGGCTCACCGACGGTGATTGGAATGCCGACGTTCCGTCCTGGTCGCCCGACGGCACGGCTCTTGCCTTCACCGCGAATCTCGAACCGGACAGCGATCTGAACCTCACGTTCAGCGCCTACCGCATCCTCGTCGACGATCTGTCGGTTCCCCCGCAGCGACTCGGTCATGCCACCGGAGTGCAGGGCTCCACACTGTGGCATCCGCAGGGAGATTCGGTCGTCGCCATCGGCACTCCCGAGGTCCGTGTCGGAACTGCAGACCTGATCCGGCTGTCCGTCCCCGGCCCAACCGAGACACCGGTCGACGTCACCCTCACAGCTCATCTCGATCGCAACGTGATGCCCGGTGCACCCGGTTACCCCGGCGGCACACCGGCACTGTCGAATACTCGCGACGAAATCGTGTTCTGCCTACGCGATCGTGGATGGACGCATCTGTACGCGGCCGACATCGAAACCGGCACCTCTCGATCCCTCGTCGCCAATCCCAACGAAGTCGTCTCGGCGCTCTCCGTTGCCCGTGACGCCCGCGTCGCCTCCGTCATCGTCACCACGCAGCAGTCCTTCGGCGAGGTCGCACTCGTCGATCTCGACAGCGGCGCGGTCACCACGCTGACGAAATTCACCGCAGAAGCACTCCCCGAGGTGACACTGTTTGCCGCCGAGGAACGCGAGTTCACCATCTCCGACGGCCGCACCGTGCATGGTTGGTTACTGTCCGCTCCCGAAACCAGTGGCGCTGCACCTCTTCTGCTCGACATTCACGGCGGACCGCACAACGCGTGGACCGGCGTTGCAGATACCTATCACCCCGCCCACCAGGTTCTCGCCGCCCAGGGTTGGCGCATCCTGACCCTCAATCCACGTGGGTCGGACGGGTACGGCGCAGACTTCATGTACGCCGTCAACGGCGCCTGGGGTACCTCCGACCAAGCCGACTTCCTCGAGCCGATCGACGCGCTTGTCGCCGAGGGACTTGTCGACGGGGACCGTCTGGCGATCACCGGGTACAGCTACGGCGGATACAGTACGTGTCACCTGACGTCCGCGACGGATCGTTTTGCCGCTGCGGTTGCCGGCGGGCTGATCTGCGATTTCAACGCCATGGCCGGAGTCTGCGATTTCGGTCCGCACCTCGCGTCACTCGCCACCGGCACGACTGTTCCCGAGAACTCCGCGGGGCTCCTGGCAGCCTCACCGCTCGCCGCTGTAAAGAACGTGGCGACCCCGACGCTGATCCTGCACGGAAAGTCGGACGAGCGGTGCCCGCTGGGTCAAGCCGAGGCCTGGTTCGCCGCACTGCGCCAGCAGCATGTACCCACCCGCCTGGTGGCGTATCCCGGTGCAAGCCACGGGTTCCTCGTCAACGGTTCGATCTCGCACCGAATCGACTACAGCACACGGCTCATCGAGTGGGTCAAGCGATACACCTCCGCGAAGCTGCCCAAGGCCGGCCTGGCCAACGCGTCTGCCGGAGCCGACGCGTGGAAGCGTTCGCTGGACGTACTGTGTGAGCGTTACGGCGTCACCGGTGCTCAATTCGGGATTCTCACACTCGATTCCAGCGGCAAGGAAATCACCCGCACGACGGTTGCTTCCGGCGTGATCAATGCAGACACCGGGGTCGAGGTATCCACCGACTCCCTGTTCCAGATCGGATCCATCACCAAGGTATGGACCGCGATGCTGGTCATGCAGCTGGTCGACGAAGGCTTGCTCGACCTGGACGCGACCGTCCGGTCGATCCTGCCCGATTTCGCACTGCAGGACGAGGAAACAGCTGCCCGCATCACGGTTCGCGCACTTCTGAACCATCGCAACGGAATCGACGGTGACCTGTTCATCGACAAGGGTCGCGGCGACGACGTCGTCGAACGCTACGTCGAGGGCCTGCGTGACTTCCGTCAGGTTCATCCACTCGAGGACGGCTTCGCGTACTCGAACTCCGCGTACGTCCTTGCAGCTCGTATCGTCGAGGTTCTTCGCGGCGGCATCTGGGACGACATCCTCAAGGAGCGGATCATCGATCCGCTCGGCCTCGCGCACACACTCACGTTGACCGGAGATACACCGAGATACTCTGTGGCAGCGGGTCATACGGGGAACTCCGTCGTGATGCCCGTCTGGCCGATCACCCGCTCGATGGGGCCCGCCGGCTGCATCACTGCCAGCATCGGAGATCTACTCACGTTCGCGGAACTCGGTCTTCTCGAAGGACAGAGCGTCGACGGCGTACGGATCGTGTCGGAAAAATCGGCCGCCGCGATGCGCACACCCGAAATCGACATCAGCGAACTGTTCCCGGACAAGTCGGGTTGGGGCTTGGGCTGGTTCCACGAAACCTGGTCGGGCGAAGAGATTTTCGGGCACGACGGCAGCACCATCGGGCAGCACGCATATCTGCGTATCTTCCCCCGCCACAATGTCGCGATCGCACTGCTGACCAGCGGCGGCAAGGCCGACGGCCTCTACCGTGATCTCTTCACCGAAGCCGCGGCCGCGTTGGTCGGACTCGAACCTCCGCAAGCCCTCGCCCCGAACCCCGCGAGTGTGGAGTCGATTCCGGATTCGGTTCTGGGAAAGTACAGCTCGGGCGGGATAGCAATCGAGTTCCGTCGTGGAGAGTCCGCTGACGAGGCCGTGATCACCGTCATCGGCGACGTAATCCCGAATCCCGAGGAAGACGAGACAGCTCCGAAGAAGCCTGCAACGGTAGCCACTCTCGTACCGTCGCAGATCCCGGGGACCTGGACCACCCGTCAACCCGGGGCCGCGGGTTGGACGACGGTACGGCCGCACCGAGACGGAGTGTACGTCGGATTCCGCTTCCTACCACGGGTTAACGCGTGACGATGACCGATACACATACGATGACGGAAACACAGAACGCCGAATCACAGAACGCCAGCGAACTCGAGGAATCAAAGATGCAAGAACAGCTTCAAGAACTCGTCGATCAGTGGAGGGTCGAGGCAAACATCCCCGGCGTCTCGGTCGGCATCGTTCACGGCGACAAGGACATCGTCGTCACCAGTGGCATCGAGAGCGTCGAAACCCAACTCCCGGTCACCGACAAGACGATGTTCATGATCGGCTCCACCACAAAGGTGTTCGCCGCAACAGCCGCGATGGCACTCGTCGAGGACGGCCTACTCGATCTCGACACCCCGTTGGTCGAGTACGTCCCCGAACTGACCTTCGCCGACGAAACAGCCACGCGCACAGTCACGATGCGTCATCTCCTCACCCACACCGGCGGATTCACCGGCGACGCGGGCCTCTCGGCAGGCTGGGGCGAAGACGCCCTGGGACGCTCGGTTTCACGGCTGAACGAACTGCGACAAGAATTTCCCGTCGGAGAAGTCTTCTCCTACAGCAACTCCGGATTCGTTCTCGCCGGACATGTCGTGGCCAAGATCAGCGGACTGACCTTCGAAGAGCTGGTCAAGCAGCGCGTGCTCGACCCCCTCGAAATGAAGAACTCGGCCTTCCTGCCCTGGGACGTGATGACCCACCGGTTCGCACTCGGTCACTACATCCGCGACGGTGTGCCGTTCGTGTCCAACGAAACCGGACTGGACCGCGGCATGATCCCTTGCGGCGGAATGTGGTCCTCGGTGCGAGACCAACTCGTCTGGGCACGTTACGCACTGTCGGGCGAACACCCCGGCGAAGGACAGCCGCTCGACGAGTCCACCCGGTTGTTGATGCAGAAGCCGCAGCGTCCCGCCGCGATGATGTTCGAAGAAGTCGGCCTGGGATGGCTGTTGACTCGATACGGAACCACACAGGTAGTACGGCACGGCGGAAACGTGAGCAACCTCCAGGTCTCCGAGTTCATGACAGTGCCCGAGAAGAACTTCGCCGTCACCGTGCTGACCAACGCCCTCGGCGGCGGAATCGGCAAGAAGATCGTCGACTGGTGCATGGCCAACCTCACTGAACTACCCACGCCGGCATCCCTGGACGTGGTCGAGCCCGAACCCGCTGCCGTCGACGCAGTCCTGGGCAAGTATCAGGCCGGCTCACTGACGATGACCGTCGCCCCCGGTGACGAGGGAATCGGCATCCGGATGGGCAGCGCGCAGGATCTCGGTGAATACGAGGACATCGTCTGGCCGCCGGCAATCCCGATCGCCTTCCTCAACGACCGTGACTTCGCTGCGCGCGCCGACACCACCCGGGCGTTGGGACGCTTCGTCACCGACGACACCGGTCGCGCCGTGATGCTCGAATTCGGCGGCCGCACCGCCAAGCGAGTGGCCTGATCCTCTAGACGGGTGACGCGGTCCGATTACGGGACCGCGTCACCCGTCTTCGTAAATGCACAGCCGAGAAGGTACAGACTGGACGCCATGAACTTCATCGGCGAGTCGATTCTGCACCCCTCCCGGTGGAGCGTGCGTGCCCGTTCGACCGTGGCTTCGACACTCGTGATCGCCTTCTGCCTGGTGATCGCCGGGCTTGCACTGGTTTTCGTGCTGGCAAACTCCCTGCATCTGTCCGCGCTGAACAGCTCCGACGCTCGCGCCACGCAATTGGTCCAGCAGCTCAACGGAAAAAACCCGGCCGATCTCGACCCTTCGCTTCTGTCCACAGACAGTCAGATCGGAATCGTGCAGATCGTCGACGCCGATCACCGAATAGTCGCCCAATCACCTGGAACCGACAGCGACCTCCTGTCCGAACGTATTCTCGGCCCTGACGAGTCGGACGCCCTCGGAAGGGTCAAGAAGTCCGACGACGAGGACTACTGGCTGATCGGGCGAGGCGCTCAGACGCCGACCGGACCAGTCACCGTCTTCGTCGGCGCCGACCGCGAACCGGTTGAAACCGTGGTGACGACCGTTGCCGTTCTGCTGGCCATAGTCGGCCCCCTGGTCCTGGGGCTGGCTGCGTTTGCCACCTACCGCCTTGTCGGTTCGGCCCTCGCTCCGGTCGAACGCATCCGCGCTCGGGTAGCGTCGATTTCGAGTGGGCGTCAAGGTGAACGAGTGCCTGTCCCGTCAGGGAACGACGAGATAGCCCGACTGGCAACAACAATGAACGACATGCTGGCCCGCCTCGACGAAGGTGCGCTGGCCCAGCAACGATTTGTCAGCGATGCCTCACACGAGTTACGCAGTCCGCTTTCCACGATCACGACGGCCCTCGAACTGGCACACCGACGCCCGGATCTCCTCGACGACGCGTTGATCGAAGACGCACTACTTCCCGAGGCGCGCCGAATGCGGCAGTTGATCGAAGACCTGTTGATTCTCGCGCGCTCTGACGAAAGCGAACTCGAAAAGTTCGGCATCGTCGTCGACGTCGACCTCGATGACATCTTGTTCGCCGAGCAGAAAAGGATCGACGGTATCTCCGAAGTTGCGGTCGCCGCTGCCGTGGCTCCGGTTCGGGTCTCCGGAGACCCGAGAGCATTGACGCGGATGGTGCGAAACCTCGTGGACAATGCAGTGCGGCATGCGGAGACCCTCGTGTATCTCGAGTGCTCCGAAGCCGGAAACGAAGCCCACATCGTGATCGAGGACGACGGGCCCGGAATCCCTGCAGCAGAACGCGAACGAATCTTCGGACGCTTCGTCCGCCTGGACCAGCCGCGGTCGAGGCAGGGAGGCGGGTCCGGACTCGGACTCGCCATCGCGTCGGAAATAGTTGCGGCGCACCACGGAACCATTTCCGTCAGCGAGAGGGCGGGCGGTGGAAGTCGATTCGAGGTGACGATTCCGGTTCCGAACGACTGAAGATCAGGCAGTGCCGACAAAGCGGTACCCGACGCCTCGGACCGTTTCGATGCTCTGAGTTCCGAACGGGAGGTCGAGCTTCTTACGAAGGTAACCGATATACACCTCGACGATGTTCTCGTCACCTTCGTAGTTGGTGTCCCAGACGGAGCGAACGATCTCGGTCTTCGTGACGACCACACCATTGTTGCGCATCAAGAATTCGAGAACGCTGTACTCCCGCGGCGTCAGGGTCAATTCGATTCCCGCTCTGCTCACCTGATGTTTGGCCGGGTCGAGGGCCAGGTCTCCAACGGAGAGTATCGCCGGACGTTGTGGAGCGCCGCGACGCACCAGTGCACGCAGCCGAGCGAGAAGCACGACAAACGAGAATGGCTTGACCAGGTAGTCGTCGGCGCCGAGATCGAATGCATCGGCCAGGTCGTATTCGCCGTCCTTTGCCGACAGCATGAGGATCGGCGTCCAGATCTCCCGGGCGCGTAGATCCCTCACGATGTCGTACCCGTGTTTGCCCGGCAACATGATGTCGAGAACGATCACGTCGAATTCGTCACTGCACGCAGTCGCGAATCCGTCGTCACCGTTGAGTTCGACGGCGGTCACGAATCCCTCGGCCACCAATCCCCGCCGGATCGTCTCGGCCAGGCGCACTTCGTCTTCGACCACCAGTACTCGCACCACCGGCCCCGTTTCGTCGCCACGCAATTGTTCGGATGCACCCAGTAGAGCAGACGGTAGACCCAGGACCGAGTTCCGTTCAGCGTTTCTTCAGCTTCGGCTCGTCACACTGCATTCATGCCTGCAACTGTGTCGACCGTGCGAAACGTGGTCACCGAAGTCCTGACCGAGAGCACCACCGCAGAGATCGCGGTTGCCGCAATCGTGGTGGCCGCAGCTCTGTTCGCGTTCGGTTCGATCTACCGAGCTTCCAGCGTTCGGTCTACAGCCCTTCGCACGTGCGGACTCGTGCTTGCACTGGTGACGCTGTCGATCCAGGTGTATGGAAGCGGGTGGTTGACGAGCTTCGACGGTCCGGTGACCGACTGGATGGTCGATCACCGGAGCGGCGCTCTTGATCAGATCGCAGTGGCAGTAACAGATCTCGGTAGTCCTGTCGCCACCGCCATGCTCGGGATCACCTGCGGAGTCCTCATCTCCTGGCGAGCGCGTTCGGTCGTTCCGGGCTTGATCGTGATCGGAACGGTTGGCGCCGCGGCGGTCGCCAGCACGGTAATCAAAGCGCTCGTCGGTCGCGAACGTCCGCCGACCAACATCCAGGTGCTTCTCGAGACCGACCACTCGTTCCCGTCTGGTCACGTCACCGGGACCGCTGCACTGTTCGGCATCGTCGTCCTCGTTCTGAGCGCGCACCGCACACCCGCCGTCAAGAGACTGCTGATGCTCCTCGCCGTGACAGTCACAATCGTCGTAGCCCTGACTCGCCTGTATTTGGGAGTTCACTGGCTCACCGACGTCATCGCCGGGGCCATTCTCGCGACGCTTGCAGTCACCGTGGGCGGAGCCGTCTTCCGGTTCGTCGAAGGCCGCTCCAAGACGACCGACCGCACTTCCTCTGCCTCTCGCGATCGGGCGCTCGTATGACGCTCGCACTCACCAGCGGAATTCTGAACCCCGATACCCTGCTCTCCACGTTCGGTCTGATCGGCTTGCTTGGGGCGGTATTCATCGAAACCGGTCTTCTGTTCGGGTTTTTTCTTCCCGGCGATTCGCTCTTGTTCACAGCTGGTGTCCTCGTCGCACGGGAGCAGCCATTCGTTCCACTAAGGGTTCTCCTCGTGACCATCCCCATCGTCGCTGTGGTCGGCGACCAATGCGGCTACCTTGTCGGACGCGCGGCGGGTCCTGCGGTTTTCGATCGACCTGGAGCCAAGCGACTTGGTCCCGATCAACTTGCGCGGGCAGAAGCATTCTTCGAGAAGCACGGACCTCGTACCGTCGTCCTTGCGCGATTTGTTCCCGTCATCCGAACCATCACCCCAGTAATGGCGGGTACTTCACGGATGCCATATCGAACCTTCCTGACATACAACGTCATCGGAGGACTCGCTTGGGGAGTTCTCGTTCCGGTACTCGGCTACATGCTCGGAGGAATCGAGTTCGTTCGCGCCCACATCGAAATCATCCTCATCGCTGTCGTCGTCGTCTCGATTCTGCCCATCGCTGTGAATTACTTGCGCTCGCTGCGAGTACCGACCATCCAGGCTGAACAAATCGAGATTCCCGAGTAATTACTACCGCTGCAGTGTGCTCTGCAGAACCTTCAGCACTTCACGAGCCGCAGTCGGCCCGGTATTGAGGTAGAAGACGTCGTCGTCAACAGCGACGGCGTGGTTGGCGACCACACCACGTAACTGCGCCCACAACGGAGCGTTCGTCAACGTCGCCGGGTCCCCGCCCTGCACGCCGTAGAAGATCCAGTCGGCGTCCGCCACGTTCAACTCTTCTTCACTGATGTCTCGGGAAGTGTCGTCGAACTGCTGCGACTGCGGACGGGTCAAGCCGGCATCCTCGGCGATACTGCCGGTGAACGAAGGAATACCGAAGATGCGCAGACGATTTCCGTTCTGGCGCGTGAACGACACCGTCGGCGACGACGAGAGGGAAGCACCGAGGGCCGCGGCATCGGTATTGAAGGTATCCAGCAGTGCCGTCGCCTGCTGCGTCTTACCTACCCCGTCGGCAACCAGCAGGAAGTCCTGCTTCCAGTAGACGCCGGTTCCCTGTGTTGCCACCGTGGGTGCGATGGCGGAAAGCTGGTCGTACAGCGAATCAGCGTCCTTTCCTGCAACATTCATCAAAATCAGGTCAGGATCGATCGTGACGATCGCTTCGAAATTCGGTGTGAAGCGTCCACCTGCGTCAACGACATCACTTAGCTGAGTACGGAATTCGGGGTATGCAGACAACAAGTACGGAGGCACCAGGTCCGCACCGTCACCACGCGTCGAACCTGCGGGCACGACACCGAGCGACAGGAGTGCATCTGCTTGCCCGGTCGAGATGACAACAACCTTTTCGGGCTGCGATTCGATCGTGGTGTCCCCTTTGAAGTGTGAGACGGTACGAGGGAACTCGCCGTCCGACTTTCCGCTCCCCATTCCAACCGGGACTTCTCGCGGAGCGACAAACGCAGAGCCCGCCGGAGCCGACGCACTGATCTCGGCATCTGTGGGCGACGCGTCCTCGCTCGAGCAGCCACTGAGAGCTGCCACCAATGTCAGTGCGCCGATCAGCATTACACTGCGTGTCTTCTTTCGAAAATTCATGATCGCGTCCCGTACGTCGTGAAGCATGACAGCTTCATCTTCCGTCATGGTTAGGTGACCCTACCCTTTGAAGAACTGTAAACTATATCTGTGTCAGATACAGTTCCAGGGCGTGGATCACACGGGGTCGATCACTACTCTGATCGCGTGCCCACCGCGGAAGAAGCATCGAGATCACTCATCGCTGCGGCGTTCGAATTGCGTCGAGCGCTGCGGGAATACATGGCTACGTCAGGCACCGACGCGACTTTGCCCGAGGCACAATCCGAAGTACTTCACGATGTCGCACACCACCCGGGCACTCGCATCGGGGCTGTCGCCGACCGTCTCTCCAGACGCCCGAACACCGTCAGCACACTGGTGCGCATCCTCTCCGACAAAGATCTGATCGAGCGACGGCCCGATCCCACGGACGGCCGAGTGAGCACGCTTTACGTGAAGGACGAGCGAAGCGCGCGACGGGACCGTCGGTCCGAACTACGCATCGGTGTCCTCGCCGAAGAACTGGAGTCCCTCGACGAGGGCGACCTCGACACATTGTCCGCTGCCATCGACATCCTCGACCGTGTCAATCGATCATTGCGAGATCACGCGCCGCGATGACGCTGCTCAGGTGACTTTCCCGCTCTTCTCGTAGACGTCGGCAAAACGCTTCATCTGCTCCGTGATGCCCGTCAGGCTGTACCCCGTACGAAGTTCGACCGACGCAACCTGACCCGAAACCACAGCCGGAAGCCTGGTGAAAGTCGGCGAATTGAGCTCCGGTGCATCCGACCAAGTCGGCGGAATCAGGAGGAGATCAGCCGGAAAGACGCCCGGCTCTTCCCAACTCGCCGACGCCCAGAAACCGTCCTCGCTGTCGAGCTTGGCGAATTCGACGCCCATCGTTTCGAGAATACTTCCGAGCGGAGTCCATCCCGGCACCGCGTAGTCAAGGCTCGACTCCAACGGAATCACGTATGCAACAGAGATGTTCGACCGCGAAGTGGCCAATTCACGCACCCGCTCACCGAGTGCACTCAACTCTTCCCGTTTCGCCGCGTAGACCGGTGAGGTGTCGGTGCCACCGATACCCTGGACCAACGAACTGAAGCTGTCCAGCGCCGCTTGCGCCCCGTCGGTGATCTTGACACCGGCAATGGGAGCGACCCCTTCGACGCGAGCGATATCGTCGCCCCAGATGCTGCCGAAGTTTCCACCGTTGTACGAACTCCAGATGTCGATGACTAGATCCGGGTCCACAGCCAGGAGTTTCTCGGCGCTGATGTCCGTGTCGGTCTCGCTGACATGGGCAATTCCACTGAAGTCGAATGCATTCAATGTTGATTCGTCCAGCCTGGAAAAGCCGATGATGCCGACCGGCACGACGCCGTATTCGAGCAGCACCGACGCGGTGTCTGCCGTCGCTACGATGCGTTCGGGGCTCTTGTCGAGCGAAATCTGCTGACCACGCGCATCGACATACGTCCACGCATCACCGTCGGACTTCGTGTCGGTCGTGGAGGTGCCACATGCTGCCAGCACCGTCGAAAGTGCCACTGCCACAGCCATGAAGATGGCCCTGCTACCGCGTTTCGAACGCGGCGCAACAAAATCGATCACTTCTGCCCCATGCTGTCGAGCGGGTCTCGAGAGAACCCCGAACCCGGAAAGTAAAGTAAGCCTCGCCTACATGGCTAACGGTAGAACGGATCAGGAGATGACGCAATCGCGGAGTTTTGTCAAAGAATGTCGAAATCCGATCAACGGTCCGCAGTCTTTCGAAATGCCATCGGCGTGACACCGGTGGACTGCTTGAAGGCGGCGACAAAACTACTGGGCGTCGAGTATCCGACCTGTTCTGCCACATCGGCGACCGCAACATCTTGGCCGAGTAGGGACATCGCCACGTTCATCCGAAGCAGTACTCGCCACTGGCCGAAACTCACGCCGGTGTCAACCTTGAATCGACGAGCCAAAGTGCTGGTGCTGACGCCGATCTCGTTCGCCCAGTCCCCGAAACTGCGTGGATCCTCCGGATGAGACAACAGGTCGCGTGCAATCCGGCCGACCGGGCCCGAATCTGGGATCTTCATCGCTCCGCGCTCGTCGCCGGGAACAACGAGGTCGAAGAACACTCGCTCGGCGCGGCGCCTCGCGTCGTCCGACATCTCGCGAGCACTCAGATGCAGAAACAACTCGTAGAGTAGCGGCGTGCCGTGTACCGCAACCGGGTGATCACCGAGCGAAGGCCCCTGCCCTACAGCGCAATACACCGTCAGGAACTGCGCACCCGCGGCAACGCGCACCGAGTGTCGATGCAGTGCCGGTATCCACAGCCCTCGTCCCGGCAGCAACGTCCACATCTGGGCGCCTGAGCGCACAACCACAATGCCGGAACGAGGGAACAGAATCTCGTTCGACCGGTGTGCGTGGGTTTCCCATGTAACCGGTTGATCAGCGCTCGACGCTCCACCCCACAGAACCAAATCTTCGGGTTCGTCGTCCAATTCGTGTTCGGATACCACCAACTCGTCGATCGACGGCACGCCCCACCGGAGCCAATCGCCGTCGATCTCGGATTTTGTCCGCCTCACGTCTACATCCCTGAATCGAGCGTCGTCTGTCCAGGTGACTGTAACCGCTGCCCACGCCGAGCAGGTGCGGCAGGAAGTCGATCCACCGCACCTGCTGACGAGTCACCGCCTTAGTTCATGTCGTTCGCAATGATGTTCTCGATATTCCGTTCGGCCAGAGCGGTGATGGTGACGAACGGATTGACTCCCACATTGCCCGGTACGAGGGATCCATCCATGACGTACAGACCCGGGTACCCCGGCAGACGACCGTAGCCGTCGGTCGCCTTGCCGAGCACACAACCGCCGAGGGGGTGGTACGTCAACTGATCGCCCCACGTCTGCGTCGGGCCGAAGAGGTCGGTCCGGTAGATCGTGCCTTCCTTCTTGTTGATCTTGTCGAAGAGCTTCTTCGCCATGTCGATCGACGGCTGGTTCTGCGAGCGCTGCCAGTTCAATCCGACTTTGCCTGATGCCGAGTTGAATTGGAACTGAGCACGTTGCGGATTCTTGGCAATCGCCAAGTACAGGCTGACCCACAGTTCGGTACCGGCCGGGAAGGGTGCGATTTCCGCAAAGACGGGAGCGGATGTGTCGGCCCAGTTGTCGATACCCATCACGGGGATCGCCGACTGCTTCGCACCGGTGGCGTCCCACATGTGATTGGCGCGGCCCACCATCACGTTGCCGTTGTGACCCCATTCCTGTCCAACTGCACCCGGCAAATTCGCCAGCTGCCCTTGCGCTTTCATCGCGACCAGGAGCTTGCTGGTCCCGATACTGCCGGCCGCGAAGAAGACCTTGTCCGCCGTCACTGTCTTGGTGCCGACGGTATTGCCCTGCTCGTTGATCTGGTTCATCACCACTTGATAGCCACCGCCGGTCGCGGCCGGGGCAACCGAGGTCACGACGTGCAGAGCTGAAATGGTGAGCTTGCCGGTGGCGGATGCCGCAGCGAGGTACGTTTTGTCCAGTGACTTCTTTCCGGCATTGTTGCCGTAGATGACCTCACTGACCAGAGCGGACTTGGTGACCTGGCCGGCAGCTTCCTGCTTCATGTAGTTGAAGTCGTAGACATTCGGAACGAACGTTGTTGTGTAACCGGATCTCTCAGCGGTCTTTCGCCCCGTCCGCGCGAACTTGTAGTACTCGGTCGATTCGAACCAGGCCGGGTCGATGTTGTTGACTCCGAGCGCAGCGTTGGCCCGCGGGAAGTACGTCGAGTACATCTCGTTGGAATCGACCCCGGGCAGGATCTCTTCGAAGTAGTTGCGCTTGGGTGTGACCGCCATACCGCCGTTGACCAGTGACCCACCGCCGACCCCTCGGCCTTGGTAGACCTTGATCCCGCCGAAGTCCTCGGCGTCGAGAACGCCGACGTAGCGGCTGATGTTCTTGTCCACCGAGCCGCCGGAAAAGTGTGAAACCGGTTGAACTGTACGGTCTCTGAGCCAGAAGGACCGTCCGTCAGGAGAGAGCATCGGGCAGAAGACCTTGCCGTCGGACCCCGGAGTGGTCCACGACTTCCCCATCTCGACCATGTGCGTGTCGATACCGGCCTGCGTCAGGCGAAGTGCCGCAACGGCACCGCCGTATCCACTGCCGATCACGAGCGCGGGGACACGGTCTCCGTCGTTCAATGCTCGTCTGGGCGCAGCGGCCGCCGTGGTCCACGAGGACGAGAGTGCGGCGGCCCCCACAGCTAATCCTGTTGCTGCCAAGAAGTTTCTACGCGAGAGCGTGGAATTGGTACGTGCGTGCCGTTCGTTGGATCCAGCGCGAATGCTCAAGTGTGCCCTTCTCTTTCCGTGACCCCCGCGCTGAGATATACCGGGAGAAACCGAACGAGAAGTCCATACTCGTGGGTAACTTCAAGGAACCGTTGATTTTCCATGAAAAGGGCCGATGAACAGAAAGTTCACCGGCCCTCCGAAAGAACGAGTCAGGGAATTGAGATGCGACCTTCGACGGCGCCGAGTCCGATGTCCTTGCGGAAATGACCACCGGGAAGCTTGACGTCGGCGATCTTTGCGTAGGCGTCGTCGCGAGCTTCGGTCAGATCCTTGCCCACTCCGACAACACTCAGCACACGCCCGCCTGCCGAGACGACGGCACCGTCTTCACGCTTCTTGGTACCGGCGTGCAGGACTCCGTCGGCGTCCGCTCCGGTGATCACGTCGCCGGTGCGTGGGGTTGACGGGTAGTTCTCCGCGGCAATCACGACCGTGACAGCGGAACCGTCGCGCCACTGCAACGGACCGACCGAATCGAGTGTTCCGGTCGAGGCCGCATTGAGTAGACCGCCCAGCGGCGTTTCGAGGAGGGCAAGCACGGCCTGAGTTTCGGGGTCACCGAACCGGCAGTTGAATTCGACGACGGCCGGGCCGTCGACACCGATCGCCAGACCGGCGTAGAGAAGGCCGGAGAAACTGCTACCGCGCGCGACCAACTCGGCAGCGACGGGCTTGACGACGTCATCGACGATCTGCGTGACCATCTCGTCGGGCAGCCACGGCAATGGGGTGTACGCGCCCATACCGCCGGTGTTGGGTCCGGAGTCTCCGTCGCCGACACGCTTGTGGTCCTGAGCCGGGAGCAGCGGGATCACAGTTTCGCCGTCGACGAGGCAGAAGAGCGAAACTTCCGGACCGTCGAGGAAGGACTCGAGGAGAACCGGGTGTCCGGTCTCGAGCAGTTCTGCGGCATGATCGCGCGCGGCGAGACGATCCGTCGTGACGACTACGCCCTTACCCGCGGCCAATCCGTCGTCCTTGACCACCCAGTTGGGACCGAAGCGGTCGAGTGCTTCGTCGAGCTTGGCCGGATTGTCGACGATCTCACTGTGAGCGGTCTTGACGCCGGCGACAGCCATCACGTCCTTGGCGAAAGCCTTCGATCCCTCGATGCGGGCGGCGTCGGCCGAAGGCCCGAAGCAGGCGATACCTGCTGCGCGCACCGCGTCTGCGACACCGAGGACCAGCGGAACCTCGGGTCCGATGACGACGAGGTCGGCTTCGACCTTCTGGGCCAGCGCGGTAACCGCGTCACCCGAAGCGACGTCGATGGGGTGCTGCTCGGCGATTTTTGCGATCCCGGCATTGCCAGGCGCGCAGATCAGGGCCGTGACACCTGGATCGCGAGCAAGAGAGAGAAGGAGGGCATGTTCACGGGCTCCGGAGCCGATTACTAGTACGCGCACGGGGAACAGACTACGGCCTGCGATAACAGCGCTCTCGGAGTGTCACTCACGGGGCCAAGGTCCCAGCGTTCGGCCTTTGTGCGAAATATCCGTTTCGAGATGAGATCATATGAATACCTGAATAGGTGAACAGATGTTTTCGGACACCTGTCCACCAAGGAAAGGACACCCGTGAAACTCCACAAACCAGGCGTTCTGACGCTCACCGCAACCGCCGCAATCGGCGCACTTCTGATCACGTCGTGCAGTAGCCCGACTGACACCGACTCCTCGGGCAACAACGACGGCCTGGTCTTGGCCGACGGCTACGAGCTGGGCGGCTACAACCCGGTCGCAGGCTTCGGCGCTGCCGGTGAGGCCAAGATGTACGACGGCCTCGTCCGACTCACCGGAGGTACCGGCATGCCGGGATTCGAGCCGTCTCTGGCCGCGGAGATGCCCACTGCCAACGCCGACGCGACAGTCTGGACGGTCAAACTCCGCGACGGGGTCACCTTCTCTGACGGATCGACCTTCGACGCCGCCGACGTGGTTGCCACGTACAAGGCGATCCTCGATCCCGCTTCCGCCTCCGAAGCGCGTTCGTCGTACGACATGATCAGCGATGTCGTGGCCGTCGACGACAACACAGTCGAGTTCCGCCTCGCGTACTCGTATGCGCCCCTGCTGACGAAAATGCTGATCGGCATGGTCCCGTCGGAATCCCTCGCGACACCCGGACTTGCCGCCGAATCGCCGTTGAACACCGCGCCTGTCGGTACGGGTCCGTACACACTCGTCGATCTCTCACCGGATCGAGCGGTCTTCGAGGCGAACGAGAACTACTGGGACGGTGCACCGGAGATCAAGAAGCTCACTCTCCTCTACGTTCCGGACGACAACACCCGCGCCCAACGTATGGTGTCCGGCGAGATCGACGGAACCAATCTCCCTCCACTGCTTGCCAATACGTTCTCGGGCAAAGACAACATGTCGGTGACTGCCCATCAGTCAGCGGACTGGCGCGGTCTCTCACTTCCGACGAACAATCCCGTGGCAGGCGACAAAGCCGTACGAATGGCGCTCAACCTCGCCGCCGATCGCCAGTCGATGATCGACAACGTCCTGGGCGGACACGGCCGCGTCGCCGCCACTCCGATCCCCGAGGTCTACGGCGATTCGTACAACCCGAACGCAACCTTCGCCTACGACCCGGCCGAGGCCGAGCGAATTCTCACCGAAGCGGGCTGGATCGAAGGTGCCGACGGAATCCGTTCGAAAGACGGTCAGCGGGCGCAGTTCACGATCATGTACAACTCCGTCGACACCGTTCGACGTGATCTCGCTCAGGCATTTGCCTCCGATGCTCTCGCTGTCGGCATCGAGGTGGATCTCGAAGCGCTCTCCTGGGACCGCATAGACCCTCGAATCAACCAGGATTCGACGCTTCTCGGTGGTGGAGACGAACCTTTCGATCCAGACACGCAGGCGTACGACGCGCTGAACTCGAAGTACATAGCGCCCGGGGTCGGCAGCATCTACGACAACGCCAGCGACTACTCCAATCCAGCAGTCGACGCAGGCCTGGAAGTAGGACGCCGCAGCCTGGATCAGGCAACGCGTGACGCCGCGTATCGCGACGTGCAGCAGGCGTACGTCGAGGATCCCGGATTTGTCATCCTCGTATTCCTCGACCATACGTACGTTTCGAAGGATTCGGACTGGCAGATGTCCGGACCTGTACTCGAGCCACACTCACACGGTGTGACCTGGGGCCCGTGGTGGTCACTGCAGACGTGGGCCAGAGGGCAATGACAGCTGTCGACGTTCGGGTAGACGCGCGGCAATCGCTCGACCACCGTGGCAACTCCCGCCGAAAGGCCATCCTCACGATGGTCGGTCGGCGGGTGTTGTTCATCGTGCCCGTGATCGCCGTGGTGTCCGCGGGACTCTTTGCCGCCGCCGCGATCTCACCGTTCGATCCACTTGTCGGCTACCTGGGCACGCGATACATGACGACCAGCGACGCGGACAAAGCGTTGATCGCCGATCAGATGGGTTTCGACAACCCCTGGTACAGCACGTACTGGAATTGGCTCCAGGGCGTGTTCACCGGTGATCTCGGGATCTCCAGATCGTTCAATCAGCCTGTTTCCCAAGTTATCTCCGAGCGTCTGCCATGGACCCTGCTGCTGGTCGGTATCTCACTCCTCATCGCGATTCTCGCCTCGCTGACACTCGGTGTTCTCGCCGGAATCCGCAGTGGAGGATTCTTGGACAAGACCGTGTCCGGGCTGAGCGTCGTGGTCCAAGGACTTCCGCCGTTTGTCTTGTCGCTGGGTGCCATCGCGCTCTTCGCGTTGACTCTCGGCTGGCTCCCGGTCGCCGGGTTGACCGACGGGGGTGCCGATCCCACACCGGGACAGGTGATCCGGCACTTGGTCCTACCGGTGACGGTCCTCTCCATCTCGCAGATGCCGTGGCTCCTACTCGCGGTCCGAGAATCCGTCGTGGGTTCGAAAAGTGAGGGATTTGTCGCGGGCGCCGTAGCACGCGGAATCCCGACGCCGACCATCACGAAACGCCACATACTGCCGACCTCACTGGCGCCTTTCGTGAACATCGTCGGCGTGCGACTGCCCGAGCTGATAGTCGGGGCAGTGCTGGTGGAAGAGGTCTTCAGTTGGCCAGGGATCGCCGGCGCCATCGTCTCGTCAGCCCGTGACCTCGACATGGCACTGCTCGCGTTCCTCACCGTCGGTACGACATTGACGGTCATGCTCGGCTCACTGATTGCCGACGTCCTCGTTGCAGTACTCGACCCGAGAGTGAGTACCGATGGCTGAACGACGCTTCAAGATCGCCGTCGGCGTGCTGATCCTCGTGGCGCTGTACGCGGCGTTGGTCCCATGGTTGGCCGACGTCGACGACCGAGTCACAGACTTCTCGGCGGCTCGCCTGGCTCCGTCGTTCGATCACCCGTTCGGAACTGACTCGGCGGGCCGAGATCTGTTCGTGCGCATAGCTGCAGGCATCAGAACCTCACTTCTGATCGCACTCGCCTGCGCGCTGCTCGCCACGGTGATCGGCGTCGCCGTCGGCACTACGGCCGGACTGGTCGGCGGCTGGGTGGACAGGTTCGTCATGCGCGGCACCGATGCCGTCAACGCACTCCCCCACCTGTTGCTCGGCATCGTCATCGTCGCGATGTTCCGTGGAAGCATTGCCGCCATCGTGCTTTCGATCGCACTGACCCACTGGACCCAAGTGGCCCGGATCATCCGCTCCGAGATCTTGAGTCTGCGCGAGCGTCCCTACATCGACGCCGCCATTCTCGCGGGAGCCAGTCGACGTCACGTGATCATGCGCCACCTCGTGCCGGCGACGGCGCCACAGGCTTTGATCGCAGTCGTTCTCCTGCTGCCCCACGCCGTCTGGCACGAATCGACGTTGTCCTTCCTGGGATTCGGCCTTCCCCCGCACAAGCCCAGTCTCGGGACGCTTCTCGAAGAGGCACGCAGTTCTCTGCTCCTCGGCGGTTGGTGGACGCTGGCATTCCCCGCCGCAGTTCTCGTGATCGCCACCGTCGCAGTTGCCGTCGCCGGTTCGGCCCTGCGGTCGATGCTCACGCCCCCTCGACCTTCGGAGTTGCGACTGTGAACCACGGCCTGCGCATCGAATCTCTCACCGTCAGGATCCCTCTACTCGGAGGATCGGTAGTTCACGCTGCGAGCGACATCGACCTCGACGTTCCAGCCGGCACGGTGACCGCACTTGTCGGGGAATCGGGGTGTGGCAAGTCGATCATCGCCACCTCGGTCATGAACATGTTGCCGCCGAATGCTTCTCGAACCGGAACGGTCACCGTCGGAACACCGGACCTCGAGATCGACGTCTTCTCCGGCACCGCGTTCCGTGGGCGGCACGTGGCTCTCGTCCCACAATCCGCCGCAACACATCTCACCCCCGTCCGGACTGCGCGATCGCAACTACAGGAGACGATCGACGCACTCGGCAGCGATCACACTTGCGATGCCTTGGCACTTCGCGTCGGACTCGAACCGTCGGCCCTGGACTGCTACCCGCACGAACTGTCGGGCGGCATGGCGCAACGCGTGGCCATTGCCGGTGCGCTGGCCGGGAATCCGTCGGTGATCGTCGCAGACGAACCCACCGCCAACCTCGACCGCGAACTCACCGACCACGTCATGGGATTACTTCGAGAGTGCGCGGACGCCGGAGCGGCGGTCCTGCTCATCACCCATGACCTGGCATCCCTTACCCGCAGCGGTGTCGCGGATCGACTTGCCGTCATGTACGCATCACGCATCATGGAGACCGGTCCGGCCGCGCTGGTGTTCCAAGATCCGCTTCACGATTACACCCGAGACCTTCTCGGCGCCTTACCTTCCAGAGGTTTGACTCCCATGCCGGGATCGCCACCGCAACTCACCGATCTCCCCGAGGAGTGCGTCTATCACCTACGACGCCCGGAGTCG
Organism: Rhodococcus sp. no. 34; assembly: GCF_054589475.1. Lineage (NCBI taxonomy): Bacteria > Bacillati > Actinomycetota > Actinomycetes > Mycobacteriales > Nocardiaceae > Rhodococcus > Rhodococcus sp. no. 34. The sequence continues at coordinate 230,873 of NZ_BAAILK010000026.1, forward strand.
AAACAATCCGGTGGCCCGACCGAACTGGTCACGTTGGGTGACCGCACGTACCGAACGCTGCGGAAGGTGGGCTGACATGAGTCTGCAAGCTCTGGGAATCACCAGCGGTTACCGTCGCAACCGGCCAGTTCTCGAGAACGTCTCGCTCGAGATTCCGTCGGGAAAGCTGATCGGCCTGACAGGGCCTTCGGGCACCGGAAAATCAACACTTGCAAGGATTCTCGCTTCGCTGGATGCACCGTGGTCAGGCGAAGTGCGGATCGACGGATCACCCGTTGTGGGTACCAGATTCTCGGTACCCGCGGCACTACGCGGCACGGTGTCCATGCTGTTTCAGTCACCTCGCGCATCGACCGACCCTCGGCAGACGCTCGCCTCGATCATCGGCCAACCGGGTGACATTGCCAGTAGGTCAATCGATGTGGCCGCGCTGGCAGCAGAAGTTGGCCTCACTCCCGATCTCTTGTCGCGCAGACCACACCAGGTGAGCGACGGCCAACTACAGCGCGTCTGCCTGGCGAGATCGCTGGCGCAACAACCGAATTACCTCATCTGTGACGAGGCGACGGCGATGCTCGACGCCGCCACGACGGCCGCGCTCATTCGGTTGATCGAGAGTCGCGCCGCCGAAACCGGCGTCGGTGTATTACTCATCAGCCATGATCGCGAATTACTCGGCGCCTGCTGCGACGTGGTCCACAACCTCGACAGTATCAGCGCTTAGCCCCTGCGAAATCGACCCTTGACCCGAACGTATGTTCGAGTATGATTTGGAGAGGGGATCGGGGGATTCAATGAGCGTCTTGTTGTCGGATGTGGTGTCTGGTTCTGCGGTGGGGTTACGCGGACGCCTGTGGCGGTTGACTGCTGCCGAGTTGCGTGAGGCTGCTGTCGAGGCGAGTGCGGAGATTCTTCGTCTCGAAGCTGTGCGTGTGGCGGTGGTGGACGAGTTGTCGTTGCGCCCGGATGATCAGGTGATTGCCAGCCGCGGAGTGGGTGCGTGGTTGGCGGGCAACACGATGCTGCAGGTTCGGGACGGGAAGAAGATCGCCGCGCTGGGTGCAGCTTTGCGGCCGTTTCCGGCGGTCGCGGCTCGGTTCGATGGCGGGGACTGCTCCTTCGAGCATGCCGTGTTGATCGTGGCGTTCTGTGAATCACCACCTAAAGGCATGCCAGACGCCGCGCTCCCTCGCTGTATCGACCTACTGCTTGCGGCTGCGTCGGGTGTGGAAGCGACGACGACGAAGGTGCGGAACGTAATCGCGACCTTGGAGCGGTTGTTCGAATCCGATGAGATCCCGCCCGCCGAAGATGTCGACCGGAACGAGTTGCGGATCGCCTCGACATTGAACGGTCGGGTGGTGGTGCGCGGCGATTTCGACGCCCTCACCGGCGAAATGCTGCTCTCCGCGTTGTCGAATCTGACGATGCCCACCCCGGCACCGGACGGAACCCCCGACGCCCGGTCGGCAGCGAAGCGGACCGCGGACGGGTTCACCGAACTGATCCGCCGGTACCTCGACTGCGCCAAAACCGGCAAAGACGGTGGCCAACGTCCGCACGTGAACGTGCACATCAATGCCCATGATCTCGCTGAGCATCGAGACTGCGCCGCCACACCCTCCACTGCTGATGGTGAAGCGTCTCTGTCGGATCTCGATGTCGGGCACATGCCCTGGCTCGGACCACTCTCGGTCTCGCAGACCAGACTCCTCGGCTGCGACTGTTTCCTGTCGACCGTTCTGCTCGACGATCACGGCGCGCCCTTGGATGCGCAACCAGGGAAGAGGTTGGTCACCGCCGAACAGCGAGTGGCGTTGATCGCCCGAGACAGAGGCTGCGCCTTCCCGGGCTGCACATGCGTGCCCGCCTGGACCGATGCACACCATATCCGGCACTGGGCCAATGGTGGCCCGACGGTGATGAACAACCTGGTCCTGCTGTGCCGTTCACACCACCGACTGATGCACCGAAAATCAGGGTTCGTCGGCAAATGGGAAATCCGAATAGGAGTCGACAACAAACCCTGGTTCATCCCGCCACCCTCGATCGACCCGCAGCAGCACCCGCGGCCGGCGAACACCACCTTCAAAACCTGAGGACGAACCTCAGGCATACAACTTCACGCCAGGTCCGCATCGGAGGAAGCACCTCCGATGCGGACCTGGCGTGCGTTCCTGTTGGTCAGCCTGCAACCGTCAAGTCGTAGAGGGTCACCCCGTCCACCGTTGTGGCGGTGAAGTTTTCGGTCACCCACGTCGAGATAGCGGTAGCGGTGCCTTCGGCGTTCATACCGCCACCCATCCCACCGCCAGCGATGAAGAAGTGAATCTTGCCCTCTGCCACGTACTGCTGGAACTGCGCGAGCGTCGGCGACGGATCGCTCCCGTTGAACCCTCCGATAGCCATGACCGGTGACTGCGTCGCAAGCTGATAACCCGATGCGCTGTTGGACCCGATTGCCGCGGCTACCCACGTGAACTGGTCGGAGTTCTCTTCGAGAGCGGACACAACAGCGGCTCCCGGCGTGCTGCCCTGCAGTAGACCACCGGCACCGCCTCCCATTGCGCCTCGCGTCCCGTCGGTGGTCGGCGTGGTACCGCCCGGAACTGTTGCACCACCGGGCATCTGACCCATTCCTACAGAGGGCGTGCCCGGCATTCCGGTCCCAGCCCCGTCAGTCCGACGGTTACCGCCATCAGCCGTGCCACCGAAGCCTCCGCGGCCACCGCCGGGCCCGCCCATTCCACCTTCGACGCTCGGTCCGGCCGAAACTATGGAACCGGTATGCGGAGTGTTGATCGTGTCGATCGCGTATGCAGTCGGACCTGCCAGACCGGTGAAGATCGCTGCGAGAATCACTGCTACAGCCAATCGACCTCGCGTCACTGCCGGAATCAGCACTGCCACGGCACTGACGATGCCGACCACCAGAATGGTCCAGCGAAGCCACGGTACGAACGTAGGCGAGCGTCCGAGCAGTACCCACGCCATCGCGACGGTTGCGGCCAAGGACACCGCCAGAATGATGCGAACCCAGAGGACGTCACGATGACGCCACGCCACTACCGATCCTGAACCGATCAGCGCGGCGATCGCCGGCGCCAGCGCAACGGTGTAGTAGGCGTGGAAGATTCCCGCCATGAAACTGAAGGTCAGTCCGGTCACCAACAGCCACAGTCCCCAGACGATGAATGACGCGCGCTGTGTATCAGCGCGGGGTGCCCTGCCTCGCAGCACGATTCCAGCCACCAGAAGTATCAGCGCAGCAGGAATCAACCAGGCGATCTGTCCGCCCTGGGCCGATTCGAACAGTCGGGTAATGCCGGTACTCCCCCACATACCACCGCCGGCCCCACCACCTGGTGCCATACCTCCCCCTGCCATACCACCTGCGGCCTCGCCCATACCGGGGAAACCGCCCGCAGCAGCGCCGGCCGCGGCATCACCAGCACCGCGCATTCCGCCGCCGCCGACGCTTCCGGTCTCGTTGCCGCTCAAGCGCCCGAGCCCGTTGTAGCCGAGCGTCAGTTCGAGAATCGAATTGTTCTGTGAACCACCGATCCACGGACGCGAGTCGGCCGGCCACAGTTCGACGATTGCCAACCACCATCCGGCGGAGACGATCAGTCCGCCCAGTGCCGCGAACAGTTGGAGTACGCGCTTACCCAGTTTCGGCGGTCCGGCGATCAGATAGGTGAGCGCCAGCGGTGGAACCACCAACATGACCTGTAATTGCTTTGTCAGGAAACTGAATCCGCAGAAGATACCGACCAGCACGAGCCAGCGGGTGCGGCCGTCCTGCACGGCGCGCATCATCGCCCACACTGCTGCGATCATCAGGAGCACCAGCAGAGCATCCGGGTTGTTGAACCGGAACATCAGCGCCGCTACGGGTGTGAGCGCAAGTACCAGGCCCGCGAGGAGGCCGGCGGCCGCACCGAAATACCGTCGAACCGTTCCCCACAACAGTGCAACCGATCCGACCCCGAGGAGTGCCTGCGGCACCAACATCGCCCAGGAATTGAGTCCGAAGATGCGAACCGACAGCGACATCAACCACAGGGACATGGGCGGCTTGTCGACGGTGATCGAGTTTGCAGCGTCCGAGGAGCCGAAGAAGAAAGCCTTCCACGACACCGAACCTGCCTGTACCGCAGCGGCATAGAACGAGTTGGCCCATCCGGATGCACCCAGGCCCCAGATGTAGGCGACTCCGGTGCCCACCAACAACACTCCCAGTGCCCACGGTTCCCAGCGCACCTGACGTTGCGGTTCCGGCGCTGGCAGCGGCGCGGCGAGTGTCTCTGCAGTGGCGGTCATCGATTGGCTCCTACGGATTGTGCGGTGCGAAACACCCAGCGCAGTGCGATGAATCGACTCACTGTGGCAACAAGATTGGCAATGACGAGTACGGCAAGCTCCACGTGCTTGGAAGCGTCGGGCGCCATGACGTCGAGCACGAACAACGATCCGCTGGTGAGCAGTAGACCGAACCCGAACACGAGCAGGCCCTGCATCTGGTGACGAGCGGATCCTTCCGACCCTCGGATCCCGAAGGTGAAGGCCCGGTTGGCGGCGGTGTTGAATACCGCGGTCACAAGCAATGCGACGGCGTTGGCCCACTGCGCACCCATGATCGAGTGCAGAGCGAGGTAGAGCAGCGCGTACGCGAGCGTCGAAATGACTCCCACCACGGCAAAGCGTGAGAGCTGCCCGACCATTCCTCGTGGAACTCCGGGAACCAACGGTTCACGTCCGAAACTAGCCCTGAGCTCAGCCAATGGAAGGGAACCGGTAGACAGTGCTCGCCCGACACGGACCACACCTTTGAGGTCGGCAACTGCCGTGGCAATGATGTCCACCCGACTGTCCGGGTCGTCCACCCAGTCGACAGGGACCTCGTGAATCCGCATGCCCGCTCGCTCGGCCAGCACCAGCAATTCGGTATCGAAGAACCACCCGGTGTCCTCCACCAGCGGAAGTAGTTGCCGTGCAACATCGACGCGCATGGCTTTGAATCCGCACTGGGCGTCGGAGAAGCGAGCATGCAGTGCACTTCGGAGGATGAGGTTGTAGCTACGTGAGATGAACTCACGCTTGGGACCGCGCACCACGCGGGACGATCGTGCCAGCCGGGAACCGATGGCGATGTCCGAGTGTCCGGAGAGCAACGGAGCAATCAACGGCATCAGGGCGTTGAGGTCGGTCGAGAGGTCGACGTCCATGTACGCGACCACGTCGGCATCGGAGTCGCTCCATACCTGCCGCAGTGCTCGACCGCGACCCTTCGCATCCAGGTGGACGACCCGGACGTCGTCGAATTCTTCGGCGAGGGAACGTGCGAGTGCCAACGTGCCGTCGACACTGGCGTTGTCCGCGATGGTAATTCGTGCAGAGAACGGCACCTGCGTGCGTAAATGCCGGCGCAGGCGCCGCACGCACGTCTCGAGGCCTGCCTCTTCGTTGTATACCGGGACGACCACGTCCAGCACTACAGTCGTCGCGGAGACCTCCTCTGCGTCCGTGCTGCCCGCGGTCTGCATGGCTTCTGTCGTCATGCGTCCTAGATTTGTCGGGCCGGCTCCGACGAACCTGCGTCCAGCCTGGGAGTTTCCTGGCAACCGGACGCGGGCTAACCTCGGGGTATGCCTTCAGTCTTCAGTGCCATCATCAACGGGGATCTACCAGGACGTTTCGTGTGGGAGGACGAGGACGTCGTCGCGTTCTTGACCATCGCGCCGGTAACGCAGGGCCACGTGCTTGTGGTTCCGCGAGCCGAGGTCGATCAGTGGCAGGACGTGGATCCTGAACTCTTTGCCAAGGTCACCGCTGTTGCCCGCAACCTCGGCCAAGCCGTGCGTAAGGCGTTCGACGCGCCTCGGGCGGGTCTCCTCATCGCAGGTCTGGAAGTTCCGCATCTTCACGTTCATGTTTTCCCCGCATACGACATGGGGAACTTCGACATCAGTGGCGCCGACACCTCGCCGTCACCCGAATCTCTCGACGAGGCACAGGCCAAACTCAAGTCGGCGCTACGCGACCTAGGCTTCGAGGCAACTGTCTCGACTCGTTGATCGCATACCTTCGACCGAATTTCGCTGGCCGATAACTGGACTCCCCGCCGCAGCCTCCAACGGAGGTTGCGGCGGTCGCATTT
>NZ_BAAILK010000026.1:237118-256118 GCF_054589475.1 Rhodococcus sp. no. 34
GACCTGCGATTGCACACCGAACAGTCCGTTTCGCGCTGTCGCGCGAGCACGAGATTCGCTGCTACCGTGGGTCGCTGGTCCGGGACCTAGGGCCCTAAAACTGGTTCACGTGTTAACAGTCGGAGGACAAGGGAGCAATGCAGGAACGTGCCAAGATCAGTCGCCGACAGATTCTTCAAGGTGCTGCTGATCGGTTCGAAGTCACGGGGTACGGCAGCACGAGCATGAATGACATCGTGTCCGCGGCGCAGATGACCAAGGGCGCGGTCTATTTTCACTTCTCGTCCAAAGACGAACTGGCTCAGGCGGTGATCGAAGAACAGCACCAGATCTCGATCAGTGCCTTCACCGCAGTTGCAGCCACAGGCGCACCGGCACTGGAACAGCTCGTCATGGTGTGCCACGAGATGGGCCGCCAACTCGTCGCAGAACCTATTGTTCGTGCGGGAATCCGACTTACCCTCGAGTTGGCCTCTGCCGACGGTTCGCAAGGCCCGTACGTCGCGTGGATCCGCGAGCTTCGAAAACTGGCCGAGGCCGCGAAGCTCGAAGGCGACATCCGCGACGATGTGGAGCCGGAATCGGTGGGTCGCGTGGTGATCTCGGCATTCACCGGCGTTCAACTGGTTTCGAACGTGCTCACCAGACGAAGCGATTTGAACGACCGTATCGACGAATTGTTCACCCTCCTGTTGGCAGGCGTGGTCTCCGACAAGCGACGCAGCGCCGTCGCCGAACTGGTCGGATGTCGCCTCGAAACTTATGCGTCCTGATCCGGAGAACACCCCGACGCCCGGATGATTCGGCGCAACAGCACCGAACCGTGCGCCAACCTTCGTCGATTCGTACAAGACCCCCCGTCGTCGACTCACTATCGTCAGATCCACGAATAACCCAGATACATGGATACCGACGAAAGGGCTTCTCGAATGACCGAAACCGCCACGTACGTTGAGAGCGCACAGCAGGAGATCGCTGCTGTACTCGCCGAAGCGAAGACCGATGCCTACGTCCACGCACGCGACATCGATTCCGGCGAAGAGTTCGGCTACGGCGCGGACGAAGGTGTCATCCTCGCCTCCGTTTTCAAGATTCCTGTTGTGCTTCAGTACGCCCGTGAAGTAGCGGCAGGCACCCTTGATCCGACCGAGCACGCCACGGTGACCGCCGAGTTCCGCTCCGGCGGCATCGGTATCGGCGGCTGCGCCGACGACGTGACTGCAAGCTGGCGAGACCTCGCTCTGCTCATGATGAGCTTCAGCGACAACGCCGCCACGGATTTCTTGTACGAGCGTCTCGGACTCGACAACATCGTCGCAACGCTGCGCGGGCTCGGTTTGGAGAAGACCAACTTGGTCCGTGACTGCCGAGGCCTCTTCAAGACGGTCTACGACGACCTCGGCGTCGACAAGGGCACCTTGCTGGAAATGCCCCCCATCGAAATTCTTCGGACAATTTCCGTCATGGATCCCGCCCGCTCCAATTCCAGTACTCCTCGTGAGATCACAATGTTGCTGGCTGCAATCTGGAGGGATGAAGCCGGCCCCGCATCGGCTTGTGAAGAGGTCCGAACCATCATGAGCAAGCAGGTCTGGCCGCACCGCCTTTCGTCCGGTTTCCCCGACGAGGTCACTGTCGCCGCCAAGACCGGAACGCTGGGACTGGTACGAAACGAAGCCGGCGTCGTGGCGTACCCGGACGGCAAGCGTTACGCCGTCGGTGTCTTCACCAAGTCCCACGAGCTCACCCACCGCGCCCCGAAGATCGACGCCTCCATCGGAACCGTCGGCCGCATCGCTGTCGAAGCACTTCGCAACAACAGCTGATCTGAACCCACTGACAAAGAATGCGGGTCGCGCTGAGAAATCAGTGCGACCCGCATTTTTTGGCTTTCGAGCTAGCGTGGACCGCGCAGACGAAGATGCACCATCAACCGGAAGCGGACGTTGGGGTCGTCGAGATCCAACGCGGCCATACCCTTCAACTTGCTGAGGCGATACCGAAAGGTGTTGGGGTGCACGTGCAATGACGCCGCGGCGTCACCGACATCACCGAACGCGTTGAGCCACGCATCGAGAGTGTCCACGAACGAGGTCGCATGAGCGGCGTCGTGGCTGGCGATCGCCTCGATCGGTCCGAGGTCCGAGAACCCTTCGGCTGCAGCTTCCGACGCGATCTCCAACAGGATGGCATCGACGTGGACGCTACTGAAGGTGGCGACGCTGCCCGACGCTCGTCCCGCCAACAACACTTCGAGGGCATGTTCGGCGTCGCGCTTCGATCGGCTCAACTGCGCCGGTCTGGTCACGACTCGGCCGATCCCGATGATCGTGTCGCCGGACGCTCCGGTCCGGTCCAGGAAGTCCGAGGCCACACGGAACGCCTGCAACTCGGCTTCGGCCGGGGAATGCCCTCGCACAGACAGCACCGCGTAGCCGGTTCCGTTGACCAAGGCTGCCGCCGACTGCGAGTGGACGGCGCCGAGGTGCATGGCCAGAGCATCGGTCAGTCGCACCACGTGGGCGGCATCGTCCGGCTTCGACGATCCTTCGAAAGACCTACGACCCAAAGCCATCACGAGTGCGGGGCCGGTCCCGAGGCCGAGGCGATTCATCGCGTCGACCGCACCTGACCCACCGTCGAGAAGGGTTGCGATCAGGTCTGCGCGCAGTCGGCGCTCGGCGTCGGCGCCGCCGCGCAACCGCAACATCTGCAGCGCGATCAACCCGGCTGAATCGCGCAGAGCACGCATCCGGTCGTCGGACATCGGCTCACCGGTTGCCACCCACATGGAGCCGAGGAACTCGTCGCCGGCTCTGATGGACACGGCGATACGACCCATTTTGGTACCGAGGGTCTCGGCCGAGACCCACACCGGATCGTCGCTGCGATAGAGCCGGTCGAAGACCCCGGCCTCTTCGAGCACTCGAATGTACTGGTCAGGAACTTGCCGCTCCAGAACGGTCGCGATACGTGGACCGTCTCCTTCTTCCTGGCGGCCGGAGAAGGCGATGACCCGTGAGCTTCGGTCCTCGATCGTGATCGGCGCATCGAGAAGTGCGCTGACAGCGTTGGCGAAGGCGAACAGATCGCCGGCCGGGCCACCTCCGCGTGAGTGGATGTGCCCGACTTCGTTTCGGGCCGAGAGCACCGAATGAAGCAGGCTTGTCAGCTGAACCCACGAGACTCCACGCGCCAAGGCCAACAGCACGACGCCCGAGGCGATGACGGATTCGCGGTCCGCATCGCTGACCTCGGTGGTCACTCGCGCGACCACCACGCGTACTCCGCGCTCGGCCAGGCCGGCCACGGACTCCGCGATACGTTCGCCTCCGGTGACGCCGACGAGCAGCACCATGGAGTCCGGTGTCGAGGGTGAGTCGTCGTCGGGGTCGTGAATGACCACCGAGGCGATCTCCTGGACCGCCTCCGGGTCGCCGACAACCGGATTCAGCACCGTAGTTCCCACGTCTTCGAGAAGCCGCACCAAACTGATGCGAGGTCGTACGGTGCCCACGTCTATCACTCCTTCGTCCTGTGAACGAAGTGTGTCATAGTGATTCGTCAAAGCCGATCCATGCCGATCCATTCGACCGACGTGGTAATTGCTTCGAGCAGGTCGGGGATCGGTTCGACGCCGATACCCGGTCCTTCCGGAACCTTCACGTAACCGTTGTCGAGTACGAACGGCTCGGTGATGTCTTCGGCGAAGTACCGGTCGGAAGCCGATGTATCGCCTGGTAGGACAAATCCGGGGAGCGCGGCAAGCGCGACGTTGGCGGCCCTGCCGATTCCGGTCTCGAGCATTCCGCCGCACCACACGGCAATTCCGTTGGCCTTGCAGACGTCGTGGATACGACGCGATTCCAGATAACCGCCCACACGTCCCGGTTTGATGTTCACCACGCTGCACGCACCGATGGCCAGCGCGTCGGCCGTGACCTTCGCGGAGGTGATCGACTCGTCGAGGCAGACCGGCGTCCGCATCATCTCGGCCAGCCTGGCGTGGCCTCGCAGTTCCTCTTCGGGAAGCGGCTGCTCGATCAGCAGGAGGTCGAAGTCGTCGAGCCGCTGGAGATGGCGCGCGTCAGCCAGGGTGTACGCGGTGTTCGCGTCGACCTGGAGGAGTACGTCGTCGCCGAACCTCTCGCGGACGGCGCGAACCGGCTCGATGTCCCAGCCCGGTTCGATCTTCAGTTTGATGCGCAGGTATCCGGCATCGATGAAGCCGCCTACCTCCTCTAGCAGCTCATCGATCGAATTCTTGATACCGACCGAGACACCCGCGGGTACGCGATCGACTACTGCACCCAGGTACGAAGACATGTTCGTCCCGGCAGCCCGTAACTCGGCGTCGAGAAATGCGGTTTCCAGTGCCGCTTTGGCCATGGGGTGCCCGGCGAACTGTTCCATCGTCGCGCTCAGTGCGTGCACGTCGGGATCGGTGAGTTCACCCAGAGACGGAATCAGGAACTTGCGAAGAACTTCGGCGGCGCCGTCCGTGTATTCGGAGCAGTAGCGAGGCTCGGACATCGCCACGCACTCGCCCCAGCCCTCCGACTCCGAGGTGACCACCTTGACGAACAACACGTCCTTGGTGGTCTCGGTGCCGAACGAGGTTCGGAACGGCGCCTTCAACGGCATTGCTGCCCGGCGTAATTCAACTCCGTCGATCTTCACGATGTAACCTCCGCTGTTGTCCTGCCTGCCTGTGTTCCCGGCGCACGGTCCAGCACGTACTTTCCGGTCCTGGTGACTGCGAGAACCACTCCGTTCTCGGCGAGCACACCCCCGAGAGTCTCGCGGACTGCCAGGCGCCAGTCGTTCGCTGCCGCCGGGTCCGACTTACGCAGTGTGTACACGTCATTCGGTGTAGCCACCGTGACGAAACGATTCTTGGTCGACTTCAACACGGGCAGGCCGGCTTCGGAGATCGACAACAGTTCGCTCGCTCCCAACGACTCGGGAGTCGGGACCTCTCCCGAACCGGCGACGACGTCGGAAACCTTGCTGCTACCGATTTCCCAGTCGATCAGCAATCGGTCGCTGTCTGCGCCGCCGTTGAGACTGTCGTTCATCGGCGCGTAGAAACGCGGCAGATACTGGATCGGGAACGCACCGAGTTTCGAGACGTTGAAGTAGGCATTGCGTGCGACGAGCGGGTCGAAAGTCCACCGCACATGGAGAATTCCCCGTTCCAGTGCCCACGCTCGCTGGAACAGTTTCAACGCGAGGCCGATGTGCCCGTTCTGCACGTTCGGGAGGATCCCCGTGATGTGCGAATGCAACGAACGGTGTTGCGGTTCCTCGAAGAATGCAACCGAGCCGCCGATCAAATCTCCACCACGAAACGCGCCGGCGACGTAGTTACCGGAGTGTGCGAGCGCTTTCATCATGTCCCGATGGACGGGAGGGTTACCGCTCTCCGGCTGCCATACCTTCTCGAACAGACCGAATACCTGTTCCAGCTCGGCATGCCCGGTGACGGTTTCGATAGTCACACATGCAAGCAGGGCGGCCTGCTCGGCCTGGCTGATTGCTTGCCGCATCCTTGAAGGCGATACACCTCCGAATGGTTGAACGGTCTTGCGTTGGACATTGTTCGGCGACGTCATAGTCACAGTCCTCCCTCCAGGATTCGAGTCACCAGACCGGCCAACAAGGTGGCGCGCGGGATCATCTGATCTATCTCTACGTGTTCTGTCGCTGCGTGGGCGCCACCGCCGACGGCACCGAGGCCGTCCAACGTGGGAGTTCCTACTGCGGCAGTGAAATTTCCGTCCGATGCACCGCCGACGGCGCAGTCGCGCAGCATCCCCAAGCCGCTCTCACTGCTGACCTGGTGAGCGAGAAAGTACAGCTTCTCCGAAGACACTGATTCCAGTGGTCCACGGTTGGGGCCTCCGGACACCGAAATTCGACTTTCGGCCAGCGCCGGTGTCAGTGCACGGATCGAACGGTCGATGCGTTCCTGTTCCTTCGCCGACCACATGCGAACGTCACACCACAGTTGCGCTTGCGCTGCAACAGTATTGGTGGTCGTGCCGCCACTGATCACGGACGGAACCACCGACGTTCCCGCCGCCGGGTCCGCGAGCTCCACCACGGCCTGAATCTGATGTGCGAGCTCCACTACAGCGTTCACACCTCGTTCGGGTTCCAGTCCGGCGTGTGCAGCGCGTCCCTCGATGTCGACGCAGTACAGCGACATACCCTTGCGCGCGGTCTTCACTGCGCCGTCGGCTGCGGCTTCGAGGACCAGCACCGCGTCGACCTGACGTGCTTGCTCCTCGATCAGTGCGCGCGAGGTCGGGGAGCCGATTTCCTCGTCGGAATTGAGGAGCACGACCACCCCGTCGAGCGACGGAAGCGATGCGAGCGCGTGGAAGAGCTGGACGATGCCGGCCTTCATGTCGAAGACTCCGGGTCCGGTGGCGATGTTGTCGGTGACAGACCAGGGCAACTCCGCGAGCGTTCCGAGCGGCCAGACGGTGTCGAAATGGCCCAGGAGCATCACCTTCGGCTCCGCGCCGAACGACCAACGCAAGTGCTGGCGCCCGTCGATGCGGATACGTTCGGGGGTGCTTCCGAGGTGGCGTTCGCCGATTTCGGCCACCACGTCCGCACATGCATCGACTGCGCCGAGATCGGAACTGGGCGACTCGGCGGTTACCAACGCCGCCAGGTCTGCCACCATTGATTTCTTGTCCACTCCGACGCTCTCCTGTCACCGACTTGCAACTTCGCAGTCAAGCTTGGTCGAAGCGACCCTGTCGGATCTTGTCCAAGACTCCTGTCCTTCGGGCTCGGATTCGTCGTGTGTCACGAACAGCTGGGTGTCATCAAGCAGCTGGGTGTCATCAAGCAGGTGTGTCAGGTACCGATCTCTGTTCGGGCGGCAAACAGCTCGGGAAAGAAGCTCAACTCCAGCGCACGTTGCAGGAAGCCGGCACCACCACTCGAACCGCCGGTCCCCTTCTTCATGCCGATCACCCGCAGCACGGTCCGAAGGTGCCGGAACCGCCACAGCTGAAAGCTCTCCTCGAGGTCGACCAACTCCTCGAACGCCTCGTACGCCGTCCAGTGCTGTTCGACGTTCTCGTAGATTGCTTTGACCAGCGGAATCAGTTCGTCGTTTCGCACGTAGGGCGCGCTGACGTCTCGTTCGAGAGCCGACGCCGGAACGTCGTACCCCTGCCTGGACAGGTACCGCCAGAACTCGTCGTACAGTGTCGGCTCCCCGAGCAGGGTCTCCAACAATCGATGGGCGGACGGATCCGATTCGAACACCTTCAGCATGCCCGCGGTCTTGTTTCCGAGCACGAATTCCACGGCGCGGTACTGGTACGACTGGAACCCCGATGAGTTGCCGAGAACGCCCCTGAACTCCGCATACTCCGCCGGCGTCAGTGTCGCCAACACCGACCACTGCTCCGTCAAGGTGGCCTGAATGTGTTTGACACGTGCGATCCGCTTGAACGCGACCCGAATGTCGTCGGCAGCGATCGCTGCTCTGGCCGCCCGAATCTCGTGGAGAAACAGCTTGAGCCACAACTCGCTGGTCTGGTGCTGAATGATGAACAAGAGTTCGTCGTGGTGTTCCGGCTCGCTCACCGGGTGCTGCGAATCCAGGAGGGTATCGAGTCCGAGGTAGGCCCCGTAACTCATCTTCCCGGAAAAATCGGTGACGACGTCGTCTTCGATCTTTCGTGTGCCGTCCGTTGCCGACATCTTCGGTCTCCTTGTCAGAATTTCGCCGGGGTCTGCGGAACGATCATGGCCACCAATGCGGCAGCGCTCGTCGCTCCGACCAGGACTCCGAATGCAGCCATGTACGAGAACTGGTCCACCATCCATCCCATCACGAGCGGGGTGATGAAACCGGCGAACTGACCACAACCGTTGATCAAACCCATTCCGGAACCGAGGAATTCGGCCGGAAGTGCCCGCAACGGCATCGCGAAGATCGACATCGAACACAGACCGCTGATGCCTAGAGCCAACGTCTCGTAGAACGTGAACATCGCGACGGTGTCAGCGGTGGTCATCAGGAACAAAAGGACTGCCGACGTGGCCATACACGGAACCAGAAGGATCCTGGCCCGGTCGTGGAAGTACTTGTCCACCAACCGCCCGCCCACAATCGTGGCCAGCGCCGTGACGATGAAGGGAATTGCGGCAAAGATTCCCGTGTCGATCAGCGAGAGTCCCTTGTCGTTGAGCAGATAACTCGGCACCCAGGTCATCAGCCCGTACGCGGACATGTTGGCCAGGCAGAACAGAATCGCGAACTTCCACACCGACGCGGACTTGAACACCGCGGCGCGAGAGTGCTCGCTCGCCAGAGGTTGCAAGGCTGCCTCGGGATCTTCCGAGATTTCCGTGTCCAGCGGTGCGGGCAGCACCAACCACACCACCGTGCCGATCACTGCGCCGACGATCGCCACCAGCCAGAACGCGTCACGCCACCCCACGGCCATGAGGACCGGCGCGATGATCAGCGGTGCGATGCCGGGGCCGAGGTTGTTGGCGCCGAGCATGAAACCCATCGCGGTCGCTCTGGTTTTCGGACGCGTCCGCTCAGCCAAAGCCTTGAACGACGCCGCTGGAAAGAGCCCCTGGCTGATGCCGAACATCGCACGCATGACCATCAGCGAGACGAGACCCCACGCGAACCCTGTCAACGCTGTGAACACCGACCACAGGATCAAAGCAACGATCAACAGGGGCCTGGGTCCGAAGCGGTCGGCCAACATTCCGCCGGGGACCTGCCCGAGCATGTAGAAGATCGCGAATACCGAGACCACGCCACCCAACTGCGTACTGCTGAGCGAGAATTCGTCGCCGATCATCGGAAGCGCAAGCCCGATCATGACGCGATCCACCATGTCGATCAACCAGATGGTACTGAGCAGCCCCACCGTAACGGTGGTCGTACGACGAATCGACCTGTTGTCCATCATATTTCGAACCGGACCGTCGCTCGCCCGCGACGGCGCTTCCACTGTGACGCGTTCCGCCTTCATCAAGCCTCCCGAATTGTCTTGTGCCGCATGGACTGGAACATTGAAAAGACTGATGAAGTGTGACAGCGAACACGTCTACCGCATTGGTCCGTTTCACCAATAGCCGAAGCAACGTTTGGTCGGTCGGAACATGTTCTGCCCCAAGAGATGACAAATGCCGCCGGCGCACACGGCGTCGGCGGCATTTCGCGATGGAGTCGCTACTTCACTACGTGCGATTGGCGACTGCCACGATCGTCGAGACGCCTGCGGCTGCAAGCCGGGCATTGACAGTGATCAGACCGAGAATGTCGTCGACGCTGCCGAGTGTGTGCGAAATCGTACGATCCGAAATCCGTCGCGAGCCGGGAACAGCCTCGGCGAGTTCAGCTCCCGTGGTGGTGGGGTGAACGATCTCGAGGGTCCATTCGTCACGCAGCTCGACCGGCTTCAGTGTGTCGGCCTTACGCACTGCGCGCTCGGCTCCTGCTCGGATCTGCTCGCACGCCAGCGACGGCGGCAGCGAATTGGTTGCCGACCATCCATGTGCCTTCTTGACCTCGACGGTCTCGGTTGTCGGCGAGGCCGCGTCGACCAAGCCGCAGATGATGTCGTCACCCGTCACCAGGCCGACGGGAACGCCCTGGGTGGCAGCGTAGAGGGTGTTGACGTCGGTCTCCGAGACGGACTTGCCGTCGAGGCGGACGTCGGCGAACAAGCTCGAGAACGTGTGCGCCAGGACGCCGGGCCCACCGGCTGGTGCGTGATAGCCGACAAACAGAGCGACGTCGTGATCGGACGTCAGTCCCTCCGCCATGCACTGCATCTTCGGTGTTCCGAAGATCAGACGCGCCCGTGGATCCAGGTCGGCGTGAAGCAGATTGTCCATCGTTCCGTGGCTGTCGTTGACCAGGACGCTCGTCGCACCGGCGTCGAACGCACCGGCGATCGCGGCATTGGTCTCGGCGGTCATGAGCATCTGCGCACGGTGGTAGCCGCCACCGCCGCGGATCGTCTGATCGAGCGTCGCGATACCCGCGATACCCTCCATGTCCACCGAAATATAGACGTGCATTCCTGTCCTCCATCGATCTCAATCGGCTGAATTGATAACTTCGCTTTCACCTTCACACTCGAGCGCATCCGTTTCTTGTCCGCTCGAACGGTGAGTCGGCCTCCATTTGGGACGTTCACACCAGAATCCGATACCCGAGCCGTGAAACCATCGGGACATTCGCCGGGCCAGGCGGTTCGACCAACGACAGGAGTGCAGCGCTGATGCAGGTCCACGACATCGTGTTCACCGGCGGCCGTGTCGTCGATCCCGCATCGGGGACCGACGAGGTTCGGGGCATCGCGATCACCGACGGCAAGGTCTCGGCGTGGGGTCGCGACGCGATCGAAGCCCGGCAGACGATCGACGTGACCGGTCAGGTCATCTGCCCCGGATTCATCGACCTGCACAGCCACGGACAGGAAATCGCCGAGCAGCGACTTCAGGCATTGGACGGAGTCACGACGGCCCTCGAACTGGAAGCCGGCGTCATTCCTGTTGCAAAGGCATATGCCCGGGCCGGCGCCGAGGGCCGCCCGATCAACTACGGCTACGCGACGTCGTGGGCGCACGCCCGAATGATCGAACTCTCAGGGGCCGATCCCGACGGCGACATCAGAACGCTCCTGCACCATCTCGGTTCCCCGAGCTGGCAGGGCGAGCCCACCGCCTCTCAGCGCGCCCACATTCTCGAACTCCTCGAAAACGATCTGGCCGCAGGCGCTCTCGGCATCGGCGTGGTGGTCGGGTACGCGCCGAAATCCGATCCGGTGGAGTACCTACAGGTGGCGGATCTCGCGGCGCGAGCCGGTGTTCCCACCTATACCCATGCGCGCCCTCTCATCTCGGCCGATCCGTCGAGCCCGGTGGATGGTGCCGCCGAAATCGCCCGTGCAGCAGCCGAAACCGGCGCACACATGCACTACTGCCACGTCAACAGCACCTCGGGAATGCACGTCGACCACGCGCTGTCGGTGGTGGCACAGGTTCAGGCAGCCGGATCGCGCGTCACGACGGAGGCGTATCCGTACGGTTCCGGGTCGACGGCCGTCGGAGCTGCATTTCTCGATCCCGACAAGCTGCACCTGATGAATCTGACACCACGGTCGCTGACATTCGTACCCACCGGTGAACGTATCGCGGACCGCAAGCAGCTGGAACATCTTCGGGCCACAGACCCCGGTGGGTTGGTGCTGGTGGAGTTCCTCGACGAGAACGACACCGTGCAGCGCGAATTCCTCGAACGGGCGATGACTTTCGATCGCGCCGCCATCGCGAGCGACGCGATGCCACTGACCTGGCCCGGCCGTTCGCCTGCCGACGCATTGCAGTGGCCACTGCCGGAGAAGGCACTCGGCCACCCCCGCGGCGCCGGCACCTATGCACGTGCGATTCGTACGCTGTACCGCGAGCGTCGGCTGCTGTCGCTGTCGGAGATCATCGCGCGCTGCTCGTTGATCCCTGCGCAGATTCTGGAGGAGTCGGTTCCCTCGATGGCGACGAAAGGCCGGATCAGCCCCGGTAGCGACGCGGACATCCTCGTTTTCGACCCCGAGCGAATCACCGACAACGCCACGTACATCGACGGCACCCGCCCCTCCACCGGTATCAGCCGCGTGCTGGTCGGCGGAGTACCCGTCGTCGAAGACGGTGTCGTGGTCCAGGACGCGTTGCCTGGTCGCCCGGTACGCCGCTCGTAGCCGGATCTCATTCTGACCTGCATAGTTCTGACAGAAAGTCACCACACATGAACACATCGTCTGCAATCAACGGCACAATCGATGCCATGACGGATTTCGCGAACCCCCCGATCGGTTGGCAGCACAAGGCCTTCGGCACAGACCTCGAAGGTCGCGACGGTTCCGACCTCGAGCCGCTGGGGATCTCGGCACTCGACGGCAACCTCCTGCTACCCGTGATGACACTCAACCGTGCAGCGATCGCGCACAATGTCGACCTCATGGCGCAGTTCTGCTCCGACCACGATGTGGATCTGGCGCCTCACGCGAAGACCACGATGAGCCCCGAACTGGTTCGACGGCAACTCGACGCCGGGGCTTGGGCGATGACAGCCGCAACCGTTGCGCAGGCACGCATTCTGCGTGAGTTCGGTGTGGACACCATCATCATCGCCAGCCAGGTTCTCGATCCCGCCGGTACTCGGTGGATCTGCGACGCCCAGGCCACCGACCCCGATTTCTTCGTCGCCACCCTCGTGGACTCGGTCGAGAGCGTCCGCCTGATGGAACAGTTGATCGCGAAAGTCTCACCGGCCAGCCGTATCCGGGTTCTCGTCGAACTCGGCTACGACAGCGGACGCGCGGGCGCTCGCACTGTCGAGCAAGCACTCGACGTCGCACGCGCAGCATCGCAGGCACCTTCGTTGATTCTCACCGGAGTCGAGGGGTTCGAGGGCATGATGCCCGGAGCCTCGGTAGCAGCCCGCCGTATCTCCGTCGATTCGTATCTCAAATCCGCGCGGGTTTTCACGGAAATCTGTGTTGCCGAGAACCTGTTCGAGAACAACTCCGCGAAGGCTCCCCAGCCACTGGTCACTTTCGGCGGCAGTGCGTTTCACGATCTGGTTGTACGCGAGCTGGCCGGCCGATGGGCACTCGACAACGGTGTACGCATCGTGCTGCGCAGCGGTTGCTATATCACCCATGATCACGGTCTCTATGCCGAAACTTCGCCGTGGGCTGACGGTCCGCGAACTCTGCAGGGAGCCGCAGAGGTCTGGGGCGTAGTGCTCTCCATACCTGAACCCGGACGGGTGATCCTGGGCTTCGGCCGCCGCGATGTCGGTTCCGACGCAGGCTTTCCCATAGTCCTGTGGCGCCGACGCGACGGATCCAACCGATCAGCGCGAGAGCTGACGATCACCGCACTCAACGACCAGCACGCGTACGTCGACGTTCCGGCTGACTTCGACGTGAAGGTCGGCGATCTGCTCGGTTGCGGAATCTCGCATCCCTGCACCACATTCGACAAATGGTCACTGATTCCCGAGGTCGATTCGGATTACCGCGTCGTCGGTACGGTGCACACCTACTTCTGAGGGGACCGGTTGCGGTAATCCGGCGTCAGTCGTCCTTCGGGTCACGCGGCAATTCGACGCGGAACGTCGTCCCCTGCCCGAGGGAGGTCTCGACGCTGACGGTTCCGTCGTGCGCTGCAACCAACGCCGAAACGATGGACAGGCCGAGACCGGCGCCCCCGGTCTCACGGGTGCGAGAGGTGTCGGCGCGGTAGAAACGCTCGAAGATCCGCGCGGCATCCTCGTCACTCAAACCCTGACCGGTATCCGAAACCTCGACCACCGCGGAGTTCTCGGTCGTACCGACACGAACGGTGACCTGCGCATCCGGCGGCGTGTGTTTGATCGCGTTGCCCACCAGATTGGCAACTACCTGACGCAGTCTGGCCTCGTCACCATGCACTTCGGGCAGGCCTGGGCCGCCGGTCATCTGAAGTTCGACAGTTCGATCCGGTGCGATCGCTCGTGCCGCCTGTACCGAATCCGCCGCAACTGCAAGCAGATCCACAGGCTTGTTCTCGAGTGGACGCTGTTCGTCGAGTCTTGCCAGCATGAGCAGATCTTCGACCAGAAGTCCCATCCTCGACGCCTCGCCCTCGATCCGGTTCATCAGCGTTTCCGTATCAGTCATGGCGCCTTGGCGATACAACTCGGCGAACCCACGAATAGTCGTCAAGGGTGTGCGCAACTCGTGGCTCGCGTCGCCGACAAACCTACGCATCTTCTCCTCGGAACGCCGGGCCGATTCCTCCGAGGCCTCGGTCGCGGCAAATGCGTGCTGAATCTGCGCGAGCATTCCGTTGAGCGCCACGGACAGTCGACCGACCTCGGTGCGGTCATCGCGCTCCGGAACACGTCGATGAAGGTCGCCGGCGGCAATGGCAGCGGCAGTTTCCTCCACTTCGACAAGCGGACGGAGGCTCCGACGAACCACGAAATACGCTGCGCCGCCGAGGATCAGCAGGACAACCAGGCCGATGCCGAGTTGCAGGCCGACCAAGTCGTCGACGGTCTGCTCGTTATCCGTCAGTCGCACACCGATAGTCGTGGTCGTGCCGTCGCGGACCGTCGTGAGAACCCGCCAGTTCACGTCCGAACCGTCGCTCGATCCGACGGTGATCGGGCCGTTGGTGGAATCTTTCGACAGGTCGGGTTCGGTCGTCGTCGACTTGTCGTTCAGGATGATCACCCGTCCGTCCGGGGTCACGGTCCGAACGAAGAAGGGGCTGGGTGGGCGGGTGCCCGGGCCGACGTCACTGGGCGGCTGCAGATCTCTGCTGTGCGGCTTTGCCCAACCGTCGACCGCTTCGTACAGCGTTTTGTCGGTTCGCTGGGTCAGTGAATTCTCGAGAGCAGAAGTGACCGCTACACCCGACGCCAACAGACCCAGCGCGGCCAACACCAGCAAGGCCGCAACCAGGGTGAAGCGCAGCGGCAGTGAATGGAGACGGAAACGACCCCGCTTCGGAAGCTGATCGTTTTCCGCGGCGGCGATCATTGCCGCGGTTCACGCATCACGTAGCCGACCCCACGCAATGTGTGAATCAGCGGTGTCTCCCCCGTGTCCACCTTGCGCCGCAGGTAGGAAACGTAGGACTCGACAACTCCGACCTCCCCACCGAAGTCGTAATTCCAGACGTGGTCGAGAATCCGCGGTTTGCTGAGAACCGTCCCGGCGTTGACCATGAAGTATCGGAGCAGTGTGAACTCGGTGGGCGAGAGTGCAACCAACTCGCCCTTCTTCCAGACCTCGCGGGTGTCGTCGTCGAGTTCGATGTCGGCGAACTTCACCCGCGGCGACTGCTCCGGCGCGACACCGCGACCGGCGCGGCGCAGGATGACCCGCAACCGCGTCACGACTTCTTCGAGGCTGAACGGCTTGGTCACGTAGTCGTCCGCGCCGAGGGTCAGGCCGCTGATCTTGTCGTCGAGCGAATCCTTCGCCGTCAGAAACAAGACCGGCGCGTCCACGCCGTCGGCGCGCAGGCGTCGAAGCAGACCGAAGCCGTCCATCCCGGGCATCATGACGTCGAGAACGATCGCGTCGGGACGGAATGTCCGTGCGACGTCCAGGCCTTGGGCGCCGCTCGAAGCAGTTGCCACCTCGAAACCCTGGAATCGGAGGCTCACGGAGAGCAACTCCACGATGGTGGGTTCGTCGTCGACAACGAGGATGCGGGCTTCGGGGGTCTTGTCGGTCACGAGAACCATCTTCTCCCCTGCCACTGGATTCCCGCTGTATGTTCCCTGGGAGCTTCCTGTGAACGGCCGGGTGCAGGTGAAAAGCTGCCAGCAGGATCCCGGCGAGGATCCAGGCTTCGATCGGCTGGCAAGGCACACGTGACATCAGCGGATTCAGCTACTTCAACGCACTGTCGATGGAGACTGCATTCGCGGACGCTGCGGTGTGGGTCGCCGACGCAGTTCAGACAAATTTGGCCGGCTACGACTTCGTTCAGTGGCCGAGTCGAGGACGCCATCTGCTGGTTCCTCGACTTCGAGACGGGGAACCGGTGTGGATGGATCCGCACGGCGATGTGACGATCAGTCGTATCGGCGGGTTGTGCAAAAATTCGACGAATTATGCACCAACGTAGCCCAGTTCAAATCGCTCAGCTCTACGTTTCGGTGGCGTCCGCGCTGGTCGGCGGTGTGGTAGCCGCGTACGCAGTGGCCGAGTCCCGAGTTGACGACTTCTCCTTCTCCGACGCCGGCGTTATCTCGGTGGTGATCACGCCGCAGTGGGCGGGAGCAACTGCCGCGGTGGTTGCGGCCGTCGGCGTAGCGCTACTGCATCGCTGGGGACGTGGCGGTCTCGCGAGTGTCTTCGCTGTAGTCGGCGCCCTCGCTATCGCGCTACCTGCATTCGTCCCCGTCTCCGCCCAGATTTCGGTGACTCTGAACGCAATCGGAGCAGGCGCTTTCCTCGCGGCAGCGGCATTTCCGACGAAGGGTCACCGCGGAGCACAAACCGCTCTCGGACTCGGCGTAACCACGACGACCCTGTACTTCGGCGCAGCGGACTTATGGCGCGATCGCGTCCCCAGGTGGTCGCTCACACTTCCGGGCGATTCCTACCCCGTGCCGTCCACGGTTCCCGTCTGGATTCTGCTCGCCGCAACTCTTCTCGTGGGTGGAGTCGCCGCACTCGCACGACCGAATCAGGAGCCGGGCGACATCGACGCCCGCCTGGTGAGGCTGGGAGTTGTTCTGCCCCTGGTATTCACGGCTCTCTATGTGTGGTTGGGCTCGACGACATCACCTGGGTCCTGGGTGATCGCGGTGGTAATGGCGGTTGCCGTTACCGTCGCACTGGCTTGGCGGTTGCCGCCACACGACGGTCGTTTCGTACTCGCCGGACTGGCAGTCAGCGCGGTTTCGGTCAGCTCGATTTCCTTTCCATCCGACTGGACCTGGGCGATGCCCGCGGGAGCTGCTGCCCTGGCGTTGGGCGTCGTCGTCGGCTGGAGAAGTCCGATGCCGCAACTCGGGCTGGGACTCCTTGCCGTGACTGCACTCTCGGGATTGCTGGATGCCGCCCCGACCACGGTTGCCTACGTCCTAATCCTCCCACTTGCGCTGGGACTGGCCGTCACGTCATGCATGCCTGTTGCCGTCGAAGCAGTCTCGAGCGGGGCGATGCTGCCCGTCGCTTTCACGTTGTTCTCGGTTTCACCGACCTTCTTGGACCCGGGCTCGCGGGAATTCGGGTGGTCTACCGGTCCGCTCGTCGAACACGGACCGGCCGCCGTGAACACGCCGATTCCTCTGGCTGTTCTCGCTGCGACGGCGACGATCGTGGTGGCCGTGACGAGCATCCATCTGAAGCGGGTTCGACCGGCGGTGGTGACCTAAATCGCCAGCTGATCGGGTCGGAACGCAGAATTCTGTTGCTATGGTTGGGTGGTCAACGACGACATCCGGACGAGCGCACCGTACCCGGCCAGCGAAAAGACGGTGCCTTGGGAGTTGTTCACCATGGCATGGATCGTGCTCGTCATTTCCGGACTTTTCGAAGCTGTCTGGGCTACCGCACTCGGTAAGTCCGACGGATTCAGCAAGATGTCACCCACCGTTGTCTTCATCCTCGGCCTGATCGTCAGTATGGCCGGCCTCGCGTATGCAATGCGCACCCTTCCCATCGGAACTGCGTACGCGGTCTGGGTCGGCATCGGCGCCGCCCTGACCGTCGGATACGCGATGATCACCGGTGCGGAGTCCACGTCGGTCGTCAAGATTCTGCTGATCCTCGGCATCGTCGGTTGTGTGGTCGGTCTGAAGGTCCTTCACTGACCGGCGATCCTGGTGAGTGTTTGTGTGTTACCGGTTACAGTTAACGCATGAAACTGCTGGAGATGCTCACGCTTCCCCTACGCGCGGGCATTGCAGCCGCAGAGATCAGTTTGGGAATCGCCGAGCTGACGGTCACGACAGTTCGTATCGCCGTCGGTAATACAGGCGCCGTGACGGCGGGTGCTGCTGGCCTGGCAAGCCCCCGCGGACCCATGCAGATGATCCAGCAGTTGTCATCGCTTACCGCTGACGATCGGCCCATCGGGCAGGCCTTGGCCCCCGGTGGGCCACTCGATCGACTTCTCTCCCCCGGCGGCCCGGTCGACAAACTGACTGCACCCGACGGCACTCTCGAACGACTACTCGCTCCCGGCGGACCACTCGAAAGACTTCTTGCCCCCGGCGGACCGCTGGATAGGGTGCTCGCCGAGAACGGCGCATTGGAACGCTTGCTCGCGCCGGACGGTCTCCTCGACCGAATGATGGCGGAGGACGGTCCGCTTGAACGCCTGACAGCGCAAGACGGTGCCGTCGAACGCCTGACTGCCAAGGACGGTGTCATCGATCGCGCACTGGCCGAGAACGGCATCCTCGAAACACTCCTGGCAGAGAACGGCGCCTTCGAACGGCTCATCGCCGAAGGCGGCCCGCTTGACCAGATCGTTGCACTGTCCGACACCTTGACTTCCCTCGCTCCCAACCTCGAGCGGATGAGCGCAAGCATCGAGGTCCTTCAGGAAACCGTCGGAATCCTCAGCGCTGCAGTCGGTCCACTCGGAGAACTTGCCGGCAAACTTCCCAATCGGTGGCTCAAGAGCAAGAGCGACCGCCCAGGGCCTGACCTTCCGATCGAATCGGCATAACAAACGGTTACTCGCCGATTACGCGGTCAGTTGTTGATCACGATGTTGAGGTTGATGATGATTCCGCCGAAAGTCAGGATCGTGTTGGCCAAGCCAACGGTCATTCCACTGTTCAGAGCCGCGATCAGTCCGTTCATCGTCGTATCCCCTTCACTATCTACGGGTTACGCGTACAAGATTGTGCGCTGGCGCTGACAATAGGCCAAGTTCGTGACCTGCGCGCCATTGCGGAGAAAACTTGTACCCCGGTCGCAGTTTCCACGTTAACTGTTGCAGGACAACATAATTCCAAGATCGGCGCACTACCCGCTAACGGCCGAATCAAACATCACGATTGGGCATACGCAGTCCACTTCACATAACCGTCCGCCCCATCAGACACTTGTCCATCGAAACAGAGTGCACAACAGTTAGTCCGGTGCAACAATAAGACGAATCGGACATGCCTGCGACGTGATGGGGAAGGGTGGTTGAGACAATGACGGCGCCGCGCATCGCCAGAGGACACCGCGGCCCTACCGGGGGCCGAAATTCCGCGTCGCAGGACAGCCTGGACGCCGCCTCGGACGCCCTGCAATCGCTGTACGCACACCTCGATCCACATGCCCAGGCCGAGCAATTTCTCGAACAAGTCTGCAGGCATGCCGTCGATCTCATCGCCGACGCCGACATGGCCGGAATTACCATCGGCGGTTCGGACACGACATTCCGAACCGTCGCCGCCACCCACCAACTTGTTCGCACCGTC
>NZ_BAAILK010000026.1:256190-284102 GCF_054589475.1 Rhodococcus sp. no. 34
GACTCGATCCAATTCCGACTGGACTACGGACCGAGTGTGACGTCGTCACGCACGGGAACGGTTGTCCGCGCACATGCCAGCGAAGCCCACAGCCGGTGGCCTCAATTCGCAAGCGCGGCAAAGGCAGTCGGCGCCGTCAGCTTCTTGTCCATGCCACTGCCTGGCCGGGAACGCCCGCTCGGAACCCTCAATCTCTACAGCCACGACCTCCGAGGTTTCACCGGCGCCGACGTGGCATTGCTCCAACTGTTCGCCGTGACCTCGGCCTACGCGCTGCACAGCTCGCAGCGCCTCGACATCGCCAGAAAGCACGCGATGGACCTCGAGCGAGCACTCGAATCGCGAGGCGTCATCGAACAGGCCAAGGGCATCATCATGGGCACCCACCACGTGGACGCCGACCGAGCCTTCCGCATTCTCATCCAGGACTCGCAGCGCAGCAACGTCAAACTGCGAGTGATCGCCCAGCAGTACATCGACGGCGCGATCGACCCGCGCCAGGCTACGAACAAGCCCGAGACCAACTGAACCGGGCGCCTATCGGCACCTCAGCAAATACAGAGGCACCCACCACATTGGTGAGTGCCTCCTCTTTCGGAGCCTCCTGTCGGGATTGAACCGACGACCTTTCGCTTACAAGGCGAGTGCTCTACCACTGAGCTAAGGAGGCGAAGACCGACGCGTCGCCGCGACTGACTTTGCGGAGCCATCATATCCAAGCCGTCGCGGTGGCCGCGCGCGGGTCACGTTAGATAGCGTGGGCCCCATGCGCAACTCCCACTCCGCCCCCTGATGGCGAAATTCACCGAAGTACTCACACGCCTGACGGGAAACCGGCAAGCCACCGTCGACACGGTCACGTCGGCTCCCGCACCGCTTCAACCGATCGACCTGACAGACGACGCCGTCGTCGCAGAGGTCCTGGACCTCGCGGTTCGGGTGGGCGAAGTCCTCCTCGCATCCGGAACCGCGGCCATGGACACCGCTGAGCAGGTGCAGTTCATCGCCGCCACGTACGGCCTTGCCCAGTGTGACGTCGACGTCACTTACAACTCGATTGTGCTCTCTGCCTATCGCGGCCCGACGCGACCGCCGGCGAGCACGATGCGCATCGTCCACTACCGCTCGATGGACTTCACGCGGCTGGCGGCCGTCGACCGTCTGACACGTCGTATCCGCCGTGAGGCGATCACACCGGACCAAGCGCACGACGCGCTCACAGCCATCACGACGGCGCCGCACCCGTACAACCGATGGACCGCGACCATGGCCTGGGCTGCGATGGCGGCTTCGGTCTCCGTCCTGCTCGGCGGCGGGTTCCTCGTTGCCACAGTCGCGTTTCTGACGACGATGGTCATCGATCGAGTCAACCGCGTACTGAACCGGTTCGGATTACCGTTCTTCTTCCAGCAGGTTGTCGGTGGTCTCATCGCGGCTGCGCCCGCCGCCACGCTCTATACATTTCAGGACCAGCTGGGGATCAGTATCCGGCCGTCGTTGGTCATCGCGGCCGGAGTGGTCGTCCTGCTGTCCGGGCTGTCGTTGGTGGGCTCGGTCCAGGACGCGATCATGGGTGCACCCATTACAGCTGTCGCGCGATTCTTCGAAGTGGTGATGATGACGGGCGGCATCATCGCGGGCGTCGCAATCTCGTTGCGAATGACCGGGATGTTGGGTTCGACGCTTCCACCGATCAATGTGGAAGTCTCCACCATCACGCAGTTGCCGATCCTCATGCTCTCCGGTGCGTGTGCGTCGGTGTTCTACGCGCTCGCCTGCTACGCCGAGCGGCGTGCACTCACCGCGGCGTTCCTGGGCGGTGCGGCAGGCAGTGGTGTGTCGATCTTCGTGCAGACACTCGACGTCGGTCCCGTGATCGCCGCCGCAATCGCCGCAACCGTGGTCGGTCTTGCCGGTGGCCTGATGGCTCGCCGCGCACTGACGCCTCCGCTGGTTGTTGCGGTCGCAGGCATCACTCCCCTGCTCCCCGGTCTGTCGCTGTACCGAGGCCTGTACGCGCTGCTCAACGACCAGGTACTGATCGGGTTGACTGCCTTGCTGTCGGCGTTCGGCATCGGCTGTGCCCTGGCCGCGGGCGTCACGCTCGGCGAATGGGGAGCGCGCACGCTGCGTCGTCCAAGGATTCTGATGCGCGTGGACTCGCTACGTCGCCCGATGGTCCGCAAGCGCAGGCGTCGAGTTCCCGTCACCGAGAAGTAGGCGTCGTTCAAGCAGAAAGAGCTGGGCACCTGACGGTGCCCAGCTCTTTTCTGTTCACTCGGGGGTTCCGAGCGGTGAGAGAATCAGCTCTCGACTGCGTGCTTTCCACCGGCAGCCTGATCGGCTTCCATGGCCTCACGCAGGCTCTTCGGACGCATGTCGGTCCAGTTCGCCTCGACGTATTCGAGGCACGCCTTGCGGCTGTCTTCGCCGAACACCACGCGCCAGCCGGCGGGGACCTCGGAAAACGTGGGCCACAGCGAGTGCTGGTCCTCGTCGTTCACCAGCACGTAGAAGCGGCCGTCTTCGTCATCGAAAGGGTTAGTGCTCATCTCGCCTCACTCGTTACGTACGTGTCTTGTGCGCCCAGACTAGCAAGCGCACCAGTTCGGTTCTGGTGGCTCAGCACCGACGCCAGAATCTCCCCCGCCCGCACTGCCACGTTCGACAGCAGCGACGACGTCAATCCGTGAGTCTGTTCTGTCCCACCCTGCAGATAGATACCGCCTGTCACGTCCTCCGTTACAGCCAGTCGATAATCCCGACTGACGTTACGCGGAACGGACGAATCCGGCACGAGTTCACCCAACAAATCGTCCAGAGGTGCCGGGGTGAAACCCGTGGCCAGAATGAGTGCGTCGCACGCCAGCGTGTCGGTCAAGCCGTCGAGATTGCTACGGACAGCCAGTTCGATGCCGGATTCGGTCTCCACGGCACTCGTGATCTCCGAGGCCCGACGCATGAACAGTCGCCGCGGCCCACGAACCATCTCCTGATATTCGGTGGCATACAGCTTGTTGATCAGTTCGATGTCGACGACCGAGTAATTGGTACTGCGGTGCAGATCGAGCAGTCGGCGTCGTTCCGCGGCGTCTGCACCGTGCAGCTGATCGACGGCTTCGGGATCGAAGATGCGGTTCGCGTACGGGCTGTCGTCTGCCGGGCTGTAGCCGTAGCGGGCAAAAACACTGTGAACTTCGGCGTTCGGGTAGTTCGCGTGCAGGTAGTCGACGATCTCCGCGGCACTCTGGCCGGCGCCGAGAACAACGAACCGGTTGTGTACGGGCTCCGGCATTGCTTCGAGATGGAAGAGGAACTGGTGATTGTGGAAGCACCGGGACGAAGGCGTCGCCCACTCCGGGATCCGCTCTTTCAGTCCGGCTCCGACAACGATGTTGCGCGCGATCACCGTTTCACCGTCGGCGGTGCGAACCGCAAAGCGATCGACAACGCCGTCGGAGTTCTTGATGCCCTCGACCCCGTCGACGGTTGTACCGAACTGCACGTCCGCGTCGACTCGTCGAGCTGCCCAGCACAGGTAGTCGTTGAATTCGTGGCGCGTGGGGAAGAAGGTCTGGTGGTTGACGAAGTCGACCAGTCGACCCTGCTCGAACAGATACGAGAAGAAGCTGTATCCGCTCTGTGGATTCCGGAACGTCACCAGGTCCTTCGGAAACGCGATCTGCATGGTGGCACCGTCGAGCAGCATCCCGGGATGCCACGCGAACTGAGACTGCTTTTCGAAGAACCGCGCGTTCACCCGATCAACGGCCGCACAATTTGCATTGTGTTCTTCGACAGCAATGGCCAACGCGAGGTTGGCCGGACCGAACCCGACGCCGACGATGTCGACAATGGCAGGTTCGGCGCTGGAGTCTCTTGGTGATTCACTCATTACAGGTAGTCCATCCCCGACGGAACGACCTGGTACGGCCGCCAATCGATGTCCCGAAGTAAGTAGCAAAGGCTACCCTTAATGAGGTGAGGGTATCAACACTGTGAGCCCCCGTATAGCGGTCGACCCCACGGAGCGATGCGACGTATGTCATAGTTTCGCCCCCTCGCTCGCGTCATCCCCTTCGGCGGCGACTGCAGCCTCGATCACGTCGACCAACTGACCTGCCCATACGCGGACTGCACCCGCATCGACGCGGTCGGCACGGAACCCGAGAGTTGCAAAGACAGGCCCATCGCCCACCGGTTCGTAAAAACTCAACGTCACATCCGCATCGGGCACTCCCACCGGAATCGGTACGAGAGAACCGAAGTCGCCGAGCCCGTCCAAATCGGCCTGTTGATGATGGATCACCATCACCTGAGGCCTCATGGACGCCGGATTACCCAGCGCCTGCTCGACATACACATATGAGACGTCCTGATTGCTCAGCGCTTCCAGATTGTTCTCCCGGATGCGAGCCAGCAATTCTGCAAACGTCGGACTACCGGACGTATCCGTGCGCAGGAGAACAACATTGAAGAACGATCCGATCATCGGTTCGAGACGGGGATCCGACCTGCCCGCAACCAATGAACCGATGGGAAGATCAGTACCCGCCCCAGCCTTCGTGAGAACGCTGGCCAGTGCGGCCTGCAGGACCATGAACATACTCGTGCCGGTGCGCGCAGCCAGGGCGTCGATTCCGGCGTGCAGACCCGCGTCGATGTCGACGGCGATCACGTCACCTCGAGGCTCCGAGTCACCTTCCGGCAACGGAAGATTCACACTGGTCGGTATTCCGTCGAGCGCATCCCGCCAATATGCAAGTTGCTTCGACGCTCGGCTGTCGACGTCTCGGGGGTCTCCCAACAGCTCGTCCGACCACACAGTGTAATCGGCGTACGTCAATGCAAGCTCGTCCCAAACCGGTTGATCTCCCTGCGACCGGGCTGCATAAGCAGAGACCAGATCTCCCAGCAGCGGCACTACGGACCACTCGTCGACGGCGATGTAGTGCATGACGAGAAGCAGTGTCCTAGAGCCGTCTTCACCAAGCACCAGATGAACCCGCAACGGTGATTGCTCACGCAGATCCATCGGAAGTTGAGCCAGTTCGAACACCACTCGACCCACATCGCCGGCGCCGACATCGACCACATCGACAGTCGGACGCACCGATTCTCTTGCCACGACGATGCCGTCGACCTCGACGAAGGTGGTCCGCAGGGGTTCGTGCCGCGAAGTCACATCGTCCAAGGCGTGCCCGAGAATCTCCGGATCGATCTTCGATTTCAGGGTCAGCGCCAGAGCGTGGCTTGCTTGCGGTTGCGCGCCGGACACGCGGAACAACTCCCATTGACGACGTTGCGGCGCAGACAGACCCATCGTCTCGGGACGTTTCACCGCCGGCGCCAGGATCGGACGCCCACCTTCCGAACGCGCGACGACGGCCGCCAACTCCGCAACACTCGGCGCGTCGAATACGTCTCGAATACTGACGTCCACGCCGAACGCTTCCCGAATGCGACCGACCAGTTTCATCGAAGTCATCGAATGGCCGCCGAGTTCGAAGAAACTGTCGTGGACTCCGACGCTCGGTAGCTGCAGGATTTCCGCGAACGCAGCCGCAACCGTGGACTCCACTGCCGTGCGAGGAGCAACATCACCCGCCAGCTCCGACCAGTCCGGAGTGGGCAACGACTTGCGGTCGAGCTTTCCGTTGGGCGTCAACGGCAGCGGACCGTCAAGGGCGACAACCATGGTCGGAACCATGTAGTCGGGCAACGACACTGCCGCGAGGTTCCGCACTGCCGTCGTGTCGACGACGACACCGGGTTCCGGTGACACGTAACCGACCAGGCGCGTGATTTCGCCCTGCCGATCCGCGACGACCGTTGCCTGCTTCACCGAAGGATGGGCACTGAGAGCTCCGATGATTTCGCCCAACTCGATTCGGAAACCGCGGATCTTGACCTGATCGTCGACGCGGCCGAGGAAGTCGATGTTCCCGTCAGTGCGCCACCGCGCGCGGTCCCCGGTGCGATACATGCGATCGCCCGCGGTGAAGGGATCGGCGATGAATCTCTGTGCCGTCAGATCGAATCGGCCCAGATAGCCTCTCGCCAGGCCGCGTCCCGCGATGTACAGCTCGCCGGATACTCCCGGCGGAACCGGACGCAGTTGATCGTCGAGCACGTACGCCTGTTCGTTGGGGTCAGGGATTCCGATGGGCACGGGACCGTTCCAACTGGGTTCCGCCTGCCACAGTGTGTTGTTCACCGTGGCTTCGGTGAGTCCGTACGCGGCAAGCAAATTCAGCCGCTCCGCCCATCGCCCGATCAGCTCCGGTGGCACCGTCTCGGTTCCGACCAACACGGTGCAGCCCTGCGGCACTTCACATCCTGCCGGCAGAGCGGCCAGCAACGAGGGAGGGATGATCGCGTGGGTGACACGATTGCTCGTCATGAAATCGGTCAGCGCCGGACCGGCAACTCGTGCATTCTGCGGCACGATCACCAGGGTGCTGCTCGTGCACAGTGCCATCGCCAGCTCGAATACCGTGACGTCGAAGCCGACCGAAGCGAACTGCATCACCACCGAACCCGGTACCAGTCGCATCCGAACCTCGGCTGTGGCAACAAGACTCGGAATACCGTCATGGGAGAGGACGGCTCCCTTCGGCTTGCCGGTCGATCCCGAGGTGTAGATGACATAGGCAGCGTGGCTGACGCCAACTGGTGGCCGGGGAGTTTCGACGATCACTGCCTCGTCCAGTTCCGCACGGATCAGCGGGTCGTCCAGGAGGATTCGCTCGACGCCGACCACATCCTCGATCCGCGAGCTTTCCTCCGCAGTGGACAGAAGTACCGAGGCGCGGGAATCGGTGAGCATGTATGTGATGCGCTCGCTCGGGTGGCTCAAATCCAGGGGTAGATACGCGGCCCCCAGCTTGAGCACGGCGAGGACCGACGCGACCATTTCCACCGAGCGCGGGACGGCAAGCCCCACCACGTCTTCGACCGACACTCCGCGGCGATTCAGCACGCCGGCGATCCGATCACACTGCTCGGAGAGTTCGCGGTACGTGGCCTGCCCCGCCTCGTCGCGCACCGCAATCGCCTCGGGCGTAGCAGCGACCCCACGCGCGAAAGCGTCGTAGAACGTCTCTTCCGGCACGTCGACGGCGGTGTCGTTGAACGAGGTGACAACCTGTTCGAGTTCGCCTGGCAAGAAGATGTCGATGTCACCGATCTCGATGTCGGCCGATTCCACGACGGCCGCGATCACCGAGTCCAATCGGTTCGAAATTCGCTGTGCCGTTTCGCGATCGAAGAGGTCGCTGCCGTACTCGAGTCGGACGTCGATGCAGCCTTCGTCGCCGAGGTACTCGGTGAAGTTGAACACCAGATCGAACTTCGCCGTGTACTCCTCGAGTTCGAACGAATCGCCGCCCATCTCCTCGCGGCTGTGATAGCCGACCATGACCTGGAACAGCGGATTACGTGCCAAAGTACGCGACGGATTGAGGCGCTCCACCACCGTTTCGAAGGGAACGTCAGCGTTGGCGAAGGCCTCGAGATCTCCCTCGCGAACGCGATCCACCAACTCCCGGAACGTCGGGTTACCCGACGTATCCGTGCGCAGCACAATCGTATTGACGAAGAAGCCGACCAGTTCGTCGAGTCCCTGCTCACTACGTCCGGCGACGGGAGCGCCGAGGGGAAGGTCCTCACCCGCTCCGAGCGCAGTCAGCAACGCCGCCGACGCCGCGTGCAGAACCATGAACATCGAACTCCGGCTCTCGCGCGCCAGATCTCGCAGTGCAGCAGTTGTCTCCACGCCCAACCGTGTCACCACTGCACCACCGGAGAAACTCGGTCTGGCCGGTCGACTCCGGTCGGCGGGAAGCAGCAGTTCTTCGGGGGCTCCGTCCAAACTCTTCGCCCAGAAGTCCAACTGCGTGCTCAGGACGCTCGACGGATCGTCAGGGCTGCCCAACAATTCCCGTTGCCACAGAGTGTAATCCGCGTACTGAACCGGAAGCGGTTCGAAAATTGGATCTTCGCCCTGGATCCGAGAGGAGTATGCCGACATCAGATCGCGCAGGAATGGCCGATCGGACCATTCGTCCGTAGTGATGTGATGCAGGACGATCACGACCACTACGGCACCGTCCACCTCGGCACCGTCCACCCGGATCAGACGTGCGCGGATCGGAATCTCGTCAGACAGGTCGAACGGACGACCCACTGCCACGGCAATTTCACCGGCAACACCGGATTCGTCTCGATGAACTGTCTCGACCGGAATCGTCGCCGATTCGAGAATTATCTGCTCCGGCGATCCGTCCACCAACCGGAACACCGTACGCAGGGATTCGTGTCGTTCCACGACGTCGCCGAGCGCCGCGGCGAAGACGTCCGCGTCCAGTGCGCCGTCCAAACGGAGCACGATCGGGAAATTGTAGGCCGCGGAGTTCTCCTCCATCTGTCCGATCAGCCACAATCGCTGTTGAGCGGCAGAAAGAGGAAGGTGGTCCGGCCGCGGCTTCGCCACCAGTACCGGTCGCGTCGATCCCTGCTCGGCCGCAATACGTTCCGCGAGTTCCGCCACCGTCGGCGCTTCGAAGAGATCACGCATGGTCAGACTGTTCGGAATGGCGATCCGAGCTCGACTGATCAGCTTGGTGGCCAGAAGCGAGTGCCCACCGAGGTCGAAGAAGTTGTCGTCGACCCCGATATCGCCCACATCGAGTACGTCGGAGAAGAGGTCGCAGAGGACCTCTTCCGTGTGGTTACGCGGTGCGATCGACTCCCCACTCCGCTCCCCCAGCACCGAATCAGCCGTGGGCAGTGCCTTGACGTCGAGCTTGCCGTTGACGGTCATCGGTAGTGTCTCCACCTCGATCACCACGGCCGGAACCATGTAGTCGGGTAGGAGAACTCGCGCCTGCGCGCGGTAGTCGTGCCCGTCGCCGAGTTGCACGGGTGTCACGTAGCCGACGAGCCTCTTGACTCCACCTGCCCCGACGTCGACCACCACTGCCGCTTGCCGCACATGTTCGTCGGATTCGAGAACGGAGACGATTTCGCTCGGCTCGATGCGGTGACCTCTGATCTTCACCTGATCGTCGGTGCGGCCGAGGAAATCCAGGTTGCCGTCACCGCGTCGCCGCACGAGATCCCCGGTGCGGTACATACGTTCTCCGGTCCCAGCCGGATCTGCGACGAAGCGCTCGGACGTGAGCGCGAAGCGTCCGAGGTAGCCGCGAGCCAAACCGGCTCCGGCAATGTACAGTTCGCCGGCAACTCCATCGGGGACCGGGCGCAGCCAGCCGTCGAGAATATGCGCGGCCGTGTTCCAGATCGGTTTGCCGACGGTCGGGGTGTCACTGTCGAACGTTCCGCCACCGAGCGTGTTGATCGTGTATTCCGTCGGACCGTAGAGGTTGTAGCCCACGGTTCCCTCGGTGTCGCGCAGCCTGTTCCACACCGAATCCGGAACGGCTTCACCGCCGAGCAGGACCAACGGCGGGCGGTGGTGTCCCACACCGTCGTCGAGAAGCCCGCTGTCGATCAGGTGCGTCGCGTAGGTCGGTGTCACGTTGACGACGTCG
The DNA here is from genome assembly GCF_054589475.1 of Rhodococcus sp. no. 34. Lineage (NCBI taxonomy): Bacteria > Bacillati > Actinomycetota > Actinomycetes > Mycobacteriales > Nocardiaceae > Rhodococcus > Rhodococcus sp. no. 34. The sequence continues at coordinate 265,745 of NZ_BAAILK010000026.1, forward strand.
ATGTCCAGTGCGTCGCAGTATGCAACGAGTGCCTCGGCATCACGACGCAGATCTTCGTCGCAAATGTGCACCTCGTGGCCTTCCACGAGCCACAGAAGTTCCTCCCACGACATGTCGAAGGCGAAGGACACGGTGTGCGCGATCCGCAGGCGCCGGCCCGCCGCGGCGATCACGGGTTCGAAAATCGCCTCGCGGTGGTTGAACTGCATGTTCGTCAAGCCGCGGTAACCGGTGACCACGCCCTTGGGCTTGCCGGTCGAACCGGAGGTGTAGATGACGTACGCGGGGTGGTCGAGTCGATGCGGTGCCCCCGGGGCGAATGCTCCGAGTTCCGACGCGGAGAGTGCCCGCGCCGAGATCGTCAGTCTCCTTGCTGCTGTATCAGGTTCGTCGATCACGATAGTGCGGACGTCCGCACCTTCGAACCTCGGTGAGGCCGAAACGGTTGTCAGCAACACGACAGGATCCGCGTCGTCGATCATCACGGCCAACCGTTCGGCCGGATGGTCGAGTTCGAGGGGTAGGTAGGCAGCACCCGTGCGCAATACCGCGAAGAGCGCGACGACCATGTCCACAGAACGTGGTAGGCCAAGAGCGACAATCTTTTCCGGGCCGGCGCCGCAATTGATCAGCAACCGCGCCATCCGGTTGATCTCGCCGTCGAGATCGGCGTAGGTCATCCGGCGCTTCCCGAACACGAGTGCCGTGTCGTCCGGTTGCGCCGACGCGACTTCTTCGAACAGGTCGGCAATGGTGCGCTCCGGCAACTCCCGGATCTGCGTCTGCTGCGCTACTGCGGGAACCGGAGACGCAACAACCGATCCCGTCATGTCCTGCGACCAACTCTGCAGCAGGTCGACGAAGTGACCCAGTAGGTCCTCGGCCCGGCGCGCGGTCACCAGATGCGGATGGAACTCGAACTTGACGTTGACGGTGGCACCCGGTGTGACCACGACAGTCAGCGGATAGTGCGTGTGATCGATACTGTCGCTTCCACTCACGTCGTGAGCGGCGTTGAGCGCGTGGACTTGCCTCTCGTCCACGAAGTTCTGCAAGACCATCAGCACGTCGAAGAGTTGACGATGCTCGGAAACACGCTGGATCGATGCCAAACCGAGGTAGTCGAAGGGCATCAGCGAAAGTCGATCCGCCTGTGTCCGACGAAGAAGTTCCTCGACGCTCTCGTTCGGATCCAGTTGCAGCCGAACGGGAACGGTGTTGAGGAACATGCCCACCACGGTGTCGATTTCCGGTACCTCCGGCGGCCGTCCGGCAACCGTGGAGCCGAAGACGACGTCCTGTCGACCGGTGGCCGACGCCAGCACGAGGGCCAGCGCTGCATTCAGTACCGTGTTGAACGTGACGCCGGACGCGGCAGCGCGCTCACGCAACGCATGCGAAAGCGTTTCCGACAGAACCGCATCGCGGCGATCCGGAAGCTGAACTTCGACGCCGGGCGCAGGCTCGGCAACAAGCGTCGGCTCCTCGAGTCCTGCGAGCGCTCCGCGCCACCCCTCGTCGGCGGCTGCACCGTCGCGATCGGCCAACCAGGCGAGGTATGTCTCGAACGACCCCTCGGGTTCGCCGAATGCGCTGTCGTCGCCGCCGGTATCGTAAAGCGCCAGAAGCTGACTGACGACAAGGCCGTTGGACCAGCCGTCCCACAGCAGGAACTGCCTGTTGATCACCAGACGATCCTGGCCGCCGGGCAGATGCAGCACACTCATACGCCACAGCGGCGGCGCGGTCAGGTCGAATGGCGTCACTCGGTCTTGGGCGGCGACGGCCTCGGCACGCTCACGAGCAACCGAGTCGTCGAGTTCACGGAGATCGTGGACGACGACCGGAACATCGAGTCCAGCGCTGAAGAACTGCACCGGCTCGTTCAGCCCTTCGCTCACGAAACCCGCTCGCAACGTGGGATTTCGTCGTTGAAGTGTCCGGGCGGCCGCAGCCAACCTGTCGACATCGAGGGTGTGCCCGAAGTCCATCGAGAACTGTGCCGTGTAGATGTCCCCACCACTGCTGCTGTCGCTGCTGCCCGCGTAGCCGGCTTGGAAGTACAGGCCTTCCTGCAACGGTGAGAGTGGGAGGATGCTGCTGACACCTGCCGGACTCGCATCGGCTATCGCGTCGATCTCGGTCTGACTCAGGTCGAGCAACGTCACATCGGACGGGGTCAGAATGGGAGGCCCGGCGTGACGCGCGGCCGCAGCCGCCAGATCGCCGAGGGCCGAAACCCAGCCGTCGGAGAGTGACTGCGCGTCCTCCTCGGACAAATCTTCACTTGCCCAGGCAAACTCGGCGCGGAGCCCCGAATCCACGCTGACGACATTCACGATCAGTCGGTACGGGCCTCCCATGTCTGCGTCGGGATCGGTGGACAAGGCTTCGGATTCCGCTGCCAAGGACCATGCTGTCGATCCAGCTGTCGTCGTACGTCCGAGATAGTTGAACAGGATCTGAGATTCGGAGCGCCCCGCCAATGTCGATGCCGTGCGGGCATTCACGTATCGCAGCATCCCGTAGCCGATACCGCCGTCCGGAGCCGCCCGCAGGCTCTCCTTCACCTCGCGTAGCGTGTCCACCGGGTCGATTCCGCCGTGCAGTCGCATCGGGGCAATCGTGGTGAACCAGCCGACTGTTCGCGACAGATCGATGCCCGCCACCAACTCCTCCCGGCCGTGCCTTTCCAGATCGACCAGCAATTCGTGCTCACTGCGGCCGGTGGAGCGGCGCCAGCGATCGACGGACATCGTCAGCGCTGCCAACAGAACATCCGTTCCCTCGGCACCCACCATTGCCGCAACCGATCCAAGTGCTGCCTCGGAGATTGCTCCGTCCACCGTGACCGTGCGCCTCGAGCCTCCGGATACGACGGCATCGCCCGCGGCGTCGGGGATCAACTGCGCGCCCGGAGCGGTCACGATCAGCCAGTGATCGAGTTCGGCGAATCGATGAGCACTGTATGCGTGTTCGGCCACCGTACGGGAGAAGGTACGCAGCGAAGTTCCGACAGCATCCAGTGCGGCGGGCTCTCCGGCTTCGACTGCCACCCAGGCCATCGCGAGATCCTCGAGCACGGTTCCCCAGGAAACCCCGTCCACGACCAGGTGGTGCGCGACTATCGCGAGTCTGCCCAGACTCTCAGCGCCGCAATCGAACCAGACCACCGACACCATCCGCCCTGCAGACGGATCCAATCGACTGGTCGCTGCTTCGGAGTGCTCAGTGACAAGTCTTCGCAACTCGGAGTCATCCAGTCCCCGAGCATCAACGCGTTCGACCAGGTTCGCTGCCCGGACACTACCGGGTTCCTCGATCCGCGCCGACCACATCCCGCGGTCATGTCGGATCAAGGTTTGGCGAAGTCCGTCGTGGTGATCGAGCACGGCCTGCAATGCGCCGGTGATCGAACCGAGAGATGTTGCCGGAGAGTGGATCAGAACTGCCTGGTTGAAGCGGTCGGTACCACCCGTCCATTCGGACAAGCGGTGAACCACCGGCAGCGGAACCAGCTCACCCACGCCGATGTCGGCCGTGACGGTGGCATCCGAGGTGGCGACATCACCCACCGCTGCAGCGATCGCAGCGGGAGTGCGCAATTCGAAGATCTGACGCGGGGTCAGCACTACCGAATCACGACGAGCCAGGTTGACCAGTCGGATCGCCAGGATACTGTCGCCGCCGAGAGTGAAGAAATCGTCGCGCACCCCGACACGGGGCAGTCCGAGAACCGTCGCGAAATGCCCGGCGAGGAGGTCTGCAACGACCGAGGAAACCACTCCCGTCAAGTCGCCCACCTGTGCCGCAAAATCCGGTGCAGGTAGTGCTTTTCGGTCGAGCTTGCCACTCGGGCTCAGCGGCAGCGACTCGAGCCGCACGAAGGCACTTGGCACCATGAACTCCGGTAGCACTGACAACAACTGAGCTCGAACCGCAACATCATCAGCATCTCCGACCAGGTAGGCGACCACCTGTGCGCGGTTGCTCGGACCGTCGGTTCGGACGATCACGGCACTTGCCGTGACTCCGGGGCACAGCGCCAATTGCGCTTCGATTTCGCCGAGTTCGATTCGGAATCCACGAACCTTCACCTGCTCGTCGGCACGGCCGAGGTACTCGAGAACGCCGTCGGCATTCCACCGCACGATGTCACCGGTCCGGTACATCCGCGAGCCGCCGTCGCTGTACGGATTCGCCACGAATCGTTCGGAGGTCAATCCCCCACGTCCGTGGTAACCACGTGCCAGTTGTGGCCCTGCCAGATAGAGCTCACCGGTGGCACCGGCCGGGACGTTCTGCAGGTAGGGATCGAGAACCAACAGGCCGGTGTTGGCGGCAGGTGCGCCGATCGGGACGCTGACGGCGTCTGGCGGAGTTTCCTGCACCGACGGCTGCCAACTGACGTCGACGGCGGCCTCGGTGGGGCCGTAGAGGTTGTCCACCAGAGTATTCGGCAGGATCTCGGAGACCTTGCGCGCAACGTGAACGGGCAGTGCCTCGCCGCTGCAGTTGACGATCTCGAGCGAAGAGCACAGTGCTGCTTTCGGCTCCGCGAGAAACACGTCGAGCATCGACGGAACAAAATGCACTCGGGTCACGGAATGTTCGACGATGACGTCGGCCAGATAGCCAGGGTCCTTGTGCCCGTCCGGCTCGGCCATCACGAGAGTTGCCCCCACCAGGAACGGCCAGAAGAATTCGGGAACGGAGACGTCGAAGCTCGACGGGGTCTTCTGCAGCATCCGGTCGGAGACGTCCATCGGACGTATCTGCTGTGCCCAGAGCAATCGGTTGACCACACCCTCGTGGTTGACCACAACGCCTTTGGGGCGACCGGTCGAACCCGAAGTGTAGATCATGTACGCGGCATCCGCGGGCGATCCTGGGACACTCAGCGGATCGGCGGGGAACTGCGCCGACTCCGATACCGTCACCCGCGGAACCGAACCCGAATCGAGTGAAGAGTCTTCCGACACCACGACACACACAGGATCGGCGTCACCCAGCATGTACGTCAGCCGCTCCGCCGGGTAGCCGGTGTCGAGGGGAACGTATGCTCCCCCGGCCTTCCCGATGCCGAGTATCGCGACCATCAGATCAGGAGAGCGAGGCAAGGCCACCGCTACCAACGATTCGCGTCCGACGCCACGTTCGCGCAGCAGATGCGCAAAACGATCAGCGCGAGAGTGAAGTTCGGCGTAGGTCAACGACTCTTCACGGAAGATCACTGCGGTGGCTTCGGGCGTACGCCCGGCTTGATCCTTCAGCAGCTCGGTCAGCGTTGCGCGCGGCCGATCCAAGGCCGTGCCGACGCTCCCCGGCTGTGCGGGTGCCAGCGCGATCCGGCCGATGACCTGATCGAGATCGCGCGAGAGCTCGGTGAGTACGACTGCGAGAGTTTCGGCCAGCGACGCAGCGGCGTCGCCGTCCACCTGAGCAGCGTCGTACTTGAGCTCCAACGCCAATCGATCGCCGGGGACGACGATCAGGGTCAACGGGTAGGCCGGTCGCTCGTCGAATCGAATTCCCGTCAGTCGCACCGAGTTCGTCGGATCAGCGATTGCCGTGTCACCGAGTGGATAGTTCTCGAACACGACGAGTGATTCGAAGTCCTGCTCCAGTCCGCCGGTCCGTCGCAGTTCGGGTAACCCCAGGTACTGATGGTCGAGTAGTTCCGATTGTTCCCTCTGCCAACGGGAAAGCGCTTGCGCGGCTGTCTCTGCCGGATCGAACCGCAACCGAGCCGGCACGGTGTTGATGAACAAGCCCACCATGGACTCGATCCCGGGCAGGTCTCCACCGCGTCCCGATACGGTCGATCCGAACAGCACGTCTGTTCGGCCGGTCATTCGGCCGAGCACCAGCCCCCAGGCGCCGTGCACGAGCGTGCTCAGCGTCAGGCCATGGGAGCGTCCGTTGATCGCCAGTGCGCGAGTATCACTGTCGGACAGCTCGACTCGGGTGGCACAGACGCCGCTGCTGCCCGCGCTCGGCGCGGGAAGTTCGACCGCGGGCCCGGGAGAGTTCAGCGCTTCTCTCCACACCGCTGCCGAGGCCTCGTGATCGTGGCCGGCCAACCATTCGAGATAGCTGCGGTACGGCGCCGGAGTCGGGAGCACCACGCCGGAGTCGCCAACGCTGTACGACGCCATCAGCTCCCGCAGCATCACCGGAACCGACCATCCGTCTGCGACCGCATGGTGAATCGACTGCAGCAGAAGGTACTTCTCCGAAGAGGCACGGACAAGCGTGTAACGGACGAGCGGCGGTTGCGCCAGGTCGAACCCGCGCGCGCGGTCGGCGGAAAGCAGTTCATCGACATCGGCGCCGGCCACCTCGACTACCGCCATCTCCACGACAGCGCTCGGGTGCACCACCTGCACGACCCGGCCGTCACCCAGGACCGAGAATCCGGTGCGCAGCGCCTCATGCCGATCGACGACGGATTGCAGCGCGCGGCGCAACGCCGCACTGTCCACGGCTCCGGTCAGTTCCACAACCTGTTGCACGACATACTGATCGGCCCCCGGATCGGCAAACGCCGAATGGAAGTAGATCCCTTCCTGCAGCGGAGTGAGTGGGAGAATCTCTTCAGCCTTCGGTAACCCGTCCACGTCTGCCTGAGCGAGCGCCACCAGAGGGTAGTCCGAGGGTGTGGCTCCGCCGAAGGCTGCGAGCCCGGACACGGCCTCGAGCGAGTCCAGCCACAACCGCGCAAACCTGTCGATGTCGCTACGCAGGAAGATGTTCGACGCCCAGGTCAGGGTGGCTCGCAGTCGTGGTCCACCGGCGGCGTCCTCGGCTACGACGTCGACAGACAACGCGTGTCCCAGCGGCATGGACGGATCGGCAGCACCGTCCATCGACACCGGGAACCAGTCCCCCTCCGCTGCGGCAGTACGTCCCAGGTAGTTGAGCACCACCTCCGGCGCTGCGACGCTACCCAACTGATCCGAGCTGCCCAGGTATCGCAATGCTCCGTACCCGAAGCCGGCGTTGGGGACGCGTCGAAGTTGCTCCTTGACGCTCTTGAGAACCCCCGCCAACTCGCCGCTCGCTTCGAGATCCGGAGCGGCTGTACCGATCTCGAGCGCCACCGGGAACACTGTGGTGAACCATCCGACGGTACGAGTCAGGTCGACGTGCGCAGCGCCGTCACCGCGAACGATGTCCTCGTCGCGTCCGTGCCCCTCCAGGTCGATCGTCACCGATCCGGCACCGCTCCAACGGGTCAGCGCCACGGCAAGTGCGGTGACCAGCACTTCGCTCACATCGGCTCCGAACGCCCGTGGGACACTGCCCAACAGCTGATCTGCAAGTTCTGGAGGTAGGGTGATCGACCGCGCTGCAGCGGTGCGCGCGAGGTCAACTGCCGGGTCGAGTGCCCGACGGCCGAGAGATGCCCGTTGTGCGGACGTCACCGAGTCCCAGAACTCGATTTCCGAGTCCAGTCGCCCGGCTCCGACCGCATCCGAGACGAGTTCGGCGTACCTTCGCACCGACGTGCCGACCGGAGCGAGTGCGGGTTCGTCGCCATTCATCGCTGCGATGCCGGCGCGCGCGAGGTCCTCGAGGATGATGCGCCACGAGACGCCGTCGACCACCGCGTGGTGGATGACCAGCAACAGCCGTCCGGGACCGGTCACAGGGCGGAACAGAACAGCGCTGACCATCGTGCCGTCGGCCGGATTCAGACGGCCGACAGCTCGCTCGGTCTCGGCGACGATCAGCGGTCCGCATTCTTCGAGCGGTGCCGGTAGTGCACGGGTCTCGAAGACCACAGCCACTTCGTTTGTCTCCGGGACGAGCAGTCTTCCTTCGGGCGTCAACGTCGCACGAAGTGCATCGTGGCGCGCCACCAGGGCGTCGAGCGCCGCCTGGACATGCTCGGACGTCAAGGCTGACGGCGTCTGAATCAGCGCTCGCTGGTGGAAGGTTCGTACTGCGTCCGACACTCCGAGAACCCTGGCGGCAATCGGCGTCGTAGCTACGTGGCCGATCGGTTGGTCCGCGTGGTCGACGATCTCAGCCACTCGGGAGGACTGGGCACGCGCCATAGCCTCGGCGGTGCGCAGTTGGAACACCTCGCGAGGACTGATCGACAAACCGGCAGCACGAGCCGCGGTCACGAGTGAGATCGCGACGATGCTGTCGCCGCCCAGTGCAAAGAAGTCGTCGGTAACGCCGACCGAATCGAGGCCGACTGCCGACGCGATCAACGTGCAGAACTGTTGTTCGACTTCGTTTCTCGCGGCGACATGTGCACTCAGTTCGGCGAGATCGGGCTCGGGTAGCGCGCGACGGTCGAGTTTGCCGTTTGCCGTGAGCGGAAACTTGTCGAGGACGGTGACGGTGGTCGGGACCATGTAGTCGGGCAGCTTGCTCGCAGCCCACTCGCGAAGCTCACGTGAGTCGATCGCGAGGTTCGTCCCCGACGCTGCGCTCACGTAGGCGGCGAGATACTTTGCACCTGTTGGTGCTTGGCGCACCAGAACTGCCACGTGACGCACTGCGGGGTGCGAAATCACGGCGGCTTCGACATCCTCGAGTTCCAGGCGCATGCCGCGGATCTTCACCTGATTGTCCGTGCGTCCGAGGAAGTCGAGGGTGCCGTCGTCGGTCCATCTGGCCAAGTCACCGGTGCGATACATCCGGGATCCGGCCAGATCACCTGAGACGAAGGGATCCGCGACAAAGCGAGATGCGGTCAGCGCCGACGCGCCGACGTATCCGCGTCCCAGCAGGAAGCCCGCGGCGTAGAGTTCGCCGCCGGTGCCGATCGGAACCGGCTGCAGGTCGCCGTCCAACACGTACAGGCGAGTGTTGGGGTTCGGCCGCCCGATGGAGGTCGCGATTCGTTCCGCGTCCTCTCGGTAGATCACATGGGAGACACCGATGGTCGCTTCTGCCGGCCCGTAGCCGTGATACAGCGTCGTGGACAGTTGGGCACGGAACCGGTCGAAGAGTTCAGGCGTGAGAACCTCACCGCCGCACCACACGTGCTTCAACGAATCGAGCTGATCGGTCTCGTTCGCCAGGTCCAGCAGTATGTCGAGCATGGACGAGACCAGGTAGACGAAGGTGACCGATTCTCCGGCGATCAGGTCGAGCAGGTATTGCGGGTCGCGTTCCCCCTCGGGCTTCGCGATCACCAATCGACCGCCGGAGACGAGCGGGAGCAGGATCTCGTTGATCGAGATGTCGAACGAGAGTGGGGCTTTGAACAAGGAGGCATCGCCGGACCCGAACCCGAGAATCCGCTCCCGTTGCCACAGCAACCTTGCGCAGATTGCCTCGTGGCGGATCATGGCGCCCTTCGGACGTCCGGTCGAACCGGACGTGAAGATGACGTATGCGAGTTGGGCACCGTGAATACGAATGTCGGAGGTCATTGTCTCGGATAGGTCCGAGGGCCCGTCCTCGTACGCCCACGCGGAGAGATCGACCGGAACGGAGTCGTCTACACCGTCCGAGGTGAGCACCAGTGTGGCGCCCGCGTCGGCAAGTACCGATTCGCGGCGTTCGGCAGGCCATGACGGATCCAGTGGCACGAAGGCACCACCGGCACACATGACGGCCAACAACCCCACCACCATCTCGGCGGATCTCGGAAGCCCGATCGCCACAACGGTTTCGGTCGCGACACCGCGAGAGATCAAGTGCGCGGCGAGCTGTGATACCCGACTTTCGAGTTCGCCGTACGTCAGCCGGACGTCCCCGTCGACCACGGCGACAACGCCCCGATCGACAGAGAAGCTGCTGCGCAACAAATCCGGCACCGTCGTGACGGGCTGCGGCTCTGCGGTGTCGTTCCACCCGTGGAGCACGAGTTCTCTCTCCGCGAGCGACATGGGGTCGAGTGCCGAGATCGGAAGCTGCGGCTCTGCTACGAATCGATCGAGGAACTGTTCGATTCTGGCGGTGTGATCGGCCAACTCCCTGTCGAATCCGGCCGGGGCGCGGACGTCGATCTCGATCGGCTCCCCGTCCTGACCACCGCGCACACTCAGATCCAGGTCACTGACTCGACCGGTTACCGAATTACGCACGCGCACCGGGCATCCGCCGAAGGTGAGTGTGTGTTCGAACATCATGGAGTTGATGCCGGGACCGAAGACCTGACGGTCGGGATCGATCGCCCGAATGTCGCGAGCGAGATCCTCACCTCGGTAGCGCCCGTGCTTGAGAATCGAGACCAGGGCGGTGTCGAGACGAGTTGCCAACTGGCCGATGGTTTCCGAGCGTTCTACCCGAATACTCAGCGGCAAAATCGTCGACGCCATCGAAGGAGTGCGACGCATGTTGCGCCCCACCCGAGCGGCCATCGGTACCGAGACGACAACGTCGTGCTTTCCGGTGGTTCGTGCGATGTACGCGATCAGCGCCGCCATGGGCAGGCGAGTTCGTCGAATCCCGGCGTCGGCCGCATAGCGGTAGAGCTGTGCCGCGCGATCAGCGTCGAGCGTGAGTATCGCCGAGATCGGCGGCAGCGAATCATCCACCTGCCCATGCAGAATCCGCGTCGCTTCCGGTCCCGATTCAACGCGTTCGACCCAGTACTGACGGTCGGTCTGGAATCGCGGAGAGTTCCGGTAATCCAGATCGGCTGCAACCACGGCGTCGAGTGACCACTGCGGCGCGGCAGTCCCGAGATTCGGATCGTCGTATCGCTCGGCGACGTCGGCGACGATGAGCGAGATGCCGTACCCGTCGACCACGCTGTGGTGATAGCGCTGATACCAGATGACTCGGTCGTCAGCGGTCAGCAGAAGCACCTGGCGGAACAGCAGATCGTCCGGACCGAAGACCCGAGCCATGTCGGTGTCCATCCACGACTGCGCAGTCGAATCGGGATCCGCCTCGGCCCGAAGGTCGAGAATTTCCACGTCCCAGCGCGCATCCGGAATCGGCACCTGGATCAGCTGGTTGTCGGCATCGACCTCGAAGTGCACGAACAGCGCTTCGACGCGTCCGACGCTGGCCTCGATCGCCGCTGCCGCGCGCTCGACGTCGATCGTGCCGTCGACCTCGACGACAAGTCCGATGTTGTAGACCGGACTGCTCGGATCGACGTTCTGAGCAACCCACACCTCACGCTGAGCGGCCGTCGCCGGGAGCGCTGCGTCCAGATCGGCACCGCCCGATACCGCCGGGTGAGCTACCTGAGAGTGGTCAGACATCAAGAATCCGATCATCGTCGTTCATGCTCATCGAACGACGAACACCCTCGCAAGTTTAGGGTAGGCTACCCAGGAACGTGAAGGTGCGCTCCCGCCCTGGTCAGACCTGTTCCCACGGACCGAATTCGATCAAAACGTCAATTGCTGTCTTACCGTCTTGCGGCCGAACGACATGTTCGAGGGCATAGACCCTCGATCCCTCCGCAGCGCGAGCGAGATCGGAAATACCGGGCAGAATGGTCGGTTCGGGTGGACCGCCCACACCACGATGGAAGTTCTCGATGGAATGCCCCAAATAGAGGACCCGTCCGCCGGGCGTCAGCCACTCCCCGACGCGCTTCAAGGTTGCGGCCAGATGGTCGACCTCGAGGTGAAGAAAGCTGACCAACACCAGGTCGACCAGCCCTTCCGGCTGCCACTCGGTCGCGTCGCCGACCTGCCAGTCGACAGCCTTGTCCCCGTCACTCGCCCGTGCCAGATCGATCGCCACCGACGAGTAGTCGACCGCAGTCACCGACCAACCTTGCCCAGCCATCCACCGCGCGTGACGGCCGTCGCCGCAGGCCAGATCGATCGCGGTGCCCGGTCTCAGATCGGAAATTCTTGTTGCGACGGTTCCCGCCGGGTCGACTCCCCATGGCTCCGTCACCGCTCGGTATCGCTCGTCCCAGTCGCGTGCGTCCATGATTGCTCTCCCATATCCGTTTCACCGTTTCAGATCGGACGGTGCCCCCAGCAGCATAGAGAACCCTCGAATGTGACAGATCGATACCCCTGGGGGTATACAGGTGACGGACAGGAATACCCCCACCCGTATCAGGAGTGAAGATGTCAGCGACCAGAACAGTCACCGCGGACCCACCCACCCGAGCCGACGGCATACTTGCGCGTCTCGGTCGATCGATGGCGACTCACACCCGCCTCGTCGTCGGCGTCTGGTTGATCGCGTTGATCGCACTCGGCGCCGCAGCACCCAGCGTGTTCACCTCTCTGGCCGGCGCGGGTTGGCAGGCAAACGGATCCGAATCCGTGCAAGTTCGCGAGTTGGCCGAGCAGCATTTCGGTGGAAATTCCTCCGCCGCAGTACAGGTGGTCGTTCACTCGGATTCTCTACCCATCACGGATCCGTCGATGCAGCAAACCCTGGCCGCGGCAACGGAAATCTTTTCCGCGGACCCTCGCTTCGGCGAAGTGATCGCCCCGCAGCCCGGTATGACCATCAGCCCGGACGGACATACCGGCGTCATGGTCGCGGGCGCCAACGCGAGTACCGACGAGATGGTCAGCGCGGTAGACGAACTCGGCAAGAAGCTCACGGGCTTGTCCACCGACACGATCGAGGTGTACCCGACGGGTGCGTCGGCGTTGTGGAGCGATTTCAACAAGGCCAATCACGAAGCCATGATCAAAGCCGAAATGATGTCGTGGCCCGTCACTCTCGCGATCATGGTGTTGGCCTTCGGCTCCCTGGTTGCCGCGGGTCTACCACTACTGCTGACGCTTGCGGGCCTGGTCGCTTCGGCGGGTGGGCTTGTAATCCTCAACGAGATCACGCCGATTTCCGTGTGGGCCATGAACTTCGCGATGATGTTCGCTCTCGCGCTGGGCATCGACTACGCACTCTTCCTCGTCGCCAGGTTCCGGGATGCATTGCGAGCCGATCCGGATCCAAGGGCCGCCGTGGCTCAAACCATGGACACCGCCGGCAAGGCTGTGGTCCTTTCCGGCCTCACAGTTCTGGTCAGTTTGTCTGCGGTTCTCATCGTTCCAGCCCCGGCCGTACGCACGATGGCTGTCGGAATCATGCTCGCTGTGATCTTCGTTCTCGCCGCAACACTCACCCTGTTGCCTGCCGTGCTCGGCAGGATCGGCGCGAAGGTCAACGGCGGTTCTCTACCGTATGCAAAGCGCCAGCAGCACCGCTCCCCGATGTTCGCAGGTTGGGCATCATTGCTGCACAAGCACCCGTGGCCATTCGGCTTCGGCGCCTTACTCATCCTGATCGCACTCGTTGTTCCGGTCTTCGGACTGAAGGTGGCAATGCCCTCCATCGCCGTGGTTCCCGAGGACGCCCCGGTTCGCCAGGGCTATGAACTGGTGCAGCAGCAATTCGGGGACGGCGCCCCGGGGATGTTGCAGATCGTCACGTCCGCCGACGATGCAGCCGACACCTCACGTCTTACCATGAGCGTTGACGGCGTGGCCATGGTCACGCCAGCGCAACAAGCTGCCGACGGGTCCGATCTTGTTATGCTGCAAGCAGTTCCCACCGTCGACCCGTCAGATCCTGCGATGGAAACCGTCCTCGCCGACCTTCGGTCGCAACTGCCGGAATCGGCGCTCGTCGGCGGCGCTCCGGCCGAAAATCTCGACCTTCAGCAGGCACTCGACGACTACCTTCCCATCGTCGTGGTCGTGATTCTGACGCTCGGATTCCTGTTGCTGCTGATCGCCCTCCAGGCGCCTTTGATCGCCTTGATCGGCACGCTGGTCAGCCTGCTGTCCACTGGGGCCGCATTCGGAATCGCGAAGCTGATCTTCCAGGACGGCCACGGAGCAGGCCTGCTCGGCTTCGATCCCCAGGGGTTTCTCAACGGGTGGGGTCCGGTCTTCTTCTTCGCCATGATCTTTGCGATCGCGATGGACTACACCGTGTTCCTGCTTTCGAGTGCCAAGGAGCACTACGAACGCACAGGCGACCCCGCGATCGCACACATCGACGGCCTCGCGCATTCAGGTCGGGTCATTGCGGCGGCAGCAGCGGTGATGGTTGCGGTCTTCTTCACTTTTGCGCTCGCAGATCCCTTGCCACCCAAGGAAATGGGCATCATTCTCGGCGTAGCTGTCCTCCTGGACGCAGTGCTCGTCCGCTTGGTGCTGCTGCCCGTTCTCCTACGCCTCACCGGCCGGGCAGCCTGGTGGGCGCCGGCATGGCTGCGTCGCGTCCTGCCGAACATCAGCTTCTCGCATGGTTGATCGTGTACCCGACATCACTGTCCTACTCATACCCCCAGGGGTATGATGGGGACAAGAGAAATCAAAGCCGGCGACAGTGACAGCCCACGACGAGGAGTGCGCAATGACAACACCCACAGAACCGATAGCGATCGCAACCAAGGTCACCGGAACCTTCGACGACGTCGTCACCCGCACGCGTGGCGCTCTCGCCGAGCAGGGCTTCGGCATCCTGACCGAGATCGACATGCAGGCAACACTCAAGGCGAAGCTGGACGAGGACATGGAAAAGTACCTGATCCTGGGTGCCTGTAACCCGCCGTTGGCCCATCGGGCAGTTTCGGTGGATCGTCAGATCGGCCTCCTGCTGCCGTGCAACGTCGTCGTCCGCGAAGATACGACTACCGAGAATTCGTTCTTCGTCGAAGCGATGAATCCTGCTCTCATGGTTCAGGTTTCCGGCGAACCCGGCCTCGAGTCCGTGGCAGCCGACGCAGCCGTCAAGTTGCGCGCGGCCGTCGACTCGCTGATCTGACACCGCAGTCGGATCAAACACTGAATCAAGCAGTGACATGCCCCCAGGGGTACCCTTGACCGCAGCACGAACACTCGAGAAGGGGCCACCATGACCGGCGACGAAGAGAGCATTGCGCTCGTATTGAACAGACTGCGTCGTGCCCACGGCCAACTTGCCGGGGTCATCTCGATGATCGAGAACGGCCGCGACTGCAAGGACGTCGTCACGCAACTCGCCGCCGTGTCCAAGGCGCTGGACCGAGCAGGGTTCAAGATCGTCGCTTCCGGGCTGCGTGAATGCCTGAGCGGTGACAGCGCGGAAGGTCAGGAACCGATGACCGAGGCCGAACTCGAGAAGCTGTTCCTGGCACTGGCCTGAAACATGAGAAGGGCCTGACCTGCAGTTAGCAGGTCAGGCCCTTTCTCGCGTGCGGAAAACTACTTCGCCAGGAAGTCGATCAGCACCTTGTTCACGGCCTCCGGACGCTCGAGGTAGCCGTAGTGCCCGGCGTCGGGAATCTCTTCGTACGACGCCGTCGCGATGCAGTCCGCCACCTCGCGGGAGAGGTAGGGCGGGATCATGCGGTCGTCGGCGAAAGCGACGGACAGGCACGGGCGCATGATCGACTTGTACGCACCCCGTCGATCGAAGGCGCGGTCCATACCGAGCTGTGCGCGAACACCCGGTGACGTTGCGCCGCCGGTGAACTCGAAGATATCCATCCAGTCGCGCGCCGAGTGATCGTCTGCCAGCGTGGCCGGCGAGAGGTTCATCACCGCGGTCACTGCGGCACGGTACTTGGCCGGCAGAGCGACGCCACTGTCGAACAACTGGCGCTCGCCCTCGGTCAGGACCTGCTGGAAATGATCCATCCGGGCGTGGCCGGCGAGGAACACTGCTTTGCGAACCAGATCGGGCCTGGCGAGCGTCAGTTCCTGCGCCACCCGGGAGCCCATCGAGGTGCCGATGACATGGGCCGGACCGCCACCGAGGTGCTCGATCAGTCCGGCGGTGTCTGCGACCATGTCGGGCATCGTGATGCCGCCGAGGCTCTCGCCGGACGGTGCGATTCCGCGGTTGTCGAAGGTGCAGACTCGGTAGCCGGCGGCCACCAGCGCCGGGGTCTGGTGCAGATCCCAGACGCGGCCGGGGCTGCCGGTCCCCATGATGAGCACCACCAGATCTCCATCACCCTTGACCTGGTAATTGATGGGGATTCCGTTGATTGTGGCGACCGTCATGTCAGCCTTCCTCCTCGTACGTGTGATCAACAATTTTGGTTGGATAGCCTAAGCTGATGGGCGGTCGTGTGACCGCAACCCCAGCCCATGCTCGTCCAGGAGGACCCCCGTTGAGAGTCGCTACGCTCGGATACCAAACCTGGGGCCACCGTACCCTGCAGGCCTTGATCGACTCCGATCACGAGGTCGTGCTGGCAATCACACACCCGAAGAGCGAACACGTCTACGAACAGATGTGGGCGGACTCGGTTGCAGATCTGGCGGCCGAGAACGGTGTACCCGTTCACGTGGCGAACAAGCCTGACGACGCCTTCAAAGCCGCGCTGGCCGAAGCAGCTCCCGACATCATCGTCGCCAACAACTGGCGTACCTGGTTGCCTGCGGAGGTCTTCGACGCACCCAAGTACGGCACCCTCAACATCCACGATTCGCTGCTGCCCAAGTACACGGGATTCTCCCCGCTCATCTGGGCTCTGATCAACGGCGAAGAAGAAGTCGGGCTCACGGCGCACCTGATGGACGAGGAACTCGATGCGGGCGACATCGTGCTGCAGCGTTCGACGACGGTCGGCCCGACCGACACCGTCACCGATCTGTTCCACCGCACGATCGACATGATCGGCCCCATCACACTCGACGCCCTGGATCTGATCGCGTCCGGCCGTACCGACTGGACGGCGCAGGACCGATCGCAGGCCACGTTCTTCCACAAGCGCGCACCGCAGGACAGCCACGTCGACTGGTCCTGGCCCGCCGAGGTCATCGAGCGTTTCGTCCGGGCACAGTCCGATCCGTACCCCAACGCTTTCGCCGAGTTCAAGGGCCAGCGCATCCGCATCCTGAAGGCGTCCGTCTCACGCGGGCACTACGGCGGAACCCCCGGCCGAGTGTTCATCCAGGAAGACGACGGCATGGTGATCGTCGCGGGCCCCGACGCGTGGTCGGGCAAGAACAAGGGACTGCGGATCGAGCGCGTCCGACTCGACGACGGCAGCGAGTACACCGCCGCCGAGTTCTTCCCCCACGGCGGCGGGTACCTCACCTGATCGCCGGATCAGACCCCCTCAGTACAAAACCCAGTACAAACCCCTCAGTCGCGACCTTCCCAGGCCGCCCACAGTTGTGCGTAACGCCCGCCCGCGGACACCAGTTCGCGGTGCGGGCCTTCTTCTACGATCTGTCCGTGTTCGAGCACGATCACTCGGTCGGCGCCCGCAGCCTGCGTAAGCCGGTGTGCGACAACCAGAGTGGTGCGGCCCTCCGTAGCGGCGTCGGCAGTCACTTCCAGTTCCCGCGCTCCGGCGCTGCCCGCCTCCGCTGTTGCCTCGTCCAGTACGGCGACGGCGGGATCGGCCAACACCAGTCTCGCCAAAGCCAACTGCTGCGCCTGCGCCGCTGTCATCTCGTGTCCGCCTTCGCCGACGACGGTCAGCATTCCCTCGTCGAGAGCCTCCACCCACTCGTACGCGCCGACCGTCCGCAGTGCCGCGGCAACGTCCTCGTCCGAGGATTCGGGAGCCGCCAATCTCAGATCCTCGATCAGGGGTCCGGCAAAGACATGGACCTCCTGACTCACGATCGCGATGTGGCGTCGTAGGTCGTCGAGGTCGGCAAGCGGGACACCGCCGATCGACACCCGGCCCGACGTCGGAGTGATCGAACCGGCAGCGATCGCCGCGAGCGTCGTCTTTCCGGCTCCGGTCGAACCGACGAGCGCCACGCGCTCCCCCGCTCGCAGTGTGAGGCTCACTCCGTGGAGAACCTCATGACCGCCGTCGTAGCTGTGCCGAATGTCATCCAGACGCAGCGAACCGTCGGCCGGAACGGAACCTGCATCCGTCGAAGGCTCCGTTTCCTCGATCTCGACGACGCCGACCAGTCGCGCGAGGCTGGCGCCGGCCGACTGCACTTCGTCGAAGGTGTAGAGCAGCGAGCCGATCGGGTTGAACAGGCGGTGGAACAGCAGGGCAGCAGTCGTCGTCTGGCCGACTGTCACGACGTCCTCACGGACCAGCAGGAATCCGACGACGAGAATCATGGACAGGCCCACGAATTCGGCGCGGTTACCTCGACCGGCGAACCTCGTGAACAGGCCGAACACTCCGACTGCCAGATCGCGCGCTTTTGCCGACGCCGCATCGATCTGCCCGAGGTGTTCCTTCTCGAGGCTGTACGCGCGGACCGTCTTCGCACCCTGGAGACTGCTGATCAGCGCTTGTGAACGAGCGCCCATCGCTACCCGCTCGGCTGCGTAAACAGGAGCCGAGCGTGGCAGGTACCACTTGAGCGCCAGCGCGTACATCGGCAGCGCGACCATTCCGGCCAGACCGAGTCGCCAGTCGAGTCCGAGCATGGTCACCATGCTCAGAGCCACGAGCAGAACCGCCGCGATCATGCCGGGAACCACGTCGGACACGGCCTTGGCGATCACCGACACGTCGTCGCCGACACGCGAGAGC
>NZ_BAAILK010000026.1:284177-299670 GCF_054589475.1 Rhodococcus sp. no. 34
AGATCGCCCTTACCGACCTTCTCGACGGTCTGGATCGGCAGTCGCAGTGCCCGGTCCACGGTCCGCTCTCGCAGATCCGCCAGGATCGTCTCACCGAGCCGCTTGATCAGATAGGCAGCCACACCGGTGAACACACCGCCCACGATTGCGGCAGCGGCGATGATCACGACCACCCCGACGATCGTCGACGTGGGCGCGTTGTCCCGGACCCGGTCGACCAGGACGCCGAAGACGTAAATCGGCACCAAGGCCATCGCCGACGCCGAAGCCGCGACGATCAGGACCAGCAGGCTCTGCATCCGGTGTTCGGTCAGCGCCGCCCGCAACCACTTCCAGGTCTGGCGACCACTCGCGATCGGCAACAACTCGCGCTCTGTCACCTTCTCGGCGTTCTCCCCGGCCGGCATTTCGGTTGTCGTGTCCGTGGCCGTCACCGCAGCACCGCTCCTCGGTAGTTCGCGTCGCCGCGAGAGAGTTCGGAATGTGTGCCCGTCGAGGCGATCACTCCGTCGTTCAACACGATCACCCGATCCGTCACGGCCAGCAAGGCGGGGCTGCTGGTGATCAATACCGTCGTGTGGATGCCACCGGCACCCTCGTGCCGCAGTTGTGCGATTCCTTCGGCGATCGATGCCTCGGTAACCGCGTCCACCGCCGTCGTCGGATCGTGCAGGACCATCACGGGTGCCTGTGCCACCAAGGCGCGCGCGAGGGCGACGCGTTGCCGCTGGCCTCCCGACAAACTGGCGCCCCGATCGGTCACTTCGAGGTCGAGACCGTCCGGATGTGCGTCGACGACATCCGCCGCTGCCGACGCCACCAGAGCACTCTGGATGTCGAGAGCAGCGGCATCACCGGCGCCCGCGGTGACGTTCGACGCAAGCGACCCGGAGAACAGATCGGTGATGTGCGGCTCCACCAACACCGTCCGACGTGCCAATCGCAAGTCCATGTCGGACAGGCTGATTCCGCCAACCCTCACCACTCCGCGATACGCGTCCTGCGCCAGCTGACCGGACAGGACCGCGACAAGAGCGTCGGCGTCCTGCGGCTGGTAAGCCACGACGCCCAGCAGTTCTCCGGCAGGCAGATGCAGGTCGATGCCCTTGAGTGACTTGTACTCGACTCTGTCGAGAGTCAGGTCGGTGCCTTCGAGTTCGGTCTGCGAACCCGCGCCACGCAGTGGCTCCGCGTCCAAGACCAGTGCCAGTCGATCCGACGACGCTCGCGCCACCGCGAAGTATCCGGGAATGGACGCAAGCAATCCGAGCGGTTCGATGATGAACTGCGCAAGCCCCACCACGGTGATCAGTTCACCGACCGTGATCCGGTCCTGCAACGCGAAGTATCCCGCGAACCCCGCAACACCGACCGCGAGCAACGCACTGATGGTCGCGGCAACGCCGGTGTAGATACCGGTCGCCTTGGCCGTGCCGATCGTCGATGCGAGCGCTTGACGGCTGACCGTGCGGTAGCGCGCCGACGCGGTCTTCTCGCCGCCGACACCGCGCAGCGGACGCAATCCGCTGACCAGATCCGTAGCCATCGCCGACGCCCGAGCGATCGACGCCTGCTGACCGGTGGCCCTCGACGTGATGAGAGGCGCCGCCAATTGCAGCAGACCGAGAATGACCGGCGTTCCGATCAGAACGGCCAGCCCCAGCCAGAGGTCGATCCACACCAACGCCACCGCCGACGCCACCGCAGCTGTCAGGGCCGCAGCGGCGCGCGGGACGATGTCCGCGATCCACGAAGTCTGCTCGGCATCGGATGTCGAGACTGTCAGCAATTCACCCGAACGCAGATCGGTGCGCACCCCACGCGGATCGAGGACGCGGTGCGCCACCTCGAGCCGGAGGCGATGAGCCTCCCGCTGCATCGCGGTGACGATGAAGCGTGCGCCGAAGCGCCACGCGGCCGTCAGAACGAGAAACAGAGCCGCGAGACCGACGATGGAGACGATCAGGGCCGTGGTGTCCGAAGTCTCCACCGCACGGTCGATGATCACACCGATGGAGATCGGCACCGCCGTCTCGGTCAGTTGGTGCAGACAGACCAGAACCGTGCCGATGGCGAGCGGGCCACGGTTACGGACGAGGACACGTCGCAGAATCGCAGCACCGCTGTGATTGCCACTATCCGGCTCGTCCGAGTCGACGGTCACACTCGAGGGGGTCGAACTCATGGAACTCCAAGCATCGATGGAAGCGATAAAGTTGAGTACAGAGATAAGTAAGTCGACCCTAATACATGAGCAACTAGCGTCGACACGCCCAGTTCTCATAGAGTCGCGAGTAAGAACCATTGCTTGCGCCGTGCAGGCAAGCACGAGAGGAACATGATGGCTGAGAACACGACCGTCGAAACCGAGATCGCGGACGAGGACCTCGAGCCCGTAGCGGACGAAACTGCTCGTCAGGCACAGCGCGTCGTCGCTGCCTACGCGGAAGATGCCGACGAGTGCAGGATGCTGCTCTCGATGCTCGGTATCTCCCCCGCCGCCAAGCTCGACTGAATCTTTCCCTCACCGACCGAGAAGGAACCACGTGCCTGTCAGTCCGGATTCGACCAGTTCAACCCTTTCTGACAGCGCACCTGCTTCTTCGACCGGTGAAGCCGTGTCCGGGCAGGCTGAGTTCGTTGTCGTAGCGAACCGCCTGCCCGTCGACTTGGAACGGCTTCCCGACGGCACCACCCGCTGGAAGCGAAGCCCCGGCGGACTGGTCACCGCTCTCGAGCCGATCCTGCGCAGCAATCAGGGCGCGTGGGTGGGCTGGGCGGGGGTGGCGGACGCCGAGCTCGACCCCATCGTCGAAGACGGACTCGAGCTCTACCCCGTGCCGCTGAGCGCCGAGGAGATCAACGAGTACTACGAGGGATTCTCCAACGCCACCCTCTGGCCGCTCTATCACGACGTCATCGTCAAACCCGAGTACCACCGCGAATGGTGGAACGCCTACGTCGAGGTGAACCGGCGATTCGCCGAAGCCACCTCCAAGGCAGCGGCACAGGGCGCGACAGTCTGGATCCAGGACTACCAGCTGCAGTTGGTACCGAAGATGCTGCGGATGCTGCGCCCCGACCTGACCATCGGCTTCTTCCTGCACATTCCGTTTCCCCCGGTCGAGCTGTTCATGCAGATGCCGTGGCGCACCGAGATCGTCGAAGGCCTCCTCGGCGCCGACCTCATCGGCTTCCACCTTCCGGGTGGCGCACAGAACTTCCTGTACCTGGCCAGACGCCTTGCCGGGCAACAGACTTCACGTGGAACCGTCGGCGTCCGCTCCAAACTCGGTGTGGTGCAAGTAGGTTTCCGTAGCGTCCGCGTCGGCGCCTTCCCTATCTCCATCGACTCCGGCAAGCTCGACGAGCTCTCGCGCACCAAGGCAATTCGAGACCGCGCCAAGCAGATTCGCAAAGAACTCGGAAACCCCAAGCACATCATGCTGGGCGTCGACCGCCTCGACTACACCAAAGGCATCGACGTCAGGCTCGCTGCGCTCCACGAACTTCTCATGGAGAAGCGCATCGATCCCGCCGACACCGTCATGGTGCAGCTGGCGACCCCGAGCCGCGAACGCGTCGAAAGCTACGTACAGATGCGCGGAGACATCGAGCAGAAGGTCTCCCGGATCAATGGCGAGTTCAGCGAAGTCGGCCGCCCCGTCGTCCATTACATCCATCGGCCGATCCCACGCGACGAACTGGTCGCGTTCTTCGTCGCCGCCGATCTCATGCTCGTCACGCCGCTGCGTGACGGCATGAACCTCGTCGCGAAGGAATACGTCGCCTGCCGCAGTGATCTGGGTGGTGCATTGCTGCTCAGCGAATTCACCGGTGCCGCAGCAGAACTCCGCCAGGCATTCCTGTGCAATCCTCACGACCTCGACGACGTCAAGGATTCGATGGAGAAGGCCCTCAATCAACCGCGCGAGGACGGCCGGCGCCACATGCGTGCGCTACGTCGTCAGGTCCTGACGCACGACGTCGACCGCTGGGCGCGCTCGTTCCTCGACGCGCTCGCACACGGCGGTGCCGCAGGCCCGGCGCTTATCGCCCCGGCCGAAGCACAAGACCACTGAGGACAGTGCACAAAGGCTGAGGCCGCGGAGAGTGAATCTCCGCGGCCCCAGCCTCTTTCGTACCCGACTCCAGCCTTCGTGTGTTTGATCAGAAGGGTTGGACGTTGTTCACGAGCCAACGCCCGTCCTGCTTCTCCAGACTCATCTTCACGCGACTGCCACTGGCAACGGCTTCGGGCGATTCCGAAGACGTCGTGATCTGATTGAGGAACAGCATCGTCGTCGCGCTGTCTGCCTCGGCGTCGAGAACCGCGGCACCCTGGACGACGACCTGAACGGTCAGCGACTTTTCCTTGGCTCCCGGAATGATCACCGATTCGATCAGGTTGGTGAACGTGCCCTGGAAATCGCCCGTCAAACCGTCTGTGGCCGCGTGCAACTGCTGATCGACGTTGTTGTAGTCGTACTGGAACATCGCAACCGCCTGATCGGAAGAGGCCTGTGCCACTTCGTCTCTGGTCTGATCGATCGCTGCGGTGTCACGCGTTCCGTCCGGACCGAAGTAGAGATACGCCGACACTGCCGCCAACGCGATGGCCACTGCACTGATGACGCACAGGATGATGGCGAGCGGTGAGGCGCGCTTCGGCTTCGGCGAAACTTGCTTGGACGTCTCGGGGTTCACTTCTGGGGTCATGGCACAAACTCCACATTCGAGGCAAGCAACTGCCCGTCGACGTCGCACATGGTGATTCGGAGTCGGTAGTTGCGTTCGGCGGGCGCTTCGTCGCCGTTCTTCTGCATCGCGCGCACCGCGACCAATGAAGTCCCGCAATTGCCGTCGGATTTCTCGAACCCGGCCTCGAGCACCTCGCCGTCGGTTTGAACTCCGGCCTGCCCGAGGACGTTGACGAACGAATCCTTGCGTCCGTCGAACTGCGACTTGAACTCGTCGGTGGTGCCGGCGAGGAACTTGTCGAGGTCGGCAGCCGCTGTATCCGCGTGCAGTGTCGTCAGATTCAGTGCGGTGGTCCGGGCACCGGCCACGTAGCGGGCTCGGTCCTCGTCGGCATTGGACGCCTTGTTCCGGTCGACGAGAAGAAACACCGTCAGGGCCGCAAGAGCAACAGCGATCACCGAAGCAATGGCGATCCCGACTACCAACCCGGCCTTGGGCTTCGAACGAACAGGGGTGTCCACAGCAGTTTCTGCGGGGGTTTCGGCGGTACCGGTCGGCTCAGCCTCGGTCGTGACCTGATCACCGCTGACGACCTTCTCAGGTGGAGTATCGGGCTTGCCCAAAGCAACTGGCGCCGCCGCCTTCTGCTCAGCTGGCTTCTGCTCGGCCGGCTTCTGCTCGGCCGCCTTCTGCTCGGCTGGCTTCTGCTCGGCTGGCTTCTGTTCGGCCGACTTCTTTTCGGTGGGCACTACTACCGCGGCAGCGTCTGCATCCGCACCCGTGGGTCCGGCGCTGCGGGACGCGCGACGGCGCACCCGCTGCCCGGCCTGTGGATCTTCGTCTGTCATCAACCCTGCTGACCCTTCATGAACTGTTCGAGACTGACGTCGCCGCCACCGAGGTTCGGTTGCGAGTACGTCCTTCCGTCCGGCCCGATGTACGTGCCTGTAATCGGATCGTACCGACGAGCCGAGACCGAAGGCGTCGACGTGTACGAGCTCGGGGTCGCGGTAATCGGTTCCGGAGGCCCGGATTGCGGGTTCGTGCCCATCGGTACGTAGCCGGAACGGCACTGTTCGACCGTCGGCGCACGACGTCCCGGATACTCCTCGCAGGGAAGGTTTCTCGCGCCGCGCACGGCGATCGGCGAATCCTGGGCAACCTGGCAGAAGAGATCCGTCGGCGTCTCGATTGGTGATTCGTCCTTCGGACTGCGCCACTGCTCTGCGGGCAGGAATCCTGTAGTGCACGGCGGCGGGTCGTTGACCTCCATGTGGAAGTCCACCAGTGCACCATCCGCAGCCGGGCCGGAGCCTGCCACCGTGACCAGCGCCGCGGCCAGCGGCGGGTAGATGACCAGAATCTGCTCGATCGCGTTGTTGTAGATCACGCCGACCTGTCCGACGGACACGAGGTTCGCCAGAAGAATCGGCAATGTCGGCTGCATGTCTTGCAGAAGAGCATTCGCCTCCGCCGCTGCGGCCGGACCCTTCTGGATGACGGCACGCAGATCAGGGTCGCTGGCGCGGAGCTGGTCGGTGAACGTCACCAGATTGCTTGTCCAGGAACGGATGGCGTCGCTGCTGACCACCTGGGTGTCCAGGAGTGGACCGGCCTGCTCGATCAGGGTCTTGGTCGCGTCGGAGTTGTTGTTCGCCTCTTCGACGAACAGCCGAGCCGAGTCGATCAGCTTCTGCAGATCCGGGCCGGCACCGTTGAACGCCTTGAAGGATTCGTCGATGACGGTCTTGAGCTTGGTGTCGGAAATGCTCTGCAGCAACAGATCTGCCTGATCGAGCATCGCGCCGACATCCTGGGGAATGCTGGTTCGGTCTTCGGGAATCACCGATCCGTTTTCCAGATGCCCGTCGACCACGATCGCTCCGGAGCTGTCGGTGTGCGGAATCAGATCGACGAACTGCTCGCCGATCGCCGACACACTCTTGACCGCAGCGTCGACGTCCGAGGGCACCTTGACGCCGCTCTCGAGAGACAGTCGCGCATTCACGCCCGTTTCCGACAACTCCACCGCGTTCACGACACCGATGGTCTGACCGCGGTAGGTGACGTTCGAGTTCTTGTACAGCCCACCGGTGGCGGGCAATTCGACAGTGACGTCGTAACGGCCGATACCGACCATCGCCGGAACACGCACGTACTGAGTGGCCATCACGATCAAACCGACGACCGTCAAGACGGCGAAGATGGTGAGCTGGATACGGACGAACTTTGTGAGCATCATGGTGCCGGTGCCCCCTGAGGAAGTCCTGGAATGTTGATCGGCGGAAGTCCCGGAATCTGAATGGTATTCGGATCCGCTGCCGGGGCCTGCGCAGCGGGAGCCTGTCCGGCGGGAGCTTGTGCCGGCGGTGCGGCAGGCTTGAGCGGATCGCTCAACGGGTTGCCTGTCTGTCCGGCGAGCCCCGCCTGCTTACCCAACACGCCTTCTGGTCCGGAGAGTGTTCCGGCCAACGGAGTTCCGGTGAGGAAGTTCGCGTCGAGTCGGGGCAGCGAGATGTCGATGGTCATCGCCAGGTTGGCATAGTCACCGCGGATGACGTTGTCGATTCCGTTCTGTGGGAACGGGAACGTCAAGAGGACTCCGAGAACCTGAGTGAGAGCGTTACCCGAATCCGCCAAGGCCTTCAGAGTCGGCGAAAGAGCCCGAACGTTGGTCGCGAAATCGTCGCCGCTCTCCTGGATGACGCGACTGGCCACCTCGCTGAGACCACCGAGGGAGGTCAACGCGTTGGTGATGTCCTGACGCTGAGCGACAAGAATCTCGAGTGCCGGCGGAATACCTTCGAGCGCTTTGTTCAAGGTGTCGTGCTGTGCCTGGACGGTCGAGGACAGTCGATCGAGTCCTTCCATCGCCGAAACGATGTCGCCTCGTTGCTTGTCCAGACTTCCGACCAGCTGATCGAGCTGAGGCAGGAGGTCTCGAACGGAATCTTCACGCCCACCGAGAGCGGCGTTGAGTTCCTTCGTGATGTCCTGAACCTGAGCGAGACCGCCGCCGTTGAGAACAACCGACAGCGACGACAGCGTCTGTTCCGTCGTCGGGTAAGCGCCCGCTCGCTCGATCGGAATCAGGTCACCGGCTTCGAGTCGGCCCTCGGGCTCTTCTCCAACCGGCGGCGCCAACTCGATGTGCTGAGAGCCGAGCAAGCTGGTCTGACCGATTTTTGCCGTCGCGTTGGCCGGCAACTGAACCTCGGGATTCAGCGACACCGTCACCAGAGCGTGCCAGCCTTGAACCTCGATGTTCGAAACGCTTCCCACTGCCACGTCATCCACCCGGACGGGCGAATTCTGCGACAGCGTAGTCACGTTCGGCATCTCGATCTGAACCTCGTATGCGCCTTCGCCCCGGCCTTGAGTGCCTGGCATCGGCACCGAGTTGAGACCGTTCCATTCACAACCGCTGGCGCCGAGAGCCACTGCCGTGGCCAACACCGCAACCGTGGTCTTGCGAGCTACCCGCATCAGTTCCCTCCGCCCATGTTGAAGAGTTCGGCGAGATCCTTGGGAACACTCGTCATGGGAGCACCTGACATCGGTCCTGCGACGGTTTCCGGCTGATTCTGACTTGCCGCTTCCAATCCCGGTTCGGTGTAGACGATCTGATCCGGGAAAGCCTGCACGCCCGCGACCGGGTTGAACAGGAATCCGGGGTAGTTGCCGATCATCGTGCTGAGCACCGGCCCGAGGTACTGCTTACACAGGTCGGCACTGTTCTGGGAGTTACCACTCTCGATACCTTCGATGGAACCACAGATCCACTGGATCGGATTCTTGAAGTTACTCAGTGCAATTGCGCCGGTCATACTGCCCTGAGCCGGCTTGTAGATCTGATAGAAGTTGGCAAGCGACGTCGGTCCGGAGTGCAGAACCTGCTCGATCTCCGGGCGCTTGTCAGTCAGTACCTGAGTGGCATCGGCGAGACGCGCAACCGATTCGCTCAGTCCCTCGCTGTTGTCCTTGACGAACCGCTGGACGTCGCCGACGGCCAGGTCGAGATCGCTGAGGGCGGTACCCAACTCGTCGGAGCTGCTTGCGAGAACGCTTGTCACCGAAGCGAGGTGACCGCTGAACTGCACGATCTGCTCGTTACTCGAGGACAACGCAGTGACAAACGCCTGCAGGTTCCGAATGGTGGAGAACAAATCGGTCCGGCCTTCGGACAGCGTGTGCATCGTGGCCGAGAGTTCGCGCAGCGTCGACCGAATCGACTCACCGTTACCGTCGAGGTTCGTTCCCACGGTGTCGATGAATCGACCGAGGGAACCCTGATCGTCCAGACCCTCCGGTCCGAGGGCGTCCGACAGTTTGGTCAATTCAGTCTTGATCTCGTCCCACTCCACCGGAACGGCGGTGCGCTCGATCGGGATCTCGCCGCCGTTGGGCATCTGTTCCCCGCCGGAGTACACGGGGGTCAATTGCACGAAGCGTGCGGACACGAGGCTTTGAGCAACGATGAGCGCCTTGGCATCTGCCGGAACGTCGACGCTCGAGTCGATCTTCATCTCGACGTACGTGTCCCGATCACGCGGTTCGATCTTCGTCACCTTGCCGACGTTGACACCGAGCACTCGCACGACATCGCCCTCGTAGAGACCGGTGGTCGAGACGAAGTGCGCGGAGATCTTGGTCTTGCCCAGGCCAGGGATGAAGAGGTAGGCCGCACCCGCCACGAGCAGCGCGACCAGCACACCCGCTCCGATCAGCACCCACTTCTTGCGTGGGTTGGTGGAGCCCTGTGGATCCTGTGAAGTCATGGTCTCGGTCATTCTCCCGGCCCCCTGATCGTCGGTGGAATACCGGGGAAGAAGTCTTCCAGGTCGCCCGGAACCTGCTCGGGCGCGACGCTGGTGTCCACCAGGGTCTTCCACCAGTTGCTCGGCAGAATGTTGATGATGAAGGCGTCGAAGAACGGGCCGCTGGCCACGGTCTCACCGAGCGCGGTGATGTACGGTCCGAGTCCGTCGAGCGCTCCCGCGATGTTGTCCTTGTTCTGCTGGAGAACCTCGGCGACCGAATTCAGCTTCTCGAGGGTCGGCCCCATCTGAGCCTCGTTCTCCTGCACCAGCGCTGACAGTTGACGTGACACTGCGCCGGTGTTGACGATCAGTTCGCTGATCGCGTCACGCCGCAAGCTCAGTTCGGCAAACAACTTGTTGCCGTCGACCAGCAACGAATCGATCTGACCGCTTCTGTCGGAAAGGATCTTGGTGACATCTTCGGCCCGCGAGAGCAATTGGAGCAGGCTCTCGTCGCGTGAGTTGATGCTCTGCGAAAGCCGCGTCATTCCGTCCAATGCGGTGCGAAGTTCTGGCGGAGTATCGGCCAGGGTGTCCGAGATCGCGTTGAGCGAATCGTTGATCTGTTCCGTGTCGAGTTCGGACACCGTTGTCCCGAGGTCACCCAGAGCGTCGTTGAGCGAGTACGGGGAGTTGGTGCGCTCGATAGGAATCGGCGTGTCCGTCCGCAGCAGTCCGGATCCTTCCGGCCGCACCGCTAAAGACTTTCGGCCGAGAACCGTGTTGGTCTTGATATCGGCCGCTGTCTGCTCGCCCAGGGCGACGCCGTCCTGAACGGTGAAGGTGACCAGTACCTTCTGGTCGTCGAGTTCGACGTCGCTGACCTTGCCGACATTCACGCCGGCCATGGTCACGTTGTCGCCGGCGACCAAGCCGCCGGCATCTTGGAAGTACGCCGAGTAGCGAATGCCGCCGTTGATGAACTGGAGTTGATCGTATTGAAGCGCGGCACCCACGGTTGCCACCGCCAGGACGAGACCGATGACACCGATCTGTACCGGATTGCGTTCACGGGTAGGGGTCATGAGACTTTTGCGCACCTTCCCGTGTCCTGCACTGCCGTGGGCAAGATGATCGTCGTTCCGTCAGGTCCGGAGAACTTGAAAGTGTTGGCGCACAGGTAGAACTGGAAGAACGCTCCGTACGTGCCCACTCGGATCAGCTTCCGGTAGTCGGACGGCAGACGACCGAGAGCGGTATTGATGTCGTCCTTGCCCAGGTCCAGCTGCGTCATCGTTCGGTTGGTCTCCCCGATCAGCGTCTGGATGTCCGGACGTGTCGCCTGCAGCAACGACGCGAGATCTCCCGTGGCACCGGCGATCTCGGTGATCGAGTTGCCGATCGGGCCACTGTCCTTCGCCAATCCACTGACCAACTGCTGGAGCTGATCGATCGTGGTGGAGAACTGATCGCCCTTGTCGTTGATGGTGCCGAGTACGTCGTTGAGATTGGTGATGACGTCCCCGATCAGCTGGTCTCGGTCCGCCAACGTGCTGGTGAACGAACTGGTGTTTCCCAGCAACGAAACCAGCGTTCCGCCCTGGCCCTGGAGTACCTGCAGCAGTGCCCCGGAGAGGTCGTTGACCTGCTGCGGGTCGAGCGAACGAAGCAGCGGCTTGAATCCGCCGAGCAGCAGATCCAGATCGAGAGCGGGCGACGTCTGATCGACCGGAATGGATCCACCCGACGGAAGCGTCTCGGTGGAACCGGCGCCCTCGAGCAGTTCCATGTAGCGATCGCCCACCAGGTTCTCGTAGCGCACAGTCGCTTTGGTGCTCTTCATCAGCGAGTACTTGGTGTCGACGTCGAACTCGACCTCGGCCTGGTTGGAGTCACCGATGGACACTCCGGTGACCGACCCGACCGGAACACCGGCGATGCGGACCTTGTCGCCGGACTTGAGTCCCGAGACGTCCGAGAAGGTGGCGTGAAATCCGTTGCTGCTGCTGAAGCGCACCTGACTGAAGACGATCGCCAGTCCGGCGAAGATGACCGCCATGACGACGGTGAAAATCAGCAGCTTGACCGTGGTCGGTCTCATCACTTCCCGTCTTCCTGCTCGTAGGAGTCACCGAAGAGATACTGGAAAATGGTCGGCACGGTAACGCGCAGTTCGGTGTTGGGAACGAAGGGCACGTTGCCGGTGTTGGTGACTGCGAACGGTGCATGCCCGTCGACCTTCGGATCGAATTCGGGCAGACCATAACAATTGGGTCCGCCGGAGGCCGCGACCTTGGGGAGAGATTGCGGATTCTGGTACGCCTCGGCGCCGTACATGAAGCTCGCACTCAGCATCAGTGCCGCTTTGTCACCGGTGCCTGCCAGTGGCTCGAACTTGATCCGGCCGTCGTTCAACCCGACGATGAAGCACGTCAGACCCGACGAGTACTTGTCGAGCAGGGTCGTCGTCGCGGTCAGAGTGTCGAGGGCGGTGGTCAGGTTCTGCTCGTTGTCGGTCAACAACGCGTTGCCGGTGTCCGCGAGGCCGGTGACGTTGAGCAACAGCAAGTCGAGGTTTGCCTGCTCGGCCACGATCGATCCGCTTGTCGCGGTGGCATTGTCGAGAATGCGCATCAGATCCGGTGCCACGTCGGCGTACAGATTGGTGACATCGGCGGCGCCGACCAAGTCTTCCTGGAGCTGCGGCAGAACCGGATTCATCTTCTTCAGATAGGTGTCACCGAGCTCGAGAACCTCACCCAGCGACTCGCCGCGCCCGTTGAGTGCAGTGGAGATCGCGCCGAGTGTGGCGTTGAGCTTTTCCGGTTCGATCTTCGCGAGTACGTCCGAAAGATGTTCGAAGACACTGTTGAACTCGACGGTGACGCTGTCCGAAGCGATGACAGCACCCTCCTGGATCGGCTGGGTCGACGGATCGTCGGGAATCACGATGTTGACGTACTTCGCACCGAACACCGTGGTGGTCTTGATCTCCACCCGGGCGTTCGACGGAATCTTCGACATCTGGCCCGGATCCATCGCCAACTTCAGGTTTGCCTGGTCGCCGTCGAGGGAGATCGATTCGACGCGGCCGACCTGCACTCCACGCAACTTCACCTTGGCATTGGGTTCCATGACGAGGCCGGCACGCGTGGACGTCACGGTGATGGGCGTGCTCTTGGTGAACCCACCCGAGAACATGGTGAGAGCAACGGCGACGATCGCCACGAGTCCGAGGACCAGGCCGGCTGCGGCCAACTTCTTGTGCCATCTGGGTACGGTCATCGCTTGCCCGCCTATCCCGACAGGTTGAAGTTGCCGGACCCGCCGTAGATGGCGAGTGAGATGAGCAGGGTGACCGTGACGACCGCGATCAACGAGGCGCGCACTGCGTTACCCACCGCGACACCGACGCCGACCGGGCCACCGGTTGCGTTGAAGCCGTAGTAGGTGTGGATGAGCATGACGGCCAGCGCCATGACTATCGCCTGAGCGAACGACCACAGTATGTCCGTGGGTATCAGGAAGGTCGTGAAGTAGTGGTCGTACACGCCGCCGGACTGGTTGTAGAGGAACACCGTCGCAAAGCGGCTGGCGACGAACGACGCGATCACCGCCAGTGAGTACAGCGGGATGATCGCGATCATGCCGGCCATGACGCGGGTGCTGACCAGATACGGAATCGACGGGATCGCCATCGTCTCCAGCGCGTCGATCTCTTCGGAGACGCGCATCGCACCGAGCTGCGCGGTGGAGCCGGCGCCGATGGTCGCGGCGAGGCCGATTCCGGCGATGACCGGCGCTGCGATGCGAACGTTGATGAAGGCGGCGAAGAAGCCCGTCAGTGCTTCGACGCCGATGTTGCCCAGCGAGCTGTAACCCTGAACGGCGATGGTGCCACCGGTGAACAGTGTCAGGAATCCGACGATCACGACGGTGCCACCGATGACGGCGAGCGCACCGGTGCCCATGCTGATCTCGGCGATCAGTCGCAGAGTTTCACGTGGATAGCGCATCAGCGCCTTGGGAGCGTGACCGAGAGCCTTCGCGAAGAACAGCGCTTGATCACCGATGCTGTCGATACTGCGAGAGATCGAGCCGATCTGTCGACGTGTGCGCGGGAAGCGTCCCGCTGCGGCCAACGCCATCAGATCTCCTCCCGTCTTTCGTTTGTCGTTCTGTCCACTTCGATCTCTCCGACTGCCGTGGGCCTCATCCGGCCGTCAACTTGATACCGATGGTCGTGATGAGCACGTTGACGACGAAGAGCGCCATGAACGCGAACACGACGGTCTGGTTGACCGCGTCACCGACGCTCTTGGCGCCGCCTTTGACGTTGAGTCCGAGGTAGGCCGCAACCAGGCCGGCGATCATGCCGAACAGCCCTGCTTTGACCATGGAGAGCATGAGCTCACCGAATCCGGTGAGCAGTGTGATGCCGTTGACGAAGGCGCCGGGGTTCACGTCCTGGATGAACACGGAGAAGACGAAACCGCCGAGGATGCCGATGGTGCAGACCAGTCCGTTGAGGAGCAGCGCCACACCTGTCGACGCGAGCACTCGGGGAACGACCAACCGGTGGATGGGATTGATCCCGAGCACCTTCATGGCGTCGATCTCTTCGCGGATGGTTCGGGCCGAAAGATCCGCGCAGATGGCGGTTGCGCCGGCGCCGGCGACGATCAGCACTGTGACGATGGGGCCGACCTGTGTGACGGTGCCGAGGGCAGCTCCGGCACCACTGAGGTCGGCTGCACCGATCTCGCGCAAGAGAATGTTGATGGTGAAGCTGACCAGCACCGTGAACGGGATTGCGACCAGCACCGTCGGCACCATCGAGACTCGGGCCACGAACCAGGCCTGATCGATGAACTCTTGCCGCTGGAAAGGGCGGGAGAAGACTGCCCTCAAGGTTTGGGCGGACATCTGAAAGAAGCCACCGACCGCTCGTAATGGCACCTCGACGAGGTCTACCATTCGCCCTCCTCGTCCTTGGTTGCCGCAGTACTGTCTGTTCTCATAGTCCAGCCCCCGACAGCTTGTGACTCAGGTCATATTAACTAGAACGTGTTCACCTGTCAAAAACAAGTGTCCAACTCTAAGGAGTAGCCTCACGGCGCCGATCCGAAACCGGAAGATCGGAGACATGGGAAGCATCCCTTTTCGATGCAATTTTCGCCGAAATATCCTGGAAATTAATACTTTTGAATGATCGGCGCCTTTCGGCGCCAGGTTCGAAATTCAGCCATGCGAGAGCCTTGACTGGGCACGCCGATCGAATATCGCATCGTTCGCAGGAATGCAAAATTGGAACACAGTCCAGTTTTTTCGAGACCGTTGGTCTCGTTACGGAACGCAGGCAAACTGCCGCGCCCACCGACTCGTGAACACGCTATTTCTACCAGGAAGTGGACACGTAGACCGTCTGAGTGTGAACAACGGTTCTACGTGTCGCGAGCACCGTTCAGCCCAGCGCCCTCAAGGCCGCCGATGCCGAGAACATCTTTGCCGGGTCACGGCCTGCGAAGTAGTCACCCATCACTGCGGACAGCGTTTCCGGCGACCAAGAATCTCCCTCGGCGTCGAACCGCTGCTCGACGACGGGCGCCGCCATCAGCGCAACCATCGGTCCGTACACCACGAATACCTGACCGTTGACGGCGTCGGCCGCTGGTGATGCCAGGTACGAGACGAGCGATGCCACATGCTCGGGCGAGAGCGGATCGATGCCGTCGGCCGGCGCGTCACCGAACACACCTTCGGTCATCGACGTCCGTGCCCGCGGGCAGATCGCGTTGGCCCGTACGCCGTAGCGCGAGAGCCCACGTGCGGCCGACAACGTCAGCGCCGTGATTCCGGCTTTTGCAGCGCCGTAGTTGGGCTGCCCTTCCGGTCCGAGAAGGCCCGCCTCCGAAGAAGTGTTGACGATGCGCCCGTACACCGGCGCCCCGGCTTCCTTGGATTTCGCCCGCC
This sequence comes from Rhodococcus sp. no. 34, assembly GCF_054589475.1. Lineage (NCBI taxonomy): Bacteria > Bacillati > Actinomycetota > Actinomycetes > Mycobacteriales > Nocardiaceae > Rhodococcus > Rhodococcus sp. no. 34. The sequence continues at coordinate 299,612 of NZ_BAAILK010000026.1, forward strand.
AGTAGGCAGCGGCGTTGCGGCACAGGAGGAAATGGCCGCGAAGATGAACTTCGAGTACC
>NZ_BAAILK010000026.1:299743-409752 GCF_054589475.1 Rhodococcus sp. no. 34
AGATCCCAGTCTTCGTCGGACATGTTGAACAGCATCCGGTCGCGTACGACGCCGGCATTGTTGACGACGATGTCGACACTGCCGAACTGCCCCTGCGCTGCTTCCATCAGTGCGTCGGCGGTAGAACGCTCACCGACGTTGCCTGCCACGAATTCGACTTTGGCGCCGAGACCGCGGATCTCCTCGAGCGTTGCTTCGACGGCCTCGTTCGGGGCCAGATCGTTGACGACCAACGACGCACCGGCCTTCGCCAGACCGATGGCCTCGAACTTTCCGAGCCCCGATCCGGCACCGGTCACGATGGCGACCTTGCCTTCGAGACTGGTTTCTGGGCTGTTCACAGCATTCATCGAAGCGCTCTCCCGGTTCTCTGCGGTCGTGTGTCGAGTTACCCGGCTCGATTGCCGTGACCCACGAGTTCGCAACTTTAGAACGTGTTCTTGTTTTGGGCAACCATCGTCACGGATGTTCGGTCAGTGCCGCGCGCGGGCACTGAGCGATCGCGGAACGGACATCCTCCCAGCGATCCTCCGGTGGGCGCACAGAACTGATCACGAGCTCCTCGTTGTCGTCGAGGTCGAAAATATCGGGCGCGATCCCGACGCACACACCGTTTGCCTCGCAACGGTCCAGATCAACCCTGACCTCCATGGCGATTCCTCTTCTCTACTCACAACTGCTCACACGAACACGGATACGAAACGAGTGCCGCAGGGCTGTGCCGCACACCGTTCCTGGCGATAACACTAGAACCTGTTTCAGTCGTGTGCAATGATTCGAAAAAGTACCGAGAACGGACGTCGAACGATCCGCCGGAGACGGCGAGGGCGCCCCTTGTCGCCGATGAACGCATCGATAGAACCTGTGTCAATCGAATGGTTGACGCTTTGATTCGTATCTCTATGGAGAGGTAACCATGCACATCACCTACACCCCTGAGCAGCAACAGCTCCAGGAGGAGTTGCGTGCCTACTTCGCACAACTGATGACTCCCGAGCGGCGTGAAGCGCTCGCCGCCACGACGGGTGAGTACGGCGAAGGCAATGTGTACCGCGAAGTCGTCGCGCAGATGGGCCAGGACGGCTGGCTCACGCTGGGTTGGCCGAAAGAGTACGGCGGACAGGAACGCTCCGCGATGGACCAGCTGATCTTCACCGACGAAGCTGCCATCGCCGGTGCGCCGGTGCCGTTCCTGACGATCAATTCGGTAGCGCCGACAATCATGCATTTCGGTACGGACGAGCAGAAGGCCTTCTTCCTGCCCAAGATCTCTCGCGGTGAGCTCCACTTCGCGATCGGCTACTCCGAGCCCGAGGCCGGCACCGACCTGGCCTCTCTGCGCACGTCGGCGGTCCGTGACGGTGACGATTACGTCATCAACGGGCAGAAGATGTGGACCAGCCTGATCCAGTACGCCGACTACGTGTGGTTGGCGTGCCGCACCGATCCGGAAGCCAAGAAGCACAAGGGAATCAGCATGCTGATCGTCCCCACCACGGCAGAAGGCTTCTCCTACACACCGGTTCACACCATGGCCGGCCCCGACACCAGCGCCACCTACTACCAGGACGTGCGGGTCCCGGCGTCGTCGATCGTGGGTCAGGAACACGGCGGCTGGGCACTGATCACCAATCAGCTCAACCACGAGCGCGTTGCCCTCACCTCGGCCGGACCGATTCTGACCGCGCAGCGTGAGGTCCGCGAGTGGGCACAGAACACCAAGCTGCCCGACGGCCGACGCATGATCGACCAGGAATGGGTGCAGATCAATCTGGCTCGCGTGCATGCCAAAGCCGAGTACCTGAAGTTGATGAACTGGGAAATCGCCTCCGCAACCGATCACGCTCCCGGCCCCGAAGCTGCGTCCGCCAACAAGGTGTTCGGTACCGAATTCGCCACCGAGGCTTACCGCTTGCTGATGGAAATCCTCGGATCCTCCGCCACGATCAGGCAGAACTCCCCCGGCGCTCTTCTGCGCGGCCGCATCGAACGTATGCATCGTTCTTCGCTGATCCTGACGTTCGGCGGCGGTACCAACGAAGTGCAACGCGACATCATCGGAATGACAGCTCTGCGGCTTCCCGCATCAAAGCGATAAGGACCCACGATCATGGAATTCACCCTTACCGAGGCCCAGCAGGACCTGTCCGGCCTGACACGATCCGTAGTCACCGAACTGGTCACCAACGATCGCCTTCGTGAACTCGACGCCGCGGAAGACCGCTTCGACGCCATCTTGTGGAACGCTCTGGCCTCGGCCGGCGTCCTCGGTGCGGCCCTTCCGGAGTCGGTCGGCGGAGACGGATTCGGTGTCCTCGAGCAGTGCAGCATCCTGGCCGAACTCGGACGCGGTGTTGCAGCCGTTCCGTTCCTGACGTCCATCGTCGGATCCGCCGCAGCGATAGCGGAATTCGGCTCGGACAAGCAGCGAGACGAATGGGCGAGCGCTGCCGCCGCCGGCGAGAAGATACTCACCGCGGCCCTCGCCGAGGAATACAACGACGACCCGGCCCACCCCGTCACGCGTGCCGAGAAGACCGCCGACGGTTGGCGCATCGACGGAGCCAAGATCACCGTCGACAGTGCACCGCTCGCAGATCTGTTCCTCGTCCCCGCCATCACCGAGGACGGCGTCGCGGTCTTCCTCGTCGAACCGTCGGACGCGGGCGTGAGCATTACCAGGCAATCGACCACAGATTTCTCGAGCGCGGGTCTCGTCGAATTCGATTCGGTGCAGATCCCGGCCGATCGTGTTCTCGGCTCGGTTGCCCAGGGATCGGACATCGCGGCGTGGATCGTCGAGCGAATTCAGCTCGGTTCGACCGCCTACCAGTACGGAGTGCTCGATCAAGCGTTGAAGCTGACCGCCGAATATGCCACCGAGCGTGTGCAGTTCGGTCGACCGATCGGTAGTTTCCAGGCCGTGGCCCAGCGCCTCGCAGACGGATACATCGACGTCAAGGGTGTTCGTCTGACTCTGTGGGCTGCCGCGTGGCGTCTGAGCGAAGGACTTCCTTCCGACGGCGCTGTACAGACGGCCAAGTTCTGGGCTGCAGATGCGGGACACCGTGTCGGGCACACTGCGGTTCACGTTCACGGCGGTGTCGGTCTGGACGAGGACCATCCGGTTCACCGCTACTTCCTCGCGGCCAAGCATCACGAGTTCCTGCTCGGCAACGCAACGGATCAGCTTCGCGCGCTCGGCAAGGTACTTGCCGCAGTCCCTGCCTGAGTGCGTCCCACCGAGTGGAAATCCATGACCTGGTCCGAGACGAATCGATGATGATGCAGCTATGAGTCAGAGCCCCACTGTTTCCGATCTACTCCTCGGAGTCAGCGAGATCGACGACCGCGGTCTCCGTTTCGAGGACCAGGTCATCACCTGGCGCGAGCACGTTCAAGGCTCGTTCGATCGAGCAGCGCTGCTGGACACGCTGCTCGATCGAACGCGCCCCAGGCATTTCGGACTTCTGATGGAGAACGTCCCCGAGTTCTCGTTGCTGCTCGGAGCGGCATCGTTCTCGGGTTCGGTCGCCGCCGGGCTGAACACGACTAGGCGCGGCCCGGCATTGGCGCGAGACATTGCGCTCTCCGACTGCCAGGTCATCTTCACCGAGAACAACCAGGCACATCTACTCGACGACATCGATCTCGGCGACGTCCGGGTGATCAACGTGGATTCTCCGGCCTGGGCGGAATTGTTGGCGCCCTTCGCCGATACGCCGGCCTACGCGTCGACGGCGCAGCCCGACGATCTGTTGATGCTCATCTTCACTTCCGGAACCAGCGGTGATCCCAAAGCGGTTCGGTGCACGCACCACAAGTTGGCCTCTCCCGGCGTCATGCTTGCCGATCGTTTCGGGCTCGGCGCCGACGACGTCGTCTACATGGCGATGCCCATGTTCCATTCCAACGCGATGATGGCGGCGTGGACGGTCGCGCTGCACGCTCGTGCGGGAATTGCCATGCGACGCAAGTTCTCCGCTTCGGGTTTTCTACCCGACGTTCACAAGTACGGAATCACGTACTCCAACTACGTCGGAAAGCCGTTGTCCTTCATCGCTTCCACCCCCGAGGTGCCGAACGAGCGGGACAACACCTTGAAGATCATGTACGGCAACGAGGGTTCGGCGCCCGCCGTCGCCACCTTCGTCCGGCGCTTCGACGCTCGCGTCATCGACGGGTTCGGTTCCACCGAGGGCGGCATTTCGATCTCCGCGGCACCGGTTCCCCGGCCCGGCGCCCTCGGACTGCTCCCGGACGGCGTCAAGATCCTCGATCCCGAGACCGGAGCGCCATGCCCGCCTGCAGTCTTCGATGCCGACGGCCGGATCACCAACGCAGACGAGGCAACTGGTGAACTGGTCAATGTCACCGGCCCAGGCACATTCGCCGGGTACTACAAGAACCCGGAAGCCGACGCCGAGCGAATGCGCAACGGCCAGTACTGGAGTGGCGATCTGGCGTACACCGACGTCGACGGTTACGTCTACTTCGCGGGACGCAGTTCCGGTTGGCTGCGAGTGGACGGCGAGAACATCGGTGCCGCACCCATCGAACGCTCCCTGGTCGGTTACCCGGGCTTCGCGCAGGTGTCCGTGTACGCAGTCCCCGACAGCGACGTCGGCGACCGCGTCATGGCGTCGGTGATTCCGGTCGGCGATGTCGACAACTTCGACCCGGCAGCCGTCGCCGAATACATCGATTCCCGGCCGGAACTCGGGCCGAAGCAGAAGCCGACCTTGATCCGAGTGTGCAGTGAGTTCCCGAGAACGGCGACGTTCAAGGTGGTCACTCGAACGCAGAGCGCCGAACGCTGGAACACCTCCGATCCGGTGTGGATCCGTCGGCGTGGGGAATCCGACTTCCAATTACTCACTCCCGAAATGGCACTCGGCCTCGAGAAAACGCGAGAGCCCGTCTAGTCCGATGTCTCAGTAGTGCTGAGCAAGCGGTTTGTGCGCCGACACCGTCTTGTAGAACTCGGTGAGCCGAAGCTGTGACGCCGCTGCCTCGTCGATCACCACTGTCGCGTGTGGATGCAGTTGGAGGACCGATGCCGGGCACACCGCGGCCAGCGGCCCCTCGACGGCAGCGGCAATCGCAGCGGCCTTGTGCTCGCCGGTCGCGATCATCACCAGATGCTTTGCTTCGCAGATAGTTCCGAGGCCCTGGGTGATCACGTGCCGTGGTACGTCGTCCGGACTCTCGAAGAATCGGGCGTTGTCGGTTCGAGTCTGTTCCGTCAGCGTCTTGACCCTGGTCCTCGAATTCAGTGAGGACGTCGGTTCGTTGAAACCGATGTGACCGTTGCCGCCGATGCCCAGAAGTTGTACGTCCACCGGACCATTCGACGCAATCGCCCGGTCGTAGGCTGCCGCGGCGGCAAATGGATCCGGCGCGGTTCCGTCGGGGCTGAATACCCTTGCCGCGTCCAGGTCCAGGTGATTCACCAGCTCGGTGCGGATCACCTGGGCATACGACTCAGGGTGGCCTTCCGGCAGGCCGACGTATTCGTCCAACAGGAACGCCTGCACGCCGGCAAAACTCAACCCTTCCTCGCGGTGACGGCGCGCGAGTTCGCGGTACACCGAGAGCGGTGAAGATCCTGTCGCCAGGCCCAAAGTCCGTGCACCTGAATGCACCGCGTGTTCGAAGATGTCGGCAACAACGGTGCCGGCCGCCTCCGCACTGTCGACAATGACAATTTCCATCGGTTGATTCCTCAGCTTTCGGTGTAGTTCATGAGCCAGTTCCCAGCGGCCATGACGGCGCGCGTTTCGAGTTCTGGACCGGTGACGATCAGATCGGCGCGGCAACCCGGCACGAGATCGCCGACTATTCCGGCCAGCCCCATCAGCGCAGCAGGCGTTGCCGTCGCTGCGATGACAGCCGAAAGCAGATCGACGCCCGCGTGATTGACGGCTCTGCGGACAATGTCCATCAACCGACTCGTCCCGCCGGCAATGGCCGTGTCCCCCTGGCCGGCCAGCCGCGCCACGCCACCGACCACGTCGACGTCGAGAGGTCCGAGTGGGTAGCGCCCGTCGGGCATTCCCGCCGCAGCCATCGCGTCGGAGACCAACGCGATCTGATGCGGACCGACCAGATCGAACACCGTCGCCACCGTCTCGTCGGCGAGATGTACTCCGTCCCCGATCAACTCGACCACCATCTGTCCTTTCGCGGCCGCGGCAAGACACGCCGCCACTGCGCCGGGAGCGCGATGATGCATCGGAGCCATACCGTTGAACAGGTGAGTGGCACTGAGCGGTGCATGCGCCGAGTGTGCGATCGAACGTGTCGCAATCGGGTTGGACGCATCGGTGTGTCCGATACTCACGACGGCCCGGTGACGCTCCAGCAATGAGGCAAGTTCGCCGAAGTGTGCTGTCTCCGGAGCGATCGTCATCGAGCGGATGTGCCCGCGGCCGGCTTCGAGCAGCGACTCGAGCAGAGCCGGGTCGCCGTCGAGAATGCTGTCGGGATCCTGGGCGCCACAACGGAGTACCGACAGGAATGGACCTTCCAGGTGAATTCCGGCCAGCGTGCCCTCGTCCACCAGTCCTGCCAGGAGCTCGATGCGACTGCGCAGGATCTGCGGCGGCGCAGAGACGAGCGAGCCGATCACCGAGGTCGTGCCGTTCGTCCGGTGGTGATCGGCAGCCACGGTGGATCCGAACTCGTCTGCCTCGGGGAAACCGAATCCGCCGGCGCCGTGGCAGTGAACGTCCACCAACCCCGGGATGATCGTTGTCCCCGCAGCTGCCCGTTCGGGTAACGGGTCGGTTCGCTGCGACGCGGGCCCGGCCCACACCACACGATTACCGGAAATCTCGACGACCCCGTCCGGAAGCAGTTGCCCACCGGTCACCAGTTGTCCACGCAGAATTTGTCCACGAAGTATCACGACATCACCTGCGGTACAACGGGAACTTCGGGATCTGCGATCGACAACTCGCGGAGCACGGCGTCCGCGAGCACGTAGTGCCCTTGTTCGTTCGGATGGAATGCGTCAGCCAGGAGAGCCGGCGGTGGACCATCGGGAGAATGGGCCGTCCACTGCGCGTAGTGGTCGACGAACACCACGCGCGTCGAGGCGGCAACGTGCCGCACGACCTCGACGTACTGAACCAATCCCGCTCTGGTGGGCGCATTCTCGACGTCGATCGGTGGCGGCGTCTGCAGGATCGGCACTGCACCGATCGCTCGCGTCCGGAAGATCGTGTCCGAGAGGTCGTCTCGAAACCGCTCCAGTCCTTCTTCGCCATCCAATGCGTCATTCGTACCGAGCATGATCAACACCACCGAGGGTTCGAACACTTCGATGCGGTGTGCGAAACCCGCACGCACATCGGAGGATCGATTGCCGCTCACCCCGGTATTGACAAGGACGTGGTTGAACAAGGAAAGTTCACCACGGACGCGCTCGGCGCAGTGTTCGACGTAACTTCGATGACCGTCGGTGTGCGTCAATCCCTGAGTGATGCTGTCGCCGGTGAAGACCCACCGTATCGGCGTCGAGGAGTCTACGAGCAAAGTCTCCAGTCGAATCCGTTCAGCAGTCCTGGACTTCAAAGCCTTCGACGTCGGGGTCACACCCTCTGCCTTTCGGCGCCCGATACTGCGGCTGCAAATTTCGACGTGATGAACGCCGGATCCGTGATTGCGGTTCCGACAACCACCGAGTCTGCACCCAGGGCGATGGCGCGTGCCGCATCCTCCGGGCTGTGGTACCGCCCCTCGGCGATGAGGACTGCATCTGGAAGTGCCTGCCGCAGTTCCGAGATCAGCTCCAGGTCCGGGCCGGCCAGCCGTCGGCTGTTCTCGGTATATCCCGCCAGTGTGCTGGAGATGACGTCGGCGCCCGCCGCGGCGGCAGCGATGCCGTCCTCGAGTGTTCCACAGTCGGCCATGACGAGGCCGCCGCGATCATGGACCGCGTCGACGGTGTCGGCAAAGGTCAGCCCGTCCGGACGTGGCCGCAGTGTGGCATCGGCAGCCACGATCTGCGCACCCGAGTCCACGACTTCGAGGGCTGATTCCCTTGTCGGCGTGATGAAGACGCCTTCGGAGCCGATCTTCGTCAATCCGATCACCGGTACCTTCACTGCCGACACGACTGCTGCGACATCCGGGGTACCGCCCACGCCGCCGCAGCGGATCGCCACCGCTCCTCCGTCGACCGCGGCGCGGGCCATCCTCTCGATGGTCCCGGTGTCGCGCAGGGCATGGCCGTGTCCGGCCTGACAGGACACGATCAGCTTCCCGCTGATGATCGTGAGCAATTCTTCGACAGTCACGGTGTTACCTCGATTCGTGTTGCGGCGGCCAGGAGCGCAGCGCCGACGAGCGGCGCATCGGTGCCCAAACGAGCAGGAAGAATGGCGGTTTCGGCAATGGGGCCCATCGCTTCCACCCGGAAAGCGGACGTCAGCGGAGACAGGAGGTCGGCTCCGATCTGGGCTGCGCCGCCGCCGATGACGATCACCTCGGGATCGAATGCAGTCGCGATGCCGGCCAGGACGCGGCCCAGCAGAGTACCGGCGTCGGAGACCACGGCACGGGCGATCGGATCGCCCGAGTGCATGAGCGCCACCACTGCCTGTAACGGTTGAGTGGGCACACCCGCCCGCGCTGCGTACTCGGCTGCCATCGCCGGGCCAGACGCGACTGCCTCGAGGTGATCGGTTCTGCCGCAACCGCAACCTATCGCCCCGGAGACCGGAACCAACAGATGCGCGAGCTCGCCGGCTGTTCCGTGGGCACCGTGGTACAGCTGACCGCCCACGGTCAACGCGCCACCGATTCCGGTACCGATCGAGACGAACAGTGCAGAGGTTCGACCGCGACCGGCGCCGATCATGTTCTCGCCGTGAGCCATCGCGCGCACGTCGTTGTCCACCGTCACCGGTAGGCCTGAGTGTGCCTCGAATTCTCCGCGAACCTCGGCGCCACTCCATCCAGACAGAATGTCGGAGGCGAAGACGACGCGGCCACGCACCCGATCGATGATTCCCGGTGCACCGACTCCGATTCCGGCTACCGTGTGATTCGCCCTCAGACGGTCGATCAACGCGGTAGCGGTCCCGAGAACGGCTTCCCTACCCGCCGTCGGTGTTGCCGCACGAACGGTGTCGATCACGTCTCCGTCGGACGTCACCACCGCGGCAGCCACTTTGGTGCCGCCGATGTCGATACCGATCCATCGCTTCTGCCCAGATGTCATGTCAGAGGAGCCCGGCCTGTTCCAGAACGACCTTGATCGTTGCGGTCTCGGACTCGTCGAGCGAGAGCATCGGCGCGCACATCGTGTTGCCGGTGATGACGCCGCGCAGGGCCAGAGCCGTCTTGAACGCGCCCAGACCCGCGGCACCGGCACTGACGCGACCCGGTGTCGGCGCCTCGACGATGGAGAACAGTTCGGTGAGTCGATCCTGCTCGGCCTTAGCTGCGGCCCAGTCTCCTGCCTGCGCAGCGCGCCACAGTCGTACGTAGCCGTGCGGGTCCACGTTGGCCAGGCCGGGCACTGCGCCCGAAGCACCCATCAGCAGGCATCCGTCGACGACTACCTCGTGCCCGGTGAAGACGGCGAAGTTTTCGAGCCCGGCCGACTGACGGAGCAACATACGGAAACTGACGTCGTCGCCGCTCGAATCCTTCACGCCGGCGATGACTCCCTCGCGACCGAGCTCGACCAGCATTGCCGGGCTGAGCTTGCTGTGGACACGAACCGGGACGTCGTAGGCGAACAACGGAAGATCCACTGCGGCGTGGATGGAGCGGAAATGCGTTGCCGTCTCGGCTGCATCGGTGATCGCGTAGAACGGCGCCGTCGCGACGATGGCATCCGCACCCGCCTCGCGCGCCTGCTCGGCGACGGCGATGACCCGGTTGGTGGTCATGTCGTTCACTCCGACGAGGACCGGTACCTGGCCGCCGACGTGACCGATGGCCGTCTGCACCACCTGGGCGCGCTGAGCGTCGGTGAGGTAACCGACCTCACCCGAGGAACCGAGGACGAACAAGCCGTCGACTCCGGCTTCGATCTGCAGTGAGAGCAGGCGTTCGAGCGACGTGGTGTCGACCTCGCCCTCGAGCGTCAGTGGTGTGACGATCGGCGGGACGATTCCGCTGAAGGTGGTGGTTTCCGTGCTCATGGGGTCTCCATATGTTGGTTGTCGGATTGAGTTGTGGGTGCGGCTGTCAGGGAGAAACGGAGACCGGCTGACCGCTCGAGGCGGACAGATAGGCAGCATCGATCACGCGCATCGACGCGCGGGCGTCTGCCACGGTGTAGTCGGGTTCGGTCCGTGTGGGAAGTCGATCGAGCACGTGAGAGAGAAAGCTCGACACCGCGTTGTCCGAACCGAAGCCGCCGATGGGTAGTGCGGTCACGTCTCCCGAGGCCGCGAAGTGGGTCACCGCGGGTTTGTCGTCGTCGGAACTCGCGTATCCGTGGGATCCGAGGACGCGAACCGTCGCGGTATTCGCGCCGAAACCCGGTGCTGCGGGGATTCTTCCGACGGTCACCGTCGCGGTGACGCCGTTTTCCAGGGCGAGCGAGATCAACGCCGTGTCTTCGACTCCGAACTGCTGGTGGGCCCCGCCGTAGAGTGTGCTCGTCTCGGCGTACACCTCGGTGACGTCCAGGCCGGTGAGGTATCGGAGGTAGTCGGCGGCGTAACCGGCGAAGTTCACTACTTCTCCCCCGCCGGAAAGCGCGGGATCCACCACCAGTTCGGGACGCTCGACAGACGTCGCGAAATGTGTTCCGCTTGCGAGGAACTCGATGTCGACGTGGCGCGGCAGTCCGAGATTTCCGGCGTCGATCCATCGGCGCAGTCGCCGGAGCGCAGGTGAATGAGTGCGGTTCACCACCGTGCAGATTCGCCCGTTCGACCGTGCGGCTTGCTGAACCGCCGCGGCCTCCGCCTCGTCGACGCCCACCGGCTTGTCCACCAGGACGTCGAGTCCGGCGTTCAATGCGGCAATCGCAAGCCGCGCATGCCTGGTCGGCTCACTGCAGATGATCGCCAGGTCAATCCGTTCGGGGTCGAGCAACTCGCCGAGTTCGTCGATCCACTCGATGTCTGCGGCCTTTGCCATCGCGATCCCGTCCTCACGAATCCAATCGGGGACCGAGGATTCGTCGGAGGCCCCGACCAGGCTCACTCGAGGATCGGATCGCAACAGGTCCGCATAGGAGCCGGCATGCCTGACGCCGCTGACAAATCCGACGCGGATCGAACCGGTGCCGGTCATTGGTTTTCTCCGATCGAGACAGCGCGGCCGGTGTCGAGCGATTGCTGGGCAGCGATGGCAGTCGCGAGAGCTGCACGCACCTGCCAGTTCTCGACTATCGGGCTCGCGGAACCGTCGAGAGTGGCGATCCAGTGACGCATCTGATGCGACATCGCGTCCTCGATCGACGACGGCGGCGCGTTGGTCGTGTCCGTCATCAGTCCCGGGTCGTCGCCGGTGTCGTGCGCGAGCGTGCCGGAAGTCCCCGACACCACGATCCGACGCACCATCTTTCCCGATTGTGGTAGCGCGTAGGCCAATTCGATCAGAGCCAGCGATCCGTCCTCGAAGCGAACGGTCAGATGGAAGCTGTCGTGCACGGGCATCCCCGCCGCGAAGGTGGGGAAACTACGAGCGAACACACGGGTCGGACGACGACCGATCAGCCACGTCACCAGATCGAGTGCGTGGGTTCCGTTGTGAACGGGGTGACCACCCGAACGATCCTTGTCGTGTTGCCAGCCTCGCCAGCCCCCTGGCCAGACATGGCCGGTGTACCAACTGAGATGGATCAACCGGGGGTCGCCGATGGCACCTTGTGCAACCGAGTTTCCGATCGAGGTGATCGACGGCTGGAATCGTACGGTCTGTCCGACCATCAGTGAGGTGCCGTTACCTTCGGTGGCCTCGACCATCGCGTCGAAGTCCGCGACTGTCAGCGCGGCCGGCTTCTCCACGTGCACATGCTTTCCCGCGCGGCCCGCGGCTATCGTCACGGGTGCGTGGTCGGGAGTGGCCCCGACAACGTTGACCGCCTGCACGCTCGGGTCGGCGAGAATCTTCGCCAGATCGGTACTGGCCTTCGCGCCCGGCGCCAACGCCGCAACCGATGCGGCCCGGTCCAAGTCACTGCCGAATACGTAGGCGACTTCGACCGACGGGATTCGCGCCAAGGCGCTGACGTGGTCCCGCGCGATTCCGCCGCTACCTATGACGGCTACACGCACCGTCACTTGGCACTTCCCGAGAGCGCTGCCGGTTCGCCGCCACCGAGTCGCACCTGTTCGGCGACGACGAGTGCGCGTTCACGTGCGTACGTCAACGGCGAGTCGGGATCAGCCTTGCCGTCGAGAACTGCTGCCATCTCGTCGATTTCGTGACGAATCGCAGCCTGCATCCACAGCGAGGATCCTCCGTTTCCCGAGTTGTACTTCTGCGTCCTGCTCGCAGCGTCGATCAACGATTGGTTCTCGGCGTCGACGTCGAAGATCGGCCACGACTCTACGACCTGTCCCCCGCGCAGTCGGCTGACCCGGCCGGTATGGAAGTCCGCGTGGACCGAACCTTCGATGGCATCGACGGTCAGCTGCCACGACGAAGTGTGTGAACGCGTTGAGATAGTGTGTCTGCCGATCGCGCCGCCGGCGAACGACACCACTGTGTTGCGGAAGCCGTCGTCCGCGGTGGCGATGCTCGACACGGCAGTCACCTCGCCGCCGAGCCAGCACATCAGGTCCAGTTCGTGAATCTCGTGAGTCAGTTCTCCACCCGTTCGGCTCTTGTCGAGCTTCCACCACTGTGGATCTGCGCCGTCGGTGTCGATCCAGCGTGAGCGAGACGTTTCGATCGCAGCGACCTCGCCGAGCTCCCCCGACGCCAGCAAGTCCGCCAGACGTCGTACACCCGGCATCATCCGCATGATGTGCCCGACCATCAACGGCGAACCGCTCGCGTCGGCGCTCGCGATCATGTTCTGCGCATCGACCAGTTCGACGGCGAGCGGCTTCTCGACAAAAACTGCCTTGCCGTGTTCGAGCGCCGCGATGGCAGGTTCGGCGTGCGCGTGATTGGGCGTCGCGACGACAACGAGGGCCAACTCCGGGTGAGCGGCCACCGCGTCGTGATCGTCTGTCGGGGTTGCCGAGAACTCTGCGGCGACGTCCTTGGCCCGCTCGAAGTCACGGTCGCACAGCATCGTCAGTTCGAAACGTGGATGGGCAGCCAGCTCGCGAGCGAGGGAACTACCGAAGAATCCGCAACCGACCACACCGACTTTGTATCGGGTCATGAAGTCTCCAAAGATTGGATGAGGGATGTCCTATGTTATACGGCCAGCGTCATCGGTCGTCAATTCGACGTCGGTAACACAGTCTTCATCTATGCAGGTGAGCGCACTATTTTTGGCTCGAAACCGGCAAAACGTCGAAGTTCGGCGCCGCCAGTTCCGAAGATTCTCTAGACGCTTTCTGATCCACAATGTAAGTTACGCAACATCGGACGTCGAACATAGGACATCCCCTATCCACTCCCTTGATGTCCCGCTCCCCGCCTTGGAGGCCGCCTTGAAGAACGAACGACCGCTGAGCTCCGCGTTCACCCGCCGAGACCTGTTCCGGTACACCGGGCTACTGGGAGCTGCAGCAGGTATCACCGCGACTCTCGCGGCGTGTGGCGGCGGGCCGTCATCGACCTCGGTTGTCGGCGGTTCCGCGAGCACCGGCGATCTGACCACCGCCATCGGATACGGCAACGACCAGAGCTTCGACCCGATGCAGACTGCATCCGGTTTCCTCATGGCAGCGGTCAACCACGTCTACGAGGGACTGCTCGAAAACGATCCAGGCACCGGTGAGACGTATGCGGCGCTCGCACAGGCCGTCCCGACCGACGCCACCGCCTCGAGCTGGACCATGAAAATCCGCGAGGGAGCAACCTGGCACGACGGCACTCCGGTCACCTCGGACGACGTCGTCTTCACCTTCGATCGCATCCTCGATCCACAGCAGAACGTACTGATCCGCTCCTTCTTCTCCTCCTGGCTGCAGTCCGTCACCAAGGTCGACGACCAAACGGTGACCCTGAACTTCAACTACCCGTTCAGCGCTGCCGCACAGCGTCTCTCGATCGCCAAGATCATGCCCAAGCACGTCTTCGACGGCCACTGGGACGAGGCCAAGTCCGGAGCGCTGGTCGTCGGTTCCGGTCCGTACAAGCTCAAGAGCCACACCCCCAAGAGCAACACAGCTTTCGAGGCCTTCGAGGCGTACAACGGGCCGCGTCCGGCCAACTTCGCGACCATGAACTGGCTCTCCATCGTCGACACCTCCTCACGCATCGCGCGCGTCTCGGGCAACAATGCCGGTGCACAACTCGCCGACAACATCCCCGTCGCCAACGTCCCCACTCTGACCTCCGGTGGGCGCACCGTCGAGGGCAACCCGGGCATGAACCTCATGTACCTGCTCTTCGACACCACTCAGGCACCGTTCGACGACGTTCGTGTTCGCCAGGCGATGTTCTACGCGATCAACACCCCGAAGATGATCGAGATCGCCCTCGGCGGCAAGGCAGCACCGGCCACGAGCTACCTGTACGAGCGCAACCCCGACTACGCGCGAGCGTCCACCGTCTACTCGTACGATCCGGACAAGGCCCGCTCACTCCTCGCTGCCGCCGGCGTCAGTGGCCTCGACCTGACACTGCTCTCCACCAACGTCAGCTGGCTGGCCGACTGCTTGCCGACCATCAAAGAGTCTTGGGACGCAGTCGGATTCAACACGACGCTCGAACCGCAGGACACCAGCGCCATGGTGAGCAAGCTCAACAGCGGCCAGAAGTTCCAGATCGCCGCCGGTACGTCCAACCCGCAGGCATTCGGCAGCGACGTCGACCTTCTCGTCCGCTACACGTACAGCAAGGGCGGCTTGTGGACGAAGACCTACGCCAAGTGGGACGACACCCCCGAAGCGCAGAAGATCTACGCCACCATGGACGAAGCCACCCGCGAGACCGACCCGGCAAAGCGCAGCACCCTCGTGCAGTCGTACCTGAACCAGATCGCCGAAAATGCTGTCTACTACCCGGTTCTCCATCAGGAACTCCTGACTGCGTGGGATCCGAAGAAGATCGCCGACGTCACTCCGCTGCCGTACCCCGGCGTCAACCTGCTTCAGGCGAAGCCGGCCTGATACCCGCCCGCTCGGCCGTTTCCCACAACTGAGAGATCCCCCGATGGCAAGAGTCCTCCCCATGCTGATCAGGCGATTACTGATACTGATCCCCCTGATCCTCGGCATCATCGCGTTCGTCTTCATCGTGATGCAGTTCGCGCCCACCGATCCCGCAACCGCGGCGTTCAACGGTGGCAACCCGACTGCGGAACAGCTGCAGCAGTTCAAGGAAGAGAACGGACTGCTCGATCCGCTTCCGCTGCAATACGTTCACTTCGTGACCGATCTGGTCAGCGGCAACATGGGTGACAGTCTGATTTCCGGTACCCCGGTGTTGGATTCGATCTCCACCGCTCTGCCACTGACCATTCAGCTCACGGTTCTCGGACTGGTGATCGCCATCGTGCTCTCGCTGATCTTCGGCGTCACCAGCGCACTGTTCCGCGATCGTTGGCCGGATCAGGTCATCCGAGTGATCTCCCTCGGTGGTGTGGCGGCACCGTCATTCTGGTTGGCACTGCTGATGATTCAGTATCTGGCTGTTCAACTCGGATGGTTCCCCACCGGTGGCTACGTCAATCCGAGCGACTCCGTCAGCGACTGGCTCTGGTACATGGCGCTCCCGGCGCTGTCCCTGTCACTGCCCGTCGCAGCACAACTCACGCGCATCATCCGCACGTCGATGGTCGAGGAGTTGGACAAAGACTACGTCCGGACCGCGATCGGCAGCGGCCTGCCCTATCACGTGGTGATCGGACGGAATGTGTTGCGTAACGCACTGATCAACCCGCTCACCGTCCTGGGTCTACGAGTCGGTTATCTCCTCGGTGGCGCTGTGGTCATCGAGCAGATCTTCGGCCTGCCCGGCATGGGTCAGCTCATGATCAACGGCGTCACCAACGGTGACCCCGCAGTCGTTCAGGGTGTTGTCATCGTCATCGCGGTCGGCTTCGTCGTCGTCAACCTCGCCGTCGACATCCTCTACCTGCTCGTCAATCCACGACTTCGGAGCGCAGCATGATGAGAAGAAAACTCACCGAGAAGCTTTCGCGACCCGGCATCACCTTTTCTCGCTTCCCCCTCTCGGCCTGGCTGTCGATGGCGGTTCTCGCGATCATCGTGCTCGCCTGCCTCTTCGCGCCGCTGATCACGCAGTACACGCCGCTCGAACAGGCGGTGGGTACCGCGGGCCCCAGCGCCGAGCACTGGTTCGGGCAGGACAGTCTCGGTCGAGATCTGTTCAGCCGCTTGCTCTACGGCGGACGCTGGTCGCTGACCATCGGCCTCGGTTCCACCTTCCTCGCACTGTGCGCCGGCGCTCTCATCGGATCGGTGGCCGCAACGAGCCGAAAAGGCGTCGACGAGACCATCATGCGTGTGCTCGACGTGGTCATGGCGTTCCCGGGCATCGCGCTCGCTGCCGTACTCGTCGCAGCCTTCGGTGGTTCGATTCCAGTTCTGATCGTCACTATCGCGTTCCTCTACACACCGATGGTGGCTCGCGTCGTTCGCGCGAACGTTCTCGCTCAGTACGGTGAGGACTACGTCGCGGCCGAAAAGGTCATCGGCGCAAGAACTTCACACATCGTCGTCAAGCACGTCGTAGCCAACTGTGCTGCGCCCGTTCTCGTCTTCTGCACTGTCATGGTCGCCGACGCCATCGTGCTCGAGGCCAGCCTGTCGTTCATCGGAGCAGGTGTCCGTCCCCCGGATCCGTCGTGGGGATCGGTGATCGCCGACGGCAAGAACATGGTCCTTCTCGGTGGTTGGTGGGCAACGGTGTTCCCCGGTCTGCTGATTCTTCTGACGGTGCTATCCCTCAACGTGCTCGCCGAGGGCCTGACGGACGCGATGGCCGATCCGAGTCTGAAGAAGACCAAGAAGACGCCCTCCGCACTCCAAGCAGCGCAGACCGCCGCAGCGGAGGAGACCTCCAACGAACTCATTCTGGAGGACGAAGCCGCATCGGTCGCCAACACTCCGGAGTTGATCGACGACTTCGCCGACCCGAGCGTCGTGAAAGATGTCCTGAAACCGGCCGCCGAGCCGACTCCTCTCGAAACTCACCTGAAGATCCTGGCGGAAACCGAGCGATCTCGGTCCGATCGTCTTGTGTACGAGGGCGATGCCGCACCACTCCTCGAGGTCCGCAATCTCACGATCCGGTTCCCGGAACGCTACGGAGACACCGCGATCGTCGACAACGTGAGCTTCACCGTCCGTCCGAACGAGACGATGGCGCTCGTCGGCGAGTCCGGTTGCGGAAAGTCGCTCACCTCGCTGGCGATCATGGGTCTGCTACCCAAGGCGGCAGTGGTGACCGGCGAGATCCTGTTCGACGGAGTCAACGTCCTCGAGCTGAACAACCGGGAGCGAAACAAGCTGCGCGGGCACGACATGGCCATGATCTACCAGGACGCGCTGAGTTCACTGAATCCGGCGATGCTGATCCGCGCGCAGTTCAAGCAGCTCACCAAGCGCGGCGGTACCCGCACAGCCGAGGAACTGCTCGAACTCGTCGGACTCGATCCGGTGCGCACTCTCGCCAGCTACCCACACGAGCTTTCCGGTGGTCAGCGCCAGCGCGTTCTGATCGCCATGTCGCTCACCCGCAGTCCACGGTTGATCGTCGCGGACGAGCCCACCACCGCCCTCGACGTCACCGTCCAGGCCCAGGTCGTGGACTTGCTCAACGATCTTCGGGAAAAGCTGGGATTTGCAATGGTCTTCGTCAGCCACGACCTGGCTCTGGTAGCCTCCCTGGCCCACAAGATCACGGTGATGTACGCCGGTCAGGTCGTCGAGTCGGCGCCCACGAGTGATCTGCTCGTCGATCCCCGCCACGAATACACCCAGGGCCTTCTCGGTGCCGTTCTCTCTATCGAGGACGAAGCGCCGCGACTGCATCAGATTCAGGGAACTGTTCCCTCGCCCGGAAACTTCGCGGCGGGTGACCGTTTCGCCGAGCGTTCCACTCGCCCGGACTCCGACCCCCTCCGTAAGCCGGAGATGGTCCGGGTCGACGGGACCGAGCATTGGTTCGCCAACCAGTCCGCGACTCCCGTACGTACAGAATCGGAATTGGAGAGCGTGCGATGACTACAGCTGAAGCACCCATCCTGGAACTGAAGAACATTCACGTCGTCCACAAGACCCGTTCGGGATCACTGTTCAAACCGGGCACGGTTCACGCGGTCAACGATGTCAGTATCGACGTACGACGAGGGACGACGATCGGCATCGTGGGCGAGTCGGGTTGTGGCAAGTCCACTCTGGCCAAAGTCATGGTCGGACTGCAGAAGCCGACGTCGGGCGACGTGGTCTTTCGCGGCCGAAGCGCTCTGACCCGGTCGGCCGGCGTGCGCAAGGAGTTCGGCCGAGCGATCTCGATCGTCTTCCAGGATCCGGCTACCGCGCTCAATCCCCGAATGACGGTGGCCGACATCCTCACCGATCCACTCGACGTCCACGGCATCGGCAACCGCGCGAGCCGAACCGCCCGAGTTCGCGAGCTGGTCGGTTTGGTCGGACTCCCCCAATCTGCGCTCGAAGTCATCCCGAGCCAGATCTCCGGCGGTCAGCGGCAACGTGTCGCGATCGCGCGTGCACTCGCGCTCGAACCTGACGTCATCGTGGCCGACGAGCCGACGTCGGCGCTCGACGTCTCGGTGCGAGCGCAGATCCTGAATCTGCTCAGCGACATCAAGGCTCGGTTGGGGCTCGGCATGGTGTTCATCTCGCACGACATACAGACGGTGCGGTACGTCTCCGACACCATCGTCGTCATGAACGCCGGGCGGATCGTCGAGCAGGGAACGGCCCAGGAAGTATTCGACAGCCCGTCCGATGCGTACACGGCCAAACTGCTGGGTGCGGCGCCCAGCCTCCTGCAACGCACCGTTGACGTGGGTTGACCAATGGAGCGGATGACCGGACATAGGATGAAGGACGTTCGTATCAGAAAAGGGGAATCGATGTCTGTCCGGAGTGGCACACAGGGCGCTCGTTTCAGCGCGCAAAACCGCATGCGCGCACTTCAGACGGACATCATGAACTTGATCCTCGAACGCAGGCTCTCCCCCGGCGACCCGATGCCCACCGAGGCCGAACTGTCCGAGGAATTGGGTATCGGCCGAAACACGCTCCGGGAGGCGCTCAAGGTTCTGCAGGCCTTGGGCGTCGTCGAGATCCGTCACGGCTTCGGAATGTTCGTCGCCCCTAGCAACTTCGACGCTCTCGCCGACGGCCTGACCTTCCGTGGCCGGTTGTCCTTGCAGGGCACCGGGCACGAGGCGATGGAACTGGTCGACATTCGTCAGGCACTCGAGACCGGACTGATCGGTGCGGCGATGGCCGAGATGACGTCGGCCGACCACGCCGACCTCGACGAACTCGTCACCGGCATGGAGGTCCGTGCCGCTGCCGGGAAGAACTTCTCCGACATCGATGCGACCTTCCACTCCCGCCTGTACTCCCCTCTCGACAACCAGGTCCTCGGTCAGTTGATGGACGTCTTCTGGCAGGTGTACAGCGAGATACAGCAGGCCATCGGGCATTCGGATACGCCACTGATCGACATCGCGTCGAAGCACCGTGCGATTCTCGATGCGATCCGTACGGGTGATGCAGTCGAGGCGGCGCACACTCTCGATGTGCACTTCGGTGGCCTGCGCGAGCGGATCGCCAGTCTCCATGCGTCCGAAGCGCAGTAATTTCGAAACACGTGATTTTGCTCCGCTGGCTCACCATCGCGCCCGTTCTTCCGGCAAAATTACGGGTATGAAGAACCCGAACCTGACGCCTTCGCGCGTTCTCGCAGTTGTCCTCGCTGCCGCCCTGGTCATTTTCGTGATCGCACGCCGCCGCGACGACGGCGCCCTCAGCCGCGGAGAATGGTTGTCGGACACCGTCGGACCGGACGACCTCGCCGGCTGAAACGACGTGTGCCCTCGGCCGAAACTCGGCCGAGGGCACACGCACGTGTCATCTACTACTTCATCGAATCCAGTCGGGTTCGCGCGTCCTCGAACCCGGATACCAGCTCTGCCATGACCTCGGCGACCGGGCGGATCTCGTTCATCCGTCCCACGATCTGACCGACGGGCATTGCCACAACTTCCGGGTTCTCCGATGCAGCGATTCTCTGATGAGCGTCGCTGACCAGAAGGTTCTGCAGCGGCATCGGCAAGGGCGCCGGTGCTCCCGGGTTCGACCAGGCTTCCGTCCACTTGGTCTTGAGCAACCGAGCGGGCTTACCCGAGTAGATGCGCGAACGAACGGTGTCGGCCGACGTCGCGCCCAACAGTGCACGCTGAATAGCGGACGGGCCCTCGCCCGATGCACTGCCGAGTTTGTATTCGGACGTGGTGAGCCAGTACGAGCCCATCCACACTCCGGACGCACCGAGTGCAAGTGCGGCAGCCACCTGACGGCCGCTGCCGATACCCCCGGCAGCCAGCACAGCAGCTGAATCACCCAGTGCATCAACGATTTCCGGAACGAGAACCATCGACGCAATTTCGCCGGTGTGACCGCCTGCCTCGTAGCCCTGCGCGATCACGATGTCGACACCGTTCTCGACGTGACGACGCGCATGCTCGACGGCGCCGGCCAGCGCTGCTACCGGTACGCCCTTCTCGTGCGCCTGATCGATGACGTCCTTCGGCGGTGATCCCAGTGCATTCGCAATCAACGCAATCCGGTGTCCCAGAGCAACATCGACGTGTGACCGCGCCACCGAGTGAAGCCATCCCAGTACGCCGGTCGCATGCTCGACGTCGTCGGAAAGCGGCGGCACACCGAGCTCGTCGAGCGTGCGGTTGACGAAGGCGCGGTGCTCCTCCGGAATCAGCTTGTCGAGATCGACGGCGCCGCCCTCGGTCGGCACCTTGGCCGGCATGACGATGTCGACGCCGTACGGCTTACCGTCGGTGTTCTCGTCCATCCACGTCAGTGTGGCTTCAAGCTCTTCCGGGTCGTTGAACCGGACGCAACCGAGCACGCCCAGACCTCCCGCGCGGGTGATCGCGGCCGCGACGTGCTCGGAAGGAGTGAATCCGAAAATCGGGTATTCGATGCCGAACTTGTCGGCGAGATCCGAACGCATCAGGCTTCCACGCTTTCGTTTGCGGACGCCACAGGAGCGCCGTTTCCGTTGTGATCATCAGCCTCGCGCGATTCCGTTTCGGCCTTCGCCCAGCGGTAGTCGGGCTTGCCTGCCGGGTTGCGCTTGATCTGGTCCACGAACCACACGCTGCGCGGAACCTTGTATCCGGCAATCTCTTTGCGTGCTGCGGTGGCGATGTCGTGCAGCGTCGGCGACGCGCCTTCGCGTACCTGGACCACTGCGGCAACGCGCTGACCGAAGCGCTCGTCGGGGATACCGACCACCAGCACGTCGAAGATGTCCGGGTGCGCCTTCAAAGCGCCCTCGACCTCTTCCGGGTACACCTTCTCGCCGCCGCTGTTGATCGACACCGAACCGCGGCCGAGCATCGTGACCGTGCCGTCGGCTTCGACCTGCGCATAGTCGCCGGGGATCGAGTAGCGAACGCCGTTGATGGTGCGGAAGGTTTCGGCCGTCTTGACCTCGTCCTTGTAGTAGCCGAGCGGGATGTTGCCCTTGCGAGCGAGCATGCCGCGCTTGCCCGATCCGGGTTCGACCTCGTTGCCGTCGTCGTCGAGAACCGTTGTGGAGGCGTCGATCTTGACCGTCGGACCGCCAGTGTGCTTCTGGCCCTTGCTCAGCACGGCGAGTCCACCGAAGCCGGTCTCGGATGCTCCGATGGAGTCCGTCAGCAGGCGGTTGGGCAACAGTTCGAGGAACTGCTCCTGGATACTCGGCGAGAAGAGTGCAGCACTGCTGGCCATCACGTAGAGCGTCGAAAGATCGTACGGCTCACCGGTCTCCGGGTTTCCGGCGATGAGTGCGTCGAGCATCGGACGGCCCATCGCGTCACCCGTGATGAAGATCAGGTTGACCTTGTGCTTGTCGATGTTCTGCCACACCTCGTGGGCGTCGAATTCCGGGTGCATCAAACAGGTTCCGCCGCCGAAGAGGCTGTGGAATACCGCCGACTGCGAACCGCCGTGAATCATCGGGGGGATCGGGTAGCGGATCATGCTCGGGTTGGCGGCGCCGACCTTCGCCATCTCGTACTCGTCCTCGACCGGAACTCCGGTGACGAAGTTGATGCCTCCGCCGAGAACACGCCACCAGTCCTCGTGACGCCACATGACGCCCTTGGGACTTCCGGTGGTGCCGCCGGTGTAGAGCATGAAGATGTCGTCGTTGCTGCGCTCTTCGAAATCACGCTCACCCGAACTCTGCGCGAGTGCGTCCTCGTAGCCGATGCCGAAAGCACTGAAGTCCAGATCGGTGCCGTCCTCGACCACGATGACGGACTTGACCTTGGGAGTGTTCGGCAGGACGTTCGCGACCTTGTCCGAGTAGCGGCGCTCGTGAATGAGCGCAACCATGTCGGAGTTGTCGAAGATGTACTGCAACTCGTTCTCGACGTACCGGTAGTTGATGTTGACCATCACGGCCCGGATCTTGAAAACCGCGACCATGGCCTCGATCGCCTCGATGACGTTCCGGCAGTAGATGCCGACCTTGTCACCCGGCTGAACGCCATGTTCACGCAGGTAGTGGCCGAGGCGGTTTGCTCGGTCCTCCAACTGTGCATAAGTCATCTCGCGGTTGTCCGAGACCAGCGCAACGCGGTCCGGAACGAGGTCGATTGCGTGCTCTACGAAGTCTGCGATGTTAAGGGCCACGAGTTCAAAGTAGAACGTGTTACCGTTTCTGGCAAGACCCAATTTGAGAGCCAGCTCACAGACCCGCCAGGAGCCATCAGTGTCCACTTCGACGACCGAAAAATCAGACATTTCGGAAACCGCGCCGCATTGCCTCGTGGAGAAGCGTGGCCACGTTCTCATCGTGACCATGAATCGCCCCGAGCGTAAGAACGCCATCACCGGCGAGATGATGGCGATCATGGTCGACGCCTGGGATCAGGTCGACAACGACCCCGAAATCCGTGTCGCCATCCTCACCGGTGCGGGCGGCGACTTCTGCGCCGGCGCCGACCTCAAGAACATGTCCGCCAAGCCGCCGGGAGATTCCTTCGCGGGCGGTGGCGTCGACATGTCCAAGATCGAAGGCCTCCTCAAGGGCCGTCGGTTGACCAAGCCGCTGATCGCTGCGGTCGAGGGTGCAGCCATCGCCGGCGGAACCGAAATCCTGCAGGGCACCGACATCCGCGTCGCGGGTGAGAGCGCCAAGTTCGGCGTCTCCGAAGCCAAGTGGGGGCTCTTCCCGCTCGGCGGTTCCGCAGTGCGTCTGGTGCGACAGATTCCGTACACGATCGCGGCGGACATCCTGCTCACAGGTCGTCACATCAAGGCTCCGGAGGCCAAGGAGATCGGGCTCATCGGCCACGTGGTCCCGGACGGCCAGGCCCTCGACAAGGCGCTGGAGCTCGCGGACCTGATCAGTGCCAACGGCCCTCTCGCCGTTCAGGCGATTCTCAAGACCATCCGCGACACCGAGGGCATGCATGAGGAAGAGGCCTTCCAGATCGACGCACAGCTGGGCATGAAGGTGTTCATGAGCGCCGACGCCAAGGAGGGCCCGCGGGCTTTCGGTGAGAAGCGGGCGCCCCAGTTCAAGGGTGTCTGACCCACCCCTGTCTGACCCACCCCTGTCTGAGCCACCCCTGTCTGAGCCACCCCCGTCTGACCGACCCGCGCCTGAGCCCCCTTTCCCGTCCGCTCTCGGTCCCACCCACCCCCTTTTCGAGCGAACGTACCTTTCGGCGCCTTCAGTGCGCCGAAAGGCACTTTCGCTCAGCCGGTTTCGTCCAATTTCACCCATCTCGACCTCGCGAACACCTGCGGCCGGGGACGTGACTGCGCCAATCTGTAGTGCGCACGCAGGTCCTCGATCACGCGATCAGGGTCCGTTCGCAGTGCACTGGGCACCGTCGGCAACACGATGATTCCCGCATTCTGCATACGCGTCCGACGCTCCACCGTGCGCTTGTAGTCCGTCGGCGCGGCATGCCATTCCAAGGAGTCGATGTCCCACGCGAAGGCAACCGAATCGATCCATCCGTCCGGAACTGCGATGAAGTCCCCGTTGGCATCCCGGATCTCATGGTTGAACAACATTTCCGGCAGCCCGCTCCGCTGCCACAATTTTCGCGCGTGAACCTCCGGAACCGAGTGGACGTTCGCGTTCACTTCGCGCAACACGACCCGAGGTAGCGCGGAACCCCGACTGCTACCCGCTTCGAGTTCCTTCGCAAGTTCGCGCACCGAGACATCGCCGCGCTGAACAGCCTCAGCGATGAGTGCCCGTGTGGGATCGAGCGCCTTGTACCGCCTCGCAGCGTCGAGTAACGCTCGCGGCAGCGGAGCACAGCGCAGACCGTTCCGAATCTCCGGCTCGGGCAGTCGAACAGTGCGCTCCACCGTGACGAACCCAACCGATTGAACTCGACGATCGATGGGGATGAGCACCTGCACATCCCCCGAGTGCGTTCGATATCCGTACTCCGACATGGCTGATCGCCCGGTCAGCAGGGAATCGTCACCGCTCAACATGAGCGCAGCGATCGAGCGTTGACGTGGCGTCGGTTGACCGTTTCTGAGCAGAATGACCCCCGGCAATATGCGCTGCCACGGTCCACCTACCCGACACCGGGTGTGCACTGCGGAGTTGGACACGCCCAATCGCGCCAACTCCGCCGTTCGGATCACTCCGCTTCGACTGACGCGGTAAATCGCGTCCAGATCATCGCCCCACGTTCCTCGCCGCATGGTTGCAGCATGACTCGAGCATCAGCGCGGGCCCCGGCGGCGAACTGGGGTTTCGGTGCGCCTGTGGATAACTTTGGGCGAGCGAAAGGTACGTTCAGCGCCTCAGATGCGCTGAACGTGCCGTTCGCTCGAAAAAAGGGGGTA
The DNA here is from genome assembly GCF_054589475.1 of Rhodococcus sp. no. 34. Classification (NCBI taxonomy): domain Bacteria; kingdom Bacillati; phylum Actinomycetota; class Actinomycetes; order Mycobacteriales; family Nocardiaceae; genus Rhodococcus; species Rhodococcus sp. no. 34. The sequence goes on from NZ_BAAILK010000026.1 coordinate 324,907, forward strand.
CCGCTCGAAAATGGGGGGGGGTGCCCCGCTCAACCACCCACCGCGGCCGCGAGCTCTCGCACATGGTCGGCGTCGCGGCAGGTCACCAGCAGCATCGTGACTCCGGCTTCCTCCCAACGCTTCACGTCTGCGCGCACCTCGTCGACGTTGCCGATGATCATGGTCTCGGTGACCATCTCGTCGGGGACGACGGCAGCAGCTTCGTCCTTGCGGCCCGACATGAAGAGGCGACCGATCTCGTCGACCTCCTTCTCGTAGCCCATCCGCTTGTAGACCTGCGCGTGAAAGTTCAACTCCGGGGCGCCCATTCCGCCGACGTAGAGGGCGGTCATCGGCTTGAGAGCGGCGATGGCAGCGGCGCGATCGTCAGTCACGATGACCTGGCACGTGGCGGCCACCTCGAAGTCTTCGCGACTGCGACGGGCCCCGGCGCGCGCGAACCCTTCGTCGAGCCACTTGTTGTACATCGGGGCCAGGCGCGGGGTGTAGTAGATCGCCAGCCAGCCGTCGGCGATTTCACCGGCGAGCGCGACGTTCTTCGGCCCTTCGGCGCCGAGCCAGATCGGGATGTCCGCACGCAGCGGGTGCGTAATGGGCTTGAGCGGCTTGCCAAGTCCCGAACTACCCGGTCCCGCATACGGCAGAGGGTAGTGGGGACCGGGACTGGTGACGGGCGCTTCACGGGCGAGGACCTGGCGCACGATCGAGACGTATTCGCGGGTGCGCGCGAGCGGCTTCTCGAACGGCTGGCCGTACCAACCTTCGACGACCTGCGGTCCGGATACGCCGAGCCCGAGGATCGTTCGCCCACCGTTGAGGTGATCGAGAGTGAGCGCGTGCATGGCACAGCTGGTCGGTGTTCGCGCCGAAATCTGTACGACGGAGGTGCCGAGACGGACGTTCTCGGTGCGCGATCCCCACCAGGCGAGCGGGGTGAAAGCGTCCGAGCCCCACGACTCCGCCGCGAAGACCGCGTCGAATCCCGCGCCTTCCGCGGCCTCGATCAGTTCCGGGGCGTTTGCCGGCGGCTGTGCGCCCCAGTATCCGAGTTGCAACCCAAGCTTCATCGCAGGCCTCCACATTGCCGGTGATCAGAAGTGACTCTTGCCACAATCTCTAGAACCTGTTCTACTCGATCTTGTGACCATCGGAAAGAGCGGGGTGGCCGACAAGCCCCTGAGCGCACCATTGAATCTCCATTTCGACTACACCAGATCGACGGGACCGACCATCGGCGCGTTCGTGACTGCCCTGCGTGATCGCAAGGTGATCGGCGCACGCGGGTCGAACGGTCGTGTCTTCGTGCCGCCGCCGGAATTCGATCCGGACACGGCCGAGCCACTGACCGACTTCGTCGGAGTCTCCGACGGCGGAACGGTCGTGAGTTGGACGTGGATGCCCGAACCCATCGAGGGTCAACCACTGACGAAGCCTTTCGCGTGGGCCCTGATCAAGCTCGACGGCGCGGACACGTCCATGCTCCACGCGGTCGACGTCGACTCCCCCGACGACATCAGCACCGGCCTGCGGGTCCGTGCTCGCTGGGCGTCGGAGCGGATCGGGCAGATCAAGGACATCGAGTGCTTCGAACCAGGTGAGAGCGAAAATGGAATCGCGACAGTCGATTCCATCGCCGATCCTGTCACCATGATCACGACGCCTGTCGACCTGCACTTCATGCATTCCGCTTCGGCCGAGGAGAGTTTCTACCTCCGCGGTCTCGCAGAAGGCAAGCTCATCGGTGGTCGCAGCGGACCCGAAGACAAGATCTACATCCCACCGCGCGGCGCCAATCCCACCAACGGGAAGCCGACGAGCGAGCAGATCGAACTGCCGGACAAGGGAATTGTCACCACCTTCTGCATCGTCAACGTCCCGTTCCTCGGGCAGCGAATCAAACCGCCCTACGTGGCCGCCTACGTGCTTCTCGACGGGGCTGACATTCCGTTCCTGCACTTGATTCTCGAATGTGATGCCGCGGACGTACGGATGGGCATGCGCGTCGAAGCCAAGTGGAAGCCTCGCGAAGAGTGGGGTTACACCCTCGAGAACATCGAATACTTCCGGCCGACAGGTGAACCCGACGCCGAGTACTCCACCTTCCAACACCACCTGTGAGGCTCCTGAAATGACTTCTGCAGACATCGCAGTCGTGGGCTTTGCTCAGGCACCCCACGTCCGCGAAACCAACGGCACCACCAACGGCGTCGAGATGCTCGTCCCGTGCTTCCAGCAGCTCTACAGCGATCTGGGAATCACCAAGTCAGACATCGGCTTCTGGTGCTCCGGATCTTCCGACTACCTGGCCGGACGAGCGTTCTCCTTCATCTCGGCCATCGACTCCATCGGAGCGGTCCCGCCGATCAACGAATCTCACGTCGAGATGGACGCTGCGTGGGCCTTCTACGAAGCGTGGATCAAGATCTTGACCGGTGAGGTCGAGACCGCGCTGGTGTACGGATTCGGCAAGTCCTCCGCCGGGCACCTGCGCAAGATCCTGTCCATGCAGCTCGATCCGTACCTCGTCACTCCGCTGTGGCCGGACTCCGTCTCGATCGCCGGACTTCAAGCCCGACTCGGACTCGACGCGGGTAAGTGGACACAAGAGGACATGGCGGAGGTTGCCGCTCGTAGCCGTCGTCACGCGCTGAGCAATCCGAAGGCTCAGCTCGCAGGTGAGGTCGACATCGAGGCCCTACTCGCCAGCCCGTTCCTCGCGGATCCGTTGCGCGCACACGATTGTGCGCCCATCACCGACGGCGCGGCAGCAATCGTCCTGGCCTCGGGTAACCGCGCCCGCGATCTCTGCGAGCGGCCGGCGTGGATCACCGGACTCGAGCATCGCATCGACTCCCCCAACCTGGGTGCACGTGACCTGACCACCTCACCGTCTACTACGTCGGCAGCCAAGGCGGCAACGGGCGGCGAGGTCGGCAACATCGACGTCGCCGAACTGCACGCACCGTTCACTCACCAGGAATTGATCTTGAAGGAAGCGATCGGCCTGACCGACGCCACCACGATCAACCCGTCCGGCGGTCCGCTCAGCGGCAACCCACTGTTCGCCGGTGGTCTGGAACGAATCGGCCACGCCGCCAAGGCAATCTTTGACGGCCAGGCGAATCGCGCTCTGGCCCATGCAACAAGCGGCCCTGTGCTGCAGCAGAATCTGGTAGCAGTCTTGGAGGGACGGAACTGATGGCCGGAACGCCTCAACTCGCGGCCGTGCTCGGCACCGGCCAAACTCACTACGTCGCAAAGCGTCACGATGTCTCGATGGCGGGCTTGGTCCGTGAAGCCATCGACGCCGCGATGCTCGACGCCAACGTCGGCTGGGACGACATCGACGCCGTCGTCATCGGAAAGGCCCCCGATTTGTTCGAGGGTTCGATGATGCCCGAACTCGCCATGTCGGATGCTTTGGGCGCAAACGGAAAGCCGTTGCTGCGTGTTCACACTGCCGGATCGGTGGGCGGTTCGACGGCTATCGTCGCCTCCAGCCTGGTCAAATCCGGTGTCCACAAGCGGGTTCTGACGGTTTCCTGGGAGAAGCAGTCCGAGTCGAACGCCATGTGGGCGCTGTCCGTACCGGTTCCGTTCAACATGCCGGTCGGCGCCGGTGCCGGTGGATACTTCGCGCCGCACGTCCGTTCGTACATTCGTCGATCGGGCGCACCGGAGCACATCGGCTACCTCGTCGCTGTGAAGGATCGACTCAACGGCAGCCTCAATCCGTATGCGCACTTGCGGCAGCCGGACATCACTCTCGAATCGGTACAGGCATCTCAGATGCTCTGGGATCCGATCCGCTACGACGAGACCTGCCCGTCCTCGGACGGCGCGTGCGCTCTGGTGATCGGCAACGAGGAAGCGGCCGCACAGGTCGAGGCCGAGGGTCGTTCGGTCGCGTGGATCCACGCGACGGCCATGCGCACCGAGCCGACCTTCTATGCCGGACGCGATCAGGTCAATCCGCAGGCCGGCCGTGATGCCGCGGCCGCGCTGTGGAAGTCCGCGGGAATCACCGATCCGCTGAACGAGATCGACTGCGCCGAAATCTATGTCCCGTTCTCGTGGTTCGAGCCGATGTGGCTCGAGAACCTCGGCTTCGCGGAGGAAGGCCAGGGCTGGAAGCTGACCGAGGCAGGTGAAACCGCGATCGGCGGCAAGCTCCCGGTCAATGCCTCGGGCGGTGTTCTCTCCTCCAACCCGATCGGCGCCTCGGGCATGATCCGTTTCGCCGAGTCGGCGATGCAGGTCATGCACCGCGCCGGCGATCACCAGGTGGCCGACGCGCGCAAGGCTCTCGGCCATGCCTACGGCGGTGGCTCGCAGTACTTCTCGATGTGGGTCGTCGGCTCCGAACGTCCCACCACGTAAGCAGCAGCACACACGCCGATCAGGAAGAGGCCGAAGATGAAGTACACCGTCGGGGTTGCCATGAACCCCTTGGACCAGTTAGCCGGTATCGCCAAAACTGCCGAGGAATGCGGCTTTTCGTCGATCGCTCTCCCCGATTCACTGTTCTTCATGGAAACACAGGCGGCGGATTACCCGTACACCCCGGACGGGTCTCGGATGTGGAATGCCGAGACCCCCTGGGTCGATCCGCTCATCGCCGCGGCTGCAATGGGCGCGGTGACCGAGAAGATCGAGTTCTACACCCAGGTGCTCAAGCTGGGTAGCCGCAATCCCGTCCTGCTCGCGCGACAGGTCGGTTCCGTGGCGGCATTGACGAACAACCGTTTCGGCTTCGGCGTCGGAATCGGCTGGGCTCCGGAAGAGTTCGAGTGGTGCGGCGCTCCGTACAAGCGTCGGGGCGCACGTGTGGACGAGATGATCGACGTCCTCAAACTGATCCTCGGCGGCGGCATGGTCGAGTATCACGGTGATTTCTTCGATTTCGATCGCCTGCAGATGAGCCCGGCACCCACCAAGCCGGTTCCGTTCTACGTCGGCGGCCACACCGAGGTCGCACTCAAGCGTGCTGCACGAGTCGGCGACGGTTGGACCTCGGCGATGATCAAGTTCGACGACCTGGTGGGTGTGATCGCACGACTACGCGAACTGCGCGCCGAGTACGGCCGCGAGAACGAGCCGTTCGAAATCCAGACGGTGTGCATCGACCGTTTCGGCAAGGACGGTTACGCAGAGCTCGAAGATGCCGGCGTCACGGACATCATCACCGTGCCTTGGGTTTTCGACGGAATCGGATTCGATGCCCCACTGGAGGCAAAGCAGGATTCGATGCGCAAATTCGCCGAGCAGTACATCAACTGAGGAGCCGCGATGACCGACGAACACCCCGCCCGCGTCGCGGGCAACGCTTCGCGCGCCGCAGCGAGTGGCAAGAACAAGGAAGCCTGGCTGGACCTCTTCGCCGAGGACGGTTGGGTGGAAGATCCGGTCGGGCCTTCGGGCTTCGATCCCGAAGGCAAAGGCCATCACGGGCGCGAAGCGATCTCCAAGTTCTACGACATGACGATCGCGAACGCGGACAAGCTCGAATTTCTGATCGACGATTCACTGGTGTGCGGCAACGAGAACGTCAACATCGGCAAGATCCGGACCACCATCGGCGGCTCGATCATCGACGCCGAGGGCGTGTTCGTCTATCGCGTGAACGACGACGGCAAGATCGCGTCGCTTCGAGCATTCTGGGAAGTGAACCGTGCGATGAAGACGGCACGCAAAGCCTGAGAACCCACAGTACGAGCGCGGCCCCGGTCATCGACCGGGGCCGCGCTCGTCGTATTCGAATCAGCCTGTCGTACTTGCACCGAGAACCTCGAAATGGTTTCCTGGTTCCCAACGTCGCGTGTCGATGACGGACTGCGTCAGGCATGGAGGCGTCGTACCGCAAGGGGTCACTCATGACCATTTCGTTCAATCACACCATCATCGCCGCAAAAGACCGACAAGAGTCTGCGTGGTTCTTCACTCACATGTTCGGTCTTCCAGGCCCAGTCGAAGCCGGCTACTTTCTCGGCGTTGAACTCGAGCACGGCGTGACACTGGACTTCGCACAGGTGGAAGAGGGCGCCGAGGTTGCGTCTCAGCACTACGCTTTCCTCGTCTCCGAAGATGACTTCGACGGCATCTACCAGCGGATACAGGCGTTGAAACTTGATCACTGGGCCGATCCGCGCCAGTCGAGTACCGGCTTCAACACCAACGACGGTGGGCGTGGGGTCTACTTCCTCGACCCGTCGGGACATTTCCTGGAAGCGATCACCAAACCATACGGCGGCTGAATTAGAGATCGAACTACAAACGGCGGCGCCTACGGGAGATGAGGGATCCCGCAGACGCCGCCGCAGTTCCAGGTTGCCAACAAGTGGCTCCCCGGAACGTCTACTGTAGTTCTGCGTGTTCGAGAGTGCAGAGGCAACTCCCGAAAACCTACACAGAACCTACTCGCCGGTTACCAGGTCAGTATATGTCCGGATCAGTGTTTGACCGGGCAGCCCGATGTCTTGTAATCAACCTGAAACTCTTTGATGCCGTTGAGCCAGCCCGAGCGCAGGCGACGGGGATCGCCGAGCCTGGTGATGTCGGGTAGGTGATCGGCGATCGCATTGAAGATCAGATCGATTTCGAGACGAGCCAAGTTGGCGCCGATGCAGAAGTGCGCACCCGTGCCGCCGAATCCGAGGTGCGGGTTGGGGTCACGCATGATGTCGAACTTCGTCGGGTTCTCGAAGACGTCCTCGTCGAAGTTGGCCGACGCGTACATCATCACGACGCGATCGCCCTTCTTGATCTTCTGTCCGCCGAGTTCGGTGTCTTCGAGCGCGGTCCGCTGGAAAGAGGTCACCGGGGTGGCCCAACGAACGATCTCGTCGGCCGCAGTCTTCGGGCGTTCCTTCTTGTACAGCTCCCACTGGTCGGGATTGTCGAGGAAGGCAACCATGCCGTGTGTGATGGCATTGCGAGTGGTCTCGTTACCCGCGACCGCAAGCAGAATCACGAAGAAGCCGAATTCCTCTGGGGAGAGCTCATTTCCGTCGATGTCAGCTTCGATGAGCTTGGTGACGATGTCATCGGCGGGACACTTCTTGCGCTGATCCGCCATCTGGTACGCGTATCCCAGAATCTCCATCGACGCTGCCTGCGGGTCGATGTCGAACTCGGGATCGTCGTAGGACGTCATCTGGTTGGACCAGTCGAAGAGCTTCATTCGATCTTCCTGCGGCACACCGAGAAGCTCGGCGATTGCCTGCAGCGGAAGTTCGGACGCGACCTGAACCACGAAGTCACCGGCACCACCGGCAGCCGCGGTCGTGACGATCTTTTCGGCGCGCTCGGTCAGTTCCTCGCGCAGGCTGTTGATGGCTCGCGGGGTGAATCCACGCGAAACCAGCTTGCGAAGCTTGGTGTGCTCCGGAGCGTCCTTGTTGATGAGGATGAATCGCTGCATCTCGACGTTCTCGCGCGGGATGTCGTCGGCGAAGCGAGGAATCGCAGTGTTCTCGTGGGTCGAGAAGATGTCGCTTCGCTGCGAGACTTCCTTGACCTCTTCATGACGGGTGACCACCCAGAAGCCCTCGTCCTGGAATCCACCGATTTCCGGGGGCTGCGGATTCCACCACACGGGGGCCGTCTTCCGGAGTTCGGCGAACTCCTCGAACGGCATGCGTTCCGCGTAGATGTCGGGGTCCGTGAAGTCGATTCCCTCGGGGAATGCGGGCTGTGCCACTGATGTCTCCTGCCCTAAGCCTTTTCATCACAGGGGTGATGGGGATCCGTGATGTGTAACACGTTCTACTCTCATTGAAACACAAGCCTGCTTACTAGGAAAGGAAACGTCGGCAGGTCTTGCTTCCCGCAGAGAACCTGTTCTACTTTTTCATTACAAGGAAAGGAGCCCGCTGTGGGCACACCAGTAATCGTCGAGGCTGTCCGTACACCGATCGGCAAGCGCGGAGGTTGGCTCGCCGGTCTGCACGCCGCCGAGATCCTCGGAGCTGCACAAAAGGGAGTTCTCGACCGGTCGGGAATCGACCCGTTGCTGATCGAGCAGGTGATCGGCGGCTGCGTCACCCAGGCCGGCGCTCAGTCCAACAACATCACGCGCACGGCCTGGCTGCACGCCGGACTTCCGTGGCAGACCGGCGCAACCACCGTGGACTGCCAGTGCGGTTCGGCCCAGCAGGCGAACCATCTGATCGCCGGTCTGATCGCCACCGGCGCCATCGACGCCGGTATCGCCTGCGGCATCGAAGCCATGAGCCAGGTTCCCCTCGGCGCCAACGTCGGCGATCAGGCCGGACCGCGCCGACCCGCGACGTGGGACATCGACATGCCCAACCAGTTCGAAGCTGCAGAACGCATCGCGCGTCGACGCGGACTGACCCGCGACGACGTCGAAGCCCTCGGCGTCCGCTCGCAGGCGCTGGCCAAGCAGGCTTGGGAGGAAGGACGGTTCGACCGCGAGGTTCTCGAACTCTCGGCACCCCAGGTCGACAAGGAAGGAAACCTCACGGGCGAGACCAAGGTCGTCAATCGCGATCAGGGCCTGCGCGATACGACGGCGGAGTCCCTTGCCCGACTGAAGCCCGTCCTCGAAGGCGGGATTCACACGGCCGGAACGTCTTCCCAGATCTCCGACGGCGCGGCCGCAGTCCTGCTCATGGACGAGGACAAGGCTCGCGCGCTCGGATTGAAGCCGCGCGCCCGCATCATCGCCCAGGCGCTGGTCGGCTCGGAACCGGAATTCCACCTCGACGGACCGGTGCAGGCAACCAGTCGCGTCTTGGAGAAGAGCGGAATGAAGATCGGCGACCTCGATCTGTTCGAGATCAACGAAGCATTCGCATCCGTCGCACTGTCCTGGGCTCAGGTTCACGAACCTGACTTCGACAACGTCAATGTCAACGGCGGCGCGCTCGCTCTCGGCCATCCGGTCGGCAGCACGGGATCTCGCCTGATCACCACCGCACTGCACGAACTCGAGCGTCGCAACGGCTCGACTGCTCTGATCACGATGTGCGCCGGCGGCGCACTGGCCACCGGAACCATCATCGAGCGTATCTGAGATGACTACTCCCCCAGCCAAACCCAAGGGACTCGACGCTCCGGCGACGGTCAAGATCATCAAGTGGATGTCGAAGGCGAACGTCGCGATGTATCGCGCCACCGACGGGCGGCTGGGTAGCAAGTGGCGGGTCGGCAGCGCGTTCCCTCGCGGGCTGCCGATCTGCCTGCTGACCACCACCGGTCGCAAATCCGGCGAGGAGCGGATCAGTCCGTTGCTGTTCCTCGAGGACGGCGAGAACGTGATTCTGGTGGCGTCGCAAGGCGGTCTTCCGAAGAACCCGATGTGGTACCTCAACATCAAGTCAGACCCGGTGGTGACGTTGCAGATCAAGTCTCGGATCCGCTCGATGAAAGCCCGCGTCGCGGCCGAGGACGAGCGCGCTCGGCTGTGGCCGATGTTGAGGGCGATGTATCCGGATTTCGACAACTATCAGGCCTGGACCGACCGGGTCATTCCCGTCATCGTGTGCGAGCCACTGAAGAGTTAAACGAACTGTTTACAACAAAACGTTTACATTGACCCGGGTTCGTGCCACCCTGGGTTCATGACCGATGACCAGTTCAGACCGATCGATTCCGGCCGCGAACGCGCACATCGCGAGTACGCCGGACTCTTTCGAATCAGCGAGCGCCACGGCGCGACCCCAAGCCAGCGCGCGCGGCAATCTCATCCGGAGATGCTCGAGCCCTACGGCGCGGTGCGCGTCGTGGCTCGTCTTGCGGGTGGCACCGACACACCGCAGCCGAACGAACCCGAGGTCGACGATGCCGACGTCATGGCCGCGTTGACTCTGATCCCCAAGGCCCGAGCCGAAATGGAACAGCTGGAAGCACTGTTCCTCGGGATTGCCCGCGAACGGGGCATGACCTGGCAGGACATCGCTTTCGGACTGGGACTCGGAAGCACTCAAGCCGCCCGCCAGCGTTACGAACGGCTCGTTCGCCGCACCGGAGGCTGAACGCGTGCCATAACCGGCGAGTTGGAGCACTATTGACTCGTACGGTCCGCACGGCGTTTCGACAGAGCCTCGAACACAGCAAGGAGTCGCATATATGACGACGCATATTCAAGATCAAATCCTGGACCGACGCGAGATCACCTCAGCCCTCGTGCGTGCGCTGGAGCGTCGCCACGAGGTGCTGGACGCAGTGGTCGACAGCAAGGACCACCAGGAGGCACTGACCACCGTCGCGGAACTCCTCGGCACGTCGGAAGCAAATGCCGAAGCAGTTCTGAGCCTCAAGTTCAGCGCACTGACCAAGGCAGCGCGCGATCGCATCCAGGGCGAGCTGGAGAATCTCGACGCCACTCTCGAATGGACGACGCTCGATCGTCCCGCGAGCAGCGGGCAGAACTTCACCCTGCGTCCGTTCAGCGACAGCGCAGAAGACAAGGCACTGTTCACGATTCGCTCGGCCGAGCAGCTCGGCGAAGACGGCAAGCCGTGGAGCGAGGATCGGATCGAAGCCGAGCGCGTCGGCGGTCTCGGTCGGATCGACGACGAGAGCGCTGCCTGGTTCGTCGCCGAGGACGTTTCCGGCGACGGCCCGAAGAGCGTCGGCCTGGTATTCGGCGAACTCGACGGCCAAGAGGTGAACGTGGCGATCTGGATCGCGCCGGAATCTCGCAAGAAGGGCTACGGCACCGCCTGCGTGAAGCATTCGCGGCGCGAACTCGCAGCTGAGTTCCCCGGCACCGTGTTGGTGGTTCGGGCGCCCGCGTAGGCGGCACGCCGCCTGTGAGTGGTTGAGGAGTTCCTGCACTCCTTAACCACTCACAGGGCCGGAGGCCCTACGCCCCGTACACCGGCGTCGGAATCTCCGCCTTCTCCAACAGCGTTGCCACGACGGGCCCGATCTCCTTCGGGTCCCAGCGATCTCCCTTGTCCTCGCTCGGGCCGTGACGCCAGCCCTCCGCGACGGTGATCTTTCCGCCCTCTACCTCGAACACCCGGCCCGTGACGTCCTTGGACTCGGCGCTACCGAGCCAGACGACCAGCGGCGAGATGTTCTCGGGAGCCATGGCGTCGAAGCCCTCTTCCGGAGCTGCCATCGCTTCTGCCATCGCCCCGCCCGCGCCGACAGTCATGCGTGTGCGCGCAGCAGGCGCGATCGCGTTGACACTGACTCCGTAATTCTTGAGCTCGGCGGCGGCCTGGATGGTCATCTCGGCGATGCCGGCCTTGGCCGCGGCGTAGTTGCCCTGGCCGATCGAACCCTGCAGTCCTGCACCCGAACTGGTGTTGATGATGCGAGCGTCGACGGTCTTGCCTGCCTTGGCCTCGGCGCGCCAGTAGGCAGCAGCGTGACGGAGCGGCGCGAAGTGCCCCTTGAGGTGCACGCGAATCACCGCGTCCCACTCGCCTTCGCTCATGCCGACCAGCATGCGGTCCCGCAGGAAGCCTGCGTTGTTCACGAGTACGTCCAGGCCACCGAAGGTGTCGATCGCGGTCTTGATCAGATTCTCGGCGCCCGCCCAGTCGGCGACGTCGTCTCCGTTGACCACTGCTTGGCCACCGGCGGCGATGATCTCCGCGACAACCTGCTCGGCCGGACTCTCACCGGTCGCGGAACCGTCGGCACCCGCACCGATGTCGTTGACGACGACCTTGGCGCCCTCGGCAGCAAATGCCAATGCATGCGCACGTCCGATACCGCGGCCAGCCCCGGTGATGATGACTACGCGTCCGTCGACCAATCCACTCATATTTGTCTCCTAATGCACTCTGCTCGGGCTTGTCGGCTCCGCTTGTGTGCTAACTTACCAAGCAATCGCTTGGTTTGGTACACAGACGTAAGGAATCCCGATATGGGCATCAGCACCTCCTCCGACGGAACCGGCATCACCACGGTCACCATCGACTACGCGCCGGTCAATGCAATCCCGTCCAAGGGATGGTTCGAGCTTGCCGACGCCATCCTCGACGCGGGCAAGGATCTCAACACTCACGTGGTGATCCTGCGAGCCGAGGGACGCGGATTCAACGCCGGCGTCGACATCAAGGAGATGCAGGCCACCGAGGGATTCGACGCGCTGGTCGCCGCCAACCGCGGTTGCGCCGCGGCCTTCGCGGCCGTCTACGACTGTGCTGTACCCGTCGTCGTGGCCGTCAACGGATTCTGTGTCGGCGGCGGCATCGGACTCGTCGGCAACGCGGACGTGATCGTCGCTTCCGACGACGCGATCTTCTCCCTCCCCGAGGTCGACCGCGGCGCACTCGGCGCTGCCACACACCTCTCGAGGCTGGTGCCACAGCACATGATGCGCACGCTCTACTACACCGCACAGAGCGTCGACGCGCACACACTCAAGCAGTTCGGCAGCGTCTACGACGTGGTCCCGCGCGAGAAGCTCGACGAGTGCGCTCGCGAGATCGCCGCGAAGATCGCCGCCAAGGACACCCGCATCATCCGGTGCGCCAAGGAAGCCATCAACGGCATCGACCCGGTCGACGTCAAGGGCAGCTACCGCCTCGAGCAGGGCTACACCTTCGAACTCAACCTCCTCGGCGTGTCCGACGAACACCGCGACGAGTTCGTCGCCACCGGCAAGCCGCGCGAGAACGCAACCCAGAAGGAAGGCTGAGACAAACATGGCTAGCAAGCGTGACAAGACGAAGTCGCTCGACGAGGTAGTCGGCGAACTCCGCAGCGGAATGACGATCGGCTTGGGCGGCTGGGGATCTCGCCGCAAGCCGATGGCCTTCGTGCGTGCGATTCTGCGTTCGGACGTCAAAGACCTGACCGTGGTCACCTACGGCGGACCGGATCTCGGACTGCTGTGCTCGGCAGGCAAGGTCAAGAAGGCGTACTACGGTTTCGTGTCCCTCGACTCCGCGCCGTTCTACGACCCGTGGTTTGCCAAGGCACGCACCGCCGGTGAGATCGAAGTCCGCGAGATGGACGAGGGCATGGTCAAGTGTGGCCTCGAAGCAGCTGCCGCTCGCCTTCCCTTCCTCCCGATCCGCGCCGGCCTGGGTTCGGATGTCCGGAACTTCTGGGGCGACGAACTCAAGACCGTCACCTCCCCGTACCCCGAGGCCGACGGCCGCTCCGAGACCTTGATCGCGATGCCTGCGCTCAACCTCGATGCGTCGTTCGTTCATCTCAATCTCGGTGACAAGCACGGCAACGCCGCGTACAACGGCGTCGACCCGTACTTCGACGACCTGTACTGCATGGCGGCCGAAAAGCGTTACGTCTCCGTCGAACGCATCGTCGAGACCGAGGAACTGGTCAAATCCGTTCCACTGCAGAACCTTCTGCTCAACCGCATGATGGTCGACGCCGTCGTCGAGGCACCCAATGGTGCGCACTTCACGTTGGCCGGCGAAAGCTACGGCCGCGACGAGAAGTTCCAGCGTCACTACGCCGAGTCCGCCAAGACCCCCGAGTCGTGGCAGGCGTTCGTCGACACCTTCCTCTCCGGCAGCGAAGAGGACTACCAAGCCGCAGTAAAGAAGTTTGCCGATTCATCAAAGGCAGGGGAGCAGGCAAAATGAGCGAATCCACCGTCACCCGCGCAGAGTACGTTGTTCTCGCTTGCGCTGAAATCTTCTCCGGTGCAGGCGAAATCATGGCCAGCCCGATGTCGACGTCGTCCACCATCGGCGCTCGCCTGGCTCGACTCACCACCGAGCCCGACCTGCTGATCACCGATGGTGAAGCCCTCATTCTCGAGGACACTCCGGCCGTCGGAACGAAGGGCCCCGTCGAAGGATGGATGCCGTTCCGCAAGGTGTTCGACGTCGTCGCTTCCGGCCGCCGTCACGTAGTCATGGGCGCCAATCAGCTCGATCGCCACGGCAACCAGAACCTCTCCGCCTTCGGCCCGCTTCAGCAGCCGACGCGTCAGATGTTCGGTGTGCGCGGCGCCCCGGGTAACACCATCAACCACGCGACGAGCTACTTCGTCCCCAAGCACTCCAAGCGAGTGTTCGTCGACAAGGTCGACGTGGTGTGCGGTGTCGGCTACGACCAGATCGATCCCGAGAATCCGGCTTACAAGTACCTGAACATCCCCCGCGTCGTCACCAACCTCGGTGTCTTCGACTTCGGCGGACCAGGAAACACCTTCCGCGCGTTGAGCCTTCACCCCGGCGTCACCGCCGAAGAGGTAGCCGAGAACACCTCGTTCGAGGTTGCCGGACTCGCCGAGGCCGGTATCACCCGTGACCCCACCGCCGAAGAACTTCACCTCATCCGCGAAACCCTCGATCCGCGCAACCTCCGGGACCGTGAGGTCTCGGCATGACCCCCACCCTGAAGACCGCGCTGACCGAACTGGTCGGTGTCGAGTACCCGATCGTGCAGACGGGTATGGGCTGGGTTTCCGGTCCCGCTCTCACGTCGGCAACGGCTAACGCCGGTGGTCTCGGTATCCTGGCTTCGGCCACGATGACGTACGACGAGCTCGAGCACGCGATCAAGAAGACGAAGCAGCTCACGGACAAGCCGTTCGGCGTCAACATGCGTGCCGACGCCACTGACGCCCCGCAACGCGCGGATCTGCTGATCCGTGAAGGCGTCAAGGTCGCGTCGTTTGCGTTGGCTCCCAAGAAGGAACTGATCGCCAAGCTCAAGGACCACGGCATCGTCGTCGTGCCCTCGATCGGTGCTGCGAAGCACGCGGTCAAGGTTGCATCCTGGGGCGCGGACGCCGTCATCGTCCAGGGCGGCGAAGGTGGTGGCCATACCGGCGGTGTGGCCACGACATTGCTTCTCCCCTCGGTTCTCGACGCGGTCGATATTCCGGTCATCGCCGGTGGCGGATTCTTCGACGGCCGCGGGCTGGCTGCCGCACTGGCGTACGGCGCTGCCGGTGTCGCGATGGGAACGCGATTCCTTCTCACCAGCGACTCTTCGGTGCCCGATTCCGTCAAACAGGAGTATCTCAAGCGCGGACTGACGGATACGACTGTCTCCCGCAAGGTCGACGGCATGCCTCATCGTGTGCTCAACACCGACCTGGTCAACAGCCTCGAAGGTTCCAGCTATGCAACCGGTTTGATCGCCGCGGCCAAGAATGCCACGAAGTTCAAGGCCATGACGGGCATGAAGTGGTCGACCCTCGCCAAGGACGGTCTCGCGATGAAGCGGTCGGGTGACCGCACGCTGATGCAGATCATCATGGCAGCCAACACACCGATGTTGCTCAAGGCCGGACTGGTCGAGGGCAACACGGAAGCCGGTGTTCTTGCTTCGGGTCAGGTTGTCGGCATGATCAACGATCTGCCCAGCTGCAAGGAACTGATCGAAAGCATCATGGAAGGTGCCGCGGGGCGTATCGACGCGCTTGCGGCTCTTCGCTGACACAGCTCTATCCGAGTGCGTCTCCCCCACTGTGCTTTACGCGTAGTGGGGGGAGGCGCACTCTTTGCGTTTGTCGGACTATCCCGTCTTCTCCTGCTCGAACCCGTCGATCATTCCGAAATACTGCGAGATCGCTGCTGCCGCCATCTGTACGGGAGCGGCGTTCCTCTTGTCTATCGTGCCGCGAATCAAGGGCCCACAAATCGAGAGACCTACTGGCATGTGGTCGAGCACCCCGATTCGCGCGGCGATACAGCCCATCCCGGAATTGCAGATTCCGAACGCAACTGCGTGTTGGCGAACGTCATTGGCGTTGTGCGACGACGCCACCGATCTGTTGCCGGCGCTCAACAGTGACTTCCCGATGGTCGACGCTTGCGCTGGGATACGTGAGCCGACGCGAGTCTGAAGGTCGGGGACCATCAGGCTCCCGATCTTCTGGATGTAGCGCACATGGTTTCCCTCCAACACCCCGAGGTGCACGGCGTGTCCAGTCACGAAATGCAATTGCTGAAGTAGGGGCGTAACCACTCGATCCACTTTGTTTCGATACAGCGAGAGCGCGCCCAGATCTCCTAGCTTGTCGCCTATCTCGTACTCGAGTCCTTCGCGGCGTAGCCAGTTCATCCTCACGAGTTTCAGTAGCATCCGATGCACGGACGATCGCGGAATCCCGGTTCGGCGCGCGACCTCCCCCAGTGTCAGCCGAGGCGCGTCACGAAAGCAGTCCACCACCACCGACAGTCTGTCGAGAGTTGACATGGGGATGGACTCTTCGGTGATCGGCCCGACCAACATCGATGTCTCCGTTCCGGTGGCCCGCCGCTTCGGCAGCCAACATTCGTTCCGCCCATCTGAGCTTCCGTGGACACACGACGCCAGTACGTTTCCCACGCAGCGGGAGATGCATCTGCATGGGCTCTCACCAGCACCTATACCGATGATCGGTCATGTTCGTTGAGCCCGAATCCATCCCTCGTCACAGTGATGACCGGAGCCCATCAGATCATGCGGCGCCGAGCAGAACGCTTCAAAATCAGGAGGACACATGAATGCTTCATCCCCGTCGACAGGCGTGATCATCACCGGCGGCGCATCCGGAATCGGATTGGCCTCCGCCCGCGCGCTCGCGGCGATCCGACGACCAGTCGCTCTCTGGGATATCGACGAGGCAAAAGCGGTCGATCAGGCAGCCGTGATCTCCTCCGAATTCGGCATCGACGCCATCGGAGTGGGAATCGATCTCACGAGAGCGGACGACTACGCGGCCGCATTGGCCACAACCCGTTCCTCACTTCCCTCCATCGGCGGACTTGTTCACTCCGCCGGGGTCGTCGATATCGGATCCCTCGAAGGAGTGACGCTCGACGTGTGGGAGACGGGTATCAACACCCATCTACGTCCGCTCATCCTGTTGGTTCAACAGTTGATGCCTGATTTCACGGCCAATCCCGGTTCGGCAATAGTCGGAATCGCTTCGATCAACGCAACTTTGGGCAATGCAATCAACCCTGTCTACTCCGCTGCAAAGGGTGGGATGTTGTCGATGGTCCGATCGCTGGCGGACCGACTGGGCCCGGACGGCATTCGGATCAACTGCGTCTCTCCCGGACAGATTCTGACCCCTCTGCTTCAGCCGACCGTAGACGCATTGGGTGACGGGGCATTCGAACGACGCATCCTCCTCGGCAGGCTCGGTCGCCCGGAGGAAATCGCACACGCTGTCCGCTTCCTGCTGTCCGACGAAGCAAGTTACATCACCGCAACGGAATTGGTTGTCGACGGCGGCAACGTCTCGTCGCAGCGTATGTGACTTGCCCAGAGATTTACCCCCCTTCGACTGTCGTACAACGTCGCTCGGTCCAGCCCACCGGGTGCACTCACGAAAGGAAGAACATGACAATTGCGGATGTCAATGAATCGGAAGAGGTTCGCATCATCGACCAGGGAGAACCTCCCACTCGATTTGCCCGCGGATGGCACTGCCTCGGCCTCGCCAAGGACTACAGCGACGGGAACCCGCATTCCGTCGAAGCTTTCGGTACCAAACTGGTCGTCTTCTCCGACTCGCATGGCGAACTGAAGATCCTCGACGCGTACTGCCGTCACATGGGCGGCGACCTGAGTCAGGGCACGGTCAAGGGCGATTCGATCGCGTGCCCCTTCCACGACTGGAGGTGGGGAGGCAACGGTAAGTGCACCGCGATTCCCTATGCTCGACGTGTCCCCCCGCTTGCCAAGACCCGCGCTTGGACTGCGCTCGAACAAGACGGGCTGCTCTTCGTCTGGCACGACCCCGAAGGCAATCCGCCTCCTGCCGAAGTCGCCATACCGATCATCAAGTCTGCGGAGCACGAGTGGACCGATTGGGTCTGGAAGTCGATAGTCATCGATACGAACTGCCGAGAAATCGTCGACAACGTCGTTGACATGGCGCACTTCTTCTACGTGCACTTCTCGTTCCCCACCTATTTCAAGAACGTCTTCGAAGGACACGTCGCCATCCAGGAGCAGAGCGGCATCAACCGCGACGACATCGTGACCTGGACCGACCCCGACGTACCGAAGTTGGTGTCGAATCTTTCGACAGCGGCCTACCACGGACCGTCGTTCATGATCGACGACTTGCGCTACGTCTACGAGAACTTCACGACCGATTCGGTGCTGATCAACTGCCACTACCCGGTGAGCCCGAACAAATTCGTACTCATGTACGGCATTACCGTCCAGAAGTCCGCAGAGATGCCCGCCGAGTTCGCCGATCAACTTGTCGATGCGATGATCGGATACATCGGTGTCGGGTTCGAGCAGGACATCGAGATCTGGAAGAACAAGACCCGCATCGACAATCCGCTGCTCTGCACCGAGGACGGTCCGGTATACCAACTGAGGCGGTGGTATGAACAGTTCTACGTGGACGTCGCCGACGTCACGCCCGAGATGGTCGACCGTTTCGAATTCGAGATGGACACAAGCAAACCCATCGAAGTGTGGAAGCAGGAAGTCGCTGACAACATCGCACGCAGGGCCGCCGCAGGAGTAGGGCAATGACCATGGAACCGCTGGACTGCGAGCGGTGCGGAACATACGTCCTCGTGGAGAAGAACAGCTGGCATCACACGTCGACCCAGTGGCGATCAGATTCGCGCACGGCATGTTTGGAGTACCGCGACGATGCTGAACCGCCGAGAATTCGATCCGGAAGTTGTTCCGCATTGAGAAATTCCATCAATCAGGCAGCTACCGACGGACGCATAACAGTTCCCGAATGACAATCGTCCTCGCGACCTTAAGGCTCACGTCATAGCGGCGGCCAACTGCTGAGACAACGTACCTTTGTTCTCCACCTCGACGGTGTCGCAGCCCTGCCAACGCGCAGTTCTCCGAAGGAGTTCCGCCAACCGCGGCGCAGTGTCGGCGTCCGCGGTGGGTTCGGCCCACGCCGCGCGGACAAGCAGTCGACGGTTCTGACGGTCGTTCTTCAGATCGACTCGGGCGCAGATCTTGTCGTCGATCAACACCGGGAGCACGTAGTATCCGTGAACTCGCTTGTGCGCCGGAGTGTAGATCTCGATCCGGTAGTGAAAGTCGAAGAGCCGCAACGCTCGATCGCGTGCCCACACTACCGGGTCGAAGGGTGACAACAGCGCATCCGCACGGATGGACCTGGGACGCTTCGCTCGCGGATCGATCCACACCTCCCTTGCCTTGCCTCGACGCTCCCAGCCGTCGACGGACACCCGGCGCACGCTGCCGGCGTCTTCGAGTTCCTGCAAGGCCGTTCGTGCTTCTGCGCTGGGCAGACGAAAGTAGTCGGCGATGTCGTCGAGGGTGCCGAGACCGTGTGCCTTCACACCCCGCAGCACCAGTTCGCGTATCGCCTCCGACCGCTCGACGTGTGCGTCGAGTATCTCGGGTGCAAGCATCTGCTCGGCCAGGCCGTAACGACGCTCGAAACCGGCGCGCCCCGCCGAGACCACCTCGCCCCAACGGAACAGCGTCTCCAGCCCGACCTTCACGTCGGACCACCCCCACCACGGACCGCGCCGTGTGTTCGCCTCGTGTTCGATCTCGCTCGCCGCCATCGGACCGTTGTCGCGCAACTCCTGCCGCAACCAATCGAGGAAGACACTCCGATCGGAAGCCCACCCGTCCTTGTCACTCAACGCTTTGGCGCGAAACTGGTCCATCCGCCAACGGAACAACGGCCACATGTCCACCGGCAAGAACGTTGCTTCGTGGCCCCAGTATTCGAGGTATCCCGAACCGGGGGCGAAGGCAAGCTGATCGAGTCTGGATTTGTCGTATGCGCCCAATCGCGCATAAACGGGTAGGTAGTGACTGCGTTCGAAGACATTGACCGAGTCGATCTGCAGCACCTGCAGCCGGTCCATCACGCCGACCAGATTGCGACGCGTCACCGTCGTGGGATGCGATTTGCCGAATCCCTGAGCGGCAAGCGCTATGCGACGGGCAGCTGCCAGTGACACGACTTCGCTCATAGTGGGCCAGACTACGCACACTCACCGACACGCTTCAGGCGGCCGAAGCCCGACGGCCGAACAGTACTGCCGACATGAACACCTGCAACATGGCCGCGTTCTCTGCGGCAGCGTCGAACTTCATCATGCGGCCGACATCCGGGACCAGGTTGAGCGCAGCGTGAACTACGAACTTCGCCTCTACTGCCGACAGCTCAGGACGAATCTCGCCGAGCACTCGCGCCCATTCGACCACGTAAAGCTTCTGGCGATTCTTCAGATCGCTTCGATGACTCGGCAGAAGGTTGTTCATCTCGGAGAAGTAGACCGACATCAATTCGTGCTGTGCAAACGACAACTCCACGTACATCGCCGACAGTGACCGGAGCACTTGTTCGTGCGAAGTCGCGGAGTCGAAGACCGCTGCCGTCGCCAAGTCCAAGCGATCTGCAGCTCGATAGAACACGGCGCCGAGAAGCTCTGCCTTGCTGGGAAAGTAGCGGTACATACCGGATGCGTTCAAGCCGGCGGCCGCGGCGATCTCTTCGATGCTGACGTCGTGATACCCGCGAGAGTCGAAGAGGCGCACGGCTTCCTGCAAGAGACGTTCACGTTTGTTCGTGGTCACGGTTCGAGGTAACGAGGACTGCTCCAAGCGGCTAGCGGTGATTGCACCCTCACCTTGATCTATCGCCAGACACGCGTCGAGCAGAACCTTCTCCATCGCTCGCTGGGGCAGCAACAGGTTATGGACGGTGATACTGCCGATGACGCTGAACATCGCTGCCACGACAAGGGTCTCGTCCCTCGCCGTCATCGCGGGTTCGGAACGCGAAAGATACCGGGCTACTCGGCGATTGACCGTACTGGCTTGCGCTCGAACGGATTTCCGATCATCGGTGTCGAGAAACCGGCTCTCCCAACGATAGATTCCGGCCGAACGCCGATTGCGGATCGTCGTTCGTATCACTGCAATCAGATCTTCGCGCAACCGCTGCGCATCGGTTGCCGCAGGCGCAACCGAAACGGCATCGAGGGCACTGGCGAGCGCTCCGGTCAACTCCAGTGCCGCGTGGCGGAACATCGCGTACTTGTTCGGAAAGTGCCGATAGAGCGCCGAACCCGAAATACCGACCGCCGACGCGATGTCGTCGACACTGACAGCAGGATATCCGCGCTCACTGAACGCGATTGCCGCTGCTGCCGCGATCTGCGCCTTGCGGTCCTTCGGTCGCCTCTTGACGGAGTCGGACCTCGGCTGCCGAACAATCCCATTCGACGTCTGCGCGTCGACGAACTGATCGTTCAGGCTCACCGTGTACCCCACTCTCCAGCCCTCACGCACAAAGCACTTCGATCCGACTGCTCATCAGACGAGAATCAGCATAAGCATGATTCTGAAAACTCGTACACCGATTTCAGCACATCGCGCGTCTAGAGTTTCATACATGCAGGTAACGCTGACTTTGATCGGAACACACCACTCGCCCTTCGCCACCTCCCCCGTTACTTCCACCGAGAATCTTCGTTAACAAAACGTTGCCTGTGGCCACCAGCAGTGGGTAGGGTCACCGCTCGAAGCATCCAGCCCGCATCCACGAAGCAATCCGACTGACAGATTCGGAATATTCGTAAACATACACAGGATGTCGACATGAACAGTTCCGATATATCCACGTCAATGAAGGAAACTCGGTCAACAGGGCTGACAGTTCGACGAGAATTTCGGTTCACATAATGCTTGCTTGGACACATATATGTGTGAGATGCTTCACAGGCAGTTCGCTCGACCGCCAGCGCTCGAACAGTTCGAACTCCGTGCCGAACACTGTTGATCTGCAAAGGAATTCAATTAGATGACGTACGAGCTGCCAGCCGCGAAGGGCCCGGTGCGAGACGTAGCGTTACAGGGGGGCTATCTGATCGGATTCTCGGTTCAGGCACTCTTCGGCCTGTTCACGGCAATCCTGCGCAGACGACTCTCATTGCACGAGACGGTTACTCAGACCCTGTTCATCGGTCGCGTCAGCACCGGCCCGTCGCTGCTTCTCATGATTCCGATCGGTGTATTCATCGCCGTCTCGGTCGGTGAACTGGCCGGCCGGATCGGAGCCGGTGGATATTCCGGAGCTGTCGTAGCTTTCATCATCGTCGGTCAGGCCGCGGCGCTGGTGTGCGCGTTGATGATGGCCGGTGTCGCAGGATCGGCGATCTGCACGGATTTGGGTTCACGAAAGATCCGGGAAGAGATCGACGCGATGGAAGTGATGGGCATCGACGTGATCGAGCGCCTCGTCGCACCGAGATTGGTTGCGGCAGTGATCGTCTCCCTTGCACTGTGTTCGATGGTCACCTTCGGCGGTGTGATCGCGTGCTACCTGTACCACATCTACGTCCAGCATCTTCCGGCCGGAACGTTCATGGCAACGTTCAGTCAGTACGGGCGATCTTCCGACTTCGTCATGGCTTTGGTGAAGGCTGCGGTCTTCGGCATCGCTTCGACTTTGGTCGCCACCTTCAAAGGTCTACATGCAAAAGGTGGCCCACGCGGCGTTGCCGACGCAGTCAACGAAGCCGTGGTCATCGCGTTCGCGCTCGTCTTCATCGTGAACACAGTGTTGTCCGCGCTCTACACCGTAATCGTCCCGGCAGTCGGTGAATTCTGATGTCGCTCGTCGATCTCCGTGTTCGAGCACGTCAAGCGAGCAGACCCCTGCGAACCGCGGGCGACGGCCTCGTCTCCCTCGGTCAGCACGTCACTTTCTACGTCCGCACTATCGCATCGATCCCCTTTGCGCTCACCAAGTACCGCAAGCATGTACTCGGTCAGATCAGCGAGGTCAGCTTCGGCACGAACTCCTTGTTGTCCGGCGGCGGCACCATCGGGATCGTCTTCGCGATGTCGCTGGCCGCGGCGATGATGTTGGGCGTCGAGACCCACCGGGGCCTCGAGCTTGTCGGGATGACCTCGCTCTCCGGCATGCTGTCCGCGGTTGCCAACACCCGTGAACTGGCCCCTGTTGTCGTCGCGATCGCGTTGGCCGCCAAGGTCGGAACGGGTTTCACCGCCCAGATCGGGGCCATGCGTATCTCCGACGAAATCGACGCGCTGGACTCGATGGCGATCCGATCGATCCCCTTCCTCGCGGGTACCCGGGTGATCGCTGCCATGATCTGTGTCATCCCGATCTACATGATCGGACTCCTGGCCAGTTACCTCTCGACCCGACTGGTCGTCGTGTTCTTCAACGGCGCATCGGCCGGTACTTACGACTACTTCTTCCATCTGGCGATCTCTCCGCAGGATCTCCTGTACTCGGGTCTCAAGGCCGTGGTGTTCGCCGCTGTTGTCGCGCTGGTTCACTGCGCGTACGGCTACTATGCCTCCGGTGGTCCGGCCGGCGTCGGGCAAGCGGCCGGGCGCGCGCTCCGGACTGCGATCCTCGCGATCGGAATCCTCGACGTACTGATGACTTTCGCGCTGTGGGGCCTCGTGCCCCAGATCCCGGGAATGGGGGTCTGAGCCGTGGACAGACTCACTACACGCACGAAGATCGTGTACGCCCTTCGCGGCGCGATCGCCATAGTCGTAGCCGTCGCCGCCGCCGCCGCCGTGACAATGGTTCTACGCGGTTCGGGAAATCTCGAGCAGAGCACCGACATCTTCGTCGCTGTTCCAGCCACAGCCGGTCTCATCAGCGGTGAAGCTCCGGTTCGGTACCACGGCGTCAACGTCGGCCGAATCGGTGAAATCGAATCAGGAACCGCCGAATCCGTTGTGCAGTTGCAGATTCAGACCGATGACGCGTCGAAGATTCCCGCTGACGTGGTGGCTCGCGTTGTTCCACGCACGTTCTTCGGCGACATCTACATGCAGCTCGTGGACAGTCCGAATGAGCAGGGCCAGACGACTCTGGCGGACGGAGACGAGATCCACATGGACGACGGTCCCGAAGCCGTTGCGCTCTACGACGTGTACACCAAGTTGGTGGGCGTCCTCACTGCGATGCAGCCCGAGAAGTTGCAGACAGCCCTGACTGCGCTGGGCCAGGCGCTCGACGGAAACGGAGCCGAGATCGGTACCACGATAGACAATCTCAGTGCCGCGTCCGGCGTACTGACACCCGCCGCACACCAATTCCTCGAATCGACACCCGAATTCAAGTCGGTCGTCGACGCGTTGGACCGTGCGACCCCCGACATTCTCGATACCTTGGCAGCCGCCACAACCGTCTCGAACGACATGGTCGCCAACAGAGCGAATCTCGAGTCCTCGATCGGCGCGGCCGCAGTCTTCGCCGCTACCGTCGACGATTTTGTCGGGGCGAACAACCGAAACATCATCACTGTGATCGATTCCGCCGGAAAGATACTCGCAACCACCGCGGCCAATCCCGGAGGACTGCGTTCCACCCTCGCGAATGCCAGTACGTTCGGCGCCGCGGGCGCTCGGGTCTTCGCCACCGGAAAGTTCGACATCACAGCAGTTGCCACGTTCGCCGAACCGCTCCCATACACGGGTGATGATTGCCCGCAGTACGGTGACTCGCGCGGAGCACAGTGTTCGGGCTCCAACCTGACGCCTGAACAACCCGTCAGTGCCCCGGTCGTGGGCGGCGTAGCCGAAGCGGCCCCCCTGCGGTACCTCGAAGATCAACTACTGGGCGGATCGCCGGAACCCTCGGATACCCCCAACCCGGCAACAACACTGATGTTGGGGCCGATGGTCAGAGGTAACGAGGTGACCGTCCCGTGAAGGTCCGTCCTGGCCAGGTAATTCGGTTGTCACTCTTCTGTCTCACCGGCGTCGCCTGCGCGTCGTTCGTGGCGAACACGTTGTCGGTCCCGGTTCGCGGAAGCACCGATTCGTACTCGTTCGAGTTCACCGACGTCGAAGGACTCAACCCGGGCAACCCGGTCACCATGTCGGGTGTGCGTATCGGCCGCGTGGACTCGGTTGCGTTCGCCGACAACGGAGGCGGGACGAGCAAGGCGATCGTCGACGTCGAAATCGAGTCGCGATATTCCCTCGAGTCGGATGTCCGTGCCGCCGTGCGCTACGGCGACATGCTCGGTGCTCGATATCTGGCACTGACGCAAGACGACAGCGCAACAACGGTATCCGCACGACAGCTCGAACCAGGTGACACGATACCGCTGGCGCAGACAACACCGCCGATCAACTTGACGGCCCTGATGAACGGGTTCAAACCGTTGTTCGCCGCGCTGCAGCCCGAGCAGGTCAACACGCTCACGCGAAGTTTTGTCGAAACCTTCAACGGCCAGGGCCAGGCAATGACCACCCTGCTCGACCAGATCGCGACCATGAGTTCCGGCCTGGTCGACCGTCAGGACGTCTTCGCGCAACTACTCACGAACATGAACACTCTTCTCACCTCCGTCGACGAGCGTCAACCCGAATTGGTCGGTCTGTTGGACGGTTTGAACGATCTGAGTACTTCCGTCGTCGGGCAGAACGATCAACTGGTCTCGCTCTTGGATCAGGGAAACCGCACTGTCTCGTCGTTGGCTCAGATCATGGCCGGGTCGAACGGCGCATTCGGTCAGACCGTGCAACAACTCGAAAGTGTCACCGGGAGTTGGATTGCGAGCACCGACGAGTTCAACAGACTTCTCGTCAACCTTCCCCAGTTCGCCGACGCCGCCCACCGGATCGGAAGTTACGGAAGTTTCATCAGCCTGTATCTGTGCAATTTCACTCTGAAGGCAGGCGACATGGAAGCCAACATCTTCGGTCCGACACACTCGCCGGTGTGCTCATGATGTTCCTGGTCAAGCTGATCGACGTGTTCGTCGGCATCGTGCTCTTCCTGTTCAAAGGGGATCGCCGTCGCAGCGGTAGCGGCACCGCTCTCGCCCTGGGCAGTCTCGGAATCTTCGTTCTGGTGGTGGGACTCGGCGCCGCCTTGGGCATTCCGAAGCTCTGGTACAACGTACGCACGTCGGCATACACAGCCGAGTTAGCCAATGCCAGCGGGCTTTCCGACACCGATCCGGTTTACGTGGCCGGGGTTCCCGCGGGCCGAGTGGATTCGATCGACCTTGCCGGCGACCACGTCGTCGTCAACTTCCGCTTGGACAAGGACCAGCCTTTGGGAAACCAGAGCACGGCGACGGTCAGGCTCAAGACGGTCCTCGGCAAGCGCTACCTGGAGATCGTGCCGGCCGGAGTGGTCGACGACTCCGAGGCGCGGGTCATCCCGCTCTCCCGCACAACCGTGCCGTACAGCCTCGACGACGTCAGCAGTGATGCCACCACTGCGGCAACAGGCGTCGACCTACAGGCGATGGAGTCCATGATGAACACCCTTTCGCAGGTGATTCCCACTGATTCCGATCAGGTGGGCCGGGCTCTGGCCGGAATCAGCGGCACCTCGGCGGCTTTCGCGCAGAACAGTGAACAGATCGACCAGATTCTCATCATGTCTCGTGAGCTGTCGGACATGGCTGCGGCACAAACCGATTCGATCGTCGGTACTGCGGCCAATGCTCAGACGATCGTTCGAACTCTTGCGATGCGCAAGGACGCACTGACTCAGCTGGTCGACAACCTGACAATCATCATCTCGAAGCTCTCCACCACTTTCGTCGATCGTCAGGACGAGTTCGGAGCCATGACCGACAACCTCGTCGCGGTCACCACCACGCTGAAGAACAACGCAGATCAGATCGACCTGCTGTTGACTCGTCTTCCTTCCGCGCTGCGTTCGGTCACCGATTCAACCGGCACCGGCAATTGGACCGACGTCAACGCGCCGGCGGCCGTGATCCCGGACAATCTGCTCTGCGCGCTCGGCATCATGGAGGGCTGCAAGTGAATACACGAAAAGCCGTCACGGCCATGCTGGTAGTGACCTTGGCGATCGCCCTGCCCGGTTGGTACATATTCGGACGAACAGATCAGTCCAAGACCGTCTACGCCGATTTC
Source organism: Rhodococcus sp. no. 34 (assembly GCF_054589475.1). NCBI lineage: Bacteria > Bacillati > Actinomycetota > Actinomycetes > Mycobacteriales > Nocardiaceae > Rhodococcus > Rhodococcus sp. no. 34. The sequence continues at coordinate 351,688 of NZ_BAAILK010000026.1, forward strand.
AGCTACGTCGGCGGAATCTACGAGGGAAGCAAGGTCACCGTCCTCGGAGTCGGCGTCGGGACGGTCACGTCGGTGGAACCTCGCGGAACTTCTGTTCGAGTAGCGATGTCGATGCCCGACTCCGTGGACCTGCCCGCCGACGCCTCGGCCTATGTCCTCAATCCATCGGTGATCAGCGATCGACACATCGAACTCGGCCCGGCGTACACCGGCGGAGAGACACTGAAAGACGGCGACCAGATTCCGATCGAACGTGCCCACTCCCCCATAGATTTCGACGGCTTGATGGGAAGCGTCAGCACTTTGGCCGACGCATTTGCCGGGGATGGGGGCAATCTCGGCGATCTCGTGAGCCGCGGCGCCGCCGGGTGGCAGGGCCAGGGCGATCAATTCAACACCGCAATTCGCAACCTCAGCACGGCAACCGGAGTTGTCGGCGCTCGGTCGGAAGACATAGGTGCCCTTGTCGACAATCTCAACACTTTGATGAATGCTCTGGACGCACGGCAGGTCAGCCTCGACGAACTTGTCGGCGACCTCGGCGTCCTGGGTGATCAATGGGCGAGCCAGAACATGGACATCTCACAGCCTCTGCAGGATCTGCAGGTGGTCTTCGACCAGTTGAACAGTTTCATGACAACTCACGGCGATGATGTCGGTGCCATAGCCGACAACGTGCGAGTTCTCGGTGACACTCTGGCTGCCAAAGAACCCGGCCTCGCCGAGTTCATGGACCTGGTGCCGTTGATGATGCAGAACCTCTCCCAGACAATCGGTCCTGATCAGCGCGGGCGCATTCGGCTCAACGTCTCGACTGCATTGACTCAGTTCGCGGTGGCGAAACCGCTGTGCGACACCTACAAGTTGCCGATCTGCACCGGAGCCGGGTTCACGAATCCGATTTCCTTCCCCCTCAGCACTTCTGATCCGCTCGGCATCGCCTCCGCGATTTCCGGCGGAGCCGTCCCCGGAGGTGGCAATTGACGCGGCAATCGGTTCGAATAATCGCCGGTATCGTGATCATCGGTGTGGGTTCTGCGGCCGTGCTCGCCTTCGGCGGCTGTAGCGCAGGCATTCAAGACCTACCCCTGGGTCGTTCGGCCGACGGTGACGCGTACAACGTGGCGCTGCAGCTGGCCGGCGCCGACGGCCTGGTGTTGGGAGCAGACGTCCGCAGCGGCCAGAAAGTCATCGGTCGAGTATCCGCGCTGTCAGCCGATGTCGTCGGAGCCGATGTGACTCTGAGTCTGGACGCCGCGACGCCATTGCCCGACAACGTCGAAGCTTCCGTCGAACTCCCGTCCGCACTTGGCAATCCGTTCATCAGACTCTTGGTGCCGGAAGTTCCGTCCGGCTCCACGCTCAGCGACGGAGACACAATTCCGGAGTCTCGCACCGAGATCGGTCCGCAGGTCGAAAGTGCGCTTGCCACCCTCGGCACGGTTCTGACCGGAAGCGGCATCGACCAACTCGATACCGTGGTGCGCGAGCTGAACACCGCGTTTTCCGGGCGCTCCGGTGAAGTTCGTTCTCTGACCGAGACCCTCACCTCGCTCATGGCAGAGGCAAGCAGTCACCGCAGCGAGTTCGACGAGGCCGTCGACCTCGCTGCCCGGGTCTCCTCCCAACTGGCCGGCCAACGCGTAGTTGTCGACAACTACCTCGATTCCGTTCCACAGGTGGTGTCGATTCTCGTGGGACAGAAGGATCAGATTGCGAGCCTGTTGAACTCGACCGTTCAGCTCGCCACCAACGCAAACACCATTCTCGACTCGTCTCCCAACGGCCTCGACGCGATGCTGCACGATGCGTCGACCGTTGTCGGGACTCTGGATTCGTTCAACTCGGAGATCGGCCAGACGCTGACGAACATGAACGGGTTGCTCGAAAACTTCACCGGTGCAGTGCAGGGTGACTACCTCGTTTTCGACGGCGCCCTGGATATTCCGGGAACGATCGACAAGCTCTGGAGCGGCGGTATGGCCGGTCAATCGATCGCACCAGCGGGAACTCTCACCGATCTACTTCAGGGAGGTCTGCGTTGAGTCGCCTTGCGCTTGTTCAACTTGTCCTGTTCGCTCTGATCGCTGCTGTGGTCATCCCTTTCGGGATCGTCTACGTGGTCGGCCCTCAGGGTTTCGGGGGTCAAATCCGGCTGCACGCCAACATGTCCGACGCCTTCGGACTGACCAAGGGCACGGTCGTCACGTATCGCGGCGTACAGGTGGGGAAAGTGAGTGAAGTCGAACTCGACGCAGGCACCCGCACGGCTCGGGTGGAACTCTCACTCAACGACAACACCGAGATACCTACCGACAGCGTCGCCAAGGTGACGATGGGGACCGCAGCCGGAATTCAGAATGTCGACATCTACCCCAACACAGACCACGGCCCGTATCTTAGGGACGGCGACGAGATCGCCATGCCCGCGGATCAGCAACCGGTCCAGATGAGCCAGTTGATGCTTCAGGCGTCCGGTGTCTTGGAAGGGATTGATCCACAAGCGATCAGCGACATCGGGACCGAGCTGGGGAATTCGTTCAACGGGCTCGGCCCGAGCTTGGCGACGATGATCGACAACGGTGGGACCATGTCGGCGCAGTTGAACGACCAGTCGGCCGAACTCGCTGCGCTGCTGTCGCGAACCTCCACGTTGGTGGACTCCATGGCGACACAATCGGATTCGTTCGTCCGGGGAATGGCAGCTGCCAAGAACTTCACCGAACAACTCGAATCCAACGCGCCGGTGCTGATCTACCTCACCGATCATTCGCCCGCCGCCCTGAACAGCGCTCAACAGTTGTTCGACAAGTACCACAACACTTTCGGAGCGGTCCTGGCCAATCTCGTCACTGTCGCACCGATCATCTCCGACCGCACAGACGCCCTGGAAACCGGACTTGTCACGATTCCTGAAGGTCTCGCCAAACTGGCATCCATCGTCAAAGGCGATCGCGCCGACTTTGCCTTGGTTGCGACCCAGGGGCCGGTCTGCAACTACGACACCCCTCGGCGTGAGGTCGGCGATCTGTCTCCCACCAGTCCGAGTCTGGCGATGTACTGTCCCCCCGCCGACGACCTCGTCCAACGCGGAGCACAGAATGCTCCGCGTCCGAACGACCTCGGTTTGCAGAACTCGACCGTCCCGGGCACTCCGATCGGACCGCCCGTCGTCGCAGATCCGATTCTCGTCCCGACCGGAGTCGACGCCCTGAACTACTGGAGATTGATGTTGGAAGGACTGGGAAATGGCACACGGTGACAACGCACTACTCGACGAGACAGAAGCCGAGGTGGCCGAACATCCGACTTCTCCGTCGCTACTTCACCGCCTGAAGGAGCCACGCAACGCACTGATCTCACTAATGGCGGTAGCGCTGGTCGCAGCATTGGCGGTGCTCGGATTCCAGATGTACTCGGCGAATCAGGAAGACACGCTGCGGCAGGAGGCTTTGGACACCGCGCGGGATTACTCGACCATCATGTCCTCCTTCGACTATCAGAACCTCGATGCCAACAAAGACAGCATTGCCTCGATGTCGACCGACGAGTTTGCCGGCACCTACCGAACAATGGTCGATTCACTTCGCGAAGTCGTTGCCGGGGGCCAAGGCCAGGCGAGCGCGACGGCGACAGACGTCGGTATCGAATCGCTGGACAATTCGTCGGCCAAGGTGCTCGTGTTCGTCGACCAACAAGCCAAGAATGTCGCAGCGCCAGAGGGAAACACACAGAAGTACCGCATGGTCGTGTCCCTGGTCCGCTCGGGCGACCGGTGGCTCGTGAGCAACGTCGAGACCAAGTAACTCACCACACGCGGAGGAAGATCCATGCCCACTCACTACCTGGATTCGGAAAAGTCCGAGTCGTCGCTTCGCACCGATCAGACACGCATCACCATCACGGCCGAGCGTAGACGGTGGGCACGTAAGCCCGCACACATCACCGACGCACTCGATTTCTGGTCGTTCGCCGGAGCCGCTGCCAACGTCATCCTGCAACTCGGTTGGCCCGAGGTGGCGTACGGCGTCATGGAGAGCAAGGTCGAATCGGGTGCTCTGACAGCGCATCCGTGGAAGCGTGCACGAACCACGACGCAGTACCTGACGGTCGCGATCCTGGGTGACGAGGAAGAGCGAAAGGCTTACCGCGAGGCCGTGAACTCGGTGCACCGACATGTGAAGTCGGATTCAAACAGCCCGGTCAAGTACAACGCCTTCAATCGCGAACTCCAATTATGGGTTGCTGCATGCCTGTTCATCGGTTTCGAAGACAGTCATCAGTTGCTGCACGGCAAGATGTCCGAAGAACAGGCGGAGTCGTTCTACAAGTCCGCGTCAACTTTGGGAACGACGCTGCAGGTCACCGAAGAGATGTGGCCGGCCACACGTGCCGACTTCGAGCGCTACTGGAACCTCGGTTGCGAACGCGTCGTCATCGACGAACGCACCAAGCAGTACCTGATCGACTTGGTCAACCTACAGATGATCGCGTGGCCGATACGCCTGGTGTTCCGAAACTTGTTGCGGTTCCTGACGGTCGGATTCCTTCCACCGATCTACCGCAACCAACTCGATCTCGAGTGGACCGAAGACGACCGCCGCCGGTTCGAACACCTCTTCATTTTCGTGTCGTTCGTCAACAGGTTCATTCCACGCTCCATCCGTCAGGCCGGAAACACCATTCAGATGCGCGACATTCGCCGCCGGATCAAGGCGAGCAAGAATCTCGTCTGAGCCAGTGTCGAGTTATTCGTTGTCAATTCTGCTGCCCGACAGGTAAATCGGGCCGGTCGGTCGACAACAGATCACGGCTGGACATGGGTTCCAGAACGACTGAAACCGGGTCGAAAAGCCGACAAACCGGGCTGATCGAGTGTCACATTCGCCGCATATCGACGCCGTCGAGGCGCGTTTCAGGTGACTTGCATCACATTTTATCTCGTTTATGTAACGCCGGGAGAGGTGGCATATCGCCACGCGACCTGGGAAAACACTCTTTGATGCATTTCTGTTGCACAAACATGTGTCGACACGCCGACCCGTGACCAATCCGTAATCATCTCTTATGGTTGGTGACAGCCCGATCAACCGGGCATTACCGAATCGCCACCGCCCGTCCCACCCCGCGGTTCGGACTCGACAACATTCCTAGTGGTGGGAGCGGAGCTGAGACGGTCACCGTCCTCCGTCGGCGGGACTCGAGAGGATTTACCGAAAATGACCAAGACCACCGTTACCCGTGCACTTGCCTCTGTCGCCGCAGCCGGAGCCCTCGCAGCCGGAGCCCTCGGATTGAGCGCAGGCACCGCATCCGCAGCCACCCACGACTGGTCGGGTGTCGCAGAATGCGAATCTTCGGGCAACTGGGCCGCGAACACCGGAAACGGCTACTACGGCGGACTCCAGTTCAGCCAGAGCACGTGGGAGGCCTACGGCGGAGCGGGCAGCGCCGCCAACGCCAGCCAGGCAGAACAGGTCCGCGTTGCTGAAAACGTCCTTGCCGGTCAGGGCGCCGGCGCGTGGCCGGTGTGCGGACAGTACCTCCGCTGACCCCAGTTCGAGTAGTGCGTCACTGCCCGGTGTTCGTCGAGAATTCGACGGGCCCCGGGCAGCGTCGCACTAGCGACCTTCATGCCCCGCCTGATCCGGCCCCTCCGCCGCTGCTGTTGAAAGACATTACGGCGGTACGTGATCCGTCGGGATGACGCGGAGCGAGCGAGGTGTACCGACTCGCCTTCCGATCACGCATCAGCCCTCGGAGAGCCATCCACAATTGTTGGGCCGTCCTCGCCAACCGGTTGTGAGAACTGACCAGCGCAGCCGTAGAAGCGTACGGGATGGGGTCCTTACGCACGTAGTGCTCCATAACCCCAGCGTAGCCGTGTTTCGATGCCGAAATGTTCGTTTTCAATCGCTACCTCGCATCCCTCACGGCGACCGAACAAATCGATTCGGCGCACTCGATAGCCCATCCTTGACCAGGCGTGCAAACCGGTCGGGTAAATCGCGTGGCCGAACACTTCTCGACCACTGTGTGACAAGAGACGGTCAACGCTCCACCACTCGAAGTGCTCGACCAGCTCGGCGGCCAGCGCTTCGCGCCCCAACGACCCACAGGGCTCGAATGCGGTCGCCACCGGCACGAGGAAGTAGTCGTTGATCGCACCACCCCAACCCGGCAATATCGCCGGGTCACGGATCTCCTCATGCCACACATGGGTGGCTGCGCCGTAGTCGCGCAAGCCGATCTCCTCGTCCAATTCGCGCGCGAGCGCCTCGGACGGGGTTTCGTCTCCTTCCAAGCCTCCGCCCGGAGGACACCAGACCGTCAGCCCGCCCCCGGGCGCGATGAATCGGTAAAGCAGAAGACGGGACTGGTCGTCAACGACCAACCCCCTGGCCGAATGCCTCAGACGCATGAGTGCCACCGTAAGTCAGCAGGTCAGGCCATGACGGCCAACTCCGGCAGTCCGGCAACCACAACTGCGAGGTTGTATCCCGACATCCGCAGTTCTCCGTTGTCCCCTGTCCTCGCGTACTCCGCATGCCCGAACGCCCGCTCGTGCTTCACTCCATCCGGGGTGATCCCCTCGGCCGTGGACAACCGATGGAACTCGGTGCGCGTCGGATCGCCACCGAAACGGCCGAACCCCGCGATACTGTCGCCTTCCGCTTTCATGACGTAGACGTGCCGGTCGGCGATACCGAGGTCCGACTCCACCTTGGCTCGCACCCCGGGTGAACCGTAGAACACCACGTCGTCGACCGCTGCGCTTGCCCCGCGTTGCAGCGCAAGAGAAGTCGCGAGGGATCCGTAGGAGTGGCCCAACGCGGTGATATGGACTCCGTCGTTGACCGACGCAGAACGAAGACCGTGAAAAAAGCTGCCCAATGCGTCGGCGGCTATGCCGGCCTTGGACGATCGACTGACGTCGAAGCTGGCCCGACCGATGTCGAACTTTCCCGGCCCGATCACCTGTGGCGCGTCGTATCCGATCCAGGCGATGGTGGCCACGCTTTCCTTTCGGCCGGCCAGTTCGAGTTGCCGCATCGCCTCGGCTCGTAATCGCGTTGCCTCGCCGACCATTCCGCGCATCGAGTCCTTGACGTTGGTGTTCAGTCCGGGAATCGTCACGGAGATGTGATCCGCTGTGTCCGGATCACCGACCGCAATTGCAGCGAAGCCGCGTTCACCCGAGCGCATGTCCATGAGCAGTAACCGTCGATCAGGTTCGGCCCGAAACAACTCGTCGAGCGCGTCCAGATCCTCGAGTTTGCGTTCGGCGTACCACTGGCCCGCCCCGGTGTTACTCAGTCTGCCGCCGAAGAACTCGCGGTGAAGTTCTTGCGAGATTCGGACTGAATCATCTTGCAGCCGTGCTCGTTCCGATTGAATTCGATCGAGATTGGCCGGGCTGCGAACCGCAGCAGGAATGCCGTCGAGGTTGGCGATCAGGCCTGGTGCATGACGCAACATCTGACGCTGCCGATCAGGGCTGAACGCTCGCCACTCCTCCCCCACACGCACAGCTTTGTCACGGAGGTCGGTGCCGACCTGAGACCGCAGAGACAACGCATGATGAAGATCCGCGCTGACCAGCAGTGCCTCACCGATCAAGTCTCGAACTGCGACCGCGAGCAACTGGGCGTGCACGTGGAGCGGATGACCGTCGGCGATGGGCGCAACGGCAGAGACGGTTCCGTCCTGACGAATATGCAAGTCGTCGGCGACGGCCTCTTTGCGCAGCGTATCCAGCCGTCGACGGATGTCGCGAACGCGGTGAGCGACCAGAACGCCTTCCAACCCAGCAGACAGTTGATCCAAGGCTTCGACGTCCCATACGTCGATATCTGTGAGATCCACTCGGGTCAGGACGAACGAGCAGCGATCCGAGCCTGTACTTCCGGGCGACGCAACGGAGGGACGGTCTGAGGTGGCTGTCTGCGAGGCGGCAACGCACTGAGCAGGCGCGTCGTCGTTTCGGTCACCTCACGCACCGCCTGTTCGAAGGCGTCTCGGTTCGCGTCGGACACCTTGGCTATTCCGCTCACCTTACGTACGTATTGGCGAGAGGCCGCCTCGATCTCCTCCGGCGTAGCAGCGGGCTCGAGTCCACGAAGTTCAGTGATGTTTCGGCACATAATTCGACGATAACCCTGCTCACCGACGCCGTCACGGTTCGATACATCAATGTATCCAAACTGCCACGCAGATCCGGGCATCACGGTAGTTTCAGTGAAATTCCCCCAGTGACTGGAAGTAGCCACTAACTCATGGACTCTGCACTCACCTCCGTCGGCCTACCCGCCGCACTCGCCATCATCATGTTCGGCCTCGGGCTTTCCTTGACGGTCGGAGATTTTGCCCGCGTGGCAAAAGCGCCGAAAGCCGTCTCGATTGCCCTGATCTGTCAGTTGTTGTTGCTCCCGGCCGCGGCCTTCGGTCTGGTCACGTTGTTCGACCTCGACCCGCTGCTCGCCGTCGGCATGATGCTCCTCGCCGCATCACCGGGCGGCACCACGGCAAATCTGTTCAGTCATCTGTTCCGCGGCGATGTCGCTCTCAATGTGACACTCACTGCGGTCAATTCGGTGATAGCGGTGGTCACCCTTCCGCTCATCACCAACTTCGCGTTGGGGTACTTCGAACCCGAGGACGCGGACGGCACCCTCGGACTGCAGTTCACGAAGGTACTTCAGGTCTTTGCCGTCGTACTGATTCCTGTCGCCCTCGGAATGTGGGTTCGATTGCGCTCGAGCGCCTTTGCCGAGCGCATGGACAAGCCCGTCCGCATCGGATCCGCGGTGGTTCTGGCACTGGTGATCGTCGGAACGGTTGTTTCCGAGCGCGAGAACATCGCGGACTATCTCGTCGACATCGGCGTCGTCGCTGCCTTGTTCTGCCTATTGAGCCTCTCGATCGGTTACGTCGTTCCCCGGATATTCGGCATCGAGGATCGTCAGGCCATCGCCAGTTCCATGGAAATCGGCATCCACAACAGCACGTTGGCGATCACCATCGCCGTCAGTCTCCTCGACAACGTGCAATTGGCAGTGCCGGCCGCGGTGTACGGCGTTCTGATGTTCCCGCTCGCTGCAGCCTTCGGCGCCGCCATCACCCGAAAGTCACGGACCATGGCCGAAATCGACTAATATCAGGCGGTTTTCGATATAGGTGATCTGGTATCGCCAACCCTACGATCGATACGGACTCAGACCGAAGGGTATCGAAAAAATGCTGACCAACACACCTACCGTGCCGGACGAACGCGTCTGGCAAGAGCTAGTCGACGCACTTACCCGTCGCCAATTCGGCATCGGAGCCGGGATGGCAGCAGTCGCAACTATTCTGTCGTCCTGCAGTTCCAGCGACGGTTCAGGTACCGATGATGACGCTCAAATGCGCACCGTCACCACGCCGTTGGGGACCTACGACATACCTACCAACCCGAAGCGGGTCTTGGCCGTCGACGCCCGAACCGACCTCGAGCTCGCCATTGCCCTGGAACTACCGGTGTTCGGATACAACATCTCGCCCGTCACCAAGTGGGTTCCCGCCGACGGCTCGGCCGAATACCTCAGCGACAAGCCCAATCTGGAGCAGATCCTCGGACTCGCACCCGATCTCATCATCTGCGTCGACGCCGACAACGAGTACTGGCCCGCTGCAAAGCTCCAAGCCATCGCTCCTGTCCTGACGACCGAATCGAAGCAGACGTGGCGGGAGAACCTGACCCGGCTCTCCGATTGGCTGGGCCGAACACCCACCATGGATCGCCTGATCACCGATTACGACGCTCTGATCACCGACATTCGCACTCGACACGCTTCGGCGATCGCGGGCAAAACCGTCGCAAGCTTGTCCTACAGTCCGGACAAGGCCACGATCTACATCGACAGCCTGCCCGTGTCGGAGGAAACGGGTAAGAAGAATCGTCAACCCACCGACATGACGCTCGCCGATATCGGCGGAAGAACATTGAGCACAACCGGTTTCGATAATCAGGGACGACTGAGCATCGAAGAGATGGATCGTCTGCAAGACTGCGACGCGTTCATGGTTTCTGTCACCGACAGCAGTGACACCACCTTCGATCAACTCTCGGACAACAAGTTGTGGCAACGACTTCCGGCTGTGCAGGCCGGGAACGTCACCGTTCTGCAAGGAAGTACGTACTACGGGTCCATCTACACCAACATGTACGTCGCCAAGGGCTGGGACGATCTCTATTCGACGCTCGACTGATCAGCCTTGTCCGTGGAAATGCCGGCCGCTCCCGCGCGGTCGGCTTTTCACGTTTCGAGGTCGATGCCCAACGCTCCGGAGAGGGTCCGCAGACAGATCACTCTCAACTCTTCCTGCGGTATGGAAGGTTGATCGAGCCAGTCGAGGCAGACAGCTCGGACGAACGCGATCCATCCCCGAACTGCAACGGCAGCGAGCTGTCTTCTTTCGCCCTCGAATCCCAGTGCATCGAGGATTCGAATCTGCTGCTGTTCGAGTTCGCGCTCGACAATCGCCCGGATACCGGCCTCGGCCGAGAGCGTCCCGACGTTGATGGCGCGCACTCCCCTGCTGTGCGACTTCACGTACGCGAAGTAGGCGTCCAACCCGGCTGCCACCTGTTCGCGCACCGGTAGCGTCGCATCGGGTGCGGTCACCTCGAGCAGGTGCTGCGATTCGCGCTCGACGATTGCGGCGAAGAAGTCTCGCTTGGTCGGAAAATAGTGGTACATCAACCCGCGCGAGACGCCCGCAATCTCGGCGACCTCTTCGATCCACACATCCTCGTACGAGCGATCGGCAAAAAGTTGCGCGCCGATGTCGAGCAACTGCGTGCGCCGCTGCTCTCGGTCCAGGCGTTTTCGTGGTGCGACCATAGGCAAGTCAGATTACTACTTGACACCGATTCAGTAAGGCGTACTTTGCGTACTAGACATCAATTCAGTAAGCGATCTCACCCCGGGGGACACACAATGAGCGTCGACACCACTCCAGAGGCGACGACCGATGCTCGGATCCCGCATCCGGCGTGGCGCCTGCCGGTCCTCGGGGACGTTCTCGGGATCAATATCCGGACACCGCTGCAGAACTCCGTGAGCATCGGCCGCGAACTCGGCCCGATCTTCGAGAGAAATGTCCTGGGAAATCGCTTCGTCTTCGCCTCGGGCGCGGACATGGTGGCAGAACTGTCCGACGAGTCCCGGTTCGCGAAGCACCTTGCACCTGGAGTCAAAGCACTCCGCGGAATCGGCGGCGACGGCCTGTTCACGGCGTACAACCACGAACCCAACTGGGGCAGGGCGCACAATCTCCTGGCACCGGCGTTCAGCCAGACTGCGATGCGCTCGTACCACCGCACCATGCTCGACGTGGCCGGCGAGTTGGTCGACCATTGGGACAGTCGTGAAAGTGACTCCCCCATCGACGTCTCTGCAGACATGACCAAGCTGACGCTGGAGACCATCGGACGCACTGGATTCAGCTACTCGTTCGACTCCTTCGAACGTGAAGAACAGCATCCGTTCGTCAAGGCAATGGTCGGCGCACTCTCCCATTCGCAGCGCACGACGTTCCTGAAGTCGACCGCCCTCGGGAGAGTGCTCGCACGTCGCGCCGATCAACGTGACGAGGTCCGCAAGGCGTACATGGCCGAGGTTGTGGACGAAGTGATCCGTGCCCGGCGGACAAGTACCGAACCGGGGCCCGAAGATCTTCTCGAACTGATGCTGCGGGCGGCACGCGAGAACGATCCCAACCGTATCGACGAACTGAACATCCGCCATCAGGTCGTGACCTTCCTCGTCGCCGGACACGAAACGACCTCCGGCGCATTGTCGTTCGCGCTGTACTACCTGTCACGAAACCCTGACGTGCTGGCCAAGGCGCAAGCCGAGGTCGACAAGGTATGGGAGGGCGAGGAGCCCGCCTTCGAGAAGATCGCGAAACTTCGATACGTACGACGCGTCCTCGACGAATCATTGCGTCTGTGGCCGACCGCTCCCGCCTACGGGCGCGCGGCGCTCGAAGACACGACGCTCGTCGGCAAGTATCCGATGAAGAAGGGCGATTGGATGCTCGTGCTCATCCCGTCACTTCATCGTGATCCGGTGTGGGGCAACGATCCCGAGGCGTTCGATCCGGACCGCTTCCTGCCCGCCAACATCAAAGCCAGGCCGGCGCACGTGTACAAGCCGTTCGGAACAGGTGAACGCGCCTGCATCGGAAGACAATTCGCTATTCACGAAGCGGTCCTCGTGTTGGGCACCATCTTGCAGAAATACACGATCGAGGCCGATCCGGACTACGAGTTGAAGGTAGCCGAACGGCTCACCCTGATGCCCGAAGGCTTCAACTTGACGGTCCGCCGACGCTGACCTCGCAAAACTGCGTCGCGCAACTCGGTTGAAACAGTCCCGAATGCGGTAATCCCTGAGGTGGCAGCAGCGAGCACCGGCGCACCCTGGGAGTTCACATGACAAAGAGGCCTGCAGTGGGAATCGTCTTACTCTCGGCGGCATTGGCCACGGGAGCTTGCTCGGCAAGCGTCGGGACGCCGCAAGTGGACAAGTCCGAAGTCGCAAGTCAGATCTCCACTCAACTAGCCGAGAAGATCGGCGAGCCACCAGACGACGTGACGTGTCCGGAGAACCTCGACGCCGAAGTCGGCGCATCGATCACGTGCATCCTGACCGAGCAGGGCACCGAGTACGACGTCACAGCTACCGTGACCAGCGTTGACGGTGAAAGTGCGAACTTCGACATCAAGGTTGCGGATGTGCCGAACAACTAACTGCTGTGCGCCTTTATTAACCGCCGGCGGTTAATAAAGGCGCACAGCAAGGCGTCAGAGACGCTCGATAATCGTCGCGTTCGCGGTGCCGCCACCTTCACAGATGGTCAGCAAGCCGTAGCGGCCACCGGTGCGCTCGAGTTCGTTGAGCAGGGTTGCCATCAGCTTGGTGCCGGTCGCGCCGAGCGGGTGACCGAGTGCGATCGCGCCGCCGTTGACGTTGACCTTGGCCGGATCTGCACCGATCTCCTTGATCCAGGCCAGGACGACCGGGGCGAAAGCTTCGTTGATCTCGACGATGTCGATGTCCTCGATGCTCAGGCCGGCCTTCGCGAGAGCATGCTTTGTGGCCGGGATCGGCGCACTGAGCATGAAGATCGGGTCGTCGCCGCGTGCGCTGAGGTGATGAATCCGGGCGCGGGGCTTGAGGTTGTACTTCTCCACCGCTTCCGCCGACGCCAGCAGCAGCGCACTCGCACCGTCGGAGATCTGGCTGGCCACTGCCGCGGTCATGCGTCCGTCTTCGACGAGAACCTTGAGCGTCGCCATCTTTTCGAGGCTGGTCTCGCGGGGTCCTTCGTCGACGGTCGCGTCGCCCATGGCAACGATCTCGTTGTCGAAGCGACCCGCGGCGATTGCAGCCTTGGCGCGCTCATGGCTCTGCAGGGCCCACTTCTCGAGCTCTTCGCGGCTGATGTCCCACTTCTCGGCGATCATTTCGGCGCCCTTGAACTGCGAGACCTCTTGGTCACCGTAGCGCTCGGTCCAACCGACCGAACCCGAAGTCGGCGTGTCGAATCCGTACTGCTGACCGACGATCATCGCTGCCGAGATCGGAATCTGGCTCATGTTCTGAACGCCGCCGGCAACGATCAGATCCGCGGTGCCCGACAGGATTGCCTGAGCGCCGAAGTGCACTGCCTGCTGGCTCGAACCGCACTGACGGTCGACGGTCACCCCGGGAACGTGCTCCGGGAAGCCCGCTGCGAGCCAGGACATACGGGCGATGTTGCCGGCCTGGCCGCCGATGGCGTCGACGCAACCGAAGATCACGTCATCGACGTCACTGGGGTCGATACCGGTGCGCTCGACCAGTGCCTTGACGACGTGCGCACCGAGATCGATGGGGTGCACGCCGGACAGCGCGCCGCCCCTCTTGCCGATCGGTGTGCGAATGGCGTCGACGATGTAAACCTCGGACATAGCGTTAGCTCCTAGTTTCGTTGTGCAGCAATAGTTCTTGAAGTTGATTCAGCAATAGCGTCTGAAGTTGTGGCCGGATCGGAGAGCCCGTCGAGCACGATCGCGAGATATTGAGCCGCGACGGCGTGCGCCGAGAGGGATCCACCCGGGCGGTACCAGCGAACCGCGACCCACACGGTGTCGCGCATGAAGCGGAAGACCAATTCGACGTCGATGTCGGAGCGGAAGGTCCCGTCCGCGACGCCGGCTTCGAGGACGCCGACCCACAGGTCCCGGAATTCGGTGTTGCGCTCGGCCAGGTAAGCGAAGCGCTCGTTCCCGACGAGGTGCTTGACCTCGTCCTGGTAGATCGCCACAGCCGAATGTGAGGCGTCGATGGCCTCGTACGACGTCACGACCAGTGCTTCGAGCGTCGCGCGACTGTCCAACCCCGCCGCGACGATCTCGCGGTATTTTCCGAAGAGTTCGTCGAGGAACTGGTGCAGGATCTCGTCGACCATCGACTCCTTGGAATCGAAATGGTGATACAGGCTGCCGGACAGGATCCCGGCGGCGTCGGCGATGTCGCGGACGGTCGTCGCGCGCACTCCGCGATCGGCGAAGAGCCCCGCCGCGATCTCGAGCAGCTCGTCGCGGCGCCCGGACTTGCCGTTTGATTCGTCGGAATTTCGAGGTGGCGTCATGTATTCAATCCTATCCAGGGCCTTCCCCTGTGCGCGGTCAGCGAGTCCAGGGACTCCTTAACCGCGCACGGGGACGCTAGGCCCTCTGCGAAGAAACGGAGACGATCTCGCCGGTCATGTAAGTGGAGTAATCGCTGGCGAGCATCGCGATGACCGTTGCGATCTCCCAGACCTCCGCGGCGCGGCCGTAGGCCTCACCGGAAGCCAACTGGTCGAGCAGTTCCTCACTGGTGACCTTCGCCAGGAACGCGTGACGCGCAATGGAAGGCGAGACCGCGTTGATACGGACTCCGTACTCCGCTGCTTCGATGGCGCTGCACCGAGTCAGCGCCATGACGCCGGCCTTGGCTGCGGCGTAGTGCGCCTGGGAATGCTGCGCGCGCCAACCGAGAACGGACGCGTTGTTCACCAGAACACCGCCGTGGGGAACGCTTTTGAAGTACCGCAGGGCTGCGCGCGTCGAACGGAAGGTGCTGTTGAGGGTGATGTCGAGAACGCGATCCCACTGATCGTCCGTCATGTCGACGACGGGAGTTTCACCGCCAAGGCCCGCGTTGTTGACGACGATGTCGATACGTCCCAACTTCTCGGCGGCGCCGACGAACAACGCGTCGACCTGCTCGGTGCTCGAGACGTCACAGATGATCGATTCGACCTGCTGACCGGGGAATTCGGCCTTCAGCTTCTCCACCGTCTCGCCGAGTCGACGCTCGTGGAAGTCGGAGACGAGAACGTCGCCGCCCTCGAGAAGCACCCTGCGCGCAGTGGAGAAACCGATGCCGGTTCCGGCTGCGGCGGTGATGATCGCCTTCTTGCCCGCGAGCAGTCCGTGGCCCGGGGTTTCCTCCGGCGCAACGGAAAGCGGGGACGCGGCTTTGGTGTCAGACATTAACGGGCCTCTCGGGGAAGACCGAGCACGCGCTCGGAAATGATGTTGCGCTGAATTTCGTTGGAGCCGCCGTAAATCGTGTCGGCGCGGGTGAAGAGGAAGAGGCGTTGCCATTCGTCGAGCTCGAGGTGCTCGGGATCGGTGATGTCCGAGGCATTGCCTTCGGAATCCGCCCACGGTGCAACCAACGACGACGCACCCTGCACGTCCATCGCCAGCTGTCCCAGATCACGATGCCAGTTGGCCCACAGCAGTTTTGCGACGGACGCTTCTCCGCCACCGGTTCCGGCGTCGACCGCGTCGAGAGTGCGCATCGCGTGGGCGCGCATCACGCGCAGTCCGACCCACGCGCGGGCGATCTTTTCGCGAATGTGCGGATCCTGGTCACTGCCATTGGCTTTCGCCAGGTCGACGACGCCTTGGAGCTCGCGGGCAAATCCGATCTGCTGTCCGAGCGTGGATACACCGCGCTCGAAGGTGAGCAGCCCCATCGCGATCTTCCAGCCCTCGCCGGGTTCCCCGACCACCAGATCGGCATCGGTGACGGCGTCGTCGAAGAAGACCTCGTTGAACTCCGATGTGCCGGTGAGCTGCTGAATGGGCCGAACTGTCACACCGGGCTGATCCAACGGGACCAGCAGGAAGCTCAACCCCTGGTGACGCTTGGAGCCCACCTCGGTGCGGCAGACCACGAAGCACCACTGCGCGACGTGAGCCAGTGAGGTCCACACCTTCTGGCCGTTGATGATCCACTTGCCGTCTTCGAGGCGTGCGGTCGTGGAGACGTTCGCGAGGTCGGAACCGGCGCCGGGCTCGGAGTAGCCCTGCGACCACAGTTCACTGACCGTGTTGATGCCAGGAAGGAATCGGCGCTTCTGCTCGTCGGTGCCGTACGCGATCAGCGTCGGGCCGAGCAGCTCTTCACCGATGTGGCTGACGCGAGCGGGCGCACCGGCCTTCGCGTACTCCTGATGGAAGATGACCTGCTGGGAGATGCTTGCTCCCCGCCCGCCGAACTCCTTCGGCCACCCGAGGCACGTCCACCCCGACGCTGCGAGGTGCTTGTCCCACTCGAGTCGTTGCTCGAAGAACTCGTGCTCACTGCCGGGGCCGCCCTTACCCTTGAGCTGGGCGAATTTGCCCGTCAAGTTCTCGGCCAACCACTGCGCGACCGTGGCCGCAAACTCGTCGTCCGTCATCTGCCCGTCCGGGCTCTCGCTCTGGTCCACATATGTAAGATAACCTACCAAGCACTTGCTAGGTAGCGTGTCAGGTAGGAGTCCAGTGACCGAACAACCGAGAACCATCCCATCAGCCCTCATCCGGGCCGCCGAGGAGTTCGGTGAGCGCGCGGCTATCGCCGATGGCGACACCCGACTGACCTTCGCACAGCTACATCAGCGCGTCCGCGATTTCGCCGGCGCACTGATCAACCGTGGGGTGAAGGCAGGCGACCGCGTCGTCATCTGGGCGCCCAACACGTACCACTGGGTGATCGCCCTGCTCGGCGCTCAGTACGCCGGCGCAGCCATCATCCCGATCAACACGCGCTACACCGGCACCGAAGCACTCGACATCATCGAGCGCGTCGACGCAGCTGCCCTGGTGGTCGTCGGCACGTTCCTCAAGGCCGATCGGTACCAGCAGTTGCTCGACGCCAATCCGGACCTGAGGATCCCCACCGTCATCCAGGTACCGATCGACGGGGACGACGACCGTGACGGCGTCATCGAGTTCGAGGACTTCCTTGCGCTCGCCACCGACGCCGCCCGCACCGAAGCCGATGCGCGTGCCGCGAAGGTACAGCCCGACGACATCAGCGACATCCTCTTCACCTCCGGCACCACGGGACGCAGCAAGGGTGCGATCACCGCGCATCGTCAGTCCATCGCCGTCGCCAAGTCGTGGGGTGAATGCGCCGAGGTCACCGCCGACGACAACTTCCTCATCATCAGCCCGTTCTTCCACACCTTCGGGTACAAGGCCGGAATCCTGGTCTGCCTGTTGAACGGTGCGACGATCGTGCCGGTGTCCGTCTTCAACATCGACGACACCCTCGCATTGGTCAGCAGCGAGAAGATCAGCATCCTGCCTGGCGCCCCGACGATCTACCAGACCATCCTCGATCATCCCCGCCGCAGCGAATACGACCTGTCCTCGCTCCGCATCGCGATCACGGGCGCAGCACCCGTGCCGGTTGCTCTCGTCGAGCGAATGCAAGCAGAGCTTTTCGACGCCGTCCTCACGGCATACGGTCTGACCGAGGCAGTGGTTGCGACCATGTGCCGCACCGACGACGACCCGGTCACCGTCTCCACCAGTTCCGGCCGCGCGACAGCCGATTTCGAGGTCAAGATCGGCGAACAAGGCGAGATCCTGCTTCGCGGACCGAACGTCATGCTCGGGTACCTCGACGACCCGGAATCCACCGCCAAGGCAATCGACGCCGACGGCTGGCTGCACACCGGAGACGTCGGAACCCTCGACGAGCGCGGATATCTCGACATCACCGACCGTCTGAAAGACATGTACGTCAGCGGCGGATTCAACGTCTACCCCGCCGAGATCGAGGGCATGTTGGCTCGCCTGCCCGGCGTCCACGAGTCTGCTGCCATCGGCATCCCCGATCACCGGATGGGAGAGGTGGGCCGCGTCTACATCGCCCAACTCGACGGTGCCGGCCTCACCGAAGAGTCGGTGATCGCCTTCCTCAAGGAGAAGATCGCAGGCTTCAAGGTGCCTCGCGAGGTGCGCTTCGTCGATCACCTACCCCGTAACCCTTCGGGCAAGGTCCTCAAAACGGTTCTGCGCGAGGAACAATCATGACCGTTCCCTTCGAAGCCGACGTCGTGACCTACGAGGTTCGCGACTCGGTCGCCGTCGTGACCTTGAATCGTCCCGACTACCGCAATGCCCAGAACTCGGTCGTGACGTACGCCCTCGACGCGGCATTCCAGCGCGCTGTCGAGGACGATGATGTGAAGGTGATCGTCCTGGCAGGCAACGGACCTCACTTCAGTGCCGGTCACGACCTGGGAACTCCGGGACGCGACCATCACGTCGAGTACGAGAACAAGGCCACCATGTGGTGGAATCACGTCGACAAGCCAGGCGGTGACCAGCGTTTCGCCCGCGAGATGGAGGTCTACCTGGGCATGTGCCGTCGCTGGCGGGAGATCCCCAAGCCCACCATCGCGATGGTGCAAGGCGCCTGCATTGCCGGCGGACTCATGCTCGCCTGGGTCTGCGACATGATCGTCGCGGCCGACGACGCCTTCTTCTCCGATCCCGTTGTCCGCATGGGCATCCCCGGCGTCGAATACTTCGCGCACCCGTGGATGGTCGGTTCACGATTCGCCAAGGAAATGCTCTTCACCGGCGATCGGTTCACCGCGCAACGCGCCTACGAAATCGGCATGGTGAACCGCGTCGTCGCCCGCAAGCATCTCGAGAAGGAGACGTTCGAACTCGCCGGACGTATCGCCGAGATGCCGCGCTTCGGACTGGCTTTGACCAAGAAGGCCGTCAATCAGTGCGAGGATCAGATGGGGATGCGCAACGGCATCGACTCCGTCTTCGGTCTGCATCACTTCGCTCACGCTCACAACGCCGAAGTCGGCAAAGACTCGCTTGGTGGTC
Organism: Rhodococcus sp. no. 34; assembly: GCF_054589475.1. NCBI lineage: Bacteria > Bacillati > Actinomycetota > Actinomycetes > Mycobacteriales > Nocardiaceae > Rhodococcus > Rhodococcus sp. no. 34. Next base: position 370,898 of record NZ_BAAILK010000026.1, read on the forward strand.
TCGACGCCAAAGCTATGGCTGCCAGTGCTCGCGCACCGCAGGAAGGAACAAACTAGTGGATCTCGTATTCGACGACGCCACAACCGCATTCCGTGACGAGGTTCGCTCGTTCCTGGAAGCGAATGTGCCCGCGACTCCCCTGAAGTCGATGGATACCGCCGAAGGCTTCGAAGAGCACCGTCAGTGGGAGCACACGCTCGCCGATGCCGGCTACGCCGTCGTCTCCTGGCCCAAGGAACTCGGCGGACGCGATGCGTCCCTGCTCGAATGGGTCATCTTCGAGGAGGAGTACTACCGCTCGGGCGCGCCCGGCCGCGTCAGCCAGAACGGCATCTTCTTGTTGGCTCCCACACTGTTCGAGCATGCAAATGCCGAGCAGTTGGCTCGCATCATGCCGCGCATGGCTCGTGCCGACGACATCTGGGCCCAGGCCTGGTCCGAGCCCGAGTCCGGTTCCGACCTCGCAAGCCTGCGTTCGAGTGCGAAGAAGGTCGACGGCGGCTGGCTGCTCAACGGTCAGAAGACGTGGAGCTCACGCGCGAGTTACGCCGACTGGGGCTTCGGCTTGTTCCGCTCCGATCCGGATGCGCAGCGCCACAAGGGCATCACGTATTTCATGTTCGACCTCCGGTCGAAGGGTGTCACCGTTCGCCCGATCGATCAGCTCGACGGTGAGCCCGGCTTCGCCGAGATCTTCCTCGAAGACGTCTTCGTTCCGGACGACCCGGCCAACCCAGGTGAGTCGGGTGTGATCGGAAACGTCAACGAAGGTTGGCGGGTCGCGATGAGCACCGCGAGCAACGAGCGTGGTCTCTCGCTGCGCAGCCCCGGCCGCTTTCTCGCCACCGTCGACCGCCTGCTCGAGCTGTACAAGTCCAGCGGACGCACCGACGACAGCGCTCTGCGCAACCAGGTCGCCGACGCCTGGATCGGCGCTCGCGCTTACCAACTCAACACATTCGGCACCGTCACCCGTCTGGCCGACGGTGGACAGCTCGGCGCCGAGTCCTCGATCAACAAGGTCTTCTGGTCCGAGTGGGATATCGCCACCCACGAGACTGCTCTCGAACTTCAGGGCCCTGAAGCCGAGTTGGCCGACAACTGGATGGACGGATACCTGTTCTCCCTGTCCGGCCCGATCTACGCAGGCACCAACGAGATTCAGAAAAACGTCATCGCTGAGCGTCTGCTCGGCCTACCGAAGGCGGACCGATGAGATTCGCGCTCGACTCCTCCCACCAGGACTTCGCTGCAAGCATCGATGCACTGCTGACCAAGTCCGACATGCCCGCCGTCATCCGTTCGTGGAACGACGGTGACACCGAGCCGGGCAAGAAGCTCTGGCAGCGCCTCGCCGAGACCGGCGTCAACGGTCTCGTCATCTCCGAAGAGCACGACGGACTCGGCGCCGACGCCGTCGACCTGGTCGTTGCGCTCGAACAGCTCGGTCGGCACGCAGTACCCGGACCGGTCGTCGAGACCATCGCCGTGGCGCCGACGCTCCTGGCCTCCGTTGCACCGGAACGTCTCTCTGCTCTCGCCGAGGGTTCGCTGGCAACTGTCGCAGCTCCCCCGCGCACACCGTTCGCGCTCGACGCCGATGCGGTGGATCTGGTTCTGCTCGCGCAGGACGGTGCCGTATCACTCGGTGTCCCTGGCGAAGCCAAGGCATCGGTGGATCTCTCCCGCAAGCTCTACGAGGTTTCCGCCGGCGAATCGCTGGGCTCCGCCGACTTCTCGGCCGCCTTCGACATGGGCGCTCTTGCCACTGCCGCGCAGTTGCAGGGCCTGGGCCAGACACTGCTCGAGGTCACCACCGAATACGCGAAGCAACGCAAGCAGTTCGGCAAGGTCATCGGACAGTTCCAGGCCATGAAGCACCACCTGGCCGAGGTTGCCGTCTCCCTCGAAATGGCTCGCCCCCTGCTGCACGGCGCCGCACTGTCGGTTCGCGATCAGTCGGCCGACGCCTCGCGTGACATCTCTGCGGCCAAGGTCGCGTGCGGGGATGCTGCGTACAAGGCCGCTCGCGTCGGACTCCAGGTTCACGGCGCCATCGGCTACACGATGGAACACGATCTCTCCTTGTGGCTCACCAAGGTACGGGCGCTGCTCACCGCGTGGGGCACACCGTCCGAGCATCGCGCACGCGTCGTCGAAGCGCTGGTTGCATCATGAGCATCGACACCGAAGACCAGGCAGCACTGCGCGCATCGGTACGCGATCTCCTGAGCAAGCATTCCGACTCCGCTGCCGTCCGCGCCGCCATCACCACCGAGATCGGCTACGACGCCGCTTTGTGGAGCAAGCTGTGCGAGCAGATCGGCGTCGCCGCGTTGGCGATTCCGGAGGAGTTCGACGGCGTCGGAGCAGGTTTGGGCGAGGTACACGTGGTCCAGGAGGAATTGGGCCGCACGCTGACCCCGTCACCGATGCTGGGTTCGGCGATTCTTGCCGCACAGGCACTGCTGCTTTCCGGTGACGACGACGCATGCTCACGACTGCTGCCCGGTGTCGCGTCCGGCGAGAGCACGCTGGCCCTGTGCTGGGCAGGTGCCGCGGGTTGGAGCACCTTCGGCGTCGAGGCAACCGAAGACGCGTTGACCGGCACGGCGTCGTACGTCCTCGACGGACACGTCGCAGACACCCTGCTCGTTCTCACGGCCGACGGGTTCTACGAAGTGGATCCAGCGGCCGAAGGCGTCTCCCGCCGACGCGTCCCCACCATGGATCCGACGCGAACGCTGGCGGAGGTCACGTTCTCCGGTGTTCGTGGTCGGCCACTGGAGTGGTCCGAAGATCTGGTCGATCGGATCCGAACCGTCGTTCTGATCGCCTTGTCTGCTGAACAGGTCGGAGCGGCAGCAGCGATCGTCGAACAGACCGTGGAATACACCAAGTCGCGCAAGCAGTTCGGGCGCGCGATCGGTTCTTTCCAGGCCCTCAAACATCGGATGGCCGATATGTACACGTTGGTCGAGACGGCGAGGTCGATGACGTACGCCGCCGTGGCGACGCAGTCGGCGGACGACGCGGCAGTGGCGAAGGTCTACTGCTCGGAAGCCTTGCAGCAGATCACCTCCGAAGCAGTTCAGTTGCACGGCGGAATCGCAATCACCTGGGAGCACGACGCTCAGCTGTACTTCAAGCGTGCACACGGCAGCGCTCAGCTCTTCGGTCAGCCGAGCACCTACCTGCCGAGCCTCGCGCAGGCAGCGGGCCTCTAGGAGACGTCGGTGCTTGTTCGCTCGGGATTGCGAGCGAACAAGCACCACTGGTGCCCAGTCAGTGGAATGCCCAGCAGATTAATAGCTCTGGATCGCGCAGAATCGGTCACCAGACAGCTGTCCATCCCACAGACCGGAGTTTTCTCGTGAATCGATTCGACGACAAGCGCGTCCTCATCAGCGGCGCAGGATCCGGAATCGGCCAGGCCACCGTTGCCCGCATCCTGGCAGAAGGTGGCACCGTCGTCGCCGCCGACATTTCCGAGACCGGCCTCGAACAGACGCTGAACGCAGCGAAGGACGCAGGCCATTCCGATCGCCTGACCACGGTGAAGGTCGACATCTCCAGCGAAGAGTCTGTTCGCGAACAGGTCGGCGCTGCGATCAAGGCTCTGGGCGGCCTCGACGTGCTGGTCAATGCGGCGGGCATTCTGCGCTCCGCACACACCCACGAGATGACACTCGATTTCTGGAACACCGTCATCGGGGTCAACCTCACCGGAACATTCCTCATGACAAGGGAGTCCCTGCCGGCACTGCTCGAAAGCGGGGCAGGCGTCGTGGTCAACTTCAGTTCCACGTCGGCCACCTTCGCCCACCCGTATATGACGGCATATGCAGCGTCGAAGGGCGGAATCCAATCCTTCACGCACGCACTTGCACTCGAGTACAGCAAGCAGGGCCTTCGCGCCGTGGCCGTCGCACCCGGCAGCATCGCTTCGGGCATGACCTCCGATCCCGGCTTCCCGGCCGACATCGACTTCACGCTGCTCGGCAAGCTGGCCCCGGCAATCGGTGAGGGTTTCGCTCCCCCGTCCGCGGTCGCCGGCGTGATCGCGATGCTCGCTTCCGAGGACGGCTCGTTTGTCACCGGAACGGAAATCCGCATCGACGGCGGCACGCATATGTGACCACTTGCTGTGCGCCTTTATTAACCGCCGGCGGTTAATAAAGGCGCACAGCAGCGAGGCGGCATACTTATCTCGTCGCCCGGAACCGGTCCGGCGGTACGACGTGCGGTGGGGAGCCAGCGGTGAGCGAGTCAACAGGCACTACGAACCTCGAGCCCGTGCTGATCAGTCCCGTCGTCTGCGGAAAGATCCGCACCTGGTCCGAGGACGAGACCCGCTTGTGGAGCGTCGACGATCCCGCGGCGCTCGGCGCACTGTTGGGACGCGGTCTCGTAGCCCGTACGACCCTGCCGGACAACAAGTTCCGAGAGGTTGCGTTTCTGGATACCCAGACCCAGGCCCTCACTGTGCAGCCGCGCTTCGCTTCCCCTGACAGCACTGCACTTGCCGCACCGTTCAAGCTCACCGAGGCGTCGGCCCCGACGTCCGACGCTTGGGAAGATCTCGAATCGGTACTCGCGTCGGTCGCGATCTCCGCTGCTGGACGTGGCGAATTCTGGCTCGCGGAACTCGGCGGGTGGGATGCTCCGCACGAGCCGAACTGCCTCTTCACGACCGTCGACGAATCGGGACTGGCCAACGCGGTCATGGAGGCCACCCCCGCGCCCGCCGGAACCGGCGTCTGGCCGGAGGTTCCGAGCGGACAAACCGGCGTTTCCGTTTCGGCACCAGCCTCACAGGACACCATCGAGGCTGCCGGAATCTTCGCGGTATCAGCGATCGAGACGTGGGGCGTCACACCGTGGGACATCAACCTCACTTTCGGCAAACTGGTCGATTTCGCCTGATCAGCGGCGCCGACACGCGGCGGTGAGTTGTACGTCTCCCCTCAGCCGACGGCTCACGGTTCGTCACAACACGCCCGATGGCGACGACATCGGGCCCCTCGGTGGGCATACTGAGGGAACTGGGGTTACTCCCGGTCACAAATACCCGTGGATCCGCGTCGGGGCGGGTGCGGTCCGACAACACGCGAGCAGCCACAGACACTGGCGGCTCCGAAAGGTTCAATCATGGCAACCGACCAATTACAGACGGTTGTATTGCACGGCGACCAGCTCAAGTACGTCGACCAAGGCAGTGGCCCCGTTGTGGTGCTCATTCACGGCCTACTGGGCGCGCACTCCAATTGGGAGCCGCAGATCGAGACGCTCTCGCGTCATTACCGCGTGATCGCCCCTGATCTCTTCGGACACGGTGCGTCGGACAAGCCTGCCGGCGACTACTCACTCAGCGCTCACGCCGCCACTGTGCGTGACCTCCTCGAGGCCCTCGACATTCCGTCGGCCACCCTCGTCGGCCACTCCCTCGGTGGTGGGATCGCGATGCAGACACTGTATCTCTTCCCCGAGCGTGTGGAGCGGCTGTGCCTGGTAGCCAGCGGCGGACTCGGCCCCGAGGTGAGCCCACTCCTGCGTGCAGCAACTCTGCCCGGCAGCGAACTGGTACTTCCCGTCCTCGCGTCCCGGACCCTGACCGACGTGACAGACAAAGCGCTCGGACTTTTCAACAAGATCGGCCTGTTCAAGCTCGGTGCCAGCGCGAGTGAGGCCCGTAAGAGCTTTGCTTCGGTGTCGGACGCGTCGACGCGTCAGGCATTTCTGGCGACGGCACGATCGGTCATCAATTACAACGGTCAAACCGTCAATGCCACTCCGCATTTCGCCAACTTCAAGAATCTGCAGGCACTACTGGTGTGGGGTGAGGAAGACACCATCATCCCCAACGCCCACACCGAGAACGCTCGCGCCGAACTACCGCTGGGGCGGGTGGAGATCTTCAAGCGCGCCGGACATTTCCCGCACCTTGACTACCCGGATCGCTTCGACCGTGTCTTCTCCGAATTCATGACGGACTGCGGAGTCGGTATCGGCACCGGACCCAAGGCCGTCAGCAGCTGAACTAGCGCCCCGCAACCAACTCTTCGAGGTAGCTCGCCACGCCGTCCTCGTCGTTCGTGGGCAAAATTCGGTCGGCGAGCTCGATGACCTCGGTTCTGGCGTTGGCCGGCGCCAGAGCTGTTCCGGCCCAGGTCAGCATCGCAACGTCGTTGAAGGCGTCACCGGCTGCGGCCACTTCCGACGCGTCGATGCCGTCGATCGCGCACAACTGCGCGAGAGCGCTGGCCTTCGAGACGCCCGCTGCAGCCATTTCCATGTACGGAGCCCCGGAGTGGGTCAACTCCACACCCTCGATGCCCGCAGCGACCGCAGTTCGGTACAGGTCGGCGCTGGGAACCTCGGCATGCCGGGCCACGATCTTGACCATCGGCTCCACGTCCAGCGGCAGCGTATCGGCGAGCACCATCTCGTGCAGGTGCCGGTGATGGTCCGCGAACTCGCACAGAGCGGCATACTCCGGCTCGGCAAAGAACTGCGTGGGTCCGACGTTCGCGAACACGACGCCAGGAATCAGAGCACGAACCTGCTCCATAGCTGTTGCAGCCAAAGATGTTTCGATCGAAACGGTGTCGACGATCTCCGGAGTCCCGTCCGCCAGGTCGAGAATGACAGCTCCGTTGGCACACACAGCTTTACCGCGAAATCCGCACGAGCTCGCCAACGTGTGTACCGAATGCCTGGCCCGGGCCGTCGCCCACACAACTTCGATCCCCGCGAGCCGCGCGTTCTCCATGGCCTGCGCGGTGCGCGCCGAAATCGTTCGGTCGGAGCGCAGCAGGGTGCCGTCGAGGTCGGTTGCGAACATACGAATACGGGTCACCAGACAATGATGGCAGTCCGTTCGCAGCCCTCACCAACTACGTGACATGGGCCGTTGCTCTGTCAATTACTTGCTTGGGCCTCGAGAAGGTGCCGACGCATCTCACCGAAGACCACACCCAGCCGCTCGACATCTCGCGGGCTCAGCAGGTCGAACATGCTCTCCCGTACAGCGGCCACGTGCGCCGGGCTTGCCGACGCCAATTTCTCGGCACCCTGGTCGGTCAGCTCCGCATTAGCGCCCCTCTTGTCGTCGACACACTCGACCCGGCGCACCCACCCGGCACCGACCAATCGATTTACGGCCCTGGTCACACCACTTCGGGTAGCCATCACAGCGTCGGCGAGCTCACTCATGCGCAGTTGCCGGCCGGGCGCTTCGGCGAGAGCGACCAGCAGTTCGAAATCGGTGAAGGAAATGTCGGAGTCTCGCACCAACTGCTGATCGAGCACACGCTGCAGCAGTCGCGTCGAGTCCAGATACGCCCGCCAGGCCGATTGCTCCGAGTCGGTCAACCACCGCACTGATTCCATAACGCCAGCATATCCGAAGTAGTTGACAACAAAATCAAATGAGCTATTCTCGATGTAGTTGATCAGTCAACTACTTGTTCGAAGTGAAGATTCAACCGGGAGGCGGGCGCCATGAGCGACAACAACGCAGTGCAGTTCGAGGAACGCCGGGCCGAGATCAGGGATCGACATCTGCTCCCCGCCGACAAACGACCCGCATCGACCGCACGCGGCCTGCACCATACGGCCCTGATCAGCAGTGACGTCGAACGAACCGTGAAGTTCTACCAGGATCTCCTCGGATTCCCACTCACCGAGTTGATCGAGAACCGTGACTATCCCGGGTCGTCGCACTTCTTCTTCGACATCGGCAATGGCAACCTTCTGGCCTTCTTCGACTTCCCGGGTCTCGACGTGGGCCCGTACCAAGAAGTACTCGGCGGCCTCCACCACATCGCGATCAGCGTCGAACCTGCCAAGTGGGCGAAGCTGCGCACCCAACTGACCGAGGCCGGCGTCGAACTGATCGAGCACAGCGAGGTCTCGTTGTACTTCCGCGATCCCGACGGCGCTCGACTCGAGCTGATCGCCGATCCTCTCGGCGAGATGTACGGCAATCACGTCCTCTGAAAACTTGCTCTCCCCCATACCATTCGGAAGGCACACCATGACCTCCACTCTGTCGCAGCCGAACCTCGATATCCGTCGATCCGGGGATCGTTTCAAGTCCAATGCCGGCTGGCTGGACTCGAAGCACTCGTTCTCGTTCAGCAATCACTACGACCCGAAGAACACTCACCACGGTCTTCTTCTGGTGAACAACGACGACATCGTCACGCCGGGAATGGGATTCGACACCCATCCCCACCAGGACATGGAGATCGTCACCTGGGTACTGAGAGGTTCTCTCGTACATCAGGATTCGATGGGTCATTCGGGTGTCATCTACCCCGGTCTAGCCCAGCGGATGAGCGCCGGAACGGGCATCCTGCATTCGGAGAAGAACGATTCGTGGCGACTCGGTGACGTGGCCGGCAGCCATTCCGACAAGCACAGCGACCCGGTTCACTTCATCCAGATGTGGGTCATCCCCGACGAAGCCGGAATCACCCCCGGCTACGAGCAGTTGGAGATCGACGCCGAATTGCTTGCCGGTGGACTGGTTCCCGTCGCCTCCGGCATGGACGCGTACGCCGATCACTCGGCAATCCGGATCAAGAACAAGTACGCCGCGATGCACGTTGCGCGTCTGCAACCCGGACAGCCCGTGACCCTGCCCGACGCACCGTTCCTGCACGTTTTTGTCGCCGACGGTCAGGCCGCCGTGGAAGGCGTCGGAGTGCTCGAACAAGGTGACGCGGTACGCGTGTCCGGCGGCGGAGGTCAGCAGATCAGCTCCGATACCGGGGCAGAGGTCATCGTCTGGGAAATGCACGCCACCGTTTCGCAGGGATGACATGAAGCCCTTCTCGTACGACGCTTCACCGGCTCGAATTGTATTCGGCCAAGGGATGATCGATACGATCGCCGAAGAAGTGCGGCGGCTCGGCCGTAGCCGAGTGATGGTGCTGGCAAGTCGTCGACTCGACGCGGTTGCCGCCGCCGTGACCGAATCTCTCGGCGACATGGCGGTGGCCCGCTTCGACGGCGCTTTGATGCATACTCCGATCGAAGTCACGACAGCCGCGCTGAGACTTGCCGAGAACCATCACGTCGACACGGTCGTCGCGATCGGCGGCGGTTCGGCAACCGGGTTGTCCAAGGCATTGGCACTACGAGCGGGGTTCGATCAGATCGTCGTTCCGACAACGTACGCGGGATCAGAAGTCACTCCGGTGTTGGGTGAAACAGAGGACGGACGCAAGACAACTCGCTCCTCTCCCCACATCAGACCGGAAACCGTCATCTACGACGTCGACCTCACTCTCGATCTGCCGCTGGATACCACCGTCACCAGCGCCGTCAACGCGATGGCGCATGCGGTTGAAGCGTTGTACTCCACCGAGTCCAACCCGATCACGGACTTGATGGCGATCGAGGCGATCTCCGGGATCGCCCGTGCGCTGCCGAGCATTGTCGATGATCCGAAAAATCTGGAAGGTAGGGCCGAACTACTGCAAGCAGCCTGGTTGGCCGGAACCTGCTTGGGCACGGTCGGTATGGGGCTTCATCACAAGTTGTGCCACACCCTCGGTGGCAGCTTCGGTTTGCCGCACGCTCCCACCCACGCCGTTGTCCTTCCCCAGGCAATGGCGTTCAACGCGCCTGGCGTCCCGGAAGTCATGTCTCGAATAGCGACTGCCTTGGGTGTATCCGACGCCGCCACCGGCGTTTTCGACCTCGTCACCTCGTGCGGCGGACCGACCTCTCTGCGAGAGGTGGGAATGAGTCACGATCAGATCGGCCGTGCAGTCGAACTCGCGAACGCCGCCGCTTATCCGAACCCGCGTGAGATCACCCCGGCAGGCCTGAGCGAACTCCTCGAGAACGCCTGGTCCGGGCGTCGACCCGCCATCAGGTGAGAACGAATCAGGCAGTACCGCCTCGCGGCCTGACATGTTCGAAGATCAGAATCGTCTCGGTCGCAGCAACCGCCGGATGCGCCGAGAGATTGTTGACGACGAAGTCACGCAACTGCGCCGAATCCGTCGTTGCGACGTGCAGCATGTAGTCGTCGACACCCGCCACGAAATACACGTTGAGCACGGAGTCCAGCTTCGCGAAGTCGTCGCCGAGCCGGTTGAGATGCGACCGCGCGTTTGCCTGCAGTCGAACTGCGATCATCGCCTGCAGATCCATTCCGAGAGCGGCGGGATCGATGTCCGCATGGAATCCCCTGATCACGCCGTTTTCCACCAATGCGCGCACACGTCCGAGGCATGTCGACGGCGCAATTCCCGCGATCGCAGCCAGCGCATTGTTCGGAATCCTCGCGTCCTTCGCCAGCTCTTCGAGCAGAACCCGGTCGATCTCGTCCAACTTCATTGCTGCCCGAACATGCTTCGGCGAGGCAGCCGTCTGAATACCGATTTTTGAACTTTCACGCACCATGCATACAGCGTAGAGAATTATCTTCACTTCTCTTCACTATCTGGTGACGAAACTTCATGCTTGGCACCTGCCATTCGAAGAAACAACAGACTCAGTTCGGAGCCGTGTCATGAAGGTCGGAATCCCCCGCGAGATCAAAAACCACGAGTACCGCGTGGCCATCAGCCCAGCAGGCGTCCACGAACTGGTCGGCCGAGGACACGAAGTCGTCATCGAAACGGGTGCAGGCGTCGGCTCCTCGTTCAGTGACGAGGATTTCAAGGCCGCGGGCGCGCAGATCCTCGGATCTGCCGATCAGGTCTGGACGGACGCAGATCTACTCCTGAAGGTCAAAGAACCTATTGCAGAAGAGTATTCGCGACTCCGTAAGGATCAGGTTCTCTTCACCTACCTGCACCTGGCGGCGTCGAAGGAATGCACCGACGCGCTCCTGACGTCGAAGACCACCTCCATCGCCTACGAAACCGTTGTCGGTTCCGACGGTTCACTGCCCCTTCTCGCACCGATGAGCGAAGTAGCCGGACGCCTTGCGCCGCAGGCCGGCGCCTACCACTTGATGCGTCACGGCGGCGGACGCGGAGTGCTGATGGGCGGCGTACCCGGAGTGCGCCCCGCCAAGGTCGTGGTGATCGGTGCGGGAGTCTCCGGCAAGAACGCCATCGCCGTGGCCTACGGCATGCAGGCCGACGTCACCGTTCTCGATCTGTCGATCGCTCGCCTGCGGGAGATCGACGAGCTGTACCACGGCCAGGTCAAGACCATCACGTCCAACAGCCTCGAACTCGAACAGGCTGTACTCGACGCCGACCTGGTCATCGGCGCAGTGCTGGTCCCAGGGGCGAAGGCTCCCACTCTCGTGTCCAACAGTCTGGTGGCGCGCATGAAACCGGGTTCTGTCCTGGTCGACATCGCCATCGATCAGGGCGGCTGCTTCGAGGATTCGCACGCGACCACGCACGCCGATCCGACGTACCAGGTACACGGTTCGGTCTTCTACTGCGTTGCCAACATGCCCGGAGCCGTCCCCCGTACGTCCACCTACGCACTCACCAACGCGACGCTTCCGTACGTCGTCGCATTGGCCGACAAGGGGTGGAAGGACGCGGTCGCGACAGTTCCCGGCCTGGGGTCAGGTCTGAGCACACACGACGGCCTGCTCCTGTCCGACAGTGTTGCAGCGGCGCATGGGTACTCGGCTACCACTCTCTGACCCAGGCAGCTCTGACCCAGGCAACGAAAGCTCGAGATCGCTAGCCTTGATCCATGAGCAATCCTGACATCACGCTGAATTCCGGAACCACGATCCCGCAACTCGGCCTCGGAGTCTGGCAGGCCACCAACGACGAAACCGAGCATGCAGTACGGTTCGCACTCGACGAGGCCGGCTACCGGCACATCGACACCGCTGCCGCCTACGGAAACGAAGAGGGCGTCGGACGAGGTATCGCCAACTCGTCCGTCGCGCGAGAGGACATATTCCTCACCACGAAGCTGTGGAATGCAGATCAGGGCTACGAGCCGGCGTTGAAGGCTTTCGACAGCAGCATCGACAAGCTGGGCGTCGATTACGTCGATCTCTACCTCATCCACTGGCCACTGCAGGACAACGACCGACTCCTCCGCACGTGGGACGCACTCGAAAAGATCGCGGAATCGGGCCGCGCCAAGGCAATCGGGGTGTGCAACTTCGAGCCGCATCATCTGCAGCTTCTCGTCGAACGCGGTGGATTGTTGCCCGCAGTCGATCAGGTGGAACTGCACCCGCACCTCACGCAGCACGCCATTCGCGACAAGGCCGCCGAGCACGGGATCAAGGTCGAATCGTGGAGCCCACTCGGCGGTACCAGTAACGCAGGTTGGGGTAAGGCGTCCAAGCCCAACACCCTGCTTACCGACCCGATCATCACTCGAATCGGTGACCGCCACAGCAAGACTGCCGCGCAGGTCCTGATCCGCTGGCACCTTCAGAACGGCCTGATCGTCATCCCGAAATCCGTACACGATGCTCGAATCGCTCAGAACATCGACGTATTCGACTTCGAACTCACCGATCTCGACCTGAGCGAAATCGATACGCTCGACGACGGTACCCGCGTCGGCGCGCATCCCGATGAACTCAACATCGGTGCACCGAACTGATCAAGCCGCTCGTTTGGTGGGGCGAAGCGCATCGATTCCGTTTCGCCTCACCATCGTTCCGAGGGTCTTCCACCACGGCCGAGCCGGATCCGGCTCACTTCCGTCGCCCATCCGGTGCAACTGATCGGTGTGCCACTGCAGGTCGAGTGCACCGTCGAGCATCGAGATGTCGGCAACCTTCCCCAACAACTTCCGCGCTCCGAACTCAACAGTCGGCACGGTCAATCGTTCCCGATCCGATTCCAGGAGAACGGTTGCCGCGTCGGGGATCGTGATCGTCGGCCGGCCGAGGCCGATCACTTCGCACGCGCCGGAAGCCAGTGCCTCGACCATCGCCGATCGCGAGCGGAAGCCGCCGGTGACCGCCAAGGGAATGTCGCCGGCAATCGCTCGGACTGTCTCGGCGTACTCGAGGAAATATGCCTCTCGATCGCGAGTGCTCTGCTTCTGCGCTTTACCCATCATGGCCGGCGATTCATAACTGCCACCGCTGATCTCGATGAGATCCACCGACTCTTCGGTCAACGCGCGCACTACTTCTCGCGACTCGTCTTCCGAGAATCCACCTCGTTGGAAATCAGCCGAGTTGAGCTTGACCGAGACCGCGAATCCCGGAGCAACGGCAGAGCGTATGCGCCGAACGATCTCGATCAGAAAGCGTCGTCGACGCTCAGGATCTCCACCCCACTCGTCCGTCCGCTGATTGGACAAGGGCGAAAGGAACTGCGCAACAAGATAACCGTGCGCTGCGTGTATCTGCACGCCCCCGAAGCCGGAGGACTCCGCGACGCGAGCGGTTTCCGCGAACTTGTCGATGATCTCGTCGATCTCAGCGGTCGAGAGTTCTCGCGGCGTCGCCATTCCCGGAATCTTCAGCGCGATCGCGCTCGGGGCGACCGGTCTACCTCTGCTGGCAATCGGGTTGGATTGCCGCCCTGGGTGGTTCAGCTGCATCCAGATCTCGGCGCCGCCGTTCTTGGCGGTCTTGGCCCAGGCAGTCAGTGCTTCGGCATCACGATCGTCGTCGACGACGACATTGCCCGGTTCGGCGATCTGCGATCGATCGACCATGACATTGCCGGTGATCAGCAAACCGAACCCGCCACTGCCCCAACGACCGTACAGCGTTTCCAAGCGAGTGGACGGTCCATGAGTGCGGTCACCCAGAGCCTCGCTGAGCGCAGCTTTCATGGTCCGATTCCGCAGGATCTGCCCGCAGGGCAAAGTCAACGATTCTCCGAGTGTGGTCATGGATGCCTCTCGTATGAAGGGAAGAAAGTCAATGGCGTGGCGCAGAACCGAAGTGCCGCTTGGTATCGCGCACGAAGCTCGAGAAGATCAGTGAGTTGACCGGTAGCCCGCCACGCACCGCGAGCGACAGCTTCGGACGCGGCGAGAATGCAAAATTCCACTGCAGTCTCGAACCCACTGCGAGCTCGTCGACGCGGTAGTCCTCCGCGAAGGATTGGAACAGCGGAACATTGGACTGTTCGACGTAAAACGAGTGCCGACGCGTTTCGTCGTCCCAGGTGATGAACTTTTCGCGCATCTGCATCGCACCGCCGCCCACCTCCGCGATTCGGCGCGTGCCGGCGCCGTAGGGGCGCGGCGAGGTGTAGTGCACTTTTGTGAGCAGTCGGCACCACGACAAAGGCTCGTCGGCGGTCAGACCAGCCCAGACGTCATCCGGTGCGGCGGTGAGGTCGATCGAGTACGTGAAGATATGCGGTGCCGTGTCGAAGAAATCGACACCGACCGGTTCGAGGTCGAACCAATGTGTCATCGCCTACTCCTGCCCAATTAGCCGTTACATGAAGTTACGGATACTTGACGACCGAAGTCAACCCCCGAAGGCTCAGCGGGACCAAGCCTCAGAACGAGAGAGCCCCTGCAGTGAAGCGATGACCTGTTCGAGCGGCTCGATACTTCGAGTCGTCTGGCACACCGCCACCGCACCTTCGACCGACGTGATCGTCAGGTTTGCCATCGATTTTGCCTGCACTGCAGGATAACCCGCAGTTTCGAGTTGCGATTCGATCAACTTCTGCCATCCCAGCATGACCTCAGCCGACACTTCCGCGACTTCTGGCTCACTGGCACGCGCCAACCCGCCGGCAATCACCGGGCAGCCGATCGCGAAGTCCGAGCGTGTGAGATTGAGTCGCCAGATGTCTCCGACCGCTTCGATCACGTCGGCCGTGGAACCGGTAGCCGCAGCCGAGCTGATCCGTCTGGTGATGATCGCGCCGGCCGCGCGCACGGCTTCGACCATCAACTCGGTCTTACCGCCAGGAAAGTGGTGGTAGATCGACCCACGGGGTGCGCCGCTGTGCTTGATGACGTCGCTGAAGGACGTCGCGTCGACACCGTTGCGGCTGATCAGTTCAACCGCACTGCGAATCATGCGATCACGTGAGCTCAGCTCTGCCATGTCACAGATCCTTCGGCCGTCGGTACACCTGTCGACTCATACGCTACGTTATGTATGACGACCTACATAGTGATGGGATGAAACAATGAGTGACGAGACAACCGCGACCGTCGATCCGGCGCAGATGACAGGCCTCGAACTTCTCCGCTGGATGGGAACGCAGGTCAACGACCGACCCAGCATCGGACGCCTCCTCGGCATGGAGATGCGCGAGGTCAACGAAGGATCCGTGAGCTTCGCCCTGACCCCGCGCGCCGATTTCAGCAACCCGCTCGGCACTGTGCACGGCGGCATCTGCGCAACGCTGCTCGACTCGGTCATGGGCTGCGCGGTACACACGATGCTTCCGGCCGGCGTCGGCTACACGACCCTCGAACTCAAGCTCAACTACATCCGCACGGTGCCTCTCGACGGTGACGAACTGACAGCCCACGGCAGCGTCATTCACGTGGGCGGGCGTACCGCGACGGCAGAGGGCAAGGTCTTGGACAAGAACGGCAAGTTGGTGGCGCACGGAACTACGACGTGCATGATTTTCCGCTAAGCCCGACGTGAGCAGGGTGCGAGTACCGATGTACGATCGGCTCGTGACCCTGCTCACTGCGCACCTCTGGTGGCCCGACCGCTGACGGTCAGCCGCAACTGCGTGCTGCCCGGACCGACATCGGGTGGTCCAGCAGGCTCCTCTCCAGGATCCCCGATCCGGCAAATGCCGTACGCGTCGTCGCTACGACCGCCAAGATCAGGTACCGAATCCACGAAGGAGAGTTAGTTGACCACCACCCCACTCAACCGTTCGCTCGAGCCTTTGGGCGTCTCCATCCCGTCGAAAGTGCCGACGCACTGGTACAACCTGGCGGCTGACCTCCCCGAGCCCGTTCCCCCGCACCTGCATCCGGGCACTCGTGAGCCGCTCGGCCCCGAGGACTTGGCGCCGCTGTTCCCGATGAACCTCATCGCGCAGGAAGTCGCAACCGAGCGCTACATCGAGATCCCGGAGACGGTTCGCGAGATCTACGGCATGTGGAGGCCCTCTCCCTTGTTCCGCGCGCACCGACTCGAGCGCGCTCTCGGCACACCTGCCCGCATCTACTACAAGTACGAAGGCGTGAGCCCGGTCGGTTCACACAAGCCGAATACTGCTGTCGCGCAGGCTTACTACAACGCAATCGAGGGAACCACCAAGCTCACCACCGAAACCGGTGCGGGACAGTGGGGTGCGTCGCTGTCGTTCGCGGGCGCGCTGCTCGGACTCGACGTCGAGGTATGGCAGGTTCGCTCGTCCTTCGATTCGAAGCCGTACCGACGCATCCAGATGGAGGCGTACGGCGGAATCTGTCACCCGTCGCCTTCGGACCTGACGGAAGCCGGACGCGCACTGTTGAAGTCGCATCCCGACACCACCGGCTCGCTCGGCATGGCCATCAGTGAGGCCGTCGAGGTCGCTGCGCAGGATCCGAACACGCACTACTCACTCGGTAGCGTGCTGAACCACGTCATGCTGCACCAGACCGTGATCGGTCAGGAAGCAATGGTCCAGCTCGAAGAAGCCGGCGACGCCGTCCCCGACACCGTGTTCGGTTGCGCCGGCGGCGGTTCCAACCTCGCCGGACTCACCTTCCCGTTCCTGGGACGAAACCTTCGCGAAGGCACCAAGACTCGTC
Organism: Rhodococcus sp. no. 34; assembly: GCF_054589475.1. Taxonomy (NCBI): domain Bacteria; kingdom Bacillati; phylum Actinomycetota; class Actinomycetes; order Mycobacteriales; family Nocardiaceae; genus Rhodococcus; species Rhodococcus sp. no. 34. The sequence continues at coordinate 387,554 of NZ_BAAILK010000026.1, forward strand.
TGGTCGCCTGCGAGCCGTCGGCATGCCCGTCCCTCACCCAGGGCGAGTACCGCTACGACTTCGGTGACGTCGCCGGCCTGACGCCGCTGCTCAAGATGCACACTCTGGGTAAGGATTTCGTACCGCCGGCCATCCATGCCGGTGGCCTCCGCTACCACGGCATGTCGCCGATGGTCTCGCACGCGGTCAACCTCGGACTCATGGATGCAATTGCCGTCGATCAGGACGACGCACTCCAGGCAGGTCTGATTTTCGCCCGCGCCGAAGGAATCATCCCGGCTCCGGAATCAACCCACGCGGTTGCCGGCGCTATCGCTCACGCCCGTGCCGTCACCGAACCCGAGGTGATCGTGATCGGGCTGTCCGGCAACGGTCAGTTGGATCTTCCGGCGTACTCGCCTTACGTCTGACGCCGTCGGTGTGGTGGTCTCGTGCGTACGAGGCCACCACACTTCGTCACACCGAGCACGTGGGCTCGATCTCGCGATCGACATCGTGCCGGCCGTCCGCGAAACGAACCGATCAGTTTGATCGATCGGTTACGGTCTTTCGATGCAGCTTCGGTTGAAGGAACATTGGAAACTGGTCGCACTCGGACTGGCATTGCTCGTGGCGATCGCGTTCATCGTCGTATCGGTAATCTCCGACTCCAGTGATGCGGCATGGCCGAAGCAGAAGACAGGCGGTCCGATCGTCGAGCAAGGCGTTGTCGACGTAGACCTCTCCGATCCTCCGCAACAAGCCTGGGAACTCGATGTCCGAGCGCTCACGGACAACCCCGGGGACGTGATGCTGTCGATGCCTTCCACGCTCGATAGCTACTACGGCTACGGCAACACGTACCAAGTCGGTGACGTGCTGGTGGCCGCGACTGCTTATCCGCTTCCCAAGACCGACGAGTCTTCGTCGAGTCAGGGAGTCGGTGCCGTCACACTCGTCGGGGTGAATCCCGACGACGGAAGTCCGCTGTGGAAAACGCGAATCGGCGGAGTCATCGGCCAGTGCAGCCAACAGAACGAATCCACGATCATCGCGTGCTGGGGCGATCGACGGATGATCTTTGTCGATACCGCGACCGGAACTCTTATGTCCGACCTCGGAACCGACTTCGATCTCAATGGCGCCGTCATCACCGGAGACACCGTGTACACGTCCGGCGAAAGGATGGACGGAACGGTTCGAACACGAATTCTTGCCAGCGGCACCACAACCGATTTGACTGCCAACTTCGTTCGCACCTTCGAACCAAGTGAGAAGTTCGGGGCCGTCTACACGGACCCTCACACCGACACTGTCATTGCGATGGAACAGGGCGATGGCGGGGACCCACAGTACCGCTATCGAATCTACGATCTGGATTCCGGCGCCGAACGATTCAGATTCGAGGGTGATTCGCTTGCCCCGGCCGGGAACGGATTGTTCCTCACCAGTGTCGGCGGCAGGTCAGGTTATGCAGGAACCCAAAACCTCTTGGCTTCAAATGGATCCACGATTCGTGCGATACCGATTCCCTCGTACTCATCGTCGTCCTACCCAAGTAAGTCCTCGACGGGCCTGCCGATGTTTCTCGGCGACGGCGCCTACGACCCGAATTCCGGTGACGAACTCTGGCGCAGTTCACAAATCGTCAACACCACGATGGCCGGGACGGGAAGCGCCATCGCCGCGGTGGTAGGAAAAACAATCCTGGTCACGTCTCCCGAGACTCGCACAATCTCGGGTCTCGACATCGAGAGTGGCCGACAGTTGTGGCAAACGCCCTGGCAAGACGCGTACTGGGTTCGCAGCGGGGTAACCGATGGCGACCACTTCGTCTTCAGCGACTACACCGGCATGCACGCGATCCGGGCTCGCGACGGAAAGATGATGTGGTCGGTCCCTCTTCCGCCAGAGGTCGATCCGCGCGGAGTCGTCGTCTCGAATGCCGGCAAAAACGTGTCGTTCTCCTGGCAAAACCACTTCACCGTTTGGCGATAGGCCGGCAACATCACCGGTTCAATGTCGTACTGACCAGCCGGCTCAGCAACCAGCAAATGGATAGACGTACAGCCTCGATGGCCACAATCCAGTCTGGCGCGTTTGTTCAATTTCGGGGGAACGATCTCGAACAACTGCATGTATCTCCGCGACTCCGACTTCGGAAAGATCAGACCAGACCTGCGGTGAAGGGGTGCATACGAATCGCACCGACTCAGGTATCTGATCCAATCCAACGATAAAGGGAGCCAACGGGAATGGATGCGAAATCCCCAATTTGCAGTCGGCAACAAATAGTCCAGTTCGCGCGCGAACATCTGCGTACCGGGGGACCGAACTCAGACCAAATTCGTCGTCATTTCGGTTTGCAAAAACGCGCGTTCTTCACGCAGCTCGACACCCATCTGGACGATTCTGCACTTTCAATGCCCGAAAAAGTTGCACTCCGCCGCATCTGCCGACAGGAGGATAGAAGGTGCCCGATCAAACGTATGAACGTCTCAGCAGGTCAAGCCAACCCACCCCGGCCGATGTACGACGCGCTTCCTTTCCCACCCCAGAACCATCATGCTTGACGATCGAAAGCCGCCAACTACGTTGAGCCGCTGGATTCTTCCGCAGTCCCCTCTTCTCGGATCGGGATCATCGGAGATCCAACAGCCGCGCGACTTTCAGGCTCAAATGCAAGGCCAACCGGTCGTCGCCGTTTGCCAAGTCTGCTCGTGTTATCTCCTGAATTCGCCGCAAGCGATAGTACAAGCTCCCTCGATGCACACAGAGCGCCTCTGACGTTCGCTTTACGTCACCGGCATTGTCCAAAAAGCTCTCCAGCGTCGCGAGAAGAGCCTCACTTTTCGAGTCCTCATGGCTGAGCAAGGACTGCAAACCTGAGTGAATACTGTTCTCGAGTCGATCCTCCGACAGTTCGGCCAGAAGTCCGTAGACGCCGAGATCCCGATAACGCACAACATTTCCGAGTACCTTGACGACCTGGGCCACATCTGCGGAACGTCTGGACTCTTCGTAGGATTCGCGCACATCCGCAACCGAGGTTCGCGGTTCACCGATACCGACCCAACATTCGATGTTCTGGCGCCCACTTTCAGACAAGACTCGCTCCCGGGCTGCCACGATCAGCGAGTCCAGATGGGTTTGAGTCGAGCGTTCGGCCACCGATACGATCAACAGACTGTGGTCGGGGCGGTCGAGTTGGATTGCACTGTTCCGCGGGAGCCTCCGACGAAGCTGATCGACGCCGACGGCAACACTCAGACGATCTCTTTCGGTCAATGTCGACTGGTCGCCAGGACGGAGCAACACAGTGACCACGACTGCTGGACCCGCAGCCAACAAGCCCTCCTCGGCCAACCTGTTTGCCGCGTCCTCGCGCAGCGACCGCTCGCCCGACAGGACGTCTCGAGTAAGTTCCCGCTCCCGACTTCGGGACAACTCGTCCAGCAACTGTTCGCGGTGGAGGATCATCGCTGCCGCATCAGCCGTGCGCCTCAAGACCTCGGCTTGATCCTCGTCAACTTCGCCCTCCGAAGTCAACAGCCAGACGAAGCCCAGCAGCGCATTGCGGTATCGGATCGGCATCCCGACCCGGCCAAGGGTCAGCCCTAGTTCTTCGTTGACGGGAACAGTGAAGAGATCGAGGGCTTCACGGCCTCCACTCGCGTAGATGAAGTCTACGATCTCGCGTGAAACATTCCGCTGTAGAACGGAATTCATTCTGACTGAATCGACGGCACTGTCATGCGAGTTGTACGCGAGCAGACGAATCTGTACATCATCGATCGCAACGGAACGGTCCAGTCGGCGCCCGGTAGTGTCCACCAAATGCTGCAGTTCTCCGACCATGGTCGAACTGTACGAGCCCCCTCTCCGGTTTGCAACATATGCCCAAATTTCTACGTAGAAAATTGAACACATGACAGTGATGCAACTAACTTTTGCACCATAGGCTCGCTTCATGCCAAGCACCCGAGACCCGTGACGTCTTCACTCGGTCCGCAAACCGGCAGAAGTGGCAGCGACGAGATCTGTTGCAGCCGTGGGATTTGCGTAATGGGGAGCGAGGCCGGCCGGCACGATCTCCCTCAGACGAAGTCGCCTCCGACCCGAAATCGACAAACGACCTTCGGTCGCCAGTTCAACATCGAATCCCACCGACCTCTTTCAATGTCGAATACCTCGAATGACATCGGTGACCGTGATATCGCAAAGCCGTTGCCATTCAGCATATCCCGAGAGGAATCATCATGACCGGCACAGCAAATGCTCCTGTAGAGCATCAAACCGAGACGTCACCCGGACGTCGATCGGCGCGCCGTAGGGCCCTGATCGCCGGGGCGACAGGCAACATCGTCGAATGGTTCGATTTCACGATCTACGGTTTCACTGCCGCAGTTCTCGCGACAGTGTTCTTCCCTCCGGAGTTCGGCAGTGGCGCACTGCTTGCCACCTTCGCTCTTTACGGAGTCGCCTTCTTGGCCAGACCTGCCGGCGGCATATTCTTCGGACGGCTTGGTGACCGCCTCGGCCGACGGAGGTCACTGTCCCTGGCAATTACGCTCATGGGCTGCTCGACGGCGGCAATCGGTCTCCTACCGACGTACGCTTCGATCGGTGTTGCCGCACCGCTGTTGCTGCTGCTGTGCCGATTGGTTCAAGGATTCTCGGCCGGGGGCGAATACACCGGAGCTGCCACCTTCGTCGTCGAGCATGCGCCGTCCCACCGCCGAGGCTTGTACGCAGGGATAATCAGCTCTTCGTCATTTGTCGGCAGCATCTTGGCCACGGTCACAGTCTTGTCATTCAGCTCGGTCGGCGCTGAGCACTTCGCCGACGGAGGATGGCGTTGGCCGTTCATCATCGGAGGCGTTGTCGCCATGGTGGGCCTGTTCATGAGGCTTGCCGTCGAGGAGACTCCGGCGTTCAAGGAAATGCAAGAAAACGATTCCCTTCCAACCCGCCCACTCGCAGATCTGTTCCGCAATCACTGGCGGACTCTGCTCACGTCCTTCGTGTACTTCGCCTCGCTCGGTGTCGTTACTCATATGCTGCTCGGCTACATGCCGACATTTCTGGTTCTCTCAGCCGATGTTCCGAGCACGGTTGCACTGCTGATGACAACCGGCGCTTTGGTTCTCGCAGTACCGCTGTTCATCTTCTTCGGCGCCACAGTCGACCGAATCGGCCGGAGGCCACTCGTCAGAATCGGCATGGTGATGTCAGTTTTCGTCTCGGTGCCCAGCTACATGCTCATCGGTACCGGAAACATTTTCGCGATTGCCGTTGCACTGGCTTCTCTGGTCCTCGCGCTTTCCCTACTCGCGTCCGCTTTGCTCGTAATCCTCGAAATGATGCCGACGCATGCTCGATTCACCGGCACGGCAATCCCCTACAACATCGCATATGCACTTTTTGCAGGGACCGCTCCTCTGGTGTGCGCAGCACTGGTCAACGCCACTGGAAGCGATCTGTCGCCTGCCTTCTATGCGACCGCCATCGCTTTGATCGCGCTTCCCATTCTGTGGCGAGGGATTCCGGAAACGAAAAACTGGTCTGCCACGCAGGGCAGCCCGACGAAACATTTCTGACAACGGACGCGCCACGGCTGTAATTTTTTGCGCAGCTGTCGATAGCGTTCCGATGGCCGCCACGAGAGAGTTGAGGACGACGAACACCTCTGGACTTTCAGGTGCCAAATTCATTAAGGCAGAGCCGAATCCGAGAAGTCGGGATGAAGCTCTCCAGAGGAAGTCGACGGCGTCGGAATTACCAGAACCCAAGCTTGCCGGATCGAACAGCTGTGCTTTCGATCCGGCGAAGCCATCAGTAGAAAGAGAGGCCGAAAGTGCCTACCGACAAGACCGATGCAGTTGTGGTCGGAGCTGGAGTGATCGGCAGCTCCATCGCCTACGAACTGGCCGCTCGAGGTTACGAAGTCCTGGTCATCGACAAGTCTGGTGGTCCGGGCTACGGCTCGACCAGTGCATCCAGTGCGGTTATCCGGTTCAACTACTCCACATTCGACGGTATGGCTGCGGCTTGGGAGTCGCTGCATTGCTGGCAAAACTGGAACGAGCATCTCAACGCGACAGTCGACGGCGCGCTTGCGAAGTTTCGGCAATGCGGAATGGCACTGCTCGACGTCGACGTCGCACCCCACGCGCGCACGATTGGATTATTCGAGAAGATCGGAATCGACTACCAGCTCTGGGACGCAACGACACTCGTCGAGAAGATTCCCGGTATCGACGCCGGCAAATACTATCCTCCGAAGCCAGTCGACTCGGAGTCCTTCTTCGCAGATGCCGAAACCACGCTCGGCGCGCTGTACACACCTCAGGCGGGGTTCGTCGACGACCCGCAACTGGCTGCCGCGAATCTTGCTGCGGCAGCACGTTCGCACGGTGCGGTTTTCGCATACAACACGCGTGTAGTGGCAGTCGAGCAGTTGCCTGACGGCATCTGGCAGCTAGGGCTCGACGACGGGGAAAGTGTGAAATCCAAGATTGTCGTCAATGCCGCCGGCCCCTGGTCAGGAGCGTTCAACAAGCTGTCGAACGTCGGGGCCGACTTCAAGGTTTCGGTTCGGCCCTTGCGCCAGGAAGTTCATCACGTCACCGCACCCACTGGCTACAACGACGACGAGATCCTCGGCCCGATGATCGCCGATTTGGATCTCGGAACCTACATGCGAGCCGAACCTGGAAACGGTTTCCTTGTCGGCGGAACCGAACCGGATTGCGATCCGCTCGAGTGGATCGACGACCCTGATACCGCCAACCCGAATCGCACTGTTGCCCGGTTCGAAGCGCAGGTTTTCCGCGCCGCCAGACGTTTCCCCACCCTGGAGGTCCCGTCACAACCGAAAGGTATTGCCGGCGTGTACGACGCAGCATCCGACTGGACCCCGATCTATGACAAGACAGACAGGCAAGGTTTCTACGTCGCCATGGGCACCAGCGGGAACCAATTCAAAAATGCGCCCATCGCTGGGCGCCTCATGTCCAGGATCATCGACCAGGTGGAAGCTGGACACGATCACGACGCTGATCCCCTGACCTATGTCGGGATGCACACCGGGCTCGAAATCGACCTCGGCGCATTCTCCCGCCTTCGGGCACCCAATGCCGAGTCGACCGGGACGGTCATGGGTTAGAAGTCTTGTCCGGCTTGGAGAATCGATAGCCGCGACAACTGAATAGACACGGCTGTGGGTGTCCACTACGTGGTGGACACCCACAGCCGACTTCTCCTTCAACGGCGTCTACGGAAAATCGCCCTAGAACGTGTCAGCGGCACATCGCCTCCGGGACGGAGAGCTAACGTGCATGGCAGCTCTTCAAGTAGCTCAGGAACGATGCCTGCAGCCCGGTTACGTGCGTCTCGTGCAACAACGCGGTCGAAACATCCTGCGACCGTCCCTTGCCATGCAACTGCTCCACGACGGCGAGAACGTTGCGTGACAGTCCGCGATAGATCGGAATGGGTCCAGTCAGTTCGGCTTCGTTCAGCGTGACGTGCAGCTGCGGAACAACTGAGCCCACGCCACGCTCGGGCAGTGCCTCGACCAGTGTGTGGATCTGGCTGTCGGCGTTCACAACTCCGGGACTACCCGCACCGAAGGTCGCGAATGGGGGCGCGTCGCGCAGCCATGCGTAGAGGGCGAAAAGGCCTCCGTACGAGTACCCGAAGAGTCCGTGCCCGGACTCGCTGACACGTAGCTCCGACGAGTACAGGCGAGGGTGGAGTTCGTTGGTCAGGAAGTCGAGGAAGACGTCCGCGTGGGTGTCTGCCAGCTCCTCGAGGTAGGCGTCCACATACTCCTGGGTCATTGCACCCGAGTCGCGAGCAGCGGCAAGAGTGGCCGTCATTTCGTCGCCTACCGGTTCCCCGGGCGGCACGAGATCGCGGTTGCGTAGTCGTGCCCAGTTGGCAGCTTCTTCACCGGCATAACCGACGCTGACCTGGATGTACGGGGCGATCGTCAGATACGGGTCTGCCTGCGTGACGATGAGCGGGGCGGTAAGACCTACAGCCCAGTTGCCGTCCATCACGTATATCAGCGGTAAGGGATCCGTGGAGTCCGCGTAGCCGGGGGGTGTGGTCACCCAGATGCCGTAGCTGTACCCCGACTTCGCCGTTATTTCGAAGTACTCCGTGTCTGCAAAACATCCGTGCAGCATTGCGCTCATCGAACCTCTCCCTTCACTACGTGGCCGGCCTTCACGACGAGAACAGCCATGTCCGGATCGGCGAACACCTTGGCGTCGTGGAGCGGGTCTTGCTGCCAGGCGACCATGTCCGCCTGCATTCCGACGCGGATAGTTCCAACGGTGTCCCCGATACCGAGGATGTCGGCGTTGACGCTGGTGGCCGATACGAGAGCATGCATCGGCGACTCCAACTCGGCCCGCAAGCGCAACTCCTCGCCTCGGCGCTGCTGGTGCGGCCCGATGAGGTCCGAGCCCAGGCCGATCCTCAGGCCTGCTGCGCGAGAGACCGCGAGTGCCGAGGCCATGCGTTGACGTACTCCGGCGGCGCGGTCTCGTATTGCAGGGTCCAGGTCCATGCTCTCGGTGTCCGTCAACTGCTCGACCACGGCGAAGGTAGGGACCAGAGCCACGTCATGCTCGCGCATCAGCTGGGCGGTCTCTTCGTCGATGTCGGTGCCGTGTTCCACGCACCGGACACCGGCTCGCACTGCGTTGCGAATGCCCGCATTGTTGTGCGCGTGCACCGTGACGTAGGTGCCCCGCGACGCTGCTTCTTCCACTGCCACGGAGATTTCCTCGACGGTGAACTGTGTGTCGGTGAGGCTGTCATGGCCTCCGACGACACCGCCGGTGACGCACAGTTTCAGAAATGTTGCGCCTCGGCGGAACGATTCGCGCACGTTGCGTCGTAGCTCGTCGGCATTACCCGACATCAAGGACAAGGCGCAGAGCCCGGGAATGTGGTGCATGTTCCACAGCTCGGTCGGCTCCCATGCGGCCCCGTAGTAGCCGTGTCCACCGGTCTGGCACTGCACAGGACCGCACGAGAGGACACGCGGACCACGCACCTTGCCGCTCGCAATAACGTCGACGACTCCGCCGTCGATGCCACCGACGTCTCGCACCGTGGTGAAGCCCGCGTCGAGGGCATCGCCCGCGGTGGCGAAGATGCCCGCAGCCAGTTCGGCTGCCGAGAGCTCAAACCCGAATTGCCTTCGGATCGGACTCGAAATACCCAGGTGCACATGAGCATCGATCAGCCCCGGAGTCAGAAGCATGCCGTCCAAGTCAACTGTCGTCGAACCCGACGGCGCCTGTCCGATCGCGGTGACAATGCCGCCACTCACGCACACGTCGACTTCGACCGGGTCGGTGCCCGATCCATCCGCGACCATGCCGCCGGCAAACCATACGTCAGTCAAAGGGACCTCCCGAGCATTGGAAACCACTCTCCTAAACACTGGTGAATTCGATATGCGGTACCGTACTCAACAGTGGTGAACCCGTCAATGGAGGTAGCGTGAGATCGCCGGTTGGGGAGGGTCGAGAGCGACTGTTGCAGGCACTGTTCGACGAGTTCGGTGAAACCGGCCCAAGCCCGAAGCTGTCGATGCGCCAAGTAGCGGAGCGACTCGGAGTGCACCACACGCTGCTGACCTATCACTTCGGATCACGACCGGGGCTCCTCAGCGCCGTGCTGTCGGAAGCTCGCCGCCGTGACAACCTCGTCATCGCCGCGATGGGCAAGGATCTCGGGTTCGCGGCCCTGTGCAGGGCGATCTGGACCTTCTACTCGAACGCCGAGCACGAAGATCGAAGCCGCACCTTTTTTCACCTGGCCGGACTTGCGGTTTACGAGCACAAAGCATTTCAAGATTTCGCCGCCGACCTCGACGATTTGGCGCACCTCCTCGAAGCGGCGGCCCTCCGCGAAGGGTTCACAATGGTGGACGCAAAGCAGCAGAGCATCATCGCAACCGCATGTCTGCGAGGACTGTTGCTACAGAGGTTGCTCACCCCCGACGCCGAGGTCGACGCGGCAGCCGAGCGCTTCATCACCTCGTTGACAGCGTCCACCACGTAAACCCCTCATACACAACCGATCACCCCCGTTCGAGATCACCGGCGCGGGGGCGTTTTCCCTGGGCTCGGGCATGTTTCGGCGTGAGACGGTTCCCTGAGCCCCGGTTGAATGATGGTCGATCACCCTTTCGACATCTGTACGAGCGAAACGCCGAAAGATGCGACAAGTGAATGTATCCCGGCTCAGCAGACACACGACATCATCGACAAGTCCGATGATTCACATGAGTTTCGAAAGTCAGGATTGAATTGTGACCATTGCCTTCCGTGCCGCAGAGTTGAACAGCGCAAGTGGGATCTTCCAGCAAGCACTGCTCGGCCAACCCAGTGCAGAGCCACTCGGCGGAGACATCATCACTCGTGCAGATGTCGAGTTCACCAGTGACGACGGCCGCATTCAATCCGGAGTCTGGGAGAGCGAACCGGGAAAGTCGCGGTGGGAGTTCCTCACCCGCGGCGAGATCATCACCATCGTCTCCGGCGCCATGACCGTGGAGGAGGACGACGGCGATCCCGTACATCTCGTTGCCGGTACGAGTGCAATCTTCCCAATCGGATGGAAGGGTACGTGGACGGTCACCGAGACCGTACGCAAGGTGTTCGTCGTATACAACGTATGACCGAGAGAATCCGCAACATCCGACTTTCACGGCCCGTCGTACGGACGGATCTCACGACGCAGCCCACTTGCCCTGAGTACCTGTCGCTGCACTCCCGCCCTCACGGAATCCTCGGTGCCGATTACTCTCACATGGTTTCTGGCGCGAGTGATCGCCGTGTACAACAACTCCCGAGTCAGCAGTGACGACGCCTCGGCCGGCAACATCACCGATACGGTGTCGTACTGGCTGCCCTGGCTCCGGTGAATCGTCATCGCGTAAACCGTCTGCACCGACGAGAGTTGGCTCGGGTGAATCAGAAACGCATCACTGCCCCGCTGGAATGCGGCAATAGGCACGCCATCCTCACGCTGCACGATCACCCCGGCATCCCCGTTGTAGATCTTCGCCTCGTAGTCGTTGGCCGTCACCAACAGGGGTTGGCCCGGATACCACCGCGTCGGGTCAAGAAACTGCCCTGATGCCGTGCCGACCCACTCCATCGCCTGCTGCGCCCACCTCCCGACACCGTACGGTCCGTCACGGTGGGCGCACAGAAGGCGGTGCGATTCCAAGCCTTTCAGCGCGCCGATCGCATCACCCACCTCGGCCGACGCCGTCACCACCTCTGAACTCGCAACGATGTCGGCGCGCAATGCGTCAACATCCTCGGGCGAATGGAAGGAGACGGCTGGATCACCGCTGCGCAGGATACGCAGAACCTCAGCGGAATCTCCCGCTCGAACTGCCCTGGCCAACGACGCGATGGTTCCGTCGAAGCGGCGCCCGCGTGAGAGTTGAATGATCCCGCCCCGCAGACGATCCTGTTCATCCGCACTCAATGCCTCTTCGGAACCAGTGGCCGTGAGATCGTCACCCACCAACTGTGTCAGCGTCGGATTTCCACTGACCTTTACCGGGCGGGCGACAAGATCAGCAAGAACAGCGCCCGCGTCGACTGAGGTCAACTGATCGGGATCGCCGACGAGCAGTAGCCGGGCATCGGGGCGAACGGCTTCGAGCAGGCGCGCCATCAACGTGAGGGAGACCATCGACGTCTCGTCGACGACGACCACATCGTAGGGAAGTCTGTTGGTCGCATTGTATTTGAAACGACTCGAACTCCCCCGCTGCCAACCGAGTAGGCGGTGCAGGGTCATGGCCGCGAGTTCTTCGGGAAGGCCAAGGCTCGCGGTCTGCTCACGTACGGACTCCTGCAGCCGTGCTGCGGCTTTACCCGTCGGTGCGGCCAGACCGATGCGAGCATTCGAACCCAATTCCTCCGACAGGAGAGCGAGAATACGTGCGACCGTATGGGTTTTGCCGGTTCCGGGCCCACCGGCGATGACGGTGGTCCACTGTGTCGCGGCGAGAGCAGCTGCTATCCGTTGACGATCCGGCGCGATGGTCGGCCCGTTCTCGTCGACGAACAGCGAATCCAGCCGCGTTCGGACCGCTTTCAGGTCGGCGGGCGGCCACGTGGACGCCCGCTCGTCGAGCACTCGCCGAATCGTCTGCTCCTGCAGAAAATATCGATCGAGGTAGAGGAGTTCACCGTCGTCCGTGTCGACCAACCGGAGCGGTCTGAGAGGTCCGGCGTTTCCGCCGATCACCAGAGGGCTCAGCCGAAGGGCGGCAACGATCTCCGACGGTTCGGGCCACGGCAACGACGTAAGTTCCTCCTCCGTCGCATTGTCGACGCTCACATCACGCATCCGTCGTAGATCGAGGCACACCGAACCTGATCGCACGGCCCGAACTGCCAACGCCGCGGCCAGCATCACTTCTTCGGAAGTTTCACCGCCCAGGCTGCACACTCTCGTCGCGACATGAACATCGGCGGCAACCAGAACCCCGGCTTCGTTGAAGATTCGCACGATCCCTTTGGCGCGCTGCGCCAATTGCGCCTCGGTCATCGAATCTTCTCCCCTACTGTGTGGGACGCATCAAGACCGGCCAGCAGATCCGATAGTTCAACCGTCAGCTGAGCAGGCGGTTTCCATTCGAAGACACCGCATTCCGGCGGGCTGTCCGGGCCGAGCATCCCACGCACGAATTGATACTGCGCGCCCCCGAGATGACGGTGCGGATCGTAGTCGGGCAGGCGCCACCGCAGATACCGATGCAGTGCAACCGAATACAGCAGTGCCTGCAGCGGATAGTGCGAGCGCATCATCTCCGTCGCCATGAGTTCACGCGTGTAGTTGGCAGCCGTCAGATCGCCGCGACCGATCCGGTTGGTCTTGTAATCGACGATCACGAACGACGGGCCCGGGATCCGCAAGACTGCGTCGATACTGCCCGTCAGGAATCCGCGCATCGGTGACGTCTCGACACGGTCCAGATAGTCGGCGTACGACGCCAGAATGTCGTCGGAGGAAAGGTGGCGCCTCAACAGTTCCGATACTCCGCGGAGTGTGACACTCATCGACACCGGATCGTCGCCACCGGCCAGTGGGAGTTCGAAATCGAGTTCGGGAAGACGATCTTTCGGCGCGATCGTGGCCAAGGTTCCGAATCCCAAGGGAGTCTGCATCACCAGATACAGCGCATCCGCGAGTGCTTCGGAGTCGACCTCGGCCGCCCGTACCGAGACCGCCTCGGCGCAACGCATCCCGAGTTCCGCTCTCAGATCTGCCACAGCCGTGTCCACCACCTCGAGCACCTCATGCACCAGCGTGCCGAATGCGGCGCCCGCGGGAAGTCCGTTCATGGGTGAAGGGAACGCCTCCAGGGGCGAGGGGGTAATGCTCTCGAGGTCTACGGAATCCTCTGGCTCGTCGTCTTTTTCGGGATCCTCGACCTCACTGCCCGTGGTCGTGACCGCGTGGTGCGCTCCGGCGGTGAGTGCCGAGTACGACGTACGACGCCACAGAGTGTCCAGGTCTCGATCGAAACGCGCCGCGGCCAGTTCGGTCACGTCCGCAGCCGCTCTGGACCAGTGGACGGGCGAGGGCGGATGGGGACCAACAGGTTCCACCGAGATCACGTCGGAAGCTGCTGCCGGCCAGGTTGCGAGCCGTGCTGCGGTTGTACCGTCGTCGAGCACCTTCACTACCCGAGCAGGTTCGGCGATGCCGGGTGTACGTCCGAGCATCAACCGGTGCAGCGGCGAGCGGGAGGTCCCGTAGCTGGGTGCCCACCAGAGCACGAGTTGGCACTGCGCCCGGGTCAGCGCCACGTACAGCAGCCGCAGTTCTTCGCCCGCTTCTTCGGCCTCCGCAACAGTCTTTCTGGCGTTGTACCCCGGGCCTTCCTGCCCGCCGACGTCGAGGATGCGGCGTCCCTCCGGGTCGTGCAACAGCTGCGTCGGCGAGTTGAAGCCGCCAACGCTCTCCCAACTGAACGGGACGTAGACGATCGGGAACTCGAGCCCTTTGGTGGCATGCACCGTAGCGATTTGCACTGCGGCAGCGTCACTGTCGAGGCGACGGCTTCGATCGGTGGCGCTCCCGGACGTCGGATCCTTGATCCGGTCGGAAAGCCAGCGAACCAGTGCGCTCAACCCGAACGCTTCCTCGGTCGCGACGCGACCGAGGAGTTGTGCGACGTGCCGCAGATCGGTGAAATCTCGTTCGCCGGACGGGGCCGCGAGTACACGCTTCTCCAGATTTGTTTCGGCAGAGATTCTTTCGAACACAGCCGCAAACCCGACGCGTGCGAACAGCCCGGAATAGGAGCGCAGTTGACCTGCAAGTTCTGCAACGACGTTGTCGCCGTCCTTGTCCAGTTCTTCGGAGGTGCGCCCGAAAATTGGTGAGAGGGCCGTCAACCGGACACGATCGGAGCGATGGGGCTGCTCGATCGCCTGCAACAGCCACAGCCACTGGGTCGCACTGGGTGTCGCGAAAACACTGGACCCTCCGGTCAATACGGAAGGTACACCGACGGCATCGAGAGCATCGCGGATCATCGCCACGTGCTTGTGGGTGCGCACCAACACCGCGACGTCTCCTGGTTCGACCGGGCGTGGATCACCGTCGACTGCCAAGCGGGCATCGCCGCCCAGGAGGGCGACCACGTCTGCTGCGACGTCGTCCGCGACGCGACTGCGAAGTCTGCCTACGGCCGGAAATCCCGAACGATTGAGCGGGCCGGCTCCGGTACGGGGCAGATGGCGTACACGCATCGGCACCGGGCCGAACAACCGAGACTTCTTGTGCGAAGCCTCCACTGGATGCGCGACGATGCCTTCGTTGCCGAGTGCGGCACCACCGTAGAGGTGTTCGAGTGCCGCCAACAACCCTGGGTCGCTACGCCAATTGGTGGTCAACTCCTGGTGCGCATCCGCCTGATCGACCGCATCGAGATAACTCAGGACTTCTGCCCCGCGGAACGCATAGATGGCTTGCTTGGGATCACCGACCAGGACCAGGGTGGTGTGTCCGTGGAAGGCCAACCGCAGAATGTCCCACTGCAACGGATCGGTGTCCTGGAACTCGTCGATCAGCACGACCTTGAACTTTTCGCGCACCCGACGACACGCGACGGGACCGTATTCCGGATCGGTCAATACGCCGTGCAGCAGCGTCAGGAGATCGTTGAAGTCGCGAATTCCTTTGGTCCGCTTACGTCGTTCGACCTCGAGGCGAGCAGCCGCCGCGAAGAGGACGCGCTGACCGGGTGCGGTCTCCTCCTCGCCGTCGGGTTCGAGAATTGCCTGACCATCGCCGACTGCGCTTCGGGCGATGGCCAGCGCGTCCTTCGTGGAGAACGGTGGAGACGAGTCCGTCCGGCTGTAGCGGCTGAGGTACAAATCCGAGACGACCTCACTGATCAGGTCGTCGACCGACTCCACAAAAGTTGTGTCCGGTTCACGTTCCCCGGCGATGCCGAGTCCGTCGAGCATCCTCTGACAGAAACTGTGGGTGGTCGTGATGGTGCCGGCGTCGAACTCCGCGAGAGCGCGCAGGAGTCGACGACGCCGCACGCCGATCTCCTCGTCGTCAGCTGTGGCGAGGTACGCCACCAGATCATCATCCGACCGCCTCGCCGCCTCCGGGTCGACCAGAGCGGCGGACACTCCCGCGAACCTCTCCCTGGCACGCTCACGAAGTTCCTGAGTGGCGGCCCTACTGAATGTCACCAGCAGAACTTGCGATATGTCGGCGAGACCTTCGGCAACACAACGGGTCGCGAGTCCGACGATCGCGTAGGTCTTGCCAGTTCCGGCGCTCGCTTCCAACACCGTAGTGCCGGTCGGTAGTGGCCCCAATAGATCGAAGTCCACGGGTTACTCCGCTCTTTCGTTGGTCAGCAACGGATCCCACAGTCGTCGGGCGAGAACTCCGAATCGAGTCGGTTCCTCGGCCCAGACGAATTCGTCGTCCGACGGCGGATCCGCAGCCAACTCCGCCAGTGTTCGAGCTTCTCCGAAAACGTAAGCGTTGCTTGGATCGATCATCTCGCCGTACTGCCCGGTCCACTGGGTGTCCGCACCGTTTGTCGCATCGTCGACCGACTCGCCACCAAAGCGTCGGCGCGCATATTCGGCTGAAGTAGCGGCCCACATCGGCAACGGACGCTGCAGCCCCCGCTCGCGTAGGTCCACCAGTTGCTGCAGGATCTCGACCGCATTGCCCGGCGCATCGAGCACCGACCGTGCCGCTGCGATCTTTCCCCGACCCCGTCCGATCGACACTGCATCGAGCGGACCGGGTCGTCCGTGTGATTTCAAGGCGAGGAGATTGATCCAGGCCGTCATCCGATGTTTAGGCGCCAGTGAGGAATACGACGCTCGCACCACTGAATTGCCGTGCACACCGGTTACCGTTCCGGTGAGACGACGCCCGTCACCGAGGTCTATGTCGACGTCGACAGCTTCGGAGTCTCCGTCGAAGTGCGGCAAGGCAAGTCCGGCAATCTGATCGACCACCCATTCGACGTTGCCCAGAACCGTAGCGCCCAGGTTGTAGGGCGGCAGAGTGCCGCGGCGCCACTCGGCTGCACGGAAATCCGCCGAGCTGCGTCCAGCCAAGCGCGAGAGAAGCATTCGGTCACCCAGAGCCCAGGTGGACAGTGGATCGAGCTCGGTTGCCAGCGAATCCGCGATGTCGTCGTCGAGTTCCGGTACCCGGACGCCGAGGCGTTGGCGCAGAAAACCACGCGCGGGATGTACCAGGAAGTTCACCAAGTCTGCGAGGTTCACTTCCTTCGGATGCACCTCGGGTAGCTCGGCCGACAAGACTGTCGGCAATTCGACCGGTGTTCCGGAGGCAGCCCTCGCACCGGCCAGCGCTGCCGTGTCGAAGCTGAACGGCTTGTTCGGCGCGAAGTTTCGATTGTCGAACGATTGCAACGGATGCCGTGTCAGCACCCCGTTCACAGCGTCCGGACCCACCGTCGCACTGAGTACGTCGAGAAGGCCACTGAGGGGGATCGCCGGTGGTCTGACGACACCGGTGACCGGATCGGCACCGGTATACAACAGAATCAGATGTTCGCCCGCAGACATCACGGCATCGAGAAGCAGTTGCCGGTCTTCACTGCGCAGATCGCGCTCCCCCACAACGGGATCACGTGACAAGATGTCGTCGCCGTCGACTCCACCGGTTCGAGGGAACACCTCGTCGTCGAGTCCGATCAGCACGACCACGCGATGCGGTACCGAACGCATCGGAACCATCGTGCACACCGTCAGTTCGCCGGTTCGGAAGTTGGCACGCGTCGGTCTGCCCGCGAGGCTGCGCGAGAGCATCGCGCGAACATCGGCCAGACGTAACACCGTCTCTCCGCCGAATTCCACAGCAGCTACCAGTTCGCGGTGGGCCCCCGCGCTCTGCCAGGAATCTGCGGGCGCTGTGTCGGTCAGCAGATCCAGGGCCCGCATCAGCACACGAAGCCATTCGGCCGGTGAATGTGGGCCGGCAAGATCGCGAAGCGAGACGGCCAGGCGATCGACGAACTCTGCGAAACGTCCAGTCAGGTCGATGTCTGTGCCGTCCACGTCATCGAGTGGTAGCGCGAGATCCAACCAGGCATTTTCCGATTCGTCCGCGCTGACCCCCAACAAGATTCGGTCCATGGCGGTGTTGAAGGTGTTCTGCGGAAATGCGTCGAGGCCGAACGTGGCACGCTGCCGACTACCGATTCCCCAGCGAGCACCCGCTTCCGTCGTCCATTCCCGCAGTCTTTCCAACTCGTCGTCGCCCCACGAAAAACGTGTGCGGACAGGCTCGGTCGCGGCCAGGTCGAGAACCTCACTGGCTGTGGCCCGGCCGTCGGCCAATTCGAGGAGAGAGCCGAGAACCGCCAGGACAGGATTGGTCTGACGTAATCCGCGGTCTGCCAGCCTTACTCGAAGGAGATGCCCCGGGTGGCCATGGACGCCTTGCCCGAATGCAGCACGAACCAAAGGTGCGTACGTTTCGACGTCCGGGCACATCACGAGTACGTCGCGCGGCTGCAATGTCGGGTCGTCCTCGAACAATCGGAGCAGACATTCGCGGAGCACCTCGACCTGCCGTGCCGGCCCGTGGCAAGCGTGGACCTGAACTGTCCCATCCGGTTCCGCTGCAACGCTGGGAGCACGATCTGCGATGACATCGGCCTTGACCGTCGCCAGGAGGGATTTCGGGTCGGCTGGTTCGGGAAGATGCACCGACTCGAACTCGGCGGCACCGAGGCTGATCTGAAGTTCACGAACGTCGCGAGCAAGACTCGACAGCAACGGATTGGCGGATATCAGCGCTGACCCGTCTTCCGAACGTCGGATCGTGCTCTCACTTCGAGGCGGTATGCGCGAGCTCATCTTGGTCCACAGCGCGGGGCTGGGATGCGGGAGCCAGATGTGCACGTCCCGATTCGCACTGAGTGCGCTCAAGATCATTCGCTGATCGACCGGCAGCCGGGTCGGCCCGAAGACCGACAGACGTTCCGGTAGGTCGACCAAGGCCGGGTCCTCGACCAGTGCGCGGCTCACTTGCCCCAGTCGCTCTGCGGGCCCCGGAACGTCGATCTTGTCCGCGACGATGCACCACAGACGTGCCTGCCATTCGAAATCCTCCGACAGCGCCAATCCGTGTCCGTCGGTCAACCGCCCGGCGGCCCAGTCGATCAGCATCTGCGGGCGTTGCGCGGCATAACTGCGGAAGAGTTCGGTGACATGTGTGGCGGAGGCAAACCGTCGACCTTCACGATGGCCTTCGAGATGTTTCGCCAGGACTCCGCACCAGGGCTCGCCGAGGGACTCGTCGATCACATCGAGAACCGTCCACACCAATCGCGTCGGCGACCATGGGTCGTCGTCAGCCGTGATTCCACTGACCGCGGCCACGGACTCCGCGACCAGGCGCGCGGGTGAAGGAAACGCGATGTTCGCAGAAATTCCGTCCACTGCTGACGGTCCGGACGTGCCTAGCTGGGAGGACAGCCGCTGATTGAGCCAACGCTCGACGCCCTTGGCCGGCACCGCAACAGTTTCCCGGGCGAATGGATCCGACAGCGGGGTACGGAGGAGCGTGGCCAACGCCGAGACCAAGGTGTCCGAACGCTCGGCCCGGTACAACTTCAGCAATCTTCGCTCCCCTCACTCCGTCCAGACGTCCATCTCACCACGGCGCTGTGACAGGAGACGCCGAACCAGCCTCACGCAGCGGTGACGCGCAGGCAACATGACCGCAACCGGACGTTCGTACTGTGCGGGAATGACCAGTCCCGTCACCACACCTCGCCCCGCTGGAACCGGTCTCGACATCTCCGGCCTCGGCAAGACCTTCGAGATGGGTCGTCGGTCGGTGACCGCGCTGACCGACGTGTCCCTTCAAACCAGCGAAGGCTCTTTCCTGTCTCTGCTCGGGCCGTCCGGATGCGGGAAGTCCACCGTTCTCCGCATCCTTGCGGGCCTCGATAGTCCGACGTCGGGAACGGCCCTTGTCAACGGGCAGTCGCCCGCCGAGTTACGCAAGCGCCGCGAACTCGGAATCGCCTTCCAGGATTCGGCTTTGCTGCCGTGGCGAACAGTGGCCTCCAACATCAAACTGCCCCTTCAGGTTGCCGGCATCGATCCTGACCCCGACCTGATCGCCGACCTGATCGCGCTCGTCGGCCTCGAAGGATTCGAGAAGGCCAAGCCCGCCCAATTGTCCGGCGGTATGCGTCAGCGTGTGTCGATCGCACGATCGCTCGTGGTCAAGCCGAGTGTCCTCCTACTCGACGAACCCTTCGGCGCGCTGGACGACATGACCCGTCAACGGCTCAACATCGAATTGCTCAGAATCTGGACCGAAAAACCCGCGACCACGTTGATGGTGACTCACGGAATCGCCGAAGCCGTGTTCCTCTCCGACGTCGTCGCCGTCATGACGCCGCGGCCCGGACGCGTCCTCGAAGTCGTGCCGATCGACCTGCCGCGCCCGCGTACACCCGAGATGATGCGTACACCCGAGTTCCACGAGATCCACGACTACCTCTCTGGACTGCTCTTCGGAAAAGCAGGCGTCGCATGACAATTACCGATATCGAGAACGTCGCGACCGCGGCGGCGCAGCCATCTGTACCGCGCCGGATCCGATTGAAGCGTCCAACGTGGTTCGGCGGTGCAGTCGGTATCTGCGGACTGATCGTGCTCTGGTGGATTCTGGCGGCGGCCGGTGTTGCGGGAGGCACGATTCCGACGCCGTGGGTGGTTGTCTCGACGATGTTCGACGACGGTTGGTCGCTGTACGGACCCAATTTCACCGTCACGGCTTCCGGTGCGCTGCAGGGCTTTCTCTGGGGAAACCTGCTGGCGATCACGCTTGCCGTGCTTGTCGTTCTCATTCCGCCCATCGAGGGGTTGGCCACACAATTGGCAATCCTGAGCTACTGCACACCGCTGTTGGCGCTCGGCCCGATCATCCTGGTCGTCTTCGGCGGCCGGACCCCCACGATCTTTCTCGCCGCGATGTACTGCTTCTTCACCACGATGGTCGGCACACTCGCCGGCCTGAGATCAGCAGACAAGACGAGCCTCGATCTCGTCGCCGCCTACGGCGGTGGGCGTTGGCAGAAGTTCACCAAAGTTCAACTTGTGAGCGCACTTCCGAGCACCTTTGCCGCCCTCAAGATTGCTGCACCTTCGGCCGTACTGGGTGCAATTCTCGGTGAGTATCTCGGCGGGGTGGACAGCGGGATCGGCGTCGCACTCACAGCCGCTCAGACGTCGTACAACGTCCCGCGAACGTGGGGAATGGCTATCGCCGCCGCCTTGCTCGCCGGTCTGGGGTACGCCGTCGTCGCAGCGATCGCCCGGCTCGTCACCCCGTGGACGAGCGCTCCGGGAGCACAGAAATGACCGCGGTACGAGGAACATTGAGATTCCTCGCCCCGATTGCCATCGCCTCGGCGCTGTTGCTTGTCATCTGGGTGGTCTTCCTCAACGCCTTCCCCCAGGTCGGCCCGCGTGTGGGAAAGACGCCGGCCGACGTCTGGGAGTACCTGTTCTCCGGCCCAAAATCCGCCGACGCTCGTTCGGGCATCATCGACAACCTGTTCATCACTCTGCGCGACGCCGGTGTCGGCTTTGCCGTCGGAATGACTGCCGCGCTCGTGGTGGCATCGATCTTCGTCGTTTCCCGCACTGTCGAACAGACTTTCATGCCCGTTGCAATGCTTCTACGATCTGTTCCTCTCGTTGCGATGACCCCGATCATCGTCCTGATATTCGGCCGCGGAATCGTGGGTGTGACGGTCATGGTTGCGATAGTGGTGTTCTTTCCGGCCCTGGTCATGATCATGGTCGGTCTGCGCGCCGCTCCAACTCAGGCACAAGACCTCATCGTTGCGTACGGCGGGAGTCGTTGGACCGCATTGCGAATGGTGTCCGTACCGTCCGCACTTCCGGCTGTGTTCGCCGCTGCACGAGTATCCGTACCCGGCGCCTTGATCGGAGCACTGATCGGCGAATGGCTCGGTAGCGGCCAAGGCTTGGGTTCGAGCATGATCAAAGCCATTCCGCGCTACCAGTACAACGAATTGTGGGCATCTATCGTGGTGATCACCGTGGTGTCGATCGTCCTCTACGCCGTGGTCGGGATCTTCGAAAGCATCGCTCTGTCTCGTTTCGGTCCTTCGGCGGGCAAGTCGTGACATCTGTTAACACGACCTCAACAAACTCTCTCTCCCAAGCAAACTGAACGAAACCGACTGGCCCTAGTGTTCCGATTCATGACGCCATTCAAGCCCGTCCGCCAGCTGGACCGCAGGGCCTTCTTCCGCTACTCCGCGCTGACCGGCATCGCAGTCGCCGGTAGTGCGTCATTGCTCGCGTGTAGCAGTGACTCCGGCAGTTCGAGTGGCGGAACCACGGACGACGGTTCCGAATTCGGAACAGTTGCAGTGCAGTTGTCCTGGATCAAGAACATCGAGTTCGCCGGTGAGTACTTCGCTCTCGACAAGGGGTACTACAAGAATGCCGGCTTCGGAAATGTCGACCTGGTGGCAGGCGGCGCAGCCGGCACCGGCGTCGAAGCCGGCCTGGACACCGGCAAGGTGTGGATCGGAATGTCCGCACCGCAGCTCACAGCCCCCGCCGTACTCGACGGACTGGAGGCAA
>NZ_BAAILK010000026.1:409826-454399 GCF_054589475.1 Rhodococcus sp. no. 34
AGATCGTCGGTGCGACATTCCAGAAGAATCCGTTTGCGATTGTCAGTTCCGCTGCGGCACCGATCAACTCACCACAGGACATGATCGGCAAGAAGATCGGCGTCCAGGATTCCAATCAGCTCGTCTTCGGAGCTCTCCTGGCAGCAAACGGCCTGACCGAAAGCCAGATGACGATCGTGCCCGCGCAGTTCGATCCGAGCCCCTTGGCGAACGGCGAGGTGGACGGCTGGGTCTCCTACGTGACCAATGAGCCGATCACACTGGCCGCCAAAGGTTTCCCCAACGCCCACTTCCTCTTCGCGGACTACAACCTGCCGTTGGTCGCCGAATCGTTCACGGTTCTCCAGTCCACCATCGACAACGAGAGGGACAAACTCAAGGCATTCCTGAAGGCCGAGATCCAAGGATGGAAGGATGCGGTCGCCGATCCGGCAGAGTCGGCACGGCTTGCCGTCGAGGTCTACGGCAAGGACCAGAACCTCGAACTCGAAGAGCAGATCAAGGAAGCCACCGCCCAGAATGATCTGGTGGTGTCGGCAGATACCAAAGCCAACGGGTTGTTCACGATGACACCCCAACTGATCGAACAGAACATCGCGGCACTGTCGAAAGCGGGGCTGGAGATTACGGCGGAGCAACTGTTCGACATGTCGATCCTCGAGGAGGTGTACGCCGAGAATCCGGAGTTGATCTGACTGCCGAGCGTCAGCGAACCTCCCGCGCGAGTACGCCCGAGATGAATAGCTGTACAAGGACCTCGGCCTTGTACCGGTCATCGGACCCAGCACCGATACAAAGGTTCCCGATGCCTTTGAGCACGTTGTACGCATCGACCCGCGAAGCAGTGCCAACGGACTCGAGCGCTGCCGCGAGGAGGGAGTCACATACCGGAACGAGGCGGTCGACGAAGTAGATATGCAGAGCGTCGGACCCGGCGCTGTCTCCTTGCAGTGCACCGGCGAGCCCATGCTTGGTTACCAGGAACTCCACGAACAAAGCCACCCATGCCCGCAAAGCCGCCTCGGGCGTTGCACTCTCCGCGAGCATCTGTGGGCCCGCGTCCGCACACGCCTCGACTTGGTGTCGGTATACGGCTACCACCAACTCGGGACGCGTCGGGAAGTGGCGGTAGATCGTCCCCATGCCGACGCCGGCCTTCGCCGCAATCTCCCGCACCGGAGCGTCGACTCCGGACTCCACGAACACTGCTGCCGCCGCGTCGAGCAGCGCCTGCTCGCTTCGACGTGGGCGACCGACTTGCTTGGGAGACGCGACGCGCGACTGCTCGTCCTGGGCATCAGCCATGTGCACTCCTCGCTGACTCACAACATATGTTTGCATTACGGAACAACGCTCCGTAATGTTGCGGAGCGACGCTCCGATAAACAGTATCGCAGGGTGCAGCCTCAGCAAGGAACTTGCCATGACCTCATCAATGATCGACACTCTGAACGGCATCATCGGCGCCGGCACCCCGGTCGTCTCCGTTGCCCCCGTCGAGTTGTTCGCCCCCGATCGACCTGTCCCGCTGGAAGTACGTGTGTCTGCTCCGGCAGCAGGCACGAACCTCCCCGTTGTGGTGTTCTCCCACGGCAACGGCTGGAACCTCGATGGATACTCGCCACTCACGGCATTCTGGGCATCCCACGGATTCGTGGTGATCCAGCCGACACATCTGGACTCGCGCCGGAACGGTTTCGGGTTCGACCACCCGGTTTTCCCGACGATCTGGACCGAGAGGATCGCGGATCTCACACGCATCCTTGATCAGCTCGACACCATCGAATTTGCCGTGCCCGGGCTTGCCGGCCGCATCGACCGCAGTCGAGTTGCCGCCACTGGTCACTCCTGGGGCGGGCAAACCGCTCAGTCGCTCCTCGGAGCAAGGATCTTCGACGAGGCCGGCCAGGTCGGCCAGGACATGTCCGACAGTCGCGTCACCGCGGGAATCCTGTTCGCAGCAACCGGTCTCGGCGGCGAGAACCTGCATCCGTTCGCGCAGGCGAACTTCCCGTTCATGCGCCCCTCGATCCAGGAACTGACGACGCCGACACTCGTCGTCGCGGGCGACCACGACCAGTCCAAGATGTCCAGCCGCGGACCTGACTGGTTCACCGACGCCTACACGCACAGCCCCGGAGCCACCGACCTCCTTTCCTTCTACGGTGCCGAGCACGCACTCGGTGGAATCGTCGGATACGAAGTCGCCGAGACCACCGACGAGAACCCAGAGCGGGTCGCCGCCATCCAACGGATGAGTACTGCCTACCTTCGGACCGCGTTGCGCATCGATGAGACCAGTTGGCCAGCGGCCCGGGCCGCGTTCAGCGACAACGCCGACCCGATCGGCCGAGTCGACACCAAGTAATGCGGCAGTGATCCAACTTATTGGCCGAAGTTGAACCTGAGATTCGCATTTATCAAAGTGTTGAGCCGCTTTCGCATTCTGACAACCTCTGCCTCGGGCGGTATCGGATCGTCCAAGAAGAGCGTCCAACGCAGCATCGTGCTGTTTCCGACCGCCTCGATGTCGAATCGGATGACGGCGTCGGGTCGGTCCGGCCAGATCGACGTCCAGATCACCAGCTCCGGTTCTACAGCCTGACGATCTCCGGTGAGATCTCGCTCTCGAGAAGTTCCAGCCAGTGCCGGGCGGGCTGGCGGTACGGATCGATCAATGCCTCGAACATGAAGCGCGCAGGCGGCGGCTGGCTCCGGCGCCTCGTCGCGACTTGCTGCATGACACGAGCGTAACCGCCTCTCAAGGGCATACCTCTGCCTTCACCCTGCAAGATCCACGAAAACCGGGATAAATCGGACACTGTCGGAGGACACTCAGGAGCACATCCGTCTGGGAGGGCCGCTCATGCGTAAACGCCATCAGGTTCTGCTTGCAGTGTCCGCAGCGATCGGACTGTCGCTGACGCCGATCAATGCGTCGGCAACACCGAGCACGGGAGTACACGGAGAAATCCTCGGGCAGGTGACTTTCGACGGCAAGGACTACATCCTGCGCCAGATCACCATCGACCCCGGCGGTTCCACCGGTTGGCACTTCCACGACGGGACGCTCTACGCGCTGATCGCGCAGGGCACGTTGAGCCACTACCGATCCGATTGCTCCGTCGACGGGATCTACAGCGCCGGAAATACTTTGATCGAACCGAGCGGTTCAGATCATGTGCACATCGGAAACAACTCGCAGACAACACCATTGGTGCTCGAGGTCGTCTACGTCAATCCGGCGGGCAGCCCCCTCTCCGAAGATGCTGCGCCGCCCAACTGCCAACTACCCGGCTGACGGGGCAGAAGAGTTAAACCGCACCGGCATCGATTCGAGCCCGGACACGAAGTTGGCCGCACGCCGCTGCAACGGCGCGTCGGTGGCAAGTTCCATGTCCGGCAGCCTGGCGAAGAGTTGCTCGAACATGATCCGTCCCTCCAACCTGGCCAGCTGATTGCCCAGACAGAAATGAGTTCCGAAGCCGAAGGCCACGTGCGGATTCGGTGTGCGGCCGACATCGAACCGTTCGGCGTTCAGGAACACGGACTCGTCGAAATTTGCCGATTCGAAGAGCAGCAGCATCTTCTCGCCTGCCTTCAGCTGCGCGCCGAAGAAATCGGTGTCACGGGTCAGGGTTCGAGCCATGTTCTTGATCGGCGAGGACCACCGCAGCATCTCCTCCATTGCCAAGGGAATGGCATCGGGATCGTCGACTAGCTCCCGGCGCTGGTCCGGATGGCGCAGTAGCTGTTCCATGCCGCCGCTGAGCACGTGCCGTGTGGTCTCGTCACCGCCGATCAGGATCAGCAGGGATTCGTTGACGATTTCCTGATCGGAGAGGGCTTCGCCGTCGACCGCACTGTGAATCAACGTGCTCACCAAATCGTCGGCCGGGTCGCTCCTCCGCTCGGCGATGGCCCGCATCATGTACGCGGTGAAGTCGACATACGCAGTCATCATGGCCTGCAGCTGCTCCGGGGAAGCGTTGCTTCCCAGTGCTTTCACCAGATCGTCCGACCACCGCAGAAACAACGCGCGTTCTTCCGGACGGACACCCAACATGTCGCCGATGACGGCCATAGGCAGCGGTGCCGCCAAGTCTGCGACGAAGTCGGCTTCTCCTTTCTCACAGACGGCGTCGATCAGTTGATCGCAGATCTCCCGGATACGGCCGGCCTTGGCTTCGACCTTCTTACGTGTGAAACCCGCGTTGACCAAGCGTCGACGCGTGAGGTGCTGCGGGTCGTCCATGTCGATCATCTGCGGCAATGGACCCGTTTCGGGACGGATGCCGCCGGCGTTGGAGAACAGTTCGGGATCCCGCTCGACTGCGACGACGGCGTCGTAGCTCGCGGCCGCGGTGATTCCGTTGGCGTCGTCTCGGTACACGGGCTCGTGATCACGCATCCAGGCGTACGCGTCGCGCACATTCCCGAGGTCTCCGCTGTAGAAGCGTCCGTCGATCAAATCGAAGGTCGGTCTGGTAGCCATCACTCCACCTCTCGCACAACCCTTGCCTCAATAAGTAGAACCTGTTCCTATATAGCGTGGGGCGTTTTCACCGAAGCCGAACCGGAAAACCTCCAGAATCAGCACGCGAGCCCGCCGGAGCAACGACCAGGAGACACGCATGGACGACGACACCGCCTCAGCGGGCATACCCACTTTCGCCGGCACATCGATACTGGTGACCGGCGGCGGTAGTGGCATCGGCCTGGGCATCGCTCGTTCGCTGGTTGGGTCCGGCGCTCACGTCACGATCTGCGGACGCAACAAGGAGAAACTCGATGCTGCCGCCGAATCGATCCGGCAGTCGAGTCCGGAAGGATCGGTCAGCGTCTCCCCCGCCGACGTCACGATCGAGACAGACGTCGTCGCCGCTGTCGCCGCGGCGGTGTCCGTCACCGGAAAGCTCGACGGAGTCGTGGCCTGCGCCGGCGGGAACGAAACCATCGCACCGGTCACGCAACTCGACGTCGACGCCTGGCGCCGCACCGTCGACCTCAACGTCACGGGGACCATGCTGACGATCAAGCACGGCGCGCGGGCACTGGTGGCAGGAGGCGGTGGATCCATCGTCGCGATCTCGTCGATCGCCAGCAGCAACACACATCGCTGGTTCGGCGCGTACGGAGTCTCGAAATCCGGCGTCGACCACCTGGTGCAGTTGGCAGCAGACGAACTGGGCGCCAGCAACATTCGTGTCAACGCGATCCGCCCGGGGCTGACCCGAACGGATCTGGTCGCGCTCATCACCGACGGTGGCCCCATCCTGGACGACTACCTGGCCAACACGCCGCTCGAACGCGTCGGCGAGGTCGAGGACGTCGCCGGACTCGCTTCCTTCCTCCTCGGACCGCACTCCACCTGGATCACCGGGCAGATCATCAACGTCGACGGAGGCCAAATGCTGCGCCGCGGACCGGATTTCCGCTCGATGCTCGAACCCGTCTACGGCTCCGACGGACTCCGCGGGGTGGTGGCGCCATGAGCTACACGATTCTGGGCAAGAAGGTCGAGATGCCCGTCGAAGTTCGCACCGCGTCTGCCTTCATGGCGTTGTACTCGGTACCCAGCACAACCGCGCAGTCGATCATCGATTACACCGGCTTGACCGTGCTCCAGTACCGTCCCGGCCGGGCGCTGTGCGGCCTGGTTTTTGTCGACTACATCGACGGGGATCTGGGGCCGTACAACGAATTCGGAGTGACGTACATGGTGCGCAGCCACACTGCGCCTCCCGAAACCTCGGTGCTGGGAGATCTACGTTCGCTCGCTGCCGGAACAGCAGGGGCACTCATTCACGAGTTGCCGGTGGACGGAGAGTTCACCAAGGCCGCCGGCCGGGAAATCTGGGGATTCCCGAAGGTGCTCGCCGAGTTCGACACCGAGCACGTCGGCTCGGTCAAGCGCGGATCCGTCTCTCGCGACGGCAAACTCATCACACAGTTGAGTGTGAAATCCGGCGTCAGCGTGCCTGGCGGCGGAGCCAACATGTCGTTGGCCGCGTACTCACATCTCGACGGCGCCACCAGGTGCACGTCGTGGGACATGGCACCGACCGGCGTCAAATCTCGCCCTGGTGGAGCCGAGGTTCAACTGGGCAGTCACCCGATGGCGGCGGAGCTTCGGAAACTGGGACTCCCCCGCCGGGCCCTGATGACCACGACCATCAAGAACCTGGCGATGACGTTCGGGGAGGCCACAACAATCTGAGTGTCGGCCGACGGCACCCCTTTCGGTCACGTGTGACTCGGGCTACACTCCTGGACGGTTGACCAACTCGCGTCAGACCGCCCGAAAGGACACTCGTGCAGATCACCCGACGCACCGTACTGGCAGGCGCTGCCGCCGCACCTGCGCTCGCCGCTCTGTCGACGAACCAGGCCGTCGCAGCTTCGCCGGCACGCACCGTTTCACCCGCACGCACCGACAAGTCGTCGGCGTCACTGCAGGTGGGCGTCGGAATTTCCGACGTGACCGGACCGGTCGCCGAAGTCGGCATGATGGGCTACTCGAGCTTCGATCAACGCGCCGAAGGCCTGCACCAGCGAATGCGCGCACGCGCCTTCATCTTCGAGTCCGGCGGGTCGCGGGTCGCCTACGTGTGCGTCGACAACTGCATGATCTTCCAGTCCGTTCACGACGAGGTCCTGCGCCGACTGGCCGGGAGTTTCGGTGACATCTACACCGAACGCAACGTCATGTTGACGGCCATCCATTCACACGCGGCATGTGGCGGGGCCTCGCACAACTACGCGTACAACCTCGCAGTTCTCGGCTTCGAACTGCAGGTGTTCGAAGCCGAGGTCAACGGCATGGTCGAGGCGATCAGCGCTGCGCACGAGAACCTGGCGCCAGGCACGGTCCGTTTCGGGCGGTCCGATCTCACCGATGCCAGCGTCAACCGATCGCGAGTGGCGTTCGACCTCAATCCCGAAGAGGACAAGGCCTACTACCCCGGTGGCAACGACCACCACATGCGTGTCATGCGGATCAGTCGGGGCAGCAAGGACATCGGGGCGATCAACTGGTTCGCCACCCACTGCGCCTCGCTCACGAACGAGAACCATCTCATCTCCGGGGACAACAAGGGCGCCGCGGCGTACTTCTGGGAGCACGACGACCGGGGTGTGCGTTACCTCGACGGCGACACCAGCTTCATTGCTGCTTTTCCGCAGACCAACAGCGGCGACATGTCACCGAACCTCTTCCTAGAGCCCGGACGCGGACCGACCGAAGACGAATTCGAGAACGCACGCATCATCGGACTGCGCCAGGTAGCGGCGGCTCGAACTGCCTTCGACGCGGCGTCCGACACCGTCACCGGTGGCGTCGACAGTCGGATCATGTACCTGGACATGGCAAATCAGGTGGTGAGCGGAAGATTCACCCCCGACGGACGCGAGCACCGCACCGCTCCGGCCGCGATCGGCGCGGCAATGAGCGCCGGAAGCGTCGAGGACGGACCGGCAATCCCGATCTTCCCCGAGGGCACCCGAAACCCCATGATCGACGCCCTGGGCGGTATGGATGCTCCTGTGCCTCAATGGCTTCAGGATGCACAGGCGCCCAAACTCGTAGTCGTTCCGGTCGGCCTGCTGCCACCGGGAGGATGGGTGCCGAACGTACTCAAGATCCAGATCCTGCGGATCGGTCAGTTCTACATCGTCGGTGGCCCTGCGGAATTCACCATCGTCTCCGGATTACGAGTGCGTCGAACCGTCGCCGAGGAGCTTGGGGTTCCCCTCGAGAACGTCATCTTCCAGGGATACGCGAACTCGTACTCGAGCTACTGCACCACACCACAGGAATACGATTCGCAGCAGTACGAGGGCGGTTCGACGATGTTCGGTCGTTACACACTGCCGGCCTATCAGCAGGGGTATGCCGCCCTTGCAGCCGCGATGCGCGACGGCACCGAACCTCCTCGCGGCCCCGCTCCGGCCGACCTGTCCGGGTTCCAACCCAGCTTCGGACCTGGCGTCGACTTCGACGAGCCCTTGCCGGGAACACAATTCGGCGATGCGACCGTCCAGCCCGGCGACAGCTCACCGGGTGCGCAGGTTGCCGTCGAGTTCGTCACCGGCCACCCCAAGAACGACACTCACCGAAACGGGACCTTCTACGAGATCCAGCGCAATACCGGCGGATCCTGGACACGGGTCGCCGACGACAACGACTGGTCCACCAAACTGCACTGGCGCCGGGTCGGGAGCAACGGTTCCGTCGTGCGCATCACGTGGGATGTTCCGGCCGATACTCCGGCGGGTACGTATCGAGTCCAACACTTCGGTGCGTCGAAGGCTCGGGGTAGCGGCGCGATCACGCCTTTCTCCGGGGTGACCGCCGAATTCCGCCTCACCTGACCCGCGTGAACGTATCGCTCCCCTTGTTGGACAAGGGGAGCGATACGTTCACGCGATGGGGTCAGAGCGCAGTGGACAGGTTCAGGCGGCGGTCGGGTGTAGCGAGGTGCTCGGCGTCGACGGCTCTGACGCTGCCGGGCGGTCGATCTTCGCCGCGACGAGCAAGACCAGCAGACCGGCGACAGTGACTGCCGCTCCCATCCAGATCGGGGAGGTGAAGCCGAGTCCCGCGGCGATGGTGATTCCGCCCAGCCATGCCCCGAGTGCGTTGCCGACGTTGAAGGCGGCAATATTTGCACCCGACGCCATGGTCGGTGCGGCCGACGCGTAGTTCATGATCCGCATCTGCAACCCGGGTACCGTCGCAAAACCGAAGGCGCCCATGAAGAACAGTGAGATCACGGTCATGACCTTGCTCTCGGCGGTGGCGGCGAACACGATCAGAACAACGGTCAGGATCGCGAGAATCCAGACCAACGCCTTCGTGAGCGAGCGGTCGGCCGCCTTGGCGCCCAGGAAGTTACCGACGAACAGGCCCGAACCGAAGAGGATGAGCAGCCACGGAACGCTGGACGTCGCGAAGCCGGTGACCTCGGGGAGGGTGAAGGCGATGTAGGTGAAGGCTCCGAACATTCCGCCGTAGCCGAGGATGGTGATGGCGATCGAGAGCCATACCTGCTTGTTGCGGAATGCCCCCAACTCTCCGCGCAATCCGCCACCGGTCGTGCTGGCGGGTGTCGTCGGGACGAGTGCTGCAATTCCGATCAGGGCGATGACGCCGATAACGGTGATGGCCCAGAACGTCGAGCGCCATCCGAGTTGCTGGCCCAGCAGCGTGCCGAACGGAACGCCGAGAACGTTGGCGATGGTCAGGCCCGCGAACATCATCGCGATGGCGCCGGCGCGCTTGTTGGGCGCGACCATGTCGGCGGCAACCACCGAGCCGATTCCGAAGAACGCACCGTGGCACAGCGCCGCGACGATGCGTCCGCCCATCATGACCTCGTAGGAGGGAGCGAGCGCGGACATCAGGTTGCCGATGATGAACAGCACCATGAGCGAGAGAAGGACCTTCTTGCGCTCGAAGCGGGTGACGGCAGCGGTCAGGAGGATCGCGCCGATCGCCACCGACAGTGCGTAGCCCGAGATCAGGTAGCCCGCGACGGACTCGGTGACCTCGAAATCAGCCGAGACCTCGGGCAGGAGGCCCATGATGACAAATTCGGTGAGGCCGATCCCGAACCCGCCCATAGCGAGGGCAATGAGACCCAATGGCATCTCGATGTTCCTTTCACAGATTTACGCGTAAGCCGTTAGCGGGCGTGTGCATTAGTTGCAGGCGCGCTATAAATAGTTGCACGCGCGCGCTACATGCGCAAGCTGGTAACCTGGAGGCGCAGGAAACGGACAAGGAGAATCACATGGGGATCGCCGACGACGCCGTCGAAATCCGTTCGCAAGGGTGGCGCACGCTCGCAGCACTGCACGGCGCCCTCGACACCGAACTGGAACGCGCGCTCCAGCGTGAGCACAAACTGTCCGTCGTCGAATACACCGTGCTCGACGCACTGAGCCGCCAGGATGGCTGGCACATGCGGATGGCTCAGTTGGCTCGCGCTGCCGCACTGAGCAGCAGCGCCACGACGCGCTTGGTCAATCGACTCGAAGATCGAGGACTATTGACGCGCATCCTGTGCGCCGACGACCGTCGAGGCATCTACACCGAGCTGACGCCGGCCGGCCGCGAGCTTCTCGAAAGCGCACGGCCGACGCACGACGCCACCCTCGAAGCCGCACTCGACGAGGCATGCAAGACACCCGAACTCGCGCCACTGGTGCGCGCCCTCCACGAGCTCCCCGTCGGCTAGAAGTCTGCCGGAAGCAGGGCACGCTCTTTGATGCCCGAGACCACCTGAGCGACAAACACACTCGCATCGACGACCACGCGCCCACCACGCGCGGGGACCAGAACGTCGACGGTGCCGCCGTGCACCTCGTTGTCCCCGATCACCGCGATGTACGGGTCACGGTGAGTGCGTGCCTCGCGGATGCGACGTCCCAACGATCCGTCAGGCGCGATCGCCACTCGAACATCGCGAGCCTCGAGATCGGCCCGCAAACGCTCGGCCTCAACCTGGTGCCGGTCGCCGACGGGCAGAATCGAGACTTGGTTGGGTGCCAGCCACGGCGGCATCCGCCCTTCGAACCTTTCGATCAATAGTGCAGTCATGCGTTCCATCGACCCGAGCAAGCCCCGATGGATCATGACGGGGCGAGCCTTGGATCCATCTTCGGCGGTGTACTCGAGTTCGAACCGCTCCGGTTGGTTGAAGTCGAGTTGCACGGTCGAGAGTGTTTCCTCGCGGCCGTGCGCGTCTCGCACCTGGACGTCGATCTTGGGACCGTAGAACGCTGCCTCCCCCTTCGCTTCCACGTACTCGATCGAGCGTGCATTCAGTGCTCCGCGAAGGTGATCCTCGGCGTCCGCCCACTGCTCGTCGGTGCCGAGATACTGCCCCTCTCCCCCTCTGATCGAGAGGCGGTACTTCCGTTCGGCAATCCCCAGAGTCGAGTAGCAGCGCTCGATCGCGTCGAGCGCGACGATCACTTCCGCTTGCACTTGTTCGCGACTACAGAAGACATGTGCGTCGTCGAGATTGATCTGTCTGACTCGACTCAATCCGCTGAGAACTCCGGAGAGTTCGCTACGGAACATCGAGCCGAGTTCACGAACGCGGAAAGGTAGCTCGCGATAACTACGACCGCGAGCGGCGAATACCTGAGCGTGATGGGGACAGTTAGCCGGACGAAGGAGAAATGACTCTCCGCCTATCTTCATTTCGGGAAACATGTCGTCCGAGAACTTGGACCAATGCCCAGATCTCTCGTACAACTCTTTCTTCGCCATAACGGGGGTATAGACACCCCGGCATCCGGATCGCGCTGCTTGTTCGGCGGCGAGCTTTTCGAGTTCGTTCCTGATGATCGCGCCGTCCGGTAACCAGAGTGGGAGGCCCGCCCCGACGGTGGGGGTGGTGGCGAAAAACTCCAGGTCGCGCCCGAGTTCGCGGTGGTCAACGCTCATGAGAGGTCTCCAAATCGTTCAAGGGGAGACGCACACGGAGCGACGAAACAGGAAAGCCCCGGGGCGATAACTCCCGGGGCTGAAAGGGTTCGGTCAGCAGTTGCTAAACGATGCGCCGGAAGAGAACCGGCGTCGTCGTGTTGTGCGCAATACTGACCATGTACGTGAGGTTACATCAACTTCCTACCCACCTACAGCCCGAATTGTCGGGCCTCTATGCTGACGCAACTGGGAAGGCGCAGCAGTAGCCAACGAAACACCCACGAAGAGCGAAGTTTCGGCAATCATGTCCGAACGTGAGGTTCTCGGATATGAGGAGGATGTGCGACGGTGCCGGACCACTTGCTCGAACAGTTGATCACCATTCCTTTGTTCACGGGAATCATCGGGTACATCACCAATTGGTCGGGCGTCCTGATGCTTTTTGCGCCGATCAACTTCCACGGGATCAAAGTGCCCGGACTCAAACTGCTCTTCCCGTTCCTCCCCCGGCGCGTTCAGGTGATCCCCGCGATCACCAGCGACGGCAGATTCGGTTGGCAAGGCATCGTCCCCTCGCGGGCGGAGAAGATGGCGTCGATCGCCGTCGACAAATCCCTCGCGAAAGTCGGCAGCATCGCCGATTTCTATCGCGTCCTGGACCCGGACAGCATCGCCGAGCACTTGGTGAACATTTCTCGCAGTGAAGTGCGCGGCGTGGTCACCAGAATCATGACGGCCGAGAATCCTCAGCTCTGGCACAACCTTCCGACGTCGGTGAAGGAAGCCGTCTTCCGCAAAGTGGAGGACGATCTGCCGGCCAGCGTGCGCATGATCACCGACCGCATCGAAGAGGACATCGACGAGTTCATCGACGCGAAGCTGATGGTGATCCGCTACCTCTCTTCGCACCCCAAACTGCTCAACGACATCTTCCGCACGATGGGCAACAAAGAGCTCAGGTTCATGCAGAACTTCGGCTTCTACTTCGGATTCCCGATGGGCTTCGTGCTCGTCGGAATCCTCCATCTGGTTCCGCAGTGGTGGGTGCTTCCCATCGGCGGTGTGATCATCGGATACATCGTGAACTACCTCGGCATCACGATGATCTTCGAGCCGATCACCCCCAACCGTTGGGTGCCGTGGAGGCAGGGGCTCTTCCTGAAGCGACGCACCGAGATCATCGCCGGGTACGCAAAAACCCTCGCCGATCACGTCGTGACGCTCGAGAACATCGGCACCGAACTCCTCGAAGGTCCCCGCTCGGACCGAACGCGGCGGATGCTCGATCAGGTACTGCGCGAATCCGTCGACGACGCAGCCGGCTGGGCAAAGTCGGTGGTCAAGATGACCGTCGGTTCACAGAGCTACAAGCGTCTGCCCGGACTGGCCACCACCGAAGTGCTCGACCTGTACCCAAGGGTCTTCGAGGACGCGGAGTTCGCCGAGAACCAGTCGGAGAAGATTCGTGTCTTCGTCACCGAACGCATGAGCATCCTTTCACCGGAAGATTTCAGCGAACTACTACGCTCAGCCGTCAAGCAGGACGAGTGGCTGTTGTTCGTACACGGGGCCGTGCTGGGCTCGTTTGCCGGTTTCCTACACCTCGCAATATTCGGAGTATGAGCATGAGTGAGCACGACCATCGCATGATCGTCGAAGCGGAATCGTACGACTGGGCTGCGGACATCACGCCGGTCGAATCCGTCGAAAAGCGTCTGATCCGTAGCCTCGTCGGGCTGACCGCCACGACGACGCTCACGTCGATCAAGCTGACGGGTTGGGCTTTCGGAACGGCGAAGGAGGCGACGCGGCAGATCGTTCAGGCTGCGGCCGAAGCCGCGGCAGAGGCCGCTGAATCGGCCAATGTTCAATCCGAACGTCGGGCCGAGAACTCCAATGGAGACGGCTCGCGGACCGAGAACCTACGGGCAGCAATGGCAACTCGAACCAATCGCAAACAGAGTGTCGAAGCCACTCTCGCGGCGCTGCGGGCACGCGGCGACAGGTTGCTGGACCGTTCCGCGGACGTGACCGATCGCGACGATCTGCACCCGGCCTACGACCGGATCCTCGACGAGATCGCGCCGGACGAAGCTCGAATTCTTCGGTTGTTGGCCACTTCAGGTGCGCAACCGAGCGTGGACGTACGTACGGCGCGGCCGTTCGGCGTCGGCTCGGAGATGATCGACGAGGGTCTGTCGATGATCGGAGAACTGGCGGGATGTCGCCATCTGGACCGCATCAGCGCCTACCTGAACAACCTGCATCGGCTCGGTTTGGTGGCGTTCTCACGCGAGCCCGTCGAGGCCGACCGGTACCAGGTGGTCGAGGTACAGCCATCGGTGATCGAGGCGGTCAAGCGAGCCGGACGATCGAACAAGATAGTGCGTCGTAGCATCCTGTTGACGCCGTTCGGTGACGACTTCTGTCATACCTGTTTTTCTCTGTAGGGCCTCCGGCCCTGTGCGCCTTTTTGGTAGTTACCACTACCAAAAAGGCGCACAGGGGGGCTTGCCCCCTACAGCCAGGTATCTTCTGTCGTGGTCGTCAGGAACGCTTCCAGATCGTCACGCCAGGTAGCCGGAACAGTCTTGTCCGGCTCGATGCCCGTGTACTGCCCGCGATAGAAGAGCAGCGGGCGTTCGGTCTTGATCTCACTCATCGACGACACCCGACCGAAGACGACGTAGTGATCGCCGCCGTCGTGGACGGTTTCCACCGTGCAGTCGATGTGTGCAAGGGACTTGTCGATGATCGGCGAGCCCAGAGGCGATGGCGTCCAATCGATGCCCGCGAACTTGTCCGGCTCACGTGACCCGAAACGAGCACACACCGCCTGCTGTTCCTCCGCCAACACGTTGACGGCGAACTTACCGGTCCGCTCGATTGCCGCCCACGACCGAGAACCCTTGGTGGGGCAGAACAACACCAAAGGCGGGTCGAGTGACAGGGCCGCGAAAGACTGACATGCGAACCCGACAGGCTCACCGTCGTCGACTGTCGTGATGATGGTGATGCCCGTGCAGAATTGCCCGAGAACCGTGCGGAACTGGCGTGGATCGATCGCCTGCTCCGCACTCACCGACGCGTCGGGCGAACTCACGGCTTCATTCCCACCGTGAAGTCGTGACCCCACAGGCTCACGGCCGTGCTTTCCCTCGCGATCCAGTTTTCGTCCTCGACCTCTAGCCCCTCACAACCGAATTCGATGTCGAACCCGCCTGGAGTCTTCATGTAGAACGAGAGCATCTCGTCGTTGACGTGGCGACCGAGAGTCGCCGACATCTTGACCTTCTTGCGCAGTGCCCGGTCGAGGCACAGTCCGACGTCGTCGGAGTTCTCCACTTCGAGCATCAGGTGCACGATGCCCGTCGGGTTGGGCAACGGCAGGAACGCCAAGCTGTGGTGACGCGGGTTGCAGCCGAGGAACCTCAGCCACGCCGGGTCGCCGTCCGCGGGCCGGCCGACCATCTGCGGAGGCAGACGCATCGAATCGCGAAGCTTGAATCCGAGTACGTCGCGGTAGAACCGCAGCGAAGCATCGTCATCGTCGGTGGTGAGCACGACGTGGCCGAGCCCCTGCTCACCCGTCACGAACCTGTGCCCGTACGGGCTCACGATCCGGCGGTGTTCGAGAGCAGCTCCGTGGAACACCTCGAGGGAGTTGCCCGAGGTGTCCTCGAACGCGATCATCTCGACGACGCGACGGTCCTTGAGCTGCTCCGCCGTGCCTTCCTTGAACGGAACACCGGCTGCCGACAACCTGTCACGGATATCCTGCAGCTCAGCGGCATTCGCGGTTTCCCAACCCGAGACGAGCAGACGGTCCGTGTCGTTCGGAACGATGACAAGACGCGCCGGGAAGTCGTCCATACGCAGATACAGCGATTCCGCGTCGACGCCCTTGCCCTCGATCATTCCGAGGATCTTGAGTCCGTATTCGCGCCACGCAGCCATGTCGGTGGCCCCGATGCGCATGTACGCCAGAGATCGAATACCCATCATTTACCTCCGTCGAGCAGGAAGTCGGTTGCGAGCCGGTTGAATTCGTCGAACTTCTCGAGCTGCGCCCAGTGACCGCAACCGCCGAAGACGTGGAGCTGCGCGCGCGGGATCATCTTGAGCGCGACCAGTGCGCCGTCGAGAGGGTTGACCCGATCCTCACGGCCCCAGATCAGCAACACACGCTGACGAAGCTTGTACGCCTCGCGCCAGAGCATGCCGAGCTCGAAGTCACCGCTGGAGAAGGACTTACCCATCGCCTTGGCCGCAGCCAGCGACTCGGGAGTGCTGGCGGCAGCAAAACGTTCGTCGACGAGTTCCGGCGTGATCAGCTTCTGATCGAAGACCATGATCCGCAGGAATGCTTCGAGGTTTTCTCGGGTGGGCTGGTAGCTGAACTTTCCGAGGTTCTTGACGCCCTCGGTGGGGTCCGGCGCAAACAGGTTGACACTCAGACCGCCGGGGCCCATCAGAACGAGGCGACCCGCACGGTCCGGGTAGTCGAGCGCAAAGCGAACAGCAGCGCCACCACCGAGCGAATTGCCCAGCAGATCAACGCGACCGGTGATCTCGAGCGTGTCCAGGAGATCGTTGAGCGCCGACGCACTGTGAACGAAGTACTGCGGATGCTCCGTCGGCTTGTCGGACTGCCCGTAACCGGGCTGATCGACCGCGATGACGTGAAAGCTCTTCGCCAACACCGGAATGTTGCGGGCGAAGTTAGACCACGACGACGCGCCTGGGCCACCGCCGTGCAGCAGCACGATGGTCTTGTCGTTTCCGACGCCCGCCTCGTGGAAGTGCAGTTTCAGATCGGGGCGCACTTGCGCGAACCGTGAAGTGGACTCGTAGGTGAGGGCTTCTTCGGTGGTTGTCACTGAGCCTCCTCTAGACCATCGTGTCGGTGATCGGCAGACCGAATTCGCCGGTTCCGAACATGACGTACGCGCGTTCGGGATCGTTGGCGGCGTGGACGCGACCAGCGTGAGCATCGCGCCAGAAACGCTGAATAGGAGTGCCGTTCTGCAGCGCCGTGGCGCCGGAGTTCTCGAAGAGCTTGTCGATCGAGGCGATCGCGCGGCCCGTGGCGCGCACCTGGTCACGTCGAGCGCGCAGCCGCAGTTCCATCGGAACCTCTTCGCCCGCAAGGATCAACGCGTACTCGTCGGCGACGTTGCCGGAGAGCTGACGCCACGCGGCGTCGATGTCGCTGGATGCCTCGGCGATGCGCACCTTGGCAAACGGATCGTCCTTCGACTTCTCGCCGGCGAACGCAGCGCGAACACGCTTGCCCTGGTGCTCGACGTGCGCTTCGTAAGCTCCGTAAGCCATTCCGACGATCGGCGCCGAGATCGTGGTGGGGTGAATGGTTCCCCACGGCATCTTGTAGACCGGCGCGGTGTTGTTCTCGAGGCCCGGGGCGGTCAGTTCGCTCATCGCCCGGAAGCTCAGCACGCGATGCTTGGGAACAAAAACATCCTTGACCACAACGGTATTGGAGCCGGTTCCACGCAGGCCGACCACATTCCACACGTCGTCGATCTGGTAGTCCTCGCGAGGAATCAGGTAGCTCACGAAATCGACCGCGCGGCCGTCTTTGAACACCGGACCACCGAGAACGGCCCAGCTGGCGTGGTCACAACCCGAGGACCACGCCCACGCACCGTTGACCTTGTATCCGCCCTCGACTACTTCACCCATACCCATCGGGGCGTAAGAGGACGAGATGCGAACGTCAGTGTCGTTGCCCCACACGTCTTCCTGCGCCTGCTGAGAGAAGAGGGCGAGGTGCCAGTTGTGTACCCCGATGATCGAGGAGACCCACCCTGTGGAACCACACGCGCTGGCGATCTTCTTGACCGCGGAGTAGAACAGCACCGGATCGGCTTCGTATCCGCCCCACTGCTTCGGCTGCAGCAAGCGGAAGAAGCCTGTTTCCTGGAGAGCCTTGATGGACTCGTCGGGGATACGACGCAGATCCTCGGTCTCCTGTGCGCGCTCGCGCAGTGCCGGCAGTAGTGCGTCGAGCCTCTGCATCACCTCGTGGCTGTCATGGTTACCCACTTCGACGCTCCCGTCTTCCTCGATCGGTTGGTTCACTTACACTTGAGACTAGAACACGTTCTCTTTTCTGTCGAGACGCTGACAAAGGTCCCGTTTGTGGCCGCAATGCTGTAACAAGTGCCCCCAAAATCTGGCGGAACCGGATCGAGTTCTATAACGTGTTCTACTAACAGCTAGAAGGGATGTGAGGTCACAATGGCGCAGATTCGCGAGATCGACGTCGGAACGGTGCAAACTCGTTTCGCCCGCGGTTGGCACTGCCTGGGTCTACTGAAGACCTTCAAGGACGGCAAACCGCACGCGATCGAGGCTTTCGGTACGAAGCTCGTGGTGTTCGCCGACAGCAAGGGCGACATCAAAGTTCTCGACGGATACTGCCGTCATATGGGTGGTGACCTCACACAAGGCGAGGTCAAGGGCGATTCCATCGCCTGCCCCTTCCACGACTGGCGCTGGGGCGGCAACGGCAAGTGCACCGGCATTCCTTATGCCCGCCGCGTGCCTCCGCTCGCACGCACCCGCGCGTGGACGACCCTCGAGCAGAACGGTCAGCTCTTCGTCTGGAACGACCCCGAGGGCAATCCGCCACCCGAAGAGATCGTGATTCCTCGTATCGAGGGCGCGTACAGCGACGAATGGACCGACTGGACCTGGAACTCCATGGTCATCGAGGGGTCCAACTGCCGCGAGATCATCGACAACGTGGTCGACATGGCGCACTTCTACTACATCCACTACGCCTTCCCGACGTACTTCAAGAACGTCTTCGAAGGTGAGATCGCCACTCAGTACCTCAACACCACGGGCCGTCCCGACATCGGAATGGCCTCCCAGTACGGCGGCGACACGCTGCTTCGCTCCGAAGCTGCGTATTACGGACCGTCGTACATGGTCAATCCCCTGTGGAACAGCTACAGCGGATACGAGGTCGAGAGTGTTCTGATCAACTGCCACTACCCGATCAGCCCGGACTCGTTCGTGCTGCAGTGGGGCGTGACGGTGAAGAAGCCGACGGGTGTCTCCGACGAGATGGCCGACAAGTTGGCCGGCAAGTTCACCGAGGGCATCAGCGAGGGATTCCTGCAGGACGTCGCGATCTGGAAGAACAAGACCAAGATCGAGAATCCCCTTCTCTGCGAAGAAGACGGCCCCGTCTACCAGCTACGACGCTGGTACGAGCAGTTCTACGTGGACAAGGCCGACGTCACCGAGAAGATGACGCAGCGCTTCGAGTTCGAGGTGGACACCACCAAGGCAAACGAAGCCTGGCACGCCGAG
Source organism: Rhodococcus sp. no. 34 (assembly GCF_054589475.1). Classification (NCBI taxonomy): domain Bacteria; kingdom Bacillati; phylum Actinomycetota; class Actinomycetes; order Mycobacteriales; family Nocardiaceae; genus Rhodococcus; species Rhodococcus sp. no. 34. The sequence goes on from NZ_BAAILK010000026.1 coordinate 428,611, forward strand.
GTCGAGGAAAACCTCGCACGCCAGAAGGCCGAGAAGGAAGCTGCAGCAGAAGCGGCAAAGAAGGAAGCAGAGGTCTAGTCGTGAGCGCCTCGATCGGAACCGACGCACGGTGGGCTCGTTGGGCCAAGGCACCGGACTTTGCCGGGCAAACGGAACGGCTCGAGGCGATCGCGGCCCAGACGATCGAGGACAAGCACGAATACCTCGACTCGGGTCTGCAGGAAGTCGACTGCAAGGCATGCGGCGCGTGCGTACTGGTTCGCAAGAACACGTACAAACACACCAGCGTTCAGTGGACTTCCGACCCGGCGCTGCGTTGCCACACCTTCAAAGAGGCAATTGCTTCCGGGCAGTCGTCGGCATTGAAAGACGGATGCCCGAAACTGCACGACAGCATCGCCGACGCGGTTAGGGACGGCACCATCACAGTGCGTGATCCCGAGGTCAGCTGACCGAAACCAACCAACGAGGGCCGATCCGTACTGGGTCGGCCCTCGTTCTGAACGGCGAGGTTTCCGCGGTTATGCCTGATGAATCCAGTCTGCCAAGTCCAGTCCATCGGAACGTGCGACGCACCTACCTGTGTGCATCTGGGCGTTCTGGCGCCGCGCTGCTCGCCCACGCCGCGTTCGGTGAGAGAGCGCTCATGCGTGTTGGTGTGCGTTCGACAAGTCGAGTGCACTCCGTCCGCCACGATCATGCCTGCCCATTCCTATAGCGTTAACTCGCCTGCGGAGGTCTCGATCGCAAGGTGACATTCGTACTGTGCAACAAAGTCTTTCATAAACTTTTGGAGCGTAGCCAGATCGTCCAGGGGCACGATCTGACCGCCCATCGCGATGAGTCTCGTTCGAGATCGGCGTTATGCGAATCTGCCGATCGGGCTACACGCGCGGGCCACCTTGGTCGCCGCGGCGATGCTCCAGGAAAGACGCCTTCCCAAGTGACGGAATCGCCTCGCGCGCAGAGTGGAATGTCGATGTGCGCGCGTGCGGGTGGCGGAATTCCACACACGGCGCGTTGGCGGCCGTTACGGTGCCTCACTCGAATCGTTCGAATGCTGATTCTCAAGCTGTGTGGCAATGGGAAGAAGCACGCGTTAGATCGGCATCGAAGTTTCCGGCGGGCGAGGCGGGTTGCGTGCCGTGGGCTTGTTAAGCAATCAGCATCGCTTTTCGATTCGTCCGGAAACTCTCCCACAGCAGACTTTCCGGAATCCCAAGCGTCGTTCACGTAATCCCCTACGAGCGTGGTGGTCCCGACTCTAGTCCGTAGGCCGTTCCTGCGGGCCCAGCACTCCGTGAGCGCTGGTACACATGCACGCCGGTGGGCTCCATGCGGGATTTCTGCATGGAGCCCACCGGTGTTACCGCCGTCTTGTCGGCCCTGTTAGAGCCGGGGACGAGGGTTAGTTACTGCTCATTGACTCAAGACTCGACCACCCTGCGCCTGCGCTTGACGCGGTGCTCAGTCCGGACAGTATGAGGATTCCGACGACATTCGTAAGATTGACGACGCCGGTCCAGAAGTCGGATGACATTGGTGTACCTCCTGTCAGGATAGTCCGATAAGGAATGGCATGACCGCAGCGCTCGAGCCATCCCACGATCCCGTCATGACCGCCAAAAGGTCGACGAAAATATTTTGAAGTGACATCGTTTCCCTTCCGTGTTATTCAAACCCGATTGACAGCTGCAGTGGAGCGACGAACAGGAGCTCAAAGAGCACAGGCACCATCTGCTGCACTGTTTGCCCGAGTGACGCTGTGGACTCGGCTATGGATCCCATCTAGCTTCCTCCATCACTTGAATAGCTGGTCATGGACATCGTGTTGAGGCCGTCGAGGGAACCGGCGAGTACCGGTGTCATTCCGTAGACCAGGCCACTCAACAGCCTGACGAACTGTGCGATCAAGACCTTCTCCTATGAAACTGTGAAGTGGAACGAGTTGGCCGAATCGAGACCAGATACCTTGTGCTGCAAGAAGGTTCCCGTCTTGATCTGGGTCGACTTGGTGATCAGTCCACCCTTCCACGGATTGGAGCTCGTCACGCTGGTGGCTGCGGGGCTGGACGTAGCCAGGCTCGTGACCTCCAAGGTGACGTAGCCGCCGCCGATGATCGTCGGAACCAGTGTCGAGTCACCCGCGATGCAGTACCCGCCATCTGCTCCTGTCGATACCGTTTGGTTCAGGATCGGCGTCGTGCCGCCGGAAGCGTAGAGCTTTCCTGTCACCTGTACGTTCTCAACCGCCACTGCAGCAGCCGGCGGTGCTCCGGTCTCCGCCCATGCGGCGGACTTGTATACGTTGCCGCAGACTTGGTAGTCGGCGCTCGGCACCTTGTTGACCGCGGGGGCGGCCTGGGCGACGCCGGTAAACAGGAGGGCAGAGGCGGAGGCGACTGCTGCCGCTCCGACAAGGTTTCGTGTAATGCTCATCGTCAAGTGAACCTTTCAGGTCCGGATGGACACGGTTATTTTGTTTTGCGATGTGCGGATCGGAGAAACTCCGGTTTGCACCCTCATACAAACAATCACTCGCCACACAGGCCTCCTATTACCTTCTCTGCGCAGGGCGAAAGCGTGCCGAGAATTAGATAGGAGAACCCATTCCTCTCCCCAACTTCCGTAACCGTGGAGAGTGGTATCGGAACCTGAACTCGTAGTCAACCTATGAATCGCTGTCCCGACTACGTCACCATATACAACGTGTTCTACTTTTTGAGTGATTTCGTCAAAGTTTGCGAAAAGTTTGAAATTTGCCAAGCCTCGGCCACGAAGAATGCCGCGTTCGTTCTTGGCTTGCTGGGCGATCAGGAACGATTGACCATTGGGTGCCGACTGGCTTTCGACGAGGGTAGACGCCAGCGATGCAGCGGCCTGCGGTTCGCTTTGGCGCTCGACAGGAACTCGTTCGTTTGCATTCCTGCGTCCACTGCCGAGCTGCCATGCCTGCGTCTGCAACGGGAGTGAACAGCGCTTTCATGACTCCATGGTGCGGCGGAGTTGGCGCCAGAGCGGTGACATCGACGACCTCCGGTGATTCACCATTTCGGTTGAGGGCTCGGAAGGAGAATCCACGATCGCGCATCCCCGAGGAGGAAACTTCAAGTAACGGACGTTGTAAAGCTTCGTTAGGTTAAGTTAATTCCCGACCACACGGCCAGTCGCCAGCCAAATAGAAGACCTGCCCACCCTGTACTTGTTACTCCACCGTTTGGAGGTTCGAAGAGTTCATACTTTTGAGGGATATACGAAATGAGGAATGTTGATATAATTGGCATCTAAAAAATCTTGCTATGTGCACTATCGCGTCACAATTAAATTAAGGTCACTGATCTATTTACGGTCGACTCCGGGACGCATCAAGGCTCTATGAAAATGAAAAAGTCAATCGGGAGAGAGGTTGGTTCGGCCTCGCCAACTGGATGGGGGGAGGCTGAACGCAAATCGAAATGCAGTGACTGAAATACGCCGTCCAAGTAGTTGTTGATGCCGCATTTTCTGCGTTTGTCAACTTTAGTGTGGACGGCGACCGAGTCTTACAGTTTTCACGGTAGTGCCGCACGGAGCCGCGGTGATGTCGTGTTGACCGATCGAAGGGTTGTCGTGGCGGGCTTCCCATCGGATAGTTTGGTTGCCGCCCGTCACCGCTCGCCTTCAGCGTAATTCGTCGCCGGACAAACCACGTGCTAAGCACCAAAGATGCCGCCACACAGATCCCGGCGACGAAACGACCGCAACACCCCCCCAAGAGCTGCATATCGGTGCCGTCGTACGCCTGCAGCGCGAGCGTAATTGCGTTGGCGAACAACGAAATTGCCAAGGCACAAGCCGCGAAGGTCTGGATACTCCGCATCCCGGTATCCGTTTCAGGCTGTGCCCGAACCGATGACCTGATCGAGGAACGGCCCGAACATCTCCCCCAGGTTCTCGGCGATCTGATCGGGAGCACCGAAGGACAACGTCACGTGACTGATCGCCAGACGCACTATCGTGCTGCCGAACATCTCGGCATGGATGCGGTCGACGTTCGCCCAACTTGTCATGAAGATCTCGGCCAACCTCGCGCTCGCATGTTCGAGCAGCGGAGTCCCGTCGGTGGTGACCAAACTCAGCAGGTCGTGCTGCGGCCGGGGACCGACAATGCTGACCACCATCGGATCCCGGGCACCGGCGTCGAAGAAGGCACGAAATGCAGCCGAGACCGCGCCACGCGGATCCGAATGATGCAGCGTTACTTCGCGTTCCACTTCTTCGAGAAACTCGTCGACAAACCGGATGAGGTATCCGGACGCCAATCCCTGGCGAGACGTGAACTCCTTGTACAACGTCTGCCGGCTCATACCCGCAGCTTCCGCGATATGCGCCATCGTGATGTCGTTCCACGATTTCTCGGTCAAGAGTTCGCGTGTGGCGTCGAGCGCTGACGCACGGAGGAGTTGACGAGCTGCCTCGTGGTACGGGACACGGGCACGAGCGGTGGACATATCGGGAAGATTTCCATCGCCCGTGCTCGGTGTCAAAACGGTGGACACGCAAGCCACAGAAGTCACGAGTGCACTCAGAGCACCGGTGAGGCGACAAGACCCGCCGCAAGTTCGGTCAGATCCCTGTTTGTATCGGCGAGTACGTCGGCGCTGATGTCCGGGGAGCGTTCGATAAGGGTTCGGACGGCACGAAGGTCCTTCGGCCGGCCCACGCTCACAGCACCGACGATATTTCCGTCGCGCATGCAGATCGCAGTGAAGTCATAGGAGTCCAAGTCTCCTCGAACAATCACGGTGTCGTCCGCGCCTGGCCAACCCGCTACTTGAATGTTGCGGCCGAATTGGTTCGACCAACTCCAAGGGACGGATTCGAAGGGTTCTTCCTTCCCGACGATGGTCTTGGCAACTGCAACTGCGTGGTCCTGCGCAGTGTTCCAGTGCTCACCACGGTGCATGCCGCCGAGAAAACCGTTGGGCACGTTGGCCACATCGCCGATCGCGTACACATTGTCGACGGAGGTCCGGAGGTATCGGTCTACCGAAATCCCGTTGTCCACCGCAATACCCGCAGCAGCAGCCACATCGGTATCGGGCAAGGATCCGATTGCGACGACGGCCAACTCCGCTGTCCACTCGCGTCCGTCACGCGCACGTGCGGTGACGCCGTCGGCACCCGTCGTGAGCGTCTCGAGGTCGACTCCCGTCTGCAAGGCGACGCCCGCCGAGACGTGCAGCGCGGCGATCTTCTCCGCTATCGACGGTGGAAGCAGCCTGGACAGGGGCACCGGTTGCGCTTCGAGAACCTGCACACTGCAACCCAAGTCGCGTGCCGTTGACGCCACCTCCGATCCGATCAAGCCACCGCCGACCACCAATAGCGAGGATCCTTCGATCAGCTGGGATTGCAAGCGTCGCATGTCTGCGATATCCCGAAGATAGTGAACGCGCTCGGAATCTTCCGCGGCCAACCGTCGGGACCGTCCACCCGTGGCAAGAATCAGAACGTCGTAGTCGATGCTGTCACCGTCGGCTAAAAGTACTGTGCGGGAATCTGTGTCGATACTCGTGACAGTTGCGCCGATCCGAAGATCGATACCCTGCTCGTTCCAGAAAGTCGACGGCCGCAACCGAACCCGATCGAACGACGCTTTCCCGGACAGTAGCTCCTTCGACAGCGCTGGGCGGCGGTACGGCTCCTCAGGTTCGCTTCCGATCAGGATGATGCTGCCGCCGAACCCTTCCTTGCGCAGGGCCTGCGCGGCACCGGAACCGGCGATGCCCGTGCCCACGATCACGACGGTGCGTGTGTCGGGCTCGCTGACCGCTGTCATCAGCGGTCCACCTCCACCATTTCGAAATCGACTTTGGCGGCACCACAATCAGGGCAGGACCAGTCTTCGGAAATCTCGTCCCAGCGAGTACCCGGCTCGATACCGTCGTCGGGCCAGCCGATCGCTTCGTCGTATTCGAACCCGCACTGGAGGCAGCGGAACAATTTGTAAGCAGTGGCAGTCTCGGACATCGGTTTTCCTTTCACCGGTGGGTATTTCGATCAGGATTGCGTGACGAGGGTGAAGTCGACCTTCTCGCGGACGCCGCAGTCGGGGCAGCACCAGTCGTCCGGAATACTCGACCACGGCGTGCCGGGCGGAAAGCCTTCTCGCGCAGCGCCTGTCGATTCGGTGTACGTGTAGTCGCAGATCGGGCAGATGTAGGCGTTCATGCGTTCACCCCGTAGGCTGCGAGGATCTTGGCCCGCTTCTTCGGCGCGATGTTGACCTGGGTGATGTCACCTCGGTAGTGCTCGAGAACGCGGTGGTCCATCACCTTGCGCCACAGGGGCGGGACTGTTGCGAGCATGATCATGCTGGCGTAGCCGCTCGGGAGCTGAGGGGCCTCTTCCATACTGCGAAGCGCTTGGTAGCGCCGTGTCGGATTCGCATGATGATCGCTGTGCCGCTGCAAGTGATAAAGGAAGACGTTGGTGCAGATGCGATCACTGTTCCAGCTGTGCGCCGGCGTGCATCGCTCGTACCGTCCGCTTGCGGTTTTCTGACGTAGGAGTCCGTAGTGCTCGAGGTAGTTGATCGCTTCGAGCAGCGAAAACCCGATGAACGCCTGGATCACGAGGTACGGCGCGATGCCGATCCCGAACACTGCAAGCGCGACACCGAACAGAACAACCGACATGAGCCAGGCGTTGAGCACGTCGTTCTTGATGCTCCAGTGCGTGGTGCCCAAACGCTCGAAGCGGGTCTTCTCGAGATGCCACGCCGACTTCAATCCCCCGCCGACGCTGCGCGGCCAGAAACCGTAGAGGGTCTCACCGAAGCGCGAGGTCGCCGGATCTTCCGGAGTCGACACTCGCACATGGTGGCCACGGTTGTGCTCGAGGTAGAAGTGACCGTAAGCACTCTGTGCGAGAACGATTTTGGACAACCAGCGCTCGACGCTCTCCTTCTTGTGCCCGAGTTCATGGGCTGTGTTGATGCCGATTCCGGCCGTCACACCGATCGTCACTGCGAGTCCGATATTGGAGAGAACGCTCAAATCCCAACGCGCCCAGATGTAGCAGGACAGGAAGAAGGCCGTGTACTGCAGCGGCAGATAGGCGTAGGTGCACCACCGGTAGAAGCGGTCGTTCTCGAGTTCGTCGATCACCTCGTCGGGCGGATTCTTCCCGTCCTCACCCGCCAGGATGTCGATGACGGGAATGAGAGCAAACGCGATCAGTGGGCCGGTCCACCAGAAGACATTCCATCCGGTGGCGGTAACAAGCCCCACGGCGATGAAAGTTGCCGATGACGGAATCAGCGCCAGCAGCCACAAGTAGCGTTTCCGGTCTCTCCAAGTTGCGAGCCGACCATCTGGCTCGGTGTACACCAACGCCGCCATCGAATTCTCCAGTTCTCGTTCGGATCAGTGAGTGCGTCCTGCGCGGTAATCCGCGACACGAACAACATCTATGTATAGAGAGTGGACAAATGATAGCGTTTTGTCAACGATTTTTGAGGTAAAAGTTTTACAAACACGCAGATTTGTACATCACTTGGATGTGGCGGCAGATCAGCGTTCAAGGAATCGAGGGCGCAAAAGTGCGCCGAAAGGCGCTCGCGCCTCAGGCGGAACGTAGGCCGCCTCGCCATGCCGGGAATACAGGTGGTCGTCCTCGTATCGCGGAAATACGTGGACGTGGTGGTGCCAGACGTCCTGGTTGCCCGCCGGTTCGTTGTGCTGCCGGGTCGAGACGCCGTCGCAGCCGTAGGCTTCACGAATTGCAACAGCCACGGCCTGAACCAGGTCGAAAACCGAGTGCCCGACGCTCGTGGGCAAAGTGTAGAGATTCTCGAAGTGCTCGATCGGCGACACAAGTACGTGGCCGGGGTTGCCCGGCCACCACTTCGGGGAAATCCGAGCGATTGCGTGGTCGGTTCGAGCAACCAGGTCGGTCGACGAGTTGTGCTCGTCGAACTCGCCCAGCGCGAAGCGACAGAACGGGCACCGGTACCCCGGCGGCTCATGATGCAACTCGCCTGCCTTCACGTCGCGATCTTCCCACGACCTCAACGTCTGCAACCCGTGCGGAAAGCCCCAAAATGCCCGATCTGCGCGAATTTCCCCAAAACAAAAGTTCGCGTACCCATACTGAAATGACCGACTGTCCCCGACGTGAGTGGGTCCTCATGGATACCGACGTATTGGTAGCGGGCGCCGGCCCGATCGGATTGACCACCGCGATCGAGCTGCGCAGACGCGGTATCTCCTGTCGAATAGTCGACCCCCTCGACGAACCGCGGCAATACGCGAAAGCCGTCGGGATTCAGCCACGCACTCTCGAACTCTTCGAGAACATGGGGGTGCTCCGCCAGGCACTCGACGCCTCGACATTGATGCGCGGTCAGATCATGTACACGAACGGCGTCGAGGTCGGCCGCGTCGACCTCACCCTCCCCGACGACGTTCCTTACTGGTTTCTCTGTCTGCCTCAGTACTCGACGGAGCGCATCCTCACCGAGCGCCTCACCGAGTTGGGAACAACCGTCGAACGCGGAGTCGGCCTCACTGCATTCGAACAGTCCGACGACGCCGTCACCTGCACCCTCAGCGACGGCAGTACCGTGACGGCTCAGTACCTGGTGGGTTCCGACGGCGCGCACAGCGTGGTCCGCAAAGGGCTGGGCCTGAGCTTCGAGGGCGGCGCATTTGCCGAGAGCTACATGCTCGGTGACGTCGAAGTCGACTGGTCGATACCCAGCGGCTACTCCGTCCGCGCCAACCACACCGCCGACGACGGAACCACCGACGACCTACTCGTCTGCATCCCACTTCCCGGACACAAGCGGTACCGCATGTCGATGCTCGTTCCGGACGAGTTGATGCCGGACGAATCGTCGAACAAAGCCGCTGTACAACACGGTTTTTCAACCGGAAAGACACCTGAACTCCATCACATCCAGGCTGTGCTCGACAGACTGTCCCCAGAACCGACAACCGCCTCGATGCTGCGATGGTCCTCGGTCTTCCGCATCAGCCACCGCATCGTCGACGCTTACAGCCGCGGACGGGTTTTTGTCGCCGGCGACGCCGCGCACATCCATCCCCCGACTGGCGCGCAGGGCATGAACACCGGGATCCAGGACGCCCACAACCTCGCATGGAAGATAGCGCTCGCCGTCAAAGGTGTTGCGAAAGCGGATCTTCTCGAGACCTACGACGCCGAAAGGCGGCCGGTCGGTGAAGAAGTCGTCGGGATGACGGTCCGAAATGCTCGAGAAGGAATCGGTTCGGGAGAGTCCTCCATCGACACGGCAATGCGGCGCCAGGCTCAATTGTTGATCGACTACTCGGAGAGTCCGCTGAACACCGGGCGTAATTCTTCGAGTCCACACGTTCAACCGGGCGAGCGTGCACCCGATGCACGCGGAATGCGCCGAGACGGTGTGCAGTATCCAATTCGGTTGTTCGACTTGCTGTCCGGAGTCGACCACACGTTACTGCTGACTTCGGACGGATCCGCGGAGAGCATCAACAGCTTGGAGAAGGTCGCCGACGCCGCAATTCGATCAGCGCACGGCTTGCTGGACGTCTACGCGATAGTGCCACCGGGAACCGTGACCGTCCACTCGCTGGTGCCGATCATCGAGGACAACGCCTCGCAACTGTGCGCCGCGTATGGGGTCGAAGGTACGGCGGCGCTGGTCATTCGCCCCGACGGCTACCTCGGATTCCGTGGTCACCCGGAGAACGTTTCCGATTACTTCACGAAAGTGTTTGCCGTCAATCAGGAATGAGCGAAGCGAACATCAACCGAATCTCGGGCGAGAGCTTCATCAACTCGACGTATCCACCCAACGGCCCGGCATCGAGGTAGGAGAACTCCATGCCGGCGCCCTCTACCCGACCTTGTTGCACCACCGACATTCCGCGACGCTCGGCCTCGAGCAACGTCGCCTCGTAATCGTCGGGAACCCAAGCCATGTGATGAACTCCGACGCCGTGAGTCTCCAGGAACTCCGTGTACAGGTTGCGTCCGGACACTGGTTGGATCAACTCGAGCTGTTGGCTGCCCGCATATCCGATCGACACGTGAACGACATAGTCCGCGGGCTCACCTCGATACGTTGTGGTCTCGGGACCAAAGGCGATGTCTGGCATACGTAGCCATCGCTCCACTCCCCACTGCCGAGTGAACTCCTGTTCGGCGGCCTCGATCTCCTCGACCACCCAGCAGATCTGGAAGATCGGTCCCGAGACCAACGGGGTCATGCCATTTTTCCGTTGTCCACCGAGTAGACGGCCCCGTGTATCGCCGAGGCGTCGTCGGAGGCGACGAAAGCCACCATCTTCGCAACGTCCTCGGCTTCCATCAAGCCACGCGGCGAGGCAACCTTCATGACGAGGTCGAAGTCGACTCCGTCGGGGAAGGTGAATCCGGTGACTTGAGGAGTCATCATGCCGCCGGGGCAGATTGCGTTGACACGCAGAGACTTTCCGGTGAACTCCATCGCCATCGCTCGGGTCAGTCCGATGAGTCCGTGCTTGGCAGCACAGTATCCAGCCGAGTACGCCTGCCCTTCCAGTCCCGCGATCGAGGAGACGTTGACGATGTTGCCGCCCCGTTCCAGCAAGTGCGGCAGTGCTGCTCGGGAAAGGAAGAACGGTCCGTTCAGATTGACCGCAAGGTCATGTGCCCATTCGGAATCCGCAATGTCTGCCGTATGACGAAGCGAGTGCGATCCCGCCACGTTGACGAGGATGTCGATACCACCGAGTTCGTCGACGCACGCCTGCACGGCCGCATCACACTGAGCGGAATCCGAGACGTCCGTCGCCGCGAAACGACGCTCTCCATCCGCGCCGACCACCTCGACCATCGACTGTCGCAGCTTTTCCTTGTCGCGGGCGATACCGAAAACCTGTGCGCCCCTGCGGTGGAGTATCTCGGCCACCGCGCGCCCCAACCCTGAGGACGCGCCGGTCACCAAGGCCACTTTTCCGGCCAGCACGTCTGCCATGACCTAGGAAGCCGCTGCTTCGCGCTGGAGTTCCAGCGCGATGTCGATCAACTGATCTTCCTGTCCGCCGACCAACTTGCGCTTACCTGCGCGCACCAACAGCTCCGCGGACGACACTCCGTACCGCTCGGCCTGACGCTCGGCATGCTTGAGGAAGCTCGAGTACACGCCGGCGTAGCCCATCATCAGTGCTTGACGATCGAGCAGGCATTCCTGCGGCATTGCCGGGCGCACAACATCTTCGGCTGCATCGGCGATGGCGAAGAAGTCGATACCGGTCTTGACGCCGATCTTGTCGCAAACACCGACGAAGGCCTCGACCGGGGCGTTGCCGGCGCCGGCACCGAACCGACGGGTACTACCGTCGATCTGCTTGGCTCCCGCACGAACTGCCGCAATGGAATTGGCGACGCCCAGGCCCAGGTTCTCGTGGCCGTGGAAGCCGACCTGAGCGTCGTTGCCGAGTTCCTGAACCAGCGCCTCGACGCGATCGGATACCTGCTCGAGTACCAGCGCGCCGGCCGAGTCGACCACGTACACACACTGGCAACCCGCGTCGGCCATGATGCGAGCCTGCTTGGCCAGCTTCTCCGGCGGAATCGAGTGAGCCATCATGAGGAATCCGACTGTTTCGAGTCCACGCTCACGCGCGAGGCCGAAGTGCTGGATGGATACGTCTGCCTCGGTGCAGTGAGTTGCAATGCGGCAGATGGACGCACCGTTGTCCTGTGCGATGACGATGTCGTCCTTGATGCCCAACCCGGGCAGCATCAGGAAGGCGATCTTCGCGTTGGTCGCCGTCTCGACTGCAGCTTTGATCAGTTCCTGCTCGGGAGTCTTCGAGAAGCCGTAGTTGAAGGAGGATCCGCCGAGGCCGTCGCCGTGAGTGACCTCGATGACCGGCACTCCGGCTCCGTCGAGGGCACCGACGATGGCTCGTACTTCGTCGACGGTGAACTGATGACGCTTGTGGTGGGAGCCGTCGCGCAGCGACGTGTCGGTGACGCGGATGTCCCAGCTCGAATCGAAATGAATCATGTCGCTCATGCCTTCACACTCAGAAGCTTCTGGGCGATTTCCTCGCCCACCTTGGTGGCTGCTGCCGTCATGATGTCGAGGTTGCCCGCGTACGGCGGTAGGAAATCGCCTGCGCCTTCGACCTCGACGAACGTGGTGACCGTTGCATAGCCACCGGAAACGACGCTCGGTTCGTCGAACTGCGGTTCGTTGAGCAACCGGTAGCCGGGCACGTACTGCTGGATGTCCTTGACGACGCGGTGAATGGAGTCGGTGATCGCGGCCTGGTCGGCGTCTTCGGGGATAGCGCAGAAGATTGTGTCGCGCATGATCATCGGCGGGTCCGCGGGGTTGAGGATGATGATCGCCTTGCCGCGCTGTGCGCCGCCGATGGTCTCGATACCGCGGCTGGTGGTCTTGGTGAACTCATCGATGTTCGCGCGAGTTCCCGGGCCGGCGGACAATGATGCAACGGAGGCGACGATCTCGGCGTACGCCACGTCGACGACACGCGACACCGCGTAGACGATCGGAATGGTTGCCTGCCCACCGCAAGTGATCATGTTGACGTTGGGTGCGTCCAGGTGCTCACGCAGGTTCGCGGGCGGAACCACAGCCGGGCCGACCGCGGCCGGAGTCAGGTCGACGGCACGGATACCGGCGGCCTCGTAGCGTGGTGCTGCCTCGCGGTGCACGTATGCCGACGTCGCCTCGAAGACCAGGTCCGGTTTCTCCGCCTGGCTGAGCAACCAGTCGACGCCCTCGGCGGAGGTCTCGAGTCCCATCTTGCGGGCGCGCGCCAATCCTTCACTCTCGGGATCGATTCCGATCATCCATCGCGGTTCGAGCCACTCGGAACGCTGCAGTTTGTACAACAGATCGGTACTGATGTTTCCCGATCCGACGATCGCCACACTTGCCTTGGTCATGACTACTCCTACGTGAACTGAAGAGAGACGGAACCGAGGCCGCTGAACTCGGCTCGGAAGTTGTCGCCTGGATGAGCGTCGATCGCTCGCGTGCACGAACCCGGCAGAACGATGTCGCCGGCCTTGAGCCGAACTCCGAACGTGTCGACCTTCTGCGCCAACCACGCGACAGCGGTGACCGGGTTACCGAGAACCGCATCGCTGCGCCCCTCCGCAATCCGCTCGCCGTTGCAGGTCAGCACCGCGTCGATCGCCTTGATGTCGATGTCCGACGGGCGAACTCGTTCCTTGCCGAGAATGAACCCGGCGGAGGACGCGTTGTCCGCGATAGTATCCGAGAGGCCGATCTTCCAGTCCTTGATCCGGCTGTCGATCAACTCGATGGACGGCGCATAGGCGACAGTGGCGTCGATGACGTCTTGTTCGGTGCACCCGGCGCCCGGCAGATCTACTCCCAGAATGAAGGCGACCTCCACCTCGACGCGCGGGAAGCAGAAGCGCGACGTGTCGACCGGACGGTTCTCGAACTCTTCCATCTCGGCGAGCAGGTGACCGTAATCTGGCTCGTCGACGCCCATCATCTGCTGCATCGCCAGTGACGAGAGTCCGACCTTGTGTCCGACCACCTTTGCGCCACCGGCAACACGACGCCTGATGTTGATGAGCTGGATCTCGTAGGCGTCGACGACGTCGATGTCCGGATACGTGGCGATCAGCGGGCTGATCGGAGCGCGATCCCGTTCCGCCGAGTCGAGATGGTCGGCAAGTTCGCCGCGGATCTGCGTCGAGAGCATCGTTCAGGCCTTTCCGACTGTGGAGAATGCGGCTGCGTGCTGACCGGCTCGTCGTCCGGAGAATACGCAGTCGGCGAGCGACAAGCCGCTCACATACGAGTTGGAACAGATACCGACCGCGGTACGGCCGGCGGCATACAGACCAGGGATACCCTCCCCGGCCTCGTTTTTCACCATGCCGGACGATTCGTCGACCACCAATCCACCGAGCGTGAGCATCGGGCACGGATTCATCATGTTGGGCTTGATCGAGACGTCGTACATCGTGAACGGCGCAGACAGTATCGGCCTGACGAAGTCCGACGGTTTACCCATCGGATCAGGTTGTCCGGCAGCGGCAGCGGAGTTGTGCGCGTCGACGGTGGCTTGAAGGCCGGCGACGTCTATCCCCGCTTTACGGGCGACCTCGGCAATGGTGTTGCCACGCACTGCGGTACGCATCATGCCAGTGGTCTGTACCCGCTGGAACCACATCGACTGGTCACTGATCTGCGATTTCGCTTCGCGAACGAGTTCGGAATCTGCCAGCAGCCAACCGATTCCGTTGCTCTTCTCTGCCATCGCCTGACCGAGAGCGGCACCGTAACGTGACTCGTCGACGATTCGCGCACCGGATTCACCCACCAAAATGGAACCGAGCAAAGCACTCGGCGGGACGATGAATCGCCAGGCGGACACATTGCCGAGCTTGTCGGTGGCTCCCCCGGCTTCGACACCGAGGTTGATGCCTTTGCCATCGTCCCCGGAGGTGCCGAGCGGGATACCGCCCTTGTAGGCGGGAGCATGGGTGCGCATCATCTCGCGATTGGACACGAAGCCGCCGGCGCTCAGGATCACGCCGCCGCGTGCCTGGATGCGAATCCGCTTGGCGTGCTTCTTCTCGATCTTCGCGATGAGTGCGTCGAGAATCGTGCGCAACTGCGGTGCGTAGACGCCGGGCTTGGAGGACAGGGACCCGAGCGTCGCGTGACGGCGACGAACTCCGGCAGGTGCGTCACGCAGCGTCAGTGCTTCGACGCCGATCACCCGGCCGTCCTCGATGATCAGCCGGTCCGCTCGCGTCTGGCCGAGCAACTGGACGCCCTTCGCCTCCGCGGACTTCGCGAGCGGGCCGTACAGCATCTTTCCCGACGTGCCACGCCCCTTGGCGCGATGACCACGCGGAGCAGGTTTTGCGATGTCACGGAACCCGCCGGCCGATTCGCTACCCGAGAAGTAGAGGTAGTGCTTGTTGCTCGGGTACGACGTCTTGTACGGACAGAGTGAGGCCTCGAACGGCACGCCGTGACTGCGCAGCCAGTCGATCGACGCCGGGCTCTCGTCGACGAACCGGCGCAGAGTCTGCGGCGTCACCGCGTCACCGACCTCGCGGTTCAGGTAGGCGAGCATGGCTTCGGGACTGTCCTCGACACCGGCTTCCTTTTGAATCACGGTGCCGCCGCCGGCGTAGTAGATTCCTCCGGAAATCGTGCTGGCACCACCACCGAGTGCTCGGTCGATTGCCAAAACCGACGAACCGGCCGCTACAGCTTCGAGCGCCGCACTGGCGCCCGCCACACCGAACCCGACCACAAGGACGTCAACCGAAGTATCCCAGGTCACACCGCACCATCCTCAATCTCACTGCAACGTGTTTCGTTATCAATGACAACGTCCGGAAATACTTCCTGGCAGAAAGCATGGACTGACACCCCCATCATTCTATAACGTGTTCTACATGAGCAAGCAGGAATACGACATCGTCGTCGTCGGCAGTGGTGCCGCAGGTATGACAGCGGCCTTGACCGCAGCCCACCAGGGCTTGAGTGTGGTCATCGTGGAGAAAGCCGCCCACTACGGCGGATCGACCGCCCGTTCCGGTGGTGGGGTCTGGATCCCCAACAACGAGGCA
Organism: Rhodococcus sp. no. 34; assembly: GCF_054589475.1. Lineage (NCBI taxonomy): Bacteria > Bacillati > Actinomycetota > Actinomycetes > Mycobacteriales > Nocardiaceae > Rhodococcus > Rhodococcus sp. no. 34. The sequence continues at coordinate 444,247 of NZ_BAAILK010000026.1, forward strand.
CTTCAAGCGGACGGTGTCACCGATACACCGGAGGCCGCACGTTCCTACCTGCACAGCATCATCGGCGACGTTGTCGCTCCCGAACGCATCGACACCTATCTCGAGCGCGGTCCCGAGATGCTCTCGTTCGTGTTGAAGAACAGCCCGCTCGAGCTGCAGTGGGTTCCCGGCTACTCCGACTACTACCCGGAAGCACCCGGCGGACGCCTCGGTGGCCGCAGTGTCGAGCCCACCCCGTTCGACGGCAACAAGTTGGGCGCCGACCGCAAGAACCTCGAGCCTGACTACGTCAAGGCCCCCAAGAACTTCGTCATCACCCAGGCCGACTACAAGTGGCTCAACCTGCTGATGCGCAATCCTCGCGGACCCCTGCGCGCCATGAAGGTCGGCATGCGATTCCTCGCAGCGAAGGCCACCAAGAAGGATCTGCTGGTTCGCGGCCAGGCACTGGTCGCCGGTATTCGACTCGGACTTCAGTCCGCCGGAGTACCCATCCTGCTGAACACCCCGCTGACCTCCCTGTACACCGAAGACGGCGCAGTTCGCGGCGTCAACGTCATCGTCGACGGCGAGGAGCAGGTCATCCGCGCTCGCCACGGAGTCGTGTTGGGATCCGGCGGATTCGAGCACAACAAGGAAATGCGTGAGAAGTACCAGCGCGCACCTATCGGCACCGAATGGACCGTCGGCGCGAAGGCAAACACCGGCGACGGTATCCGCGCAGGCCAAGAAGTGGGCGCTGCAGTCGATTTCATGGACGACGCCTGGTGGGGCCCGTCCATTCCGCTGACCGGCGGACCGTGGTTCGCGCTCTCCGAGCGCACCCTCCCGGGCTGCATGATGGTCAACATGTCGGGCAAGCGCTTCGGCAACGAGGCGGCTCCGTACGTCGAGGCAACCCATGCGATGTACGGCGGTGAGTACGGTCAGGGCGAGGGCCCCGGCGAGAACATCCCGACGTGGATGATTCTCGATCAGCGCTACCGCAACCGCTACACGTTTGCCGGTATCACTCCCCGCTCCCCCTTCCCCGGCCGCTGGCTCAAGGCCGGCATCGTGGTCAAGGCGGGAACCATCGCCGAATTGGCAGAGAAGACAGGGCTTCCCGTCGCATCGCTGACCGAAACCGTCGATCGGTTCAACGGCTTCGCGCGCAACGGCAAGGACGAGGACTTCGGACGCGGTGACAGTGGTTACGACGCGTACTACGGCGATCCCCGACTGAAGAACCCCAGCCTCGCCGAAATCAGCAAGGCTCCGTTCTACGCCATCAAGATGGTTCCGGGTGACCTCGGCACCAAGGGCGGAATCTGCACCGACGTCAACGGCCGAGCATTACGCGAAGACGGAAGCGTCATCGACGGCCTCTACGCGGCTGGCAACGCGAGCGCTCCGGTCATGGGCCACACCTACGCCGGACCAGGCGCGACCATCGGTCCCGCAATGACTTTCGGTTACTTGGCCGTACTCGACATCGTCGAGCGTGCGAAGAAGGCCGAGACAACCGAAGCACCTGCAGCTGAAAAGACGGCGGTCGACCATGCCAATTGATCCGAAGATCGCACTCGGCGCCGAGCTTGCGCCACAAGAGTTCTCGTGGACCCCGTCGGACGTGCAGCACTACCACTTGGCCCTGGGGGCAGGTGCTCGTCCGCTCGATCCGAACGAGCTTCGATACCTCGACGACGAAAAGCCTCAGGTACTACCCACCTTTGCCACCGTCGCCGCCAACTTCCACGCCACCGAAGCACCGAAGGTGTCGTTCCCCGGCGTCGAAATCGATCTGGCGAAGGTAGTCCACGGGAGCCAGGAAGTCACTGTCCATCAGCCGATCCCGGCAAGTGGAAGTGGCCGCACCACAACTCGAATCGCCGAGGTCTGGGACAAGGGCAAGGCCGCGGTGATCGTGCAGGAATCCGTCACGGTTGACGCCGAGGGCAACCCGCTGTGGACAGCTCGCTCGTCCATTTTCGCCCGCGGCGAGGGTGGTTTCGGGGGTGAACGTGGTCCGTCGGAGTCGATTACGCTTCCGGATCGCGAAGCAGATGAGACAGTGGTGACGCCTGTGCTTCCACAGCAGGCTTTGCTGTACCGGATGTGTGGTGATCGGAATCCGTTGCACTCGGATCCGCAATTCGCCTCCGCGGCAGGCTTTCCAGCGCCTATCCTGCATGGACTGTGTACTTACGGAATGGTCTGCAAGACCGCAGTGGATACCATGCTCGACGGCGACAGCAGTCGGGTAGCCGGATTTCGGGCCCGCTTTGCCGGGGTCGTATTTCCCGGCGAGAACTTGAGTATCCAGATCTGGAAAGACAATGGGCGACTCCTGATCTCAGCTTCTGTACTGGAGCGCGAAGCTCCTGCCCTGGCTGACGTAGTTCTCACTCTTGTCTGATACCAACCTGTCTGATACCCACCTGTTAGAACTCACCGTAGTTCTCGAACCCGATGGAGTAGCCCGAAGATGACGGCACAAGACGAAAAGTTCCGACTGTCCCGACGAGGTTTCATGGCCGCTGGAGCCGGCGCCGTGGCAGCGACCGCATTCGCCGGCTGGACGCCGGCCTACGCCGTCCCCGCCGGCTCTTCCGGCTCCGCGGGTGGTCCCGTGTCCACCCTCACGCCGCCGCCTGCCTTCCCCGAAGGCATCGCGCTGTACCAGCAGGCATATCAGAACTGGTCCAAGGAGATCATGCTCGACGCGATCTGGACCTGTTCGCCCAAGACGCCCGAAGACGTAGTCCGCCTCGCTAACTGGGGTCATGCCAACGGCTACACCATTCGTCCCCGCGGCGCCATGCACGGCTGGACGCCGCTGACCATCGTCAACGGTGCGCCGGTCGACAAGGTCATCCTCGCCGACACCACGGTCCACCTCACCGGAGTCTCCGTCAACGCCGGTGGCAGCCCAGCCACCGTCACCGCAGGACCCGGCGCGACCCTCGACGCCATCACGACCGCACTGCAGGCACAGGGCCTCGGGTTCGCGAACCTGCCGGCGCCGGGTGTGTTGACCATTGCCGGCTGCCTCGCCGTCGACGCTCACGGCGCAGCTCTCCCCGCCGAAGGCGAAGCACACGTTCCCGGACAGACTTTCGGCTCACTCTCCAACCTCGTCACCTCCCTGACCGCAGTGGTCTGGAACGGCAGCGAGTACGCACTGAGGACGTACGCGCGTAGCGACGCGGCGATCAAGCCGCTGCTGACTCACCTCGGACGCACCTTCCTCACCTCCGTCACCTTGCAGGCCGCCCCCAACTACCGCATGCGCTGCGTCAGCCACACCGACATCGGTTGGCAGGAACTCTTCGGCGCCCGCGGAGCGTCCGGACGCACCTTCGAGAAGTTCGTCCGCGAAAACGGTCGCGCAGAAGCAATCTGGTACCCCTTCACCGAACGCCCGTGGATGAAGGTGTGGTCACTTGCCCCCACCAAGCCGCCGTTCTCGCGTGAGGTGACCGGACCGTACAACTACATCTTCTCCGACAACCTCCCGGAGCCGGTCACCGACATGATCGGCCAGATCAACTCCGGAAACCCGGGCATCGCACCGGCATTCGGGCAGATCATGTACGCCACCACCGTTGCCGGACTCGCCGCGACGTTCTCCAACGACCTGTGGGGATGGTCCAAGGACGTCCAGTTCTACATCCGGGCCACCACCCTGCGCCTGACCGAGGGCGGCGGAGCCGTCATCACCTCTCGCGCCAACATCGGCCAGGTCATCCACGACTTCACCCAGTGGTTCAACGGCCGCATGGAGTACTACCGCTCCATCGGACAGTTCCCCCTCAACGGGCCCGTCGAAATCCGTTGCTGCGGCCTCGATCAACCGTCGGATGTCGAGGTCGACTCGGCAGGCGCCCCCACCATCTCGGCCATGCGCCCTCGCCCCGACCATCCGGAATGGGACACCGCCATCTGGCTCAACGTCCTCGGCGTCCCCGGAACCCCCGGCATGTTCGCGTTCTACCGCGAAATGGAACAGTGGATGCGTAATCACTACAACAACAACGACGCCACCTTCCGCCCCGAGTGGTCCAAGGGCTGGGCGTTCGGCCCCGACAAGCCGTACACCGACACCCCGATCATCACCCAGGGCCTCCCCCAGACCTACCGCGACGGCGTCCCATCGAGCGACAACTGGGACACCGCCAACGCCGCATTCAACGCGTTGGATCCGCACAAGGTCTTCAGCAACACCTTCCTGGACCAGTTGCTGCCTTGAGGTTCAAGTACTGAGCGCACACTCTGACAACTCGACGGTCGTCGCCACTCCCCTTACTTTCGGGAGTGCGGCGGCCGTCGTGCGTTGCAGTGAGCGGGATGAAGGAGTCCCCCGCATCCCGACGAGGCAGCTGCCTCAATCGCGATCAGGATGGATCGCCTCGTGCATACTTTCCACTGCCCTGGCGTGAGTTGAGAGCTCGGACCGAGCCGACCGAATCGTGGCGCTGTCGCTGCGTGCCCCCGGCTCGGACGACGACGAGTCCTCTCCGGGGTTCGGCGCGCCACCAGCTGGATGCTCGGAGGAGCCGGTGCGCTCTTCCCTCTCCGCGCGGGCGCGCAACAACGACTCGGACTTCGGGGTATTTCGCATCGGAGCATTGTCCCAGATCCATCTCCTATGACTCACATTGAGCGCTCTAACCCCCGGCGACCAGGCCGTTCCTGAATATCAACACCTAGAATGTTCGCAACAAAATATCTACAGCGGTCAGGGTAGACATTCTCGCGAGGCTGTTGTATCTTTTTTCTCGTAGCAAGGAACGAGTCAAGAGATGCGGGAGAGATGAACTACCCGCAAGCAGTACCGCAGGGCAGGGACGTGCCGGGGCCGAATTCGTGTGTGAGTGTGTAGTCGGACCCGGCACCCCCCTTCAAAGCGGCTACCGGATGTCTTGTGCGAGTCCGGAAGTTCGAAAGAATGCAGTTATGTAAGTAAGTTCAACCCCATCCGGCCCCCGGCGCTCCTCGCGCCGGGGGCCCCGTCCGTTCAGCGAAAGAAGCGAGCCATTCCGGCAGATACACCACCGGGGGACCCCTCCGGCAGATTCGACGACGAGAACTATCCTGCGTACAGCATGGGACATGCGGCCGAGATCCTCGGTGTCAGGCAAGCTTTCCTTCGTAGCCTCGATGCCGCGAAACTGCTTACCCCACAACGCTCTGAGGGCGGACATCGCCGCTACTCCCGCTACCAGCTGCGCATCGCAGCCCGCGCGCACGAACTCGTAGCCAACGGCACGGCGCTCGACGCGGCTTGCCGCATCATCATCCTCGAAGACCAACTCACCGAAGCCCGTCGCATCAACGCCGAGCTTCAGCAAGCGCAGGACCTGCGAGAGGAACCGGACGCGGCACCCGAATGAGGACTGCACTGGAACAGCAGTTGCGCCTATACGGTCGATCTGACCCCTCCTCCTTCCAACTGCGGTAAATTCGGCCAATTGGGACATTGCTCGGCGTCGGTTGCTCGATTTCCACATCGAAGGGATCGCAGGCATGACTTCCTCCCACCACCGCGCTCGGGTGCGGCTGTCTGCTCTGTCGATCGCCTTGACCGTTGCCATTGCAACCGCTGCGTGCAGTTCCGACGATGACTCCGCAACAAACACGGGCAGCGCCTCTCCCAGCACCTCGAGCAGTCGAGAATCCACCGAGATCACGGACATCGTCCGCCGCCAAGTGGCCGACTTGGGCCTCAGTGCCGCTGTGTTCGGGGTGTGGCGAGGCGACGACGAAGTTGCTCTCGGCGCCGTCGGAGAGTCCCCTGTCGGAGTTCCGGTGACAACCGACATGCAGTTGCGCGTCGGCCAACCGATGGAACCGATGCTCTCGACAGTCCTGCTGCAACTCGACGAAGAGGGAACGCTTCCCCTCGATCAACCGATCGCGAAGTGGGAACCGAACTTTCCACGCGCAGACACCATCACTCCGCGAATGCTGGCCAACAGCACGTCGGGCATCTCCGACTACGTGACCGATCCACAGTTCCTCAAACTCTTCACGGACAACCCGATGAAGGGCTGGACTTCTCGAGAGATCCTGGATCTTGCCAACTCCCGCCCGCCGTTGTTCGAACCCGGCACCAGTTGGGCGTACGCGCACAGCGACCTGACGCTGCTCGGCGACGTCATGGAGAAAGCGACTGGAAAACCGCTGGGCGAACTACTTCAGCAGCGCGTCTTCGATCCACTCGGGATGGATCACAGCAGCGTTGTACTCACGTCGCAGATGGACGAACCGATCCTGCACGGTTACACCAATGAACGTGGAGTATTCGAAGACTCCACTTTCTGGAATCCGACGGCGTTCCTGCACAGCGGAAACATGAACGCGCCTGTCGCCGACGTCGGAAAGTGGGTGCGCGCGCTGGGAACGGGAGAGTTACTCTCCGACAAGGCTTTCGAGCAGCAGATGGCGCCGACGACTGCGGGCTTGGGAAGTATGACGGCGGACAAGTTCTTTTCCTTCGGGACCGGGCACCTCGACGGCTGGCTGGTGATGAACCCGTCGTACGGCGGTTACAACGGTCTCGCGCTCTACTACCCCGATTCGAAGACGACGATCGTCGTCTACGCCACACTCGGGCCGACAACCAACGCGGACCTCAACAACGCCGTGTCGATGGGGAAGGAGATCGGAACCCTCCTCGAGCCGGATCACCCGCCGCAGGTACCGACGCCGTGACGCCCCACACACGCTGGTAGTAAACAGCGCCGGTCGGCAACTTCCTGTTTACGCACGGATTACCTCCAGGACTTATCGCCCCATCACCATTCTCTTCAGTACCGAACGAAACGCGTCGGACCGCGGGTTGTCTCGCCAGTGAACGAGAACGTAGATAGATGGGGACAGGCCCGATGAGGAAATACGCGATGTCAGTGGCATGCACGGTTGCAGTCACAGCGGGGGTGACTCTTGTGATGTCGGTACCTGCCGGAGCGGACCCGAATGACGGTGGGTCGTGCCCGGCCGGTGCGGTATTCGCGGTCGGCGGAACGTGGGATCCGACGGGACAAACGACGCAACCCGTCACCGACCGCTACGTCGCCCAGGGTTACGCCTCCAAGCCGGTGACCTACCCCGCCAGCTTCTGGCCGCTCGGCGAACAGACGTACGACCAGAGCGTTGCCGCCGGCGCCCAGACGCTTCGCACTGAAGTCAACGCTTTCCACGCTCAGTGCCCGGGCAGCGAGATCGTCGTCACCGGATACTCACAGGGAGCGCGTATTGCCGGCGACGTGCTCGGTGACATCGCACGCGACGGATCCATTCCGCAGTCGCAAGTCGAAGGCGTCCTCTACGCCGACCCTCGCAACTCGGCCGGGGGCATCGAAACCGTAGTGCCCAATGTCGTTCCGGGAGCGACGATGTCCGGAGCACGCGGCGGATTCGGAGACATCGCAGTACAGGAAGTCTGCATCGAGGGTGACGGCATCTGCAACATGCCCAAGCCGCGTGATGCGCCCGAGGTGTTCGTGGATTCGGTCTTCGGCTACTTCACGAAGCACAACACCTACACGCCGATGATGTCCGAGCCCGCTCCGCCTGCTCCCCCGGCGCTGCCGCAGACACCGTCGGTGCCACTGCAACCGGCTGACGTCGCCACTGCGATCGTGACACGGGTCGTCGAGAACATCACTCCGTATCTGAGCGCTGCACTCGCCACCGTGCTGACGAAGTAACGCGACACCGCTTGTTCGGCTGACTGAAAGTCGACCGATTCGTACAAGTCGAGGACCACCCGCGCCGTGCACCATCGAATACATGCTCACCTTCATCGTCAGATACGGGTACGTCCCGTTCATGCTCTTGGGAATCAACGGAGCCGCAATCGCGCTGGCGGCATCCGGCGCGCCGAAATGGTCACTGGTGGCATTGATTCTCTTCGCAGTGGTCTGCTCGTTCGCGGCCGAACGGGCGCTTCCCTACGAATCTTCGTGGAATGCCCCGGGACCGGACAGGTTTCGCGACGCTGTCCATGCGTTTGTCAACGAATCCCTCATCTTGGTCAGCGTCGCGGTAATCCCGTTGATGGCCGCGGTGATTCCGTTCGACGGGCTGTGGCCGAGCGGTCTTCCGTTTGTCCTTCAGGTCGTCTTCGCAGTGTTGGTTGCCGATTTCGGCATCACCGTGGTGCATTTGATCAGCCACAAGGTTGGATGGTTGTGGCGTTTCCACGCGGTTCATCACAGCCTCGAACGGTTCTACGGTATGAACGGACTGATGAAGCACCCCGTGCATCAGACTTTCGAAACCGCCGGTGGCGTCCTGCCACTGATCCTCCTCGGGATGCCCGTTCCAGTTGCCTCGGCGCTCGCGGTTTGTGTCGCTGTCCAACTCCTGCTTCAGCATTCGAATGCCGACTACCGCATCGGCCCCCTGCGTCCGATACTCGCCCTCAACGCCGGCCACCGATTCCATCACCTGAAGTGGGCGGGAATCGGTGACGTCAATTTCGGTTTGTTCACTCTGATCTGGGATCACATGTTCCGCACTTATTCTTTCGATCCGGAAAAGCGCTTCAGCAGTGACGATCTCGGAATGGCGGCCAAGCCCGACTACCCGGACGACTACCTCGGCCAGTTGGCCGAACCGTTCCGGAGACAGAACTGACGGACGAGGGGCGGAGATTCAGCCCGCGGTTACCCGTCGCATGACGGGCTTGGCTGCAAACGCACTGGCCAACACCAACGCGATCCCCACAGCCAGGGTGACGCCCAACTGAACCAGCGCCATCGGAGTGGTCAATACGGCTGCCCCTGCCAGTGGGAAGAGGAACAGCAGTGCAGCGCCGGCACCGGCCAGTGCCATCACCACCACGGGAGTGCGAACGTGCCTCATGCGGGCGCTGTCCATCACCTCGACAGGTGTGCCGGCCAAAGTCAGACTCCGATACAGCTCACGGTTGTCGAGGATCCCGGATACCTGGGTGAGCGCAGACGAGATTGCCGCCAACGTGAATGTTGCTCCGAGAGTGAACAACACCCCGGTTCTCATGTCCGCGAACAGGAACTCCTGCCCTGGCTGCAAATCCTGCCCTTCCCCGTTGCCTATCGCGGCGAGGAGAGATGTGCCTGCGGCAACAAAGCTGGCCATCGTCACACCGCTGACCGTGCGCCACACAGCCTTCGGATTGTCCAAGACCCGACGCGCCGCAATCAGCGAAGCACCGTCTTTGGCGCATTTGAGCATGATCCGTCCAAGCAGCGAAATGACGAACGGACCGACCAACGCAACAACGCCGAAGCAGAGACCAAGGCCCACCAGGATTGCCGCGATGCTTGCCGCGGAGCCCCCGAATGCACTCCATCCCACAAGAACCCCCACCCCAGCCACCGCGAAGATCATCTTCGGTGCGGCGCTGGGATTGCCCGCCGTGACGCCCAACGGGCTCACGAACACCTGGCGCATCCCGAGCATCGACGTCAAAGCAGCCAGGATGGTCATTCCGAATACGATGCCCACCAGCGGAAGTGCGCCTACCCAAAGCTCACTCCACTCGAATGTCCGACCTTGAAATCTCAAGAGAGCTACGAGCGGCAACGCGAGGAGGTATCCCACCACACCGATCAACGCACCGGCCAAGCCCTGGATACCCGATTCCGCAGCGCACAGCGCAACGATCTGGCGAGGGGTGGATCCGATGAGTCGCAGCGAGGCAAGTCGTTCGTCGCGACGGCGCGCGCCCAAGCGGGCCGCCGCCAGGCCGAGAGTGACGGCTGGAACGATCATCAACACCGAAGCAACCCCTGCGAGTGCTAGGTACGCCTCGGCTTCGGGTTCGCTCGATCTGCCCGCAAATGCACCGTAGCCGCCGAGCACCGTCAGCAACAACGTCGTCGAGGCGGCAAAGGCCGTTACGGGAAGCGCGAAGGTACTCAAGGCCTTTCGGCCTTCACCTCGCACCGTCATCAATGCAACGCGCGCTGTGGCCTTCATGCCGCCACCTGTGTCCCGACGAGCGAACCGGCCTGCATCATCATCGTGCGATCACACCACCGAGCGACTTCGGCATCGTGAGTGACGACGACCAACGCAGAACCGATCTGTTGAGCCGAATCACGCAACACCCTCATCACTTCCCAACTCGTCTGCGCGTCGAGGGCACCGGTCGGCTCGTCCGCGAAGAGAACGGCGGGTT
>NZ_BAAILK010000026.1:454475-483158 GCF_054589475.1 Rhodococcus sp. no. 34
GGTCACCAACGCTCGCGCAATCGCCACACGTTGCGACTGACCACCCGACATCTGACCCGGGCGACGGTCCTGCAGACCGTCCAGTCCCAATGGCGCGAAGAAGCCGTGCGCCGTCCGCTTGGCTTCGGCGATGGACAACCCGTTGAGCACCAAGGGCAAAGCGACGTTCTCGATCGCCGGAAGCTCCGGTAACAGTTGGCCCGATTGAAAAACGAATCCGTACGACTCGCGTCGGAGGCGGCTGCGGTCGTTCTCACCGAGGTTCTCGATATGCCTGCCGCTCAGCAGGATTGCTCCCGAGTCGGGCTTGACGATTCCTGACATGCAATGCAGCAGAGTCGACTTGCCCGACCCTGAAGGACCCATGATGGCCGTAGCAGTACCGGCGCGCACTTCCAGCGATACACCTCGGAGCACTGGAACGTCGCCGTACGACTTGCCCAGCGCGTGGACCGACAGGACTGCGGGTGCTTGTGCGTTGTTCATGATTCCACCTTCTCGTGAACCCCTCGCCAGCACATCGGCCCAGCGCACGATCTTCGAACCGAGTGCGGTCCTACCGGAGGATGACCGGACCCCGAGCTCTGTCAGGGTCGTCACTATGATTTCCGACATGACCTGGTCCGGCGCCGTCCACATGGAGCCCGGAATTCTCATGTTCACCGGCGCAGTGGGATCCGCGCACATGCATTCGCATGCCGCCGTTCAGATCATGATCGTCGACGACGGGGACGTCACGGTCACGGACGGGGACGGGGACGGCCACAGTGAAGTCGTGCGGTCCGTGGTCATTCCATCCGGGGCGGTCCACGCGTTGTCCGCCTCCGAGGGTGCGCGGGGACGAGCGATCTACGTGGACTCCACCACGGGGATGGGCCGGCGCATCAGGCCGCCTGTATCCGAGCACGGTGGTGTGGCCGACTGGTCGGACCGTGGGCAGACCGCAGTAGCGATGACGGACCGTGGCGCTGATTCGGATCTGGAATACGCAGCGAGGCTGATCGATTCACTGTCCGAAAGCAAGCAGCCGTCGAGCGTACGCGCTCTTCACCCTGCACTCGAGCATGCTCTGACGATACTGCCCGAGCGACTTTCGGGGCCGATAACGGTGACGGACACCGCCGCGCTGGTCTCCATCTCGCCCGGCCGATTGGGAAGAATCTTCAACGATCAACTGCAGATGAGTTTTTCGACCTACATTCGTTGGTTGCGGCTACGACGCGCCATGGAAGTGATGAGCGGTGGCGCAAGCCTGACAACCAGTGCCCACGAGGCCGGCTTCACCGACAGCGCCCATCTCAACCGGATCTGCCACAGCATGTTCGGACTCACGCCCAGCGCCGCGACCGGCGATCTCACCTGGAGTTGACGCTGCTCCTCAACTGATGCTGCCCACCGCCGACCTCGCCAGTAGCGACAGACGACTGTAGAGGCGCGCCAACCCCGGCACGTCCCGGAGGCTGCCTGCCACTTCTTCGACGTAAGCGTCGGCGTAGATCGTCAGCCGCGCATCGACGTCATAGAGAACATCGACGACATTCGCGAAACGGCGAAGGGCAAATTCCGACGCCTCGGCGAGCACCGGCACTCCGAAGATCACCCAGTCGTCGAAGCGGGCGGCGAGCGCGAGGTAATCGGCAGCCGAGGTCGAACCAGTGCACAGCACCTCGAAGTCGAACCAGACGACACCGTCTCGAATCGCCGAGCACTCCAATGTGCGTGTGCCTATCGTCAATTCGACACTTTCGCCCGAAGGCCGCGTAATTCCCGAGCCGACGAGGAATTCCCCTGTCGCAAATCGGTAGTCCCCGGCACCTGGCTGTCCCGCCGTCCGATAGTCGACGGAGCCACCCAACTCGATCACCTCGAGAGTCCGTTCGATCAACTCGATCGACGGAACGAACTGCTCGTGAAAAAGCGGATTGGGAAGAAGATCGGTCGGCGGAACATTGGACGTGACGACAACAGTCACGCCTTTCGCGACGATTGTGTCGAGAACCCTTGCCATGAACATGGCGTCGGCGACGTCGTCGATGTGGAACTCGTCGAAACAGAGCACACGGATTCCATCGACGACGTGATCCAGTGCCACGCCCATCGAGCCGAGTTCATGCGCCCGAGAGTGCAGATCTGCAAAGAGCCGATGAAAGTGAATGCGCCGCTTGCTGACCGGGAGCCTGTCGTAGAACTCGTCCATGAGCATCGTCTTCCCGCGGCCGACGCTACCCCAGAGATAGATCCCACCCCCGACCTCACCGCCCGAGATCCGGGCCTGCAGTGCGTCGAGGGCTTCGCGTGCCGCCAACTGCTCTTTGTCCAGTAGCATAAGACTCCTCTACGTCTGTAGAGTCGAGGCTAGTGATCGAAGGCAAATCGAGTCAATGTGACCCTCACGACGCACCATCTGCAGCATGCAACATCGACAACAAGGAACGATATGAAGCCTGATCGCAGAGCCCTCATCGCGGCATCCGCCGTCACGATCATCGCCGAGCAGGGCCCGCGTGCACTCACCCATCGGGCGGTTGATCAGTCCCTGGAACTTCCTGCCGGTTCGACGTCGTACTATTTCCGCACTCGCGAGGCACTACTCGAAGCAACCGCATTGCACATCGTGCACCGGTCACGTTCGATATTCGACGAACTCCGCGAGAGGCCCAGCGATCCTGCTGCCCTGACGGCCGAGTATCTCGATGATCTTCTCTCGCACCGCAGACACGAATTGATCGCGAGATATGCACTGCTCTTGGAAACTCCCCGAGATTCGGCATTGCACCAACTCCTCGAAGACAGCCTGTTTTCACGGGAGAAGGCAAGGCCTGTCTTCGACATCGTTGGCGTTGACGATCCTGACGTCGCCGCCGCAAATTTTCTGAGCCTTCTGGAGGGCTTGATCTTCGACTACTGCCTCGGAGCGCGTAGCCGAGATCCCCGCTCCTCCGAAACCGTTCGGCAACTTCGGATCCCGATCGACATCTATCTGCGCGGAGTTGGTTCCGCCTGAAAGATGTTGGTCAGCAGAGGCTTCCGGTGCATGGCCGTTGACCAGAGAACAGTGCCGCGACAAACGGGGTACTGTCTGGAACCGAAGCCGGAACGGTTCCCAGATGATCAGTGGGATAGGTATGGAATGCAAAGTCGACACCGTTGGCAGTAAGGTCGGCCGCGAACTTCAGTGTCAGCGGTGCCGGAACATCGATGTCCGACAACCCCTGACCGATGAAGAACGGGCGGTCGTATCCTGCGGTCGGCACAGTGAGCAGGTCACGCGCAGCCTCCATGAATACTGGATTGTCCAGCGACTTCGTCAGCACCTGCCCGAGTGTGACGGTTCCGTACTTCGTGCGCGCCTCGGTGTAGCACATGTTGTTCTCGACGTCGTCGAGGATGGTCTTGCCGAGCGGGGTCAGATACGAGTCGATGTCGATATCCGGCCGCGAAGCACGCAGTCCGTCAAGAACGTTCGCGATGTAGACCGTCGTACCCTTGAGCGGAAGCGCCGGGAAAGCCGGACCACCGAGCGGTAGAAGATTCTCGATGTTCGAGGGGACACCAGTGGCGACAGCGCCGCGGTAGTCCAACTCCGGCGCGTAAGCAGTGGCAAGCGAAGCGGTGAACATAGTCGCCTGCCCGCCCTGCGACTGCCCCATCGCAACCCATGCGCTCGACAGGTCGTCGTCGACCGCACGAGCGGCACGCACCATGTCCACAACGCTGTGTGCAGCGGAACGACCGTCGAGATACGGGTGAACACCGGGTGTTCCGAGCCCCACGTAGTCGGTGGTCACGACCGCGTATCCCTGCTCCAGCCAGTGACCCAGATGCGTCGCGGTCCGTTCGAGTGGAACACTGCTGCTCGGCGCACACTGATCCGCGACACCCACCGTCCCGTGCGCGTAGGAGATGACCGGCCAACCACCCTCGGGCGGAGCTCCCTCTGGGCGATACACCACACCGGTACTCGTCATCGGCGCATCCTTCGGGCCCGTCGACCAGTACGTCACCTTCGTTGCGCTCACGGCACCCGGGATCACCCGGTCGGGACCGAGCAACTCCTGACTCACGACAGCACCCGGAGCATCGTTCGGTTCCGCTCCGGCCGGCGCCGCAACTGTCAACGCCACCAACGCACTCGCACTCAGTCCGACGAGCGTCCTACACAGTCGCTTACTCACGTACTTCTCCTACCGATTGCGGTGACGGTGCATATGTGGTGATCGGCCCCACATCAGCTGATCGAGTTCAGACCATAGAACAGCCTTACCATTTGGTCAACCTAAATTTCCGCTCCGCATCGACCGTCGTGACACGCCTGCTCGGGTAGGGTGGCGGTGTTCGATACGTGCAGGTCCCCCGCGAGATCAGGAGGCCGAAAGGCTCTCTCATGTCAGCACCTGATCTCCCGACCTTCCCTGCTTCGCAGCAGAAGTCGGTGGCCGCGATCCTCCGAGCAGCAGGTTGCGTCTTCGCCGAAGACGAGGCTCGCCTACTTCTTCACACCGCACGCTCTCGCGATGAACTCGACGCGATGGTCGACCGACGAGTTGCCGGCGAACCACTCGAGCCCGTCCTCGGATGGGCCGAGTTCTGCGGCTTGCGCATTCACATCGACTCCGGAGTCTTCGTCCCACGCCGGCGCACCGAGTTCCTCGCCCGGCAGGCCTGCTCACTTGTCACCCCAGGAAGCGTCGTCGTCGACATGTGTTGCGGCTCAGGAGCTGTCGGTGTTGTCCTGCAGTCGACGCTCGACGCCGTCGATTTGTACGCGGTAGACGTGGAACCGGCCGCAGTGCGGTGCGCTCGCCGAAACATCACACCGCCCGAGCGTGTACTCGAAGGCGATTTATTCGAACCACTGCCGACGAAATTACTCGGTCGCGTGGATGTCGTCGTCGCCAATGCACCTTACGTCCCCACCGAATCGATCAGGCTGATGCCGCCCGAAGCCCGTCTTCACGAACCGCTGGTCTCGTTGGACGGCGGTACCGACGGACTGGACCTGCAGCGTCGCATCATCGCGGACGCCGCGCCGTGGCTACGACCGGGTGGCTGCCTTCTCGTCGAGACGAGTACGGAGCAGGTCGAAATGACTGTTGAAACATTCACTCGGGGAGGGTTTCTCACTCGGGTGGCAACCTACAGCGAGACCGCGTCGACCGTGGTGATCGGTCAGCGTTGAAGGCGATCGGATCTTGGCGTGGACCACTCCCGAGCGCGGGCGGCAAAGCCGTCGACAAAAAGCCCGAACGCGCGATCGACGCGGGCCCGGTCCCCGGTGGCCAGAAGATCCATCGACAGACCCCGCATTTGCGAGAGCAATAGAGTAGCGACAGAGGCAACATCGTCCTCGGGGCAACCCGCTTGTCGTAGACCGGCTTCCAGCGCCTCGATCCAATCGCCTACAAAACGGTCCAGGAACCGTCCGTAGCGTTCGCGGTCGCCGAGCGCGAGGGCGTAAATCTCGACCATCACTCGGAACCGCGGCAGGACCTCCGGCGTCGTACGTTCGGTCCACCACGCGGTCAGCACTGCCGCCGGATCGACCCCCGGTTTCATCGGAACCGCAATCGGAATGGACTCACCACGCATGTTCTCGATGACCTCGGAGAGCAGATTCTCCTTGCTATCGAAATGGTTGAGTAGCGACGCATGCGACACACCCACGGCCTTGGCGAGCTGCCTCACCGTCAACTCCCCGACACCGTTGTCGATGACGTAGCGGGTCAGCGCGTCGAGCAACTCCTCACGTCGCCCGGCGTATCTCAGGCTGCGTTTGTCGATGCGTTCGGGCTCCGGCACACATCCACCCTACCGGCCGGAATCACCAGGTCAGCGGCTGACTGCCTTCTGATACCGACGAATAGCGAACGGCACGAAGACGATCAGCAAACCGAAAGTCCACAACAACGACGCGATGACCGGATTCTGCAGTGGCCACGCATCCGGAACCGTCATCGCAGGATTGGTATTGCCGAACAATTCACGCACCGCCTGAGTAACCGCCGACACCGGATTCCATTCGGCGATCACTTTGAGCGGGCCGGGAAGATTGGTGGTCTCGACAAAAGTGTTCGCGATGAACGACAGCGGAAAGATGACGATGAAGCTCGCGTTGTTGAATACCTCAGGCGTCCGGATCCAAAGCCCGACAACAGCCATGACCCACGACAACGCGTACGCGAAGAACAGAAGCAGCGCATAACCCGCCACCGCTTCGAGGAAACTGGAGTGAATCCGCCACCCGACCAGAAGACCGGTCAACGACATGACCACCAAACTGATGACGTTGATCAACACGTCACTCGATGTTCGGCCTGTCAGCACGGCAGACGGAGCCATGGGCAGCGATCGAAATCTGTCGATGATTCCTTTCTGAATGTCTTCGACCATCCCCAAACCAGTCCAGGTGGCACCGAATATGACCGTCTGCGTGAAGATTCCGGCGATCAGGAATTCTCGATACGACGTGCCCGGGACGGAGATCGCACTGCCGAACACATACGCGAACAAGAGCACGAACATGATCGGCGACAAAGTGGTGAACACCAGCAGATCCGGAACGCGCTTGATCTTGATCAAGTTTCGCCTGGCGATGGTCAAACCGTCTTCGAGCGCCATCTGCACGGTCATTTCTGATCCTCCAGTTCAGCCTGGTGCCCGGTCAGTGTGAGGAAGACATCGTCGAGAGTGGGTCTGCGCAAGCCGACGTCGAATACGCGGATGCCTCGTGCCGACAGAAGATTCAGCGCCGCGACCAACGCGTCGGTGCCGTCGTCGACAGGAACGGTGACGCGACGGACATTCTCTTGAACCTGAATGTCCCCCACGGCAAGCGAGCGCAATTCCTCGCGGACGATGTCGAGATGTTCGACCTCGTGCACGCTCAATTCGATGCGCTCACCCCCGACCCGCGCCTTCAACTGGTCTGCAGTACCGCGCGCGATGACCGAGCCGCGGTCGATGACGGCGATCTGGTCGGCCAACCTCTCGGCTTCCTCCATGTATTGCGTCGTGAGCAACAGCGTGGTCCCCTGAGCCACCAACCCTTCGATGACGTCCCAGAGACCGAGTCGCGCCCGAGGATCGAGGCCGGTGGTCGGCTCGTCGAGAAACAACACCTGTGGCCGAGCAACCAATGCGCCGGCGAGATCGAGACGTCGCCGCATTCCACCGGAATAGCCCTTGACCGGCCGATCTCCAGCCTCGACGAGATCGAACTGCTCGAGCAATTCACGCGCTCGGGCCTTACTGCTTCGGGCGCCGAGGTGATACAGCCGCCCGACCATGTCCAGATTCTCGTAGCCCGTCAGGTACTCGTCGACCGCGGCGTACTGACCCGAAGCACCGATCTTGGATCGCAACGCCCGCGCATCCTCGACCACGTCCAGCCCGGCAACCTTGGCGCGTCCACCGTCAGGAATGAGCAGCGTCGTGAATATCCTTACCGCAGTGGTTTTTCCGGCGCCGTTGGGGCCCAACAGAGCCATCACCGAACCCTCGCGCACTTCCAGGTCGATGCCGTCCAATGCCGTGACGTCGCCGTACTTCTTGACCAGCCCCTCGGCCACAATCGCTTCGGTCATGAGCCCTCCCGCATCGGTAATCCGTCGGTAGTCCGTTCCCCAGTGTGACCCAGGTGGCCGACACATTCCAGGATTTCACGCAGCAGTCCTGCAAACGGGCCCCCGACAGGACCCAACCGTCGTGACTACTCACGATTCGGCTCGCTCGCGTATTCAAGTGGACGAGAGTGCCTCGGATTTCAATTCATGTTAGCGTCGCAAAGTTCGTGCCTCAGAATGCACTCCAAACAAATTTCTCTACAGCCGAAGAATCTGACCTGGAGGATAACTCCCATGCGTTTCATCCCTATGCGACGGTACGCAATCCTACCGAAAACAATCCGTCTCATGTGCCTCTCGACGGCAATCGCACTATCGCTCACATTTGCCTATTCCTATCAGGGGCAAGGGCACACAGAATCACCTACGTTTGCTCCCACTGCTCTTTCTGCCAATCCGGAATCTGCTGCTCTCCCCTTCGACATTCCGGACCGGGCAACGCTGAACGGACGGAAGGTATTCGGACATTATTTTCCGCCGTACCCGGTATCTATCGACAACGCGACCCCGAACAGCGACTACTACACAACTCAGTACATGACAGTGCACGGAGAGAACAATGCACACGTCAATTCAGCTGGATTCATACGCGATCGGCCTGCTCCACGACCGCCGATCGCAGATCCCCAGTGGCGTCAGAGAGATCTCGAAACTGAAGTTCGTCAGGCAGTCGCTGCTGGGCTCGACGGGTTCTCCGTCGACATCATGGCCAAGGCAACGGACACCAGTTGGTGGGGTTCAATCATTCCCGGCGCGCTCATGCAAGCCGCCGCAACAGTGGATCCAAATTTCAAAGTAATGCTTATGCCCGATATGAGCGCTTCTTTCAATAGCATGACCCCTGCAGAACTTGCGGCAGAAATGGCGCCATATGCGACAAAACCGTCGGTATTCAAACTTGGAGACGGGCGACTTGTCATTTCCCCATTTCTTGCCGAGGCTAAAAGTCCAACGTGGTGGTCGCAGTTCATCACCCTGATGAGTCAGTCATATGGGATAAATGTCGCATTAGTTCCGGTATTTTTAGACGCAGCGGCAAACCGCAATGCGTTTGCCTCCATCAGCTATGGCATGTCGAGTTGGGGAAACCGGAATCCGGCGGGAAACCCAGTGGTAAACAGCCCAAATACTCCGCTTGATTTGGCTGCCGCGGCTCATGCGTTGGGAAAGATCTGGATGCAATCGGTCTCCTTCCAAGACGTCAGACCGAACCAGGCCATCTACGACGAAGCGGAAAACACGCAGAATCTTCGCAATACCTGGCAGATCGCGCTCGATTCAGGCAGCGAATGGGTCCAACTGACAACCTGGAACGATTACAGCGAGGGGACTTCCTTTGCTCCCAGCGCGGGGCACGGACGCTCCCTGCTGGACATCAACGCCTATGGTCTGTACTGGTTCCGGTCAGGGGTAATGCCGACGATCGTCCGCGATACTGCTTATCTGAGTTATCGAACGCAGAAAGTTTCCGCAGTTCCGGCCAACCCTTCGACACCCCCGATGTCACTGCGCCAATGGTCATCCCCCGCTCGCGATACCGTCGAGGTTCTCACCTTTCTGACCGCTCCCGCAGTCGTCAAAGTGACTGTTGGAACCACGACAACCACCTGCAATGCCCCGGCCGGGATGAGCAGCTGCATCGCCCCGTTGAAAGTAGGTTCCATCAAGGCCTCTGTCGTTCGCGGCACTACCGAGGTGTCTCGGGTGAGTTCGCACGCTGCGGTAACGGCAACCCCGTACAACCAGAATCTCGAGTACCTGGTTGATTCCAGTCGAAGATAACGGTGACGACGAAGATCGGGTGAGTCCGTCGACTCACCCGATCTTCGTTGCGCCATCGGTTTCAGCGGCAATTGGTAACTCGGGCAGCGATACCGCCCCCGTCCGCTCCACCCTCACTGCCAACGTCACCGCGGCCGCCAGTGCCGATACGCCCGCTCCGATCCAGTACAAAACCGCGAACGAATGCAGTGTCGGCACAGTGCTCGCACCGATCACCACCGTCGAACCGGCCAATACCGCAGCCGCAACAGCGCTTCCGGTGGAGGTACCGACCGAGCGGAGCAAGCTGTTGAATCCGTTGGCCGACGCAGTCTGATGGATCGGTGCAGATTCGGTGATCAGCGTCGGCATGGCTGCCAGAGAAAATGCAACACCGGCGGACACCACGGCAGCGCCGATCACGATATTGACCAGCGTCGGCGTCAACAGCACACGCAAGACGTATCCGATTGCGATGACGATCGCTCCTGAGGCCAACGTGGTCTTCGCTCCCCATCGCCTCGTCACCTTCGACGACACCGGCGCCAATCCGATCATCAGAACTCCGCCCGGCATCATCGCCAATCCGGCTTCGGCGGCTGAGAGTCCGAGACCGTCCGCCGACGCGACGGGCAACTGAAGTTCCTGAGTTGCCGCCAACGCGCTGATGAACATGGCAAACCCGAGCAAGACTGCGCAGACGTTCGAGACCAAAATCGGAGTACGAAGGGAAGTCCGCAGGTCGACCAGCGGTGCCGGCGTGTGCAGTTCCCACGGAATCCATCCACAGAGCAAGACCACGCCGGACGCGATCAGAACCAGAACCTCGGGGCTTGCCCAGCCCCATTCGGTTCCTTTCGAAACGGCCAGCAGCAGTGCAGTCATAGCGAGTGTGAGGACCGTGGCCCCCAGAAAGTCGAAGCGTCCGCGACTCTTCACATCCGATTCCGGCACCACCAGAGGCAAGACGACTATCAGTACGACCCCGAATCCACCAGTGACCCAGAAAAGCGCGGGTAGTCCCCAGTGCGCCGAGATCACCCCAGCCATCGGCATACCGAACATGCCACCGATCCCCAACGTCGCACTCATGAGAGCTACTGCACCACTCAGCTTTTCCGGAGGAAGGACATCGCGCATGATGCTGATTCCGACGGGCAGAAGTGCCGTCGCGAACCCCTGCAACGAGCGCCCGAGGATCAGTAACCAGAAACTCTGGCTGAGCGCAGCAACCATGCAGCCGACGATCATCACGGCAAGACAGACGAGCATCATCGCGCGCTTGCCGAACATGTCGGCGAGTCTGCCGATGAGAGGGGTCGCGACGGCACCGGTCAGCAACGTCGAGGTCACCAGCCAGGAAGCGGTGGAGGACGATACTCCCGATGCCGTCGCGAACGCAGGCAGGACCGGCACCACCAAGGTCTGTTGCAGCGCGACCACCACGCCGCTCAGACTCAGGACGCCGACGACCCACCCGGTCCGCGCTTTCGCGCGAACAGTCTTGTCCGTCAAGCGTTCGAGCGAGCGGCTACTCCGGCGTCGACAGGAACCACGATGCCACTCATGTGGGCACTCGCGTCGGCGGCGAGGAACAGGACTACTCGCGTGATCTCGAAGGGATCCAGCCAACCGACCGGCTGCGCATGCAGAGTCGCGTACACGGGTTCGACGTCGTCTGCCGTCGGCGATTCGAGGTCAGGCCGCATCATTGCGTACATCATGTCGTTGTGAATCATCGGCGTCGAGATGTTCCCCGGTGCAATAGCATTCACGGTCACACCCGAGTTGGCCAGTTCGAGCGACACACTCTTCGTCAAACCGATGACGCCCCATTTGGAGGCGCCGTACGCCGCCATCTGGGTGCCACCGGATCGACCCATCATCGAGGAAATCGTGATGATGCGACCGTAACCACGTTCCGCCATTCCACCTGACACGGCCGCAACGGTGTTGAACACACCGGTCAGGTTCGACGAGATGACTTCGTTCCACTGCGCCGACGTCATCGACGTGATCGGAGCGGGCACGGACACACCGGCATTCGCGACGGCGATGTCGACACGGCCGAACTCGGCTTCAGCGCGGGCAACGAGCGCGTCCATTGCGTCGCGATCAGCAGTGTCTGCCTTGACGGCAATGCACCGACGACCGGTGGCTTCCACCAAACGAACGGTTTCCTTCAGATCCTCCTCGTTTGCGAGGGGGTAGGCGACGACATCACTGTTCTCGCACCGGTCGCAGATCACGATGTCCGCGCCACGCTCCGCGAATGCGACAGCGTGGGCGCGCCCCTGACCGCGTGCGGCGCCGGTGATCAGTGCAACTTTTCCTTCGAAGCTGCCTTCGAGGCTGTTCATGCCGTCTCCTAGTTCGTCGTATGCAAGCGTGCGCTGTACTGCATGCGTACTCCGAACCCGCCCGAAAGAAACAGTCGATCCCGGACAGCGGGAATCCAGCCGATCACTGGTAAACGGCGGTCTCGAATTCCAGGTATCCGTTGATGGATCCAGCGTCCGCGAACGGCAGAATCTGCGTTGCCCAGAACCCGCCGACGCCGGTCTGCCGGTCGATCCAGTAATAGAGGTTGGCAAGACCCGCCCAAGCCAGCGATCCGGCCGGCCTACCGGTGGGTGCCACCTCTTCATTTGTCATGAAGGAGTATGCCCATCCCTTGGGTACACCGGGGAAGAATTCCGCATCGTTGGACAGTGTCGGGAGAACTCCGGGCAACAACCCCACGTGCTGGCCTTCGAGCCCGTTCTGAACGGCTGCAGCTACCGTCTCCGGCGACAACACGCGACCGGATGTGCCCGCGCCGTCGTTGAGCCACATACGAATGAACTTCATGTAGTCGCCGACAGTGCCGTGCAAACCGTGACCACCCATGTGCACCTCGGGTTCGGCCGGAAGCTCGAATCCGATGAGCGGAGTGAGGCTTCCGTCGCTCTCACGCTGATGGATCGGCGCAAGTCGATCCTTCATCGACGGGCTCATCGTGAATGCCGTATCGGCCATCTCGAGAGGTTCGAAGATGCGCTCACGCATGACATCGCCGAGTCGATGACCTCGAATCGACTCGACGACCTGTCCTGCCCAGTCGATGTTGGTGCCGTACTCCCACTTCTCACCCGGGTCGAAGAGCAGCGGTGTCGTGAGCGCCGCTTTGCTACACGTCATCACGCTGGGCTGCCCATGTTCCTGCGAGAGCCGGTTGTACGACTCGTTGAAGAAGTCGTAGCCGAACCCTGCAGTGTGAAGGAGCAGCATGCGAGTGGTGATGTCACGCTTGGGTTCCCGAAGAACGGGGTTTCCGCCGGCGTCGAAACCGTCCAGGACCTTCAGCTCACCGATGTCGGGAACATAGGTCGCTGCAGGTGCATCGAGATCGAGCAACCCCTCCTCCACACATTGCAGGACAGCGGTACCGGTAATCGCCTTGGTGGTGGAGAAGAGCGCAAAGGTTGTATCGAGGGTCATCGGTTCGCCGTGACCGAGAGCCCGCTCACCGGCTGCACCCTCGTAGATGTTGCCTTCTCGATCCGTGATCATCGCGACGACACCCGGGACTCGGTCAGCCCGCTGAGTTGCTCGCGCCAGCACGTCGTCGAGGTGCTGCTTCGAAAGGGGCTTCCGCGCAATATCTTCGATCGTCACTGCATTTCTCCATCCGACTTGCAACTTGTCTTGTCGAACAGAATGTAACGGCGATCACATACCCGGTTCTGCCTCGAAACGGCAGGAAAACTGTCTCGTTTCGGCAGAACCGGGCAGAGCTTGGAGTCAGCTCTGGGGCGCTCCGATATTCACCAGCCAGGAAATGCCGAATTTGTCTGTACAGGCGCCGAATTCGTCGCCCCACATCTGCTTCTCGAGCGGAACGCTGACCGTACCTGTTCCCGACAACTGCTCCCAGTACCCGCGCAGCACGTCGCCGTCGTCGCCGCTGAGGCTGACCGTGATGTTGTCGCCGGGGTTGTACGGCATGCCGGGCGGAGTGTCGGCACCCATCAGGGTGTATCCCTGATCGGTTTCGAGCATTCCGTGCATGATCTTGTCGCCGCCTTCACCGGGATTGCCGAACTCACCGAACGTGCTCAGCGCCAGCGTGCCACCAAAGATTTCTTTGTAGAACTCCAACGCCTCACGGGCATTGCCGTTGAAGCTGATGTACGGATTGAGTCGAGTTGCCATGACGTACTCCTAGCTCGTGGGATTGCTGTCACGTTCGATTTCAATCCTTGCAGAACGCTCCGACACGAAACAACGGATCACGGCAGTTCATCGAGTGCGTAAAACGATCGTCATGACCGTTCAAACAACTGTCCTCAGAGTCGATTCCGGGTCTCGGAAGGCAACTCTCCGAACCGTTTCCGGTATGTGGCCGCAAACATACCCAGATTGACGTAGCCCCAGGCGTTGGCGATTTCGGAGACGGTTCTCCCGTCGGAACGCAACAGTTCGCCGCGTACACCCTCCAACCGACGCGCGCGCAATCGTTGCCCCGGCGTGGTGTCTCGGTACCGTCGAAATCCCGCAGTGAGCGCCCGGACACTGACACCCACCGCAGCCGCGATCTCCGATGCCGTCGGCACCGAGCGAGCAAACGTATCGATGTACTCCTCTGCCGATCGCACGTAGGCAGGTTCGGCGGAGGCGACGTCGACGCCGAGTTGCAGCCCGGCCTGCGTCGCCCACTCGTCGAGAAGCTGAGCCGCGATGAGTTCTTGAACCCTGGCACCCAGCCTTTCGCTCGACATCGCCTCAGGCGACTCTGCAATTGCGCGAACGACGTAGTCCATCAATGCCAGCCAACTCGAGCCCCGCCCGCCGATGGTGCACTTGTGCCGCCACAGACGGTCGTCGGGAACCGACCCGAACCATTGCATGGCGTGATCGGCGACAAGCTGATGCGGCACAGTGAGATTCAGCTGCAGATGATCTTCGTCGAATTCGACGAAGTAGTCGGTCCGGCTACAGTCGGCGACAAAGGTCTCCCCCACGGCAGTATTCACCGCAGTTCCTCCGCCGAGGGCATGTCGACCGTTGCCTCTGATAGTCGTCAGAACCAGAATGTTTCCGGCCTCAGGCGAACATTCACCGACGGAGACCGGAATCCCGTAACAGAATCTGGTGACGTCGATCTTGCCGACTGCCGCGGAGTACATGTCCGAAGCCGGCTTCAACCGACTTCCGATCGGCGTGACCGTATACGGCATGTAGATGTTGTCGGACCACTCCTTGATGCGGTCCCAGTCCCGAGAAAAGGCCTGGTGATGCTGCATAGTGGGCCGGCCGGCCGCGTCGATGAGCAAGGCATCCTCGAACATGGTTCGAGTATCGCACCAGGGCCCGGGAAGGTCACGCGAAGTGAGATGACGTGATCTCTGGCTGTACGGCGGCGGGTCGTGTTGCAGCAAAAAGCAGCGAATCCACCGCGGTCCCCCGGATCACCATGTGTGCCCTCATTCGCCCCTCCTCCTCCATTCCGATTTTGGTGAGCACCGACGCCGACGCCGAGTTCTCGGGACGACACGTTGCTTGCACTCGCTGCGCTCCGAAGCGAGCAAAGGCGAATTCCAGAACCGCGCGCCCCGCCTCCGACGCATAGCCTCGCCCTTGGAACTTCGGGTTCACGACAAAACCGAGTTCCGCCCGCCGGTGCGCGGCGGATACTTCCCACACAGCTACCGAACCGATGACCGCTCCATCGGCCTTCGACGTGATGGCCAGGGTGAACGTGCGACGTTCGACGAGCGCAGCTTCGAGTGCCGCGTCCGCCAGGAATGCCCTGGTCACCGCGGGGGTGTTCGGCCCCCAATCAACATATCTACAGACGGCAGGGTCGGACGCGTACTGATGGACGGCACCTTCATCCGCGGCAGTGAAATCTCGAAGAACAAGGCGTTCCGTAGTCAACGTGAACATCCAGCGATCCTAGAGCGAGTCCAAAAGCACCTCTTGACTCGAACGCATGTTCGAGTATGATTTGGGGAGGGGATCGGGGGATTCAATGAGTGTCTTGTTGTCGGATGTGGTGTCGGGTTCTGCGGTGGGGTTACGTGGACGTCTGTGGCAGTTGTCGGCTGCTGAGTTACGTGCGGCTGCGGTGTCGGCGAGTGCGGAGATTCTGCGTCTCGAGGCTGTGCGGGTGGCCGTGGTCGACGAACTCTCGATGCGCCCGGATGATCAGGTGATCGCCAGCCGCGGGGTCGGTTCGTGGTTGGCGGCCAACACGATGCTGCAGGTTCGGGACGGGAAGAAGATCGCCGCGTTGGGTGCGGCTTTGCGGCCGTTTCCGGCGGTGGCTGCTCGGTTCGATTGCGGGGATTGCTCGTTCGAGCATGCCGTGTTGATCGTGGCGTTCTGTGAATCACCACCGAAAGGCATGCCGGAGGAGGCGCTACCGAAGTGCATCGACCTACTGTTGGCTGCTGCGTCGGGGGTGGAAGCGACGACGACGAAAGTGCGGAACGTGATCGCGACGTTGGAGAGGTTGTTCGAATCGGATGAGATTCCACCCGCCGAAGACGTCGACCGGAACGAGTTGCGGATCGCGTCGACATTGAATGGCCGGGTGGTGGTGCGTGGGGATTTCGACGCCCTCACCGGTGAAATGTTGTTGTCGGCGTTGTCGAATCTGACGATGCCGACCCCGGCACCGGACGGAACCCCCGATGCCCGGTCGGCAGCGAAGCGGACCGCGGACGGGTTCACCGAACTGATCCGCCGCTATCTCGATTGCGCCAAGACGGGCACGGACGGTGGTCAGCGTCCGCACGTGAACGTGCACATCAACGCTCGGGATCTGGCCGAGCACCGTGACTGCGCCGCAACACCCTCCGCTGCTGATGGTGAAGAGTCTCTGTCGGATCTCGATGTCGGGCACATGCCCTGGCTCGGACCACTGTCCGTGTCGCAGACCAGACTCCTCGGGTGTGACTGCTTCCTGTCCACGGTGCTGCTCGACGGTCACGGCGTGCCGTTGGATGCGAAACCAGGAAAGACGTTGGTCAACGCCGAACAACGGACTGCGTTGATTGCCCGCGACAGAGGCTGCGCCTTCCCGGGCTGCACATGCGTGCCCGCGTGGACGGATGCGCACCATATTCGGCACTGGGCGAACGGTGGCCCGACGGTGATGAACAACCTGGTCCTGCTGTGCCGTTCACATCACCGACTGATGCACCGAAAAGCCGGGTTCGTCGGCAAATGGGGAATCCGAATAGGCGCCGACAACAAACCCTGGTTCATCCCGCCGCCCTCGATCGACCCCGGGCAGCAACCCAGGCCGGCGAACACCACCTTCAAAACGTGATGGTTCGAACCTCCTCGGCGACAACAGAACACGGCCCGAGCACCGCATCGAAGGAGACCTCGATGCGGTGCCAACCGGCCGTGACGCTTGATGAAGCTGTGCCCACGATAATCAGCGAGTCAGCACAAGCCCCGATGTCGGAACGCCCGTTCCCGCAGTCACCAGTACATTCTCGACGGAGTCGACCTGGTTGACCGAAGTACCGCGGATCTGCCGAACACCCTCGGCGATACCGTTCATCCCGTGAATGTATGCCTCGCCGAGCTGTCCACCATGGGTGTTGATCGGAAGCTTGCCGCCGAGTTCGATTGCGCCACCGGCGATGAAGTCCTTTGCCTCTCCCCTGCCACAGAAACCGAGTTCCTCGAGCTGCATCAGAACATAGGGCGTGAAGTGGTCGTAGAAGATCGCCGTCTGCATGTCCGACGGGCGCAGCCCACTTTGTGACCAGAGCTGATCGCCGACAAGGCCCATCTCCGGTAAGCCGGTCAAACCGTCGCGGTAATAGCTGGTCATGATGTATTGATCTGCCCCGCTGCCCTGTGCGGCCGCTGCGATAACGGCTGGGGTGTTCTTCAGATCTTTGGCTCGTTCTGCCGAGGTGACGACGATCGCGATGCCGCCGTCGGACTCCTGGCAGCAATCGAGAAGATGCAAAGGTTCGGCGATGAATCGCGAATTCTGATGGTCCTCGAGGGTAATCGGTTTTCCGTAGAAGAACGCCTTCGGATTGGTGGCTGCATGCTTACGGTCCGCGACGGCGATTCGACCGAAGTCCTCGCTGGACGCTCCGTATACGTGCATGTATCGCTGCGCGACCATCGCGACAAAGGATGCGGGAGTACCCAATCCGTGAGGATAGGAAAAAGCGTTATCCGTGCCCGACGAATTGACCTGCGCCACAAGGCCGGAGTTCACCTGCCCGAAACGGGCACCCGATCGCTCGTTGAACGCGCGGTAAGCGACGACGACGTCTGCGACGCCGGTGGCAACAGCCATGGCGGCCTGCTGAATCGTCGCCGCAGCGGCACCACCACCGTAGTGAATGCGGCTGAAGAACTTGAGGTTCGGAATCCCCACCGAACGAGCTACTGCCACTTCGGTGTTGGTGTCCATGGTGAACGAGGTAAGACCGTCGACGTCGGCGGGTGCCAGACCGGCGTCGTCCAACGCGGCTTGAACAGCCTCGGCGGCCAGTCGCAGTTCACTGCGACCGGAGTCCTTCGAGAAATCCGTGGCTCCGATTCCGACGATCGCTGCCTTGCCGGACAATGCGCTCATTCAATGTCTCCGTTTTCAGTGTCTCCATTCGAGCCCGACGCCGGAAATGCCAGTGTGACCTGTGCGGTGATGTGATCTCCCAGGCTGTTCTTGCCGACCACCGCGAGCGACACGAGATCCTCGTCGTAGGAGGTCACCGTTCCGGAGAGCGTCAAGGTGTCGTAGGCGTACCAGGGGACTCCGAGGCGGAGTTTGATCGACGTGAGTACAGCCCGCGGTCCGGCCCAATCGGTCACGAATCGCTGCACCAAGCCGGTGTCGGTGAGGATGTTGACGAAAATGTCTTTCGAGCCGCGTTTCTGTGCGAGATCGCGGTCGTGGTGAACATCTTGAAAATCGCGGGTAGCGAGCGCCGCCGAGACCACAAACGTCGGGTCGCCGTAAATCGAGAGCTGCGGAAGAACCTCTCCCACAGTGATATCCGTCGTCGAAGTCATCGTCACTCCTTCCCCGCAGAAACCGCAGAAGCCCCAACCGGCTGCCAGGCGTACAAAGTCCAGGGAGTTCCCCCGGTCTCGTCGTCTCCGGGGAAGTCGAGGTAGATCGCCTCCACCTCCATTCCGATCGACACACTCGACGGATCGACGCCGCGCAATTCGCCGAGCATCCGCACACCCTCGGGCAGTTCGACCAGGGCAACGACGAACGGCAACGACCGACCAGGAACCTTGGGGGCGTGGTGAACGACAAAGCTGAAGACCGTTCCCCGACCTGACGCCACCACGTAGTCGGTCTGCTCCGACTTGTCTTTCCAGATCGCGGGCACCGGCGGGTGCTGTACCGAACCGTCCGCACGCAGTTGAATACGCAACTCGTGTGCGGCGACACCGTCCCAGAAGAACTGCGTGTCGAGGGATGCTGTCGGACGCAGCATTCGAGATGCGTCCAGGTCCGCAGGCACGTCAGTGGAGGAACTCTCGCTGACTGGCGGCGCGAACTTCAAGATCCGGAACATCATCTCCGAGACCAGTTCTTCGCCGACCCGCCAGAAGCTGCGAGTAGTGAAGAACCATCCTTCACCAAGACCTGTTTTCTTGGGTCCCACTACGTCTTCCAACACCGAGGAGATGGTGACTTCTTCACCTGGCTTCAAGTAGCGGTGGTAGATCTGATCGCAGTTGGTCGCGACGACGGACGTGAATCCGGCCTCGTCGAGGATGTCCGTCATCCGGCCCAACGGATCGTCGGCTTCTCGAATTGCCCCCAGACCGCGCATCGTCCATACCTGCGCCATCGCCGGCGGCGCGACTATTCCGTCGTGTCCGGCGGCGCGGGCAGCCGATTCATCGACGTAGATCGGGTTCTCGTCACCGATCGCCTCGACCCAGTTGCGGATCATCGGCAGGTTCACGGGGTCCCGGCCGGCGCGAGGAGCGCTTGGCCCGTCCTCTCGAACCCGCTCGGCAGCAGTGAGAATGGGATCTGACACGATTTGTTTCCTATCTCGGAACGCGAGGAAGCTTCAGGCCGGCGGTCGCAATCAATTCGCGCATCACCTCGTTGACTCCACCGCCGAAGGTGATCACCAGGTTGCGCTTGATCTGCATGTCGAGCCACTCCATGAGATCAGCAGTTTCGGGATCGATCGGATTTCCGTACCGCCCGACGATCTCTTCCGCCAGTCGACCGACCCGCTGGATACGCTCGGTCGCAAACACTTTGGTTGCCGAAGCGTCGGCAATATCCACCGAATCCGAATCACTCGACGCCACTTGCCAGTTGAGCAGTTCGTTGAGGCGGTACGTCGCATGAATTTCGCCGAGCGCGCGTCGTACGTCAACGTGATCAAGCAGGTTTTCACGCTTGGCCCAATCGAAGACGTGGTCGTAAATCCCTGCGACACGACCTGCCGGACCGAGCATGACGCGTTCGTGGTTGAGCTGCGTCGTGATCAAGCGCCAGCCCTGATTCTCCTCACCCACAAGCATGTTCGCCGGAATGCGAACGTCCTCGTAGTAGGTGGCGTTGACGTGATGCGCACCGTCGCAGGTGATGATCGGGGTCCAGGTGTAGCCGGGATCTTTGGTGTCCATGATCAGGATGGAGATGCCGCGGTGCCTTGAATCGGCAGACCCTGTCCGCACGGCGAGCCACACGTAATCGGCGTCATGCCCGCCGGTGGTGAAAATCTTCTGGCCGTTGACGACGTACTCGTCACCATTTCGTGCCGCCGAAGTGCGCAGTGCTGCAAGGTCGGTGCCGGCTTCCGGTTCGGTGTAGCCGATCGCGAAGTGCACTTCACCGGCGAGGATCGCGGGCAGGAATTTCTGCTTCTGCTCCTCGCTGCCGTACTTCTGCAGGGTCGGACCGACGGTCTGCAAAGTCACCGAAGGCAGTGGGACATCCGCCCGCACAGCCTCGTTGACAAAAATCTGCTGCTCGACTTCACCGAACCCACGTCCGCCGAACTCCACCGGCCAGCCGACGCCGAGCCAGCCGTCCTTGCCCATACGACGGATGACCTCGCGATAGGTAGGGCCATGCCGCTCCACGCGCATGATCTTGGCCTCTTCGGGCGAGATCAGCGTCGAGAAGTAGCGTCGAAGTTCAGCTTGCAATGCGCGCTGACTGTCGGTCAGATCGATGAACACCGGGCCCCCACGAGGTCGAGTCGCTGCGAAGCACCGCCGAGCAGGCGTGCCAGGTCTTTTGCAGTCGAGTAGTAACGATGAAGTGGATACGTGACGTCGACGCCCAGACCACCGTGCAGGTGGTGAAGCACCTGCATCGTGGCAGGCACTTCTTGGGCGATCCAGTACGCCATGACGTCGAGGTCCGACTGGGCGTCCAGGCCCTCCGACACGCGCCAGGACGCCGACAACGCCGCGACGTGAAGGGTCCGGGAGGTGACGTACGCGTCGGCTATCTGTTGTGAGACTGCCTGGAACGTGGCGAGCGGCTTACCGAATTGCTCACGCGAGCCGACATGTGCCGCAGTGAGATCGACGGCACCGGACACCAAACCGTCTGCAACGGCTCCGATGCTTGCCGTGGCGATCCGGTACAGCGTCTGGACGGCTTCCTCGCCGGCACCGAGAAGTTCACCGACTGCCTCGTCCATCGTGACTGCGAACTCCGGACTGCCGGAAGCACTAGGAGTCGGCGTCAATGCGACGCCGGCGGCGGTCGGATCGACGAGAACGACTCCGGCGTCGGTGGGCACAAGAATTCTGTGTGCGCTCGCCGCGAAAGGCACGGCAAGCACCGTCCCGCTGACGCGATACCAGTCGCCCGACTGCTGCGCGGTGGTCGACGGCTGCGCCGGGAACTGCTGACCCGGCTCACCGAGCGCCGCGGTGAACACCCGTCCGGCGCCGACTCCGGTGAGCAATTCGTCCTGTTGAGCGTCGGTCCCCAGAGCGACTATGGGGAGTACACCGAAGCCGAGGGTTGCGAGAGCCGGAATTGGAGCAGCGGCCCGGCCGACCTCGACGAGGAGGGAACCGACGTCGGCGACGGAGAGTCCCTCGCCGCCCAGACGCTCGGGCAGGGCCAACGTGAGCAGGTCGGCATCGGCGAATGCCGCCCAGAGCGCGTCCGGCTCCAGTTCGCGGGCAAGGAGCGCGGTAGCCACCTCGGCTACCGCTTCCTGGGTTTCATCGGGAGTGAAGTCCACGCTGGCAATCCTGTCTCTGATGTAGAACGTGTTCTAGTTGTATCACCAACGTGGACATTTCTAAAGGCCTCTACTTACGCCGTCTAATCACGGGGCAGGCCCAGAATTCTCTCCGCGGCGACGGTCAACAGAATCTGCGTGGTTCCGCCGGCAATCGACAGGCATCGCGTGTTGAGGAACTCACGCGAAAGCGGGCCCTCCACCCACCCGGCAGTACCACCCAATTCCATGGCGAACTCCGCGACATTCTGACGCTGGCGCACGCCCACCAGCTTGCGGACGCTCGACGCCGGACCCGGATCCTGACCGTCCAATTGCCGCAGTGTCGTGCGCAATTCCAGCAGTGAGCCCACCATGGCGGTTCCGATCAGCCCACCGAGCTTGTCTGCCACCACAGGATCGGGGTCGCCGGCCAGCTCGAGCAATTCCTCCATCGCACCGCCGAGCGAAGAGCCACCGCTCATTGCGACCCGCTCGTTGGCGAGGGTCGTTCGGGCCAGTTTCCAGCCTCCACCGAGCTGGCCGACGACGCACTCGTCCGGGACGAAGACGTCGTCGAGGAAGACTTCGTTGAACAGGGCATCTCCGGTGATCTCGCGCAGCGGCGAGATTCGAATCCCCGCCGTCTTCATGTCGAGAAGGAAGTACGTGATGCCCTTGTGTTTGGGAACCTCGCGATCGGTCCTGGCGAGGCAGATGGCCCAGTCAGCTTCACGCGCAAGCGAAGTCCAGACTTTCTGGCCGTTCAGCTTCCAACCGCCGTCGACCTTTTCCGCGGTCGTGCGCAGTGCCGCAAGATCCGAACCTGCGCCGGGTTCGCTGAAGAGCTGGCACCAGGTGATCTCGCCCTTGAGCGTCGGAGTCGCAAATCTTTCGATCTGCTCCGCACTGCCGTGCTCGAGGATGGTGGGCACTGCCCACCAGCCGATCACCAGATCGGGTCGGCCGATACCGACGGCCGCCAACTCTTCTTCGATCAAAATCTGTTGCGCAGCCTTGGCGCCCCGGCCGTACGGCTTGGGCCAGTGCGGTGCAAGGTAGCCCGATTCGGCCAACGCGTTGCGCTGCTCGGATTCGGGCAGCGCCACCAATTGCGCTACCTCTTCGCGAATTTCGGACCGGTCGGATTCGAGCTCACTCAAGTCGATCTGAAGGTGACGCCGTGCGCCGCCGATCGTCAATTCCGCGACGCGTGCGCGCCAATGAGACGATCCGCCCAGAATCTGCCGGAGCGACAGTGCTCGACGAAGGTAGAAGTGCGCCTCGTGCTCCCAGGTGAATCCGATGCCGCCGAGCACTTGAATGCAGTCCTTTGCCGTGTCGACAGCGGCATCCAGCGACACCGCGGCGGCCACTGCTGCGGCGATCGGAAGTTCGTCGCCCGACTCGGCAGCGACCGCACCATCCCAGGCGACGGCTCCGGCATTCTCTACGCGACACAGCATTTCGGCGCAGATGTGTTTGATCGCCTGGAACGAGCCGATGGGCTTTCCGAATTGTTCGCGAATCTTCGCGTACTCCACCGCAGTACGCAGGCTCCACGCCGCAATTCCGGCAGCTTCGGCAGCCCCCAGTACCGCCGCTAGGTCGGAAACCGATCCTGGCGCAATGTCATCGAGGATTCGGTCGGCATCGACCGTCACTCGATCGAAGGAGACTCGCGCCAGTGGTCGCGACTTGTCGATCGTGTCGACCGCTTCGTAGGTCACGCCTTCGCTGTCTCCGTCGACGAGAGCCCAGACGACACGCGAGCCTTCGTCTTCGGACACGACGCCCGCCGACACGAGTACCGATACGCCTGAATCGCCGCCCCAGGCGTAACCTCCTTCGCCATGAAGCTCGATGCCGCCGGACGCATTCGCCGTTGCCGCAACTGGACTTTCGTCCAATACGACGGCACACGGCAGCGCACCGTCGGCGAGCGTTTCGGTCCATCGCTTGGCAGCGGGCGACGAACTACGCCCCACCACCAGAGCTGCGAGTGCAGTCGTGAGAACAGGACCCGGCACGAGTTCGATTGCCGCCTGCTCGAGCATTGCTGCGAGATCGACGATTTCGGCCCCGGCTCCGCCTACCGCTTCGGGAACGGCGACCGAAAATATCCCGAGAGACGCGAACTCGGACCATTTCTCCCGCCACGAAACTGCTGGTCCACGGCGTACCATGTCCATCGGCGTGGCCGAGCGAGCCCAGGCCTCTATCGATTCCTGGACCGCCCGCTGTTCATCGGTCGTGGCGATTGTCACAACTGGTTCCCGCCTCTCGATAAGTGACACAATTGTTTAGAACGTGTTCTAATATGACACCTGGCCAAGAGTCAAGGCGCGAAGGAATTTGTCGATGACCACAACATCCCGATCCCGCTCCAACGCGGTTGCTTCTGCAACGCTCGGGGACGACGATCTCAGCTCCAACGCGCAACGTGAACGCCGCAAGCGGATTCTCGACGCAACACTCGCCTTGGCGTCCAAGGGGGGCTACGAGGCTGTTCAGATGCGCGCCGTGGCCGAGCGTGCCGACGTCGCAGTCGGAACGCTCTATCGCTACTTCCCGTCCAAGGTTCACCTACTGGTGTCCGCCCTGGCACGCGAATTCGAGAAGATCGATTCCAAGGGCAAGATCCCGCCTGGAACCAGTCCGCTCGAGCGGATGCAGCTGATCCTCAGCCTCATCACCCGCGCGATGCAGCGCGATCCGCTCCTCACCGAAGCGATGACTCGCGCGTTCATGTTCGCCGACGCCTCCGCAGCGGCCGAGGTCGATCAGGTGGGCCAGTTGATGGACCGCCTCTTCGCACGAGCGATGACCGAAGAGGAGCCAACCGAAGAGCAGTTGGCGATCGCGCGCGTGATCTCCGATGTGTGGCTGTCCAATTTGGTGGCATGGCTCACGCGACGCTCTTCGGCTACCGATGTCGCCAATCGACTGGAATTGACGGTTGAACTGCTGCTCGGTGACGGAACTCGGAAACCCGAATAGACATCCTTTGTCGCATCTGTCATTTTTGCACTGATCGGCCGGAAACGTATCGAGCCAGGAGTCGCTGCATCACCTAGATTTGAAGAGGTGAGCGCACAAGATCTGTCCATCGAACTCCGCCGAGCGCTGTCAGGCGTGGCACGCACGCCGCGTCTGCTCGTAGCCTCCGACTACGACGGGACGATGGCACCCATCGTCGCCAACCCGGACAAGGCGTATCCCCGGGCGGAAACGGTGCGTGCGCTTCGCTCTCTCGCCAGCCTCGCGTCGACGACGGCTGCCGTGATCTCGGGCCGCGCCCTCAAGGATCTGGCTGCGCTGTCCCGACTTCCCGCCGAAGTGCAATTGGTCGGCAGCCACGGCTCCGAGTTCGACATCGGATTCGTTCACGCGATCGACGCCGACGCCAGGAAACTGCTCGACGAGATCGTCACCGAGTTGGGCCGAATCGCCGCCGACACCCCTGGGGCAACGGTGGAGAAGAAGCCCGCCAGCGTTGCACTGCACGTACGCAACACCAGTGCCGACGACGCCGAGAAGGCGCTCATCGCCGTCCGCACCGAATCGGCACTCTGGCCAGGCGTTCAGGTCACCGAGGGCAAATCGGTGGTCGAGTTGGCTGTCATCGCCACCGACAAGGGGCACGCACTCGACTTGATTCGCCATCAGGACGGCGCAACCGCTGCCGTCTTCATCGGCGACGACGTGACCGACGAAAAGGCGTTCAGCAGGCTTCAGGGGCCGGACATCGGAATCAAGGTCGGCAGCGGGGACACCGTCGCCGACTATCGCGTCGACAGCACCGAGGACGTCGCTGCTGCTCTGGCGTTCCTGCTCGACGAGCGTCGTACGTGGCTTTCCGGCGCCGACGCTCCGCCCATCGAGCGGCTCTCGATGCTCGCCAGTCCGCGCACCGTCGCTTTGGTGACCCCGGATGCGACGCTGACCTGGTTGTGTCACCCGGAACCGGATTCAGCGGCCGTCTTCGCACACCTTCTCGGCGGAACCGGGGCCGGCCACTTCTCGGTCGGGCCTCGACGCACAGCCTTGCCGCTGAGCCAGAAGTACATCGACAGCACGATGACAGTTCAGACCCGCTGGGCGAGCCTGTCCGTCACCGACTACCTCCCCCACGACGTCCCACAGGGACGAACCGACCTGACCCGCATCATTTCCGGTCAGGCCGACGCGATCGTCTCGTTTGCACCCCGTCCCGAGTTCGGCCAGGGTCAGGTCACGCTCGAGGTCGTCGACGAGGGCATTCGGGTCCTCGGCACCAACGAGCCGTACGTGCTCCGCTCCCCCGGTGTGCTGTGGAACATCGCCACCGACGGAAACCAGCAGACCGCCCACGCCATCGTCGAGCCGTCCAAGGGTGACGTCGTCCTCGAATTGCGCTGCGGAACAGAAGAAATCGGCCCGTCCGACGTTCCGGAGCTCGAGCGTCGAGCGACCTCGGAGGCCTACTGGTCCGATTGGGCCAAGACGCTCGAACTCCCGAAGCTGAAGCCGGACTTGATGAAACGCTCTGCACTGACCTTGCGCGGGCTGGTCCACGCCGATTCCGGTTCCATCATGGCTGCCGCGACGACGTCCCTGCCGGAAGAGATCGGCGGAGTCCGCAACTGGGACTACCGCTATTGCTGGTTGCGCGACGCCGCCCTCACCGCAACAGCTCTCGTGAGCGTCGGATCCACCGACGAGGCCGAGAACTACCTGGACTGGGTCCACCGCGTGCTCGAAACACTGCCGGGACCCGAGCGCCTGCACCCCCTCTACACGCTCCACGGGACTTCGCTACCGCCAGAGGCCGTCATCGATTCACTCCCCGGATACGCCGGCTCCCGGCCGGTCCGCGTCGGAAACGCCGCGAATCAGCAGGTTCAACTGGACGTGTTCGGCCCGATCGTCGAGCTCATCGTCGAACTGGCGAATGCACGCGAAAAGGCCGGTGATCCCGATCCTTTGAGCGACCGCGACTGGGAACTGGTGTGCGCCATGGTCGAAGCAGTGCAGCGGCGCTGGTTCGAACCCGATCACGGCATCTGGGAAATTCGCGACAACCCGCGCCACCACGTCTATTCCAAGGTTATGGGCTGGGTCACCGTCGACCGCGCCGTCGATCTTGCGACCCGCTTTTCTCGCGAGGCCCTGCCCGAGTGGGTGGAACTGCGTGACCAGATCGCCGACGAAGTACGACACAAGGGCTGGAAGGACGACGTCCAGTCGTACACCGCAGCCTACGACGGTACCGATCTCGACGCGGCGACTCTGCACATCGGGCTGTCGGGGCTGATCGATCCGACGGATCCGCGCTTTGCAGCGACCGTCGTAGCCACCGAGGCCGAACTACGCAGCGGCTCAACGGTATACCGCTACCATCACGACGACGGCCTGCCCGGCATCGAAGGTGGATTCCATCTCTGTGCCGCCTGGCTCGTCGAGGCATACCTACTGATCGGGCAACGCCTGCAAGCAGAGGCACTGTTCGACCAGTTGGTCGCGGCAGCGGGTCCCACCGGACTGCTCGCGGAGGAGTACGACCCCATCGCGGAACGCTCACTGGGCAACCACCCCCAGGCGTACAGCCATCTGGGCTTGTTGCGCTGCGCCCAACTCCTGGCGTGAGCGCTACCCCTTGATCCGGCCTGATGTTCGCCCGGCCAGTAGTTCGGTGTCGAGCATCTCGACTATCGGAACGCCGGATCCGGACGGCGACATCAGGAGCGCACCGGCACGCCGGCCCTTCTCTTCCTGGGGCTGGCGCACCGTTGTCAGTGATTCGCGCAGCGCCTCGTCGACGCCGTCGAATCCGGTGATCGACAGTTGGCCAGGTACATCTATGCCCTGCCAGCGCGCCCAGTCCAAGGCGCCGAGAGCCAGCACGTCGGTGGTGCAGACCAGTGCGGTGATCTCGGGGTTGGTCGCGAGAGCTTCCGCCGCCGCCGAGTGCCCGGATTGCGATGTGTGGACGTACCGCTCGATCACGGTGAGTGAGAGTGGGTCCATGTCGGACGCCACCATCGCGTCGCGCACTCCTTCGATCCGCTCACGCTGGACGTGGAAGTGTGGGGACTTGAGTCGTTCCTGGCTGACGACGCCGTCCATCCGGTCGCGCCCCAGCCTCATGCAGAGCACGCCGATGTCGCGGTGGCCGAGCCCGATGAGGTAGTCGGCGACCTTGCGCATGGCAGCGCGGTCGTCGATGCCCACGAGGGATGCACCGGGAATCTCGCGGGGCTGGTCGCAGACGACGATCGGAATGTGACGCTCGAGCACGGCAGCGAGATACGGGTCGTCGTCGGCCACGGAGTAGACGACAAAGCCGTCGACGCCCGCCTGCTGGACCACGGCGGCAGCATCCACCTCGTCGCGGCCGGGCCCGGCCGGGATGAGCAGCAAGCCCTGGCCGGCGTCCTCACATGATTCCGAGAGACCGGCAAGGAAGCTCATGGCGGCCGGGTCGCGGAACGAATAACTGAGTGCTTCGGTGAGCAGGAGACCGACGGCGCCGGCTTTGCGAGTTCGCAAGGAGCGGGCGACCGGATCAGGTCCGGGGTATCCGCGTCGCTTGGCCGCTTGGAGCACTCGATCCCGCAGCTCGACGGAGAGCTGATCGGGTCGGTTGTACGCGTTCGAGACTGTAGTTCTCGACACATTGAGCTCGGCGGCAAGCGACGCCAAAGTGGCTTGACGGCGTGGCTGACGGGACCGGGGCATAAACGGACGTTAGCCGTAGTGCCCGCAGACGGCGCGTTGGGGCTGAACCGAAGGTGAACTACCAGCGACTATGCGCTAATGTGTAACGGTAACGGTTTCCAATAGCATTTAGCCCAGCCTTTGTTCAGGAGAAAAGCACGTGCGTTCGTCGTCGAAATTCCGCACCGCCACCGCCCTCGCGGCCGTCTCGGTCGCCGCAGCATTCGCGCTCACCGCGTGCAGCTCAACCTCCTCGAAGGACGACGGCATCACCGTCGTCGCATCGACGAACGTGTGGGGCAACGTCGCGCAGGCCGTCGCCGGCGACAAGCTGACCGTGACGTCGATCATCAACGAGCCGTCTGCGGACCCACACTCGTTCGAGGCGACTCCCGCCGATGCCGCCA
>NZ_BAAILK010000026.1:483224-488949 GCF_054589475.1 Rhodococcus sp. no. 34
AGATCACCGACGCATCGCTTGTCGTCTACAACGGCGGCGGCTACGACCAGTTCATCACCGACGTCCTCGACGCAGGCAAGGGCGAGCAGAAGACCGTCAACGCCTACAACCTGCTCGACGGCGGCATCCATGCCGGCGAAACCGCGGGCGAATCGCATGACGGTCACACCCACGGCGCAGTCAACGAACACGTCTGGTTCGACATCTTGACCGTCGACGCCGTCGCACATTCGGTTGCCGATCAGCTGAGCGCTCTCGATCCGGACAACGCGGCGACCTACGAGGACAACGCGAAGGCATACAGCCAGAAGCTCGCCGGCGTCACAGCGATCACCGATTCCATCGCCGCTGCCCACGCGGGCACACCCGTGGCTCAGACCGAACCGATCGCGCACTACCTCCTGGTCGCAGCTGAACTGAAGGACGCAACTCCCGAAGAGTTCACCAGCGCCATCGAAGACGGCAACGATCCTTCACCGGCCGCAATCGCCGCAACGCGCCAGCTCCTCTCGGAGAAGCAGGCCCGCGCACTGGTCTACAACATCCAGACGCAGGACAAAGTGACCCAGGACATGCGCACCACCGCCGAAACCGCCGGAGTGCCCGTCGTCGAGGTTACGGAGACTCTCCCCGAGGGCCTGGACTACATTCAGTGGCAGACGCAGACCGCGGAGTCGCTCGCAAACGCCCTCTCTGCCCAGTAATTTTTGCCCCACCATTTCCGAGAAGAACCGATCGGCTTGTGACAGAAACTTCCGCGAATACTCCTGTGCCTTCTGGTGACTCCGTGCCCTCTGGTAACACCGAGCCTTCTGGTACCACCGTGCCCGCTGTGACGCTGAAGGATGCTCGACTGTCCTTCGGCACCCGCACCCTCTGGGACGGACTCGACCTCGAGGTACAGCCCGGTGAGTTCATCGCCGTACTCGGGCCGAACGGGTCGGGCAAGACCTCGCTCCTGAAGATTCTTCTGGGTCAACTACAACTCAGCGGCGGTAGTGCTCAGATCGTCGGCACGCCGGCGCGGGCCGGGAACTCACACGTCGGGTACATCCCGCAGCAGAAGTCGATCGACGACGGCCTCCCGCTCCGCGGCCGCGACCTGGTCGGCCTCGGCGTCGACGGTCACCAGTGGGGCACGGGGCTACTGCGCCGGGGTCGTCGACGCAAGATCGTCGACGACGCCATCGCGCAGGTCAGCGCCCAGTCGTTTGCCGACGCCCCCATCGGCTCCATGTCCGGCGGCGAGCAGCAGCGACTGCGTATCGCTCAGGCTTTGGTCGGCGACCCGCGGATTCTGCTGTGCGACGAGCCGCTGCTCAGCCTCGACCTCGCCAACCAGCACCTGGTCTCGACGCTGATCGACAAGCGTCGACGCAGCCATGACACGGCGGTGCTGTTCGTGACGCACGAGATCAATCCGATCCTGCCGTTGGTGGATCGAGTGCTCTATCTGGTGGACGGTAAATTCCGGATCGGGACGCCGGCCGAAGTGATGACGTCCGAGGTTCTCTCGGATCTGTACAACACCGACGTCGAAGTGTTGCAGGTTCGTGGTCGCCTCGTCGTGATCGGCACCGGCGACGCCATCGACGCGCTCGGCAGCGCAGGCGGACTACGCCCGGGAGAAGGCGTTCACCATTCTGATGAGGATCACCACCAGTGAGTAACAAGTTCACCGACGCGATGTCGCGGATGTTCGACGTGTCCGCCACCGTCGACCTACTGCAGTACGACTTCGTCCAACAGGCGTTGATTGCCGGTGCCATCCTCGGATTATTGGCAGGCATCATCGGGCCGCTGATCGTGAGCCGTCAGATGTCGTTCTCGGTGCACGGAACGAGTGAGCTGTCACTGACGGGCGCATCCGCCGCACTTCTCGTCGGTGTGGGCGTCGGCTTCGGTGCCATCGTCGGATCCGTGGTCGCGGCAGTGCTGTTCGGACTGCTCGGAGCCAAAGCGCGCGACCGAGATTCGGTGATCGGCGTGATCATGGCTTTCGGCCTCGGCCTGTCGGTGTTGTTCCTCTGGGCGTACGACGGTCGCACGGGAACCAGCTTCTCGTTGTTGGTCGGACAGATCGTGGCGCCGGGAAACAGCGGTCTCGAACTTCTGCTGCTGTGCGCGGTCATCGTGATCGGCACACTCGGATTCATCTACCGCCCTTTGCTGTTCGCAAGCACCGACCCCGAAGTTGCTGCAGCTCGCGGTGTTCCGGTCCGGGCACTGTCGATCGTGTTCGCAGTGTTGGTCGGCATCACCGCAGCACTCGGCGTACAGATCGTCGGTGCTCTGCTGGTGATGTCGCTGCTGATCACCCCCGCAGCGGCCGCCGCGTACGTCACGGCAAGCCCACTCAAGGCCACGATCCTCTCCGTCGTGTTCGCCGAACTGGCAGCCGTCGGCGGCATCCTTCTCTCGCTGGCCCCCGGCGTTCCCGTCTCGAGTTTCGTCACCTCGGTCTCGTTCGTGATCTACCTGATATGCCGACTCTTCGGATCCGCACGTCGCAAGAATGCCGGACGGATTCCGGCGCACGCCTGAACACCGAGAGCCCATACCTACCTAGAATCGAGGTATGGGCTACAGCGTTGATCTGAACAGCGACCTCGGCGAGGGCTTCGGAGCCTGGACCCTGGGCGACGACGACGCCATGCTCGAACTTGTCACCAGCGCGAACATCGCCTGCGGATTCCATGCCGGCGACCCGACAACGCTGTTGGCGACTTGCGAATCCGCCGCCGCCCGCGGCGTCCGGATCGGCGCGCAGGTGGGGTACCGAGACCTCGCCGGTTTCGGCAGACGCTTCATCGACGTCTCCCCGAAGGACCTCACCGCCGACGTCATTTATCAAATAGGGGCACTCGACGGTTTGGCTCGTGTCGCCGGATCGCGGGTCACGTACGTCAAACCCCACGGCGCGCTCTACAACGCAATAGTCCATCACCGACGGCAGGCGCGGGCCGTGGTCGCCGCCGTCGTTGCC
Organism: Rhodococcus sp. no. 34; assembly: GCF_054589475.1. Classification (NCBI taxonomy): domain Bacteria; kingdom Bacillati; phylum Actinomycetota; class Actinomycetes; order Mycobacteriales; family Nocardiaceae; genus Rhodococcus; species Rhodococcus sp. no. 34. Next base: position 486,211 of record NZ_BAAILK010000026.1, read on the forward strand.
TACGACAGTTCGCTACCTGTTCTCGGACTACCGGGTTCAGTGTTTCTGGAAGAGGCACGCGAGGCCGGCCTCGAGATCGTCGCCGAGGCTTTTGCCGATCGTGCGTACACGGCGGAGGGCACCCTGGTCCCCCGCACCGAGTCGGGCGCCGTTCTGCACGACCCGACGCTTGTTGCAGAACGGGTTCGGCGAATGGCCGTCGACGGCGAGTTGGACGCAGTCGACGGGAGCACGTTGAAAGTCGCTGCCGCATCGGTGTGCGTGCACGGTGACAGTCCGGCAGCCGTCGACATGGCCGTGGCAATCCGTGCTCTCCTCGAATCTTCCGACGTCGAGATCACGCCGTTCACATGATCGCGATCCTGCCCGCCGGTGAATCCGCAGTCCTCGTCGAGTACGACGAACTGCCGAGTGTGCTGGGCAACTTCAGGGCTCTCGACGCCAGTCGGATCCCCGGCGTGATCGACCTGATTCCCGCGGCGCGAACCATCTTGATCGAGTACGACAACACGATCACCGCGCACCAACTGGTGGAGAAATGGGTACGTGGGGCCGTACCGATCGAACTCACAGCTGACGAGAGTGGGCGGCCTGCCGTCGAGATTCCGGTCCGCTACGACGGCACCGATCTCGTAGAGGTGGGCAAGCTGACCGGCCTCGGGGTCGACGGTGTGATCGACGCTCACACGTCTGCGTCGTGGACCGTCGCGTTCATCGGTTTCGCCCCCGGCTTCGCGTATCTGACCAGCAACGAGAGAAAGCTCGAAGTTCCACGTCGATCGGACCCGCGCAGGCAGGTCCCGGCCGGTGCAGTCGGGTTGGCCGGACCGTTCTCGGGCGTCTACCCGCGTAGCTCCCCGGGCGGCTGGCAGTTGATCGGAACGACGGAACTGTCGGTGTGGGATGCCGAGCGCCGCCCGCCGGCGCTGCTTCTACCCGGCACCACAGTCACCTTTGTCCGTGCATGATTTTGGTGCAAGCATGATTTTGGTGTCTTCACCGCGCTGTTGCGGGACAATGGATTCATGGCCTGGCTCGAGGTTGTGCGTACCGGCCCGCTCGCCACAGTTCAGGACCGCGGGCGGAGAGGCTACGGCGCCCTCGGGGTCGGAAGATCCGGCGCCGTCGACATGATCTCGCATGACAGCGCCAACAGACTCGTAGGCAACACTTTTCGAGCAGCAACCATCGAAGTCACCGCTGGGGGTTTCGCTATGCGGGCCGTCGGTTCGATGACGGTGGCAGCGACAGGCGCGCGGGTGCCGCTGGCCGTCGACGGACGGCCGGCACCTGACTACGCGAGCATCCATCTGGGTAGTGGCAGCATTCTCGAATTGGGTTACAGCACAACCGGGTTGAGAACGTATATCTCTGCACGCGGTGGCGTCGACGTCCCGCAGGTACTCGGAAGCAGATCCACCGACACGCTCTCCGGACTCGGGCCGCCGCCGCTCGCCGCCGGCGATCTAGTCCTCCTCGGGGCCGAGGAAGGGACGTGGCCCACCGAAGAGTTGATTCCACCGCCGGCACCTGCACTCGGCGCGGTTCCGATCGAGATCACGCTCGGCCCCCGAAATTCCTGGTTCACCGCCGCATCCGTTCACGCGCTCCTTCACACCACGTGGAAAGTCACCGAACACACCAACCGAGTCGGGGTCCGGCTACAGGGCCAAGGGCCTTTGCATCGCTCACGCACCGGGGAATTGCCGAGCGAAGGCGTCGTGACGGGATCCATCCAGGTGCCGCCAGGCGGCCAGCCCGTCGTGTTCCTCGCCGACCATCCCGTGACCGGCGGATACCCGGTCATCGCCGTCGTTTCCGACGCCGGGATTGCGTCGCTGGCACAGCTGCGGCCCGGCAGCACCATTACCTTCAAGGCCACTACTCGGCCGTCGTAGCGCTGATAGTCTCAGCCGCGCCAGCAATGCTGCCGGCGGCGCTCGGCCGTCGCCAAAACCTGAAGGACTGTCACACTATGAGCCCTAAGAGCAGCACACTTGCTCTCGGAATAGCGTCACTGATCACTGCTGCACTCGTCTTGTCCGGATGCAGCAGTTCGGAAAGCGGCGACGCCGTCTCCAGTGATACCAACACCAGTGAGACCACTGCTTCCGAAAGTTCTGCATCCTCGCCGTCTGCCGCTGCCGCGACGCCGACCTTGCGGGACGGAACACCGTTCATCGGTGAGCGGACGACGATCGAAACCGGCGACGACCCCGAAGCGCCGAGCATCAGCGTCAGCCTCCCGCCGAGCTGGACTCACGGCGAGAACATCCCTGCCGGCGTTACGGACGCATTGTCCAGCAACAGCCAGGAACCCAGCGGTTTCATGCCGAACACCACGGTGACGGTCGAAAATCAAGGCACCGCAACAAAAGACGAGGTTCTTGCCGCTGCGCGTGAAACGATCGCCACTCTCGACGGGTGGACCGAGGTGAAGTACACCGAGATCGACGTCGACGGACAGCAGGGTTTCCGCCTCTCCGGAACCTGGACCGCCCCAAACCTGGACGTTCCGCTCTACGCCGTCATGACGGTCGTCGCTTACCAAGCCGACGACAACTCGCCGGTCTACCTGGTCAGCTTTGCAAACCAGTTCACCGACACGACGAACATGCAGACCTCCAACCAGGTGGAAGAAATCAACACCTCGATCGAATTCGGCTGAGCACCTGATGGTTTGAATACCCGATCACCGAACAACCGCGGCGGGCCGAGACTACGACAGTCTCGGCCCGC
>NZ_BAAILK010000026.1:489060-501460 GCF_054589475.1 Rhodococcus sp. no. 34
AACGAGCCGAGCGATCCGGTTCCGCCACCGGTTCCGGGGCCAGTGGGATCAACCGGATCAACGGGATCGACCGGGTCAACCGGATCGACCACATCCGCGGCGCGGACAGTGATGGACGGGCCCAAGTTTGCGAAATTCGCACTCGACTGGAATCCGTTGCCCATCACCGTGGCACCTACCGCCAATCCACTTCCGTACACGGTTCCCGGCGCACACGAAGCAGTGACCGTGTAGCTGGTCTTCATGGTCACCGGTTTGCTGCCGTTGTTGATCCAGCCGGCACTGGTCACCTCGACCGTCGTGGCTGTCAGTTCCGGCGTTTCAGTGGTTTCGGTCATTGTCCCGCCAACGTGAAACTTCGTGACCTTCGCCGAGCCCGGGACAAAGGTCAAGCATGCGGCATGCGTCTCGATGAACCTGCTGATATATCCGTCGATTCCGCTCTTCTTCGACACTGTCGTGTAGGTGATCGTGTCCCCGACCTTCGGGGACGCATTGTCCACGGTCCGAGTAAATGTGTAGGCACCGGAAGTTGCTGTCTCGGCAGTCGCGACGCCCGCACCCAGCGCGCTTGCACCCACAGCAAGAGCAATCACCCCCAAACCAGCTCCAACGGTGGACAGACTACGATTCCTGGATCCAAACTTTGCCACGAACAATCTCCACTCTGTGTGGTTCCAGGACAACCGAATTCATTGATTACTGGAACTTGTTGCAACCCGACTCCCGCAGTACGATACAGTCGACCTGGACATTCGCCCAGCTTTTCGTCGAAATAGTCGACAATCAGTTAACGGCAGGCAATCGACACCGAAAAAGTCCTCTCAATTCGGACTTTTCCGTAAATTCTGCCGAACTGATACATAGGCAAGCGTCCGATAGGTTTCAATGGTTACCGCGGCGCAACCTTTGAAGAGTCATCCCATCGCCGTCAGCGTGAACCCCTCGAACGGAGAATTTCATGTCACGTTTTTCAATGCGCAAAACACTCACCGGAATCGCAATCGCTGCACTTGCCACCAGCGGACTCGTGATGACCGCAGGCACCGCGAGCGCCGATGCCACCCACCCGTCCGCGGCAACGGTCAACTCCTCCAACGTCCGAATCACCAAGAGCATCGTGGGCGACGGCGAAGTTGCACCCGGCGGCAAAGTCACCGTGCGCACGGTCATTTCCACAACAGGCCACCCCGAGCGTTACGTCGACCAGTTCGTCGACCGCTACCCCGCCACGTTCAAGTACATCCAGGGCACGGCGACGGTCAACGCGTGGCACTTGATCGGCGGTCAGAAGACCGAATCCGTCACGCCTTCGGTTGACACCGCCGCCCGAACCGTGAATGTACCCAGCACCGGCTGGCTGATCTCGCCCACCGGAAGCAAGACCGTGACGATCGAGGCGCAGTACCTCGTCGCCGACGATGCACCGATCGGTTCGTACCAGGAAATGTCGAGCTCGATCGGTATCTCGACGTTCAATACCGAGCAGAACATCAGCGGCGTCTACGCCAAGATCCGCGCCAAGAACCCCGGCGAGGCGGCCGCATCGGGCTCGGCAGATCTGGGCTTCGGCTCTTCTGACGGCGAGGGCGGAACCGGTTCGGCCGGATCCTCCATCCTGGACAACCCGGCCGGCTTCATCTCCGACATCATCAGCGGTGTCCTGGCCAACGGCAGCTGATTCACTCGCTCCGCCTGCTCCACCTGTAAACACTCCGTCGGGGAATGTGTTCGAGGGTGGCATCGAGTCTTCGGACTCGGTGCCACCCTCGATCTTTTGTGGCGATCACACTTCCGTCGCGCCTGCATCAAGAATCAAATAGGAAAGCATTACCTAAGTCATTCGCGGTATGATCCACCGATGAGTTCCACAGGATTTCCGTACTGGGCTGTGCCGGCAGGCCGGTACGTTCCGCTCCCCTTCTCGATGACGACGTCCACCATCGGGCGTGATCAGAAGCGCGCGTGGCGCGAGATCCGCCATCCCGAACACGAACTCCTCTGGGGCGCTTCCGGCGAGATGAGCGCGTACATCGACGACGTTCGTTGGCAGATACCACCGACGGTCGGCATGTGGATTCCGGCTGGAACTCCACGGCGCATCACGCTCGGCGCATCCACCGAGGCTCGTTTCACCTATTTCCGGCCCGAGTCGTTCCCCCACCCGTGGACAAAACCCGCGATCATCGGCATCGACGACGTCGTCAAGACGATGCTCATCCATCTGCACCAGCGAAATATGCCTACCGAGGCTCGCTTGCGCGCCGAATCCGTAGTCTTCGACACGCTCGCGCCCATCGAGGCGGCTGATGTCGCAGTACCGATGCCCGCCGATCCCCGGGCCCTCGCCGTTGCACGCCGCCTGATCGCCGACCCCGCCGATCAACGCGGGCTTGCCGATTGGGCCTACGTGGTCGGCGGAAGCCCCCGCACCCTGAGCCGCGTGTTCTCTCAAGGCACGGGGATGTCCTTCACCGAGTGGCGAATTCAAGTTCGCGTCCGCGCTGCGATGTCCTATCTCGCTGCGGGCGTTCCTGTTTCGACGGTAAGCCGTCGCGTCGGATACGAAACCCCCAGCGCCTTCACCAGCGTGTTCCGCAAGGTCACCGGACGCACACCGAAGAACTACTACTCGGACGCGTGCGAGTTGTCAGCCTAACTGGTCAGAACCCGTTCATCTTCGAGACCAGTTCCGCGAAAGCATATTTGACGCTCAGCGACGTGGGTGAAGCCAAGGCCATGACTCGTGCCAGACCGAGCTGCTGAATCAGCCTGCCGTCCTTGACTGCCGGCAGGTCGGCAAACAACTTGTCCCCCATCAATCCGGGGAGCCCCTGCCCACTCGCGTCGTTGAGCACGATCACGTCCGCGTCCAGTTCGTTGTACTGTTCGCGCGATGCAGTCACCGACCCCTGGGTGTCGCCGCACAGCTCTGCGCTTCCGGCCGACTGCTTCAGTCCGAGCTGGGACATCAGGATGACTCGGCCGTCGTCAGCGCAGTAATTGGTGAGGCCGTCGATGTTTCCCGAGAGGAAGGTCAAGGTTTTCCCGTTCAGATTCGGGGATCCGGCAGCCAGGTCGGCTATGGAATCGTCAGTTTCCTCGATCAGCTCGGCAGCCCGCTTCGGTTGGCCGAGTACTGATCCGATGGTCGACAACTGTTCCTGCCACGTGGTCGCCCATGCGGTCTCCTTGAACGGAATGGTGGGTGCGATCTGGGAAAGACGTGCATAGTCGTCTTCGGTGATTCCCGAGACCACTGCGATGATCACGTCCGGCTCCAACGCCAGGATCTGCTCGAACGGCACACCGGACGTGCTGTCGAGCAACGTGGGTTCGACATCGCCCAACAATTCTTCGTCCCACGGCAGGATGCCGTTCTCCAAGCCTGCCCCACTGAACGACTCCATGGCGACGGGTGTCTTGCCCAGTGCGAGGACCGAATCCTGGCTGTTCCAGCCGATCGTCACGATCCGCTGAGGTTCGGTCTCGATGGTGGTCGACCCGTACGCGTGATCAACGGTGACCGGCAGCGCGCCGGCCTCGGCCAACTGCGTCGTGCCCTCCGACGCTGTTGACTCGGTGCTGCTCTGGCAGCCTGCGAGCAGGGCAATCGCGGCCAACGCAGCCACTATTCGGGTAGTGCTCTTCATCTTCTGTCAGCTCTCTTCGCAAACGTACTTTGTTTCGACCAGCCAGGTATATCGAGACCCGATCCCGGTAATGGGGTGTCGATACTCCATCTGTCCGCTGCCGCGTAGCCCTTGGCATCTGCGAGCACTTTCCGCACTCGTACCGGCTCTACCGTAGAACTGCACAACGAGTGTTCAGATCTGGGCGAGGAGTTTCACGAGTGTCAGCGCTGCCCGAAACTCGTTCCGGTCCGATGGAGATGATCCGAGTCGGATCATTCTCCTCCGGACGCGGCCCGCGACTGGTTGCAGCCGTCACCGGGCAGGCGTCGTATCAGGTAGCTCAAGCCCTCATCCCGGTGCTGATCGGCACCGTCGTCGACCGGGCAATCGGAAAGTCCGACAGCACAGCACTTCTCGTGTGGCTTGCGGTGCTATGTACTCTGTTCGTGGGACTCGCTCTGTCGTGGCGCATCGCAGTTCGCCTGAACACGCAGGTCTTCGTCTACGGCGAACACGACCTACGACTGAATGCTGCCAGACGAATACTCGATGCCAGGGGGATGAAAGCTCAGCGTTCGACCGGTGAAGTTCTCACCATCTCTACCTCGGATGCCTCACACGTCTCGGGCTTCTCCTGGGTTGTCGCCGAACAGGGCTCGGCATTTGCGGGGCTCGTCGCGGCAGTGATTTCGCTTGCCTTCGTCTCGTGGCCGCTCGCACTGATCGTCGTACTCATCACCGCTGCGCAGCTCATATTCATCCACAAGATCAGCGGTCCGTTGGACGAGCGCGTGTATGCAGAGCAGAAGAAGGCAGCCGAGGCAGGCATGCTTGCAACGGATTTCACGCTGGGACTGCGGGTACTGAAGGGTTTCGGGGCTGAACCCACCGCCCTGTCGCGATACGTCAACGCGAGCCGGGAGTCGATGAAGGCAGCGATCCGGACGGTCAGAGCAATGTCCAGCCTGACCGCGCTCAATTCCGGGGTCTCCGCGTTGGTGCTGGCTTCGGTTGCGCTTGGAGCCGCGTGGATGGCGCATCAAGGCACGATCACCGTGGGCAACTTCGTCACCGTTGTCGGCTTGAGCAGAGTGATTGCCGGTCCGATGGAAACGCTGGGGTTCTTCGGTGCCGAACTCGCTGCCAAGCGAGGTTCCGCGCGCAGACTGTCCGAACTGTTGGCCGAGCCACACCTGATCGAATCGCTGGCCCCCACGGCCGCGACCGAACCTGCCAGAACTGAAGACGCCCTATTGATTTCGGCGGACAACGGAACCGTCGTCTCAGCTCGCCGCGGAGAAGTGGTGGGTGTGCGCGCTGACGATTCCGCCGACCGACTGGCACGACAACTCGCCTATCAGACCCCGCTCGCCCCCGACTCTTACTTCGTATTCGGCACCGATGCAACCGACCTCGGCCCGGACGGAGTTCGTGATCAGGTGTTCGTCTCCGCCCATGAAGGAACCGTGTTCACCGGCACCGTCTTCGACAATCTGGCTGCACCGAACGTCGACTCGTCGGCAATGACGTCATCTGCGCTCGACGACGTGTTGACGCATCTGCCCGACGGCCACCTCTCCGAGGTAGGCGAGCAAGGAAAGAAACTCTCCGGAGGTCAACGCCAACGCCTTCTCCTCGCCCGCGCTCTCCATCAACCCCAGCCGATCCTGGTCCTCCACGAACCCACCACTTCCGTGGACTCTGTCACCGAGCATCGAATTGCACACTCCCTGAGAAACTTCCCCGACAAGGCCATTCTGGTGATCACCTCGAGCCCGACCCTGCTCCATTCGTGTGACCGTGTCGTCACGATCGACCACGGCGTTCGGGAGGGAGAGTCGCTGTGACCGATACCCTTCCGGATGCATCTGCTGTTCCGGTTGTATCTGCCCTGCCGATCGCGTCGACCAAGCAGACCGTCCGCGCATTGATCGCACTGCTTCGGCCACGCAAGCGAGCGCTCGCACTCACGACCGTCGTGCTTCTCTCTGCTACGGCCTGCGGCCTGTCCACCCCGGCACTGCTCGGACTCATGGTCGATGCGGTCACGGAGGGCAAACCGTTTGCCTCACTCCTGCGTATCACCGCGTTCATGCTCGGCGCAGCGGCAGCAGGAGTTGCGCTGACCTGGTGGAGCACACAGCTTCTGGCGAATGTCGCGCAGAACGTGCTGGCCGATCTTCGCGAGGACGTGTTCGCCGCCACCCTCGCGCAGCCGTCGTCACTGGTCGAGGATGCCGGAACCGGTGATCTGATTTCCCGGGTCTCGGGCGACGTCGAAGCGGTAAACACCGTCATCGCGCGAGTACTACCCGCCACCGTGTCTGCCCTGTTCATGATTTCACTGACGCTTGTCGGTGTGGGAGTGATCGATTGGCGCTTCACCGTGGCAATCGTTGCCGTTGCGCCGATTCACTATTTCGCTCTTCGTCATTTCCTCCGACGCTCCGGACCCGTCTACCGACGCTCTCGCGCTGCGCAGGCCAGGCGGGGACAACAGCTCATCGAAACTCTCGGAGGCGCAGGCACTGTCACTGCCCTGCGGCGAACAGACGAGCACATCGGCCGAATCGCCGAGACCTCCGAGCACGCCATCAGCTTCGACATGCAGGCAGTTCGCCTGCGCACCAACTTCTTCGCCCAACTCAACGGCGCCGAACTGCTCGGACTGGCCGCCGTCCTGAGCGTCGGCTACTGGCTCGTGACCACAGGCTCGGTGTCCATCGGGGCCGCTACCGCCGCCGCCCTCTACTTCCACAGTCTGTTCAGCCCCATCGCGGTATTTCTCTCGAACATCGACGAATTGCAGGATGCGGGTGCCAGCCTGGCTCGCCTGATCGGAGTCACCGCGATGCCCGGGCGGCCCACGAGCATTCCTGCCTCGGATCGGTCCGAACCCATCGGCGTCGAGGTGGACCGGGTTTCCTACTCGTACGACAACTCCACCCCGGTGATCGATTCGATCTCGATCTCGATCGCACCGGGGGAACGAATCGCCGTCGTCGGAAGCAGCGGCGCCGGAAAGACCACGCTCGCCAAACTGATTGCCGGCATCATTCCCGTCGGGGACGGGCGAATCACCGTCGACGGCACACTGATTGACGACCTGAGTGATGCCGAACTTCGGCACGAAGTCGTCCTCGTCAGCCAGGAAGTTCACGTGTTCGTCGGGACGATCGCCGACGATCTCCGGTTGTGTGCACCAGATTCGGACGATGCGAAGATCGCCGAAGCCGTCGACACGATGAAAGCTCAATGGATTCATGAACTTCCGGACGGACTCGAGACCAGGGTCGGGGCCGGTGGGTACCAGTTGACGGCGGCGCAGGCACAGCACATAGCCCTCGTCCGACTGGCTCTGCTCGATCCTCCCGTCGTCATCCTCGACGAGGCGACTGCCGAAGCCGGAACCACCGCAGCCGGTCTACTCGATCAGGCAGCCGAGCTCGCAGTCGCCGGCAGGACCGCCGTGGTGATCGCACACCGGCTGAGCCAAGCAGTCCGCGCCGATCGCATACTCGTCATGAGCGGTGGCCGCGTAGTCGAGAGCGGGACACATGACGAACTGATCGGCGCGGACGGTTCCTACGCTGCACTGTGGGAAGCCTGGTCGGTACGGAGCTAGAACCCCGCCAGACTCACCCGAAAGCCGTTACAACTCAGCTGCTACGACGCCTGCGGGCGATATCCGCCAGGACGACTCCGGCGGCAACCGAGGCGTTGAGCGACTCGACCGGACCGGCCATCGGAATCGACAGGATCGCGTCGCAGTTCTCGCGGACGAGGCGCGAAAGACCCTTGCCCTCGGAACCGACCACGATCACAACGGGACCGCTGCCGTCGAAATCGTCGAGAGTGGTGTCGCCCTCGGCGTCGAGACCGACGACCTGAACACCCTTCGATGCCCAGTCCTTGAGCGTGCGGGTGAGGTTGGTTGCCCGAGCAATCGGCAAACGAGCGGCAGCGCCGGCGCTGGTACGCCAAGCGACAGCACTCACGCTCGCGCTACGACGCTCCGGAATCACGACGCCGTGTCCACCGAAAGCTGCGACCGAGCGCACGACGGCACCCAGGTTGCGGGGATCGGTGATGTTGTCCAGCGCGACGAGCAGCGGCGGCTCGGCATGCTTGCGTGCCTCCGAGAGAAGATCGTCCGGGTGCGCGTAGCGGTACGGCGGAACCTGCAGGGCGATGCCCTGGTGAAGACCGTTGGCGCTGAGGCGATCCAGATCGGTGCGGGGGACCTCGAGGATCGAGATGCCGGCATCCGCAGCGAGCTGAACGGATTCCTTCAGTCGATCGTCGCTCTCGGTGCCGACGGCGACCCACAGTGCAGTCGCCGGAACGCCGGCGCGTAGGCACTCGACCACCGGGTTGCGTCCGAGCACTGTCTCGGGACCGTCGAGAACCTTGCGGCCCGGACCCGGACGGCCACCGCGGCCCTGCTTCTCGTCGGCACGTGCGGCGCGCGCTGCACGCTTTGCCGCGGGATGCTTGGTGCGTGCCTCGGCGGGCGGCGTAGCGCCACGCCCTTCGAGACCGCGACGGTGCTTACCGCCGGAACCGGCAACCTGGCCCTTCTTGGTGCCGCCCTTACGGACTGCGCCGCGCCTGCTCGAGTTTCCAGCCATTGTTACTGCCCTGCCTTAAGGGACCATTCGGGTCCGTCGGGAGTATCGGTTACTTCGATACCCGCCTTGATGAGGCGATCGCGGACCTCGTCCGCCACCGCCCAGTTCTTTTCCGTACGTGCCTGCTGCCGACGATCGAGATCGGCCCGCACCAACACGTCCAAAGCTTCCATTGCCGTCTCGGTGTCGCCACCGGACTGCGTCCAATGCTCGTCGAGTGGGTCGACGCCCAGGATCGCGAGCATGGCCCGCACCTGGCCGGCAGCCACCCGAGCCGCGTCGAGATCACCGGCAGCGAGCGCGGAATTACCCTCGCTCGCCTTGCCGTGAATCTCGGCCAACGCGATCGGCACCGACAAGTCGTTGTCGAGAGCCGCCGCGAAACCTTCGGTCCACGTACCGAGTTCGACGCCGCCCGCACGCTTGTGTGTGCGCAGGACGAACGACTCGAGCCCCTGGTAGGACTTCGCACTTTCGTCCAACGCCTCGTCCGAGTACTCGAGATTGGAACGGTAGTGCGCACTACCGAGGTAGTACCGAAGTTCTTGCGGACGAACCTTCTTGAGCACGTTCGGCACCGAGAGAACGTTGCCCAACGACTTGGACATCTTCTCGCCACTCATCGTGACCCAGCCGTTGTGCAACCAGTACTGAGCGAAATCGTCGCCGGCGCACTTGGCCTGCGCAATTTCGTTCTCGTGGTGTGGGAAGACGAGATCGCGTCCACCACAATGGATGTCGAATGCGGCCCCGAGGTAGAACTCCGCCATGGCCGAGCACTCGAGGTGCCAGCCCGGACGGCCAGGTCCCCACGGCGTCGGCCACGAGGGCTCACCGGGCTTGACGGCCTTCCATAGGGTGAAGTCGCGAGGATCGCGCTTGCCCTCGGCCGCACTCTCGCCCTGATGAACGTCGTCGAGTTTGTGGCCGGACAGTGCGCCGTACTCGGGGTAGCTCTGCACGTCGAAGTAGACGTCACCGCCCGCCGCGTACGCGTGGCCGTTCTCGATCAGACGTTCCATCATCTCGACCATCTGCGTCACGTGGCCGGTGGCCCGTGGCTCGATGGACGGTGGCAGCACACCCAGTTGGTCGTAGGCCCACGTGAACGACCGCTCGAACGTCGCCGCCCACTCCCACCAAGGTCGACCGGCGCCGGCGGCCTTGTTGAGAATCTTGTCGTCGATGTCCGTCACGTTGCGCACGAAGGCAACGTCGTTGCCGTGCGCCAACAGCCAGCGACGCAGCACGTCGAAAGCGACGCCGCTGCGAACGTGTCCGATGTGAGGATCACCCTGAACTGTCGCCCCACACAGGTACACCGATGCATGTCCGGGGGCCAACGGAACAAAATCCCGAAGGGCCCGCGTACCGGTGTCGTATAGGCGCAGGGTCACGACCAGCGATCTTACCTGTCGTGTTCGGTTGTCATGACCAACGCGGTGGCCATGGCGGCGATCCCCTCGCCTCGACCGGTCAAGCCGAGGCCGTCCGTGGTGGTCGCGGACACAGAAACAGGCGCGCCCAGTATCTCGGAAAGCACCTTCTGCGCCTCGTCGCGACGCGGCCCGATCTTCGGACGGTTGCCGATGACCTGCACCGCGGCGTTGCCGACGGCGAACTGGTTCTCTTCGAGCAGTCGGCGAACCTCGGCAAGCATTCGAGCGCCGCTCACGCCGTCCCATTCGGGCCTGCCGGTGCCGAAAACCGAACCGAGGTCACCGAGGCCCGCCGCAGAGAGCAACGCGTCACACAGCGCGTGGACGGCGACGTCGCCGTCCGAATGGCCCGAGCACCCGTCTGCTTCCTCGAACAGCAACCCGGCCATCCAGCAAGGACGACCGACCTCGATGGGATGAACATCCGTGCCGAGACCGACGCGCATCTAATTTCCGTCCTGTGAATCCGCACTCAACGCTGTCTCCGAGCTCAGGAGCGCCCGTGCAAGGACCAGGTCGAGCGGAGTGGTGATCTTGAAGGCGAGGGCGTCGCCGGGAATCGTCTGCACCGAAACACCGAGACGCTCGACCAGAGCGGCGTCGTCGGTCGCGGCGACGTCACCGGCGTCGTACGCACTGCGCAGGACGTCGGTGGAGAATCCTTGGGGAGTTTGAACCGCACGCAACTCCGAACGCAGAGGCGTACCGGTGACTGCGCCGAGTACGTCGACCGACTTGATCGTGTCGGTAACCGGAAGTACCGGGATGACAGCGGAGCTGCCGGCTCGGAGAGTACCGACGACGCGCGCGATCAACGCCGGCGGTGTCAATGCCCGTGCGGCATCGTGCACGAGTACAAAATCTGCGTCGCCGGCAGCACTGAGGCCGGCTCGAACCGAATCGGTTCTTTTGGCACCACCACCGACGACGTCGACGTCCGCTGCACGACCGAGGTCGGCTACGACGGATTCGACCAGTTCAGGCGGCACAATGACAACAACGCGGTCGATCGCTCCGGATTTCCGGAGTCCATCGACCGCGCGTGCAAGCATGGTGCACCCACCGAGTTCGACAAATGCCTTGGGCAATTTCTCGCCCAATCGCACTCCCCGACCTGCGGCAGGTACCAGGGCTACTACTGCCACTGTCAGCTTTGTTGTGTTGCAGTCAGGACGCGGCCGCGAGGACCTCGTCGAGAATGGTCTCTGCCTTCTCGGTGTCAGTGCCCTCGGCGAGCGCGAGCTCTCCGACGAGAATCTGACGAGCCTTGGCGAGCATGCGCTTCTCACCAGCGGAAAGTCCGCGGTCCTGCTCACGACGCCACAGGTCACGAACAACTTCTGCAACCTTGTTCACGTCACCTGAGGCAAGCTTCTCGAGATTTGCCTTGTATCGACGAGACCAGTTGGTGGGCTCTTCGGTGTGCGGTGCTCGCAGAACCTGGAAAACCTTGTCGAGGCCTTCTTGGCCGACCACGTCACGAACTCCGACGTACTCTGCGTTGTCTGCAGGAACCCGTACTGTGAGATCGCCTTGAGCGACCTTCAGAACCAGGTACTCCTTCTGCTCACCCTTGATGGTGCGGGTTTCGATAGCTTCGATCAGCGCCGCACCGTGATGGGGGTATACGACGGTGTCTCCGACCTTGAAAATCATGTGTCCCGTGCCCCTTTCGATTCCACTAGTTTAACACGTGAAAGAACCGACCACTCATCAACTGTGCAGGTCAGGGGCATCCTTGCTCGAGCGTAGGGGTTGACAGGGCTTGTTGTACGTGCATTCAACTGGTCTGGAGCACCCCTGCGTAACGGACTGAAAGCCCACGCAGACAACCGTTGTGGCGACCCGACGGCCAGCCCGCGGGACCTTATCTACTACTCTGCCTAGTGGAGTGCGAACCTGACGCCGTGGAGGACAAATCGTGACTGCTATCCGTAAGCCGACTCGTCGAGTCGCTACCGCCATTGCACTGGCTGCAGGCGCAGCCATCGCGCTGTCCGCTTGCGGTTCCGGACAGGTGAGCCAGACCGCCGTCCAGCAGGCCGCCGTGAACGGCAACAGCGCCGACCTCGGTGAGATCGCACTGCGCAACGTGCACATCGCTTACCCCTCGTCCGAGGAGTACAGCATCGAGCCGGGCGGCAACGCCGTGCTCGCGTTCACCGTCGTGAACGACAGCGCCGAGACCACGGACAAGCTCGTCAGCATCACCACCGATTACGCAGCACGCGTCATCGCAGGTGAAGAGGTAGGTGGCTTGACGATCAAGCCGCAGACGTCGCTGCAGGCCGGTCAGTTGCCCGCAGGCGAAGGCGCCGCGACCGAGGCCGAGACCCAGATCAAGAACAACGAAGAGAACGACGACGCACCCGCTGCGCTCTCTCTCGTCGTTCTGCAGGACATCAAGGCAGGCGTTCGCCCCGGCTTGACCGTCCCGATCACCTTCAAGTTCGAGAAGGCCGGATCGGTCACCGTCGACGTACCTGTCGACGCAGGCCCGCAGCTCGAGCGCAACGAGTCGGACAAGTCGCCCGACGTTGCAGAAGCTGGGCACTGAGCCTCGAATTATCAAGGCGCACAATGCGCCTCGCAGAACAACTTCAAAATCACACTAGAGGCGGGGTCCATGTCGGACCCCGCCTCTAGTCTGTCCCGGTGGCCAAAGTGAAATCGAACTACCGCTGCTCCGAATGCC
>NZ_BAAILK010000026.1:501526-504682 GCF_054589475.1 Rhodococcus sp. no. 34
AGTCGGTAGTGCCCAAGTGGGTCGGTAGATGTCCGGACTGCGATTCGTGGGGCTCGATGACCGAGGTCGCCGTAGTGGCACCCGTCGCCAGTCGCGCCGGCGCCTCACTCGCCAAAGCAGGATCAAGCGCCGTGCTGCCTACGACGCCGGCCACGCCGCTGACACAGATCGACAGCACCTCGACGCAGGCCAAACCCACGGGGATCGGTGAGTTGGACCGCGTCCTCGGCGGTGGCGTCGTACCGGGTTCGGTGGTGCTGCTCGCGGGCGAACCCGGCGTCGGAAAATCGACGCTACTTCTCGAGGTCGTCTACCGCTGGGCGATGCGCAGCGCGGATGATCGAGCGTTGTACGTCACGGGCGAGGAGTCTGCCGGTCAGGTTCGGCTTCGGGCAGATCGCACCAACTCTGTCCACGAACGGATGTATCTGGCGGCCGAATCCGATCTCGCGACCATCCTCGGCCACATCGAGCAGGTCAAACCGACACTGGTCATCGTCGACTCGGTGCAGACCATGCTTGCTGCCGACGTCGACGGGGTCGTCGGCGGCGTGACTCAGGTCAAGGCCGTCACCAGCGCCCTGACCTCCCTGGCCAAGGCCAGTGGAATCCCGGTGCTTCTGATCGGCCACGTCACCAAGGACGGCGCCGTCGCCGGTCCGCGCTCGCTCGAGCATCTCGTGGACGTGGTTCTGCACTTCGAAGGTGACAAGCACTCCACCCTGCGCATGGTCCGCGGCGTGAAGAACAGATTCGGTGCGGCCGACGAGGTCGGATGCTTCGAGCTGAGCGAGCAGGGCATCAACGAGATCAGCGATCCGTCCGGCCTGTTCCTGCATCACCGTGAAGAAGCTGTGGAAGGCACTGCCGTCACCGTGATGATGGACGGTAAGCGACCTCTACTCGGTGAAGTTCAGGCGCTCGTCGCCGCCACGCCGCTACCGACACCTCGCCGAGCCGTCAGCGGGCTCGACACCGCCCGTGTGGCCATGGTTCTGGCCGTGTTGGAACGCCGCGTCGGAGTGTCGATCTCGAAGGCCGACGTCTACGCCGCGACCGTCGGCGGTATGCGGATGACCGAGCCGGGTGCCGATCTGGCTCTCGCCATTGCGGTCGCTTCCGCCGTGAAAGCCAAACCCGTCCCCAAGGGGCTCGTCATCCTCGGCGAGGTCGGACTCGCCGGGGAGGTTCGACGGGTTGCCGGGGTGAACCGACGGCTGATCGAAGCTGCCCGACTGGGATTCACCAGCGCCATCGTGCCGGTCGATTCCGGCCCGAACATTCCCGGCATGCGCGTCAACGAAGTAGCGAATCTGGCCGAGGCACTGGCCTACGCCGGATTGATGGGCGGCAAACAAGCCCCGTCTCGCCCCAAGCTCACGCCGGTGAAGTGATCGTCGTTCGGCCGACTACCTCGTCAGACCGACGAGGTGCCGAACGGGGACGTCGGTTCGCCGTCCACGAACTCCTTGGTCTTGGCGAAGTGTTCCGAGGTGATGGTCAGGAACAGTCCCCGGGACGTTCCCACCACCGTGTCCGGATCCGCTGTCGGACCTTCGACGATCACCGCTTCTGCACTGGTGTAGACCTTGCGGCGCACAACGCCGTCGATGCGAGCCCGGAATTCGAGCACCGATCCCAACGGGATCGGCCGGGCGAAGTCGATCTCGAGGTGCCCGGTCACCACCGGCGAGCCGAGAGCCATACATGCCATACCTTGAGCCTCGTCGAATGCCGTCGACAGAATGCCGCCGTGAATGACACCTGGACCGCCCTGATACTTCTTGGCGACCTCCAGACGACCGGTCACTTCCAGTCCGTTACCAGCCCTGAAACTCATCGCCATTCCCGCAGGCTGGTCGTCGCCGCAGCCGAAGCATTTCGACCAGTGCTGAGGCAGCTTCTCGCCGGCGGCCGGAAAGAATTCGACCGGCTCCGGGACAGTCAGGTCATCAGGCAGGGTCCAGGTACTACTCATGGATAGGTAATCTAAACGGGGATCAGTCCGGCGCAGGCATCGGACCCGACCGAAGTGACATCGACCTCAGCAGGGAGTTTCTCAATGATCAGTGCGATGGCGGACACACAGTCGTCGTCGGCATTGCGAGAGACCATCGCCAGGTTGGCGCCGGGTACCGCTTTGCGAGACGGGCTCGAACGAATTCTGCGCGGCCGTACCGGCGCGCTGATCGTCCTCGGATACGACGAGGAAATGGAAGCGTTGTGTGACGGCGGATTCAACCTCGACGTGGAGTTCGCACCGACCCGATTGCGCGAGCTGTCGAAGATGGACGGCGCGGTTGTCCTCTCGACGGACGGCACACGCATCGTGCGTGCCAACGTCCAGCTGGTTCCCGATCACAAGATTCCCACCGTCGAATCCGGCACGAGGCACCGCGCTGCCGAGCGCACGGCAATTCAGACCGGCTATCCCGTGGTCTCGGTCAGTCAGTCGATGTCGATCGTCAGTGTGTACGTCGGCGGCATCCGGCACGTCATCGACGGCTCGGCCACCATACTTTCGCGCGCCAACCAGGCCGTCGCGACGCTCGAACGATACAAAGCGCGACTCGACGAAGTGACACGGCAACTGTCGGTCGTCGAGATCGAGGATTTCGTGACTCTGCGCGACGCGTTGACCGTCGTACAGCGCTTGGAAATGGTTCGCCGCGTGTCGATCGAAATCGAACAGGATGTCCTCGAGCTCGGCACCGACGGTCGCCAGTTGGCACTGCAGCTCGAAGAACTGGTCGGCGACAACGACATTGCACGTCAACTCATCGTTCGGGACTATCTTGCCGGTCCCGAACCCATCGGCACCGCGGCGATGGACAACGTCCTCGTCGCACTCGATCGCGTCACCGACGCCGATCTACTCGATCTCACGACTCTTGCGCGTGTTCTCGGTTATCCGGGCACGATCGAAGCCCTCGACACTCCGATGACTCCTCGCGGATATCGCGTGCTGATGCGTGTACCTCGATTGCAGTTCCATCAGATCCACCGGTTGGTCGGATCCTTCGGCACTCTCCAGTCGCTGCTGGCCGCTACGGCTGCCGATCTGCAGTCGGTCGAGGGCATCGGCGGGCTGTGGGCGCGTCACATCCGTGAGGGACTTTCCCGGCTCGCGGAGACGTCGATCACCGGATCCTTCAA
>NZ_BAAILK010000026.1:504754-508400 GCF_054589475.1 Rhodococcus sp. no. 34
TAGCGGGCCTGTTCGGGCTTGCCCGCGCTCATGCGATGTTGAACGGCTCCGGGGAGCTTCGCAGTGCACCGAGCTGCCCGACAACCGTGTAAGCGCCTGCGCCCACCGGATTGCGCTCGGGGTTCTGCGCGGTCGCGCACTCGGGGGTCGACGTCGTGGCCGACCAGGCGACCTTGAACGCGGCTTGCTCGCCGGGCGCGAGATTGCGTACGTCGGCTGCGGGCTGTGGGTAGCAGTCGACGTTGGACCACAACCGGGTCTTGCCGTCGATGCTGTAGACGAGCACCTGCTGAAGGCCACCCGCCAGATCTCGATCACAGGGTGCCGAACCGATGTTGGTGATGACGATCGTGAACGACGGCTCTTCGCCGGGAGCGAAGGTCGCCTTGTCTGCAGTGGCTTTGACTGCCAGCGACGAGTCGGCGCACTGACCGGCCGGGACCGGAGCCCCGGTGGTCGACGAAGAGGAAGAAGACGAAGACGATCCCGAAGCCTGCGTGCCCGAGCCACCTGATCCACCGGCAGCGCCGCCACCCGAGCCACCGCCACCCTCCGGCGCGTTGGAACCGGAAGGGTTGGGGGTGAAGGAGACGTCCGTCGTCAGCGAGGAACTCGCAGCGGCCGAGTCGGCCTCCGGGGTATCACTTCCACCGCCGAAGAGGGCGGACGCCGCCCAGATGATCAACGCCAGTGCAATGACGGCGGCACCAATGGCCAGCGCCCGGCGACGCCAGTAGATCTCGGGGGGCAGTGGTCCATTAGGTTCCAACACGGACTCAACGGTAGTTGGCGCAGGGTCCACTAACCGTCAGCTGAGGCGGCGTGTCGGTACCCATTGTCTGCTGCCAGGTACCACTGCCCCGGAAGATCTAACCCTCGACGGTCTCGACGCTCTCGCCGATGTCGCCGACTGCGCCCTGAACTCGCATGTGACCGTCGGACAACGTGTACGTGACGCCGACGATCGCGCACGCACCCTTGTCCACCTTGTCGGCGATGATCCGGGACCTCTGCATGATCAGCGAGCCGGTCTCCACGACGTGACGGCCTTCGAGTTCGTCCACGGTGGACAAGCCCTCGTTGCGGCCCATCAGGATGGACGGAGCAACACGCTCGACCACACTGCGGATGAATCCGTCGGGAACTGCGCCCTCGTCCAGGGCGTCGAGCGTTGCCTTCACGGCACCGCAACCGTCGTGCCCGAGTACGACGATGAGCGGCACGTTGAGCACGTGAACCGCGTACTCGATGGAACCGAGCACCGAATCGTCGAGCACGTGACCTGCAGTGCGCACGACGAACATGTCGCCGAGCCCCTGGTCGAAGATGATCTCGGCGGCTACGCGCGAATCACCGCAACCGAACAGCACCGCTGTGGGGTGCTGCCCATCGACGAGTTTCGCGCGGTCCGCGATTCCCTGGCTGGGGTGAATGGACGCGTCGTTGACAAATCGCTCGTTGCCTTCGCGAAGGGACTTCCAAGCGGAAATGGGGCTTGATCGTGGCATTCACTCATTGTGCACCCGCCGCATTTCGGGCTCTCGCCGGGAAGGTTGCGTGGACGCAAACGAAAGTTCCGCGTCGACACTCGCGCCCGGTGATGAAGTGGCCGAGTTGGAACTTACTTCAGAGTCAGTTTCCTGATACCGTCTCCGAACGTGACCTGGAGCACTTCGGGCTCCCGAGTGTGATCGAAGAAACCCGACCAGAACGATTCGGCCGGAGAGGGGGATGGCGTGAGCACCGAAGCTACGACGACCGGGAATGGAACAACCGGGGAAACAACTGCTGTCTCCCCCGCCAAGACGAACATGTTCTCGAACCTGCTCTCCGAGATCGGACTGCTCTTCACCTTCACCGTTCGCGTGTGCGTTGCGGCGTTCACGTCTCTTCGACACAAGCGCCTCGCCTGGCGTGAGGCGCTCGACCAGATGTGGTTTCTCGCCCACGTCACCTCGGTCGCGTCCGCTCTGGTGATGATTCCCCTCGGTGTCGGGGTAGCACTGCAGATCGGTGCGCTCGCAGATCAAATCGGCGCGGGTGCGTACAGCGGTGCCGTCGTCGCGTTCCTCATCATCGGACAGGCCGGCCCCCTGGTGTGCGCCCTGATCATCGCCGGTGTCGGCGGTTCCGCAATCTGCGCAGATTTGGGAGCGCGAACGATACGCGAGGAAATCGATGCACTCGAAGTGCTCGGTCTACCCGTGCTCGAACGCCTGGTCGTACCCCGGATGATCGCCATTGCCGTCGTCTGCCTCCTACTGAACTCGATAGTTCTCGTAATCGGTTTGGGCGCAAGCCTCTTCGTTCACGTCCTGATACTCGACGGCACCGCACAGAGTTTCCTGCGCAATCTCGTTCAATTCAGTCAACCCAGCGACTTCGTCGTCTCCGGCATCAAAGCCGTTGCCTTTGCTCTCATCTCGGGAATCGTGGCCTGCTACAAGGGCCTGACCGTCAAGCGCGGAGCTCAAGGCGTCGGCGACGCAGTCAACGAGACCGTCGTGCTCTCGTTTGTCCTCGTGTTTGTCGCCAACCTCGCAATTACTCAGTTCTACCCACTGTTCGTCTCGGTGAAAGGTGCCTATTGATGCACCTGCCCATCGCAATTCGTGCCAAGAGGGTCAGTTCGCGGACCGTCGACGGCCTGAGTCGGCTCGGCGATCAGTTCACGTTCCACGCGCGTGTCATCACCTCGATTCCGGCAACCCTCAAGCGCTATTGGCGTGAAGTCGCCCGTCTCGTCGCCCAGGTGGCATTCGGTTCGGGCACCCTGCTCGCCGGAGGCGGCAGCGTCGTCGTGATCTTCGCGATCTCGTTCTTCGCCGGTTCCCAGATCGGGCTCGAGGGCTACCGCGGACTCAACCTCGTCGGTCTCGCACCGCTGTCCGGCGTGATGTCCGCCATCGCGAATACTCGCGAGGTGGCACCACTCGTTGCCGCAATCACCCTGGCAGCCAAGGTCGGAACCGGATTCACCGCGCAGCTCGGAGCGATGCGGATCTCCGAGGAAATCGACGCGCTCGAAGTCATGGCGATTCCCTCGCTGCGGTACCTGGTCACCACCCGAATGATCGCGGCGCTCATCGCGGTGGTCCCGCTGTACCTGGTCGGCCTGTTTGCTTCGTACATGGCAACGGCGCTTGCGGTGATCCGGGTCAAAGGCCAGTCGGAGGGAACGTACGGCTACTACTTCAGTCTTTTCCTCTCTCCCAACGACATCTGGTTGTCCTTGATAAAAGTCATGGTGTTCGCGGTCGTCGTGACCCTCGTGCACTGCTACTACGGTTACACCGCGACGGGTGGACCCGAAGGCGTCGGACGAGCCGCCGGACGAGCGTTGCGCACCAGCATCGTCTTCCTTGCATTCACCGACGTCGCGATGACCATTGCGCTGTGGGGACTCAAACCTCACGTACCCGGGCTGACCGGATGATCGTCACGAATTCCAGCCGAATCACCCTGGCACTGCGGGGTTTACTCGCCGTGGTCATCCTGATCCTCGCCTACGTCTTCTTGTTCAGCAGAGGTACGGACTCCACCGGTTCCACACCGCAGGTCAGTGCTGTCGTCCCCGCCAGTGCCGGTGCGCTGCGAGTCGGATCCTCGGTACAGTACCGCGGCGTCGTCGTCGGCGCTGTGGCCG
>NZ_BAAILK010000026.1:508458-508783 GCF_054589475.1 Rhodococcus sp. no. 34
AGATCGAGCCGGGCACCACCGCTTCGACTGTCTCACTCGCGATCGACGAGGGAGCGTTCGAGGACATACCGTCGACAAGTCAGGTGCGACTGATGCCCCGCAACATCTTCGGCGACTTCTTCGTAGACCTGATTCAACCTGACGGACTCTCGCGTGGTCCTGCTCTCGTGCCGGGTACCGAGTTGGTATCCGATCAGTCCGAAGTCGCGGTCCAGCTCTACCAATCGATCTCCCGGATCTACTCGCTCGTTTCTTCCCTCGACCCCGCCGACATAAACGTCGCACTCACGGCAGTCTCGGACGCGTTGAGCGGCAAGGGAAACCA
>NZ_BAAILK010000026.1:508852-615982 GCF_054589475.1 Rhodococcus sp. no. 34
GATCGGCGAATCGCTCGATTCAGTCCACCAAGCGTTGGTCGGTGCGCAGCCCGTCATCGACGGACTCGGTGACGACCTCGACGACATAGCCACCCTCGCCGACAGTCTCTCGACGAGTGCGCCGGACATGCTCGCCGCATTCGAGAACTCCATCACCACATCCAAGACCGTCGTCGAGAAATCCGACGGGTTGGCGGGGCTTCTGCGTGCCGGCACCAGCACGGGAGCTGCTGCCACGAGTCTGATCGGTGACAATCGCGACCGCATGATCACCTTGGTCGACGACGCCGATTCCCTGACCGGCGCAATCACTTCGCGGCCGGACCACATCACCACCTTCTACAACGGCCTGCGCAATCTCACGATCAAGCTCCCGCCCGCGTTGGCGCATGGTCCGTGGCTCAGCACCGATCTACGGCTGTCCGTCACAGATCTGTATCCGTACGGAAAGACCGACTGCCCACAGTACGACGGAAACCGCGGACCCAACTGTCCTGCCGCCGCGACCGCGTTCGGCGGAACCGTCGGCCCGGTCGGCAGCCCTGCCGAACAGTCCCTGATCTCGGCTCTCACCCAGGGCGGTACAGCTTTGGACACTCTCGTGGCGGGGCCGGTATTTCGCGGCACGACGGTGGTGGGCAGATGAGCGTGAAGAAATCTCTG
Organism: Rhodococcus sp. no. 34; assembly: GCF_054589475.1. Taxonomy (NCBI): domain Bacteria; kingdom Bacillati; phylum Actinomycetota; class Actinomycetes; order Mycobacteriales; family Nocardiaceae; genus Rhodococcus; species Rhodococcus sp. no. 34. The sequence continues at coordinate 509,516 of NZ_BAAILK010000026.1, forward strand.
ATCAGGTTCGGACTGTTTGCTGCACTGTCGATTCTCGCCACCGTGGTTGTGGTGAGCACCCTGATCAACCCAGTCTCCGGGTCGAGTTCGCAGTACCGGGCCGTCTTCGTCAATGCCTCCGGCCTGGTCACCGGCAGCGATGTTCAGATCGCCGGGGTGCGAGTAGGGCGCGTCGACAGCGTCGAGTTGGTGAACAACCAAGCCGTCGTCGGCTTCGAACTCGAATCTGCACAACGTATTCCGTCCGACGGTCGCGCTGTGGTGAGGTACGCAGACCTGTTGGGAGCGCGAACAATTTCGATCGAACCCGGACAGGCCGAACGCGCAACAGGCAACTACCTCTCCCCCGGGGCCACAATTCCCGTGGAACAGACTCAGCCGGCGATCGACCTCACCGACATCCTCGGCGGATTCCGTCCCCTGTTCGACGCACTTGACCCCGCAGAAGTCAACGAGCTTGCCGCACAGGTCGTCCAGGTATTCCAAGGACAAGGTTCCACCATCGAAAGCCTGCTGGAGCGCACTGTTGCCGTCACCGAGAACTTGACGTCCCGGGACGCGATCTTGGACCAACTACTGAACAACCTCGACCGGGTCCTTACCGTGACCACGACGAATCGACCCAACTTCGTCGAGATGATCAACACGCTCGACACACTGGTCGGCGGTTTGGCACAGGACCGCCAACAGATCTCGGCCGCAGTGGATTCCGCAGGCGCCCTGACTTCTTCACTTCAGGACCTGGTGACGGGCGTGGAACCGGACTTGGCTGGCGCGCTGACTTCGATCGATCAGTCGGCTCGCGTCGTCGTCGACAATCGTGAGTCGCTGGCGACCGGTATCACCGCTTTCGATCAACTGTTCACCCAGTTGGGGATCGCGATGAGCTACGGAAGCTGGGCGAACATCTACATCTGCAACTTCCGGCTCAGCGCGCTGGACCAATCGGTGACTCTCGGCGGCCCCGAGCGTTCGGCGGTGTGCCGATGAACTGGCTCACCGTCAAGAACCCGGTCCGCAACGGAATCATCTGCATTCTCGTCGGAGTCGGTGTGGTTCTGGCCGCACTTGTTGTCCCTCAACTGATCTTGAAGGTCAAGACCAACGAGTACCACGCCGTCTTTGCCAACGCCACCGGGTTGACGCAGGACGATCCGGTCAACGTCGCGGGAGTCCCGAGCGGGGTGGTCACCTCGTTGGCGGTCAGCGGCAACTCGGTTGAAGTCACCTTCCGACTCGACGACGGCGTCACTCTCGGCGAAGACTCCCGTGCGGACATCAAGATCTCGACTCTGCTCGGCCGACGCTCGCTCGACGTCACTCCGAACGGATCGCGCTCGTTACCCGCAGGTTCGACCATCCCCATCGAGAACACGAGCGTTCCGTTCACTCTCGACGATCTCGGTCGAGGAGCACAATCCACGTCGGAAAACCTTGATCTGCAACAACTGCGAAATATGCTGACCGTGGTGTCCGACAACTCACCGGACGATCCCGAACTCATTCGCCGCTCACTCGAGGGAATCGACGCACTCTCCGGAGTAGTCAACGACAACGACGTTGCGCTCCGTTCACTTCTCACCGGAGCGCAGCAGACGACCGCAACACTGATCGAGCAGAAGGACACTCTGGAAACCCTTCTGGGGAATGCGGATCTGGTGATGTCCACGATCGCCGACCGGCGAGATGTGCTGAATGCGCTTGTACAAGACCTGAATCAGTTGAGCACCACACTTGCCCAGTTCCTGGGCGACAACCAGGCTTTGGTCGACTCGGTCATGGGAGACATCCACGTGGTGACGGGAGTTCTGTCCGAGAACGAACAATCACTGACCACACTGCTCGACAACTTCGCCCCCAGCGTCCGCTACGTCACCAACGCAACCGGTAACGGCAACTGGCTCGACCTCAACTCACCCTCCACCCTCATCCCGGACAACTGGTTGTGCGTCGTCGGGCTCGTTCAGGGGTGTCGATGACCACGACCGTCAAGAAACTCGCCGTGCTGGCAGCGATTGTGATCTGCGCGATCGGTGCCGTCCTGTTCGTCACGCGTGACGAACACAGACTCACTCTCACCGCCGAATTCACCTCGACCGACGCTATCTTCACCGGGAACACGGTGACGATTCTGGGAGTTCCCAGCGGGAGGGTCGAGAGCGTCACGCCGGAAGGGTCCCGGGTACGAGTGGCGCTGAGCCTGCCATCCGGAACACGTATACCCGCCGACGCGCAGGCCTGGGTCCTGTCTCCCTCGGTCATCAGTGACCGCACGATCGAACTCGGCCCCGGCTACGAGGACGGTGAGTTCCTCACCGACGGCGCGGTGATCCCTCTCGAACGCACTCACTCCCCGCTGACGTGGGACCAACTCACCGCATCGGTGAACGAATTGACGGTGGCGCTCGGCCCTGGCGCCGACGGCGGCGGGATCGGTGACCTCATCGGAGAAGGCGCCCACGCGTTGGACGGCAACGGGCAAGCATTCAACGATGCCGTTCGGTCCATCTCACAGGCCAGTTCGGTACTGGCGGGTGCAAGTCCCGACATCTCCGAACTGGTGAAGAACCTGAACACCCTCGTGCAGTTGATCGCGGACAACCAGACCAAGGTCGACTCCCTGTCGAACTCGGTGACAGTCACCGCCCGCACGTTCAGCGCCCAGCGAGAAGACATCAGCGGGGCGCTCGATTCCCTGACCACGTTGCTCGGACAGGTCTCAGCGCTACTCGCCGAACACGGCGAGGCGGTCACCGCCGATCTGGGTACGCTCGCACAGTTGGCCGGTGCAGTCGCGACCAAACAGGATCAACTGCGCGAGATCATCGAAACGGCACCAACGGGATTCGAGAACGTCGCCAACCTCGTCACCGAAGAAGGCCGAGCCAGAGCACGATTGAACGTCGCCACCGATCTCTCACAGTTCGACACGACGCGAGAACTGTGCGAGAAGATGCCGATACCGCTGTGCACCGGGCCGGGAATCGTCAATCCCATCGAATTTCCTTCGGCAGGCAGCTCCGACCTGGCACGCATCCTCGGTGGGGGCAACTGATGGCGTCGAACAAGTCCGTGGTGAGCGTTGTCGTGGCACTTGTCATCGCGGCGCCATTGACCGGCTGCAGTCTCAACTTCCAGCACCTCCCCCTCGGACGCGGTCTGCCAGGAGAGTCGTACCCGCTGAACATGGAATTCGTCGACGCGTCGTTACTTCCCGTCGGCGGCGAGGTGCGGATCGGCCAGGCAGTGGTCGGCAGAGTCACGTCGATGAGCGCGCAAACCTTTGCAGCCGTGGTACATACCGAAATCGCGTCGGACATCGAACTACCTGTCGGCACCCGCGCTCGGATCGAACTGTCGACCCCGATCGGCGATGCGTTCGTCAACCTCGAAGTTCCGGTCGATCCAGCGGGCCCCATTCTCGAACCAGGTTCCACCATCGAGCGATCGGAGACCGTGCGCGGACCCGATGTCGCACAACTGCTCGGCGCCGTCGGAACTCTGTTGAACGGCAGTGGGTTGGCGCAGGTCAAGAACATCGTCAGTGAGGCTGATCAGATTCTCGACGGCAGGGAGGAGACGATCCGCGATCTGCTTGCGCGCCTTGACACTTTTCTCGGAACACTTGACGACCGAAAGGAATCGATCAATTCGGCACTGGATTCACTGAACCGGCTCAGCGCTCTGATCGGAGACGAGAGCGCCACCATCGACGAAGGCTTGCGCACACTCACACCCGCATTGGGCGTGATCGCCGACCAACGACAACCGCTCCTCGATCTACTCGACGAAACCGATCGGCTCAGTACCGCAACCAATTCCGTACTCGACCAGTCGGCCGACCAGATTTCCGAGATCACCGGACGACTGTCACCCATCCTCGACCAGTTCTCGGCAATGGGGCCGACACTGGGTGAGACGATGGCCAACCTGGACAACGCAAGAGTGCTCCTCGCGCGTGCCAGCCCAGGCGATTACGTGAACATCGACCTCGACGTCGATGTCGAGGGCACCGTGACCGGAGTGCTCAACGAGATAATCCCGGGCGCCGCACCGCCACTGCCACCTCTGCCCGCCTCCGATCGGGAACTGCCGATCACGACACCCCTGCAAGGAGGAACGCGATGAAGAACCGAACCGTCTATTTCGAGATCGCCGCCTTTCTCCTCATCGCGGTGGTCAGCACGACGTACGTACTCCGGCAAGTCGGTGCCGGAGATCCGTTCACCGGAACCTTCTCGGTCACCGTCGAATTGGAGAACGCGGCCGGAATCGCTCCCGGTTCGGAAGTGGCCTATCGCGGAGTCACCGTCGGCGACGTCGAGTCGGTGGAGGTGGACTCTGCCCAGGACCTCGTCGTGATGACGTTGAGCATCGCCGCCGACAAACAGATCCCCAACGATTCGCATGTGGCCATCAGCCAGGACACCGCCGTTCCGGTATTGAAAGTTCAGTTGTCCTCGCAGACCGACGGCGGCCCGTATCTGGTTGAAGGTTCCGTTGTTCCGACTGAGCGCACTTCGATCCCGGTCGCGTTGGGAACCGTGATTGCGAATTTCAACGCTGCTGCCGACACCGTCGATCCGGCAGACCTGCGAACCCTCTCGCACGAACTCGGCGAGGGATTGAACGGATTGGGTCCGGATCTGCAGGCGCTCGTCGACAACTTCGACGTGCTCGCGCGCACTGTCCAATCCGATCAACCGCGTGTCAACACACTCGTCGAGAACTCGCGCTCACTGTTCACTGCGAACGAGGAAAATGTTGACGCTCTTCCCGAAGTTGCACTCACACTTCGCCAATTGACAGATCAGGTACGAAACTCCGATCCGCAACTGCGCACACTCCTCGATCGAAGCCCGAGTGTTCTCGACAATCAGATACTGCCTCTCATCGAACAGAGTCGTGAGCCGTTCAGTCTGCTGTTGGCCAATTCTCTCGTCTCCACTCAGATCGTCACTGCACGGATGCCCGCCGTCGATGCCTTGTTGGTGGTGGTGCCCAAAGGATTCGAGAAGTTCGGAAGTATCGTCAAAGACGGACGGGCACAGCTTGATCTGATCACAGCACTCGGACCGGTCTGTATCTACGACACGCCCCGGCGATCGGTACAGGACACCTCACCGACCACGCTCGACAAGAACCAACACTGCGCGGACCAGTCGGGCCGGATCCAGAATCGCGGATCGCAGAACGTCCCCACCGGAGCTGGAACGATCGACGGGGTTGCTGAATACGATCCTGCCCTCGGAACGGTCGCAGCCGGTGACGGAACGTCGATTCGTCTGGGCCTCAACGGTGGTCAGAACACCGTTCTCGGTGACAACTCGTTTGCCGCACTACTAGTACAAGGAACGCAATGACCGAGACAACCGAACCCCAGACGCCCACAATCGTCGACAAACCCAAGCGGCTTCGCAAGCAGACCGTAGCGATCGTTGCCGGCGCCCTGGTCGTGGTCGCGGCGCTCGGATGGGGCGCATTCGCGACCTGGCAGAAATCGGTCGACGAAAACGCGCGTACCAGCGCCCTGGACAGCGGACGGCAATTCGCCACTGATCTTGCGACGTACAACTTCCAGAACCTCGATCAGAATCTTTCCGTGGTCCGTGACAATTCTGTCGGCGAATTCGCCGGTCAGTACGCCCAGGTGGCAGCCAACCTGCAGAACATGATCGTGCAGTATCAGGCGACCTCGTCCGCTCAGATCATTTCAGCCGGGCTGGCGAGCAGTGATCGCGACAACGCCGAGGTGCTCGTGTTCCTCGATCAGACGATCACGAACACCAACTCCCCCGATCCGAGAATCGACCGCAACCGGATGCAACTTTCGCTGGTCCGCGAGGACGGCGAGTGGAAACTGAGCAACGTGCAGTTGTTGTGACCCGGCGGTCGGGCGTCAAAGACAGCCGTGTCGGCGACTGCCGATAAAGTGGCCCCCACAAGTCGACGTCTCCTTCGTCGACCGGGAGCGCAAGGTTCGAGGAGTGTGTCGGTAGCAGTGGCAGTGGCAGTGGCAGTGGAATCTTCGGTGCTGCTGAAGTGGTACTCCGAGACGGCTCGCGACCTGCCGTGGCGACGCGAGGGCGTCAGTGCCTGGCAGATCCTGATGAGCGAGATCATGCTCCAGCAGACGCCGGTGGTGCGCGTTGCGCCAATCTGGGAAGAGTGGGTCGAGCGCTGGCCGGTGCCGTCGGCGATGGCAGCGTCGAGCCAGGCAGAGGTGCTTCGCGCGTGGGGCAAACTCGGTTATCCACGACGCGCGCTGCGGTTACACGAATGCGCGGGCGTCCTGGCTGCCGAGCACGGCGACGTGGTGCCGGAAGACGTCGATACCTTGCTCTCCCTACCGGGAATCGGTTCGTACACCGCCCGCGCCGTGGCGTGCTTCGCCTACGGACAGCGAGTGCCTGTGGTGGACACCAACGTACGACGCGTAGTTGCGCGAGCCGTCCACGGCAATGCCGAACCCGGGAACCCGTCCAACACGCGAGACCTCGCCGACGTCGCGGCGCTGCTGCCGAGGACGCGTGCGCGCGCCGCCACCTACAGCGCAGCTCTCATGGAACTCGGTGCACTGATCTGCACGGCGCGGAACCCGAACTGCGAGAACTGCCCTTTGCCGAACTGCGCGTGGGTCGCTTCTGGCAAACCTGCACACACCGGACCACCCAAGAAGGTGCAGAAGTTCGCGGGCACAGATCGCCAGGTTCGTGGAAAATTGATGGCCGTTCTTCGCGAGAGTCACCGTCCGGTCGAGCGCGCGCAACTCGACATCGTCTGGCCGGCCGATCCGGGTCAGCGTGACCGTGCGTTGCATTCACTGCTGGTCGACGGACTGGTCGAGCAGACCGATGACGGCCTGTTTGCGCTGGCCGGAGAGGGTACGGCTTAGCCGACTCGCAGCGGGGTGCATTCTTCGGCTGTGGGTTCGTCGGTCTGGAGCGGTGCGACTTCCGGATCAGAACGCCGAAGTACAGCAGGAACGGCAGGCACCACCGGATCGCAAGGCGCAAGTGTCGGAATCTGTAGGGCAGCGCCGGGTGGGGGCCCGCTGGTGGAGGTCGCCGGCTCGGCGCCGACGTTCGGGCTATCCGTGGACACCGCGCGCGACCCGTCTGGGGACAGCGCGATCAGCAATCCCGTCAACATGAGTAGAAGCGGCAGTACTATTGCCGCCGCCCACCGGACCCTGTTGACGGGCCGGACAGCCATGCCGCCACCGGACCGAACTTCGCTTCCGCGATCGGCCGCTACCAGCGCAGCCCCTATCGCCAGTTGGGTCCGCTCGCCGAGAAACAGGAAGCCGAGACCTGCCAGTTCAGCGGCTTCCGCGGACGGCTGCCGAGAGTCTTCCTTCACGAGCATCGCGACGAGCATCTTGGGTACAGGGTCTCGTTCGGCGACGAGGAGGTCCAATGTCGCAGCAAATGTCGAGCTGTCCGCAAGCAACTCGGCCGTGTCGTAACGATGCGCCGAGTCCACGACGCCTGCTCTCGGGTCGACGGCCGCGATCACGGTCTCACTGCCGTCCGGCCAGAACGCGAGAATCGGCGAAACACCAATGAGAGCGTCGACCGTCCGCAGGTAGGCAAGCCGTGCGTCGAGGCCGTTGACCAACTCGATGTTCTCGAAAGGACTGGAGGACAACGAATCCGAGACAAGGTCGCGCACGTCCGCACGCTCGCACATCACTCCGACGACGGTGGGGCACAGATTCGAGCGCAGGGCTCGGCCGGTGGCGACCTCGGCCGCGGAGGCGAGTGCGCGCGCCGACGCTTGCGGAGAGGGAACAGTCCCGTCTGCACCCCAGGGGTGACGGAACTCGTCGATCGAGCCCAGGAGGGGCGTGTCTGCATCTACGAGAGCTGTTGAAATTGACTGATTTTCGAATACAACGCCCAGGCTTTCACGCACTGGATCCTCCATTGACTGCTACTGACTGTTACGAGTGTTGCCATTCCTGCGAAGCTGTATCAGAACGTCAGGCCACCGACCGCCATTGCACCTGGTTCCAGCACCACGTCCACCGGCGCTCGGCCGTCGACCGTGACGCGATACGTCCCCGGTAGCAGTCCGACAAACGAGAAGTGACCCTCGAACGGTTTCACCGTCCGCGCTGTCGCGTGCCCGCATTGATCGACGCCGTTGATCACCACCGCCTCCGAGATACCCGATGTCACCAGACCTGAGATTCGTCCATCTGCCGAGACAGCAGCCCACTGGCTTCTCTGACCACCAACAGAAATCCCGTACGGATCACACACTCCCGGGGTGGTCGCCACCCGCACCGTGACATCGCCCGACCGCACGCGAACCGCCCCCCGATCTGCGGTGACCAGTGCAGCGATCGGTAGACCGTCGGCGTCTTCCCGCTTTCCCGCAGTCATCGTCGCCGTTCGGGTGAAGTACCGGTCCGCTTCCAGATTGCCTATCAGGCAATGTAATCCGACCTCGTCGACACCCGAGCCGTCTCCGCAGTAATCAGGCACGGACGGCAGAACGAAACCTCGAGGCACCGGAAGTTGCACGACCACGTCGGAGAGCGGGTTGCCCCGGACACCGATGTCGATGACATACGTCACCGGATCACCCTCTCGGACAATGCCGTTGGACGGTCCCGAATCGAGCCCTGGACCGTCAGCGGGATCGAAGGGCGGTGCACCGTCAATCGCCGTCAGCTCGACGGTGAAGGGAGGCACGAACTCTCCCTCGGCCGCCAATCGAACATCCGACTGCATCGGCAGCAAGCCGAGCGCAGCAGCGCCGACCACCAGAGCTCCGGTCACGACAACTATGCCGATACCTCGCACTCCTCGGCGCCACGCTCTCGGCCGGAGTCCGACGACAACGGCCTTCGACCGCACCTCTGACAGACGAGTTCTCACGACGCTCCTTCGATGTCTGACTCTCGGGCCTCCGACAGGCGCTCGCGGCCACATTTGGCGAATCCCGAGCTACGTTCAATAGAAGTCGCTCGAGGGGCTCGAAAGCCAATGGTGACGGCGTGATTGTGTGGGTGAACTTCTCTCAGCCGGGGTGAATTCCCGGGTGAATTGCCCGGGATGGCACGCTCTGGATTCGCACCAGCTACGCTCCTCCCTGTAGATAGATGGATCGAGACAATCCGCCCAAACTCTTCAATCATTGCGGGGCGCGAAAGCAGAAAGGGTCCGCGTTGATGTTCGGGATGGACGGCCACGACTGGGCAGCTATTCCCGAAAGGCGCACCCTCGCGACGTCGATTCCCCGGCAAGCGCTCTTCGACAAACTTGACCGACGTGCCGCGCTGACCATCGTCCGTGCACCGAACGGCCACGGGAAATCGTCGTTGATCGCATCGTGGCTGCGCGCCCATTTGGCATCCGAACGAATACTCGTCTGGGTCTCGGCCCCACGGCCCTCGTCGACACTCGAAGATTTCTGGGCCGTTGTCCTCGATCGAATCCACGCTGCCGGAATCGCACTGCCCGACGTCGACGATCTCGCCGATCCTTTCACCGCTGTCGCCAAATCCCTGAACGCCCTCAGCCGCCCCGTGCTGCTCGTGCTGATCAGGCCGGATCTGATATCGGAACCAGAGTTGGACGATCAGTTGATCGAACTCCTCGCCCTCTGCCACAACCTGGACCTCGTGGTCACGCTCTCGGGCTTCGGCATGTTCTCCGAGCCGTACCTGCTCGACACCGACCACGAGGTGATAAGCGCGAGTGAGCTGTTGTTCACGAGAGCCGATACCGCCCATTTGCTCGCACAAGCTGACGTACACACGACTGACGGTGATGCAGAACAAATCACATCCCTGACAGGTGGGCTGCCAGCGCTGGTTCGTGTCGCCGTTCCCGCCGTCCAGACATCGGGTAGCCGCAACCGCGAGCAGATGATCAGGAAGAACATCGCGCAGGCGATCGACGACTACGTGAACAAATCCGTTCTCATGACCGCTGATCATGTGAAACAACTCGAGTTCCTGCTCGCGACGGCCTTTGCGCGATCGATCACCGTCGACATCGCCGCCATGCTGTTCGAGTCCCAACACCCTGAGGATGGCGAGACCGTTCATCAGATTCGCGTGCGCCTGGCGATACTGGAGACAGCCGGGTTGTTGTCACGGGTCGAGACCGAAGCCGAAGAAACCTGGGAGCTGCCTCCCGCCATTCGTCGATCGATACTCGCGCACCAAAAGCGCGCTGGAGTCGATCCGGCGCAACGTCTTTCGTTCCTCGCACACAACCGACTCGACCACGGTCATCACGCGTCGGCGGTGGACTACGCGGTCGAGGCACAGAACTGGACCCTGGCAGTAGACATCGTCGAGCAACACTGGGTGACGATGATCGTCCACAATCTGGACTCGGTTCGCTCTGCTCTCCAACGGATTCCGGCGGAAGCTGCGGACAAACACTCTGCCGTGGAGGCGGGGCGCGCACTGTTCACGATGCATCCGAGCGAGCGCTCGACGGTAGTCGACTTGCTACCCGAATCGCCGGCAGAACTGTGGGCTCTCGGCGCTGAATCCGGCGCGAAGGACGCCTTGAGCATTGCCTGCGTTCAATCGATCATGCTCAGGATGGCAGGCGAGTACGGGCTCGCAGCAGAAACCACCAGGCGCCTGTCTCATCTCAGTCGCAGTGCGCTGGAGAACAACCCGGAAGCGGTCAGCGCACAGCTCCCTCTCATGCGACTTCAATGGGCGATCAATTTTCAATTGAGCGGCAGGTTCACAGAATCCACGATCAAGGCTCGAATGGCGTACCACGGCGCCCTGTCTCATGGAGTCGACTTCATCGCTCGTAACTCTGCGGGAAGTGCCGCCCTGAATTGGGCGCTGGCTGGTGAGCCGCGGCAGGCCACACACTGGTCCGAACTCGAACAGAAGCATCCGGACCCCGGCGGTTGGCTCGAACCTGTGGTCAAGATCGCCGGCCTGACAGCACGGGCGCTCACTGCTCTCGACACACTCGACTTCGACGACGCACGTCTCGCATTGACCGAACTCGGTCTTCCGTCCGACACCGAGGAACTGTGGGCATTCGTCGTCTATGCGCATTGCCAATTCGCCTTGACCTCCGGCGACCACACTGCGGCACTACTGTTGCTCCACAATGCGATCGAAGCACATTCCAAGCAGTACACGGCTACATCTTTCGCGCTTCCTCTGTTGCAATCCGCAGAGATCGATCTCTTGCTCGCTCTCGGACAGGGGAACAATGCCGTAGCACTGGCCAAGGAGATCATCGATCCTGCAGCCAACCCGTGGACGCTCACGTCGGTGGCGCGTTTACGTCAGCGGATCGGCCAGAACGAGGCCGCGGTGGCGCTGTGTCACCAGTTCGACTGGTCTGGCGTATCCTATCCGCGGGCACAGATGGAATCGCTTCTGGTGCAAGCGGTTGCACACTCCGAGCTGGGTGAGCCACGCCTCGCCTCTCAGGAGTGGTCCAGAGCGTGCAGCATCGCGGATCAGACCGGACTTCTACGTTCGTTCGCGACCATCGCATCGTCGGACGTCGAGAAACTCGAATCGATGGCCGAAACGAAATCGCGTGCACTCGCCGAATTCTCGAAAAGGGCTCCTGCGGAATCTTTTCCGGAATTCGTACATATCGTGGAGCTGACCGAACGCGAACAGAAAGTCCTCTCACTCCTGGCGCTCGGCATGGGGTCGGCTGCGATGGCCGACAAACTGTACGTGTCCGTCAACACCGTCAAGACTCAACTGCGCACTCTCTACAAGAAGCTCGACGTACACAATCGAAACGAAGCGATCACGAGGGCACGCCAACTGCGCTTGCTGTAGTCCGGGGTCGGATCTGATTTCGGACTACATTCTGTAGGCATGAGCACCGATTCCTGCGTCTTCTGCAAGATCGTCGCGCTGACCGAGCCGGCGATTCTCGTTCACGAGAGCGAGACAACTCTCGCATTCCTCGATGCACGGCCGGTGAGTCGCGGACACACCCTGGTGGTCCCCAAGCGTCATGCAGAGAACCTCGATGCTCTCGAAAGTCACGAAGGCGCAGAGATGTTCCGCGTCGGCACGCTCATCGCAGGAGCTCTACGCCGCTGCGACATCGCCGCTGACGGAGTCAACTTTCTCGTCAACGACGGGCGTGCCGCGGGCCAAACCGTGTTCCACTCGCACCTGCACGTCGTCCCCCGCCATCGCGGCGACAAGGCGAAGTTCGCTGCTGGACTCCTCGCCGGGCGAGCCGTCGAGCTGGAGCAGGTGGGCGCGTCGATCCGAAGTCAGCTCACCGTGTGAAGGAATTCCGTCACCACTTCGCGATAGCGCTGCGGTTGATCGTCGTGGACCAGGTGGCCTGCATCGGCAATACGTACGTACCGAGTTCCCGGCCTCTCGGCCATCTCTCGCATCTGTCCCTCAGGGGTGATGGTGAACTCTCCCTCGATCAGCAAGGTCGGCACCTCGATCGCCTTCCACTGATCCCAGAAATGCCTCGTGCCCCACTCCTCCGAGATGTCGCGGAAGGTCGACACGTCGCCGTGCAGGTACCACCCGTCGTCGCGGCGGTCGAAAGAGTCGAGAAAGTACTGGCCGGCGACGGGGCCGAAGAATTCCTTCATCGCCTCCTCGGAAGCAAACGGCTGCGGCCACGCCGAGATCATCTGCGCCCAGTCCGCAGCGGTGCGTCCACGAAAGTCCGGGGCCATGTCTTCGAGGACCAGCGCACAAACCTTTTCGGGATGCGCGGCGGCGAAGCACCACGCATGCAGAGCCCCCATCGAATGACCGATCACGATCATCGGCTCCTCGATGGACGCAACCGCCGATGTCAGGTCCTCGACGAATGCCTCGGTAGTCAGTGCCGCTGGCGCCGGCCTGCCGTGACCGGCAGCGTCGAAGGTGTAGACGTGGCCGAACTCGCGGATCCACGGCACATGGCGACGCCACGTTCGGGAGCTGCCCATGAGGCCGTGCAACAACAGAATCGGTTGTCCCGTTCCACCTTCGTCATGCAACACGAGTGTCACGGTACGCGGTGAAGGTGCGCGGGTAATGTCGCTTGCATGGCAGTCGTGAAGATCAATGCAATCGAGGTCCCCGAGGGCGCCGGCCCCGAACTGGAGAAGCGCTTCGCAGCACGCGCTCACGCAGTCGAGAACTCCCCGGGCTTTCTCGGATTCCAACTCCTCCGCCCCACCGCCGGTGAGAGCCGCTACTTCGTGGTGACTCAGTGGGAGTCCGAGCAGGCGTTCGCCGATTGGCGTGACGGCCCCGCCCGTGAAGCCCATTCCGGCGAGCGCGCGAAGCCCGTCGCTTCGGGTGCGTCGTTGCTCGAATTCGAAGTTGTCCTGGACGTCGCCGCAAAGAGCTGATCTCGAGCGATTGTGCCTGCCTTGGCGGGCACAATCGACGGTCATCTCGGCTTCACGCGTTGACACGGTGCGGGCTGTAGTGCAAAAGTTCGCATGTAAACGCGATGGTCCGACAGGAATCCGGTGAAAGCCCGGAGCGGTCGCGCCACTGTAATTCGAGGTGAAGTGCCTTTTTCGGCACGACTATTTCGACAGCCAGACACTTCGGCCATCGCATGGACCTAGGGGACGCGAAAATCCCAGGAGGCTTCGATGGCTCTCGCCTATTCTCCCGATACGTCGATCGATTCGACTCGTCTTGCTTTCCTCGCCGCTGCAGTAGTTCTGTTCGCGATGCTGGCTCTCTACCTGGTCGGGTTCGACCAGGGCGCTATCTCTCGCACCGGCATGTACATGCATGAATTGATGCACGACGGTCGACACTTGATGGGCCTGCCGTGCCACTAGTCGACAATTTCACGAAGCTTCTCATTCGTGGTTTGTTGGCTGGTCTGATCGCAGGCATCCTTGCCGGCGGAGTTGCATTCGTGCTGGGTGAACCGCACGTCAACGCTGCCATTGCGATCGAAGAAGCCAACAGCGCCACCGGTGAGGTTTCCGGCGAAGCCGCTGGGCATTCGCACGGTGACGAAGAAGAACCACTGGTGAGCCGCGACGGGCAGCGCGCCGGGCTGTTCCTGGCCACGGCGCTTGCCGGACTGGCGCTCGGGGCGATCTTCTCGGTCGTTGCCAATTACGCTCGACGACTCACCGTAATGTCCGGGCCGTTGTTGGCGATCACCATCGCCGTCGGTGGTTGGCTGGCTATCGAGGCTGTCCCCTTTTTCAAGTACCCGGCCAATCCGCCGGCCGTCGGAGATCCCGACACCATCAACCAGCGCACACTGCTGTGGCTGGCCGCCGTGATTCTCGGGCTGCTGTCCGTCACCGCGGCAGCAGCGGCTGCAAAGGCAGTTTCCGGGCACGAGTTCCTCAGTGTGCGCATCGCTGCTCCGGTGGCTGCGTTCCTGGTGATCGTCGCGATCGGTTACGTCTCGCTTCCCGGCATCAACGAGGTGGGCGAGGACTTCCCGGCAACTCTGCTGTGGGAGTTCCGACTTTCCTCGCTCGCTACGCAGGCGACGCTCTGGCTCGTACTCGGGTTGGCATTCGCCTTCCTTACCGAGCGCGCGACCAAGAACACCGAAGTAGCAAAGAAGTACGCCCTTCGCTGAACCTGCTGTGCGCCTTTATTAACCTCCCGCGGTTAATAAAGGCGCACAGCAGTTCTTTTTCAGCTCAGATGATGCACTTCTTGCAGTCCGTACACCGGCGTCGGGATGCCCTCGTAACGCGCCTTCAATTGCAACGCCAAGTACAGCGAGTAGTGGCGCGACTGGTGCAGATTGCCTCCGTGGAACCACAGCGCTTCCTGCTGCGTCGGCTTCCACATGTTGCGCTGCTCGCCTTCCCACGGTCCCGGATCCTTGGTGGTGTTCGACCCCAGGCCCCACACCTTGCCGACCTTGTCGGCGGTGTCCTGACCGATCAGATCCGCCACCCAGCCGTTCATCGAGCCGTAGCCGGTCGCGTAGACCACCACGTCGGCAGGCAATTCCGTACCGTCTTCGAGGATCACGCTGTTCTCGGTCAGCTCACGAATGTTGCCGTGCGCGAGCTTGATGTCCCCGTTCGCGACCAGTTCGGCCGCGCCGACGTCGATGTAGTAGCCCGAGCCGCGTCGTAGGTACTTCATGAACAGGCCCGAACCGTCGTCGCCCCAGTCGTGCTCGAAGCCCGCCTTCTCGAGGCGATCGTAGAAATCCTTGTCGCGCTCACGGATTGCGTCGTACACCGGGATCTGGAACTCGTGCATGATCCGGTACGGCAGCGAACCGAACGTGAGGTCCGCCTTGTGTGTCGTCATGCCGGCGGCCAGTGCTCGCTCCGAGTACAGATCGCCCAAGCCCAAATCCATCAGCGAATCCGACTTCACGATGTGCGTCGAGCTGCGCTGCACCATCGTGACGTCGATACCGTTCTCCCACAGTGCGCCGCAGATGTCGTGCGAGGAGTTGTTGGCCCCGATCACGACGACCTTCTTGCCCACGTACTGATCCGGGCCGGGGTGCTTGCTCGAGTGGTGCTGATCGCCGAGGAACTTGTCCTGCCCGGGGAACGTCGGAACGTTGGCCTTGCCGGACATACCCGTCGCCATCACCAACTGCTTGGGACGCAACGTCAACTTCTCGCCGTTGCGGTTGACCTCGACGGTCCATTCCTGGGTCTTCTCGTCGAACGACGCCGAGGTGCAGGTCGTGGAACTCCAGTACGGAACCTCCATGACCTTGGTGTACATCTCGAGCCAGTCGCCGATCTTGTCCTTGGGCGCGAACACCGGCCAGTTGTCGGGGAACGGCATGTAGGGCAGGTGGTCGTACCAAACCGGATCGTGCAGGCACAGGGACTTGTAGCGTCCGCGCCACTGATCGCCGGGTCGCTCGTGGCTGTCGATCACGATGGCCGGTACTCCGAGCTGACGCATCCGGGCGCCGAGCGCGATGCCGCCCTGGCCGCCGCCGACGATCACGACGTAAGGCTGTGTGGTGTAACCGAGTTCGCGGTCTTCGATCTCCTTCTGCTCGGCCCACGTGATGCGGTTCGGGTCTGCCCCATGCTTGGCGCCGCGCGGACGACGAGTGCCCTTGCCTTCTTCGTGTCCCTTCAACTCCTGCAGCGACGTCAGCAGGGTCCAACCTTCATCTCCCTTCAAACGAAGGTGCCCGTGCGCGCGACCGGTTGCAGTCTCGAACTCGATCCAGGCTGACGTGACGCCGTCGGCCTCGTCGGGTGTCTCGGTCGTCCGAAATCCCGAAGGATCGGTGTCGTCGAGTCGCGCGGAGAGCATGTCGGCGATCTGCTCGCGACCCTCGACGGTCTTGATGTTCCAGGTGAACGACACCAGGTCTCGCCAGAAGCTGTCGAGTGCGAATTTGCCTTCCACACGCTCGATGTCACGAGCCGCGAGGGCCGACTCGAAATCCGCCAGCCAGGCGTCGACGCGCTCCTGAGGTGTCACCGCCGTCAACTTCACCTCGGGGGTGACTGCGGAATCGATGGTTTGCGTCATCACTTCTCCTTGTTTGTGAATGTGACACACAGCACATCCCATAAGTGGCCCCGGTCACAAGCGTTGCAGTCTGTTGCAATCAGTGGACGCGGTGCCGGCGTCCGATACCGGTTACCCGCACCGAGGTGCGGGCAACCGACTCACCCCTCAGCAGGCTTGAATCTGCCGAGTCCCAGCGACTGAAATCCCACGACGTAGAACAGCGTCCACAACACGGCCCAATCCACGAAACCCAGTGCATTGCCGTGCAATCCGTCGACAACTGCCGGCTCGTGAAGAATGTACTCTGCCGCAAAGCGGTAATAGAACAAGAATGTGACCACCGCGAGCGCAAACGTGAGCAGCGCGCGGATCGCCAGGTTGACCCCGTCCGCAAAGCCCGTGGGCTTGTTACCGAAGGCGTTGGCCCAGAAGATCATCCAGAAAGCCCAGCACACCCCGAGCTGCGCCGGGAATTGATGGATCACACCGCCCAACTCGGCAACGGCATCGCTTCCCACCAGCGTCTTCACGACCGGAAGTGCCACGAAGTACAAGCCGGTTCCGACGGCGAAGTTACCGATCGTGGCTGCGAGCGCCGTCTTACCCCCGCCGCCGAACAGTCGCCACGGCCAGTTGTCGAGCGTCTGGCCAGTCAGGATCACGACCACCACGACGCAGTAGAACCACCCGAGCACGGTGTCGACGGTCATCAACGGATCCGTGGCGGACAGCGACACGGACGGCAGACCGAACACGAAGTACAGCGCCAGCGTCGGGACGGCGACAAACGCGATCTCACACAAACCCACCAACGGCTGCTTCATCCCCAGGGAAGTCCACGGCCAATGCTGCCAGTTCAGGACCACCATCACCCAGGTCCCGAAGCCGAAGAGCACGAACAGCGCACCCGCGAAATATCCGAGGCCGCCCTCACGATCGGCCGCGAAATCCGGGTACAAACTCCCCAAGCCGTTTGCCAGGAGCCACGTCACCACGACGGCGAAGGCCGCGGTCGCGACCATGATCGCCAGGCCTTTCGCCGGCTGTGGGAGTCGATCGAAGCCGGCGAACTCGCAATTGAAGCCGATGAACACAACAAAAAGGATTGCCCAGAAAAGCGCCGCGTTGAACGGCAGAGGATAGAAACTCCAGGGACTGGTGGTCGGATCGGCCAGAAGGTACCAACTCGCCACGGCCAGCACGAGAACGATCACGAGGTTCGCGATCCCGAACCCGATCCAGCGGCGTGACGGTTGTCGGCTCGGCGTGGCCGGTTCCGTGGGTGTGTCGACTGTAGCGGTCATGTGCCCTCTCCCAGATTGTCTCGCAAGATGATTCGCGAAGTGGTGGCGCAACTATGGAACCGCCGCGCGGGGTACCGGGAGGGTTGCCGAGGGTTGCAACTGCTGTCCGATTTTCCGGAATTGCAACACGGTGCAACCCTTCCGCATTGTGGTCGCCGTCACATACAAATCACTCACCGGTTCACAACCGACTGGTTCACTGCTTACGAGGAGATCTGCATGAGCATCACGGGCAAGGTAGTACTGGTCACCGGCGCCGGCCAAGGAATCGGACGCGGAATCGCTCTCCGCCTCGCCCACGACGGCGCCGACATCGCGTTGGTCGACCTCGACCAGACCAAGCTGGATGCGGTTGCCGACGAGATCAGACAGATCGGTCGTCGTGCGACGACGTTTATCGCCGATGTCAGCGATCGCGCGCAGGTTCACGCCGCAGTCGAACACGCGCACAGTGAGTTGAGCGGATTCGACGTCATCGTCAACAACGCGGGAATCGCTCTCGTCGGCCCGATCTCCGATGCGACGCCGGAAGAGGTCTCCAAGATCTGGAGCGTCAACGTCGACGGTGTCCTGTGGGGAATTCAAGCTGCAGCGGCAAAGTTCCAGGCGCTCGGTCAGCGCGGAAAGATCATCAACGCGTCGTCCATTGCCGGTCACGACGGGTTCGCCATGTTAGGTGTTTACAGCGCAACAAAATTCGCGGTCAGGGCCCTCACTCAGGCTGCGGCCAAGGAATACGCGTCCGACGGAATCACCGTCAACGCGTACTGCCCCGGCGTCGTGGGCACCGACATGTGGGTGACGATCGACAAGAGGTTCGCCGAGTTGACCGGTGCGCCAGAGGGCGCCACCTACGAGAAGTTCGTCGGCGGAATTGCGCTGGGTCGAGCTGAAACCCCCGACGACGTAGCCGGTTTCGTCTCGTACCTCGCTGGGCCCGATTCCGACTACATGACCGGGCAGGCCGGTCTCATCGACGGCGGTCTCGTCTACCGCTGACCGAGGTGTCTTCACTGAAAGCGGCGTCTTCGCCGAAAGCGGTGTCTTCACTGAAAAAGCGGTTGCCAGAGCCTGCGATGCCGCCCGGCGAGGATCCTCGCGACTACGCGAGGACCCTCGCCGCGGTGTACGACGCGACGATGGCCGGAGACCGCGCACCGGCCCGCCCGAGGGACGTGGTTCGCCAATCGTGGCAGCGCCTGCGCGAACTCGGTATCGATCCCGAGCACAGCCGGGTCGAACCGTCGATGGACGTCGCGGAACTCGATCTCCGTCGTCGTGAGTCCGGACTGTACGACGTCCTCGACGACGTGACACGCGGACTCGAATCGGTCACCGCGAGCGGTGAGAACATCATGGTCGTCGCAGATCTTCGCGGAACTGTACTGTGGCGCAGCGGTTCCCATCGCGTACTGGACCAAGCTGCGCGTCTGGGATTTGTCGAAGGGGCGAACTGGGCGGAGGACAACGTCGGCACCAATGCCATCGGAACGGCATTGGTGTCACGACAGGCGGTTCAGATCTTCTCGGCGGAACACTATGCGCGCAGCCATCATCCGTGGACGTGTGCGGGGGCGCCCATCCGCGATCCGCGGGACGACCGTGTCATCGGCGTCGTCGACATCAGTGGTCCTGCCAAGACCGTCCATCCCACGACGCTCGCTCTGGTCGACGCCGTCGCACGCCTCGCTCAATCACACCTGCGCGACAAGCATCGGGACAATCTCGATCAACTACGTTCTGTTGCAGGGCCGATGCTTGCACGAAGCGGATCACCCGCATTGGTGATCGATACTCATGGCTGGGTAGCGGCGGTCGATGCGTTACCTCATCGCTCGCGCGTGCTGCTCCCCGCAGCTTTGGCTCCCGGCAGGACATGGTTCCCGGCCCTGGGCCTGTGCGAACTGGATCCGCTTCCCGGCGGGTGGCTGGTTAGACCGATCGCCACCGGCGAGAGAATCAGCGCGCCCACGGTGCATATCGATCTGCGCGATTCCGAGAACATGTCGGTGACCGTCACGTCGGGTTTCGGCGAATGGGCATACGCCCCCACCCAACGACATGCGGAGATTCTGTTCCTCCTCGGATCCGAGAGACGGGGACTGACTGCATCGCGGTTGGCGCAAGATCTGTTCGGCGACCCGGCCCGCACGGTGACCGCGCGGGCCGAGATGTCGCGACTGCGAAAGAACCTCGCCGGAGTTGTTGCAGCGCAGCCGTACCGGTTCGTCGATGCAGCGCACGTGACGTTGTCCTGCCCCGTGAACGGCGCACATCTGTTGCCGTTTTCGAATGCCCCGGCGGTGCGTGCCGCTCGCCTTACTCAGGCCGGTTCGGAGGCCTGAGTGAGCAACTGCAGAAACACCTCTTCGGGCTGAGCGCCGGATACTGCGACCGCACGGTTGGCGACAAAGAACGGAACGCCGCTGACCTGCAGTTGGCGGGCCATGGACAGATCTTCGCGGACAGCCTCCGCTGCGGCATCGGAGCCCAGTTGCTCGCGCACGACGTCGGCGTCGAGGCCGACGCTCACGGCCAGCTCGACCAGCACCTCACGGTCGTCGATCACCTTGCCGTCGCTGAAGTGCGCTTTGAACAGCGCTTCGAGGAGTTCGTTCTGCCGCTCACCCGCGAGATGCAGCAACCTGTGCGCATCAAAGGTGTTGGCGGCGATCACGGTGTCGAAGTCCAAGGTCAAGCCGACCTCGGCTGCCGTCGCGCTGACGTGGGCAAACATCTGACGTACCTGTTCAGGGGCCATCCCCTTCATCTCGACCAAGGCGTCGAGTTCGGTTCGTCCCTCTCCCACCGGGGTCTCCGGAGCGAGCTGGTACGAGCGCCAGATGACGTTGACGCGGTCCTTGTTCTCGAAACGATCCAGAGCCGAAAGGAACCTGGTCTTTCCGATGTAGCACCACGGACAAGCGACGTCAGACCACACTTCGATGGTCACGTCTTGGTCAATCACGATTTGATCAGTCACCGAAGGTGCAACAACGAACAGGGCCGGGATTAGTCCCGGCTCGCGTCACGAGGTCACAGAATCACGTGACCAGACCACACCGGAACGCGATCAACGACGCACTCACCCGGTTGGGCACACCGAGCTTGGCGAACAACGAGGAGATATGCGTCTTGACGGTGGTCTCACCGAGGTACAGCCGCTCCGCGATGACGCTGTTGGCCGCGCCTGTCGCCAGGATTGTCAGCACTTCGCGCTCACGCTCGGTGAGCGAAGCGAGGGGAGTCAGGTCGGGTGCTTGCCGACGCGGCGCCGAGGCCACGATGGCACGTAGAGAATCGGAGCTGAACAACGAGTGGTCCGACGCCACCACCCGTACTGCCTGCTGGAACGCCTGTGGGGCCGCGTCCTTGCTCAGAAAACTGTGCGCGCCCGCCTCGACCGCCTGCACGACCATGTCGTCGACGTCGAAGGCGGTCATCGCAATGACCTTCGGCGGATTGCTCATGGTCATCAACTCTCGGGTGGCCTCCAAGCCACCGACCCGTGCCATCTTCAGATCCATCAGCACCACGTGCGGACGAAACCGAGTGACTTTGGCTGCGACCTGATCGCCGTCCTCGGCCTCGGCAACCACCACGATGTCCGGCGCTGCTTCCAGGATGTCCTTCATTCCGCGCCGAACCCAGGCGTCGTTGTCGACGATCAAAACTGTGATGCGCGAGTCAGCGTCCATAGTGCGCTCAGATTACCCAGAGCCCCCGACAGTCGGAGGGTGGGAGGGTTACGACGACCAGGGCACCCAGCAACTGACGAGGAAATCGTCCCCCAGCGCGCCTGCCTCCACCTTGCCGCCGATTTCTCTTGCCTGTTCGGCCAACCCGCGTAAGCCGGACCGCGAACCGATCGACGTCATGGGTGCAAGCTCGCTCAGCTTGTTGCGTGCGAGGATACGAATTCCGTCGTGCGGCGACCCGGTCACCGAAATGACGAGCATCTGGTCGCTCGCGTACTTCTGGACGTTGGTCAACGATTCCTGAACGACGCGATAACAGACGTGCCCCGCCAACATTCCGACATCACCCGGGAGCAACTCCGATTCGAGACGGCAGTGAATGCCCGCGGCGCGTGCACCGTTGACCAGATCGCCGATCGCGTCGATCCCCTGGTGCCCGCCGTGTTCGCGGCGATCACCGCTTCCCCTGAGCACTCCGACGATTCCCTTCAATTCGTCCAAAGCCTCGTGCGCGGTGGTTCTGATCATCGCAGCGGTGTTGACGACCTTCTCGGGATTGTCTGCCGCGCTGACCTGTAACCCACCGGCGAACAACGAAATCCGGCTCAGACTGGCCGCGATCGTGTCGTGCATGTCGCGCGCGATCCGCGTTCGTTCCTCGGTGCGAATCATCTCGTCGCGCATCACGTCTGTTTTCTCGGTGGCAAGATCCCGTACGTGCTCTGCCTCGACGAGTTCGGTTCTGGTCCGAATCAGGAGCGAGAGCGCCACGACGATGCCGACCATGACGGCTGCGACGAGCCACGGGATCCAGATGGCGACGTCGTATTGAACAACCGCCGAACCGTCCTTGGGTTTCATCGTTCCCATCGTGAGAACGGAGTACTCACGATTGCGAAAAGCGTCGTAGGTCAACGAAATTCCGCACGCGACGAAGACAGCTGCCGCAGCGGCAGCAAGCCGAGGCCCACGCGCGATCCGAGCAACGGCGAACAATGCGATGAGCGCCGCCGTCGCATCGGTGGGGAAGAACAACGGGCCGACCAGCGTGATCGCCAGAACCACCCAGGGATACTGATGGCGCCACACAAGCGATATCCCACCGGCCACGCCCAGGACGAACCCGATACCGACCAATACCGGTGGCATATTTCCCGACGCGCCTGCGATGCCCACCGTCATGAAGGAACAGAAAAGGCTGAACGCGACAGCGGCGGTAGTCCATACGCGTCGTCGCACAACGGTTCCTTTGGTGCTGATCACCGAGCAAGCGTATCCACCGCCACCGACGCCTCGAATCAGCCGAACGGGTGGACGAACCGCCAGGCTCCGACCGAAAGGATGAGGCGGACCGATCTTTCGACCGAAGCGGTGAGCAGTCCTCACATCGTTGACTTGTGCCATACCAACTCTCGAAAGGCGCACATCATGCGATCACTCCGCACTCCCCTCGCCCTCCTCGCCGTCGGCGCAGCCCTGTTCGCAACCATCGCCTCGGGCGAGACCGACGAAGCGAAGAAGGTCGACGACAACGGTTCTTCCGCCGCACCTGCGGCCGCCTTCGGAATCGGTGACGTCGTCGAACTGGGCGACTGGCGCGTCCAGGTACACGGCGTCGTCGATCCCTACGTCTCGACCAATCAGTTCATCACCGCTGATCCCGGAAACCGCTACGTCGTGGTCGACACCGAGGTCACCAACAACAGTGACAAGCCGTCGACGGTCTCGTCGATGATGTGCTTCGAACTGCAGGACTCGGCAAACAAGTCGTACAACATCACGTTCACCGACAGCAGCACGTCGAGTGTCGACGGAGAGCTTGCGCCGGGCGCTGCCAAGCGCGGCGAATTGGCGTACGAGGTCCCCGAAGCCGCCACCGGTCTGCGCCTTCAGTTCAAGTGCGATCTGTTCTCGTCCGGCTCGGCAACCATCAACCTGTCGTGAATCGTCCGGGCGATCTGCTGCTGAATCCGTGGGCACTGGTCTCGGTGGCCGTCATCTTGATCAACGACCACGTACTCAAAGGGGCATTCGGGAACACGATGACGGGCAAGCTGTCCGACGTCGCCGGTGTGTTCCTGCTTCCCCTGCTTCTGCTCTCGGTTCTCGAGGTGCTCAGGCGAAGTCTGGTGGGGCGAGCAGCGATCGCCTGGTCCATCGCGGTCACGGGGATCGGCTTCGCCGCCGTGAAGGTGATACCGCCGATCGGCGACGCCTACGAGTGGGTGATCGGGTTTCTCCGCCTGACCGCAGGAGGATTCCGCGGAGATCTCTTGCCGATCCTGGTCTATCGCGATCCCTCGGACCTGTGGGTGCTCCCGATCCTGTTCGCGAGCTACCTGGTCGTCACACACAACCGCACTCGGGCGCCGGAGGGGGCGCCCGAGCGCGAGATGATCAGTCCAGGGCCGCATCCAACGTGATGTCGACGCCGGTCAGTGCCTTGCTGACCGGGCAAGTTTCCTTGGCCGCCTGGGCAACCTTGGCAAAACCGTCGGCGTCGAGGCCGTCGACCTCGGCGCGAACGGTGAGCTTGATTCCGGTGAGCTTGAATCCGACCGTGTCGGGGCCGAGTGACACGTCCGCGGTGATGTCGAGGCTCTGCGGGGTCCCGCCGGCCTCGGCGATCAGGGCCGACAACTGCATCGCGTAGCAGGACGAATGCGCCGCGGCGATGAGTTCCTCGGGGCTGGTGGTTCCGCCGGCCTCCTCAGCTGCGCGCTTGGGGAACGACACGTCGAAGGTGGCGACGCCCGAGCTGGTGAGTTCCACCTGTCCCGATCCGGCCTCGAGGGTGCCGTTCCAGGCGGTGCGTGCGGTACGAGTTGGCATTGCTGTCCCTACTTCCGTCTTCACATGATTCGGTGAACGCCTTGCGATCACGAACCTACCCGCGATACGTGAAGTCACACCTACTGTTTCGGGCGGGACTACCCGAGGAGCGTCGCGGACAGCAGTTTCTCGACGCGGGCCTGCGCGGAGTTCTCCGAGGAAAAGTGCACGATTCGGCCGATGTCGAAGACCAGTCCGAGCGCCGCGTGGACGAGGAACCGCGCTTGGACGATCGTCAACTCCGGACGCGCCTCGACACACAAGTGCGCCCACTCCTCGACGTTCAAACGCTGAATGTTGCGCAACTCGGTCCGTGATCGATCCGGCAAGCTGCCGATCTCGGCAAAGTACACGGCCAACAGTTCGCTGGTTCCGAACGAAACCTCGACGTACATCTTCGCCAACGTCTCGACGGCCGCGAGAGGAGTCTCCGACTCAGCCAACGCCGAGCCCAACGTCATAGTCAGACGATCGGACGCACGGTGGAAGGCCGCAGCAAGAAGGTCGGCCTTGCTCGCGAAGTGCCGATACACACTCGACGCGTTGATACCCGCCGCGGCACCGATCTCCTCGATGCTCACGTCGTGGTAGCCGCGCTGATAGAACAGCAACACTGCTTCCTGAAGCAGCACTTCGCGTTTCGACGTCCGTACGAGGCCTGTTTTGCGTTCGGACGCCCCTGCCCTCGCGCCGTCCTCCTCGGCAGCGGGCAATTCGACGCCGATGACGGACCAGCATGCCGCAAGAATCAGCGCTTCGATCTGCTTGGCGGACAACGCAGATCGATGACCGGTGATACTGGCGATCACACTGAGCACGGCAGGCGCGATGAGTTCTACATCCGCCGGGTCGAGTTCCGGACGAACCGCTGCCAGCGGCTCGGCGATCCGAAGATTGAGCGTGCGCATTCCCACCCGCAATTGCTCACGATCCTCGTCGACCAGATACCTGCCCTCCCATCGGTAGAGCCCTCCCCGGCGCCGATTCTCGATCGTCGCGCGGATGACACCCACCATCGTGGAGTTCAACTGCTCGCGTGGATTTTCGTTTCCGTGCACAGCTGGATCGCTGGCATCCAACAACGCCTGCGTCAGGTTGTTCACGGTGTAGACGAACAGGGCGTATTTCGTGGGGAAATGACGATAGAGGGCCGGACCGGAAATTCCGACCTTCGCGGCGATCTCGTCGATGCCCACCGCGTGGTAGCCACGTTCGCTGAATGCTTCCGCAGCAGCGGCCGCGATTTGCGCCTTCCGATTCTTCGGACGCGTCCGTGGTGCAGGGTCGCCGCCACGCACGGAGACGCGTGTCTGTCCGGGCACCTGACCCTCCACTTCCGTTGCTTTCTCTTGCACTGCCTTCGTCCGCTGCACCGCACTTCCACGAGCGCGAGTCCGAACGGATCATGTTAACCGTCGCGAAGGTCGCAATTCGCGCCCGGTACTGCTTCACCCGAAACCCTACAACGCAGTTGTAGCGGCGGACGGATTCCGGAAAAAGAGTCTTGACACCCGCTCTCTCAGCGGTGTTATGTTAGTGACGATTCGCACAATCTCGCACGTAGTCCGCTGGCGGGCTCGTTCCCTGCGGCGTGAAGTTTTCTTCGCCCGCAAGAGGGTTCGATGCCGAATGACCGACCGTAAGAAAGTAGTTGTGAGCAGATGATTCGCACTCGCTTCACCGAAATGTTCGGCGTTGACCATCCCATCGTGCAAGGGGGCATGATGTGGGTGGGACGGGCAGAACTTGTTGCGGCCACGGCAAATTCCGGCGCCCTCGGGTTCTTGACGGGCCTCACTCAACCCACACCGGAAGACCTCGTCAAGGAAATTGCTCGAACCCGCGATCTCACCGACAAGCCTTTCGGCGTCAATCTCACTATTCTGCCGTCGATCACGCCGCCGCCGTACGCCGAATACCGCCAGGCGATCATCGAATCCGGGATCAAGATCGTCGAAACCGCCGGTTCCAATCCGATCGATCATCTTCCGCATTTCAAGGACGCGGGCGTGAAGGTTATCCACAAGTGCACTGCAGTTCGACATGCGGTCAAAGCCGAGAGACTGGGCGTCGACGCCGTCAGCATCGACGGCTTCGAATGCGCCGGGCACCCAGGCGAGGACGACATACCAGGGCTCATTCTGATTCCGGCGGCCACGCAGCAACTCACGATTCCGGTGATCGCTTCAGGCGGAATCGCAGATTCACGTGGACTCGTCGCGGCGCTTGCGCTCGGAGCAGACGGCGTCAACATGGGAACTCGCTTCATGTGTACCGCGGAATCCCCTGTCGCACAATCGGTTAAAGAGCAGATTGTCACAAACACCGAACGCGACACCAAGCTGATCTTCCGGACGCTTCACAACACCGCGCGCGTAGCCGCGAATGCGATCAGTGCCGAGGTCGTCGACATCGAAGCACGTGGCGACGCGCAGTTCAGCGACATTCAGCATCTGGTAGCCGGAGCCCGCGGACGCAAGGTCTTCGAGGACGGCGACCTCGATGCAGGCATCTGGTCCGCCGGACAGAGCCAAGGATTGATCAACGACATCCCGACCGTCGCAGACATGATCGACCGCATGGTCTCGGAGGCCGAACACCTCATCACCTCACGGCTTTCCGGATTCGTCACCGCTGTGAGCGCGGTATGACCGCCACCGCCGAGACGGGTTTTCGCTCCGAAATCACCGACGGTGTACTGCGATTGACCTTCGACCGCCCGACGCGGATGAACGCGATCGATCTGCCCACGATGACTGCTTTCGCAGCTGCCGTCCACGACGGCGGCGCAGACCCGGCCGTTCGCACCATCGTCATCACCGGATCCGGTCGAGCGTTCTGCACCGGAGCCGACCTCGCCGCAGCGGCCACCAACCCCGCAGACCCGAAAGTCGTCATGGATGCGGCGACGTCGCTGATTCGCGCCATCACCAGCGCCCCGGTCCCGGTGATCGCCGCGGTCAACGGCCCGGCCGCCGGCGTCGGCGTGTCCATCGCTCTAGCCGCGGACCTGACGTACGCCGCATCGAGCGCCTATTTCCTCCTCTCCTTCGTCAACATCGGCTTGATGCCCGACGGCGGCGCCAGTGCGTTGGTACCGGCAGCGATCGGACGCGCCCGAGCGGCCGAGATGGCATTGCTGGGCGAGCGAGTTTCCGCCGAGGACGCAGAGCGGTTCGGGCTCGTGTCCCGCACCGTCGCCGACGACGCGTTCGACGCACTCGTCGACTCCGTCGTCGATCGCACGTCGAAGGCTCCCCGACGCGCCCTCGAACTCACCAAGCGCGCACTCAATGCGGCGACACTGGACCGCCTCGATGCTGCGCTGGAGCTCGAAAATACCGGTCAGGCAGAACTTCTCACTGGCGAGGACTTCAAAGAAGGCGCGATGGCGATGCTGCAGAAACGCGCGCCCCACTTCAAGTAATCACTGCGAATTTTCGTTAACAAAACCACTGTACGAATCGACGGCTCACTGTAGCCTGAGTCACACAATCACCCACGCATGAGAGGAACCCATCGATGGCCTCCACCGATGCAGTCTCCGAGGCGCAGCGTTCACGCCGCACCAACTGGAACAATCAGATCGCCAGGCATGCGCAGATGATTCCCGATCGCACCGCACTGCGATTCCTGGGCGATTCCATCACCTGGAGCACCCTCGACGCACGCGTCGAGAAGCTGGCGGACGCTCTTGCCCGACGCGGCGTCAGCTTCGGCGACCGCGTGCTCATCCTGATGCTCAACCGCCCCGAATACCTCGAGGTCGTGCTCGCGACCAACGCACTGGGCGCCATCGCTGTTCCGGTGAACTTCCGTCTGACACCACCCGAGGTCGCTTATCTGGTAAACGACTCCGGCTCCAAAGTCATTGTCGCCGAAGGACCGTTGGCTCCGTTGGCCGGAGCTGCGCGAGCCGCGTCCGAGGGTATCGACATCTCCATCACCGTAGGCGCCCCCGCCGAGGGTGACAGCCTGAATTACGAGGACTTGATCAGCGAAGAGGGCGAGTCGCACGCGTTCGTCGACATCCCGGACGACACTCCTGCACTCATCATGTACACCTCGGGAACCACCGGTCGCCCCAAGGGCTCGGTGCTCTCCCACTCCAACCTGTCTTCGCAAGCATTGACCTGTATCAGGGCCTTCCACCTGTTCAATGCCGATTCCATCGGCTTCTGTGCGTCGCCCATGTTCCACATCGCAGCCCTCGGTTCCATAGCGCCGAGCCTGCAACTCGGCACGACCACGGTGATCCATCCGGTCGGCGCATTCGACCCGGGTCAACTACTCGACATTCTGGAAGCCGAGAAGGTCACCAGCTTGTTCCTCGTGCCCGTGCAATGGCAGGCCGTGTGCGCAGTACAGAAGGCGCAACCTCGAGCACTGTCGCTGAAGAACATCTCGTGGGGCGCCGCACCGTCGTCCGATACGATCCTGCGGGCAATGGCCGAAACCTTCCCGGACGCATTCAATGTCGCGGTCTTCGGTCAGACCGAGATGTCGCCCATCACTTGCGTTCTCGACGGCGAGGATGCGATTCGTAAGCTCGGATCCGTCGGTCGGGTCATCCCGACCATCTCGGCCAGGGTCGTCGACGAGAACATGGACGACGTGGCACCCGGTGAAATCGGTGAAATCGTCTACCGCGGGCCCACGATGATGAGCGAATACTGGAACAACCCCACCGCCACCGCTGACGCCTTCCACGGTGGATGGTTCCACTCCGGCGATCTCGTTCGAGTCGACGACGAAGGCTTCGTCTACGTCGTGGATCGCAAGAAGGACATGATCATCTCCGGCGGAGAGAACATCTACTGCGCGGAGGTGGAAAACGTTCTCTACGAACACGAATTGATCGTCGAAGCGGCCGTCGTCGGTCGCCCCGACACCAAGTGGGGCGAGGTGCCGGTAGCGATCGTCGCGATGGCGCCAGGTTCAGCCGTGGACCTGACCATCGAGGAGCTGAGCAGCTTCCTCAACGATCGTCTCGCGCGCTACAAGCACCCGAAGGACATCGTCGTCGTGGAAGCACTGCCGCGCAATGCAAGCGGCAAGGTCGTCAAGGGTGAACTGCGAGAGAAGGTTCGAGCGGTCGACGCAGTTTCCTGACTTCACACGCAAACGGGCGGCACCTCCAGCGAGGTGCCGCCCGTTTGTGTGTGCCCGTCAAGCACTCGGCGAATGCAACTTCCGATGCAGTTCTCGCACCAGCGGAACCAACTCCGGCACCGGGCCTTCGACCGGGACGTTCGGCGCAACCTCGTTGACGGACAGAGACTTCACCGGCGCCGGGGACACACCCCACTCCGCGAGCCAGTCGCCGAGTTGAGCCGAAGAGCAGATGTAGACGATACGTCCGAGGCCCACCCACGCGTGCGCGGCCGAACACATCGCGCAGTGCTCTCCCGAAGTGAACACCGTTGCCGTCGAACGCTCTTCCGGCGTCAGATACTGAGCCGCCCACCGAGCCAGCTCGAACTCGGGGTGGCGAGTGTTGTCGCCGCCCGCGATCCGGTTACGATCCTCCGCCAGAAATGTTCCGTCAGCCGCTGCCAGGACGGAACCGAAAGGTTCGTCGCCCGCATCCAATGCTTCCGTTGCCAATTCGACGCAACGACGCAGGTGACCCAGTTCGATGTCGTTCATGTGTACGCCCTCTCCCGTGATACACGAAACGGGCGGCACCGGTGAGGTGCCGCCCGTTCGTTACCTACTCTGCTGTACTACTCTGCTGCGCTTTCGCTTTCGCCGGCCTTGGTCAGCTCGATCGGCGGTGCGTCCGGCACGTCGATCGGCTTCTTGGTAGGCGTGAACGTGAACTTCGCGTCCTCGCCCGAGCCTTCGCCGTCCCAGTTCTCGACGTCGACGAGCACGATGTGGCCGGGTCCGATCTCTCCGAAGAGGATCTTCTCGGACATCTGGTCCTCGATCTCGCGCTGGATGGTGCGACGCAGCGGTCGTGCACCCAGTACCGGATCGAATCCGCGCTTGGCCAGAAGCGACTTGGCCTTGTCGGTGACCTCCATGGCCATGTCCTTGTTCTTGAGTGCCGCCTCGACGCGAGCGAGCATCAGGTCGACCATCTGAACGATCTGCTCGTTCGTGAGCTGATGGAAGACGACGATGTCGTCGATACGGTTCAAGAACTCGGGACGGAAGTGCTTCTTCAGCTCGTCGTGAACCTTGAGCTTCATGCGCTCGTAGTTCGACTCCGTGCCCGTTCCCGAGCTGAAGCCCAGGCCGACTGCCTTGGAGATGTCAGACGTACCGAGGTTGGACGTGAAGATCAGCACCGTGTTCTTGAAGTCGACGGTACGTCCCTGACCGTCGGTGAGACGGCCGTCCTCGAGCACCTGCAGGAGGGTGTTGTAGATCTCCTGGTGTGCCTTCTCGATCTCGTCGAACAGGACAACGCTGAACGGCTTGCGGCGCACCTTCTCGGTGAGCTGGCCACCCTCTTCGTATCCGACGTACCCGGGAGGGGCACCGAACAGACGTGAAGCGGTGAAGCGGTCGTGGAACTCGCCCATGTCGATCTGGATCAAGGCGTCGTCGTCGCCGAACAGGAAGTTGGCGAGCGACTTCGCGAGCTCCGTCTTACCGACACCGGACGGGCCGGCGAAGATGAACGAGCCCGAGGGACGCTTGGGATCCTTCAGACCTGCACGCGTACGACGGATCGCCTTCGAGACGGACTTGACCGCCTCTTCCTGGCCGATGATCCGCTTGTGCAGTTCCTCTTCCATGCGGAGCAGACGAGTGGTCTCCTCCTCGGTGAGCTTGAAGACGGGGATACCGGTCCAGTTGCCCAGAACCTCGGCGATCTGCTCGTCGTCGACCTCGGCAATGACGTCCAGGTCGCCCGCACGCCACTGCTTCTCACGCTCAGCGCGCTGAGCAACGAGGGTCTTCTCCTTGTCACGCAGGTTCGCAGCCTTCTCGAAGTCCTGCGCGTCGATCGCGGACTCCTTCTCGCGACGCGCGTCGGCGATGCGATCGTCGAATTCGCGCAGGTCCGGCGGTGCAGTCATCCGACGGATGCGCATTCGCGCGCCCGCCTCGTCGATGAGGTCGATCGCCTTGTCCGGCAAGAAGCGGTCGTTGATGTAGCGGTCGGCCAGCGTCGCCGCTGCCACGAGAGCACCGTCCGTGATGGAGACACGGTGGTGAGCCTCGTAGCGGTCACGAAGACCCTTGAGGATCTCGATGGTGTGCTCGACGGTCGGCTCGCCCACCTGAACGGGCTGGAAACGACGCTCGAGGGCAGCATCCTTCTCGATGTACTTGCGGTACTCGTCGAGCGTGGTGGCACCGATGGTCTGCAGCTCACCGCGAGCAAGCTTGGGCTTGAGGATGGAGGCCGCGTCGATAGCGCCCTCGGCCGCGCCCGCACCCACGAGGGTGTGCAGCTCGTCGATGAACAGGATGATGTCGCCGCGGGTGTTGATCTCCTTGAGAACCTTCTTCAGGCGCTCTTCGAAGTCACCGCGGTAACGGCTGCCGGCCACGAGCGACCCGAGGTCGAGCGTGTACAGCTGCTTGTCCTTGAGGGTCTCGGGGACCTCACCGTTGACGATTGCCTGAGCCAGGCCCTCGACCACAGCGGTCTTACCGACACCGGGTTCACCGATGAGAACCGGGTTGTTCTTGGTACGACGCGAGAGAACCTGCATGACACGCTCGATTTCCTTCGAGCGGCCGATGACCGGGTCCAGCTTGCCTTCGAGGGCAGCTTGCGTCAGGTTGCGACCGAACTGGTCGAGCACGAGCGAGGTGGACGGCGTGCCGGCCTCTCCGCGGGTGCCACCGGTTTCGGTGGGCTCTTTGCCCTGGTAGCCCGACAGCAGCTGGATGACCTGCTGGCGGACGCGGTTGAGATCGGCACCGAGCTTGACCAGAACCTGGGCTGCTACGCCCTCACCCTCACGGATGAGACCGAGCAGGATGTGCTCCGTACCGATGTAGTTGTGTCCGAGCTGCAGCGCTTCGCGCAGACTCAGCTCGAGGACTTTCTTGGCGCGCGGTGTGAAGGGGATGTGACCGGACGGAGCCTGCTGGCCCTGGCCGATGATCTCCTCGACCTGGCTGCGGACTCCCTCGAGGGAGATACCCAACGACTCCAACGACTTGGCTGCGACACCTTCGCCCTCGTGAATGAGGCCGAGAAGGATGTGCTCCGTGCCGATGTAGTTGTGGTTGAGCATCCTGGCTTCTTCTTGAGCCAGGACAACAACGCGCCGCGCGCGATCGGTGAACCTCTCGAACATCGCTCTCCCTCACACTCTCCGGCGGGCAGGTTCGAGACCGGATGTCTCGTCCCTGGTCGCCGCGTTTCGCTCCGGCACTACAGACTGATCGCCTCGCCGGTCAGCGGACTGACGTCCACGAATCGACAAAGGTTGCACGACCCCACTTATTACTCTAGAGGGCGCGAAGTCCACCTGCTGCTCCTCCACCCGATTGGCGGCGGAAGCCGGACTGCTTACCGTTCACAACGTCGCAGCTGAGGGAATCGTTTCCCGGTTCCTGTACGCCTGAAGCGAACAGCGATTTTCGACGCCTGATCAGCCGAATATCGGGAGTACCCGAGCGCACGGCACCTCACGCGGATTCGACGGATCCAGCGCGTTGAGCATCAGAGTCGCCGTTCGCTGCGACGCCACCAGCGCGATGTGATCCGACAGGTCCTGCTCGCAACCGTCCTGAACAACTATGTTCGACGCGTTCGACGCGGCCAGTATTCCGCTGCTGTACGGAACGACCACTCGATCGAACCGAGTCACGATGTTGGTGTACTCGACGTCATCGGAGTAGACGCCCGCGTCGCGCAGTTCGGTGACGAAGGTGGCGTTGTCGAAATCCGGTCCCCCGACGCCTTCCGGCGGCCCGACCTCCGAGCCGTCCCACAACGGAGCGATGGAGACGATCTTGGAAACCTTCGCGTCGCCGCCGAGAAACTTGGCGTAGTACGCACTGACCGTCGTCCCCTGAGAGTGTCCGATCAGGTCGACCTTCGAGGCACCCGTCGCAGAGAGAACGTCGTCGACGAAGTCCGACAACTGCCCTGCGCTGTCTCCGAGTGGTGCGAGACCGCCGGCTGCGGAAATCGGCCACGGCTGGTCCGTTCGCTTCCCGAAGGTGAGCGCAAAAACGCAGTGTCCCTCGTTGACCAGTACGGGTGCGAGTACGCCCCAATTGGTCTGACGGTTGGCCGCCGTCCCGTGCACAAGGACGACTGGATCAGGATGAGCAGCGGAAGGCGTGCACGAGAAGTCGTTGGTGCCAGGGGCCGATCCGCCCGGGTTGGTCGCTTCGAGGGCAATTCCACTGAGGAAACCGGACGGAACGGGAAGAGGTTCGTTCGCCGACGCAAGAGACGGCGCGGACGCGGCCACGGCTCCCGCCACAGCGAGAGCGCCCACGCATGTTCGAATCCCCACCGAAGGCCTCCGCAAATTGATCAACCCACGACGGGCAATACCGAGTTGCACGGTACCGGCCGCTGATGCGCGGGGTCGAGTGCATTGAGAGCAAAAGTCGCGGCGCGCAGCGATGCCGCGATTGCCAGGTGATCGGAGATGTCTTGCTCACAACCGTCCTGGACGACGATGTTGGTGGCGTTCGGCCCAGGCTCCAGCCCATTTGTATACGGCAGCACCAGTTCGTCGTAGCGGGTCGTGATGTTCGTATAGTGAACACCCGGCGCGTAAACGCCTCCCGCACGGAGATTTTCGATGAACTCCGAGCCTGCCCCCATGTTCAGACATGCCTTGCAGATCGGGAATCCGGCCTGCGCTGCCTCGGATACCCCGAGTTCGCGAAGGCTGCGGCCGACACTTGCCTGCTCGTTTCCGAGCGTCCCCTTCCACAGCGACGCCACCGAGACGATGTTGTCCACTTTATCGGCACCACCGAGGAACTTCGCGTAGTACCCGTTGATGATGGTGCCCTGGGAATGTCCGATCAGATCTACCGATGTAGCACCCGTGGCATCAAGTACTTGATCGACAAAATTCGACAATTGTGCTGCGCTGGAAGGAATTTCCTGCATTCCACCGATGGCCGACAACGGCCACGGCTGCTCGGGGAAGTTGCCGTATGTCAGCGCGAAGACGCAGTAGCCCTCGTTGGCGAGCAACGGCGCATAGGTGGCCCAGTTGGTCTGCCTGTTTCCACCCGTTCCGTGAACGAGCACAACCGGATTGGGATGTTCGGCAGTCGGTTTACACGAAAAGTCATTGGATCCAGGAGCTGAACCGCCAGGATTTCCCAACTCCTGAGGAACACCGGCAAGGAAGGCATTGGGCACGGGCAACGGGGCCTGAGCCGAAGCCACGGAGGTGAACCCGACGAGCATCAGAGCGGCAAGAACCACGCCCCCGAACAACCTGTTTCTGTGCACGACCGACTCCTCTACGAGAGATGCGAACCGTGCAGACGCTAACAAACTAGAACGCGTTATCAATCCGTTTCGGCAAAATGCGCCCGAATCCATTCGCGATCCATTTCAGACGGCCTTTTCGTAGGCTCGGCGCACCTCGGTGGAAATACGACCGCGGGCCGAAATCTCGAAGCCGGCACCCTTGGCCCATTCGCGGATGGCGGCACTCTGATCGCGGTCCGCAACGGGACGGGATTTGGTCACCGCTCCGTTGACTGATTTGGCGGAATTCGACTTTCTCGCATGAGGAATCCACTTTTTCAGTGCATCGCGCAGTTCCGCGGCGTGGGCGGCGGTGAGATCGATTTCGTAAGCAACTCCGTCGACGGAAAACTCCACAGTTTCGTCCGCGGGCGATTTTTTGTCCAGATCGTCAACCATCGTGACAACAACCTTTTTCACCACGACCATTCCTCCCCAGATCCTTCGATAAGCAGCGACAATAGCACCTGGACAAACGTCCTGTCTCGGCTCGTCAGGATGATTGGGACTTCTCGCCGCCGGGTATGCCGGTCGACTTGTCTTGCGACAAGCACAGTGCCGATACACTCCTCGCGACGCATCGGGGGATGCATCCAGACGGGGGAATCATGACAGACGACGGCTCGAGAAAAGACCTCTACCGAGCGCAATCTTCGCCTCCAAGAACGGCACTCTCGCCAGTATCGCTTACGGCGGACCCACGAATTTCACCATCTCCGGACGCCCTGCGATCCGGCACGCCGCAACCGTCACGAATATCCCGGCGGACAACGAATGCTATCCGCCCTCAGCACAATTCGATGTCGTCACCACACCCGGATACTCCACAGCCGAGGTCATGGTCTTCCTTGTCCAGTCGGATCAGGGACTACCTGACGCACTCAACCAGGGCACGATCGACCAAATCATCGCAACAATTCGAGAGTCCGAAACTCGGGCGACCGCGCATGGATGAATCCTTTGCCGCAGGCGAATGTCGTTGGGAACTATCGAATACCTTGGGAGCGCCTCAACTGAAAAAGGTTCGGCCGCAACATGTGCGGCCGAACCTTGATCGAAGTAAAGCTAGCGAGCGGACGGACGAACGATCGGGAAGAGGATCGTCTCGCGAATACCGAGACCAGTCAAAGCCATCAGCAGTCGATCGATTCCCATGCCGGTGCCGGTGGTCGGCGGCATGCCCTGTTCCATCGCGGCGAGGAACTCCTCGTCCAGCACCATCGCTTCGTCGTCGCCTGCCGACGCGAGGCGCGCCTGGTCGACAAAGCGCTCACGCTGGATGACCGGGTCGACAAGTTCGGAGTAGCCTGTCGCCAACTCGAATCCGCGGATGTACAGGTCCCACTTCTCGGTGACACCCTTCTTGCTGCGGTGATCACGGGTCAGGGGCGACGTCTCGACCGGGAAGTCACGGACGAACGTCGGCACGTACAGCTGATCGCCGCACTGGTGTTCCCACAGCTCCTCGACAAGCTTGCCGTGGCCGTAACCCTTGTCCTTGGGAACCTCGAGGCCGACCTTCTCCGCCAGAGCGAGAAGCTCGTCGACCGTCGTATCCGGCGTGACCTCGGTGCCGATGGCAGCCGACAGCGACGGGTACATCTCGAGAACCTGCCACTCGCCACTGACGTCGTACTCGGAACCGTCGGCGAGGGTGAGGACCTGCGTGCCGAATGCTTCCTGCGCAACTTCCTGGACGAGTTCACGAATCATCTTCGCGGAATCGTCGTACGTGCCGTAGGCCTCGTACGTCTCGAGCATCGCGAACTCGGGCGAGTGAGTGGAGTCGACGCCCTCGTTGCGGAAGTTGCGGTTGATCTCGAAGACCTTCTCGATACCGCCGACGACGCAACGCTTGAGGAACAGTTCCGGCGCGATACGCAGGTACAGGTCGATGTCGAGGGCGTTCGAATGCGTGACGAACGGGCGAGCTGCCGCGCCGCCGTGCAGCGTCTGCAGCATCGGCGTCTCGACCTCGAGGAAGCCGCGGCTCTCGAGTGCATTGCGCAGCGCACGGACAACAGCGACGCGCTTGCGGGCGTTGTCCCGAGCCTCGGGGCGAACGATCAGATCCGCGTAGCGCTGACGCACCCGGGACTCTTCGCTCATTTCCTTGTGAGCAACCGGCAGGGGGCGCAGCGACTTGGACGCGATCTGCCACGCGTCAGCCATCACGCTGAGCTCGCCGCGACGGGAGCTGATGACCTCACCGTGGATGAAGACGAAGTCGCCGAGGTCGACGTCGGACTTCCAGGCAGCCAGTGCCTCTTCGCCGACGCCGGCGAGGCTGATCATGGCCTGCAGCTGGGTACCGTCGCCTTCCTGCAGAGTCGCGAAGCACAACTTGCCGGTGTTGCGCATGAAGATGACGCGGCCGACGACGCCTACCAGCACACCAGTCGCCGTGTCCGGCTCGAGTTCCGGGTACTCCGCGCGGATCTGCGCGAGCGTGTGGGTGCGATCGACCGAAACCGGGTACGCCTCCTGCCCCTGCGCCAGGATCCGTTCACGCTTCTCGCGCCGGATACGGAGCTGCTCGGGGGTGTCGTCGACTGGCTGGGCTTCTACATCACTCACGGGGTACAAGACTACTGGGCCGTGTCCACCGCGTTTGTTGCTGGTAGCACCGCGGCCACCGCGAGCACGATTCCCGACAGCAGGTACAGCCCGACCCGAACGTGATTCCACATAGTCCAACCCGCCTCGTACGACGCCCATGCGGCCGCGTCGGTAGTGCTGACCGAGGCAAACGCGTCGTTGCGAGGGACGTGGTAGATCGCGGTCACCGCGAAGGACGCGAGCACCCCGACGCAACCAACGACAGCAAGGACCCAGCCGTCCGGTCTGGAGATCGCTGCCCAGATTCCAGCGGCGATCGCGGTGAGCGCCGATCCGACCAGCGGCAGCATCAACGCACTACGCGGCGCTTCGACGTTGATCGCCTGCATCGACGTGATCGCGGTATGTGCATCGACCGACCGCAGAGCGGGCATCACGAAGGACGAGAAGGCAAACAACGCACCACCGGCGACGAGCGCGCCGAGCGCAGTCACCCCGAGCAGCAGCTCCAAGAAAATCTCGGATTTCTTCACGACCAGACCCCCGTTCGGGCAGCCTCGGCGGCAAAAGTGGTGAAATCTCGAGCGGGTCGTTCCAGGACCGCTTCGACGACGCCGGTCACACTTTGATTTCGTCCGTCGAGAACCTCGGCAAACAGGTACATGAGTAACTCCACGACGTCACTCGGGACGCCGACCTCCGCCATGCCGTCGGAAAACTGTTTGAGTCCAATTCTTTCGAATGTCACGAGACGACCCGACGCCGTCGAAATCGCATCCACCGCCGCCGCGAAAGTGAGCAACTCCGGACCTGTCACCTCGAGAACTCGGCCGAGGAGGTCGGTTCGAGTCAATGCGGCCACCGCCACGTCGGCGAGATCGTCGACGTCGATGAACGGCTCCCCCACCTCACCGACCGGAAGTGCCAGGTGGCCTTCCCGAATCGGATCGAGTAGGTACCCCTCACTGAAGTTCTGGGCAAACCAACTGGCCCGCACCACAGCCCATTCCAGACCGCTGTCGGCGAGAACCTGCTCGGCTTTCTGCGCCGCCGGTTCACCGCGCCCGGACAGGAGCACCATGCGACGAACCCCTTCGCGGTACGCAAGCTCCGCGAACTCCTCGATGTGAGCGCTCGATTCCGGAACAGCCAGATCTGGCGCATACGTCACATATGCCACGTCGACGCCGGACACTGCTGGCTGCCACGTCGTCTGATCGTTCCAGTCGAAACGCGTCCCGGATGTTCTCGACGCGATTCGGGTACGGATTCCCACCGCCGTCAGCCTCTGCGCAACGCGCGCACCGGTCTTGCCGGTACCACCGATCACTACTGCCGATTGAATGTCGCTTGTTGTCGTCATGCACTCATTCGACCGCGGAGCGTCAATACGATCCATAGCCGAAGGTCGCAAAAACATACGCCAGCGTCTACCGTCGAAGCATGGATGCATTGTCGATGATGCTGGCCGGATCGCGGGCGGAGGGCGCTTTTCTACTGCGCTCGCTGCTCGATCCACCGTGGTCATTACGTATCGAGGACCACGCACCGATCACCGTGCTGGTTCTGGTTCGAGGCAGCGCGGTCGTCGTCTCCGACACCGGACAGACAGAAGATCTCGAGGCCGGCGACGTTGCACTGTTGCGCGGCCCCGATCCGTATACGGTCGCCGATCACCCGGACACACCAGTCCACGTACTGATCGACGAAGCACAGAATTGCGCTGCGGTCGACGGCACAGCACTCGAGGACATGTCGGTTCTCGGCGTTCGCACCTGGGGCAACTCGACCAGTGGTCAGACCGTCATGCTCACGGGCACATACCGTTTGGACTCCTATGTCAGCCGTCAGATCCTCGACAGCCTGACACCCGTCGCGGTAGTACGACGCAGCATCGAAACCGCGCCGATGACAAACCTTCTGGAACAACAGATCGCCGCCGACGGGCCGGGGCAGGAAGTGTTGCTGGACAGGCTCCTGGACCTTGTCCTGATATCGGCGGTCCGTACGTGGTTCGCCGAGAACCCGAATCGATCACCGCGATGGATCAAGGCCTACGAGGATCCCGTCATCGGGCATGCCTTGCGGCTCATACACAATCGGCCGGAACACCCCTGGACAGTCGCGAGCCTGGCCCAGGAGTCCGGCAGCTCGCGAGCGGCCTTCGCGCGCCGGTTCACCAGCCTCATGGGGCTCGGACCTGTCGGCTATCTGACCGAGTGGCGACTGTCCGTGGCGGCGGATCTACTCGCAGACCCGGCACGAACGGTGTCGTCGATCGCGCGAGAAGTGGGCTACTCGAGCCCCTTTGCCCTCACAACCGCGTTCACCCGTCATCACGGAATGAGCCCGAAGATGTACCGCCAGACCCGCTGTGCGCCTTTATTAACCGCCCGCGGTTAATAAAGGCGCACAGCAAATACCTCAATGAGCCGAAACCGCCGCCAACTCGCGGGAGCAATGACGAACTCCGCTGAGCGCACCGAGCAGGCCGGCGGCCTTGATCGCCTGGTACCCGCCCACGAGATCGGTGGCCTTGTGCAGACCCAACTGCTGCAACGACGCTGCGGCCAGGCTCGAGGTGTACCCCTCGGAGCAGACGATCACCCACTCGACGTCGTGGTCGGTGGCCAACGCGAGGTGTGCGCTGCTGGTGGGGTCGAGGCGCCATTCGAGCACGTTCCGCTCGATCGCGAGTGCGCCGGGAAGAGTTCCCTCGATGGCGCGCTGCGCCTGCGGGCGAATGTCGACGAAGATCGCGCCGCGGTGGAAGGCTTCGGTGAGCTGGAAGACGTACATACGATCGATCTGTGCGCGAGCGTCGTCGAGCATTTGGTCGATGGTCATTTGGTGCCCCCCTCGGGCAGGTCGGTCAGCTCGGTACGGGTGCGACGAAGTGTCCGGTGATCCGTCACTTCGTAGAAGGACATTGCCGTCAGCGGCGGCGAGTACGCGTGAACGCTTAGAGTCGGTGCATCAGAGCTGATTTCGATCGGAGCACCGGGAGCATCCGTCGAACGCACGACATCGTGAACCCAGCCGAGCGGGAACGAAGCCTGGTCGCCGGCGTCGAGCTGGCGTTCCACCAGGGCGTCACCGGCCCAACGGAATTCGGTGAGCGAACCACTGAGGACGGTCAAGGCGCCGAACGAGCCTGCGTGGTCGTGCAATTCGGTGTTGCGTTCGGGTACCCAACTGATGAGCCACACATCGACGTCGTCGTCCGCGTGCAAGCGGGTGGACCAACGGTCGAGCGTCGGGAAGGTGTCGGGGATGAGGTGGTCGAAACGGCCGTCGAGCACGCCGTTTGCTCCCTCGTCGGTCAGCCGCAGCAGATCGGCCGGGCGAAGGCGGGTGGGCAACGACGCACCACTCGGGCGGCGTCCGGACGCCCCACGATTAGCGCTACGACCTGCGGAAACCGCACGGTCAGCAGTAAGGGTCGGGGCCAAAACAGAGAGATCTGCAGAATATGTGGATAGCACGAGCTAGCTCCAAGGAATGTGAATTGGTCAAGGCAGCGGTCAGCCTCGACAACACTCCTGAGCACCCATGCAGCGATTCACGAGCACCATTGTGGCATAACTTTTGCAATCGCGAAACCGCTGGAACGAAACCATCGATCAGGCGACGGGTCGTCGACCGGATCCACGACGCGCCTGATTGCGCTCGAAGACCAACCTCAGCCCCTCGAGGGTGAGGTCCCGTTCGAGGTGATCGATGGTGTCGGATTCGGGAATGATCAGCGGTGCGCTGTCCCCGGTCGCGATCACGGAGACGTCGTCACCACCGAACTCCGGTAGTTCGTCGCGGACGCGGTTGACCAATCCGTCGACGAGGCCTGCAAAGCCGAATACCGCACCGGACTGCATGCATTCGACGGTATTCTTGCCGACAACCGAACGCGGGCGCACCAATTCGACCTTGCGCAGCGCAGCGGACTGCGACGCCAAGGCATCGGTCGAGATCTCGAGTCCGGGCGCGATGCAGCCGCCCAGAAACTCACCCTTGGCGGAAACGACGTCGACACAGGTCGACGTACCGAAGTCCACGACAATGCATGGCCCCTCGTAAAGATGGTGAGCGGCAAGGCTGTTGACGATCCGGTCGGCTCCCACCTCTTTGGGGTTGTCCACCAGCAGTGGCACTCCGGTGCGAATACCCGGTTCGACCACCACATGGGGAACGTGACCCCAGTACCGCTCGAGCATCACACGGATTTCACGCAAGACGGACGGCACTGTCGACAGCGCCGCAACGCCGGTGATCTGATCGACATGAGAACCCAACAGCCCACGGAAGGTCAACGCCAACTCGTCGGCAGTCATCCGAGGATCGGTTCGCATTCGCCAGTCCTGCAACAGCTTCGAATACTCACCAGTCCCGGAGAACAGACCGAGAACGATGTTGGTGTTCCGGACGTCGACCGTGAGCAGCATGGATTACACCAGGCTGGATTCGCGCGAGGCCTCGAGCGTCGACAGCATGCGTGGGGTGATCAGACCCGAACCCTCCGGCGCGTGAGCCGGGTCTGAACCGAGTTCGATCTGCTTGTTGTCGGCATCGACGAAGACTACGCGCGGGGAGTACTCCTTGACTTCCTGCTCGTTCATCACGCCGTAGGCGATGAGGATGACCAGGTCGCCTGGCTTGACCAGATGCGCTGCCGCACCGTTGATTCCGATGACACCAGTTCCGCGCTCGCCGGCAATGACGTACGTCTCGAGACGCGCACCGTTGTCGATGTCGACGATGCACACCTGTTCGCCTTCGAGGAGGTCTGCGGCGTCCATCAGATCCTGGTCGACGGTGACGGAGCCGACGTAATGCAGGTCGGCGTGAGTCACGGTGGCGCGGTGGATCTTCGACTTCATCATCGTGCGAAACATATCCAGGTCCTTACTCGTGAAAAGTGCTCAGTGAGACAGCAGGTCG
The DNA here is from genome assembly GCF_054589475.1 of Rhodococcus sp. no. 34. Taxonomy (NCBI): domain Bacteria; kingdom Bacillati; phylum Actinomycetota; class Actinomycetes; order Mycobacteriales; family Nocardiaceae; genus Rhodococcus; species Rhodococcus sp. no. 34. The sequence continues at coordinate 551,702 of NZ_BAAILK010000026.1, forward strand.
TCGATGGCGTCGGCGGATGGGTCGGTGTCACGCTCGAGGAAGCCGGTTCCCACCGCGACACCGACGTTGTCGATCAAACGGGTGGTTCCGAGCTTGGCGGCCACCAACAGTCGGCCGTCACCTCGCTCGGGCGCGGGGCCCAGATCGACGCCCCGAACCTCGAGGTAGTCGACCTCGATTTCCGGAACAGCTGCCAGAACAGCGCGTGCGGTTTCCAGGATTGCTTCCGCTCCCCCAGCCGCCGCGTGTGCACCGGCGATCAGAGCGGCGGACAGCGCGACCGCTGCCGCGCGCTGGTTCTCGTCGAGGTAGCGATTGCGAGAGGACAACGCGAGGCCGTCGAACTCGCGAACCGTCGGAACTCCGATGATCTGTACATCGAAGTTGAGATCCCACACCATCTGACGGATGAGCGTCAGCTGCTGGTAGTCCTTCTCACCGAAGTACGCGTGATTGGGTGCCGCGATCTGCAGCAGCTTCGCCACTACCGTCAGCATTCCCGCGAAGTGAGTGGGGCGCGCTCCGCCTTCGAGTTCGCTACCCAACGGGCCCGGCACGATGGTGGTGCGCTGACCACGCGGGTACATCGTCTTGGCGCTCGGCGCGAACACCAATTCGACGCCCTCGGCGCGCAACAGGTCGAGATCCGCATCGAGAGTGCGCGGGTACGCGTCCAGGTCTTCACCGGCACCGAACTGGAGCGGGTTCACGAAGATGGAAACGATCACGAGGGCGCCGGTGACCTTGGCCTGACGAACCAGTTCGATGTGGCCGGCATGCAGCGCACCCATCGTCGGAACGAGCGCCACCTGACGCCCGACACCTCGCAGTGCCCGCGAGACGCGCCGAAGCTTGTCCGGATCGTGGTGCACCGTCAGTTCGCCGCGCTTGTATCCGCCCTGCAGATCACTCACGACGGTCACCTCCCGTTTCAGTCAAGATGTCGAACAATTCGGTGGGGGCGCCCACCCGCTGGGCCGATCGCAAGGACATTGCCCGATAGCCGGCAGCGAGCTCCGGATCCAGGTCTGTCAGTACGCGCAAATGTGTGTCGACGGCAGCAGCGTCGCCGCGTGCCACCGGGCCGGTCAACGCCGAGGGACCGCGTCGTAGCGCGTTGTCCAAGGCCGCCGACAGCAGCGGCTGCAGGACTCGCTCGGCCACTCCACCCGGATCGCCGTCGACCAACTGCTGACCGAGCAGCTCGTCACCTTGCAACGACGCTCGCAGGGCCTCGACGGCGTCGACCACGAGCGTGACCAGGTGATTACTGCCGTGAGCCAGTGCGGCGTGGTAGAGCGCGCGGTTCTCCTCGCGCACTCGGACGGGCTCGCCGCCGATCTCGAGGACCAGTGACTGCGCGATCGCGTAACCGATGTCGTCGGCAGCGGTGATTCCGAAGCATGCCGACGACAGCCGTGCGGTGTCCTCGTCGTGACCGGTGAACGTCATCGCCGGATGGATAGCCAGGGGTAGTGCGCCCAGTTCGGTGAGTGGAGTCAGGATCGCGATCCCGTTGGCACCGGACGTATGGGCGACGAGCGTGCCCGGCTTGACGGCATGGGTGGCCGCCAGACCTCGAACAAGATCCGCAAGCTGATCGTCAGGAACGGCGAGAATCAGCAACTCGGAACGAGCTGCGACGTCGGCAGCCGGAAGAATTTCGGTATCGGGAAGCCGCTTCACAGCGCGGGCAACCGAGGCGCTGGAAACGGCGGAGCAAGCGCTGACAACATGACCGGCTCGCTCCAATGCGGCACCGACAGCTGTTCCGACCCTGCCTGCGGAGACAATTCCTACCGTCAATCGCGCAGGTGCAGGTCCATTAGTGATCCCGAAGGAAGTCACCGGATTCCTCTCGTTCGTTCCAGTCCCGCTCGGCGGGTACCAGACGTTCTGCGTCCGAGGATATCCTTCGCCCGAACCGTCATGCCATGGCCGGGCGAGTGATCTGCGACTCAGTCCTCTCGGCGACGGCGTCGACCGGAGCCTTCGGACGGGTTGTTCGAACTCAGATTCGCCATGATTTCGGCGACGGTCAATCCGTTGGAATGAGCACCACTGGCGGCATCTTCCGGAGCAGCACGGCGACGACGTCGCGGCTCCGCGTCAGGCTCCGCAGCGGATTCGGGTTCAGCTTCCGCGACAGCTTCGGGAACAACCGCGGGAACAACCTCGGGCACCTCTTCGACGACAGCGTCTTCGATGACGGCATCTTCGATGTTCGGGGCCTGGGCGGGAGCCTTGACTTCAGGCTCGACCGGCGCGACCGGCTCCGAATCCTTCTTCACCGGAACGTCTTTCACCGTTCGTGTCGGCGAGGAACTCACCGGAGAACTCGGTGCTTGGTTCCCGCTCTGGGGCTTCTGCGTCTCTTGTGGCTTCTGCGTCTCTCGAGACTTCTGGGTCGGGATGACGCGCGGCGCCACGAAGCTGCTGTCACGCCACGACGTCTCCGCGAACACGACGGTTGTCTCAGCAGTCACCGGATCGTCGTTGGGTGAAGCCAAGCCGCCGACGTTCGGTGCCGGTTGGCTGGGCCCGCTCTGGCCGGCGCCGGGAACGTACAACCCCGACGGTGCCGGCTGGTACGCGCCGTACGAACTACCGCCAAGTTCCGGCACTCGCGTCGAATCGGTCTTGAGCGCGGTCTGTTCGGGCAGCAGCCCACCTTCGAACAGTGCTTCGAGGTTTCGGCGCAGCGCCACCAATTCGGCGCGCAACCCGGCCAGCTCCTCCGCGTCCGCGGTCACCTCACGTCGCACGCGACCTTCGACGCTCAGTTCGTACTCGCGTCGAGCAGAAATTTCACGTTCGAGCTGCAGTTCGTACACGGTCTGCAGATCGGCAACCTTGGCTTTGTCCAGTGCCGACTCACGCCGATACTTGGTCATGGCGATAGCGCCGAGGGTGGCTGCCCACAGAGCGACGACCAGACCCACCCGAAGAAGCTGAACGCTGTTGCTGAAAATCAGAAACAGCGAAGCAATGACAGCAAGTGCCAGAAGAGCAGCAATGATCATCTGGCTCGCGCTGCGCTTGCTTCGGCGCGCAGACTTCGATCGACCAGAATTTGTCATGGTTGCCAGGGTACTTGCCGAGACCGGGGTCGCCACGTACCTCGGTGGGTGATTTGCCGACCAGGCTGTCAGTGCGCAGGCTCGTCAGGTGTATCTTCCGGCGTCTTGCAACAATGTTCGAGCCACAGAGCTGCCGCTACCAGCGCAATTGCGGCGCCCAACCCCACCCACGCGCCCGGCGTGTCGGAGGCTGCAGCCTGCAGAACCGAGCGCTGTGGGATGAGATACACCAGCACTCCGACCCAGACACCGACGGTAGCTGAACCGACCAAAGCGGATGCTTTGGCCAATGCCAGCGCTCGGGCGGCGGTGATCGGATGAAGCTGTCTGAGCCCGTCGCCGACCTGCCGGTTCTTGACGCGTGAACGAATGACAAAAGCGAAGACGGCCTCGGCAACGGCGACGAAGTAGAGCGACGCTCCCGCATAAACGGGGATGGGCGGCATCGAACCGTAGAACACGCGAATCAGAATCCAGGTGGCCACGGCCGCCACTGCGGCGAGTACCGCGAGTTCACTGATCCGGGTCGGCTTCAAACCCTTGTCTTTTTCGGTCACCGCGCAAGCACCATATCGGTAGTGCGGACACCTTCGCGCTCAGTGCGATCGAGGCCGTCGAGAATTTGTGCCACCGGCAACTTCTGGCCGTCGACGATCAGCGTCGCGTCAGGCTCGACGTCCAGCCAGGGAACGAGAACGAATGCCCGAAGATGCGCGCGCGGATGCGGAAGTGTGAGCACGGGATCGGAACTGACGACGCCTTCGCAGTCGACTACGTCCACGTCCAGGCTCCGTGGCCCCCACCGCTGTTCGCGCACCCGGTCTGCGGCTTCCTCGAGAGCTTGCGAGCGGCGAAGCCATTCAGCGGCATCGGCTTCGGGATCGTCGACCACCACCACCGCGTTGTAGAAATCCTGCTGCTCGACGCCACCCCACGGCGCGGTCGAGTAGACCGGTGAGACAGCAACGACGGCGCTGCCCAACCCGTCGACAACGGACTGCAGGTGAGCCACGCTGTCGCCGATGTTGGAACCGATCGACAGAACAGCGCGCGTCATGCCGATCGGGTCCGATGCGCGACGACGGCAACGTCCGCAAAAACCAGCGGAATCGGTGCCGACGGTTTGTGGACAACAACCTCGACGCTCTCGACTCGCGAATCTTTCATGACGTCGTCGGCGATCTCCGCGGCGACGGTCTCGATGAGATCGCGCGACGGGCCGGCGACTATCGCTGCGGCGGCTTCCGCCAACTCGCCGTAGTGCAGGGTCTGCGTCAGGTCGTCCGACGCCGCGGCGGGAGCCAAGTCCATCCATACGGTGATGTCGATGAAGAAGTCCTGACCGTCACGCTTCTCGTGGTCGAACACTCCGTGATTGCCGCGAACCTTCAGTCCGCGCAATTCGATTCGGTCCCCCATGTCAGGCCCTTTCTCGTCCACGGTTCCAGGCGTCGACCACGGCAATGGCGTCGAGCGAAGCTTGTGCGTCGTGCACCCGAACTCCCCAGGCGCCTTCGCGCGCTGCAAGGGCGGAGACCACGGCCGTCGCAGTCTCGCGGCCACCAGGTGGACGCGGATTGCCGTCGGGATCGCTGAGCAGAGACCCCAGGAACCGCTTGCGGGAAGCGCCGACCAGTACCGGGAATCCGGTCGCGTTGAACTCGGGTAGTGCTCGCAACAGGGCCCAGTTGTGGTCGGCGTTCTTCGCGAACCCGAGGCCGGGGTCGAGGATGATCGACGACGAATCGACCCCTGCCTTCAACGCCAGATCGACCTGCGACAGCAGTTCGTCACGGACGTCGCGGACCACGTCGTCGTAGTGATCGGCGCTGCCACGATGGACGTAGTCACCGGCCGAGCGCCAATGCATGAGGATCCAGGGCACTCCGGCGTCGGCCACAACGGAGGCCATGTCGGGGTCTGCGCGACCACCCGATACGTCGTTGACGATGCCTGCGCCCGCTTCGATCGCGGCGGCGGCAACGGAAGCACGCATCGTGTCGACGCTGACGCGAATTCCGGCTGCCACGAGTTCTTCGATCACCGGGGCAATTCGGTCCGCCTCGAGTTTCGGATCGACGCGGGTGGCTCCGGGGCGCGTCGACTCGCCGCCGACATCGACGATGTCGACGCCGATGCGTTGCAGTTCGAGCCCGCGAGCGATCGCCGCGTCACGATCGAGAAATTGACCACCGTCGGAAAACGAATCGGCAGTGACGTTCAGAATCCCCATCACGACCATCCGGGCCGGATCGCTGCCTGCAACGGGAGCCGCGGACATCTTGCTCACTTACGCAGGATGAGGTCCAGCGCTTCGGACCGTGAGGCCGCGCTGGATTGCAGGAGCCCACGAACCGCAGACGTGGTCGTGCTGGCTCCGGGCTTGCGGATACCGCGCATCGCCATGCACAGATGCTCGGCTTCGATGACGACGATGGCTCCACGCGGGTCGAGCTTGCGCATCAATGCGTCCGCGATCTGACTGGTCAGGCGTTCTTGAACCTGCGGACGCTTGGCGTACAGGTCGACGACGCGCGCAAGCTTCGACAAACCGGTGACCTTGCCCGACTTTCCCGGGATGTAGCCAACGTGAGCAACACCGTGGAAGGACACCAGGTGGTGCTCGCACGTCGAGAACATCGGAATGTCTCGCACGAGCACCAATTCCTGGTGACCCTCGTCGAAAGTTGTGTTCAACGCGTCGTCGGGCTCGGAGTACAAACCCGCGAAGATCTCCTTGTACGAGCGCGCAACCCGGGCCGGCGTATCGAGCAGGCCTGGGCGCTCCGGATCTTCCCCGACCGCGATCAACAATTCCCGTACGGCAGCCTCTGCCCGCGCCTGATCGAACGGGCGGCCCGTTCCGAGCGACACCAGTTCACTGGCCACATCATTCACCGACAACCGAACTCTCCTCGAGAATTGTTCACAGGTCCCCCGCCGCAGAGCCTAGTGGCGCAAGGTCAGCGAGATCCGTCCGGTCCGTCCCAGCGAACGGTGCTCGGTCCCTCGTCCTCAGCCGAATGATGCGGAGGAGGAGTTTGCGGCTGTTCCGGTGCGGGGCTCTGCCACTGGTTTTCACCCGACGGGTTTCCCCGGTTCGGATCGGCGAAGGGTCCACTGTCCGGATACTGCACCGGGTAGTCGGGCTGCGCGGGGTAACGACGGCCGGGGTGCGGCTGCTCCGGGTACGCCTGCTGTCCCGGGTGCGGCTGGCCGTACTGCCCCTGATCGGGCTGGGGCTGACCGTGTTGGGGCTGACCGTACTGGCCCTGCGACTGGTTCGGCGGGGTCGGATTCTGTCCACCGGTGTACCCACCCGACTGCTGTCCGGGGTACGTCGGCGACGGGTTCTCACGCGGAGGCCAACCCGGTGCCGACCATCCGGCGGGCGCTCCGTAGTCGGGTGTTCCCGGTTGCGGAGTCTGCTGCGGAGCACTCGGCTGCGGGTACGAAGGCTGTGCGTAGCCGTTCGAGGGTCCCTGGTTGCCGTTGTTGGGGAGACCACCGTTGTTGGGGAGACCACCGTTGTTGGGGAGACCACCGTTGGGGGCACCGCTGTTGGGTGCACCTGCCTTGACGAGAACAGGTGCGGCAGCGGGCTCCGGCCAGGTTTCGCCGCGCTCGATCGCGAGTTCGCGAGGAGTCTTCACCGGCGGACGATCCGAAGGCGTGCGCCCACCGAAATCGTTGAAAGCCGTGATGCGCGGACGCTTTTCGACGCCGGCAAGGATCTTCTCGAGGTCCTTGCGAGTCAACGTCTCACGCTCGAGCAGTTCGGTAGCGATGAGGTCGAGCGCATCGCGGTACTCGTTGAGGATTGCCCACGCTTCGGTGTGCGCTGCCTCGATGAGGTTGCGCACCTCTTCGTCGATTTCACGGGCGATCTCGTGTGAGTAGTCGGACTGAACGCCCATCGAACGGCCGAGGAACGGATCCCCGCCCTCCTGTCCGTAGCGAACCGCGCCGAGCTTGGCACTCATGCCGTATTCGGTGACCATCGCGCGGGCGATCTTGGTCGCCATGTCGATATCGGACGACGCTCCGGTGGTGGGCTCGTGGAACACCAACTCCTCGGCGGCGCGTCCACCCATTGCCATGACGAGACGAGCGATCATCTCCGAACGCGTCATCAAACCCTTGTCGTCCTCTGGCACGGTCATCGCGTGGCCACCCGTGCGACCGCGAGCGAGGATCGTGACCTTGTAGACCGGCTCGATGTCAGGCATTGCCCAAGCAGCCAGCGTGTGACCGCCCTCGTGATACGCCGTGATCTTCTTCTCGTGCTCGCTGATGATGCGACTCTTACGCCGCGGTCCACCGACAACACGATCCACCGATTCCTCGAGCGAGGCTTCGGTGATGACGGTTCCGTTTTCGCGTGCGGTGAGCAGCGCAGCCTCGTTGATGACGTTGGCGAGATCAGCACCCGACATTCCGACGGTCCGCTTGGCGAGACCTTCGAGGTCGGCGTTGGGATCGATCGGCTTGCCCTGCGAGTGCACGCGCAGGATCGCGCGGCGACCGGCGAGGTCGGGGGCGCCGACCGGAATCTGGCGATCGAAGCGTCCCGGACGCAGCAGTGCGGGGTCGAGGATGTCGGGGCGGTTGGTTGCGGCGATCAAGATGATGCCGGTGCGATCACCGAAGCCGTCCATCTCGACGAGCAACTGGTTGAGTGTCTGCTCGCGCTCGTCGTGTCCGCCGCCCAGGCCTGCGCCGCGCTGACGACCGACGGCGTCGATCTCGTCGACGAAGATGATGCAGGGGCTGTTCTGCTTGGCCTGCTCGAACATGTCGCGAACACGCGAAGCACCGACACCGACGAACATCTCGACGAAGTCAGAACCGGAGATGGTGAAGAACGGGACGCCGGCTTCGCCTGCGACAGCGCGAGCGAGCAGCGTCTTACCGGTTCCGGGAGGGCCGTACAGCAGCACACCGCGCGGAATCTTGGCGCCGAGCGCCTGGTAGCGAGCCGGGTTCTGCAGGAAGTCCTTGATCTCGTACAGCTCTTCGACAGCCTCGTCCGCACCGGCGACGTCGGCGAACGTGGTTTTCGGCATGTCCTTGGTGAGCTGCTTGGCCTTCGACTTACCGAATCCCATGACTCCGCCGCGACCACCGCCGCCCTGCATCCGGTTCATGACGAAGAAGAAGATGCCGAACAGAATGATCATCGGCAGCACGAACAGAAGGATCGACGTCAGCCAGCTCTCCTGAGTGACCGTCGTGTTGAACTTGTCCGCACCGGCGCCTTCGACCTTGTCGAAGATCTGCTCCGACGCACTCGCGGGGTACTTCGCCAGGATCTGCGTCTTACCGTCGGTGGCGTCGTTGCCGTTCTTGAGCCACAGACGAACCTGCTGCTCACGGTCGTCGATCTGCGCTGACTCAACGTTCTTGGCGTCGAGTTGGGAGATCGCGACCGAGGTGTCGACGGTCTTGAAGTCGCGGGTGTCGTTGCTGAAGTAGCTGAAGGCATAGATCACCAACAGCACGACGGCTACGAGTAGCACGTTACGGAACACAGTCTTACGGTTCATACAGGTCGGCCGATGTGGCCGGTCCTTTCGAGAGTGCGGGTCTGCCAGGTCGCCTTCCGGCTGCCAACCGGACACCTGCAGGTTACCGCGATCGGCCCCATCGATGCCCGCCAGCGGCCGTGCCGCTTGGTTGGAACGGTCGTCACTGTGTTCAACGTGCGCATTGCCGATCAGGTTCCCGGGCTACGTCGCAGCACAGTTTCCTGTGAGCGAACATGCTCATAGTGGTTATCGTGCGTTTTTCCGACGCTTGTCCGTCGTTATTCGTCAGGCCGTGTCGGAGAGGATTCCCGCAACAGCGTCAGCGGCGCCCGATTGGTCACCGTCGATGATGCGGTGAGCGAGATGATCGAGTCGCGAAGACAGTCGAGCCGAGGATTCGGGCACGTCCGCCTGCTGGGCGATGGTCTCGTCGAGGTCAGCCAGTAAACCACCTCCGGCCAGGTGCCTGACGCAGCGCCACGTCTCGGCGAAGTTTCTCGCGGTCCCGTCGTCGGTCAGCATCGCGACCCGCAGCGCAGCGTTGAGATTCGACGCCGCCGCCCGGGCCAGGCCGGCCATGATCGCTTCCCTGGCAGCAGTCAGTTCGTCGACGGTTCGGTCTTGCAACCGCACTCCCGAGTCCGCAGATCTACCCGCGTCGGCCGTCGGAGCTTCGCGAATCACCGCTCCGTTACCGTGCTGGATTTCGACTCTGCCCCGAATCTCGAGGGCCACGAGCGCTTGAGCCAGCGACGCGCGACTCACGCCGAGTTCGGCAGCCAGGCTGCGTTCGGGAGGAAGCCGATCGCCGGGCGAAAGGCCTTGAGCCTCGATGAAATTCGAAATGTGCTCGGCCAACTGCTCGTACAGACGCGGACGCTTCAATCGTCCGGGCAGGCCCGAGCGCGAGCCGGGCGATGACGTCGAATTCATGCCTCGGAGTGTACTTGACAAATGGAGCAGTGGCAGAGAGGCTAGGCCAATTCCAAGTGATGCAGACCACAAGCTGGTCGCGAACGGATTGAGAGTTCGATGGCAAATGTCATAGCCCTGTCAGTACTTGTCCTGGTGTTCGTCATATCCACCGTGAGGTCGGTGAACATGGGTGCGCTTGCCCTGGTGGCTGCCTTCGTCGTCGGAACACTGGTCTTCACCGTCGATACCAGCGAGATCCTCGACGGCTTCCCGGCCAGCCTCTTCGTCATCCTGGTCGGCGTCACCTATCTGTTCGCGCTGGCCAGAAACAACGGCACGGTCGACTGGATCATTCACGCGGCCGTTCGGGCGGTCAGAGGACGAGTGGCTCTCGTGCCGTGGGCGATGTTCGCGGTGTGCGCGGCCGTCACCGCCATGGGCGCGGTCAGTCCCGCTGCCGTCGCCATCATCGCGCCCGTGGCAATGGGCTTCGCCACCCGCTACCGAATCCACCCCATGCTGATGGGCTTCATGGTCGTCCAGGGCGCAACGGCGGGCAGCTTCTCCCCCATCGGAATCTTCGGTGTCATCACCAACGACGTCATGCGCCAGAACGGCCTCCCGTCGAGCCCGGCCTTGCTGTTCGTCTCGACCTTCGCGGCCGCGGCCGTTGTTGCTGCCATCGCGTACGTCTCGTTCGGCGGTCGCGCACTGATTGCGCGCGGCGCCTCCGAGCGCGTGCTCGTCAACGCAGTCGGCAACGCGTCTGGCGGTGGCGACACCATCACCGGTTCGGGTTCCGGTGACAGCTCGAAGGGTGGCGGCAAGTCCTCCGGTGGGACCGCTCCGCACGAGGGAGCACTCAATCTAGAGCGCCGACTCACCCTGCTCGGACTGGCTTCACTTGCACTCGGCGCCTTGGTCTTCGACCTTGACGTCGGCTTCACCGCACTGACTGTCGCGGTACTTCTCACCCTGATCTTCCCGGCCTCCGCCCGCGGCGCCGTCGACAAGATCAGCTGGGGCACCGTGCTCCTCATCGGCGGAATTGTCACGTACGTCGCTCTTCTGCAGAACCAGAACACCGTCCAGTGGCTCGGGGATTCGGTTGCACACGTCGGCATTCCACTTCTCGCAGCCTTCTTGATCTGCCTGATCGGCGCGATCGTATCGGCGTTTGCATCCACCACCGGAATCCTGGGAGCACTTATCCCCTTGGCTATTCCCTTCCTCATGACCGGTCAGGTCAATGCAACCGGTCTGGTCATCGCGCTGGCAATCTCCTCGTCTCTGGTCGATTGCAGTCCGTTCTCGACCAATGGCGCTCTGGTGGTGGCGAACGCCGCTCCGGAAGAACGCGACGTGGTGTTCGGGCTGACGATGCGGTGGGGCATGACCATCATGGTGGTGACGCCGATTCTCGCCTGGCTGCTGTTCGTTGTTCCCTGGTCCGTCTGAATCTTCACTCAAAGAAAGGGAACTCGCGATGAACAGCGAATCCACACTTCTGCGCTCCCTCGACCCCCGCATCTTCGACGATCACGGAGCGGCGGTCAGTTTCGGCGAAGGCGCAACCCTCTCTCGCGCCGACTTGTTTGCCGCCGCCACCGCGGTCGCCGATCGAATCCATGGTGCACAGCGAGTGGCAGTACAAGCCGCCGCCCGCCTCGAGAAAGTGGTCGCCGTCGCCGGCGCGCTGATCGCCGGTGCTGCCGTGGTCCCGATCCCACCGGACTCCGGCCCGCTCGAACGTCAGCACATCATCGCCGATTCCCAGGCCGAACTGATACTCGGAGACGGACCGTCGGATTCGAGTATCCCGTTGATTCCCATCGATATTCACGCGCGATCTGCGACGTCCTATCCCGAGCCGAGCGCGGCAGCTACCGCACTGATCATGTACACCTCAGGAACCACCGGAGCTCCGAAAGGCGTTGTCCTCTCGCGAGCATCGATCGCAGCGGATCTCGACGCGCTCGCTCATGTGTGGAATTGGACGCCAGAGGACACACTCGTCCACGGACTGCCCCTCTTCCACGTCCACGGGTTGATTCTCGGCGTGTTGGGCGCCTTGCGCGTGGGTTCGCCGCTGATTCATACCTTCAGACCAACTCCGGATTCGTATGCCGCAGCGGGTGGCTCGTTGTACTTCGGTGTTCCGACCGTCTGGTCACGCGTGTGCGGTGAGCCCTCGGCGGCAGCAGCATTGCGATCCGCGCGCTTGCTCGTGTCCGGAAGTGCACCACTTCCGGTTCCATTGTTCGAGCGGATGAAATCGCTGACCGGGTTGGCTCCCGTCGAGCGCTACGGAATGAGTGAAACCCTCATCACCGTCAGCACGACGCACGACGGCGAACGTCGCCCGGGTTGGGTCGGGCACGCCGTTCCGGGAGTCAGGACGAGGTTGCGCGGCGAGAACGGCGAATTGTCGGCGCACGACGGAGAGCAGCTTGGGCAACTGGAAGTTGCGGGCGCCGTTCTCTTCGACGAGTACCTCGGGAACCCCTCGAAGACAGCGGAATCCATGACCGAAGACGGCTGGTTCCGCACCGGCGACATCGCGGTGATCGACGACAGCGGATTCCACCGCATCGTAGGTCGCGAGTCGGTCGACATGATCAAGTCCGGTGGATACCGCATCGGTGCAGGCGAGGTGGAACAGGCACTTCTGGCATACCCCGGCGTTCGCGAGGCCGCCGTCGTCGGTATGCCGGACGACGATCTCGGCCAGCGCATAGTCGCCTTCATCGTCGGCGACGTATCGGACTGTGCAGTGGTTTCGGACTTCGTCGCCGAATCACTGTCGATCCACAAGCGCCCACGCCAGGTTTGTCTGGTGGACAGCTTGCCGCGCAACGCTATGGGCAAGGTCCAGAAGAAGCTGCTGACGCCCTGAGTCGGGTTCGCGCCTGAGCCGCACTCAGGCGCGAGCAGGCTCAGCCGCCGTAGACCTCGGGGTCCAGGGTGCCGATGTACGGCAGATCGCGGTACCGCTCGGCGTAGTCGAGGCCGTAACCGACGACGAACTCGTTGGGGATGTCGAAGCCCACGTCGCGGACGTCGACGTCGATCTTGACCGCATCCGGCTTGCGAAGCAATGTGACGACCTCGAGCGAAGCGGGGTTACGCGTCTTGAGGTTGCGCATCAACCACGACAGCGTGAGACCGGAGTCGATGATGTCCTCGACGATCAGCACGTGGCGACCGGCAATGTCCTTGTCGAGGTCCTTGAGGATGCGGACGACGCCCGAAGACGAGGTCGAGGATCCATAGGAGCTGACGGCCATGAATTCCATCTGCGACGGGATCGGCAGGGCGCGGGCGAAGTCGGTCATGAAGAAGACCGCTCCCTTGAGGACGCCGATCAGCAGGAGATCCCCTTCGGGGGCGCCTGCCGGGTAACGCTTGGCGATGTCCTCAGCCAGTTCCGCCGTTCGTGCACGGATCTGTTCTTCGGAGATCAGTACCGATGCGATGTCGCCCTCGTACACGCGTCAAACCCTTCGTCGGTCTTCGAATCCGAGGATCAGCCTGCCACGTCGCCGGGCCGCCACCAACCTCGCCTCCGGTGTTCCGCCCCCGATCGCGACGCCGCCTTGCCCCCGCCAGTCGGTCACCAGGGCGTCGACTGCGCGTAACTGTTTGTCCGTCAATGCTTTTGCGCCGCCCTGCAGCAGCCAGGCCCGCAGAGCGCGTCGGCGGATTGCGGTGGGCGCTTCGGCAAGTGTGTCCACTTCCACTTCTCCGTCGACGACAACCCGTAGGAGTAGGGCTTCGGCGTACTCGTCGAGCGCCTCACCGTCCTCACGCAACTGCGTCGCGGTTCGGGCCAACGCTTCGGGAACTCCCCCGCCGAGAATTTCTTCGAGCAGCGGCAACGCCTCGTGCCGCAGACGTACGCGAGTGAACTCGGGATTGTTGTTGTGCGGGTCCTCCCACGGCGTGATTCCCAGGTCGACGCAGGCCGCCCTGGTCACCGATCGCCGGATGCCGAGGAGCGGCCGTCCCCAGGGAGCGTCGAATGCAGCCATACCTTGAATCGATCGCCCACCGGACCCGCGCGAGAGTCCGAGAAGCACGGTCTCGGCCTGATCGTCGAGCGTGTGTCCGAGCAGAACCGGGAGGTCAGCCCTCGCGTCGCGTAGGGCGTTATACCGAGCCTCACGCGCAGCGGCTTCGAGACTCCCACCATCGGCTACGTCGACTGTCAGCACCGTCGCGGTCCGGCAACCCAGCGCCAGCGCCTGGTCTGCGGCCGAGCGCGCGACGGCATCCGAACCATCTTGTAGGCGATGGTCCACGATCAACGCGTCGACCGAATCGGTTTCCGCCACCGCTGCTGCTGTCAGCGCCAACGAATCGGCTCCCCCCGACAGGGCGACGACCACACGGCGTCGTGGCTCGAATGCGACCGTCCACGCCCGCACGGCCTGTCGCAGCGCCAGGAGGGCAGGCGTCTCAGGCAACAGCATCTAGCCGAGAACGCGCTTTACCCACGCGTCGGGATTGTCGATCTCGTCGAGCAACGGCAAGGTCTCGGGCCCGGTCCAGATGGTGTTGAACTGCTCCATGCCGACCTTGAGAACTACCGCGTCGACGAAGGCCTTGCCGCGTACGTACTGCGCCATCTTGGCGTCCATGCCGAGAAGCATCTTGATGATCCGCTGCACGGGGTTGGACTTGCGCTGCCGACGCTTGTCGAAGGCCGCGCGGATAGTTGCCACCGACGGCACCACGGCGGGGCCGACGGCGTCCATCACATGGTCTGCATGCCCTTCGAGGAGGGTGCCGAGTACAAGCATCCGATCCAGCGCGTCACGCTGAGGCTCCGCCTGCGAGGCGCGCAGCAGCCCGATGATGCCGCCCGCCGTCGCACCGTCACTGGAGTCGGGTTCCTTCCGCGAGCGCAGCTCTGCAGCAAGGCGCCCGACAACGTCGGTCATCGACTCGTCCACCGTCGCACCGAGCGTTTCGACGGATTCCTTCATGTACTCCGCTAGCCACGGCGAGGACGAGAACTGAACCCGGTGCGTGACCTCGTGCAGGCAGACCCACAACCGGAAGTCACTCGGGTTCAGCCGAAGGGACCGTTCGACGGAGACGATGTTCGGTGCGACCAGAAGCAGGGTGCCGTGCTCGCCGGTGAACGGGTCGTACTGCCCGAGGATCGCCGAAGACAGGTACGCCAGCATTGCACCGGCCTGCAAGCCCGCCGGCTTTCCGACGATGAGATTGCCACTGCCGTCAGGGTCGGCGCCGGTGAGATGTGCCATCGACCGCGAGGCCGCCGTGATCCACCCGGCCCGGTCAAGCACGTCAGCAGCCGGGACCGGTAGACCGTCGGCCAGCCCGGTCACTTCACGAACCGGCAGTTCTGCGCGCTCGGACGCTTCGGCGAGTTCTGCGGTTGCCGTCTCGGCCGTGTAGCGAGACATCGCGGGGCCGCCGCGCGCCAGTTTTATCCCGGCTTTGGCGGCAAGACTCCAGTCGACGGCACCACCGAGCGGAGCCGAGGCTTCATCATCTTGTGGAGTCTTTTCGGCCACTATTGGCACCCGCAATTCCTCAATGCTCCGGCAATCGCGTCCAGGGCAGGACGGCTCACTTCTGGCGGCCGGTCATTGGACATCAGTGCGAAGGTGAGCACTCGCCCGTTCTGATCGACCACGAACCCTGACAACGCGCTGGCCGTTGAGAGAGTTCCCGTCTTGGCTCGCACCCAACCCGCACCGGTTCGGTTTCCGGACGCGTAGCGGTCGGACAAACTTCCTGTTCCGCCGGCCACCGGAAGGTAGTCCAGCAGCGGACGCAGTTTCGGATCACCGTCACCGGCCGCAGCCGTCATGACGCGATCGAGTACCTGAGCGGGAATGAGATCGTCGACGGACAGTCCGCTGGAATCGTGCAGCGATACACCGGTGTAGTCGAACCCGGCCGCCTGCAGGGTCTTGCCGGTCGCGTCGACTGCTCCGGTGAACGAGGCTTCGATTCCGGAGGCAATCGCGACCTCACGCCCGATGGTCTCTGCGAGCACGTTGTCGGAATGTTCCATCATCTGCAGCAGCCGGTCGCTCAGCGGCGCCGACTGCACGGTGGCGATCGGCTTGGCACCGGCAGGCGCCGCGCCGAGACTCACGTTGGCGGGATCGACACCGAGGGCCTGAGCGAGGACCTTGCCCGCGTCCAACGCGGGCGTTTCCGAACGCGGCGACTCGTCTTGAGTGCCGTCGTACCGACCACCTTCGATCATCACCGATTCGATCGGGGTGATGTAGCCGGCCGCGATGTCAGCGGGGAACCATCCGGTGGCCATGTTGTCGCCCTTGAACAAGCTCGAGTCGACCACGACGCTGGTCACCGGCGTACCGGCAGCCTTGATCTGGTCGACGAGATCCGCGATGTGAGCCGCATTGGCGTAATACCCGCTCTGCCCCTTCGGCGTCGCGGTCAGCGTCGGGTCACCACCGCCGACCAGAACGACCTGCCCGGGGCTCGTTCCGGGAACCACCGTCGTGGACAGCCGGTGGTCGAGCGGCAACTTCAGCAGTGCCGCCGATGCGGTCAGCACCTTCGTCGTGGACGCGGGCGTCATCGGCGTCGACGGGTCCGTGCTCCAGAGAATGTTTCCGGTGAGCGCATCAGCGACTACTCCGGTGAACTTCCCCAGATCCGGGTTGGCCACGGCCGGGCCGATCGCCGCTGCGATTCCCGACGCGCTCGGGATCGGTGCGTCCGTCGGGACGGGCACCACCTGGGGTGACGGCGTCACGAGCGCAGGCTGAGGCGACGTAGTCACGGTCGCGCTGCCCGCGGTGTCGTTCGACGTACCGAGTTTCACGACGACAACTCCGGCGACGGCCAGTACAACCACTGCACCGACCGCCAGAAGGATGCGGAAGTTACGCCGTCGACTCTCTTCCAACGAGCCGATCTTCTTCTTTCCTTGGCCCGCCAACGCCCCTCCGTCTGTGCTCTGCCTACTGGGTGGTCAGGCAACCTTATCCTTGACCCGATATCCTTCCGACGAATCATTACCGACACGACAGCGAGGAATCGGCGTGGAGTTCGACGTCACCATCGAGATCCCCAAGGGTCAGCGCAACAAGTACGAGGTCGACCACGTAACCGGTCGCGTCAAACTCGATCGCTACCTCTACACAGCTTTCGGCTACCCGGCCGACTACGGCTTCATCGAAAACACCCTGGGTGAGGACGGCGATCCGCTCGACGCCATGGTCCTGCTCCCCGAGTCGGTCTTCCCCGGCGTCATCGTCGAGGCTCGCGCAGTCGCGATGTTCAAGATGGTCGACGAGGCCGGCGGAGACGACAAGGTCCTCTGCGTTCCGGCCGGCGACCCCCGCTGGGATCACATCCAGGATCTGGGTGACATCTCACAGTTCGAGCTCGATGCGATCAAGCACTTCTTCGTCCACTACAAGGACCTCGAGCCGAACAAGCACGTCGAGGCAGCCAACTGGGTCGGCCGCGCCGAGGCAGAGGCCGAGATCGAGGCTTCGATCAAGCGTCTCGCTGCCGACGGCGGTCACTGAGCTCGAGTTCTCAGGCCTTACGAAAATCCCCGCACATCGGAAGATGTGCGGGGATTTTTGTGCTGTTTTTACTCACCCTTGCAGTTCCTACTCACCCTTGCAGTTCCTACTCACCCTGGAAGACTGGCGGGCGCTTCTGGAAGACGGCGGTGATGGCCTCGGTCAGATCCTGCGAAGGCAGGAACGCCGCGTTCCAGGCTGCGACGTAGCGAAGGCTGTCGTTCACGCTCGCGCTGCGGGTGTGATCGAGCACGTCCTTGATCCCGTGGACGACGAGCGGCGGGTTGAGCGCAATCTCCTTGGCGGTCGCGCGCGCCGCTGCCAGTACCGCGTCGGCATCGTCGAAAACGTCGTTGACGAGGCCGATCTTCTCGGCGCGCGCTGCGTCGATGTCCTTGCCGGTCAGAGCCAACTCACGCAGGTGTCCGTCGCCGATGATCGCGGGCAGACGTGCGAGACTGCCCATGTCTGCGACGATCGCGACCTTGACCTCTCGGATGCTGAACTTGGCATCGGCACTTGCGTAGCGGATGTCCGCCGCCGTGATGAGGTCGACGCCGCCGCCGATGCACCAGCCCTGAACAGCTGCAACGACGGGCTTGCGGCAGTCTGCGACGGCATTGATGCCCGACTGCATGCGCTTGATCATGTCGTGGAACTTGGTGCGCGGGCCTGCCTGAGCCTTGTCTGCGAGGACGGCACCGAATTCACCGCTCATCGCCGGCAGGTCCAGTCCGAACGAGAAGTGCTTGCCGGAACCGGCGATGACGATTGCACGCACCTCGGGGTCGGCGTCGAGGTCGGCGAAGATTTCGGGGAGTTCACTCCAGAAATCCGGCCCCATCGCGTTGCCCTTGCTCGGCCCGATCAGCGTCACCTGGGCGATGTTGTCTTCGCGCTCGACGGTGAACGCATTCCAGCTCTTCTGTTCAGTCATTACTCAAGAGTAACTAAAGGTCGGGCTCAGCCGAAGACCGCTGCCTTCATCCGAAGATTCCTGCCTCGTCAAGTACCAGTACGACGAGGGTGACGGCCATCAGGGCGAACATGATGAGCATCGCCATCCTGGCCGCCCGCTCACTGGTCGGTGGGAAAACGCGCTGCGCCGGATGCTCGGCCACGTACTCGGACAAGGACATGGTCCTGGCACGTGAGCGTGTCGGATTCTGTACCGCTGCTGTTGTAGCCATGTCGGTGATCCTTTCAACTACGCAATCTCAGTCAGGTACCCCAAAGGTGAAGTACCCGACTGAGTTCGACTTCTCCAATGTAGACCCGCAGATCGAAGAAGTCAGCGTGAGTTTGGTGCAAATTACCTGAGAATCAGTCCACACAGGGAATGCCGCCATTCGCGTCGGCCCGGATGGGTGATCCCTGCGCTCCCGTATCGGGAACGGTGCCGGCGGATACCGACGAGTCCGACTGCGCCGGAGCGGCCGAGAACACGGTCTGCGCATTGTCCTCACCGATCAGTACAGACACTGATTCGGCCGCTGCCTGCTCGTTAGGCACTGCGGCCACGCCCAACTGCTCGGCCAGCGCCTCTGCGACGGCTTTGGCGCCGACTCCATAGCTGACCACCGACTTTGCCGTCGCAGCTGCGGTGCTCACCTCTCCGACTTCGACTCCCGACGCTTTCGTCGCCGCTGCCAACGCGGCGCCCAACCCGTCCGTCGCGGTTCCGTTGCGGATATCCACAACTTCGTTCCCGGTCGAGACAGCAGTGTCCATCGCAGGTGCAGATGCCGAGTCACCTCCCGCGAAGATCCGCGACACTTCACTACGCAGACGCGCCGGATCGACCATGTTGACGTCCTGGCCGTCGACGGTCTCGTATCCCTCGATGGGCAGGGTGTAGAAGTCGATGTTCCCACCTGCGAGAGCGCTTGCCTGAGAAGCGAATCGGACGGGATCCATGGCAGAATCGATCACCACGTCCTTCTTCACCACGTCGGCCAGTGCCGTCATCTTCGGAATGTTTCCGATGACGCCGGAGCCCTTCAAGTTGGCGATCACCGCGCTGATGAAAGCCTGCTGCCGGTGGGTGCGATCCAAGTCCCCGTTGTCCAGGCCGTGGCGTTGACGGACAAACGAAAGTGCCTGTGACGCATCGAGAGTCTGAACTCCGGCCGGGAAGTTGGCGCCCGAGAAGTCATCCTGCACCGGATTGTTGAGGCACACCTGAACGGGGCCGATAGCCGAGACGACGTCGTAGAAGCCCATCAGGTTCACTTCGGCAAAGTGATCGATCGGAACCTTGAGCAGATTCTGCACGGTGGTCAGTGTCGACCGTCTTCCGACTTCACGCGCTTGTTGTTCTCGTGCAGCAGGATCCGTCACCCCGTCCGCTATCAGTTTGGCGTCCGCATCAGCCTTCGCCATTCCGTACGCTTCCTTGATCTTGGCCATTCCGTAGCCGGGAACAGCGACGTAGTCGTCGCGCGGGATCGCCACCGCACTGGCCTTGCCGCCATCGCCCGGAACATGGAGCAGGATAAGCGTGTTCGTGTTGTATCCACCCACATCGCTGTCCCCCGCATGCAGCTTGTCGGTGACGAACTCTGCCGGCAGATCGCTGCCGTCCATCGCCTTGCGACTGTCGAGCCCGATCAACAAGATGTTGGTATCCCCGTCGAGCGAACTGCCGGCGTCGTCACCGAGGGCGGAGAGCGCATCCGACCGGTACAGCCCCGACGTCAGATCCGACTGCACGTACCACCCGATTCCGACGCCCACCAGAATCGTCGTCGACAGGGACGCCGCCGCCAGCTTGCGCCCCACCGAGAGCGTCGACCGCTGCGGTTGACGCCTACGCCTGTGCCTGGTTGCCGAGTGTCGAGGTCGCGGTTCCACGGCCGACACGCTATCCACCGTTCCTGAGTAGAACCTGTCGATACCGGACACGGCTGGTCTTTCGCTGAAAGAACGCTGAGAATGAAGTCCGAATTAGGCAAATCTGCTCTAGGCTCCGCCCTGTGGACCGCCGACGCTTCCTCAGTGCCCTCGCAGCAGCAACTCTGACCGGAACCGCCGCGGTGACCATGGGAACCGCGTGTTCGTCACGTTCGGTCGGGACGGCAATCGCTGCAGCCGACGAACCAACCGACCCCGTCCCTGTCCCGGATCTCCCGCCTGCCTTGTTGCCGCCTCCACCGCCGTCTGCCCGGGTGCCGCTGCCCGCCGGCGGATCGTTGACCGCGTTACCCGGCGGTGGGGATCTGTTCGCCCTGACGGTTGACGACGGAGCCAGCTCCGAAGTCGTGCGCCTCTACACACAGTTCGCAAAAGACACCGGCATCCGTTTGACGTACTTCGTCAACGGGCAATACAACTCGTGGACCGAAAACGCCGGACTTCTCAGACCGCTGGTCGAGAGCGGACAAATTCAGCTCGGCAATCACACCTACTCGCACCCGGATCTGACGTCCGTGCCGAAGCAGCAGATCGCCGACGAGCTGACGAAGAACGGCACGTTCCTGCGCAACACCTACGGCGTGGACGCGGCGCCGTACTTTCGGCCGCCTTACGGAAGGCACAACGCGACAGTCGATTCCGTGGCCGCGAGCGTCGGCTACACCGTGCCCACCCTCTGGTACGGGTCACTGTCGGATTCTTCGTTGATCACCGAGGAGTACATCCTCCAAATGGCGAACCAGTACTTCAATCCGGGGGCCATCGTGATCGGACACCTCAACTATCTGCCCGTGACCCACGTGTATCCGCAACTGGTGGACATCATCCGGAGCCGAAACCTGCGGACTGTCACGCTCAACGATGTCTATCTGAAGCCGTGACGCCGTGGTGACCGCAGCCGACAACGAGGTCCCGGCCGACAACACGGCTCCGTCTGTGAAACAACGCACCGAGGCCTGGCTGCTCGCGGACATCACCGAGGAACCAGCCGGACATCTGGGGCCACACCGGATGGCGCCGAAGAAGGAGAAGCGCCACCCGTGGTGGAAGGTGATGTGTCTGACGGGTGTCGATTACTTCTCCACTCTCGGTTACCAACCCGGTATCGCGGCACTGGCGGCCGGCACGTTGGCTCCCATCGCGACAGTCGTATTGATCCTGCTGACACTCTTCGGCGCTCTACCGGTCTACCGGCGAGTGGCTCGCGAGAGTCCGCATGGCGAGGGTTCGATCGCCATGCTCGAGAAGCTGCTGCCCAAGTGGCGCGGCAAGATCTTCGTTCTCGTGCTTCTCGGCTTCGCGGCCACCGATTTCCTCATCACTATGACGCTCTCGGCTGCCGATGCCACGGCGCACCTCGTCGAGAACCCTTTTGCTCCAACCTTTCTCTCCGGACACACCGTCGCCGTCACCCTGGTTCTGCTCGCGCTCCTCGCTGCGGTCTTCCTCCGCGGATTCACCGAAGCGATCGGTATCGCGGTCGGATTGGTCGCCGTCTACCTCGCCTTGAACGTGGTGGTCATCTCCGTAGGTCTGTGGCACATCGCGACCGCGCCGTCGTTGGTCACCGACTGGACGCGCGCCATGACCACCGAGCACGGAAACCCGGCGATGATGATCCTGATCGCGCTGATCGTCTTCCCGAAGTTGGCTCTCGGTCTGTCCGGCTTCGAAACCGGCGTCGCGGTCATGCCGCAGATCAAGGGCGATCCGCACGACACCGAACAGAATCCACGTGGCCGAATCAAAGGCGCACGGCGCCTGCTCACCACTGCGGCGCTGATCATGAGCGGATTCCTGCTGACGTCGAGCCTGGTCACCACCATCCTGATCCCAGAAAACGAGTTCCAACCCGGAGGCGCTGCCAACGGTCGCGCGCTTGCCTTTCTCGCCCACGACTATCTGGGTGAGATCTTCGGAACCGTCTACGATCTCAGCACGATCCTGATCCTTTGGTTTGCCGGTGCGTCGGCAATGGCAGGGTTGCTCAATCTTGTTCCGAGGTATCTCCCCCGCTACGGCATGGCGCCGTCGTGGGCCCGAGCCGTGCGTCCGCTGGTCCTCGTGTTCAGCGTCATCGCCATCACTGTCACGATCTACTTCGACGCCGGTGTCGACGCTCAGAGTTCCGCGTACGCAACCGGTGTCCTCGTGCTCATCTCGTCGGCGACCGTCGCCGTTGCACTGTCCGCTCGTAAGCACGGTCAGCGAAAACTGTTCGTGGGGTTCAGTTTTGTTGCAGTTTTGTTCGTCTACACGACGATCGCGAACATCTTCGAACGTCCAGACGGTGTGAAAGTGGCGTCGTTTTTCATCGCCGCGATCATGGTGGTGTCCTTCCTTTCCCGGATCTCGCGAGCCTTCGAACTACGGGCAACCTCTGTCGAATTCGACGAGACCGCGCTGCAATTCATCGCCGAGGCAGCCGAGAAGGGTTACCTCGCGATGGTGGCGCACGACGTCGATCGTCTCGACGAGGACGAGTATCGGCAGAAGGAATCGCAGCAGCGCGCCGAAAGCAACATCCCGGAGGCGGAGTCGATCATCTTCATCGAAGTAAATGTCACGGACTCCTCCGAATTCAGCACCGACCTCCTCGTCCACGGCCGACAGCGCGGTGAGCACCGGATCCTCTGGGTCGACAGCCCTGCTGTCCCCAACACCATTGCGGCGGTTCTCCTGCGGACGAGAGACATCACCGGCGTGATTCCCGACGTCTACTTCGAGTGGACCGAGGGAAACCCGATCATGTACCTGCTCCGCTTCCTGTTCATCGGTGAGGGCGAAACCGCTCCCGTGACCCGTGAGGTCCTCCGCCGCGCCGAACCCGACCAGTCCCGCCGGCCACACGTCCACGTCGGTTGACGCGGCAAACGACGAGTAGAGGGTTGGTCCAGGCCATGCCCCAGGAAGATCGCACAGAAAGAAGTGCTGCGTGCCTATATTCAGGCGAAACTCGCGGATATCACATCTTGCGTGCGAGGCTCGCCCTGAAATCCATTGCGATGGTGCGGATCTATAGGACGATCGGCCCCCGCTGCACCCACACGTCGAAGCGACTGGCTATCGCAGGTTCGATTCGTCTGCCACCAAGCGATAAAGGACGTATCCAGAAAACACTATTATGGAGACGACGCAGAGAACGAGCATGATGTCGAAGAAGATAGTCATGTTTCCCCTCATGGGTTCGACCAGAATCGATTCGTTTATCCCCGCGGAAGTTTCTCCGCGAAAATGTCCTGTTCCGCAACTCCAATCGTGTGACGGCGATTGCGCCTCACCACCCGAGGCACGGCTCAGCACTACTCAGAGTGAGGGCTTGGCAGTGTCATGCGCTGCGCGAAGGGTCACTTACGATTCCTGATCCGCTGACACGAGGTCGCGGAAGTAGTCGGAGAGACGGTGAGTGCCAGTCCGCTCGCCCACCGACTCACGTTGGAGCCCTTCGATGAAGAATCGAGCCAGCGACGACGGGCGCGGCCCCAGGCGATCCGCGGTCCAGATGACAGGCCGGACGAATCCGGCAGGGACCGGGACCATTCGGGGCCGCTTGTCCACCGCGGCGAACGCCAAGTCCACGATGTCGCGATACCTGTAGATGTCCGGGCCACCGACATTCCACTCACCGGACTCGTCCCCGAGTCGGTCGACACAGAAGGCTGCGAGGTCGGCGCCGTGGATCGGGTTCAGTCGCGCAGTTCCGGCACCGAGGCCGAACGCAAGGCCGCGACGGGCCATGTCGAGGAACTCGGAAGCGTCCGAGAAGTACCCCGAGGGATTGACGATCTGCGAAGCCGCCTCGCTCCGCCGCAGCGCCTCCACGAACGCCGCCTTCGACCGCATCACCATCGAGGTGCCCTCGTGGACATGCATGACGTTGACAAACAGAAACGACGACACCGAGTCCAGCTCCGCCAACTGCAGCAGACGCAAGTTTGCTTGAAAATCGATGTCCCAGGGGTCAGCGTGTTGCCTCGTCACACCCAACGCTGAAACCACCCGGTGCACACCGTGACACAAATCTGGAATCGTACTGCGATCGCCGATGTCTCCGATCACCCACTCGTCTACCAGGCCGCTTAGAGATGGAGCTCCGAACGCCCCCGAGCCCTCCGCCCGATCGCGTGAACGCACCAGCGCCCTCACCCGATAGCCGCGTTGATGGAGCTCACGCACCAGGTACCTACCCATATACCCCGTCGCCCCGGCAACTAGTACGGTCTGCGCTTCCACGTGCACCCCCTCCATTCATGTACTGCCTAGTCCAAGAATACAGTACTGCCATGCGATGACTTCGACACGCCAAAGGAGGTCCTGTCGGCCCACCTGGACAATGGGAACGTCGGGCCACCTCGGATAGCCGGCAACAATGAGATGGAGGAAACGTGATGGCGCGTCCCGCACGACCGTTGGACCCGGCGCGCTCTCGCGCGCTACTCGATGCCGCCGGCGTCGCATTCGCAACACACGGTTTCGAGCGGGCCTCGCTCAACTCGATCCTGGCCGAGGCGCGATTCCCGAAGAGCTCCTTCTACCACTACTTCGGGGACAAGACGACACTGTTCGAGCGCGCCGTGGAAGCCGGAATGGACGCGCTGCGCGCAGCGGTGACACCACCGAACATCGACTCACTCGATCAGCACAGCTTCTGGCCGCAGATACGTCAACTCGGTGATCAACTCCAGATCGCCGCCACCTCGGACCCACGCACCCAGATTGCCGGACGCCTGCTTCACGCCGCCGACGTCCCGCCCTCACCCACGCTCGACGCTCTTCGCCACTCGATAACGAACTGGCTCACACACGCACTCGAAAGAGGCCGCGACCTCGGCCAGATTGACCTCGACACCCCCCTGGAGCTTCAACTACACCTACTGATCGCCGTCCTCACGGAAGTCGACCGATGGGTGCTCGCCCACAACGCGAACACCGACTCCACGTCCGCGGCACTGCGCGTACTCGAACGCTTGCTCGTCGCGTGATCATGGCTCCTGAATATGTCAATCGGAACTATCAGATAAACGGTTGAGTCGGTCTTGGTTCGACACGCCGAGCTGAGCTAGGCGAGAAGGATCGATCATGACCGAAACACTGGATCCCATGGCGGCCGAGGTGGATCAGAAACAGCTGGCCGAGCAACTTCTGGCACAAGCCAAGGAGCACGGCGTGGAGTTGATGGGCCCGAACGGGCTGCTCAATCAACTCGCCAAGAATGTCCTCGCTTTGGATGCGGAGATGACCGAGCACCTCGGCTACGACAGGCACGACTCGGCCGACCGGGGCAGCGGCAAACTCTCGAAACGGTACCGGTCGAAAACGGTCTTCACCGAGACTGTACCGGTGGAGATCGGCGGAGATCGGTGTCCGCGGGACATCGATTCCTCGTTCGCCCCGCAGATCGTCAAGAAGCGACAACGCCGCCTGGCCGGTATCGACGAGATGGTATTGTCCTTGTCCGCAAAAGGAATAACCACCGGGGAAGTGTCCGACCACTTCCAGGACGTCTATGGGGCAACGGTCTAGAAAGACACAGTTTTCGGGATTGCGGACAGAAGCGTTCCGTCTAGCAAGGAGGTTTCTCGGAATGTCCTTGCTTTCTTCGAACCTTCGGAGCGTTTACCCGCGATGAACTCGGTTGGACATGGCCACCGGATACCGCGCATGAACGTAAGACCCTCGCGGATTCTCTCCACAGCACACCCGCCTTCGCATGTCTGAAGCAGGTATTTCAGCTATCTGACGGCCTGAACCTGGTGTTTTCGCCACCACCATGCACCGTGCGCTCGCTCAGAATCTTCGTGCCGTGCCCCCATTTTTGGGGGCACTTGGCGATGTTCGCGGACCTGCAGGTCGCACTCGCGACATTGCCGCCGCCATTCGAACCGCAATCGCTCGAAACGAAGACGCCGATACCATCGATCAACGTACTCAGGCGGCCGAGGACGGAGGCCTCCCACTGTCGCTCTGGTAGAGCGCGACATCGCTCGGCAGGACCTGCGTGGGATTGTAATTCGTTGCAGTGCATTGCATTTACCATATGTTGGTTATCGGCGATCATTATTCGCACTTGGATTGCAAACTCGAAGTACTCAGACGTGCCCGACCTTGCCGATCAAAGGAGCCATCGGGTGGCACGCTTGCCGATCAAAGAAGCCATCGGCTGGCGCGCTGCCCGCGATGGCGGCTCAGGCGAACCGTTCACCGACCTGTGGATCGAAGAGTCGGTAGCCGAGGGGGCGCATCGCGTCGATGACCGCATTCGCATGCTCGCTTTGGAATCCGTAGCCAATGAACTCGATCAATTGCTCACCGATGTACACATCGAACATTGGGGTGCCCTCCGCGGCAGTCCCTGGCGGGCGCAAGAACTGCCCGTCCCACGCCCAACCTGGGAGATCCTCCACAAATGCCTGCAAGATGCAATCGCGGTCTACAGCATCGACGCCGCTCACGTGCTGCTCGTCGTTTAGCCGCGCGTAGACGTGGGAGAGGTCGAGATCATCGCCTCCCGCCCAGAACGCCAGGTTGTAGCTCATGGCTCTTAGTATGCCTGCGCCTTGACCTCTGTCGAGATTTCTTTACTGACTGCCGAGCAGGTGAGCCGAATTCCGTTCCGATGCAAACCGTCTCGAATCATGTTCTGACGCATTAATTCAGGCAGTGTCGGCCTGAACATGGCAAGATCCGCGCGGTTCTGCGCTGTAGGAGCACTGGAGACAACTCTCGTAACTGGTCGATACCGGCTGTGTGGCGTTCATTCCGCGATGTTCACTGGATCGATCGGGTGCTGAATTGTCGGGTTCCACGAGGCAGCGGCGACGTAGGACTCGAAGTCGCGCGCGGGTTTACCCAGGACGTGCTGGACGGTGTCGGTGACAGCCGCCGCTTCTCCGTCGCGCACCAGGCCCAGGTATCCATCGAGAACCTGGACGTCTGCTTCGGGAAGCCCCGAGCGATCAGTCCGGTGTTGAACTCCACAGGCGCGATGTCGGCGAAAGTTATCTCGCGGCCGGCCGCAGCGGAGATAAGAGAGAACGCTTCGCTAAGGGAGTAGGCGCGGGGACCAGTAAGTTCGTACGTGCACCCCGCGTGGCGCGAATCGATCAGTGCGGCAACGGCAACCTCTGCGATATCCCATGCGTCGATAAACGACTCCTTGCCTCACCCACAAGCAGGATCAGCGATCCCGAGAGCACCGCGTCGCGGAAGAAACCCTCGTCGAAGTTCTGGTAAAACGACGACGGCCGCAAAATTGTCCAATCCATCCCGGACTCCTTGACCGCTCGTTCCGAAGTCAGATAGCGCGGATCACCCACGTGATCGGCGCCGCGTCCGGAGAGCTGGACCACCCGGCGCACCTGCTAAACACCGGGCCGCGAGCACGCCGCTACGTGGGTGCAACACGCGCAGTCCGCTTGACCTGCCAAACAGCGTTTCGGACTCCGTGGCGCTGTTCATGTTGTTCGCGAGCCATTCCGCGTCCGGCTGGACCATCGGTTCTCGCAGGCAGCAGCGGCCGCCGTTGTCTTGGATGTAGTGGGTGAAGTCCTCGTTCTCGTACCACCGCGTTCTCCGGTGCGAGGTATCACGACACAGCGTGTGGGAGCAGCTGTTTCGGTCGTGGTGATGCCTTCCCGCGAGTCGGTAGAGTCGCTCCCCTGCCACCATGACGAGTGTTTCCATCAACTTCGCAATGCCAAACAACCGTCTCGGGCTCAGCACCGATATCGAGAGTGCTCGACTACAGTCCCCTTCATAGGACGGTCCTGTGGAGTCGGATATGTGGCGACATCGTGAGCAGAAGCAATGGGCGAGGTTTCTCCGACAGTCAATCGTTCACCGTTTCGCCGCTCCCTCACAGCCGCGGTGATCAGTTCGGCCGGCTCGTCGGTGACAGCGGTGGCGATGCACACTTGGGGCGCCCACCTCGTCTACAGCCCAACGCGTTCCGGCTTGGACCGCTTCATGCTCGGTCCCGCCGAACACGTCGGTCAGATTCTTCCTGCCGCCCACAGGACGGCGCGCCGCGACAGCAACACCCACCACTAAAGCCAGTGCCGTATAGAGCGCGATCACACCATGAAGGCCACCGCCGATCTACCGGGAGCGCCCGACGCGAACTCCGCTCTTGCAGGGCTCGGCACTGAACAAGTCTCAGCCAACCGACGGCACTTCGGTGATGGCGTCGGCGGTCACGAGCATGTCGATCTCGACGCTGTTGGTTCCGTCGCCATCGGTGACGCGCACAGTTACCCCTGCCAGAGCCATTGGTCGTCGTGCATTTCCGCCCAGAATTTCAATTCAGATAACGACTTCCATCGAAACTGGTTGTTACACAGTCACTTAAGAAAGAGAACTGACACAACTTGAAAGTTACCGGTGAGATATTTCCACTGTTACCGATCGCCATCCGAGCAACAAACCACGGGCCATCGGATCCCCGTCGCGTGACGAAAGACGTGCGGGCCGATCCACATGATCAACTGTCTGCGCCGCCTCGGATGTCGTCGCGGTGCAGGGACGCGAGTTCGGCGAGGTGAGTTCCGACCCGATCAAGCGGGACACCGACCGTGACGAGATCGCGAGAACCTCGTCCTGCACCTATCCCACCGTATAGGTCGGCAGATGCACACAACGGCCTAACGTCGACCACGTCCAGCGCCGTAGTCTCGACAGCAGGACCCACACCACCATCAAATGCCGAGAGCTGCGTGCATGGTGCGATATTGAGCGTCCCTTTCGCCCTTCCGGACTTACCCGTGGACGTGCAGACTCATACAGTTACTGTGGACGCGTAGTCACACTTAGTTTACTGTGGGCACATCTGAGATAGATGCCACAAAGGAGCCCGAAATGCAGTTCCTAACACTTCGTCGCACACGGCGTAACGCGCCATCTGTCCGGTTAGCTCCGGGGCGCAATACCGTCAACGAACATCGCGATTACCACGACACTCTGCGCACACTGTCCGAGGCATCCTCGACAGGGCTCCACTTCGAGGCGTTCAAAGACATCGCCTGGAATTCGCCCGAATTCGCCGCCCCCGCGGACGACCCAAGATGGACACTCCCCGCGGTCGACCCCTTGTCCCACACCGACTGGTACCACGCGCTCTCACCCCAGGAACAACGGCGGGTTGCCCGGATTCGGCTCGCATCTATAACAAAGACCGGCTCCCAGTTCGAGCAACTGCTCCTTCTCGGCGGTACCCAGTTCTTGATGGGCCTGGCGAACGAGAACCCCGAATTCCGCTACTTCATGCACGAACTCACCGAAGAGACACACCACATCCAGATGTTTCAGGAGTTCACCAACCGGGTGGCTCCGGAGGTACACGGTGCCCCAACGTGGCTTGTCAAGGCCTTCCCCCTGGTCGGTTCGCTGGGATCGCTGTGGCCCAGTTTCTTCTTTCAGATCATCCTCGCTGGAGAGGAGCCGATCGACCACATCCAGAAGAGCATCATGCGCGGCGGTGGCATTCACCCGCTCACCGACCGCATCATGCAGATCCATCTCGCCGAGGAAGCACGTCACATCGGGTTCGCCCATGCATGGTTGCGCCATCACGCTCCGCGCATGAGCCGATTCAACCGCCTCGCACTCGGCCTCACCACGCCTGTAGTCATGCGCATAGGGTTTTGGTCCATCGTCGTCCCTAGCCGGCAGGACGCGACGTTGCTGGGTATCCCCCGCAATGTTCTGCGCGAGACCTATTCGATGCGCAACCCCGATTTCCGGCGACTCCTTGCAGAGTCCTGCGCAGACGTCCGGAGCCTCGCCGACGCCAACGGAATGCGCACCCGGCTCACCCTCTGGTCCTGGCGGCTTACCGGAACCGACGGCCGGCTGTCGCGTTACCGCAACGAGCCGTCGAGGGCCGCGGCTTGACGATCTGCAACCCGCGACGCAGCTGCCCCTCTCCCACTTCGACAGACAGCTGCGTTACCCACTCACCGCGGTCGAGGCAATGGCGCACAGATATCAGCGCGCCAACCACAGGCCCACACCCGAATCGCCCCATCGAACGGTCAACATGGATACACCGGCGAGGATGCCGCACAGCGCCCCGGTGATACCGAGTGCGTACGGGGCGGTGGAGGTGGCCTCGTACATCACGATCGCCCCGACGCCGACGATAACGCTCATGATCATCACGCCCAGGAAGGCGACGGAACCCCATCGCCGCTCCCACTGCGCGTACAGCGCCTCCGGGAGATCCTCGTAGGGATCAGTCATGGCGCGGCTCCGTCGTCGGGGTGCGTGCCTCGAACCTGATGGTCGTTGCGCGTGTAACCAGGTTTGTCGTATCGGTTCACGGGCCGCTTGTTCCGGTCGATGATTCGTGTCAGCCACAGCATGTAGACGTAGTCGAATCCGTTGGGGTGCTTCTTCGTCAGGAAAGGAGTCCACAGCCACGCCATCCATACCGCGAGGAGACCACCCAACACCAGGTAAGCAAGGATCGACTGCTGCGTATCAGCGAGCCACAGGAAAACGATCGCCGCTACCCACGAAGACCAGTAGATCAATCCGGCGTGGCGACGGTGCATCACCGGCGGCGTCGAGACGATCATCGCCGTCACGGCCGCGGCACCAGCCGCCACGGCAAAGAACGTGGTCATCGCGGCAACTCGAATTGCCCTGCAATCCCGGTACGCGCGCTCATTAGAATCCGGTCTTGCCACGGTGTGGTGGGGAAAGCTCATGGGGGACATCGAAATCGACGGCGCTGTAGCGTGCACCCCGCGATTCGTCCGTCGGCGAGACGTCCGCAGGGAGGGCGGTGTAGTCGATCGGAGCCTGCTCGTCCGCCATGCCTGTCGATCCTTTCAATTCAGTACCCGTGAAGGCTGTTTCGTCGATAGCGACTAGCCCAGTCAGGGGCGGGGGTAGCCCTTCTCCTTCAGCAACTGCTGAGCCCGCTCGTACCCGGCATCAGCCGAAGCTGTCATCCAACGCCGACCCTTCTCCGTGTCCCCACTTGCCAGATACGACGCCGACAGCAGGTACATCGCTTCACCGCTACCCACTGCGGCTGACTTCTCCAACCACACCCGCGCCCGGCCGTGCACACGTGCCTTGATGAAATGCCCGCCCAAAAGGTTCGCCGCCCGTATGTGACCGGCGCTGGCGGCCTTCTCCAACCACGCGAGCCCGGTGCGTTGGTCGGTGTCGAGAAGCTGCGCACCGACTTCGGACATCGCGTCGACCTGGCCCGCCTCGGCTGCTTTTCGCACCCAGTCGAAACTTTCGTCGCGATGTCCGTCGAAGCTCAGATCGCGGCCGTGCTTGTACATTGCGTCCGGATCACCTGCCTGTGCTGCGGTGCGGGTCGCCTCGGGGTCGTCGCTGACCATCATCATCGGAAGTCGAAGGATCATGTCGTGAGCGCGCGTATCTCCGGCATTGTTCGCTGCCTCGAACCACGTTCTCGCGGCGACGAAGTCATCTGCTCGCATCGAGATGAGTCCCATCCAGAACATCGAGATGGAGCTACCGGCCTCCGCTGCGCGGGTGAACCACACTGCGCCGCCGCCGAAATCGTCACGCGCACACATCACTAAGGCCACATTGGTCATGGCGCCGACGTCGCCCGCTTCGGCGCTGCGAGTCGCAGAGTCGAGCTGCTCGTCAGTGAAAGCGGTGGTGTCCGGGAATGGCAGCTCACCGATCAAATCGAACATGGTCGCCGTCCCTTCAGAGAATCTTGATGGTGTCGTGAAGCTGTTCGGCGTCGTCGATCTGTTGTTGAGTGGCGCCGTCGGAGACAGTGGTCGTCAGGAAGAGGATCGCCAAGCCCGGTCCGTCGATGCGAGGAACCGCGATCACCGTGGACTTGGAGGCGAGAGTGAGATAGCCCAAGTCCCCGCGTGTCTCGATGACCACCGCGTCGTGTCCGTCGATTGTTGTCGGCGTGGATGTCACCTCCGCGCCTTTCGCCACGGAGGTGACCATGTCGATTCCGACCTGAAGTAGTTCGGCAGAGCCGACATCCGGGTTAGGTGCGTTCTTCGATGCGAAGCCCGCGACATCTCGCGCTGCGGGACTTGTCGCGGTCCTTTTCCGGGTGAAGCTGAGTGTGTCGTCGAAGCCTGGTGTGTCGTCATCGACGGCCCAGCTGCCAGGTTTGAGGACCGACCACCTCGGCGGTCCGACTTCTCCTGGCTGACTGACGAATTCGGTTCCCCTGGAACGCTGCGCATCTACCTCTGGCGCACCAACCGACGAACCTTCAGCGCTGCTGCTGCAGCCTGCCACGACAGGAAGGAACACTGTCGCACTGAGCACCAACGCCGCGAGTGCTTTCTTCATCGTGGACTCCTCGTCGTGGCTGCACCACGCCGCGCATTGCGCAACGTGTAACCCGGATTGTCGGGTTCTGGACATCCAGTCAACGATATCCTGCAAACAAGTAGCAACCGGCGCTACTTACTTGAGAGTCAGATCACAAGAATCGGAGATTCGACAACGGTGAACGCGTCAGCGTTCTCGGGAATACGTTGCCTCTGAAGAACCCGCTCCCCACCCTGATGGCGATCGCTATGGAACCCCTCACGAACCCCATGTCGCCCCTCAAGATATCCCCGGCAAGTCCGTCAATCTGCGGCCATGCGGTGAGAGACGTTCCGGCAGGGCAGCTCCCGCTTCAGCGCTACGAAGATCTATCACACCAGTCGTGAACCTTTCGGTAGCCTGATCTCCCGTCGTTCGGTGGGCAGGCTTGCCGCGGCACGGATGCCGCGGATGTCATCGGCAGTCAACGGCGCGGACAGATCGCGCTGTATGACCACGGTGCCGTCCCGATACCGAAATGCCTCCACGGTGGGCGGGAGCTGGGTTTCGTCGACGGGGAACTCCTGACCCAAATAGGTGCAGCTGCCGATCGTCGCACCGCCTGGCACGTACCTCTGAAGCCGCGACTCAGCTCGCCGGTAGAGGACCGCTGTGGGGGCGTCCCAGATATCAGTCAGCCCTTGAACGAGTCTCAATGCCAGTGTGATCCGAGATTCGTCGGCGAAAGTGCAGATGAAACTTCCCGTCCCCGAAGTGCCCCCGAAACCGGCCACCACTCGAATATCTCCGGCATGCGAGTACAGGCTTATGTGTTGTGGGAGCGAGAGTGGATACATTCCACCGGTGGCGTGGCGTGATCGCCGCTTCTCGATCAGTGCGGTTTCGATCGATTCTTCCGTCGGCGGCACCAGGATCTGCCGAACGTTCGAGGCGAGTATCTGCTCGACCGTCGCCTCGGGGGGGGGGGAGAGAGAGAGATCGTCGCCTACCGACTGATAGAGGTCGACACCGAAGACCGGGTCGATGTCGCGAAGTAACTGCAGCGAACGAACAACGAGAGCGGCGGTGACACTTTCGGATGCTGGCAGCCCCTCAGGCGAGATGGCTCTCAAGGTCAGTCCGTCCGTCATGGTTCGGCGCAGTGATGTCGACGGCATTTTCATTCCTTTCTCGTCGTAGCTCAGTCGAATCGTTCGCTGATCTGCGGGTCGCAGAGTCGGTAGCCGGGGGGCGTACTGGGTGTCATAATTCGATCATCAGGGCCTGCAGAGGTTTCATCGCTTCCACACGATGGTCACGAGTTCGTCTCCCCTTGCCGCCAGCACTAAACTGCGTCCGCCCAGGTCGAAGAGTGCAGTGACTGGTTTGCCGTCCGCCACGGTGTCGACGGTAAGTGCTTGGATCTTGCGGCCGACGAGGGCGGACACGTCAGATCCCTCGCCTGGGTCGAACACTGTCCATTTTCCGTATTCGGCTACGTACCGGGCGTTCTCGGCTTCACTTTCGGGATCTGCGCCAGCACCGACATCAGCAAACGGATCGATCCACGGGCCTTCTCGGCACACCAATTCTTCTCCGTCAGGACCTGCATCGAAAACAAGAGGCGCTCGGTCGCCGACAGTCACCTCGACGGGACCGTTCCGCGACTCGATCGTATCTCCGCGAACGTAGTGCACGCGTCGGATCTTGGTGATCCGATCGCCGACAACGCTCCGTTGAACACTTGTGAGCGAAAGCTGTTCTGCCATCGTTGTTTCGCCCCTCCTTTGACACAGCACCTCGCAATGCTGGCGGCGCAACCGCCCGATCGCAGGTGGTCTGACCGCCGCCGTACCGTGGAAGATCAAACGCCACAACGAACCTGACAGCCACACAACTTCAGCACCCGCACACGGTCCCTACTGCGAACAGGGTGACACCGAGCGCCACTGCTGCGGCGGAAAGGTTCGTCACCAGTCGGCGATCGTCGGGATCGTCGATCACGAGGGCCGCGAACCGTAACGCTGCCGCGACGACTGCGATGAGGAGCCCCACGATCGTGAGACAGCGGGACGGGGTCACCGCGACGAACCTGGCTCGGAAGTCTCTACCAGGCGCTCACCCCGTAGAAGATGTTCCCCAGGTTGATCGCGGGGTCGATGAGATAAAGCCCGACACGACCTCCGGGGTGCGCTGCCGCTTCGTCGACGAACTGATCACCGGTGACCGGGGTCCAACCACCGGTATTCCAGATCGAATCGTCCGGCAAATCGACCGTCCAGCGGTCTCCGAACGCGGCGTTGATCAAATTGCCCGCGTTGACCTGACCGGCGATCACAGTCTCGTGGTGATCGAGAATGACACCGGCATACCCGTCTCCGGAGATCGGAGTCGCAGCGGACGCGCAACCGGCGCCGGCAACAACCACAGCCCCCGCAACCGCCGGGACAGCCAGAGCAGCAACAACTTTGTACATACGAGTCATGGGGAAGTTCCTCTTCTCTAGTCCGGTCCCGGCACAGGCCTGGACCCGAAAGTCCGAAACCCGGTTTGTCGGGTTCTCACCTCTCCAGTGAACAGCATCAGGCAAACAGAGAGCAACCTGGACGGGTTTGACGGAGAGCCAGATCACATCTAACAGTTGAGGGCTCTTCTATTGCAGCCGTTGATATCTCGAATAACTCCACGACAGAATCTCACCGCACTACTCGTATCACCACATATGAAACAGACTTACAGCTACCGACACGTGCACGAAAGGAGGGCCGCTGCCGCGTCGTCGACCGCGATGTACGGGTGGGGCATTTCAGCGAAGCGTTTCGGTGTTGAGACGCTGGGCTTCGTAGTGTGCGGCGTCGGCGGCGAATCGTTCGACATCGGGGCGAGCGAGAGCGGTGGCTTGTCCGCAGTGTGCGCAGGCCATGAAGCCCTGACCGTGTCCGAACGGGAAGATCGGGAGGATGAACAGGGTGAACCAGGTGCGGCGACGGTGCAGGCGCTGCGCGGCGGTGACCCGACACAACTGGCAGGCGAAGAACAGCGCCGCGATGAAGGTTGTTTTCGTGCGTGTTCCGAAAATTAGCATTCCGTTCGCCTCAAGTGAGCATCGAAATTGCTCCGTCGCAACAGTTTTCGGGGGCCAATCTGGGACTATTGCGCGTGGGTGTCTCCGGCGTCGGTGGTGTCGACGACGTTGATGTCGAGTGCATCGTCGGGACGGCGGCGGATGAGATCGACCGCGACGGAGGCGACGTCGTAGTTCACCAGCGCCCCGTTCTCGATGCGGCAGTGCAGCGAGAAGTACACGATCCCGTCCACCACACGGTGGGTCTGGGCTTGGACGCGGAAGTCACCGCCCAACACAAGCCCAGCGCGGTACAAGGACATCGGCCCGTCGGGAATCCCCGGCAATGGGGGGATTTCGTCGATACCGCCGTCGGGGAGCATTCCGTCGACGCCATAGACGATCGGATGCCCATCCGATTCCTTGGACACCACTGCCAACGGCATCGACGCCACGTTGAACAAGATTCTGGGCGCACCACATAGAAGGGCATCGATGACAAGGGAATCACCTTCTGAGCCGAAGGAAACTCCAATGACACGAATCTCCTGCCCCGTGACCAGCCGAGGCGCGTGAACTTCCAGGTCGAGGGCAGGCATACTCGGCCAGGGCTTGCTTTCGACCAACATCAGTTCACTCCTAGGAAGCGTGCGCCTTTGTTCAACGCGTTCTGGTAGGCGTTGTCGCCCTGGATCTTCTTGATCAAAGACTGGGGTGCGCCTTCGAATTCTTGGGTGTTGAAGTTGTAGTAGTACTTCCCACCGCGATCATCCTGCAAGTGCATCTGTCCAGCCCGCACGCCTGGGGCAGGGTTTTCGATATCGATCCGATAGTACGGGCCGTTCGGTGGAATCTTGTCGGTCATGGTTCTGCTGCCGGGTAGTTGTGTTCCGCTCTGGCCTAGCATCTCCCCATTGGGTGCGGTTTGCGCGCTAGGACTCGGTTTCGGGGTACTGCCCGAATTACCGGAAGTCCCATTCCCGGAGCGGCGGGCCTCGAAGTTGGTTGCGATGTCGGGGGCGACCTCGGCCATCCCAGCACCCGCGAAGGCGGCGCCGCCTGCGATCGCCGCGGCACCAACAGCGTTGAGCGCCAACCCGGCCGGTAGTCCGATACCGGTCGCATCGAGCAAGACGCCCCCGCCCTCCACCGTGCCGCCCAGACCGGCCAGGATCATTCCACCGACAATCGATGCGGCGGCGGCCGGATTGTCGAGCATCGCCTGCGCGAAGGCCCCGGCAGCGTCGCCGGTGACATCGAGGGCTTCGTCGCCGAAACCCCAGACGTTGTCCCATACCCGCCGCGCCAGACCCGGTTCGTCCTCCTGTTCACTTGTCTCGCGTTCGACTTCGAGTATTTCGCGGTCGATGGCCGCCTGCTCGGCCGCGGCCGCGGCCTCCTGGTTCGCGTGCTCCTGCTCAGCGGCCATCGTGTCCAGAGCCTGCGTGGTGGGCACGTTCGTGACCTCCAACCCTGCACCGGCCGAATCACCAGGTTTGGTGTAGTTGTTGGTGGTGCCGTCACCTTGATCGACGGTCATCGGGACATCCGGCTTCATCGTCTCCGGGTTCGGCACGTACGCCGAGCGCCCGTCATCCGGGGTGCCCACCACCGCGATACCGCCGGGCTGTCCCGTGATCGCTTCCTGCCCGTTCGGCAGTTCGACCGCAGAGATCTGATGCCCGGTGGCCTCGTTGGTGCCGCCGTCGAGGCCGTCCGCGAAGATCGGATACAGCACATCCGGTCCGGGTTCGATGTGCTGAATCAGGGTGGTTCCGTCGTCGGCGACCTCGTACCATGTCGGCACCGGACGGCCCAGAGCGTCGTACGCCCACGGCGGAGCCTCATGCGAGACCACAGCGCCGTTCACGTCGAGGATGTCAGCGGAGCCGTCTGCGTTGACACGCATATGACCACCTGGGGGAACCTTCTTCGGGAAGTAGTACTCACGAGGTGATTCCGGCCCGTTGAGAAGATCGAACGTCTGCTCCGCACCACCAGGCCACACCACCGTCAATTCCTCGTAGCCGGGGCGAAAGATCCCACCCGATCCGAGACCGCTCATCGACGTCTGCGGTAGCGGAGTGACCTTCCCGCTCTCACGCGCACTGAACGGTCCGGGCCTCCCCCGCACTCCGATACCGGCGGCAGTGAAACCTGCCGCGCCGACCAACACAAGTTCGAGGTAGCGGTCACGTCCGTCGCCTTCACCGAGACCGGCGGGCGTCACCACCGGCGTTGATTCTTGCGGTGCGGGAACACTATTCGACGTCGTTGCGGGTACTGGTCCGGGACCACGATCGGTGGTGGTTCCCTCACCCGGGGTGGGTGTGGGTGAGGGAACCGCTGATGCCGATGCATTGGGGAATGCACCGACACCAGTTTCCGAGGTCGGGGACTCGGAAGTAATGGGCGGAACCTCGATCGTCGGAACCGGGACGATGGGGGTGCCGTTGTAGGTGGGAAAGTTCGTCGGAGCATTGGCCCCGACGTTGGGGCCGCCGCCCGGAGCTGGCGCGCCCGGTAGTCCGACCGTTGTTGTCGGGGCGGCTGCCGGGGTCGTGGTGGGAGCGGTCAGGCACGGGTTGATGTACTCGGGTGGGATGGGGGCACCGGGTGGCAGTGAGGCGATCAGGTTCAGGTAGATCTGATGATCACGTGCCCGCACCGCGGCGCAGTCCTCTGCCGGTCCTGCGGAGGAGGTCGGGGCGAAGATCAGCAGCGCCAGCAGTGCGATCACCATTGCCGCGAGCACCACCACGGTGGAGATCACCGTGGTCGGTGAGGTGCGGTCGAACCGGCGCGCAGGCTTCACCGGCGATCACCCGTATTCGACTTCTTCCGAAATTCGGCGATGAGTGTGTCTGCGCCCCACCAGAACACCCGCCCCGCGATCGACATCCACAGAAAGAACGCCAGATACACCAGAATCGTCCCGTAATCGGCGGCCCACCCTCCGAGGCGTCCGATCACCGCAAACGCCGCGATCAACAACGCGAGCCCGAACACAGTCGCGATCACAGCCTTCGACATCTGACTCAGTTCACTGTCACGATCCCATCCCTGATCACCTGCACCGACTGCATCGCGGGGTAGATCCTCATCCGCCGATGCCGGAGCTGCAATGGTTCCTGGCGGCACGTACGGCAACGCAGGCTTAGCTGTGACGTCGCGGCGGGTGGGTGAGGTCATCGGGGCGTTCGCTGAGGTGGTCATCGGAGGTGAATGCCTTTCCCCGCCAACTAAAAACGCGGGACTCGAGATACCCGACACCGACCAAAAGAACGGGCAGTCACCGGGAGGAGATGCAGCAGTGGACAGGAAGAGGGTGCGCTCTACCAGGGGCAGTTGACGTACGAGGTAGCTCCGGCGAGCCACCCTCCTGCCGGCGGGAGATAGAACTGGTACGAGGCGCACCCGTTCGGATACTGGGCAGCAATTGCCGTCCGGCGCGCCAGGACATCAGCCGACACGTCGATCACGGTCTCCCACCCGGGAACGGGGATCATGACGTTCGCGTTCGAGAGTGCCGTCACGATTCCACTGTCGCGGGCCGCCACGGTCAAGGCGTGGCCCAGGGGAACCTGCACCACCGGTGCACCGTACTGCGCCGGAACCGGCCCCTCGAACATCACGGGAGCAGCCATTGCGGCTGGGGCGGTAGCGAGCAGAATCCCGCCGACAGCGAGTGATGCAGCCGCGGTCGTGGCTGCGATTTTCTTCGTGCGAGTCAAAGACATGATGCTCCTTTGAGGGATGGAAAAGTGGAAAGTGTTGGGTAACAGCGCCAACGGCGGACCAGCACGGCAACCGAGATAGGCGATTGCGGGCGCGGAATGCCGTTGACGACAGTCCCTGCGTCAGAGCCAGGTGGGATCGGAGTACACGAACACACTGTTATCGGCCGTCGCCGTTGACACCGCGAACTGCGCGTACGAACGGATCGTGACCGGGCCCATGCACGCATCGACCTTGACGTGCACGTTCTCCGCCGTGATCGAGGCTTTCGCAGCCTCGAGGTCCTTCTTCCCGAGCGGGATCGTGGTGATGGTGCCCGGTGCGATGGTGGTCTGGATGCTCGGGTTCACCGAGGCGTTCACGCCGATGTTCGCCGACGGAACCCCCGAAATGCTGACCCCGACGGACGGGCCGAGGGAAAAACCAAGTCCCACGCCGAGGCCGGAGGACACATCGATTTGGCAACCGATCTGCAACCCCTGCTCGACGTAGCCCGTCTTCACCGCAGAATTGCCGGCTCCGGAGATGGTGCCGGTGACCTTCGCCGACACGAACCCCTCGCGAGTGAACGCTGTTGTCGCCAGGTTCGGGACCGGGTTCGCCGAAAGTTTGGTAGCCGTCAGATCCAACGTCCAACCGTCGTCGGTGACCGTGCTCGCAAACTTGTCCGGCAGCGCCGTCGGGGTCGCCGACGCGCCGCCGGCGAACGCGAGAGAGCCAGCCATCAAAACTGACAAAACCGCAGTATAAGCACCCACCGCCTTGCCGATTCGACGCTTTCTTACCTGCGTGCGAGTGGTCTCGAGGGACGTGATGGCCATGGTCGGTCTCCCGGGGGATGAGTAGATAATTCAGCAACCTGAGCGATTGCCAAAACTTAACTGTTACGTCTGACCGGGACGCTACAACACCGTCCCTATGTCCGACTAGCCTCCAATGCCCGAATCTGTCCGCCGAAAGTCGTACTCGAAGTTACGTAAACATTTCCCGAACACTCGGACCAGGCGGTTTGTTCACGCGAGGGGTGTGACGAGCCTCATGATCACGAAACGGTGACTACTTGTTCAGGCTCAGTGATTGTTCGGCAACCCGGTCTCGGAAGGTGTCGACGGCCGGTACGTTTCATATCCTCAGATAGTGATCCCGGTCGTGTTGGCGGGTCCGCTCAATGGTGACAGGGAGGGATCACCCCGCCCCAAAGTCCCTGTGTTCGTTCCACACGAAAGATTCGCTGGCGCGATGCGACGCGGTTTCCAGCTCCACGCCCGCGCAGAAATCTTCGTTTCGACATCGATCGCTCTGTCTCGCACTTCTACCGGAGGGCAGCGGCGGCAACCGACTTAACCCGCCTGTTTCACCGGTCGCTGCCCGATTGTCGACAGGTAATTACTTGTCAATTCAATTCTCGTGGGAACGGACAAAAACCGACCGGATTCTTGTGAGAATCGACTGAGATGGGCGTCACGTCATGCGTCAAGATTTAGCGGTCGACACTTAACCGCGCCCTCATCTTTTTGCTCGGGCCCCGGCTCCATCACGGAGGCACCATGAAACACCGCTCCTATCCAACACTTGCAGCCGTCGCAGGGCTCGCTCTCGTGTTGTCCGCCTGCGGCTCGGGAGGCACGTCCTCGGGCCCCGGCGGCGGTGACCCCCTCATTGACGGAACCTTCCGATTTGCACTGGAGGCCGATCCAGGCGCACTCAACCCGGTCATGACGGCATCCTCTGCTACCGGCGAGATTTCGCGGTTGGCTTACGACTCCCTGGTTTACCAGGATCCCGATACCAGCAAAGTCGGACCGTGGTTGGCAGAAAAGTGGGATGAAACCCCGACGTCTGCATCCTTCACCATCCGTGAAGGCGTGACCTGTACCGACGGGTCCACGTTGGCCCCCCAGACCGTCGCGGACAACATCAACTTCGTCGCCAATCCGGACAACGGTTCACGGTTGCGTGGCTCGGTTGTCCCTACCGGTGCATCGGCGACCGCTGACCCCGCTACGCGTACCGTCACGGTGAACACTGCGGCTCCCAGCCCGTTCCTGCTCCTTAATGTCGGGCGCCTCCCGATCCTGTGCGAGGCCGGAGTGAAGGACCCGACGGCATCGAACAAAGCCTCGCTCGGCACCGGCATGTTCCAAGTCACCGAAATCGCCGCCGGCAGTCACTACACATTCGAGCGCCGCGAGGGCTACAACTGGGGGCCCGACGGCACCACCTCCGACACACCAGGCGTCCCCAAGACCGTAATCGCCTCAGTAGCACCGAATGTCAGCACTTCCGCGAACCAGCTTCTGTCGGGCGAACTCCACGCAGCACCGATCGACGGGCCGGACAAGAGCCGAATCGAGGCCGCCAATTTCACCTCGATCAAACGACCGATGTCGGCCGGTCAGATGTACTTCAATCAGACAGCAACCAACCCGACCAGCGATCCCGCCGTCCGCAAAGCACTGATCCAAGCGGTCAATCTCGATGACCTCGCTCAGGTCGTCACCGCAGGAAACGGGATTCGGGCAACCAGTCTCGTCGCCGTCGAACCGCGCGCCTGCGTATACGACTCTGTGACCGCCAATCTTCCCGAGTTCGATCTCAGTGCGGCACAAGCAACCCTGGACGCCGCTGGTTGGACCGCCAACGTAGACGGCAAGCGAAGCAAGGACGGAAAGCCGCTGAACCTGCGCCTCGTCTACGACGGTGTCGACGATCCGCGAAATGCAGCAGCCGAACTCGCGCAGTCGGCGTGGACCCAACTCGGTGCAAACGTCGAGGTGACAGGTGGCGACGAAAACCGGATCATCGACATCATTCTCAGCGGTAAGGACAACACCGCGTGGGACATCGCGTGGATCCAGATCAATTCTTCGCTCCCGAGCACGTTCACCGGATACTTCAGCGGACCCGTTCCCGCAGCCGGTAAGAACTTCTCGTCTATCAGCAACCCCGCATACGACGCAGCAGTAACAAAGGCCTCCGGATTGACTGGCGAAGCAGCCTGTGATGCCTGGGCCGACGCAGAGTCGGAGATCGTGAAATCGGCTTCTGCTGTGACCTTTGCCGACGCGATCACGAACCTGTACTTCAACAAGGCCGGGCTCTCATTCGGTAAAACGCTCAACGGTTCTGCTCTCC
Organism: Rhodococcus sp. no. 34; assembly: GCF_054589475.1. NCBI lineage: Bacteria > Bacillati > Actinomycetota > Actinomycetes > Mycobacteriales > Nocardiaceae > Rhodococcus > Rhodococcus sp. no. 34. The sequence goes on from NZ_BAAILK010000026.1 coordinate 593,898, forward strand.
GCCTCTTCCAGTAAACGAGTTACTCACTCAATTTCCTTGCGGTAGAACTACTTCCACTCCAACAACCGAAAGCGGTGCGACTCCCCTGAACGTCCAGCGCGAACTCCGGACCTCTGTCGTCCAGCTCATTCTTCAGAATCGGGAACTGATCTAGCTACTCTCCGACACCTCCGTCACTTCGATGCCCCCTCCACCCACACTGGAGGGGGCATCGAAGTCTGGGCACTCGACCATCTCTTCGTCACTTCAGCAGCGGGTGCCGATCTCTACCCGCGCAGTTTCCGGTGAGAACGTGGCACCGCGGATGACAAGAGTCGTAGCACTAGAACCCAAGGGTTAGATGCGGGTAGAGCCAGATGACAACCAAATCCACACGTTGTCGAGCGGCTTCCGCTCTCGTGCTCGACGCTCGCGCCCTCGCACCAGAAGTACTCCGAGGTTCAGAAGGCCGCCTATGACGTGACTTTGGAGACGGAGGAGGATTCCCCCGCTCCACCGACCAGTCCCTGCGCGGCGATGCCTGCCGGGAAAGCCGACCGACCCTGCGGGGCGCGAAGGCCACGCTTTCGGCCGCCGCCATCGAGGGTAGGACCGCCTTGGTGCTGGCCGTGCTTAGTGGACAATGCGAACATGACGACCTGCGCTCCTGCTCAAACCGTGCACTTTCATCAGAAGCATTACACGGCAGTGGTTTCTGGCGCGAAAGTTTCCACCGTCCGCTGGCGCGAAGACATTCACGAAGGGCCGGCAATTTTCATCTTCGATAATCACCCGACCGCCCGCCCCCTTTCAGGACAGGTCACCGCTGTAGAAACGTACGATCTCGCTCATCTGTCGCCGCTAGCAGCCCGCCAGCCAGCCACCCGGCACCGACATGACGAATTTCGCAAGACAACTCCGGGTCAACTACTACCCCGAGATGCCTGAAGACGCTGTTGTTCAGGTGGTCGTCATAGCCAGTGGTCACCAAGGGGATTCGTCATTGCCCACGACGTAGTGCGACCGACCTCAGCCGTCGAAAACGTCTGTTGTATTTCTGTGTGCGTCGAGGTCTGCGCTACCGGCGCCGATCCACCGACCGGAGTCAGTGTGGGTGCGGCTTTGAGGAGCCGATCAGGTCGTTGCGGCCCATTCTGGCTGGGTTGATCGGTCCAGGCGCGCTGGCACTCGTCCGGGGTCAGCGTTTTCGTGGATCCTCTGCGACAGGACCGCCTTCGTTTTCCCACCGATCCAGTGCGCGTTTTTCCTGCTTGGCGGCGGTGTCTTTGCGCGATCCGAGTGATTTTACGGACTTGAGTAGTTCTGTGAGTCGGCCCATGACCGGACCATACTCGACTTTCCGGCGATGCTGACCCAGGGTTGGACGTATCTCCATCGGAGATGCCATAGGAGACTTCGACAGCGTCGACAACCACGAAACCCTCCGCCCAGCCCTGCTTGCACTACCCGCACGATCCGGGTGCATGGCGGCGAACTGCCAGCGCGGGCCAACTTGGAGTGCGATTTCGGGACCGAAATGTTCGCGGCCAAACCGCGAGCACGACGGCGGCGACGCTTCGCACGACATCGCCGCGTCGTTCGGCGAGAACACTGGACCTAGGCCGGGAAAATCGGGTGCTTCAGCCGTCGAGATAGGGATAGGTTGTGGTGCGTGAGCGCACAAGTGATCATTCTGACCGGCCCACCAGGGGCAGGGAAGTCGACCCTCGCCGCGAAACTTGCCCGCGGTTACAGCAAAGGCGTTCATCTGCACACAGACGACTTCTGGCACTGCATCGTTTCGGGCGCGATACCTCCGTACGAGCCCACGTCCGATGCGCAGAACCAGACTGTCATGGATGTGATCGCCGGCGCCGCCTATACCTATGCTCGCGGCGACTTCACCACGGTGATCGACGGAATCATCGGGCCGTGGATGCTCCCCCACTTCCGAACACACGCGACACAGCACCCGAACTTGGCGGTCCACTACATCGTGCTCCGGCCGCAGCGCGACATCACGCTGAAGCGAGCCCAAGCCCGAACCGCGCCAAGCGCCTTGATCGATGAGGGGCCAGTCCTCTCGATGTGGGATCAGTTCTCCGACCTCGGCGAGCTCGACGATCATGTACTGGACACGTCGGGCGACGCGGAAGAACAGAGTGCCCAACAAGTGGCAGCGGCCATTCGCGACGACCGTTTCCGACTCTTTGCACAGTAGCGGCTCAATCCGCCGGAAACCGTCTTCTTGCAGGACATCTCGCGGGCCATACGAGGCATACCAGCCAGGGACCCTCCAACCAGAGTGGAAAGCCCTCTTTGGTTCGCCGACTGCGGTCTCGGATTTCGCTGTCAGTCTCAGAATCGGCCGTGAACTGTTGAGACCAAGGCTGTTTCTGAGGCACCGGAGGATGAGACGTGTTCCCTTATGTGACTGAGAAATGAGTGCAGATCACCAGCTAACCCTCGTCCGCCGACAGAAAACAGTTCCGGAGCAGAATCGATTTCAACAGTTGTCGAATCGACAGCGCGTCCGAGAAACCCGTCTCACCTTGTGGGGAGTTCATTAACCAGGTCTGACATTTCTGATTCGGGCATTTCATGGCCGCGGGCGACCTCGCGTGATCCGATGACCGCAGCTCAGGAACCACCGTCCGTCCTCGGTGGTGTCGAATCCTTCTGTGAGGGAGCGGAATGCGATGCCGCGCCCGCCGAGGCTGTGGACGGTGCCGATAACGTGGCGGACACCGCTTCTGTTTGGGCGACGAATACCGATTCGAGTATGTTGCACCCGAACCGACCTACACACGGTCTACCGATGAATTTTGTCGAGTTGACACTATCGAAGGATGACCCTTGGTTTTCGAATCCGGCCACCCGATGATGATTGCCCTCGACATTGACGGCACCCTGCACGTCGCGGAGGACACGAATCCGCTCGCGCACGAAACGATCAGCATCGCAGTGAGATCGGCTGTGCGGGCCGCTGTTCGATCCGGAGCCCACGTCGTGCTGTGCACCGGCAGACTCGCCCCCGCCACACGACCGTTCCTACTCGAGCTCGATATCATGACGGGGTTCGCGATCTGCTCCAACGGGGCCGTGCTGATCGATGCCGCAACCGGGAAAATCGCGGAGCAAGTGGTCTTCGATTTACGCACTCCCATCGCGGCACTACGCGAACAACTACCCGGCGCGATCTTCGTAGCCGAGAACCCGGGCATCGGGGTCAGAGCAACCGGCCGTGTCGACGACGCGGATATGCACCACGGCGAGGTCGAGCTGGTCGATATCGACGAACTTGCGACCACGCCGACCACTCGACTAGCGATCCACTGGCCTGGACGCAGTGGGCAGGAGCTGACCGAAATCTTGTCTACTCTCGACCTCCCCGGCATTCGAAGCCTGTGCTACGAAGACGAACCACTGGCCGACTTGACCGCAGCCGGGGTAAGCAAGGCTGCGATGCTGGAAAGGCTGCGCATCGAGCTGGGCGTCGCCGCAACACGGACCCTAGCCGTCGGTGACGGCATCAACGATCTGGAAATGCTGGACTGGGCAGCTCACGGCGTGGCCATGGGTCACGCACCCGCTTCCGTGCATGCCGCAGCCGACCAGATCTGCCCACCAGGCACCGAGGACGGTCTTGCCACCGCATTGTCGACATGGTTCCGATAGAACATCTGGGCTGTGCGCGGCGCGTCGTGGACGCCTTGGATCTCGGTCATCAGATCGTCGAAACGGAACATCGGCGCTGGGCGGTCGTCCCAGACCCGCTTGAGTGCGCCGGGTTTCATCTGCTCGAAGCCGACAGCCAATGCGCATTCGACGGTGCCGCTGGCGACGGCTTGGCGTGCGAGGAAAAGGGCCGAAGATCCTGTGGCGCCCTGACATCCAGCGGTGGAACATGCCTTGGACGTAATGGGTGAAGCACTCATTCTCGTACCTGTCGCGTTCTTCAGTGCGGGATATCACGAAAATGCGTGTGGGAGAGCCTGTTTCGATCATTATGATGCCTTCCCTCGAATCGGTAGAGTCGCCCCCTGTCACCATGTCGAGTACTTCTGTCAACTTCGCAATGCCAAACAACCGTCCCGGGCTCAGCACCATATCGGGCGTGCTCGACTACAGTCCCCTACATGGGACGGACCTGCGGAGTCGGACATGTGGCGGCATCGTGAGTAGAAGCGATGAGTGAGGTTTCTCCGGCCGTCAATCGTTCATCATTTCGCCGCTTCCTCACGGCCGCGGTGATCAGTTCAGCCGGCTCGTCGGTGACAGCGGTGGCGATGCCCATTTTGGTAGTGCAGCTTCTAGACGCGACGCCCTTCGAAGTCGGTATGGTGAACGCGGCTCAGTTGATTCCTTATGCGGTGCTCGGGTTGTTCGCGGGGGTTTACGTCGATCGGTGGCGGCGCAAGCCAATCCTAGTGTGGGCCAGCGTCGGTCGAGCGGTAGCACTCGGCACTGTTCCGCTTCTGTGGCTCGCCGGCCTTCTGCACATCTGGGTCCTGGTCATCGCGTTGCTGTTGTTCGGCTCCTTCTCGGTGTTCGGCTTCGCTGCGATGCAGTCCTTGTTACCCCGGCTGGTTCCACGCAGCCAACTGGTGAAAGCAAACGCTCGACTCGACCAAGCCGACGCAGCAGCAACGACATTGGGGCCAACGGTCGGGGGCGCACTCGTAGGCCTGCTCGGCGCTCCCGTGGTGATTGCCGTCGACGCAATCAGCTATCTCGCTGATGCCGCACTCAATTACGGTCTCGACGTAGACGAGCCGCGACCCGCTTCTCGCTCCCGCAACCTGATGAACGAAGTGCGTGAGGGTCTGAGATTCACCTACCGCCACCGCACTCTCAACCCGCTCGCAATATCGACACACGTGTGGTTCCTCGCCAACGGAGCCGCGTTGACTGTGCTGTCTCTCTTCGCCCTCCGCTCACTCGGGTTCAGCGCGTACACATACGGCCTGCTTCTGACGACGTTCGGTGTCGCAAGCCTCCTCGGAGCGTCCAGTGCACATGCGATCGGCACGCGAATCGGACCAGGACGAACGGTCATCCTCGCCCGCTCGCTGTATCCCCTCACCTGGCTTCTCGTTACCTTCGCGACCGACACACTTGTTGGCCATCTCCTTCTCTTCGCAGCTCTTGGCCTGCAGGGCTTGGCAGCAGGCGCGGAGAACGCGAACGAGATGGGCTATTGGCAAGCGCTCACTCCGGATGAGCTTCTCGGGCGCGTGAATGCCGCCCGGCGTTCCGTCAACCGCACCATGGCCGCCCTCGGTGCCGTGACAGCAGGCCTGTTGGTCGGCGCGATCGGCGAACGCCCCACCCTGATCGGCGTCACCATCGTGTTCGCCATCGCAGCAGGCACACTGGCGTTCTCGCCGCTGCGACACTCGGCGCGGGATCTCTGACCTCGGCGTTCAGCGCAGGTCTACCTCCGCGGCGGCCGAGTTCTCTGACAGCGTGTAATTCCTAGGAGCGTCCGTTCCAGGTACAGGTCATGTTGACACTCGCAGATAGCATCCACGCATGCACGTCGACATCGAGGGCGCCACCCGGATCGCCCGCCTCGCCGCAGAATTCGACTGGACCTGGGCCGTCGACGACCTGGAACCCTTCTGCGCACAGGCTGGATGGGAGCTCGTCGAACTCAGGCATGCTGGCGGCTCGATTCGGACGAACTTTCATGTCAGCCGGCCGACGGCGAACATGTTCGGGCGGCAACACAGAATGGATTCGATCTCGATCTTAGTCACGGGCGTGGCAGATGATGCTACGCCCATGACCGTGGTGCGTCCGTTGCTGGTCGAAGGATTCACGAACCTCGATGTGGCACTAACTGCACTCCTGGGGACAGCCACGAGCGCCGAACCTGAGGCAACTATCCGGTGGGATCTGCCGAAAGCGGTCATCACACTGAACCGGGGTGTCAGTGCGATCCACCTGCATCTGAAGAGTCCGGGATATCAGGCATGGGCGGATGAGCCCGAACCGGAGTACGAGGACGAGGACTAGCGATCGAGGTCATCTCCTGACCAGGTTCAGTCGAATTTTGTTGCCAGGAAGAATATTTCAGCAGAACGGTCAAAGTCGGTTCGCCTGGTCGCATCGCACTGCGGCTGGAATGGATCGATGCCGTCGACGGCCTCCGAGCAGTCGAATTCTTCCTGAAGACCGGCGAGGTGGGGCGGTGCACAAGTATGCGCGGATAGGGTGGCTGTAGCGATATTTCCGTGCTGTACCTCCAGTCCGCTGAACCACACCCCTGGCAGCCCGCTGGATTCAGCTTCCTGTGTACCCAAGCGATCCGTAACGTCGAAGTCGATCGCCTGGACGCTGTACATGTCTAGATCCGCGGCCCGCAGGACATGCGATGTCGAGGTCTATGGTTATTGACGCGCCTCGCTCCCGATGTTAGGTGACGGTCCAACCTGCGGCGGGGGCAAGGGCCTCGACGCCATAGCTGCAACGCTCGGCTTCGGCAGATCCTCGGTCAACCGCGCACTCCTGACGGTGCTGAGAGGATCAAAAGTGGGTCGGACAAGCTCTCACGAAACGCATGATTACCTACGGCTGGAAGAGATTCCGGACGAAGGAGAGGCTTTCGGGGAGCGCTGCCCGCATCGTCTCGATATGACCGGTCGGATATGTGCGGAATGTGACTGGCTGGCGGTTGGCGGCGAGTTCGGCCGCGAGTTTCAAAGCCAGCGGTGCCGGCACCATCTCGTCCGTCAGTCCCTGCCCGAGGAACACTGGCCGGTCGTACCCGGTCGTCGGGATCTCCAGCATGCCGCGAGCAGCAGCCAGCACCGCGGGATCGTCGAGGGGCCGGTTCACCAGATCGCCGATCGTGACGTCGCCGAGGCCCGATGCCATGTCCTGGTAGCAGTCGGTTTCGGCTCGGGCCAGGGCATCCGTGCCGCGTGGTGTCAGGTAGCGATCGATGTCGAGATCGGGTCGCGCCGCCCGGAGTCCGGCCAAGAGGTACGAGACGAACACGGTGCTGCCCGTCAGCGGCAAGCGGGGAAAGTCCGGCCCCACGAGTGGTGCAAGGTTCTCCAGATTGGACGGCGCCCCGGTCGCGACCGCGCCCCGGTAGTCCAATTCAGGTGCGTACCGTGTGGCGATCGCTGCCGTGACCATAGCGGCCTGCCCGCCCTGAGACTGTCCGAGTGCCAACCACCGCGGTGAGAGCGACGGTTCGACCGCACGCGCGGCACGCACCATGTCGATCACGCTGTGCGCCGCCGACGGTCCGTCCAGGTACGCGTGGATTCCCGGCGTGCCGAGCCCTACGTAGTCGGTCGCGACGATCGCGTAGCCCTGCGAGAGCCAGTTCGTGAGGTATGGACTGCCGACGGTCCCGGTCACGGTGGGAGCGCACTGGTCGGAAATACCTACAGTGCCGTGAGCCCACGAGATGACCGGCCAGCCGCCTTCGGGTGGATGGCCGGGGGGCAGGAAGAGCGCGCCCGTACTCAACGCGGGCCGGTTCAGCGGTCCTGTGGACCAGTACGTGAGCTTTGATGCGTTGGCTGTGCCGGGAATCCAGAAGGAGTGCGGCAGGGAAGTTGCCGCGGTCACTGTGCCCGGCGTCGTGATTGACGACGGTTCCTGCGCGTGGACGGGCGCGGTCGAAACGGCCGCGGAGGCGAGCGCGATCACCATCAATGCTTGGCCGAGCCGTCGTCGGATCATTGCACCGCTCCCCGGGTTCATCCGCGTGTACGCCGACTACCATTCTGCGCGAACCGGAGGTGCCGGTATACCGGTTCGACCATCTTCGGGTGCCGCCCCTTCAGTCGAGGGGCCAGCGGACCGTGCGCGACGAAGAACTTAAAGCCGAGGTCAGCCGTGTGCGTACCGAGAATTATTCGGTCTACGGCGCACACAAGGTGTGGCTGGAAATGCGTAGTGAGGGCATTGATGTGGCACGGTGCACGATTGATGGGTGTCTTCGGGCTCGAATGCGCACGAAGAGGCATGCCCAAGGGCTACCTCGAGCATGATCGGTCCGTCGACGTTGAGCCAGTGAGGTGGGACTTTGATGCGAGGGTGCTCGAGGCTGCGGTTGGCGAGCGCTTCGCGGCGTTCGAGGCAGGGCAGGTGGTCGTCGACGTGCCGTCGATGTCGAACTACCTACCGATTCGTTCGACGCGCCACGGGGGGATATCCCGCCGCGGCCTGACCTTGATCGCACGAAATTTGTATCCGTCCTGGTCGATGACCGGCTCCCATTCGAAGTCGACCTGCTCTCCGACGACGAGAGCGCTGATCCCTCCGCCGATGCTGAAACTGTCGCCCGGCCGAGCGTTGATGACTTCGTCGGGGTGTAGGGCGCTGTAGAAGGTCCAACAACCGCCCGGAGTGTCCGCGGAGTCGATGACTCCCCAGCCTTCCTCACCATTCCACTTGGTGACGACACCGATCGCTGGGGTGCCGATCGGGGGCGCGATCGTATCGTCGAGGTCGGTGATGTCTAGATCGGTGACCTCGTGAACGGTGCCGTCGGGATCGATATCCCAAGCCCTGAAACCGGGCGGTCCCGGCGGCGTGTGGTCCTCGCCGACTGGCCACGCCTGCACGGTGTGAAAGTCGTAACCGACTGCCGGCTCGTCGAGTTGATTCCACTCGAACTCGACTTCCTGACCTTCGACCAAACCCGGGAACCCGTGGACCACTACAGATGTCCATGAGGTCCAGCTACCGCCCGGAGTGTCTGCGGAGTCGATCACGCCCTGCATGCCCCCCACGTCCCAACTACGTACCACTCCTCGGCTCGTCATGACCTCAGTATGTCCAAGACCACGGTGGCTAATGAGCGGAACCCGAAAGCCTGTCCAGAACGGGCGGAACTGGGGTAACGAATCTGTGGGGTACTTGATCACCTATGCAACCCGGGACCAAAATTGTTTTCCTGCAACACTTCTGAATTTCTTAACGCGGTTCTTTTCGGGAAGTTCGAGAGGGTGATCACGTTGGGTATAAGCATTTTTTCGATGCACACGGTCATCGAAAAATCCGAACGCGTGAACGACCAGGAAGGCGAATAGACATTCACCAACAAAGGCCCGAGGCAGTGGCGAGCATGTTGACCACGACCAGTGTCGACGATACGACCGACAGTGTCGCGAGCACGGCCGCAGTCACGGTGCGGAGACGAAGCGCGCAGACGACGAATGCCCCAGACCATACGGACAACGTCGCGATCACCAGCCATCCGCCACCGGCCATGTCGCGTTCCGCAGGTCCGTCACAGCTCGTGTCGATTGAATCCCACAGACCGAACAACACCAAGGCCGCCGCCACGAGCGTCCAGACCAATGCAAGGAACAACACGCCGATCTTCCGCCAGATGGTCACATCCTGAGCCTGCACGCGCAGCGACACCCGCGAATCCGTACAACTACTCAACGTCGACCGTGGAACTGGTCTCTGCGCACTTTTTCGCAGCGAGCGCCCTATTAACGACCTTGGTGTTCGTTGTGAGCTTGCTGGTGATGGCGATGGTTGCGCTGTCGACGTTCGCAGGGAAGATCCCGACGAGGTTTTCGATGATCCGTGCTTGCAGTGTGAGGTCTCGTTGCACGGCGAAAGAAGGTCCGAAGGCGCCGGTGGCGATCGCGAGCCCGAGCGAGCAAAGCGCCTAGCTGGATACGGGCGGGCCAGAGAAGAAAGTCAGTCATGATCGGGTTTTTCCTTCCAAGGGGTCCCGGTCTGGAGCCTCGCCGGTTGTCGCCGGTGGGGCTCCTGCGTTGTGTGGGTCAGCTCGTTACGCCGCGTTAAGAACCTGAAAACTCGGTGAGCAAACCTTCCTTTCCCAGGTGAAGCGGCGGATTATCGAAGTGGCCGCGCATCTGGTTACCGCGCGGCATGTCGAGCGCGCCTGAAGGCACAACGGGCCGGGAGGTCACATGCTGCTACATCAATCGATCGGGTTGGAGCGCTTCAACGAACTACCGCGGCAGAAGGCAGTTCACGCATTGTTCGAGTGCTGCTGCTCGCTGACGTGGGCCGGGTGGGTCAGCGACGGACGTCCGTTCGCCGACCACGCGGAGATCCTCTCGCGCGCCGAGGACGCGATTCTCAAACTCTCGGACGAGGACGTCGAACGCGCCCTGCAATGCCATCCACCCGTAGGCGTGCGCAAGAACAGCGTGCCGTCCCACCTCGAGCAATGCTCGATCTGGGTTCCGGACGACGCCGTCATGGCAACCATCTATCGCGCCGGCGAGGAGTACGAGCGGAACTTCGGCTTCCGGTATCTGTGGTGTTCGCACGGCCACGACGCCGACGACCTGCTCGAGAACATCGGCCAGCGCATGTCCAACGAACGGTCCGTCGAGCGCAAGGTCTGCGTCGACGAGCTCGCCAAGATCACGCGGACGAGGATCGAGCGCATGCTGGGACCCGAGGACGGCTATCCCGAGTACTGAAAAGAAAAGCGGGTGCAGCGCTTTCGCGCCGCACCCGCTTTCATGCTCTGAATCGATCAGAGATCGAACTCGGCCGGAGAAATTCCGACTGCAAAACACATGTCGCGTACGACGCCGCGCTCGTGCTCGTCGAAGTTGCCGTCCGCGCCGCCGATGATGATGCCGATCTGGATGACCGCGCGGGCCTGATCCTGCTTCGACTTGAGCTTGGCGATGGTCGCGGTTGCCTCGACCTTGCCGAACTCGTAGTCCGAGGACAGCTTGCTGCAGTACCAGTCGAACTGCTCACGAAGCTCGTCCGGCGGGAAGACCGCGAGCGACTCGTTGCTCATGATCAGCGCGGCGGTCTTCTGACGCTCCGACGGATCGATCGAACCGTCTGCGGCGGCGATCAACGCGCACATTGCCATGCTCGCGTTCTTGAATTCCTTGTTCTGGAACTGGCTGGTCTTTGTCTTGAGCTGGCCGTTCATCTCCTGAGCCTTAGCCTTCAACTGATCCCAGAATGCCATGAGTCTCCTCGAGTATTGCCGCCACACACCGCGCGTGGTCGTACCACCACTCTGCCTGTGTGCTCGGCAATCCGCCATCGGCCGCTAGGTGCGGTCGAACACTGCCAGAATTCGCGACTCGGAGATCGGGTCGAGCACGTCCGGGGTGAAGTGCCATTGCGTGCGGGTCCACGGATCGTGAACCTCCGTCTGCCCTGCTGCCGAAAGATGTTGGCACCCCTCGGACAGTGCGGCGACGGATTCTTCCGCGAAGTTCGACTCGTCCTCTCCGACAATCAGTATGGACAAACCGATTGCCGGCCCGCGTTCGGCGAGGAACATGATGGTCTGTGCGTCTTCGGCGGAGTATCCGTGCGGGAAATCGCTGAGGATCAACAGGCGCAGGGAACTCGGCCCGTCGGCGACGCCACTCATTCGCGCGAGTTCGCCCATGTCGACGGCCTCGGCCAGTGCCCGCAAGCGCGCCGAGATCTCGGTGTGAGCGGTGATGACCGGCCCCGCGAGCATCGGTGCCAGTCGGTCGGTCAGTGGCGTGAGCGAGCCGGTCAGGTCGACGACGTCGAGTAGCGGCATCGGGCCGGCGGCCATGACGCGCACGGTGACGGCACTGATCAGACCGAGCGCTGCTTTGCTCGACGTACTGTCCACCCAGATCGGCCGGCGCAATGGCAACGGGACGCAGTACGGAACGGTGAGTGTGCCGCGGTCCGGAGCCGACAGCTCGCCAAGACGCATTCCGTCGCTGACGGCTGTGATCTGGGCCGGATCGGTTGTACCCGCCCACGACACCGACTTCCACGACGCCATCGACCGTGGGAGCACGCCGTCGATCACACCGAGTTCGTGCGCAAGCTGAGCGCTGTCGCGGGCGTGGTTGTCCCGTGCGAGTGAGACGAGGTCGTCGTGACGCTTCTGTGCGGCATCGCGCGCCGCCACTCCCGCTGCCGAGTTCCGCAACGACGGATCTGCGACGGCTGCGGTCAGATCCTCGTCCAAACGGGCAAGCGCGTACTCACTGCTGGAGACGAAGGAAGCGGCAGAACGCGAGGCGTCCTCGAAGATCATCCACGCGCGCTCTAGGCCTCGGCCCACCTCCAACGGCTCCACGGCGGAGTCCCACGCGGGCGCGGCTGTCGGGGCTGGTTGTGCCGGCTCGTCGTCGACCTCGACGCCGTGCACCGAGATCAGTTCCGCCAGACCACCCGCATAGCCCTGCCCTACGGCCCGGATCTTCCAGGCACCGGACTTTCGGTACAGCTCCCAGCAGATGACCGCTGTCTCGGTACCTGCGGTGGGGATCGCGAATTCGGCCAGGACCGAACCGGATTGATCGCTCAGGGTGGCGGAGAGCCCGGCCGTGCGAAAGGCTCCCGCGGCCGTCGCTGCCGGATCCACGCTCACGATGCACAACACCGCTGCCGCATCGGGGTGAAGTCGATCGAGTTCCACCCGGATGCCACTCTCGTCGAGTTGCACTCCAGCGGTGGACGGTTGGTTGTAGAAAACGAAGTCCGCGGACGTCAATGCCCGCAGGTTCGCGTCCGCTACCAGCGCCGACACGTCGAACGGCGTCTGGCTCTCGGCTCGAAACGTCACCACGGGCGCCTGCAGCGGCGCGTTCTGTCCGGGAACAAAAGTCATACCCACAGCAGCGAACTATGCCATGACCGGGCTCTCTCGGTCAGCCTTGCACGTCCGCCACCACTAGATCGGCCACCGCGGTCATCCCAGCGTCCGTGAAGTGCAAGCGCTGCGCCGTCGACTCCGAGAACAGGCCTTCGAACCAACGCTGATCTGCACTCGCACATGCGTCGTGCCCGCCGGCGATGCTCGCCGCCGCAATGTCGACAGTGCGCACACCGTGGGCGTGGGCGACCTCGTCGAACTTCGTGTTGTAGCGAGCGAAGTAGTCCATGAACCAGGATGCGTCGGCGTCTGAGAACGGAATGTTCGGCCAGCATCCGCGAGAGGAGATCATGCCGCCCTCTCCGATCAGGTAGATGCGAGCGTTCGGCGCGCGCTGCGTGACCGCGGTCAGGATGCGATCCAATTCTCCGGCAGCCCGGTCGATTCCGGATTGGGCGACGGAATTCGCGAGCGGGTCGTACCGGCATCCACGATCGGTTCCTGGCCCCGGAGCGACGCACAGGGGGCCGAGGAAGATGCTGTTGGAGTCGTTGCCGCCGATCGAGATGGTGATCAGGTCGGTGTCCGGGTGAACGGCATCGAGTTGGACAGGCCAGTAGTTCGGAATCAGCTGTGGAGTGTCGATGATGTTCTCGGCGCGTGCCGCGCTGCAAGAGACGTCGGCGAACTCCGCGACCTCGAGTGCCCGAGAGATCTTGCCCGCGAAGTTCTCGTACGAACGCGAACAGGCGTCGGGGTACATCGGTTCCAGCCTTGGGCCGGAGGCGCGGGAGTCACCGAGGGCGACGTACTTGATCCCGGTGCCGGATACACCTGACAGCGTTTCCGACTGCGGCACCGAAGCCTGCGCGATTCCGGTGCTCACGAGCGCCAGCACAACGCCTGCGACGGCCGCCGCCCGACCGAGAAGTTTCCCTCGAATGATCATCTACTGTGCCAAGTCCTCTCGCGCACGGCCGCTCGACTGACGGCTCGACATGCCGCATGAGGTTAACGCACAGAGGGGGAAACGATGTCCGGTTCGACGGACGGCGATCGAAATCACCTACCGCCGAACCGGATTCATCTCGACTATGCAGTCTCGACTCAAGCAGTGAGGAAACGGCCCAGCTGCGGCGCAGCTTCTCCTGCGTGCTTGGCCTGGATACCTTCACCGATGGCCTGCAGCTTCCATTCACCGTTCACGCGGTACACCTTTGCCATCACCATTCCGGTGAAAGCCATGCCGCCCTGGAGCGTGTATCGAGCGAGCTCGGAGTTGGTGGTGCTGTCCACGAGACGGCAGAAAGCGTTGGAGACCTGCTCGAACGTGTGTCCGCGGTACGAGGTCACGGTGAAGATCACGGTGGTCACGTGAGCCGGGACCCGCTGCAGATCGACGAGCATGACCTCGTCGTCGCCGTCTCCGTCGCCGGTCAGGTTGTCACCCATGTGACGGACCGAGCCGTCCTTGGACGTCAACTGACCGTAGTAGCAGACGTCGACGAGGTTGCCGTCGGCGTACAGGAGTGCCGAAGCGTCGAGGTCGACGTCGGCGGTACGGCTTCCGAACAGGCCGCTCTTCTTGATCGGATCCCAACCCAGACCCATCTGGATCATGGTGAGCGCGACGCCGCCCTCCTTGCGGAGTGTGACCTTCTGTCCCTTGGTCAGGCTGACGGGGCGTCCCTTGACCAGGCTCACCTCGGGCTGCTGCGCCGGCGGCTGGTTCTGCACGGAGGCGCCGGGGGTGCCTGGTTGTACGTCGGCTGCTGGTTGTACGTCGGCTGCTGGTTGTACGCAGGCTGCTGCGCCGGCGGGTAGGCCGGCGGCGTCGGTCCCTGGTTGTAGGCAGGCGGCTGGTTGTACGCGGGCGGGGCCGGCGGAACCGGCGGCGCGTTGTACGAAGGCTGCTGCTGCGGCTGGTTGTACGCCGGCGGTGTAGGAGCGACGGACGAGGGCGGGGTGATCGGCGCCGGAGCCGCGACCGGAGTGGGCGGCGGCGGCGCGGGCGCATCGTCGACCGACACACCGTGATCGGTGACCAGCGCGGCAAATCCACCCGCGTACCCCTGGCCGACGGCGCGCACCTTCCACGCACCCTGCCGTCGGTACACCTCGAGCGCGATGACGATGGACTCGGTGGTGAGGCCGTCGATCACGTACTCGTACAACACATTCCCGGCCGCATCGGAGACCCGAGCGGTCGGTGCAGCAGTGCGCCCGAAGTTCGACGAAGCGTCGTCGAGCGTGATGACGGCGCGAACCTGCTCGATATCGGCGGGTACGCCGGCGAGTGAGACTCGGAGTGAGGCAATGCCACCCGGGTTGGGTACCAATTGCACGCCGGGTCCGGTCGGCTGGTTGAAGAAGACGAAGTCGGCGTCGGAACGAACTTTTCCGTTGCTCGTCACGAGGAGTGCAGACAGGTCAGCGGCCGCAGCCAGCTGAACCGAGACAACTACATCCGAGACGTCCAGCGGGCCGTTCTGCCCTTTGGCAAGCGATACAGACAACTAAATCCCCTTCATAGAGAGCGTGTATTACCCGAGCGCGGAAGAGAACCACCGCAAGATCTCCGCGCTCGCTGCGATACCGGACCTTTCTGTCACAGTAACGGTCGGCCGTTGCCAATTCAGTTCTTCCAGCTCACCGTGCCTGGGCCTGATCGCGAAATCGGAGTATTCGAGCATGTCCGCATCCAATGCGCCGTCACCAGCCGAGATCACGACGGCGGACTGATCCAGATCACCCGACTCGACCAGTCTGCGGCGCACCTCTGCCAGCGCTCGTGACTTCGAGACCGCGTCGGGCATCGTGTAGATCTTGCGGCCTTGACGCGAGACATTCCAGCCCCGCGTCACGCACCACCCATTCCATTCGGTTTCGAAATCACTCGGCATCACGGCCAGATCGACGACCAGGTATGGAAACAGGTCGTCGGCAACACGAATGGAGCTGACCCAACTCGAGTCGATCCGCGATTCCAGTTCCGCCTGAACCTGCGGCAACTCGGCGCCGGACTTACGGGTCGAACGGTCGATCTCGTTTCGCCAGTCGCGATCGGCCTCGCCGTCTACGAGGATGTTTCCGCCGTTGCTCGTGATCGCGTACTTCCACGGTCCGCCGGGAAGATCGATCCGCTGGAACTGCGCAATGGTCCTGGTCGTCGTCGGAATTACCGGAACCCGCGAGCTGAGCGCGGTCAGCAGTTCGATCGATTCGACGCTCATGTGCGAGAGCGGACCGCCGTTGTAGTACTCGACGCACAGCGGGCTCGGTGCCGAATCCAGGTCGGAGCCACTGGGATCGCCGCCGATCGCGGCCTGCGAATAGATCATCGTGCGATCCAGATCCGTGGCGATCAGGACCTGGGACGCAGCGGTGTCCACACGGCTCACGTGATGTCCTTGATCAGGCCGACACACGAGTAGGCGAGATCCGGGACGACCTCGACCGGGACCCCACGGGCCTGTGCCAACAACCGGATGTGTGCGTGCTCCGGGGCTTCGAGTTCGCGCACCAGAACCTTCCAGGGAAGCCGGCGCAGCAGCACCCTGGTTGTTTCTCCGACACCGGGTTTGACGAAGTTGACCGTCGAGATCCCGTACTCGGCCTGCACCTTCTCCACCGACTCCCAACCGGCCCAGGTCGGCGTCCGATCGGAATCGAGCACTGCAGCAAGAGAATCCGCTGCGTCGCCGCGAACCGAATCGAACTCGGCCGAGACCACGTCGAGCAACCTGTTGGAAACGTCGACGTCGGCGAGGTCGGCGTAGAACTTGGCGCCGTGGAAATCGCCGGGCCCGATGAGGGTGTCGTTGAGGACAGTTCGTGAGACCAAGCCGGACACCGTCGAATTGAGGCACGCCGACGCGATCAGGAAGTCGTCACGGGTCCCGTACGTTCGCACGCAGTGTCCGGGGTCGGCGAGAACAGCCAGATCGGAGTCGAACTTCGCTCCGCCTGCCTCGTGGTACTCCGTCAACGCTGCGTCGAGTTCGCGGGCGATGGCGCCCTTGCCCGTCCAGCCGTCGACGAAGACGACGTTCTCCGAGTCGTGATGGTGCGCAAGATAATCGAGTGCGACGGAATCGATTCCTTTGCCACGGACGATGGACACCGCATAGTGCGGCAACGTCAACCCGCGGGTCTGCTGGGCCCAGCGCCGCATCAGAATCCCGATCGGTGTTCCGGCCCGGGCGAGTGAGACCAGCGTGATGTCACTCCCCCGCTCGGCCAAGACCAGGTCCATCACGGTCCCGACAGCGCGCGCCAACCGTGGAGCGCTCTCGGCGAGCACCGTCTCGAAAAGATCCCGGTATGCCTGATCGGGTTGGTACTCGATGGGGAGAGACTCGGCATAGTGCGCCTCACCCGACTGAATACGCTTCTCGCGCACGGATACATCCGCTTCGAGATCCACGTGCGAGAGATCCTTGAGCAGCCACTTCACTTCGCCCGGCGCGTACGAACCGAATTCGGGCCCGACCAATGGTTCGTTCATGACGAGCTCCCTGCTCTGGAATCTCGCAGCGCCGACGGATCGGCCCCGCGAACGGTGGCGACCAGGACGTCGGTGCCGGAGTTCCGCAACACCTCGACCACTCCGTCCATCGCCGTCAACCGATCGGTGTCGGCGGGCTCGTCGATGACCAGCAACGCAAGGGCGTCGACCGCCGCATCAGGCCACTGCGCGTTGTAGACGTATCGGGGTTCGTTCTCGCCCAGTTCGGGCGCCGAAAAGGTGAACCCGCGACGCAGCGGGTATCCCGGCACGTCAACGACGTAGGCGGGTGAACGCGTCGTGGTCTGGTAACGAACTGCTCGCCCAGAGCTTTCCAAGCCCGCAGCGATGCGCAGTGGCAGGTACATCAACTCCTCGTGACCGATCACGATCACAGCACGCGACGCGTCGATCGACGATCCGAGAATGGACACCGCTGCCTCGACGGCTGACTCGAATGCCGCGGTGTCGCCATCGAGAAAGCCATGCCTGCCACCGTCGGGGACATGTGCCGGCCACGGCAGATCGATCCGTGCCAGCGTGCCACGGCGGTCACCGATCGGATTGAGATCCGGAGCATCCAGCGCCGTGACGCGCTCGGTCAGGCCGTCGGGCAGGACCGTCGAACCCGAAGCGAGAGAGACGTAGTCGATTCGTACATTCAACTCTGCCGCCGCGGCTTCGCCGGCGACTCGGTGTTCCTCGGTTCTCATGTCCACCAGCGAGGCCACGACGTAGCGGCTTCGCGGGCATTGCCCGTGCAGCGCCCGGATGGCATCGATCGCGGTGGCGCCGGTGGAGATCTCGTCGTCGACGAGGACCAGAGGCAGGTCGTTCTCGAACAGTTCGGCGGACGTCGGCTGCATCAGATGGCTCGTGGCGTGCGAGTGCCCCTCCTCGAATCCGGCGAGCGTCGTAGCCCCTGGTACGTCTCGGCGCGTGGAGTGCAGGTAGCAGTGAGCGTGCAGGCGAGCTGCGACGCAGTGGCCCAAACCTGTTGCGGTTTCGGCAAACCCGAGAACGACGACGTCGACACCCTCACCGAGGGTTGTCCGCACCAGATCGCCGAGGTCGTCGGCAGCGCCGATGACCACGGACGGCTCGGTGGGCACGTGCTTTCCCAGCACGGTGGACACCAGCAGATGAGCGCGACGCGGATTCCGCCGAAGTCCCGGGATCACCAGATCGGGCACCGAATGCCCGAGTGACGAATCACCGTGAACGAGGTCCAAGCCGAATTCTGCTGTAGCCCAGGGAACGTCCTTGGACTGGACAAGCTCTGTCATCGATCGACCAACGCCGTCAGCAACTCGACGAACGTGATTCCCTTGTTGGTCACACCGAACACGTGAGCTCGGAGCGCAGTCTGATGGGCCCAATTGCGGTGCGGCTTCATCTCGTTCATCTTGTTCCGGTAGCCGGACGCCTGAACTCCCCCGGCGTCGGCACCGAGAATGTCGAGGGCATCGTGATATTCCTCGTGCGTGACAGCGGACAGTGCATTGACCGCTGCGACGTGCGACGGGTGGATGACCGTCTTGCCCTGGATTCCGTTGGCTCGGTCCAGCGCGATCTCACGGAGCAGACCGTCGAGGTCGCGGCTGACGAGATGCTGACGGAACCGGACGGCGTCGTGTTCCTCGAACGGGGTGGCGCGCAGCATCGGCCGGAACATGCGTTCGTGATCGGCGAAGTACTCCCACACGGGCCCGGTGATGACAAAACCCGAACCGTCCGCGCGCCCGAGATAGTTGACGATGTCGGCGATGACGTCGACCACCACGCGCACGTCGTAGATGGTCAGATCGCGGTCACGACGGATGCCGAAAGTGCTGCACATGTCGGTGGCGCCGATGCGGACGGCAAGGATTCGATCGCGGTGTTGCGCGAGAATCCCACTGATGGTGCGCAATTCGAGATCGCGAGTATCGCGGTGCACAAGCGCGGGTGATTCGAGTACCGGCATCGCGTAGAGATGCTTGCCCAGCAACTCGGATGCGTCCGCGACGGCGTCGAGGAACACAGGGCCGGACTCGCTGCCGAACTTCGGGATGACGAACCCGGTGAGCGCGGCGCGCCCCTCGGTCAACGACGCGGCGACCTTGTGGATGTCCGCGACTTCACGAACCCGCACGAACAGCAGCATGCCGACGGCGTCGGTGGACGCGATCTTGTCGAGAGCGTCAACCGCGTTCGCTCGCGCTGACTCCACCTCGTGATCCGCGACGGCGTCCTCGAGATCGAGCACCATCGAGCTGACGCCCTCGGACGCACGCTTGACCACGATGTCGGCCAACCCGGCCCGGGTGGCAGGAACGTAGAGAGTTGCACCCAGAGCAATCGCGAGCAGATCCCTCTCGTCGGAATCCGCGAACGATCGAGGCGCATGCAGGAACAGTTGCTCCCGCACGTCATCCTCGAGATGTTGAAAGTGCTGCATTTCTCTTCTCTCTGTAACCGCAATCAAGTCCATGAAACGACCCCCTGTGACAACGCGTCGGGCAACTCCGATCCCCCGATCGGCCCGACCATTCAGTTTTTGCCGGCTCGCGCCCGCATCTTCTCGACAACTTCGGTGATGAACGTCGATACCGAGTCCAGCTGTAATACATACGACCAGTAGTCCGGATGAGTTCCCGACAGTGACGCACTCGCTCGCTCGATCCTTGCTAGTTGAGCATCGAGTACGGAGCCCCACTCCGCCACCAACCCTTGGTTAACAGCGAACATCTGGGCGTCTTTCAGCCGGAAACGAACCTCACGTTCCTTTTGGCTCGGATCTGCCCGAACTGCACGCAGAGTAGCGAGACGGTCCGTCACGGCGTCGGCACACGCTTCGGCGTCGGCGAGGTGCACGCGGGCTTCGGCCATCAAAGCCAGTGCATGTTCGGGGTTTCCCGCAGCCAGCGACTGCTTCGCTTCCTTGAGATCGATGTCGGCCTGATCGATATGCGCTCGGCTGCGACTGCTGTTGTCGACGAGGTCAGCGGAACTCGCGGCGTTGAACTCGCGCAGCAATGCGGAGTACGCCGGATCCAGGCGGTCCACTCGAGTGCGCACTGCCGACAACCTGGTCGAGACCGAGGAAATCGTCATCTCGGCACGGTGCTGGGTCGACGGGGCTTCTGCCAATGCTTCCTCGAGCGCCGATACCGCTTCGCGGACACTCTCGGCCCGCGTGCGGACTGCGTCGGCGCGACCGGATGAGCGCGCATTGTCGAGCGCTGCAACCGCGTCGTCGAGGTGTTCGGAGGCCGTCACCACCGACGGGTACTCGCGATAGCGCTGATCGGTGGCAGCCAGTTTTTCCCGGACGGCGTTCGCCAGGGTTCGGGCCTGCTGGCCGAGGACGGGAATGGCGGACATCGTGACCGTCGCCTGCTCGAGGTGCGCACGATGCCCGTTGTAGAAGGCGTCGACGCCCTTCGCCGCCTCGACGAGTTCGGCTACCGACTTTTCGAACGCCGCCCGAGCACCGTTCGGGTTCTGGTGAAGTACCTGATCGTTGCCATAGCGCTCGGATGTGTCGAGGTAGTCCGACGCAGCCTGGAAGCACCGATCCCGAACGGGTTCCCACGCAGCGCGCAGCCCTCGCTCGGGGTACAGCTCGGCGGAAGCGTCGACTGCTGCCGACGCGATGGTCTGCCGCTTGTCCATGTCGAGGAACGCCGAAACCATGGCCGTCTGCGCCTCCCGCGCACGACTGACCGACTCCCCCACTCTTGCCCCCCGATTGAAGCGCTCCGACCATCTTCCCACCACGATTGAATCCTACGGGTCCAGCACTTCGCTTCTCGGTTCGTAATTCTGCTGTTACGGCGAACACACCGGAACTGCGGTTAGGGTGGTGGAGGTAAACACACTCCCAAGACGACTTCGCGTCGTAGTGGGCCTTGTCTCTCCTCTTGAAAGGACCCCTGAATGGGCGTCAGCTTGACCAAAGGCGGCAATGTCTCTCTCACGAAGGAGGCCCCGAACCTGACTGCAGTGGTCGTCGGCCTGGGCTGGGACGCACGTTCCACCACCGGAGCTGCTTTCGACCTCGACGCCAGCGCAATCGGCGCAGGCTCGAACAAGAAGGTCCTCTCCGACCAGCACTTCATCTTCTTCAACAACCTCCGTTCGCCCGACGGCTCGATCGAGCACAAGGGTGACAACACGGACGGCGAAGGCGAAGGCGACGACGAGCAGATCGACGTGAACCTCGCAGCGGTTCCTGCCGAGGTCGAGAGCGTTGTCTTCCCCGTTTCGATCTACGACGCAGAAGCTCGCTCGCAGTCCTTCGGCCAGGTCCGCAACGCGTACATCCGCGTCGTCGACAAGTCGAACGGCAACGAGCTCGCTCGTTACGACCTCTCCGAGGACGCTTCCACCGAGACCGCCATGGTCTTCGGTGAGCTGTACCGCAACGGTGCAGAGTGGAAGTTCCGCGCAATCGGCCAGGGCTACGCGTCCGGCCTCGCGGGCATCGCGCGCGATTACGGCGTCAACGTCTGATCTTCGCTCTCGACGAGCTGACTCGGGGAAGGTTCCGCAGTAGTCTGTGGAACCCTCCCCGTTTTCACGTTCGGATGCGGTGAGAGACCGCTTGCAGTAACCACTCTGCATTGACCAACTAGAAAGGGCCACGCTCCGTGGTACTGCGAATATTCGGTTTATCCATCGCAATTTCGATCCTCGCGATGATCGTTGCGTTCATCTACGGCGGACCCGAGGCACTGTTCCTCGTCATCATCCTGTCGATTCTGGAAATCTCGCTTTCCTTCGACAACGCCGTCATCAACGCCACTGTTCTGCAAAGAATGAGTGAATTCTGGCAGAAGATCTTCCTCACCATCGGCGTCATCATCGCCGTCTTCGGTATGCGTCTGGTGTTCCCGCTCGTGATCGTCTGGGCTGCATCCGGTCTCGGACCCGTAGCTGCACTCGACCTCGCACTGAACCCGCCTGCGGACGACGCCGCGTACTTCGCCAACGGCGAGCCGAGCTACGAAACCATCCTCACCGACGCTCACCCGC
>NZ_BAAILK010000026.1:616053-670297 GCF_054589475.1 Rhodococcus sp. no. 34
AGATCGCTGCCTTCGGTGGCATGTTCCTGCTGATGCTCTTCCTCGGATTCATCTTCGAAGAGCGTGAGATCACCTGGCTGTCCTGGCTGGAGAAGCCGCTCGCTCGCATCGGCAAGCTCGATCAGCTCTCCGTCGTCGTGGCCGGCATCGTCCTGGTTCTCAGTGGTTCTTTCCTCGCTGCTGACGACAAGGTCTCCACCGTCATGATCTCGGGCGTTCTGGGCATGATCACCTACATCGCGGTCAACGGATTGGGTGAACTGTTCAATCTGCCGGAAGAAGGCGAAGAGGAAGAAACCGCCAAGTCCGGCGGCCCCACGCAGCTCGCGAAAGCGACCGGTAAGGCCGGCTTCTTCCTGTTCCTCTACCTCGAGGTCCTCGACGCGTCCTTCTCCTTCGACGGCGTCATCGGCGCATTCGCCATCACAGCAGACCCGATCATCATCGCCCTCGGCCTCGGCTTCGTCGGCGCGATGTTCGTCCGTTCCATCACGGTCTTCCTGGTCCGCAAGGGCACGCTCTCCGATTACGTCTACCTCGAGCACGGTGCGCACTGGGCCATCGGCGCTCTGGCCGTCATCTTGATGGTGTCCATCGGCGTTCACATCAACGAGATCATCACCGGCCTGGTCGGTGTCTTCTTGATCGGCGCTGCTTTCATCAGCAGCCTCATTCGCAACAAGCGAATCGCGAACGCAGATCCGAAGTTGGACGAGAACACTCCGGCAACTGTCTGACGTTCTTTTTCGAAACGCCCGCGACCAATTGGTTGCGGGCGTTTTGTTTGTTATGCCTGAATTGAAACTCTCTGCATTCCCAGCCGCGCGCCAATTGTTCAGCCGCGCGCCAAATTCAGCCTGCGGCTGAACAATTGCCCTGCGGATTCGAAACCACACAAAATTCGATCTGCCCCTGGACAATCAAGAGGCGAAATCCGACTGTGCACAGCGATGAGGGGAAATTCGTGGAAGACCAATTTCTGTCCAAAGGCCAGAACATCGAGCTCCCCGACGAACTCGATCAGATCGACATCGTGATCACCTGGGACAATACGGAATTCGGTGTCGATGCCTCGGCATTGCTTCTGGGTGCCGACGGAAAAGTCAGGTCCGACGCAGACTTCGTCTTCTACAACCAACAGGAATCTGCTGACGGCTCGGTTCGCTATCTCGGCCGCCGCGAAGCCGAATCCGGTCCGCACGAGCGCCTCCTCGTCCACCTCGCTGCTGTACCCGATCAGGTCGACGCGATCGCTTTGATAGGCAGCGTCGACACCGGCTCTTTCGGCGACCTCGGCAAACTTGCGCTCCAACTGGTTGATTCCGGTGGCTCTCCTATCGCCGAATACGTCACCGCCGACGCGTCCACCGAAACCGCATTCGTCTTCGGCCAGGTCTATCGACGTAGCGGGAAGTGGAAACTTCGCGCAATCGGCCAAGGTTGGGCTTCAGGCCTCGCCGGGCTCGCCGAAGACTTCGGAGTCGACGTGAGTGAGGGTGCCCCCGTCGAGGAGCCTGGGTCACCTGAGCTCGAGGCAATCCAACCGATATCGGAACAGGAACCGTCAGTCACAGAGCCCTCAACGCCCGCGAAGCCCGTCCGACAGCGTGGTGTTCGTACAGCGAAGCCGGTGCCCAAGAAAGCCCCACTACCCGAATTCAAGCACGCAGAGTCCGAGGCCTGGCAACCTGCACGACTCTTCTCGGTGATCGGCGTCGGAACCGGTGAGGAACAAGAACGACGCACAACGTCGGCATTGGTTTCCACGATGCAAGCGGTTCCATTGTTTGCGCGGGCGGTTTCGTCCCGCGTGGGCGCGCCGGCCGGCTCGTTCGAGGGCTATGTCGAAGTTCCCTACGTCAAAGGTGAATCTCGGGTGATCCCGGATGCAGTGTGGCGCATCGCCCGCGGAAGCCGGCTCTGGACCGGCTTGCTCGAGGCAAAGACTGGAGCAGGCACCCATACCCGAGAGCAGCTCGAAAACTATCTCGACGTCGCCAAGAAGAACAAGTACGACGTCGTGATCAGCCTGTCCAACGACTTGCCTGCCGGCGCCGGTGAATTACCCGTCGAGGTGGACAAGCGCAAGCTCACCAAAGTTGCGCTGCGGCATCTCTCTTGGGCAGAAGTCATCCACGAGGCTCGGATGGTGCTCTCGCACGGCGGAATCGACAATCCGCTGCAAGGTTGGATTCTCAGCGAATTTCTCCGGTACATCGAACATCCCAAGTCCGGGGCCGCGGAGTTCGTTGACATGGGTCGGCACTGGGTATCGATACGCGATTCCGTGAGCGCCGGAACTCTACGTCCTGGAGATCCGAAGGCAGCGGCGGTCGCTCAGTCGTGGATCGCGCTCGCGCGGAACCTTGCGCTGCGGTTCACCGCAGATCTCGGTGTCGTCGTCAAACACGTGTTGCCCCGTCGGGTGGTCAACGATGCGGATGCGCGTACCGCGCTGACGGTCAACGAATTGGCGAACGACGGCACCTTCAGCGCCACCCTCCGAATCCCCGACGCAGCCGGAGAGCTACGGGTTACTGCTGATTTGAGAACCAACAAAGTGAGCTGCAGTACAACGGTTTCTGCACCAGACGAAGGCACTTCGGGAAAACGAGTCACCTGGGTTTTGCGTCAGTTGAAGAATGCTCCTGCCGAATTGTTGGTCGAAGCGTTGTTCACCGGCCCGGCCTCGTCGACTTGCGAGACCGTTACATTCGCGCGCACAACGCCACGTCTGTTGACAGACAGTCAAGGCGGCCAACTCAGTTCATTCGTACTGACACAGTCCTTCACACTCGGCAGCAAGCGTTCGGGTACTGCTGCGAGTTTCATCAACAGTGTGACCAGTTCGGCCGAAACCTTCTACTCCGAAGTCGTTCAACCGCTCCGTGAATGGGTCCCCGCCGCCCCGAAGGCGTCCGATCTCCCTCGTGAAGAACAAGTCGACAACGAAGACTGACAATGAACGAGATAGTCATAGAGCGCGCAACGGACGAGGACGCCGCGGAAATCCTTGTTCTACAACGCTGTTGCTGGGTCTCGGAAGCAATCTCGAACAACAGCATGGACATACCCCCGCTCCACGAGGACCTACCCACGGTCCGAGCCTGGGTTCAGGAGTCGACTGTCTGGACCGCACGACGCGGCGGCCGGCTCGTCGGGGCCGTGCGAGGAACCGCGGACGGAACCGCATGGCAGATCGGTCGCCTCATGGTGGCGCCGGACGTGGCGGGCAACGGCCTCGGCCGACGCCTCTTGCAACACGTGGAACAGAACGCTCCGGAGCACATCACCCGTTTCGAGCTGTTCACCGGATGCAGGAGCCTGCGGAACATTCGCCTGTACACCCGAGCGGGCTACTCCCAATTGCCGCCGGACCCCAGCCACATCCCCGGAGTCGTCTACCTGTCCAAGCCGAACGCCATCAACTCCGAGTGAACGGCGATACTGACTTCCGTGGTGAACATTCGCGTCGGAGCGCAGACAGACTTGCCGTTCTTACGTGAGCACGACTCACACATCGCAGCCGAGGAACTCGCGTCAGTGATCCAACGCGGCCGGATACTCGTCGCCGAGGACAGCGGGAAACCAATCGGATGGCTGCGCTGGGGCTTGTTCTGGGACGAGATTCCGTTCATGAACATGCTGACCGTCCTGTCTTCGAACCGCGGCCAAGGCATCGGGCGCGCTTTGGTCACAGATTGGGAAAAACGCATGAGCCGCGCGGGACACTCGCAGGTCCTCACCTCCACACTCGCCGACGAATCAGCCCAGAACTTCTATCGCGCAATGGGATACACCGACGCGGGAGTTCTGTTACTCCCAGGCGAGTCCTCCGAAATCTTCCTACGTCGAGAGCTCGATACGACGACCGATCTGACCGATCCCCACATTACCCACGAGTAATATATGGTGGTCGTCACACCACGATCTCAGGGTGGGGCGTGGCACACCAATGTGGAGGACGAGTATGTCGTCAAGGGTCCTATCTCGCGCAGTTGTCGGAGTACTCGCGCTTGCACTGGCAGGCGTCGGCGCACCGGTAGCGCTCGCGCAGCCAGTCCTTGCCAAGTCCCCCGATGACGGTTTCTACAGCTACGAGGGCGCGGCGCCTCTCTCGTCGTACGCTCCAGGCGCGGTCCTCGAGACTCGCACCGTGCCGTACACCGTGCTCAACATCCCGACCCCGATACAGGCAGTGCAGGTTCTCTACCGATCAACCGACGCCCTGGGACAGCCGTCCGCCAACGTCACCTCGATCCTGCGCCCGGCCAACGCCCAACCGAACAAAGTTGTTTCGTACCAGTCCTTTTACGATTCGCTGAACCCCGACGACAGCCCGTCGCGAGCCATCGCGGGTAACACCCCGATCGGCGACTGGACTCCCAGCGGACGCAACTTCAACATCGGCGGTACCTTCACGAGCATCGAAGCCGCGCTGTTCGGGCCGCTCTTCGCATTGGGCTACACGATCGTCGTCCCGGACACCGAAGGCCCGGACGCCAACTTCGCTGCCGGACCCGAATACGGGATGATGACGCTCGACGCTCTGCGTGCCGCCCGCGATGTCCCGGAAACCGGAATCACCGACAACGCAGAGATCGCGCTCATGGGATACTCCGGCGGAGCCATCGCCACCAACTGGGCTTCGATCCTCGCTCCCGCGTATGCACCGGAGATCAACGACAACTTGATCGGCGCCGCGCAGGGCGGCGTGCTGGTCAATCCGGCCAACAACCTTCGCTACGCGAGCGGAAGCATCGGGTGGGGTGGCGTTGTCGGCATGGCAGTCGTCGGCGTTGCGCGTTCGTACGACATCGATTTCGGGAAGTATCTCAGCGACCGTGGACGCGACGTCATGGCTCGACTCGAAGACGCGTCCATCGGCAATGTGCTGGCACAGTATCCCGGACTGACCTGGCAGGATCTGGTCAAACCCGAGTACGCCGATCCCAATACGGTTCCCGAGTACGTCGATGTCGTGAACAAGATCAACATGGGCACCGCGGCGACACCGACCATTCCGATGTTCATCGCGCAGGCGGCCAACGGCACCATCGAGGGCACCCAACCCGGCGGCCCCGGTGTCGGAGCGGGAGACGGCGTGATGATCACGGGCGACGTCCGCACCCTCGCACGCAGGTACTGCGACGCCGGCCTGGCGATTCAGTACGACCAGTACGACACCATCAGCCACTTCCTCGGCGCCATGCTCTGGCTCCCCGGTGCGCTCGCCTGGGTCGACGACCGCTTGAACGGCAAGCCTGCACCGTCCAACTGCGCGAACATTGCACTGGGGAACTCACTTGCGCCGCAAGAACATGCGCGCTGACTGACAGCGAGCCTGGATCTACTTCGACGGTTCCACCTCCCACCGAACGTGAGTCACCAACGGTTCAAGGCTAAGTCGGCTGACGGCGGATTCCAGGAGTCCGTCGTCACGCTCCGCGGCAGCCAGTTCGGCCACCACCCGCACGCGGTCGCTGTCCGGGATGTCGAAGGACTGCACTGACCGGAGCTGAAACTCGGGCCTCGAAATGGACTGCACGGTAAGACCTCTGATGTGAGCTTCGGCGTCGCCGTGACAGGTCACCTCGAAGGTGTAGTCCGCGGGTGGTTCTTCGCGTCCGGTTCGGGCAGGCTGGTGATCCATCATCCGGCCCAACGGCCTCAACAGCGTGTTCGCCAACATGATTGCGCCGGCACCGAACACCGCGACCCAGTACATTCCGCCACCTGCCAGTGCGCCGACGGCGGCAGTGGCCCACAGAGTGGCGGCAGTGTTCAGGCCGGTGACCGACGCACCCTGCTTCATGATCACTCCAGCACCGAGGAAACCGATCCCCGAGACGATCTGCGCTGCGACGCGCGTCGGATCAGCGTCCGGGCCCTGAAACCCGTACGCGCCCATGATGACGAAGAGCGTCGCACCCAAGCTCACCAACGCGTTGGTTCGCAGACCCGCCATCCTTGCGCGCCATTGCCTTTCGATCCCGACGGCAGCGCCGAGGACGAGCCCGAGCGCTATCCGCACAAGGATGACGTGGATTTCCACGGTGAACTCCTAGAGCCAGGTCGCGAATCGACGGATGAACATTCCCTTGGCCACCTGCGTGACGACGCAGTATGCCGCGAGAGTGAGGACCAGCCACGGGAAGTAGTTCCACGGCAGTGAAACCAACCCGAGGGAATGACCCCAGGACGTGAACGGGAACACCAGCGCGAAGACGCAGGCGGCGCCTGTGCTGAGCAGTACCGGCAGCGATGCACGCGACTGGATGAACGGGATCTTGCGGGTGCGGATCATGTGAACGATCAGCGTCTGAGAGATCAATGACTCGATGAACCAACCCGATTGGAACAGCGCTGCATGCTCGGGAGAGTTGGCGGCGAACACGAACCACATCAGCGCGAACGTCGAGATGTCGAAGATCGAACTGATCGGGCCGATGAACACCATGAACCGGCGAAGGCTCTTGGTCTCCCACTTGCGGGGCTTCGCGAGGAAGTCGTCGTCGACACGGTCCCACGGGATCGTGAGCATCGAGAGATCGTAGATCAGGTTCTGCAACAACAGAACTACGGGAATCATGGGGATGAACGGCAGCAGGGCGCTGGCGACGAGCACCGAGAAGACGTTCCCGAAGTTCGACGACGCAGTCATCTTGATGTACTTCTGGATGTTTCCGAAGGTACGACGCCCTTCGATGACTCCTTGTTCGAGTACGCCGAGGTCCTTCTCCAGCAAGATGATGTCCGCGGATTCGCGGGCGATGTCCGCCGCTGTGTCAACGGAGATGCCGACGTCCGCAGCCCGCAGTGCGGGTGCGTCGTTGACACCGTCACCGAGGAAACCAACCGTGTGGCCGACCCGGCGCAGCGATTCGACAATGCGTGCCTTCTGCATCGGATCCGTCTTCGCGAATACGGTTGTCCGCTGCACCAACTCGTCGAGGGCGTCGTCGCTCAACGCTTCGATCTCGGCGCCGGAGACCACGGTCCCCACGTCGATACCGACTTTGCCGCAGACGGTTTCGGCGACCAGTTCGTTGTCACCCGTCACTACCTTGACCGCGACTCCGTGGCTCGCGAGGGCTTCGATCGCCCCGGCCGCAGATTCCTTCGGCGGGTCGAGGAATGCCAGCAGACCGACCAGGGTCATGCCCTCTTCGTCGGCCGTCGAGTACTCGCGGCGCTGCTCTTCGACGACTGTCTTGGTTGCCACCGCAAGCACTCGCTTGCCTTGACCGTTCAGCTCCGCGACCAGACGGTCGACTCGGGCCAGCCATCCCGGTGTCAATTGGTGGGTCACCCCGTCCAGTTCCACCGATTCACAGACCGAAAGGAGCTCTTCCACTGCACCTTTGGTTACGATCAGATCGGCGTCTCCGTGGTCGACCACCACGGAGAGTCGACGGCGCTTGAAGTCGAAGGGAATCTCGTCCACCAACCCGTGCCGACGCGAGATCTCCTCGACCACTTCGGGACCGGCGGCCTCGATCACCGCGTCGTCGAGAAGACTGCGCAATCCGGTCTGATTCACGGAATTGACCGCCGCTAGCCGCAATACGTCCTCGGACTTACGTCCGGCAGTGTCGAGATGCTCACCGAGAACGATGCGGTCCTCGGTGAGAGTTCCGGTCTTGTCCGTGCACAGAACGTCCATGGCACCGAAGTTCTGAATCGCGTTGATCTGCTTGACGATCACCTTCTTGCGCGACATGTGGAGCGCACCCTTGGCCAGGTTCACCGTCACGATGAGCGGCAACATTTCCGGAGTCAACCCCACCGCGGTGGCGACGCCGAAGAGTAGTGCTTGGCTCCAGTCCTTGGTCAGTCCGTTGATGATGAACACCGCGGGAACCATGATCAGCATGAACTTGATCAGCAGATAGCTGACACTGCGCACCCCGACGTCGAAGCTGGTTTCGGGTCGCTTGGACGCCAATTGTGCTGTCATGGCACCGAAGTAAGTCCGCTTGCCGGTGTGCACCGCAACGGCGGTGCCACTGCCCGACACGACGGAAGTACCCATGAACCCGATGTTCTCGGCTTCGAGCAGCCGATCGACGTCGATCCCCGACGACGGGTCCGCCGACTTCTCGGCCGGCATCGATTCACCGCTGAGCATGGACTGATTGACCTGTAGATCCTTGGCCCGAATGATGCGGACATCGGCCGGGATCATGTCGCCGGCGGCAAGCTGGACTACATCCCCCGGCAGTAACTGCTCGATCGGAATCTCAGCCGTGACCACGGTGTTGTTGATCTTGCGGGTGGCCGCGACGGTCGTCGTAACCATCGCCTTGAGCGCCTCGGCGGCGCGACTCGAACGGTATTCCTGCCAGAACCTCAGTGAGACACTGACAAAGATCATCAACCCGAGAGTGATGATGCCCTCGTAGGAAGGACCGTCCTCGGGGTCCGCCCAGACCACGTCGGTCCCGACCATGATCAGGGCGAGGAATACCAGGATCAGGATGAACGGGTTCTTGAAGGCTCCCGCGAACTGCACGATTGCCGGCGCCGGGCGGTCGTGGCGGACATCGTTGCGCCCGTATTGCCGACGAAGATCGTCGATCTGATCGTCACGAAGGCCGTTGGCCGTCGTGGTCAGATCCGCGAGAACGGTGCGCGTGTCCGAGGCCGAGAAGTCGACCAATTCCTGTGCGCTTTCCTTTGCCAGGACTGTTGAATGTGTTTGTTGTGCACTGTTTCTCGTGGGCCGTGGCCGCAATGCGAGAACGGAAAATGACATGACGAATCTCCTCGGCTGCCCGAACACGCCGGACCATGCCAGTGCATGAGGGCAGCAGAATGCGCTGAGCGACAATGGAAGTCGTCAGCGGTCGCGGCAAAGCCGCGCAGATGAAGCCGAGGATGCAAAGAGTCAGTGACTGAAGAGCAAAAGACCGGGGTGAGCATCGTCGGCAAGAACAGAAGGATGGGTCGAATATCGACTCGGCGGGTCGTCCACGATGGTCACCTCCTGAAAGTTCGGGGCGTCCGATGACGCCACACAAGTACATGCGCACAGCACACGCCAGGAGAACCGAATATCGACGTACTCTCGCCTTCGCCGGAAGAAACCGGCATCAAGCTGCGAAAACACCTCCACGTCCGAGTTTTGGCACTGCACGACGTGTCCCGATCAAGACCGGGAAGCCACTTTGGATCACCCCTTAAGCCGGGGAGATCTGTCCTAACCTTGGGCGTCTCTCGACGTCGTGAGATCAGTGGCCTGTGTTCGTGCAGAAGCCTCACCTAACGAGGTACTGCACCCAGAGGGTAGTTCTCAAATCTGTTGCCTGTCAACCGAGCAACTCAGACGGCGGACAATCCTGCCCGCGCGACGGCGCCGGCGAAGAGTGCCGTCACGGCGGCACCCATGACACTCTGATCAACCTCTTCCGGATCCACGGAGTGTTCGAGAACGAGCCCGGATATCAACGCCATCAACGAGATTGCGGTTGTCCGCACGTCAAAGGAATCGTCCACTCCCCATTCACGGGCACGTTCGCCGATCAACTCCACGAGTTGGCTGCGCAAGTGGCGACGCTCACGTAAGTACGCCTGAGCGATCTGCGGATCACGCCCGGCGAGCACTCCGAATTCGAGGACGAGAAGCGACCACCCCGGGTCGTCGACCATCCACGTGGCAATGGCCTCGCCACCTTTGCCCGCCGCGTCGGACGGGTTCATCCCGGCAATCTCGGCGAGCACCCGGCCGGCCAGTTCGAGAGACCGTTGCGCGAACAGTTCGGCGAACAGATCCTGTTTCGACTCGAAGTTGGAGTAGACAGCCCCCTTGGTGAAGCCCGCTCGGCGAGCAACTTCAGTGAGACGTGCAGCACTGAATCCGCGCTCCGCAAACTCTTCCGCCGCAGCGTCGAGCAGTCTTTGCCGCACCACGTCACGTCCGGGGCGGGTTACCGGCGTCCAGTCCGGTTGACGAGATTCAGTCACGATACCTAGAGTATTCAATACCTCGGGTATTGACAAGCTCTTTACTTTCGACAAGATCAGGACTCTTTCGTGACCACTACGCATCCGGCACACGCCGCACCAGACAACAGCTCCACCCACGACGAACACCACCACGACAATCTGCTGGTGAAATACGGCGCACCCAAGGTGATGGCCGCGCTGTTCGTCGGCGTGCTCCTGCTGCAGATGGGCTTCATCCTCAGCTACGTCGCCGCCTTCCATCAGCCGACTCCGCGAGACATCGAAATCGCGGTCATCGCCGATCAGGGCACACCCGACGGCATGGATCAGCAGATCGCCGACAAACTCAACGCCATCGACGGCAGCCCGCTCGACGCTCAGGTGGTCGACAGCACGGCGACCGCTCGCCGCATGATCAACGACCGAGAGATCCAGGGCGCGTTTGTCATCAACCCGGCCGGGCCGGACACCCTGATCACCGCGAGCGCGGGCGGCAGCTCCATCGCGACGTCACTCGAAGCGGTGTTCACGAAGGTCGAGGCGACACAGGACCGACAGTTCGTCGTCCGCGACGAGATCCCCGTCGGAGCCCACGACAACCGCGGCCTCTCCGGCTTCTACCTCTCGGTCGGCTGGGTCGTCGGCGGCTATCTCCTTGCGGCAGCCATCGGACTGTTCATCGGTGCGCCGAAGACTCTCCGCCAGGCAAGCGCACACACGGGCGTGATCGCGATCTACTCGATCATCTCGGGAGCCCTCGGCGCCCTCATCACCTCACACGTACTCGGAACCTTCGCCGGCCACTGGTTCCCGCTCTGGATCCTGGGAACAGCCGTGGTGTTCGGCACCGCCATGTTCACACTCGGATTGCGCGCCGCCATCGGCGTTCTGGCAGTCCCGCTGGCTATCGCCGTCTTCGTGATCCTCGGCAATCCCAGTGCGGGAGGCGCATTCGGCTCCAACGTGATTCCCTCGTTCTATGCCGCCATCGGCCGGTGGATCACACCCGGCGCCGGCACCGAAGGCGTGCGGAGCATCGTCTACTTCAACAACGTCGGCGTCGGCCAGCCTGCTCTGACGCTTTTCCTTTACGCGCTGATCGGTGCGGTCATGCTGTTCGGCTTCACGATCCGCCGTAACCGAAAGTCCACCGACACGACGCCGACTCCAGCTGTGGCGAACGCCGACTAGTCCTAGTCTGAACTCATGACGAGCCTCCTCCACCCCAACGCCTCGCACGTCGCCGAAACACTGATCTCGCGGGGTCACCACGGCGTCATCGTCACGCAGCCCGACGCCACGCACACCGCGGCCGAGGCAGCGGCGGCCGTCGGGGTGGAGGTAGGCGCGATCACCAAGTCACTGGTGTTCCTTCTCGACGACGATCCGGTCCTGCTGCTGGTCTCCGGCGCGCATCAGGTGAATCTGAAGGCCACCGGCGAACGCCTCGAAGGCAAGCTCACGCGGGCGCCGCTGGAAATGGCGAAGTCGGCAACGGGCCAGCCGATCGGTGGGGTCGCTCCGCTCGGGCATCCCACCAACCTGCCCACCTACATCGATACAGCCCTCGAGCAGTACCCCGAATTGTGGGCAGCCGCCGGGCACCCCAACACGGTCTTTCGCACGACGTACTCCGAACTCCTCCGAATCACCGCCGGCCTCGCCGTCGACATGGACTGAAGCACTTCAGCCAACCCGGTCCGAAACCACTCAGACGTGCGTCCACCTATAGTTAGACGCACCATGTGCACTGCAACCAGGACCCCGGCCGGCAACCACTGGCGTCGACGGCACGTAGATCTGTGCCGCACCGACGCATGTCTGTGTATGCCGAGCGCAGTCACCTCGACCACACCGCACACCTCGAGTTCCAGCCGGAGAGTTCCCGTTGTCTGACAAGCCGAATGCCGTTTCCAGCCACACCACCCCCGACGTCCCCGAAGTAGCGGCGACGCCCGAGTTGTCCACCGGCATCTGCGCCGGTGACTACCGCGCTGCGCTTCGCCGCCACCCCGCCGGTGTCACCGTCGTGACCCTCGATTCGGGTACCGGCCCGGTGGGTTTCACCGCCACTTCGTTCTCGTCCGTCTCCCTCGAGCCGCCGCTCGTCTCGTTCAACATCGCGGAGACGTCGTCGAGCATCAATGCACTCAAGGCAGCCGAGTCCTTGGTGATCCACCTTCTCGGCGAACATCAGCAGCATCTGGCCCAGCGCTTTGCGCGTAGTGCCGATCAGCGTTTTGCAGACGAGTCACTGTGGGCAGTGCTCGACACCGGGGAGCCGGTGCTGCACGGCACCCCCAGCTGGATGCGCGTCAAGGTCGACCAGCTGATCCCTGTTGGCGATCACACGCTGGTCATCGGACTCGTCACGCGGGTTCACGCCGAAGAAGACGACGAATCCGCTGCCGCACCGCTGCTCTACCACGAGGGCAAGTACTACCGCCCGACTCCGTTAGGTCAATAGACAACTGTGCGCCTTTATTAACCGCCCGCGGTTAATAAAGGCGCACAGCAAGTTAGAGCGCTACGTACTTGGTATCGAGATACTCGTCGATACCCTCGGTTCCGCCTTCACGGCCGAAGCCCGATTCCTTCACCCCACCGAACGGCGCGGCAGCATCGGAGATCGCGCCGCGATTGACGCCGACCATGCCGGTGTCCAGCTTGGCCGAGACGCGCATCGCACGGTCGATGTCGCGGGTGTAGAAGTACGCCACGAGACCGTACTCGGTGTTGTTCGCAGCCGCGATCGCTTCGTCTTCGGTGTCGAAACCGACCACTGCCGCAACGGGTCCGAAGATCTCTTCCTTCAGCAGGCGCGCGTCGGCGGGCACCTGGTCGAGGACCGTCGGGGTGAAGAAGAACCCGGGGCCTTCGGGTGCCGATCCACCGGTACGAACGCGAGCACCCTTGGACACGGCGTCGTCGACGAGTCCGGTGACGGTTGCGAGCTGCTTGGTGTTGATCAGCGGTCCGATGTTGGTGCCCTCGGCGTCACCGGCGCCCACCTTCAAGGCCGCAACCTTGGCGGTGAACTTGTCGGTGAACTCTTCGCGCACCGAGTTGGCGACGTAGATGCGGTTGGCCGCGGTGCAGGCCTCGCCGCCGTTACGCATCTTCGCGAGCATTGCGCCGTCGACAGCTGCGTCGATGTCCGCGTCGTCGAAGACGATGAACGGTGCATTGCCACCGAGTTCCATCGACGTGCGGAGCAGCTTGTCAGCAGCATTGCGCACCAACAACTTTCCGACGCCAGTGGAGCCGGTGAAGGTGACCTTGCGCAGACGCGCATCTTCCATCAGCGGTCCACTGATGGAGGCCGCGTCGGACGTCGGGAGGATCGAGAGCACACCGTCGGGCAGACCGGCATCGGCGAACACCTGACCGAGGAGCTGCATGGTCAGCGGCGTGTCCTCGGCGGGCTTGACGATGATGGTGCAACCGGCAGCCAGCGCCGGTCCGATCTTGCGTGTGCCCATGGCGAGCGGGAAGTTCCACGGGGTGATCGCGAGGACCGGTCCGACGGCTTCCTTGGTGACCAGGATGCGACCGTTGCCGGCCGGAGCCTGCGTGAAACGTCCGCCGATGCGTACTGCTTCCTCGCTGAACCAGCGCAGGAATTCGCCGCCGTAGTTGACCTCACCGCGGCTCTCTGCCAACGACTTACCCATTTCCAGGGTCATCATCAGCGCGAAGTCCTCGGCGCGGGCGTGCAGCAATTCGAAGGCGGTGCGCAGGATCTCGCCGCGTACACGTGCTGGAGTGGCCGCCCAGTCTTCCTGCGCCGCAGCGGCGAGGTCGAGCGCACGGATACCGTCGGCAGCGGTGGCGTCGGCTACCTGGGCGAGTTCCTCACCCGTTGCCGGGTTGTAGACCGCAAAGGTCTTCTCGGCCGGGACGAGCTTGCCGCCGAGCCAGAGACCCTTGGGTACCGAGTCGAGAAGATCCGAGACGTTGGACATGTCAGTTCCCCTGTGCTGCAGTGCGGATGGCGGTCTCGAGGACGGTCAACGCGTCGTCGAGCAGCTCTTCGGAGATGACCAGCGGCGGGAGCAGACGGATGACGTTGCCGTAGGTACCGCAGGTGAGGATCACGACGCCGGCAGCGAGGCATTCGGCGGCGATCTTCTTGGTGATGTCGGCGTCCGGCTCCTGCCCACCGGGCTTGACCAGCTCGATGGCGAGCATGGCGCCGCGACCGCGAACGTCGCCGATGACGTCGAGTTCCTTTGCCAGTGCGTTCATTCGGCCGACGACGGTCGACTCGATGGTGCGTGCGCGGCCACAGAGGTCGAGCTCACGCATCTGGTCGATGGACGCCAATGCAGCGGCGCAGGCGACGGGGTTACCGCCGTAGGTGCCACCGAGGCCGCCGGGGTGGACAGCGTCGATGAGCTCGGCGCGGCCCGTGACAGCGGCGAGCGGCATGCCGCCTGCGATGCCCTTGGCGAGCGTGACCAGGTCGGGCACGATGCCCTCGTGATCGCTGGCGAACCAGGCGCCGGTACGAGCGA
Source organism: Rhodococcus sp. no. 34 (assembly GCF_054589475.1). Lineage (NCBI taxonomy): Bacteria > Bacillati > Actinomycetota > Actinomycetes > Mycobacteriales > Nocardiaceae > Rhodococcus > Rhodococcus sp. no. 34. Next base: position 630,519 of record NZ_BAAILK010000026.1, read on the forward strand.
AGCCTGCCTGAACCTCGTCGGCGATGAAGACGACGCCGTTCTCCTTGGCCCACGCGACGAGCGTCGGGAGGAATCCTTCTGCGGGAACGATGAATCCACCCTCACCCTGAATGGGCTCGATGAGGATGGCGGCCGTGTTGGCAGCGCCGACCTGCTTCTCGATCATCGTGATGGCGCGCTGTGCGGCCTGCTCACCGGTGATCTTGGAGCCGTCGACATTGAGGCCCTCGCGGTACGGGTAGGACATCGGGACGCGGTAGACCTCGGGGGCGAACGGACCGAAGCCGCTCTTGTACGGCATGGACTTCGAGGTCAGTGCCATCGTGAGGTTGGTGCGGCCGTGGTACGCGTGGTCGAAGACGACGACTGCGTCGCGACCGGTTGCGTGACGGGCGATCTTGACGGCGTTCTCGACGGCTTCTGCGCCGGAGTTGAACAGCACGGAACGCTTCTCGTGGTCACCGGGGGTGAGTTCGGCGAGACGCTCGGCGACCTCGACGTAGCCCTCGTACGGAGCGACCATGAAACAGGTGTGGGTGAAGTGCGCGACCTGATCCTGAACTGCGGACACGACGGCCGGGTTGGAGGCGCCGACGCTGGTCACCGCGATACCGGCACCGAGGTCGATCAGCGAGTTGCCGTCGACGTCGACGATGACTCCGCCGTCTGCGTCGGCGACGTAGACCGGGAGGGTGGATGCGACGCCGGCGCCGACGACCTTCTTACGGCGTTCGGCGAGCGCAGCCGAGCGCGGGCCCGGGAACTCCGTGACGATGCGACGCTCCTGCGGAAGCCGGTATTCGATTGCACTCATGTGACCACCCTCTCGGTTGTGTATTGCATTCGAGTATGCGACGCGCGAAGCATCGCAAGCACTGCCGAAATGGATACCCGGAGCTCCAGGGCTACTCCATATCGGCAACGACAGCTAGCCTTGATCAGGTGACGGTTCCGATCTCGTGGCTCTTGCGCCAGAAACACCTCTCGCTGGCTCTGCTCACCGACCGAGCAGCTGCCACCCACCCCGTCACGTTTGCGCAGGCCACAGAGCTGACGGACCCCACCCCGTGGCTTTCCGGCGGCGAATTGGTGCTCACCACCGGGCTGGCACTGGTGGGCGCGGACGCCACCGACTACAGCGAGTACATCGACCGTCTGGCCGCCGCAGAAGTATCGGCTCTGGGTTTCGGGACCGGCCTTTCCCACGAGAGTGTGCCCACAGACCTGATTGCCGCCGCCCGCAGCCGCGGACTCCCCCTGCTGGAAGTGCCGTTCACGACCCCGTTCGCGGCAGTCACGCGCGCGGTGATGACCCGTCTGAGCCAGCAGGAATACGAATCGGTACTCCGCGCGGCAGAAGTACAGACGCGCATCACCCGCGTTGCACTGCGCGGTGGCGTGTCGGCGATCGTGCGTGAACTGGCCACGGCCACAAAAACTTCGGTGGCGTTTGTCGGTGATCGGATCACCGCGGTGCATCCGGCAAACCAGAAGTCGTTGATCACCGAGGTTCGCGCGGTCGCGGCCACCACCCGCGATCCCAACGCTCCGGCGTCGATCTCGCAGAGCACACCCGAACGGACGCTGACACTGTCCCCCGTCGGCGTCACCGACAGCTGGCACGGCTACCTCGCCATGGCGGGCGCCGGGCCCCTGAGCAATATCGACAGAGTGTTGCTCGGGCATGCGGTCTCGCTGCTCACTCTCGAACTCGAGAAACCGGTTCGACTACGGGCCGAGCGAACTCGACTCAACGCCATGGCTTTCGGGCTCTTACTCGACGGCCGAATCCCCCAGGACGGTGTGCCGTCGTACTTGGACGAAGCGAGCGACACGCACGGCAACATTCGTGTCGTCCACGTTCGCGGATCCGGACTCGGCCCCGTTCTTCGCGAACTCGACAACGCTCTCGCGCGAGCAGGCCGGCCGTTGTTCGCGCAATCCGAGGACGGTTCGCTGACCGTCCTCCTCCGAGGAACCGACACAATCGACACCGCCAAAACACTACTGGCGCAGCTCTCCCCCACCGAAGCGAAAGCCGTGCGTGCCGGAATCAGCACCCCTCACCGTCTTCTGGACGCACCGCGCGCACTCGTCCAGGCCCGCGCCGCGGCCAATCTCACGACGGCCACTGCCCGCATTCTCGAGTTCGACGCTCTGAGTGGTTCGACGATTCTGGCATCCGAGCCTGCCCGTGACGCACTGATCGCAATGGCAGCGGACACCATCCCTGTGCTGACGGAACACGACCAGGCACACGGAACCGCACTGGCCGCGTCTTTGCGCGCCTATCTCGAGGCAAACGGCCAATGGGAATCGGCCGCAGCCGAACTCGGTGTTCATCGGCACACCCTCCGAGGTCGCATCGCACGCATCGAGGAACTGCTGCAATGCGACCTCGGACAGGCCAGGGTCAGAGCCGAACTGCTGCTATCGCTACTCGCCTGGGAGGGCCGCTGAACCCTCCTCCGCGTGCACCGAAGCGAAGCTCGACGCACCGCGGACGAGTAGTTCGAGTTCGGCGTCGACCGTGCAGAGACGGGCGGTGTCCAGCGCTCCACTGCGGCTCACGCTCGACATCAAAGCCGTGAACCGGCGCACCGCTTGCGGATTGGCGGCGGTCCACAACTCGACGACCTCCGGAATACCTTCACCGAGCGCACCGGACACGAGGTCCGCGAAACGCGCCGTCAACCTGGCATGGACGGCAGCGCTGCCCATGACCTCCCAATGCGAGGCACCGACGGCGACGTCGACGCCGCCGAGAACATCGCCCAGATCGAGAGCGTCGGAGAGTTCCCGATAGATCGCGGCTGCGGCCGCGGCCGTCGTATTCTCCTGCAGTGCAATGTCTGCCAGGGCGAGTGCTCCGAAAGACGCCTCGATGCGCTCGCTGGCCGGCAAACCGTCGGTGAGTTCCCGCACCGGGGCTGCCCACCGATCGATGTCGGCGCGCGGGTTCACGGTGAACCGGCCGGCAGCACCCGGGCGGCGCAACACCCAGCTCATCTCGGATTCCAACAACTGCTGCAAGCGATCGAGAGCCTGCAACTGCTCGGTGGCGCGCAGCTCCGAGTTCAAGATCTCGCGCCGAAGTTCCTCGGTGCCGAGCACTTCGCTGACCACTGCGTAGGCCAGAGCCGCTTCCGGACTGTGGACTCCGAGGTGTTCCTCGAGCCGGAACAGCACGCCGGGTCCGACGCGGTTGACCAGTTCGTCGACAACCGAGGTGATGATGATGTCGCGGCCCAACCGATGTGCGCGGACTGCGTCCGGTGCGGCCTCGACGACGGAGAGCGGGAAGTACTGCGGGAGACGATCGGCGAAGATCTGATTGTCCGGGACCGTCGATGCGCCCAGTTCCGCCGTCAGTACGTTCTTCGACTGCGCCACCAGCACAGCAAGTTCCGGCCGCAGGAGACCCTGCCCGGCACGCGCCCTGACCGCCAGCGCCTTGGCGTCGGGCAGAGATTCTTCCAGTCGCTTCATGGCGCCCGCCGAGACGAGGTTCTCGATCAACCGCTCGTGCTGATCGAGCAGGGCCGGTGCGCGGTGCTCGGCCAGGCTGATCGCGAGGGTCTGATCTTCACTGGCCTCGAGCACCGATGCGGCCACCTCGTCCTGGGCCGCCGCGAGTAGTTCATTGCGCGAGGTCGAGTCCAACGCCGCGAGTGCGATCTTGATGTTGACCTCACGGTCCGAGGTAGCCACGCCGGCCGCGTTGTCGATGAAGTCGGCGTTGATTCGGCCACCGCCAGCGGCATATTCGATGCGGGCACGCTGGGTGAAGCCGAGGTTGCCGCCCTCACCGACCACCGTCGCACGCAACTCGTCAGCGCTGACGCGAACTGCGTCGTTGGACGGATCGGCCGCGTCGACGTTGCTTTCGGTCGACGCTTTCACGTAGGTACCGACGCCACCGTTCCACAACAGGTCCACCGGAGCACACAGGATCGCTCGGATCAGTTCCTGCGGGGTCAGCTTCTCCTCGATGATTCCGAGGGCCGCACGCGCCTCGAGCGGAAGGCGGATCGACTTCGCGCTCCGCGGCCAGACGCCACCACCAGGCGACATCACGGTGCGGTCGAAGTCGTCCCAGGACGAGCGCGGCACGGTGAAGAGGCGAGCGCGTTCGGCAAACGTCGTCTCGGTGTCGGGGTTCGGGTCGATGAAGATGTGGCGGTGATCGAATGCCGCGACCAGACGGATCTTGTGCGAGAGCAACATTCCGTTGCCGAACACGTCGCCGGACATGTCCCCGATACCCGCGACGGTGAACGGATCGGTGTCGACATCGAGGTCGCGCTCGGCGAAGTGCCGTCGAACCGCTACCCAGGCGCCGCGAGCGGTGATGCCCATCGCCTTGTGGTCGTAGCCGGCCGAACCGCCGGAAGCAAAAGCGTCGCCGAGCCAGAAACCACGCTCGACGGCGATGCCGTTCGCGACGTCGGAGAACCGCGCTGTCCCCTTGTCTGCTGCCACGACGAGATAGGAGTCTTCACCGTCGTACTCGATTACTTCTGCCGGGTGTACCGCAGCGCCGTCGACGATGTTGTCCACCACGTCCAGCAGGCCGCGAATGAAGGTGCTGTAAGACTCCTGCACCTGCGCCGGAGTCGGTGACGACGTGCCCCGAACCACGAACGCGCCCTTGGCTCCCGAAGGAACGATCGGCGAATTCTTCACGCTCTGGGTCTTCATGAGACTCAGAGCCTCGGTGCGGAAGTCCTCGTATCGATCCGACCAACGCAGGCCACCACGGGCGACGGAGGAACTACGCAGATGCACGCCTTCGACATTGGGTGCGCTGACGTAGATCTCGCGGAAGGGAACGGTCTTCTGCGGAGTGGAGAGCAACTGCGAGTCGATCTTGAACGACGCGTACGGTAGCGGTTCGCCGCTCTCACCGCGCAGGTACCAGTTGGTGCGCAGAGTCGCCTGCAGGAACGAACGCACGCCGCGCAAGACGCGATCCTCGTCGAGAGTGTCTGCACCGTCGACTGATTCGTCGATAGCTGCCGTTGCGGTAGCCACAGCTGTCTCACGCACACCCGCCACGGCGGGGTCGAAACGCGCGGTGAAAAGTTCGATCGCCTGCCGTACGAAGAGTGGCTTCGCTGCCAACACTCCGACGATGTAGCTCTCGGACAACCCGATACGAGCCTGAGCGAGGAAACGGCACGCAGCGCGCAGCAACTCTGCGTCGCGCCACGTGATGTCTGCTCGTCCGATCAGACTGGAGAATGCGTCCATCCGGGTCTGTCCGGCGATGACGGCTTCGAAGGCGTCCGCCATCTTCTCCAGCGCACTGCCGTCGAAGGTGCTCGGCTCGAAGGTGAAGTAGTGCGCCGAACCCAGAACGGTCGGAAGGGGGCGGTGCGTCGAAACTCGGAGTCCGAGGGACTCGAAGTTCTCGCACAGATCGGAGAGGGAGGGCTCTCCGGACGGCCACAGCACCACGCAGGTCAGATCGTCACTGTTCAGGTTGTCACCCTGACGGAAGACGAGTCGCTGGCCCGCTGCGGCCAATTCGGCGACCAGTTCGAGCGCCGGGTCACCGGATCGATCACCGCCTGCCGGTCTCGATTCTGCAGCTGCGGTCTTGGTCGCCGATGATGTGCTCGCCATTGAACACCCTCCTGGAAATTATTGGATCCGAACACTTTCCAGTGTTGCGTGGATCACCGGAAAGAGGTCGTGCCCGATAGGAGTACCAACCCCCATCGGGCACGACATTTCGGCAGTTGCGGTGAGCTCAGTCGCCCAACCTGATCGGAGCAAGCTCCTCGAACACGTCGCCGGGTCCGGGATTCTCGGCAGGCGCAGCGCCGCCGAGATGGTTGACGACGCCCCATACCGCGTTGATCGCGGTCTGGATCGCGCCCTCAGCCCAGCCGGCGGTCCACGACACGTCGTCACCGGCGAGGAAGATTCCCCGATGACGCGGTTCGAGATCATTCTGCACGAAGTGGGAGAACAGGCGCTCCTGGTAGCGGTAGTGCCCCGGAAGGTTCGCCTTGAATGCGCCCATGAAGTCGCGCTCGGTTTCCCACGACAGCGTCACCGGGCTCGAGATGATGTGGCTGCGGAAGTCAACGCCGGGGTAGATCTCTTCGAGAGAGCGCAGCATGATGTTCATGCGCTCGGTGGCGTCGAGCGCCAGCAGCTTCAGCGAATCGTCCGACCAGGTGTACGACAAGCAGATCAGGCCTGGCTTGCCCTCGCCTTGATCCAGCAGGTAGGTGCCGCGACTCATACGGTCGGTCAGTGTCATCGACACCGAATCACGGCCGGTCACGGGGTCCTTGTCCTTCCAGAACGGGCGGTCGACGAGAACGAACACCTTGGTCGAACCCATGTAGTGAGTTCGCTCGATCGCAGTCCAGTGGTCGATCGGGAACAGATCGTCGTCACACCTGATATTGTTCAGCAGCATCCAACTCTGCACTGTCACAACGGCACTCGCATACGTGCGAATGAAACCTTCGGAGTCGGTGACCGTGATGTTGCCGGGCTCGGTACGCCGGAGTTCGGTGACGCGGGGACGCGTCTCACCGTCGTTGAGCGAAGCGACCGTAGTACCGGCAGGCCAATGCGCCATGTGCGCCGGGGCGCGGTTCCACAACCGCATCGGCAGCTGCTGCGATCCACCGACGATGCCGCGGTGGTCGTCGTCGGCGGCCGTGATGACCACACGAAGGATTTCGAGGATCGAGTTGGGGTAGTCGGTATCCCAACCGCCCGTACCGAATCCGACCTGCCCGAACACTTCCCGCATGTGGAAGGACTTGAAATGCTTCGACGCGGCGAGGAATCCGTAGAACGTCTGGTCGTCGTAGCGCACCACGAGGTCGTTCCAGATCCGCTTGATTTCTGCGGTGTCGCGGTCACGAATGGCCTGCTGCAACGGAATCAGATCGGCATGCTCTTCGAGAGTGCGCTGCCAGGCCTGCGCCACCTCGGTGTAGATCGGCGGCAGATCCTCGAGAGTGTGCGCGTAGTGGCTCTCGCCCTTGAGATCGATGACGGTGCTCGGCGTGACCTCGGCAAGGGGATTGGGGAACTCTTCGGTCTGCAGACCCAGTTCGTTCAGGTAGTGGAACAACGTTGTCGACGACGGTGGGAAACGCATTGCGCCCATCTCGGCGACAACCCCGGGGTGCCCGTCGAACTCGACCGACCGCATCCGGCCACCGATCTGATCAGCTTCGTAGACAATCGGTTTGAGACCGATCTTGAGCAACTCGTAGGCCGCGATCATGCCGGAGAGTCCGCCACCGATCACGGCAACTTCTGTACCCAGTGCCAGATCGGGCACCGAGCCGAGTCCCGCCGGACTGGAAACGTAGTCGTCGTACGGGAACGGAAAATCCGGTCCGAACATCGTGAGGGGCGGCTGCTTGCCGGGTTCCGAGGAACTGTCCGGAGCTACTGGGATGGTCATCTACGGTTCTCCTTGGAGACAGTCGTGACAGGAAGGTCTGGATACAGATCGAGGCGTCGATCGTCGAGATGTGTATTGAGAGTGCGCGATTGCGCGACGGTGGCGGCGGCGATGTCCGCGAAGAGCAATTCCTGGTCGCCGCCGGCCCTCGCCAACTCGGCACCGTCGGGCGCGATGGCGCACGAGAGACCGCAGTAGGTCAGCTCGGTTTCGGCGCCGCAGCGATTGACGTAGGTGACAAACATCTGACTCTCGTATGCGCGGGCCGGAACCACTTGCTGCGCAATGTGTTCGTACGGAGTCATCAACCCTGTCGGCACGATGAGCCATTCGGTACCGGAGTCGGCATGGGCCCGAACCGCTTCCGGAAATTCCACGTCGTAGCAGATCAACAATCCGCAGCGGATGCCCTCGAAATCGAACCCGACCACCAGGGTCTCACCTGGCCGAAAGTGCTCACGGTCGAGCGTGCCGAACAGATGCGTCTTGCGGTAGTGCGCAAGCGAAGTGCCGTCGCGGTCCACCACCTGCACGCTGTTGTAGACGTCTCCCCCGTCGAGTTCGGGGTAGCCGTAGACGACTGCGATGCCTGCACTTCGAGCAATCTCGGCGACGGAATCGAAGATAGGGCCGTCGGCCGGCTCCGCGCGTAGCGACACCAGTTCACCGATGTCGTAGCCGGTTGCGGACATCTCCGGCGTCAGCAGGATCTTCGCACCGGATGCCGCAGCCTCGCGGGCAGCAGTGTCGATTGCAGCGAGATTGAACTCCACCGACGCAAAGGTGTCCGGGGTGGTGAGCGGACCTTGGAACAGGCCAACTCGAACTGAATCGACATGCATGGTGCGCTCCTTCAGGAGTTCCGTGACGCCAATTTTCGACGGTGTGTGTGACGGGGACAACTACCAGCGTGACGGGTGCCGCCAATCATGTCAACTCTTGTTTCCTAAGAATCAACATTCACGGATTCGAGTCTCACGAAGACGACGCGCGGGGCCCTTCCGGCAATGCCGGATTCAAGACCCACAGAACCTTCGCCAGAACCGAGCCTTCGGCCTGAAAACTATGGTTGTGCGTCGGCGTGAATGTGAAGGAATCGCCCGCCGCAAGTACGACGTCTTCGGCATCGACGGCCTCACCGTTCGGATCCGTCCGACCGCCCTCGAACGAGACCCGCAAGCCGCCCTCGAGCACGTGCACGAAGTTCACGTCGATCGGCAGACTGTAGAACTCCCGACCACTTCCGCCGCCTGGTTCCAGCTCGCCCAGCAGCACCTGAATTCGACGCTCGTTGGTAGGCGTGAGCAGGTACTCCGTCATCTTTTCGCCACCGAAGCTGATTTGCGGCATGGCGTCGGCGCGGACCACTTCACCGGCGGACGCATTCTCGAACAGGGATCCGACAGGGATCTCGAGCACCGCGCACACCTTGATCAGGGTCGCCACCGACGCGTTGACGTGATCGCGCTCGAGTTTCGAGAGATACCCCTTGGTCACACCACAGGCCTCGGCCAGGTCGTCGAGGGTCAACCGCTTCGATTGACGTGCCGCCTTGAGCCTCGCCCCGATGCGCGGTCCGATCGGCTCGACCGCTTCCTTCGCCTTGGCCACTGAACCCACTCCTTCACGACCGCCGTGTCCCTTTCAGGAAACAGGGGTTGACAACCGAGCCTCTTGAAGAAACCATACTTGCTCAGAGAGCTACATCACTGAAGGGCGCCCGGTGTGCGCCGAATCGAGAGCAGGGACCTCTGCACATGGCTACCAACAACCCCGGATCGTTCATCGGACCCGTCGACGCCACGCGCGTCCCCCGCTACGCCGAGCCGACCACCTTTGCGCGTCTCCCGCGCCTGGACGAGGTCTCGCGCGCCGACGTGACAATCCTCGGCATCCCCTTCGATTCGGGTGTCAGCTACCGCCCCGGTGCCCGGTTCGGTCCGGGGCACATCCGCGCTGCGTCGAAGCTGCTGCGTCCGTACAACCCAGCGCTGAAGGTCTCGCCCTTCGCCAACCAGCAGGTAGCCGATTTCGGCGACATCGGCGTCAACCCCTTCGACATCCAGGAAGCTCTCACGACGGTTCAGTCCGCCGTCACCGACCTGCGCGCCGACGGTTCCTCCGTGCTCACGCTCGGCGGCGATCACACCATCGCACTGCCGATCCTGCGTTCACTGGCCCGCGATCACGGCCCGATCGCCGTCCTGCACTTCGACGCTCATCTCGACACCTGGGACACCTACTTCGGTCAGCCTTTCACCCACGGCACCCCCTTCCGCCGCGCCAGCGAAGAGGGCCTGATCGACATGGAGCGTTCGCAGCACATCGGCATCCGTGGACCGCTCTACAGCGAGAAGGACCTCGAAGACGACCGCGTCCTCGGTTTCCAGGTGATCCGCAGTGACGACTACGAGGTCGACGGCGTCGCCAGCATCGTCGAGCGCATGCGTAAGCGCCTCGACGGTGGCCCGGTGTACGTCTCCGTCGACATCGACGTACTCGATCCCGCCCACGCTCCGGGCACCGGAACACCCGAAGCGGGCGGCATGACCTCTCGCGAATTGTTGAACACACTGCGTGGGTTGGTGGGACTCAACGTGGTCGGCGCCGACATCGTCGAGGTAGCGCCGGCGTACGACCACGCCGAGATCACCGGTATCGCAGCGGCTCACGTCGCTTACGAGTTGCTGTCGGTACTCGCACTCAATCGCTGAAGCAGCACAACGGTATCCGTCGTGTGATGCATCTCGGGGTTCGCGGGAAGATCACGTTCCCGCGACTCCGAGACCAACACCTTCCAACCATCGGTGAACAGCGACTCCACGTATTCGGGTGTATGGAGCATGGCCCGATGGTGCTCGGTCGGCGACTCGTGAGGTGAGTGGCCCACGATCAGCAAATGCCCGCCGGGCGCGACCAGATCTCCGAGAGCACGGAACAATTCCCCGCGCGCGGGTTCGAGCATGTGGAAGAACTGCGCGGACACCAGATCGAACGAGCGCCCCTGCGGATCCCACTTCGTCAGGTCGGCTTCCAGCCATTCGATGTCGACGCCCTCGCCCTCGACGTGAGCCTGGGCGCGGCCGAGCGCAACCGACGAGATGTCGGTGCCGGTGACCTTCCACCCGCGACGCGCCAACCACAAAGCGTCGGCACCTTCGCCGCAACCGACGTCGAGTGCCGTGCCCGGTTCCAGGTCGGAGGCTTCGGCAATCAACTGTGGGTTGGGATTTCCGCTCCAGCGCGCGGGGCGTTCCTCGTACAGCGAGTTCCAGAACTGTGCGTCCGCCTTGGCGTACGGATTCTCGGTGGTATCGGAGTTTTCGTGGTGATTGTGGTGTTCGTTGCTCATGCACCCAGGATGAACGACCTTCCACAACTCACGCAACCATCTTTGCTGAAACAGCAACTTCTCCATTTCGACGCCCTGCTAACGTCACGTCGTGGCCGGTGGATTTCCCGTGTTTCGTCTCTACTGCAGCTCAGCAGGCCCATACGTTTTGTGTTGTGCGCATTTCCCCGAGTTCACCGGTTCGAACTCGGACGAAGAGTTCAGCGTCCAGCAGAGCTTCGACCGCGCAGTCGAGAAGATTCTGCGCTATGCATCCTTCGAACCGACTACCTTGACTTTGGTCGGCGAGCAGCAGGGCTATCCCGTCGGAGACCGACTGTTCGATTTGACAGTTCCGCGTACCGGAACCGTCTCGTACGCGTTCCAAGAAGCCGGACCGCCGTGGATCGTTCTCGGCCTTGATGTTTCGGCGGACGAATTCTGGTCCGAAATCGACGACGACGCAGACCTCCACGGTCTCGGCCCCACCTCCCCGTTGAGGTCAGTTCCAGCAACCGTGCTCACGGAGACCGGGTGGCCACGACGAAGTGACCTCGACTCCCCGTGAACTGAACCAGAACTCCAACCTTCGTGAAATCGAACAAAAATCCGCCCGATTTTCGTGAGGATCGACCGAGATGCCCGTCACGTCCTACGCCAAGATTTAGCGGTCACACTCGACTGCGCCCTCACGATTCACTCCCGGGCCCCGGCTCCTTCACGGAGGCACAATGAAACACCGCTCCTATTCGACGCTTGCCGCGACCGCGGGGCTCGCGCTCGTATTGTCGGCTTGCAGCTCGGGAGGCACGTCCTCGGGCTCCGGCGGCGGTGAGCCTCTGACTGACGGAACCTTCCGGTACGCGTTGCAAGGCGATCCGGGTGCACTCAACCCGATCATGTCCGGCTCTGCGGCAACCGCGGAAATTTCGAAGCTGGCGTACGACTCCCTGGTCTACCAGGATCCTGAAACCAGTGAATTCAAACCATGGTTGGCCGAGAAGTGGGAAGAAACGCCGACCTCCGCGTCCTTCACCATTCGTGAAGGCGTGACCTGTACCGACGGGTCGACGCTGACTGCGCAGACCGTCGCGAACAACATCAACTTCGTAGCCGATCCAGCCAAGGGTTCACAACAACGCGGCACCACAGTTCCCATCGGCGCTTCGGCCACTGCCGATCTCGCCACCCGCACCATTACGGTAACCACTCCGGCGCCGACCCCGTTCCTCCTCCTCACCATCAGTCGCCTCCCGATCATGTGCGATGCCGGACTCGAAGATCCGACCGCCTCGAACAACAAGTCGCTGGGCTCCGGCATGTTCGAAGTCACCGAAGTCTCGGCCAATGACCACTACACGTTCGAGCGTCGTGACGGTTACAGCTGGGGGCCCGACGACACCACCTCCGACACACCGGGTGTCCCCAAGACAGTCATTGCTGTCATGGCACCCAATGTCAGCACCGCAGCAAACCAGCTTCTCTCAGGCGAACTGAGCGCATCTCCGATCGCCGGTCCGGACAAGGATCGCATCGATGCCGCCAATTTCGACTCGGTCCAGCGCCCACTTCCCGCCGGTCAGATGTACTTCAATCAGATTGCGGACAATCCGACCAGTGATCCCGCCGTTCGAAAAGCTCTCGTCCAGGCTGTCAATCTCGACGATCTCGCTGAAGTCATCACTGGCGGCCAGGGCACCCGTGCAACAAGTCTTGTCTCCGTCGAGCCCCGAGCCTGTGTGTACGACTCTGTCGCAGGCAACATTCCGGACTTCGACCTCAGCGCAGCAAAGGCAACACTGGACGCTGCAGGTTGGACCGCCGGCTCCGACGGCAAACGAAGCAAGGACGGAAAGCCGCTGACCCTCCGCCTCTTCTACGCTGCCGGCGAAGATGCGCGCAGCGCGGCAGCCGAGCTCACCCAGTCGGCATGGTCCGACCTCGGTGCGACCGTCGAGGTGACAGGAGCCGACCAGACCAAGGTTGTCGACGTCATGCTCAGTGGCAAGGACAACAACCAGTGGGACATCGCGTGGATCCAGATCAACAATTCGGTTCCCAGCGGGTTCGTCCCGTTCTTCTCCGGTCCTGCTCCGGCAGCAGGTAAGAACTTCTCTTCGATCAACAACCCCGCCTACGAAGCAGCCGTTGCCAAGGCCTCCGGTTTGACCGGCGACGCAGCATGCGCGGAGTGGGCAGACGCCGAGTCACAGATCACCAAAACGGTGTCCGCAGTCCCGTTTGCAGATACGGTCTTGAGCTTCTACTTCAACAAGGCCGGACTCGCATTCGGTAAGACCTTCATCGGTTCTGCGTTGCGCCTCTACCAGTAGGCCGGTCGACCGAACGCGGTGCGTCAACGAGATACGTCAGATCATTGTGATCTGACGTATCTTGTTGCCACACCGATCGTCTCGTTGTCGAGTTCGACGTAGGTCAGCTGAGGAATGCTGGACGCAAGTTCACTGAAAGCCCACTTCGCGACATTCTCGAATGACGGACGGAAATCGAAAATCTCCGGCCAGGCACCGCTCGCCAATTGCTCGGCACATCGATCGACGGACTCGTCCAGAGCGTCCGTGTCGACAAACCATCCACGTTCTCCGAGTTGGTCGTCCTCGAACGAGAACGCCACTCGCATCGTCACGCGAAATCCGTCGGCAGGCATCAGCGGCGGCAAGTTCTTCGCGTCCCGCACCGGTGCCGGAAGCCCCTGCCTCACAGCGAATGTACGACGGATCTCGATACTGAACATGCGCACCAAGGTATCAATGTTCATCACAATTCTATGAGCGGACCAATCGCGCAATCGCGTCGTTCGCTTCTTTGATCTTCGCGTCCGCCTCGGGCCCACCGGCAACAGCGGCTTTGACGACGCAGTGGCCGATGTGGTCCTCGAGCAGGCCCATGGCCACCGCCTGGAGGCCCTTGGTCATCGCCGACACCTGCGTCAGGATGTCGATACAGTACTTGTCCTCGTCGACCATGCGCTGCAGGCCGCGAGCTTGACCTTCAATGCGACGCAGACGCGCCAGGTAGTCGCCCTTGGCGGTGATGTAGCCGTGCGAATCTCCCGTGCAGCACACATCGCCGGTCGCATCACTGCTTTGGACACTGTTTGGAGCGCTGCTTGGCGCACTGCCAACTTCTGTCGCTTCCGACATTCGATGTCCTCCTGTTCGTCAACGCGTGACTTCGCAACAATTCTCGTTACCGGTGCGATGTGCGGATACTCTTCGACTTCCCTTGTCTTGCAGAGCAATCACTGTGCACATCGCCACGCACTTCGCTACTGCGCGAACAGATGGGTGCATGGCGATTAGCGATGCCCGTTTTCCCGCTGCTGCGAAACGCATTCGGTCTCAGTGCCCGTGGTGCGCGTGGTTCGCATGTTCGGACGCAGGTGGGGTCGCATTGTCGGCCGTCAGCGTGAATTCCGCCGTACGCACCACTCCGCCGTGCTTGAAGTCCAAAAACAACCGGTAATCCTCGGCGCTCGGCATGTTGGCATAGAAGGTGATTGCCGGTCCGGCCGGCGTGACACCGTCACCGGGGTAGCCGTCCGGATGGACATGGAGATAGGCGAGGTCGGAGGCACGCAACGCGACCAGATGCCCGTATGCGGCAAGGTAGGGCTGCAAGTCTGTGACCGGGATTCCGTCACGACTGACCGAGAGCGTGAGCTTCGATGTCTGGCCGGCATGGGCCGCGCCTTCGAGGGAGACGGTATAGCCGTCGACCGTCGTGGCGGCAGTAGCGGCGGGCAACGGCCGAGGATCGTAGGATCCGGCGACGCGCACATCCGCACTGAGCGTGATTCCGTCACCACCGTCCGGAGTGAAATCAGCGAAGACTCGATAGTCTCCCGCATGATCGAAATCGACTGACACATGCCAGTTTCCGTTCTCGTCCAATTCGGGATGCACGTGCTGGAATCCGGTCAGGTCCAGACCGACCACGATCAGATGCAACTGCTTGTCGTGGGTGTCCGTGTACCGGATCAAGGGAGTTCCAACCGGATCCAGGATCCGGAACTGCAAGGGGACATGGTTGCCGACGGTCGCCTCCGACGTTGCCAATTCCAGTGTGTAGCCGTTGTCGCTGAACATCTTGCCCTCCAAAGTTTGGGTCGGCAGCACTCTCGTTGCCGTCTGCGTCAGGTTCTGCACTCCTTGACATCGAACCTGTTGCAATTTGTACCATACCCCCCTAGGGTATGCAACGAACTACTCGAACACCCTGAATTCACTCGAAGGAGATCCGATGCGCATCTACGCAGAGCGCCGGCCGAACGAGTTCCAAGAACAGCATTTCCCCGCGCACCTCAACGAAGCGCTGCGCCGATGTCGCCCCGGCTCGCTTTCGACACCCCCCGACCACACGAGCATCACCTATACCCCGTACAGGTAAGGAACTCAGAATGTCCACACAACCGAAATCCACCCGTAAGTGGTGGGCGTTGGCGTTGATCGCCGCCGCTCAGTTCATGGTCATCATGGACACCTCCATCATCGGCGTCGCTCTCCCCCAGATGCAGAGCGATCTCGGCTTTTCCCAAGAAGGCCTGACCTGGGTCTTCAATGCGTACGTCATCGCGTTCGGCGGGCTACTCCTCCTCGGCGGCCGCCTGTCCGACCTGTTCGGCGCCCGCAGAGTGTTCTCCGCTGGTTGGCTGATCCTGCTGATCGGTTCCGTTGTCGCCGGTGCCGCCGGTAACGTCGCCGTCGAACTTGCGGGCCGTGCAGTCCAGGGCGCAGGCGCCGCACTCATCGCGCCGTCGGCGCTCACCTTGCTGATGATGCTGTTCGGCAGCACGCAGAAAGAGATGACCAAGGCGCTGTCCATCTACGGCGCCGCCGCCCCGGCCGGCGGTACGGCCGGCGTGTTCCTCGGCGGCGTCATCACCGAATACACCAGCTGGCCTTGGGTGTTCTACCTCAACATTCCCATCGCTGTCATCGCGCTGATCGCTACTCCCCTCCTGATGCCGAACGCACCGGCACGTACCGGGTCGATCGACTTCCTCGGCGCACTCGCTGTCACCGCAGGTCTTGCTGTCGGAGTCTTCGGCATCGTCAGAGCGCCTGATGTCGGATGGGGATCCGGGCAGACGTGGCTGGCGCTCGCCGTTTCGGCCGCTCTGTTGGGTGCATTCGTATTGATCCAGTCGAAGCGTCGGGAACCTCTGGTGCGTCTGGGAATCTTCAAGGCGCCCAACCTCGGTGCCGCGAACATCGCTCAGCTCGTGCTCGGCGCCGCCTGGATACCGATGTGGTTCTTCCTGAACCTGTACCTGCAGCAAGTGCTCGGATACAGCGCCTTCCCGGCCGGTGCGGCGCTGCTGCCGATGACGATCTTCGTCATGCTCGGCATGGTCGTCGTGGCACCACGGGCCATGGCACGCTTCGGTGCAAAAGCGATGATCGTGACCGGATTGCTGGTACTGGGAATCGGTTTGGGTTGGATGTCGTTGATCCGGCCCACCGGCAACTTCTGGGTCGACGTACTGCCGGCGTCGCTCGTGGCTGCGGCAGGTATGACGCTGGCGTTCATTCCCTCACTCGGTACGGCGATTTCGGCTGCACGCCCGGAAGAGGGCGGATTGGCTTCCGGCATCGTCAACGTCAGTTACCAGGTCGGCTCGGCTGTCGGCCTCGCGGTGATGACCGCGATCGCAGCAGTGTTCGGCGCTGATCAACTCGGTGACCTGACGGAGTTGACGAACGGTTTCTCCGCCGTGTTCCTCGGAGCAGCCGCCATCGCAGTGGTTGGCGCAGCAATCACCGCGGTCGTGATGCGGTCGACCAAGGTCGACGATCCTCGAACCGTTCAATCCACCGTCAATTCTTGACCAACTCCAGTGGTGGGTTCGGCCGGCTGTCACCAGCCGAACCCACCACCGGCGGAACCACTTAGGACTCGTTATGTCGCGCCTTGCTTCTCTCACGCCCACCACCGCTGTCGGTGCATCGAAAGACCTTCTCGCCGAACTCGTGAACCGTCACGGACAGGTCGGTGACATGGTCGCGGCGATGGCTCATTCGCCCGCTGTGCTGGGCGGCTATCTGCAACTCAGCCGAGCAATGAAGCGAGCGAAACTGAGCCGCAAGATCACCGAGCGAATCTCTATCGCTGTGCAGGTCCAGCAAGGTTGCGCTGTTTGCCTCGAAGCCCACGTGGCCGCCGCACACGCCAACGGCGTCGAGGCGGACGAGATCGAGCGTGCCCGCGCGGGCACCTCGGCCGATCCCGCCATCGCGGCAATGATCGACCTCGGACTTCGCGTCTATCGGGAGCCTGCCTCGATTTCAGACGAACACATCACGGGCCTTCGAGCGCACGGCTACGGTGATCGCGAGATCGCCGACGTAGTCGGAATCGTCGCCCTCAATGTCCTGACCGGAGCTTTCAATCTTGTCGCGGGAGTGAAACCAAATGAACCGGATCGCTAAGTCCGCACCGGAACGGAACAGCCTGCGTCTGTTCTTGATTCGCGACTATCGCCTGCTCTTCAGCGCCCAGATCATCGCGCTGTTCGGCACCGGGTTGGCGACGGTTGCGCTAGGTCTACTCGCCTACGAACTCGCCGGACCGAGCGCCGGAGCCGTGCTGGCCACCGCGCTGACGATCAAGATGTCCCTGTACGTCGTGATCGCTCCACTCGCGGCGGCGTACGTAGACCGGTTGCCGAGACGGGCTTTCCTCGTTGCCCTCGACGCCATTCGCGCAGCGGTCGTGATCGCATTGCCCTTCGTCAGCGAGATCTGGCACATCTACGTGCTGGTAGGTGTTCTCCAAGCTGCATCGGCAGCGTTCACTCCCACGTTCCAAGCGGTCATCCCTGACATCGTGACCGACGAGGCCGATTTCACCCGCGCACTGTCGGCATCGCAGGTCGCTTACACGATGGAAAGCCTGCTCAGCCCTGTTCTTGCCGCAGTCGCACTGTCCTTCATGACATTCAACCTGTTGTTCGTCGCCACCTCCGTGGGCTTTGCGGTCTCGGCACTGCTCGTGCTGGCCACCCGAATCCCCAACGCTCGCCGAAGTACTCACCGCAAGGCGTGGGATCGGATCGCGTCGGGGGTGCGAATCTTCGTGACCACACCGCGACTGCGCGGCATCATGGCACTCAATCTCGTGGTGGCAGCAGCCGGATCGATCGTGGTGGTCAACACCGTCAACTACGTCCGCGACGAGCTCGGTGGAACCCAATCCGACGTGGCGTGGATGCTTGCCGCGTCAGGCACCGGCACGTTGGTGACCGCGCTTCTTCTTCCACGCGTTCTCGACAGAACCGCTGAACGAACTGTGATGACAGCAGGTTCCGTTGTCCTGGTCGTCAGCGCCGGCGCGGCAGCAGCCCTCGCCGTGGCCGGTGTATTCACGTGGATGCTCACTGCCGCAGTGTGGGCGCTCGTCGGCGCCGGCATGGCCATGATCGTCACTCCGACCGGAAAAGTACTTCGGCGCTCCGTCGAACCCGCAGGTATACCGGAGGTGTTCGCAGCCCAGTTCTCCCTGTCGCACCTTGCCTGGCTTGTCACCTATCCGATCGCCGGATGGGTTGGTTCGAGCGCGGGATTTGCGGTCACCTGGAGCATCCTTGCAGCGCTTGCCGCAGTGGGAGCCGTTGCAGGATTTGTACTTTGGCCTCGGGAGACGGTTGTTGAATTGCCCGGACAGGCGACGTACGAAACCACCCGAGGCGAATGCACCTTGGCGGCTGCCCAGTGCGCGTGCGCTCGCACCGTCTGACGTCGACGGTCCGACTGAACCCCGACAGCGCTACAACGAAAGTGGTGGTGCAGCCATCGCCTGCACCACCACTCTTGGCTCAACTCACGTCGGCGTACTTCCTCGGATTTGCGTCGAATCGAGGACCACATCCCTTGCAGCAGAACCAGTACCGATTACCTTCGAAGTCACGGAACAGGCCTTCCGCTTCGGCACGCGCCTTTTCGATCACACTGCCGGGCATGACCCGACATTCGACGAGTTCACTACTGCCAGCGTTGAGTAGGTCTTTACCACCGGTCGGCATCGCCGAACCGACAGCGCCGACATCGCCTTTGGCGTCAGACTTCGGGGTGTTGCCACAGCCACAACTGCTCATTGGGATTCCTGTTCTTTTGCGGGACGGATGTGGCCCGCAAGCGAGCCCTATACAACCGCCAGTATACCCCCTATAGGTATATTTTACTGAGCCTGAGGGTGCGTTCAGTTGACATCTCGCCGTATAAACCGTTGCGGGATAGGGAATATACCGTCGCTGGATCCCCGCTCGTCTGCAGCATCATGACACAGTCAACCCTATACCTACTGGGGGTATAGGGTAGGTCTGGTATCGACCATCCATGTCCGCGAGGTCGTCGACGAAGAGGAGCAATGAAGAACTGGAAAGCAATCGGCAGCAGCCGATTCGCCGTAGTTGGAGCTTTGCTGTTGGTCGGCATGCTTTGGGGAAGCTCGTTCCCCCTGGTTGCTGTGGCAGAACCAACTCTCGGCGCCGTCGGCACGACGCACGGCCGCTTCATTGTTGCAGCGTTGGTTCTCGCGCTGATAACTGCTTCCAGCAGATCGACCTGGCGCGCGGTCGGTCATCGGTTTCCTGCATTCCTACTGCTGGCTGCCCTCAACGTCGCTGGGCCCCTGACACTTGTCGCAACTGCGATCGTCGGCCTCAACTCGTCGACGGCGTCGATCCTGAATGCCACGACTCCGATGTTCACCGTATTCGTCGCCGCTTTCTGGCTTCGACAAAAGATCACCTGGCGAAAACTCTCGGGGGTCGCGATCGGCATCGTCGGCGTCTCGGTGCTTGTCGGCGGAATTCCGTCAACGATCGACAGTCGCGCAATGCTGGCCATTGGCGCATCTTTGACCGCGGCGCTGCTGTACGCAGTCGGAGGTGTCTACGCACGAAAGTCGTTCCAGGACACTCCACCCCTGACGCTGGCCCTCGGCCAACAACTTGCCGCGGTCGCCCTCTTGGTGCCGGTGTCCGCCGTCGCTCCCCCACCGGGGCCCATAACCGTCGGCCCACTCATCGCCGTGGTAGCCCTGGGGCTGGGGGCTACCGCCGGTGGCTACCTGGTCTACTTCTGGATAATTCGTCAGGCGGGTCCAGTCGCGGCATCGGCCGTCACGCTTCTCGTTCCGATTTCGGCATCAGCTATCGGAGTGCTGTGGTTGAACGAACCTGTCACCTTCGCGCTCGTCGGCGGGCTCGTCGTCATTCTTGCCGGAGTCGGCTTGCTCCTGGATCTTCCGCCGACGCGAGATCCATCCCGCAGGGTTGCCCCGGGGCGGGCGGCTAGCGCGGACAAACGGCCGGTCAGCGGCTGATCGGAGCAGTCCAAAGTCCGACCAGCGCGTCGACGAGATCGGTCGTGAAGTCCTCCCATGACGTGACCGCGTCCGGCCCCTCTTCGGCAAGCGTGCGCTCGCGTTCGGCGAACATGTGCACGATCGCATTACGCCCGATGTCCGCGCGGGCGCGTCGAACACTCATCGGCATGTCAGTCAGACAGGCTGAAAGTCCGCGAAGCGTCTCCTGCAGAGTAGGCGAGGCCAGCACCTCGTCGTAAACGATTTTCCGCAGGACCGGGTCGGTGAGAATCTGCGCGCTGAACCGCGCATACCAGGTCGGGCCACCCATTTCGGCGTAGTGATCGGTCGATGCCCGAACCAGACACGAAATCCAGTCACGAACATTTGTGGACCCTTCGATCTCACGCAGCAGTTCGCCACGGTTCTTCTCGACCTGCTGGGAATGCTTGTTCACGATCGCGCGGACCAGATCGGTCTTGGTTCCGAAGTGATATCCGACGGCAGCATTGTTGCCCTGACCTGCTGCGTCGCTCACCTGACGGTTCGAAACCGCGAAGACTCCATGTTCTGCGAACAACTGCTCGGCGACGGCGAGAATGCGGTCTCGGGTTGCAGCAGAGCGCGCGGAATTTGCGGCGCCGCCGACATCGGCCGACGCGTCCTCAGTCCTCGTAGTCATGGACACCATCATCCTCGACCATCCGAAGCTGCTCGGCACCGGAGATATTCGTCACGATCGGAGACACAGCCTTCCGTTAAGTCAGTCACTTGATTTAACTTTAGTTCAAGCAACTGACTTAAACCATTATTCGTTCTTCCTCCGATGGAGTTACCGCAATGTCGTCAACCACTTCACCACCACCGACAACGCCGCCACAGACAACGAAGTCGCCAGCCACCACCGCAGTGGTGGCTGTTCTTGCGTTTTCCGGCATCGTCGTCTCGCTCATGCAGACGCTGGTGATCCCGATCATCCCGCATCTGCCCGAGTACCTGAACGCGCCGGCGTCCGATACCGCGTGGGCTGTGACCGCCACGCTGCTCGCAGCTGCCGTCGCCGTCCCGACCATGGGCCGCTTGGGCGACATGTTCGGCAAACGGCGTCTACTCCTGATCAGCATGGCGCTGTTGGTAACCGGTTCGGTGGTCGGAGCACTCAGTTCGAGCGTTATCCCCCTCGTTGCCGGCCGAATCCTGCAGGGCCTTGCTGCCGGCGTCATTCCGCTGGGCATCAGTGTGATGCGCGACGTGCTTCCGCCCAAGAAGCTCGCCGGCGCTGTTGCGATGATGAGCGCTTCACTGGGAGTCGGTGGCGCTCTAGGTCTTCCGATCGCGGCTTTGATCGCCGAGTACGCCGACTGGCACGTCCTGTTCTGGGCGTCAGCCGTGCTCGGCGCTCTTGCGGCCGTTCTTGTTGTCGTCCTGGTCCCCGAATCGACGGTTCGCACAGGTGGCACGTTCGACTTCGGCGGGGCAATCTCGCTCTCAGCCGCCCTCATCGCTCTACTACTGGCCATTTCCAAGGGTGGCGACTGGGGTTGGACGAGCACGCTCACGCTTTCCCTGTTCGGCGCCGCGATCCTGATATTCGGATTCTGGGCTTGGTGGGAACTACGCACCCCCAAGCCGCTGGTGGATCTACGCGTATCCATCCGCCGCCAGGTGCTCTTCACCAACCTCGCATCGATCGTGTTCGGGTTCGCGATGTTCGCCGCCAGCATGGTCTTTCCCCAGGTAGTCCAGTTGCCTGAAGTCACTGGTTACGGCCTAGGCGGTTCGATGCTCACCGCGGGTCTGGTCATGGCTCCCTCCGGCATCATCATGATGCTGATCTCTCCGCTGTCCTCACGTATCACCAATTCGCACGGCCCCAAGGTGACGCTCATGCTCGGCGCCGTTGTCGTCGCAATCGGTTACGGCATCGGCATTTTCGCCATGCACTCGATTTGGGAACTGATCGTGATCGCCGTGATCATCGGCGCCGGTACCGGTATGGCTTACGGCGCGATGCCCGCTCTCATCATGGGGGCTGTTCCTCCGTCCGAGACCGGTGCAGCCAACAGCTTCAACACCCTGATGCGCTCCCTCGGTACATCATTCGCCAGCGCCATCGCGGGTGTCGTCATCGCCCAGATGACCATGTCCATCGGTGGGGCAACGCTGCCGTCGGAGAACGCTTTCCGCGTCGTCATGGCCCTCGCTGCGGGATCCGCCGTCGTCGCACTCGTCCTGGCCGGTTTCCTCCCTCGGTTCAACAGCTCCAACTCCCGCAAGGAGATTGGTAGCCAGCACACCGATACGTCCCCGACCACGTCGAAGGAATCCGTTCCGACACACTGAGCCAGCGCGCAATACACACTGCGCTGTACACACAGCCCGGCCCCGGCGGAGTCCAACTCCGTCGGGGCCGACGCGTTTCACACATTTTGCTGTTGATACACCTGCGGACGACAGTTTCGTGACATGCTCCGTTGAGATGGGTGCTCGTTCGATACTCGGGGAAAGGATGCCGCGATCGCCGCTCCTCGTGCTGACGTAGCCCTTGCTGTCGCCGCCGCTGCCGTCCTGGGCATAGGCGTCGGTGTCCTTCTTGCCGATGTCGTCGCCGGCCTGGCTGCAGGTGCGGGTGCTGCAGTGGTATTTCGGTTTGCTCTTCGGATGATCAATACCCGAAAGTGAGCGGTTGTCGAGGGTCCTACTTCAGGACACGGATCGCCGAGCCCGGAAGGATTCCGCTCGATGGCGGATAGATCGACGTTGCCCCGTTGAAGAACATGTGAGCGGGAGTCGTGGATACCGGCAGCAGGTCGACGTCCTTGAACAATGCCCGCTCACTTTCCTCCCAGACCTTGCAGGACTCGTCACCGGGAAGAAGCGAAGCCTCAGTGGACAATTCGATGTACTTCTTGTTGTCGAGGGAAGCGAAGTTCACTCCTTCAGGCTTCGGTGGGCCGGTGAAGTACTTCGCAAAGATACTCGGCGTATCGCTCCCCAGCGTCAAACCGATGGAAACGTCCCACGACGACAGGTCGGTGGTGCTGAATGTGTTGGCGATGACAAAACTGTAGTCGCCGCCGGTCAGTTTCACTCTCGCGCCCAGTCCTTCCCACTGTGTTGCCACGTATTCCGCGGCGGCAGAGTTCGTATCGCGTGAGTTGTTGAAAATCACGTTGAGGGCAAGCGGTCGACCGTCCTTCGTCAGGATGCCGTCGGGACCCGCCTTCCAACCTGCGTCGGACAGCGTTTTCTTTGCTGCGTCGACGTCGAAATCGGGGATCGTCCCTTCGACACTGTTGTAGTCGCAGGCAAGGGGTTCCGAAACCGCGAGGGCGCGTGCACGGGTTCCTTTACCGCCGGTGGTGATCTCGGTGTAGTCGTCCAGGTCTACTGCCTGCACGAGGGCCTGCCGTACAGCACGGTCTGCCGTGGGTAGGGCCGCGAAATGATTGAAGATGAACTCGCCGGACAACGTGGTGTAGGTCTTCGAATCCAGACCCGCGGCCAAGACTCGTTCCTCGTCCGAACCGGTGACCGCTGCGGCATTCACTCCGCCGGTGAGAACAAGATTCGCCGTCGTACTGGGATCGGTGACAATCTTGATCGTCACTGTCTTCGGCACTCCGAGAGTGTCTGAAGTGGTCTCGCCGTTCGGACTCCAGGTGTAACCGTCGCGGCGTTCCATCGTGATGTGATCGTTCGGAACAACTTCGGTGACCTTGAACAGACCCGTTCCGTTGCTACTCGAACGGATGCTGGCCGGGTCTTCGAGCGTCGCAGCGCACGGAAGCCGCAACGCGCCGATTCGAGAGAGCAGGAAGGGCGCTGGCTCGGCGGTAGTCACCGTCAGTTCGTCACCGTCCGCTGAGGCCGAAGTCGACATCGGCACAGTGGATCCGCGTAGCGGTGAAGCGTTTTCAGGATCCATGACCCAGTTGATGTCATCGGCCGCGGTCTGTGCGGTGAAGGAAGTGCCGTCGGCACAAGTGATGCCCTTCTTGAGCACGAACTTCAGCGTGTTCCCTTCTTCACTCCAGCTCTCCGCCAGATAGGGACGCACAGTGCGTGTTTGCGCGTCGATGTCGATCAACGAATCGTACGAGTACGCGTTCACGATCTGAGTCGACGTGAGGTTGGTGATCAGAGGGTGCAGATTTCCGGGATCGGCGTTGATGACAGTCGTGAAACTGCCGTCCTTTGCATACTCACCGACTGAACCTTCGGGACTGGATGCGCCGCCACACCCGGCCAGGGTGAAAACGCCAACGCTGATAACTGCTGTCGCGGAGACAGAACGGGCTTTCATACGAGCCGCCATCTACTAGGAGTTGCCATGGCGACAATCGTGCGGGACTGACGTGGTCTGTATCTCGTTGAAGTTCCCCATACAGTCGGCCGTACTCTGTTCGATTGTCACTATCGACCGGGCAAGCGCAGACGCTAAGTACGACGCTGCCGTTGACGGTGATTCGCGACGTTGATTCGGTTGCCGCACAACGCCGGCATGCAGTATCGGCGTCGCCCTCCCCTGCTCGTATCGACAAACACCCCGTTGCACGTCGGCGATGCGCATGGACGGAATCGTTCGTACCCCAATGTGCGCAGAGTCCCCAGCAACGAGTATCCGATCAACAACGTGAGTTCACCCGCGAGATCGATTGTGTTGTCCGGTACTGCATTCCACCGATAGCCGTTCTGGGAATCTGGCGTAAGTCGAACGTGATGCGGGACGGCCTGGAGAAGTTGATGAGTGCGATCGACTAGTTCGCCGGCAGTCGGAGCATCGAGAACCGAACGAATTTCCTCTCTGAGCCCCTGAACGTCCGCAAGTTCACCGCTGGTCGGCCCGCGTCCGTTGCGGAGTGCGTCCGGCGAGAGTCCGTGTTCACTCAGTAGATCCCGAAGCGTCTGGGAGTCTGGCAACGCGTCACCAGCCTCCACCCACACTCGGGGTGAGGTGTTGACCAGGTCCGTCGCAAACGACGCACCGGATACGTAATCGTCTAAAACTACTTGCATCCCTTACCTCCCTGCTTTACCGTAATTGAATAACCTAACTTTACACCTTACGGAGGCGGCGGGATGGAACACTGCGCAGACCACGGACTGCCCGAGATACTCCTCGACACCCACAACCGATTACGCCGCGCCGGCACCGTGGCGTCGGGGACACCCGTCGTTGCAGCCGATCTCTACTGGTCGATCGGAGCGCTCGCCCAATGCCTGACCGCGATGGACGAGGTCATTTCACAACTGGGAATCAACGCCCAAAAGCAGTTGCGAGCTGGAAAGTTCGACGTCCAGAGCGGACCGTTCGAAGGAGAGCCCGACGCCGCCCTACTCACCGCAGTTCTTGCGCTCGCCCGAGCATCGAGTAGTTGCGAACCGGTTCAGGCGGCAATCGGCAACGCTCAGATCGCGGTGAGCGATCTCGTCGTCGCGAGGACTACCAGCGCCTGACACTCGGACGGGCCACCGCCCCAGTAGAGACTGTATGGTTGGTTTTCGGCATCCGCCGAGAGCGTCGAACAGCAGGGACCGGGTTTTCACTGTGAGTACAGGGACATCAACGATCTACGAGGACAGGACCGTCCGGATCGACGATCAGGGCGTTACGATCCGCCACTACTACTTTCCGTTTGTCAGCAAGTTCGTCCCGTACTCGCAGATCGAATCCGTCGACCTCGGAGTCATGTCATGGCTGAGCGGACGCCTACGAATCTGGGGAACAACAGATTTCAGCTCGTGGTACAGCCTGGATCTTTCACGCCCGTGGAAGGAGACCGCGGTGGTACTCACTCTCGCCGGCCACGGAGCGCCTTCGTTCAGCCCCAAGGATGCCGATCGCGTCGAGACCGAAATCCGCAGTCGCATCGAATCACACGCCGCGAACTGACTAGCGGAACTCGGATTCGACGGTGACGATCTCACTCCAGTCGGTTCGATCGAACAACCGCGCCAGCGCAGTGAACAGAACTTCCGGGTCGACGACGCTCTCGGGTGAGTGCACACCGATCCGATCCGAAATCGTTCCGTCGGCGAGCCGGGACACCACCTGAGCAAGGCCGAGCGCCAAGGGGATTCCGGTTGCACCGGCCATGTCCGACAGCAACTCCGATACCGGCGAATCGTCGGCAATACGTGCCACGACGCGCATCTCTCGACCTTCGAGCGCCCCTGTCGCCGAGGCGAAGAACAACGGCAAGGATCCGTGGCCGGCGCGCGTGAGCATTCGAGGCGCAGCACGGATCATCCGTCCGAGCGAAGGCTTGCCCAATTCTTCGGCGGCCGAGTCGAGATCGATTCTCCCCTTGTCGATGTCGGCGCGGAGAACGTCGAGAAACGCCACGGTTTCCGGTGTGATGACCATCAGATTTGCCGAATGCCCCGCAGGATTGATGGTCCGATGAAACATCACCGGCTCCGGATGCCCGACCACGTAAGCGTTCCCCCGACGTCCGCCGGGCAGTTCGAGTGCGATGGAACGCAACGGTTCTTCGTTGACGATTCGCCCCGCACGAACCACCGGAACCTGGCCGCTGATCTGTTGCATCCAGTGAACGGCGGCTGCACTCAATGTGTCCACCGACTCGTCCTCGCCCTCGACATCAACCGGCCAGGCTGTATACAGATCGTCGACCACGTCCAATCGCGAGACTGCCATCGCGGCCAGGAGGTTACTCATCCCGGGACTTGCGCCCATGCCGACTACCGCACAGATTCCGGCTCCCCTCGCGGCACAGTCCAATTCCAGCATGTCGACGGCCGGCTCCCAGTCGTCGCAGATGTCGAGATAGTGAGTCCCGGTCTCGATCGCTGCCTGGAGAATGCCGACGCCGAAACGGAAGAACGGTCCGACCGTATTGACGACCACGTCTGCGCCGTCAAGCAATTCACGTAGCGTGCGACCGTCCGTGACGTCGATGCTGCGCGCCTCGACTTCCGCTGACGCCTGCGCCAGTTCAACTGAAAGACGCTTCGCAGCATCGATATCGCGATCCGCGACTACTACCTTGCCGATTCCCGGCAATGTTGCGGCCAGACGAACTGCTGCCGAGCCCATGGCACCGGCACCACCCAGTGCGACAACCGTGATTCCGTCAGCCATGAATTCCCTCCAAAAATGCAGTCTGATCCGCTAGATAGCCGGGAGCGAAGATCGAACGGGGAGCAAGGACGGCCACCAGAGCGGACCTCACTTCCGAGTCTTGGAGATCCTTGTCCACGATCGAATGCGTAGCGTCGGGGTACTTCTTGACCACCAATTGCCCTGGAGTGTCCAACAATTCGCGATACACCCTTTCGGTATCAGCCACGTCGACGTTGACGTCTTGTCCGCCGATGATCAAGAGCACCGGAACCTTCACGGTTTCGAGATCGGCTCGCGCATCCGAGAGGTAGTTCTTTCGGATGAAGTTCCACCGGTCTTCGGTGAGACCGTCGGCCTCGCCGGAGGCCACGAGATCGTCGAACGATGCATCACGGGCCAACTGATCCAAGTTCTTCGCACGATCGACCCGCGCTTTCTCGAACTCATCGGCCGACGCATTTCTCTCGGAAAGTTCGGCTAGGGTATTGAATTCGCCTTGTTGGAGCCAGTTGATCGCGGGACCCACGGCAATGACGAACGCTACGTCCGGGTCGAGGTTCACCACCTTGGGCATCACCCACCCTGCCTGGCTTGCACCCCACAGACCGATCCGAGACGGATCGATATCCGAACGTCCCCGCGCCCACTCGATTGCCGCTTCCGTTTCTGCCGCGCGATCGTCCATGCTCTGGTCGAGCCAATTGCCCGGTGCCCCATTCACCCCCGGCTTGTCCCAGGAGAGTGACGCGTACCCCGCCTTTGCGAACGCCTCCCACACCGGTCGATAGAACGTCTCATGTGTTGCATCGACCGGGCCGTCTCCGTGGACGAAAACCACGAGCCCGAAGGGACCGTCACCGTGTTCGGGCAGTGCAAGGACTCCCTGGAGCGGCACCGATCCCCCGGTGATCGTCACTTTTTCCTCACGGATGTCATAGGTGTTCTGGTACAGCGTCCAGCCCACCAGAGTCGCGATCAGAACAACGACCACCGCCAGGGAAGTAACCATCCACCTGCGTAAACGAGGCTTACTCTTGCCCTCGCTCATCGATTCCGCTGCCATCTTCCCGCCCTAACGTACGAATTTGAAACGATCGTATTGCATTCGATAGTACAGTTGTGGGCGAAGATGTCGAGAAGCGAGGAAAGGACATGCGATGACCGACAGGGACGTCGATGTACCCACGAGGATCTTGATCGAGGGACTACTGCGCACGGACGGAACTGTCGACGGGCACACCCTCTATGCCACCGCCGACGCCCTCGGCAAAACTGATCAACAGGTTCGGCTGTGCATCAAGCGGTTGGTCACCGAGGGGAAGTTCACTCAGGAAGGTCGCGGGCGGCAGGCCACGCTACGAGCAACGCCGAAAGCCCTGCGCGAGATGGAACCCGACGTCGAATTCGTTCGGCTGGCCTATCGACAAGACCGCGACACTGTGACGCCGTGGGACGGGTATTGGCACCTGGCCGGATTCGCAATTCCGGAGTCGTCACGGAAAGCGCGAGATGCGCTGCGCACCAGGGTCGTTTACCTCGGCGGCGCGCTCGTCCAGGGCGGTCTGTACGTCTCGCCGCACGCCTGGGAACCGTATATTCGCGATGCGGCCGCCGAACTCGACGTCGAACAGCACCTGTCTTCTCTCACCACTCGAGATCTGAAAGTGGGCACTCTCGAAGACCCCGTGAAGATTGCCGCGCAGTTGTGGCCACTGGACCAGATCGCTGACGGATACGAACGGCTACTCGACGTAGCGACCGCACGCCTGCACAAACTGCAGAACAGTCCGGGTACCGATGCTGTCACGATGACCATCGAACTCGCGGCGGAATTCACGCGAGCCATGGAACCGGATCCGCTGTTGCCGCCGGAACTACTGCCCACCAACTGGATCGGCACGAGGGCTCGGTCGATCACTGCGCAGTGCTGGACGCTTCTGGCACAGGTGGACGGTGCCGACGAATTACCGTCGCTGTTCCACCTGTACGCAGATGCAATCGGTGACGATCAGGACGCAAGCGTGCGATGACGGGGCGGCAGTCCGAAACGCCCGAGAACCTCGTCGACTGCGGTGGACGGTGTGACAAGTCCGCGATCCTGAAGCCACGGAATGGTGCTGTCCACCAGATGCTCGAGCGTGCGAGGCAATGCGAGAGGCAGCAACGTAACGCCGTCGGCGACCTCCGCAGCTCGGATATCGGCGATCAAACTGCCGAGACCGGAAGGCGTTCCGACGTAATGAAGCGAAACGGGAACCCGCGGCGAGGTCAACGCGCTGTCCAACTGCGCAAGCTCCTTACGAGCGGAGCGAGCCTCCGGCGCGATCAGAATCTCGAGATCGACCAGCACTGCGACGCTGTCGGGATCGCGTCCTTCTTCAGCGACGGCAGCGCGTATCCGTGCGCGTTCGAGCTGTGCCTCACGCAGATCCGCAGCGCGAATCCGAACCACATTGGTAGGGAATGAAGCCAAATCGAGAGCCTTTTCACCCTCGGTGAGGTCCACCCAGTAGTCGCCGCCGATGATGGGCAGGTTGCCGGGTGCGCCCTCAGCGGCCGGATGGTGACCGGATCCGGTCAACTCGACCGCTACGTGCAGAGAATGCGAAGCGAGTGAAGACATGTGAGACCTCCGAAAATCAGAAAAGTATGGGATGAGCGAGACGAATCGTCAGCTCGAACACATTCCTGAAGAGGTGCGGCACAGATCGACATGGCGACGGCACCACTGACCGAGAGTGACGCTCACTCTCGAAGGGGTGGCGGGAAAATCCGCTGGTGCCATGGCTGCCATGCTAGTTGTCCGTTCGAGTTTTCGGGGACCGAGCTCAGCTCAGACGCACTCGGCTGCGCCGGCATTGTCGTCTGCGGCTCCGAGGAAGGGGCGGGTCTCGGGCACAGGGTTCCACGCACCTGCCGTCTTCGCGTACTTCCAATCACGCTGATTCGAAACCAGGATGTTCACGGCGTCGACCAACCGCGTCACGTCGTCCGAGCTGCTACCGAGGCCGAGGCTGGCGCGAACTGCACCGCCGGAGAGGCCGAGGCGCGCGAGAACCGGATGTGCGCAGAAGCGACCGTCGCGAACTCCGATGCCGTGCTCGGCGGAGAGGAATGCGGCGATCTCGCCCGCTTCGAATCCGTCGACGGTGAAGGTGACGATTCCGACGGCGTCGGGAGCGTCGTTCCACAGTCGCACGAGTGAGACGCCCTCGATGGCGGACAAGCCGTCAGTGAGCTGGGCGGTGAGCGCCTTCTCATGCTCGGCGATCACGTCGAAGTCCAGGGCGTGCAGGGTTTCGCAGGCGGTCGCGATGGCTGCCGCACCGAGCACGTTGGGGGAACCCGCCTCGTGGCGTGCGGGCGCGCAAGCCCACTCGGTGGATTCGACGGTCACCTCACGCACGGCGCCGCCGCCGGCGAGGTACGGCTGAGCTTCGTCGAGCCAGTCACGGCGGCCGACGAGAACGCCGGCGCCGAAGGGCGCGTACAGCTTGTGGCCCGAGAACGCTACGTAGTCGACGCCGCATTCCTGCAGGTCGATGCGACGGTGGGGAGCCAACTGAGCAGCGTCGACGAGGCTACGTGCGCCGCAACGGTGAGCGATGTCAGCCAAACGTGCAATCGGCAGGATCTCACCGGTCACGTTGGAGGCCCCGGTGATTGCGAGCAGCGCGGCAGGCTTGGTGCACAGTTCACCGATCAGACGCTCGATCGTTTCTTCGATGGTGTCTGCGGCGGTGACGATACGAGCGTCGTTCCACGGCAACAGGTTTGCGTGATGCTCGACGTCGAGGACGACGGTGCTGCCGGGGACGCACTGCGCAAGCAGGTTCAGCGAATCGGTGGTGTTCCGGGTGAAGACGACAACCTGATCGTCGGCACAGTTCACGAAACGAGCAACGGATTCACGAGCGTTCTCGTAGGTGAGCGTGGAGATCCGGGACGCGTAGCCGGCACCGCGGTGGACGCTGGCGTACGTGGGCAACAATTCGGCGATACGGTCGGTGACCTGGGCCAATGCCGGCGCGCTGGCCGCGTAGTCGAAGTTGGCGTAGGAGCATTCGCCGCCCTGAACCAATGGAACCTGCAGGTCGGCACCCGAAACCTTGGCAATCGCGGTGGTGCAGCAGGTGTCGGCACTCAATACAGCAGTCATCGAAGACAATCCTCACGTTCAAGGACTCGTTCGTCGGGAGATGGCCCCGGAAGAGTCCGCGCTTGCCGCATTCGTTTTCGAACGCAGCCGGGTCGTCACCCGGAGCACCCCACCGCGGAGGAGGGTTGCCGACCAGCAAGCCGGGGCTGAACACTGGTACTCGTGACCTGGCAACGAGGATGGCAGGAACCTCCCGCGCTTGTCAAGACGAAGCTGCGAAGACCGTCGTCACGGCGCGATCGTCCGGCAGGCGAGGTGGAGCGCAAGCCTGGTTTCCGGATCGGCCAGATCGACCGAGAGAAGGCGCTGAATTCTATCGATCCGACTCGATACGGTGTTGCGGTGCAAGCCCATTCGGGTTGCGGTGTGAGCCAGAGACGATTCTTCGTCGAGGTACGTCGACAGAGTCTCGAGCAACTCTCCATTGGAATCGCGTAGCGGTGCGAGCAATGCCGCGGCCGCAGGCTGGAAGGTGTCGGTTCGCGTCCACGCCAGCAGCAACTGCGCCAGCCCGAGGCGGTCCACGTGCAGGAATCGACCTGTTTGAGATCGGGAACCGGCGAGCCGAGCGGCATCCCCGGCCTCCGACAGGGACGAACCGATTCCAGCCGGACCGTCGTGTGCGCGTCCCACACCTACCCAGGTCTCCATCGTGGGTTCCAACCTGGCCTGAGCTGCACGGATGCACTCGGCGATCCTGGTGATCGCCTCCGGTCGCGGCTCGCCTGGCAGAGTCGTCCACGCCGCCCAGCCGTCAGCCTGTTCCACGACATTGGCGTCGATTCCCTCGGCGGCGAGAGCATCTGCAACCTCGCTGCGTCTTGCCACCAGGTCGACCTCACCGACCGCCAGGACTTTGATGCCGATGTGCCATCCGTCCAGCATCCAACCCGCGTCGAGTGCGCGCCGGAGCAGTCCGGGTGTGGCGTCTGCTGACGTGTCGATCAGTTCACCGAGCAACGCGCTACGCCGGCGCGCTTCACGCTCGTCGACCATGCGCGCAACGGCCAGTCGGTGCCCGGCAGCCAACGAGGCCACGTCGAGAACCACTGAGAGAGAAGCCTCTTCGACGCTTTGACGCACCGGGAGCAGCACCGCCAGCCAGGGCTCTCGGGCTGCGCCGGACATCACCGGGCACGCAATCAGGACCCCGCCGGAGTCCAATTCGACCGTGGTGGGCGCCCCGCGACCCGACAACATACCGGCAGCTGCTCGATCAGCGTCTGACAACAGGTCGGCGCCGGTCATCGGACGTCCGGACGTGTCCAGGAGAAAGAATGAACGCTGAAAGGTGTTCAGTAGCACCGACAGAAGATTCTCGACGCTTCCTCCGGCTCGTTGGCCCGCGTGTGTCGCCCGCAGTACTGCGTCGGCCATCACCGCCCGCGAATTCGAGAGAAGATCACGAAGATCCACGCTGAACTGCCACGGGTCGGATACTCCGAGCACCACCAGTCCGAGCCGATCGGCAAGCAACGAGAGATTCGCATCCTCCGCCGCAGCGCTGTGCACAGCGACCACCTGGCAGCCGGTCGCCGCTGTGCGCCGAAGGAGAGCGTCGAATCTCCACTCCCCGATGTCGATTCGATCGAGAATCACCAGAACTGATCCTGAACTCGCCGCACCCGACACGGCCTCGGCCGACTGTGCCGATTCCCCGGTGAGTGCTCCCACTGTCGTCACGACAGGATCACCCTCCCCGGCAAGTCGATACAGCCCGACAAAGGCCGGGTTGTTCAGCAACGCCGAAACACTCGCGCTCATCGCGCCTCCATCAGCACTGCGTCGTGGTCGATCCCGAATGCCCGCGGGCCGACAACTTTCAATCTGCCCACTTCGTCCGCCCACCACTGTGGACCGGGAAGAACCAACACGGCCACATCGTGCCCCTGGTGCACGGATTCACACGAGACGAAGGCGCCGGTCCGCACGTCGAGCAACGTCACGATGTCCGGGCACGTTGCAATCATCTCGCCGTCCAACGCGACGGTCAGGAACTCACTCTCGAATTCGACTCGTATCACCGCAGAATCGTGTTCGAGAATCACGCTGCCCCGACGATCGCCGGTGTCCGGACGACTACGACGGACCGCACGCACCCGGCCAGTCCCCATTACCAGGGCCCCGGAGCTCTCCGCGATCTCCTGCCAACTGCCCAGGGCCCCGATGTGCTGACCCAGTTCGTATGCTCGGGAGAGAGTTCCCGGAATGCACGCCTCCTGCACCGTCCGCGCATCGATCGACGCGATCGCCAGAGCGCCCCAACCGCTGGTTCTCCCGATCAACGACCGCACTGCTACCTCGGCGCCGAGCACATCCACTCCGTCGACGACGGTAATGAGGCCGCCGGGCTGGGCGAGTGTGACCGGGCACAATTCCAACCCGGCTGCGGCGAGAGAGAAGTGATCGAGCCGCGGCATCGCTCGACCCAGCAGGTCCGCGTCGACCACGGGAATTCCCAACGCCAACGCCGCAGCAATGCCGGAGAGAGCGTTGAGTCCACCGCCTTCGAAAGTCATCACCGCGGTCGGACGCTTCCCGGTCCAGCGCGTCAAAGCTGCTGCAGTATCTGCAAACTCACGCCCGGAGGGCAATTGCTCCTCCAAGGCCAGGGCCGATCCGACGATTCCCACCGGCATCACCAATGCCTCCTCCGGCAACTGGTCCGGCGCGATGACCTCCACCGAAGTAGACGTCATCAGTGGACGCAGCAATTCCACGAACAAGCGTGGATCGCCGCCCCCGCCGCAGCCCAGGACCACCGCCCCCGCTGCGATCGCGTCGAGGTCGGCCTCCCGGACCGCGTGCAGCCTGCTCACGGCTCGCTATTCTGCCAGTACAGGTTGCTCGAGTGTCTCCACCGGCAGGAACGGGCGATCGAGCCCGAAGCTAGCCGGGCCGAAGACCGCCAGTGCCTCCGGGGTTCTCATGATGGGTGGGGTCGCGATCCCGATGACCGCAACGCGCTGCCCGTACCGCAAGCCCTCGGTGGTGATGGGTTCGGCGGTATCGGCCTCGACGATGCAGATCAGGTCTGGCACGATCGCCACCATCACTCCGGATTGGACGGCGATCAGATTTTCGTTCTGGAACTGAACTTCCAGCTCTTCGTCTCCGACGCCGGCGATCCGCACCGAACCGCGAGCGAACCCCTCATCGGTTCGCCTGTCGACATCGATCACCTTGCCGTGAAAGAGAACTCGCCCGTATCCGTAGAGCGTGTCGGCGAGACTGTCGACAAGCGCCCGCACCGGGTCCACCCGCTGCTCACGTGAAAGTCTGATGGACCGGCCGATGGTCATGGCCAACGACAGAGTCCGTGGGATCGCCGTCCGCTTCACATCTGCACCCGTCATCGAGTACTGCGCGATGTGCGCCATCCCACCGAACCTCGACGTCACCCCGCGGGCGAGGCCCTCCAATCTGCTGTTGTCACTTCCGGTGTCGAAGATCGCCACCTCGTCGTGCTCGTTCGCCATGGCGAGCGGACTCGCCGAAATCCCGTACACCGAGAAGGTTTCCATCTCGAGCTGAGGAAAGGCTCGCCCCATCCCGTCGGCGTCGACAACCGGCAGGCCGCGCCGTGCGGCCACCAGCAACGGAATCATCGAATTGATTCCGCCGCACTCCATCGGCATCGTGGCATCTGCAGTTCGACCCGTGTGCTTCTCCAAC
Organism: Rhodococcus sp. no. 34; assembly: GCF_054589475.1. Lineage (NCBI taxonomy): Bacteria > Bacillati > Actinomycetota > Actinomycetes > Mycobacteriales > Nocardiaceae > Rhodococcus > Rhodococcus sp. no. 34. The sequence goes on from NZ_BAAILK010000026.1 coordinate 665,548, forward strand.
GTGATCAGCGCCAGCTCGGGTTCGGTTCCGCGCGGCATCTTTTCGACCACGACGGTCGGGGCACCCATCTGCGCGACGGGAATCACCCACGCGTCGTCGTCAAGCTCCTCCGGATCGAGAATTGTGATTTCACCGGCCTCACCGAGCGCCTGCGTGACCAACATCTTGCCGACGAACGGATCTCCCCCGCCGCCGGTGCCCAACAAGGCTGCGCCCCTGGCGAGATCGTCGAGATCCGCCGTTCGTAGTGTCCAACTCATCGTGAGCCCTCCTGACCGGTGGAGACCAAACCACTGTGCAGTGCCAAGTCACCGACTGCCTTCACTCGAATACGTGTTGCGTTGCCCGGCAGATACGGAATCGGGACCTCGTCGAACTCCACGATCTGCACCGACTCGGGCCGTGCGCCTGCGGCGACTGCCCGATCGATCGCCTCCTGGCGAGCATCGTCGGCAAAAACCTGCCGGTGCCCGTCCCGCACCGCTTCGACTCGATCTACCTCACCACTGACCTGCGCGATCGCAGCGCCGATCGCATTGGCAACATCGAAGCGCTCAGGACGAATCACCGTTCCCAGGCCCGGGAGTTCACGCTCCAGCAGTACCGATCCCCCGCCAACCGCCACAACGGGAAGTGGATCCGACGTGGTCCGCATCTGTTCCACGGCGTCGGCGACTCGGCGCGAGATCCGGTCGAGTGCCGTCGACACCAGGCCGCGGTCGAGGTGCGCCACCGCACTGCGATCTCCGACGTCGGCCAAGCCTGCCGCGACGGCTATGTCGGTGGCCGTCAACGTGTCACCGCCGAATACGAGTGCCCGTGAACCCAATTCGTATCCCACAGATTCGGGTCCGACTGTGAGTCCGTCTGCATCCACCAGCGAACCACCACCGATACCGATCGAGAAGACGTCCGGCATACGGAAATTGGTCCGTACCCCCGCGACCGTCACCTCCGTGGTGGCTTCTCTGGGGAAACCGTTGGTCAATACGCCCACGTCGGTAGTGGTGCCCCCGATGTCGATCACCGCACAGCTGGCCAGACCGGACAGAACAGCGGCACCTCGCATGGAGTTGGTCGGCCCCGAAGCGAAAGTCGCCACCGGATAACGCCTCGCGTACTCGATGTCCATCAAGGTTCCGTCGTTCTGGCTCAGGTACAGCGGCGCGACAATGCCGTGCTCGACCAAAGATCGGGCAAGACCGTCGACGATGTGATCGGCGAGCTCGCGCAGCGCAGCATTGATGATGGTCGCGTTCTCCCGCTGGAGTAGACCCACTCGACCGATCTCGTGCGAGAGCGAAATTGCGACGTCCGGGCCGAGTTCCTCACGCACGATCTCCGCGGCGGCCGCTTCGCATTCGAGATTGACCGGAGAGAACACCGAAGATATTGCGACCGAACGAGTACCGCTGCGAGCCATATCGGCGGCATGGCGGCGAATCTCGTCGGGGTCCAGCGGCGAGATACGACGACCGTCGAACTCGTGCCCACCGTGAGCGAGGTAGTGCCTTCCTTGCACAGCGGAGACCAGGTCTCGCGGCCACCCCACCATCGGTGGAAGCGCCGCGGTCGCCGGAAGCCCCAATCGCAGAGCCGCTGTCGGTGCAAGTCCGCGTTGCTCGATGAGAGCGTTGAGAAAGTGCGTCGTGCCGATCATCACTGCTTGAACAGCGCTGGGAGAGAACGAGTACTGCTGCTGCAGCGCCGTCAGAGCTCCGCCGATTCCGCCGGTGATGTCCTTGCTGGTCGAGTGTTTGACATGCCCGATGACGGTGGTCCCGTCCATCAGGACCGCATCGGTGTTCGTACCACCGACGTCGATTCCGATTCGCATCGCGAACTCCCTTCTACAGTGTGTGCCGTGCTAGTGCGTGAGCGCAGATTTTCCCGAAGTCTCTTGCGGCGCTTCGGTTGCGGTGCGTCCGACTCCGCGAATCAGGCCGAGTCGACCCGCGACGACGTAGAGAACGAAGGCCGAGGCCACCGCGTTGATCGACGGCAGGCCGAAGGTACTGTAATGACCGATCAGCGCCGAGACGATCCAGATCACCAGCGTGGCCGGTACCCAAGTGGGTGCCGAGTTCGGGAGGGTACCCGCAGCTCGACTCTCCTCCAGATCCTTGCGCCATGTCTTGACGATGAAGTATTCCGCCACCATGATCCCGGCGATCGGCGGGAATCCGACGCCCAACAGGATCAGGAAGTCGGTGAACGAGTTCAGGATTCCGGCAGCCGCGAGGACCGAACCGGTGATGCCGACAACTGCTGTGACAACTGCGCGATTGATCCGTCGACCGAACACGACGTCGATGAAGTTCACGACGCCGAGCCCCGAGCTGTACAGGTTCCAGTCGTTGATCTTGAAGGTGCCGAGAACGATGATCAGAACGCCGACCCAACCGACCGACGAGAGAATGATCGTGGCAATGTCGGAACTGCGAACGGCATGGGCAAGGAGAACACCGGTCAGCCCGATCACGTATTCGCCCAACGTTATTCCGACGAGCGTCTGCTTCACGACATCGCCTGCCGTGCGGTTGAAGCGCGTCATGTCAGGTGTGATCACTGCTCCGGCAATGAAACCGCCTGCGACGATGGTAGTTCCGGCGAGGAAGCTGAGCTCCGGCCCGGCTGGAGCAGATGCCATCAGATCTGACAGCGAGTGATTACGCAGTTCGGCGACGACGGCCCAACCGACCAGGATCAGGAACAGCGGAACGGTGATGTTGGCGATCAGTTGCATGGATCCGAACCCGCGAAGGACTATCGCGGTGATCAGGAGACCGAAGGCCAAAGCCCACGCCCACTGCGGCAGAAACGGCATGATTCCGTGCAAACCTGATGCAGAGACAGCAGATTGAATGCCGAACCAACCGATCAGGCTGACCCCGATCACCAAACCGATCACCGCGGAACCTGCGTGCCCGAATCCACACCAGCGTGCGACCACCGATGTGTTGAGCCCTTCACGAACCCCGATGATGCCGATGAAAATACAGACGACCTCGAGAATCACCGCCCCGACTGTCAATGCCCAGAAGGCATTCCAGAACGTCATACCGTAGCCGAGCGTCGCACCGAGCAAGAACTGTGCGAGTGCCGATACCTGACCGAATCGCTGTACTGCCACCGAGAACCACGAATATCGTGCTTCGTCGGGAACGCGGGTGAGCGCGTAGTCGTCACCGTCGGACACTTCACCGCCGGCGGCGGTCGCTGACGTGTTTTTCATGACGGACTCCTCGAATAGTTGGGAAGTGTTCTCGGAGAAGACGGTACGAATGTGGCAGGGGTCACGCCTATGGGCGAATTGGCGTTTCTTCGTGTTACGACAATGCATTTCGCACAGTCGTCATTTCACACAGTCGCCAAATGGCACGGGTCTAACGCAACGCGTACCCGCCGTCGGGGTACAGCGTGGAACCCGTTGTGTACGTGTTGGTGAAGAGATAGAACACCGCTTGTGCAATCTCGTCTTCGTTCCCGACGCGGCCGAGCACGTTGTTCTCGGCACTCCAGGTGAACGCGGCCTCCCGAACCTCCGCCGGGCGCTGAGCCCACAGATGCCCGTCGATGGTTCCGGGAGCGACAGTGTTGACGCGGATCGGCGACAGTTCGACCGCCAGCCCCCGCCCGAGCCCCTCGATTGCCGCGTTGGCTGCAACGTATGCCGCGGCAGCTGCGGGTGGCCGCACACTGGCAGCGCCGGACATGAGGACCACCGATGCGGTGGGTGCCAGCTTGTCGAGCGCAGCGTGCACGACGCGGTACTGCCCCCAGAACTTGGAGGTGAACGGCGACGCCGCTTCATCGACGCTCTGTTCACGGAACGAGCCGACCTGGTAATCGGCAGCCGTCGTGAAGAGAGCGTCGACGCTGGGGATGTTGGTGAAGAACGCTTTCACCGAGTCGTCGTCGGAGGTGTCGACGGTGAACCAGTGCGCAGCCTCACCCAGCTGCGCGGCCGCTGCTTCGAGCTTGGATGCGGTTCGGCCACCGAGAACTACCTGCGCGCCGGCGTCGACGGCAAGCTGCGCCACTCGCAGCCCGATGCCTGTTCCGCCGCCGATCAGTACGACGGTCTTGCCTGAGAGAGGAGAAGGTGTCGTTGTCATGCAGCGACTGTAGGGCTCACCGAATTGTCCCGACATGTGCAGAATGCACAGATTTCACTACGGCACAGTGCCAAGTATCGAGACTTAGCTGTTAGAGGACACCGCCCCCGGGGATCTCGCTTGACGACGTTTGCTGCGTCGAAACTGCCTTCACATGTACTCCTCCTTCGAGTTCGCTTGTAACAAAACAACTCCCACGACCGAAAATGTCGGTGAACCACAACAGCGAAGGGAAGTAACGACTATGGGATCAGCAGACGTCATGGCCTGGCTCGCCGAGGGTTACCTCGCCGGCGATCCGATTCGCTATCCGCTCTACGTCGGATCGATGTTCCTCGCGATGCCGTTCCAACTGATCGGCGTAATTCTGGGTCACCCCTTCTGAATCGTCACATCAGGCCAGGGCGGACGACGTAGAACGGCCAGAGTTGCGATCACTGCGGCCGCCAACCCGATGAACTCCCCCATCAAAGCCGCCCTGGTGTGATCGACGGCCGGTGACCACGACGGCTCACCCTCGTGGATCGAGAACACTCCCACTGGCACCGGTATCGGGTCGCGGCGCCACCGCCGGTGCAGACGCGAAACCGTGATGATCGTCGATCCGTCGCTGGTCTGGTGCGGTTCTCCGA